>JALUYI010000020.1 GCA_027013095.1 Paracoccaceae bacterium | reverse complement strand
TTGGGCCTCCCCTAACAAATGTTGCTCCATTTGGTGCTACCCTCCAAATTACCGATCTCGGCAAATCAGATCAGAATCTTGCGAGGGGCAAAAGGCTGGAAATGGATGGGGTGCTCGCACCGTTTACAAAAGGTCATGCGGCTGGCCACATGCGAGTTCATCCGGCGCTTCCTGATCCATGTTCTGCCCGACGGCTTCCACCGCATCCGGCACTACGGCCTGCTGGCCAGTTCGACCCACAGGGCCAACATCACAAAAATCCGCGCATTACTTTGCGTCCAACAGCTTGAACAGACCGTCGCGCCAGAACCCGAGGCCGAGATCATTCCACTCACCCTGCGCGAGCCATGCCCCTGCTGTGGCGGCCCCATGCGCATTATCGAGATCTTCCGACGAGGCCAGAAACCGATGTCGCGCGCACCACCCAGGGAGCAGGCGGCATGACACATCGCCTGTTGTCTGTCAGAGAACACCACCGGCTGCCCACCGCAGACCCGGTCCGGACGGCGTGCGGCTGTCGTTTCTCGTCACAACTTGTCTCCCCGAAAATGCCCACTTCAAGATCGCAATCGGGGCCATTGAGAAAGATCACGGTAGCCCCAAGCATCTGGCACAGCTCCCGCCGCACCCCAGGCACAACCGTCGCCTCAACCGTTCGCATTCTTTCCCCATAGCCCGATCCAAGACCCCCACGGCTTCCTCCTTCCGAGGTTTGTCAACGCGGGCCGCCACCTCATGGCCGCCAACGTCGCACCGCGGCCCGCGTCGAAAAACCTTCAGGGAAGGAGACCTTCGCTGAAGGCGCAAAAAGAGCTAAGCATTCTGCTTGAGCGGACGTTGGATTGACAATTCGAACAATACTGAGGGTTGCACAATAGTTCGACCTTACGCTCAAAGCACTATAGTTCCGATGTAGTACCCTCCATGCGCATCTGGCATGTTTTCATCTTCAAGGAAGTTTTCGGAGTAAGCTTTGGCTGAGCAGTAGATGTGGACCTTTGAGCCATCACAGTCGAACGTGACATCGCCTGCAGAGTTCTGCTTGATCGTGTTGAAATTCCGATAATATTCGAGATGTTCAGACGGCGCCTCTCCGACGACGATGATCTTCGGCTTCAGATCATCCAACCAGGATTGCGGCAGCCGACCGCTCTTTCGTCCGTGATGGGGGGCAAAGATGATCGCCGAACTGCGCAAGTCGATGTCGTCATGGATGTCTTCCATGAAGGACGTCTCCAGGTCACCAAACCAACAAAACGTCGCGCCTTCGTTTATCGCATAGTGCGCAATGATTGAGATGTTGTTGGGGCTCTCGCCATCATTTGCTGCACTAAGGGCATCCTGGTAACTGGCATTTCCGATGTCAGGCCAGAGAATGCTAATACCCGACGCTTTGCGCTGGTCGTCGCTTTTGTTCATCCAGCAACGTGAACAACCCTTATAAAGCTTGTAGGCCTTATCGCTGTCCCGCAGCGTCTTGTAATGCTTGAAGCTATCTGTCTCCGGGTCTTTCGTTGCAGCGTTTTCGGCGCAGTAGAAGTTCACGATTGTCTTACGCTCGTCCAGGTATTTGATACCGTGAAAATGGTCGTCGTCAGGGTGGGTGGATATGAACCTGCTAATGTCTTTGCCTTTGGACATCTCGATGATCTCATCAACGATTTCCTCACGGCGATCCTCAACCAGATTGCAGTCGATTATCGTGAAATTGTCGGTGCCATGCCGAATATAGAAGGTGTCACCATCACCCACTGAAAACGTCTTAACGATCGGCATCGGGATTCTCCAAACACAAAGAAAGGATCCGTTCTGCGTACAGCTGCGAGGCGCGCTCAACCGAAATCTCAGTGACAAGCAGAAGCCACAAGACAAACGCCAGCAGAGACGCTCCGAAAAGAACGGATCCTAAAATAAACATCGTAGAACCGGAAGGAGTGCCTGCTAGGAACCAGACCGATCCAGCGCACACTAGCCCGGAGATTGCGAGCCCAAATGGCTTCAACCCCAATAGGTTTCTGGCGAAGCCATAAGAGATGTTCTCGTCGAGCAGAAGCGTCGCCGCGGCCTTTGGCCTGGTGTAGTCAAGAAGCCATTTTACGGCGACCAGCCGCTCGTCATCGGCTGATCTCGGATCACTTTTTTCTTGCTCTTTGGACGGCAGTTGCACGCCGCTCTTGGTTTCTATGTAGGCCCTGCACCTTGCCTTCATGGATGCAGAGAGTCGGCCATCTGCCAAGGACAGCAGTCTGGCTGTATGAAGTCGACCGACACGTTCGCCAAGCTTGCGCTCAACTCCGTGTCCAAGCCTCCTCACGAGCCGTGTCAACGCATACAAGACGCCGGATGCTACGACAAAGGCAGCAATCGCGCCACACCGGGTCCAAACCTCAGGGAACCAAACAAAGACGAAAAGGAAAGCCGGGAGCAATGTTAAAAGCGCCGGGTGCAGCCTTGCGTTTCGATCATAACGATCCATTCCAAACATCTTCTCCATAAAAACGCCTCTCATATGCTCTTTGAATTTTGGGGTAGACGGGACGAGATACCAATTGCCTCCGCCGTCAGCTGATGAAAACCTTTCGGGGTGCGTATGATCATCAGGACGGGAAAGAGCTGCCCGATGGCAAGCTTAACCGCCGTATGAATATCTGTATTGGAGGGTCCCGAAGGCTGCAGATGGTTATGCCAAGTGCCAAGTGCATAAAGTGTATTGCCTGACTCTTCGGCGATCTCTTTCAACGCATCTTTAAGGCCCTCGGTTCCAAGAACAAACTCTTCGGCAGAGAACTTGCTGTCGGGCGGCGCAGGAAGAGTGTCGACGACGTGAAATGCATTGGAAATGGCAGAGAACCGTCCAATCAAAACGCCTCCGGTCTCTGACCCGGGCGTCCGCGCTATCTCAGCATCGATCTCTGTCGTCACGCGCCGAGCCAATCGCGATTCAACAGCCTCGTCATGGGCGCGGGAAACAATTGTGTATGGTGCGACATCTGTGGTTGTCCAAGCCTGAGAAACCCCATCTTCGGAAATCCGACCGATCCGAAGTTGGCCGGAGTCCGACGCAGACTTCTGGGACAAAACGTCCTGCGCATGCGCTGCAATTGGAGCCGCCAGCATTGACAAGCGCACGTCTGAAGCAACCATGGAAATGCTGGAGCAACCCTGACCAATCGCTATTTCTGACTGGCTGTGCCCCATCACCTTGCCTCGGAGCTCGCTGTCTGATCGCAGCCCATGATAGAATTCAGTCGCGAGGTCACCGCAATTTGGATTGGCATCGGCACCGGCGATTGCACAGTACCCGACATCGGCATCTCCCATGAAACTGGCGTCGATGAGACGGGGGCATTTTCCCTTTGGCCATTTTACGGCACTGATCGTCTCTCGAAGGACAGCTGAAGCGGTCGTATTGATGATCGCTTTGGTCTTCGACAATTTGAACTTGTCGCGAACGGCCTTTGAGCGCAGAACCACGTTGGCATCGAGGTTGTAGCTGAAAGGGTTCTGAGAAAGTTTCTTCAGATCGAGCGCCAAATCATGGGCCTTTGGCGAGTAGAACATTGAATCCAACTCCGCCGAGACCGGGATTGAGGTATGACGCGCAAAATTGTGAGGTTCCAAGCGGTCATTGTCGATGACAACATCGGGTCCGTGACCTGCTCGGCCAAGATGCATTGCGACTTTGGAGCCGAGACTTCCGCTTCCCAAAAGCGTCCAGGGCAACCATTCGGTCTTGGCGTCTGAACCGGACGTGCGCCGCAACACATCTACTGAAATCGTTTCTCTATGTCCCGCGAGGCGAACCCTTGAAGTCGACGTGGGCTTCAAATCTTCAGCGGACTGGCATTCGATAAGATAGGGGCAAACCTCAAGTGCAGAGGCCTGGCCAATCAGGTTAAACGGCCGCCTTGCAATGAGGACTATGGAAATCGGCAAAGTGCGCTTGATCTCGAAGGATGCGAGCTTTCGGCGAAGCCACTTCAGCTTGGTGTCCAGCGCCTTCCGACATCCGTAGAGTTCGGCGCGATCAAAGAGCTCTTTGACGTTTGACACGGTCTCCGGATAGTAGGTGTCGCAGACAAACGGTTGCCCGTTTGGAAGGCGGCCTGGCCAGGCAATCAGTCCAAGGCTGAGACCAGTCCATTCGTTCTTCTCTTTTTTGAAATGCCGAAGCGATTCAATGGTAGGGTCGTCGATCGTGGCCTTCTTGTCGGCTTGCAAGCTCACGCGATATGTGACGGTGTCATCGTTGGTTTCTGCTAGCACAAAGGTGCGATGCCAAGAGCCCCCGTGTTTACGGCCCACCAATTTGCGGATTTTAGACGAGTCACTAACAACTATATCATCAAGGTGGTCGCGTCGTACGAATTCCCAGCCGTGTTTCGGATCGTTGAGTTTCAGCATGGCCGCGCGATCCAGCCAATCCAGGAGCTGTTGAAGCAGCGCCAAGATGCCGCCGCTGGTTTGGATCAGCTCCCGAGGCGATCCAAAGACAAGGCAGGGCTCCGGGGGTTCTGATTCAGAGCCAGGTTGCAGATGCGGGTGCCATCTCGGGAAGTCCATTCGCAGAGTGGGGCGCGGAGCGAACACCGGGTATGAAATTGGAAAAGTCAGTACGACGGGTTCAACCCGCTTCACACCATGCGGACTCAAGCCTTTCCATCGTGTTGGCAGCTCAGTTTTGATCTGGAGTGTGACGACGACGGGATCAGTGTCTTTCTCTCGCTCACCGATGTCGATTTCCAGAATCTGCGGGTGTTTATCTAACGACCGTATTGCCCGCGCGATCGCAGCCGGGAGAGCTTGAGGTTGATCGGTTGGCGACACAGGCCGACCATCAGCTATCTTTGTTTCTGCAACCATGGGCCTGTGCCTCAACGCCGATTGCCGTTGACGTCGACATGACTGCGGCGACCGCGAGCGCTGCAGGTTTGGGTCCGTGTTCCGTGATCTCTAGTTTGAAAGGCTTGTCGCCATTTTCTTCGGCAAGGCACCTGAAATCTCCATCGGTCCCATTGCTGCTTAGAATGTCTTCGTACTCTTCCTTCGCACCGATACAGGGTGGGTCACTGTCGTCGTCCTCAATTTCTTTGCTGCTTGCCAGAATGATCGCGCCGTCGTTTGCTTGCGAAAGGGCCGAGCGAGCATCTTTGGAGACCTCGCCATCACGGCCCTTCTCTGACCAGCTGTCGTGGGAAAGTGAATGCCAGGAACAATGATGGGGTGAAATGAGGACGTCGTATTGCAAGACCTCCGGTGTTGACCCGTACTCGTTCCAAATCTTCTCAAGGACCGCGACTTCCGCGTCACCGCAAAACAGGTATTGCGCCGCGTCTTCTGCGTCGTCCTGGGCTAGCGTAAACCGGGTGACCGCGCTGGTGTTATTCTTTGATTGCAGCTCGTCTTCGTCGTCATCTTCGTCAACAGGAAGAGGAGCCAACAATACAGCCTCAAAGCCTTCATTGCTGTGCCCGCAAATCGCGGAGAATGTGTCCCCGGCCTCAACGAGAATATCATCAAGACCGTCGGTGTTCCCGTCGTCATCCTCGCTCAGAATGAGAATGCGGTCACCTTCTTCAACACTGTCCTCGTCTTCGAATACGCCGACGCGTCTTTTGGCTTCCTTGGCCCAAGCTTTAGCGTCAGGACAACGCGGATTGTCTTTGCTTGCTGGATGAAAAAAGAATGGCGTAGACCACATCTCTCGGATGACAATCTTGTCGTCTTCTGGCGACCAATCCTCGATCTTTCCAAGATGAAAATGCGTTTCCAAACCCGCGCAATGGTCTTTGTCGGGATGGGTAAGCATGAACGCGTCCACGTAGAGCCGCCCGTCACTGTCGCGGTCCAGCGCGTCCCTTAGTTGATTGGCAACGTCAGGCGTGTCGTCGTCATCGTCAGCGTCGTCAGCGGCCTTTCGAATATTTATATCGACAAGGATTGTGCGCCCGCTCTGCAATTCCATGAGCGTCATGTCACCGTTGTCGACTTTGAAATGTTGCGTCTCTGCGGCCATTGGTTCGACTCCTATGCTTTAGCAAACCTGAATGACACGCCTCCCACCGAATCGGTCAAGTTTCTACTTTGTTCTCATTCTAGTGGCTAGCACCAATGAAAACAACTATATAGTGCATCACTATCTAAATGCGGCATTTTTTTAGTAAATTTTCCAACAGGCTAAGCAGTGAATTAACAATGACATTCAGCCTGCATTGGGAAAACTTCACCGCAGTGACGTCTCGCCCAATCAATGTATGGTTTGGGGTTTGGGACGAGGTGAGCTTACCAATTTCCTGTAAGGGCAGCCATCACTAACGCGAGCACAAGCATTGCAATGATTGTGATGATAACAATCGACCTGTCTTCCTCGTGGTAATACATCGCTCCACCGAGCTTAGGACACGGTTTGTTGTTGCCCATCTTTCTTCGGCTGACCCAGCCGCATTCGGAGCACACGTATTTGATCCCACTCATCTCGACCTCCTGTATTGATGATACACACGGCGGTTTTGATTGCTACGCTGCGCCATGCATGAACGGCAGGAAACGGAACGCCGCAATGCAGCGTGGATCGACCCGCTGAATGTCTCCTCTGGGCCGAATTCGCCAAGACAGTGGCGATTCGTAACACTCTTTTTACAAACCAATCAAACACCGTCCGAAAATACTGTTGCGATCGTGAATTCCGCTGGCGAGAATTGTTAAATCAGCAAATAGGTGTGAATTTATCCGATGACTCAATCTCTTTTCTTAGTGATTATGTGCGCTGAATTCTTCCCTAAATTTCCTAAGCATCCAGGTCATTCGTGGGGCAAAACGTGGGGCGCACTCTGGCAATTATCGCTTAATCCATTGAAATATAAGGGGAAAATTTACGAAAATGGCAGTCCCTAGGGGAATCGAACCCCTCTTTCCAGGTTGAAAACCTGGCGTCCTAACCGATAGACGAAGGGACCGCACGGATCGTGGGGCGGCTTTTAATCGGTGTTGGGCGGGCGCGCAAGGGAAATTCTTGGGCCACATGATGAATTTGTCAGCTCGCCGGCGCGGCGTCCTCGAGGCGGAATTTCGCCCGCCGGCGCCCGCCCCAAGTGTCGATCTCTAGACGTCCGGCGACGTGGAACAGGCCACCTGCATGATTCTCCAGCATCCTGCCCAGATCACTATCATAGGCGCCAAAGGCGATGGCGTCGATCCGCGCGCCCGAGCCATCCGCAAGAGTCAGGCGCAGGTGCGATTCACCTGCGCGTTTGGCAAATGTCACCTGCACGCCGGGCAGCGCAAACCGCGGCGCCGGGGCTCCGGCACCAAAGGGCCCGGCGCGCTCGATCTCGGTAATTAGCTCTGGTGCAATCGCCGAAATCGCCAGAACCCCATCAAGCCGCAGATCGCGCGGCCCCAGATGCCCCGCCCCGGCGGCCCCAAGCAGCTCGGCCAGCCGCGCCATCGCCGCGTCAAGCCGATCACGCGTCACACTGAGCCCGGCGGCCATCTTGTGTCCGCCACCGGCACTCAGCAGCCCCTCGGAGACCAGACGCGCCACCGCTGCGCCCAGATCGACCCCGGAAACCGACCGGCCCGAGCCTTTGCCCAGCTCGCCGTCAAAACCGATGACGACCGCTGGACGGTTGAGGGCCTCTTTCAGGCGCGCCGCAACAATTCCAACCACGCCGGGGTGCCACCCCTCGCCCGCCGCCCAGACCAGAGGGCCCTCCACGCCACGGCTTTGCGCCTGTTCAAAGGCCTGCAGGCGCACATTTTCCTCGACGGCACGGCGCTCTTTGTTCAACGCCTCCAGCCGCGCCGCCAGCGCCGCAGCCTCGTGGGGATCGTGGACCGACAGCAAATGGGCGCCAAGATCGGCCTTGCCAATCCGCCCCCCGGCGTTGATCCGCGGCCCGAAAAGAAAGCCGAGGTGGCTGGACACCGGCATCTGGTCCAGCCCCGCAACATCCGCCAGCGCCGCCAGACCGGGACGTTTTCGCGCCGCCATGACCTTTAGCCCCTGCTGCACAAAGGCGCGGTTGAGACCGATCAGAGGCGCCACATCCGCCACCGTCGCCAGCGCCACCAGATCGAGCATCGCAAGCAGGTCCGGCGGTTGCTCACCAGCCTGTCGCAACAGCCGGTTGACCGCGACCAGCAGCATGAACACCACCCCCGCCGCGCAGAGATAGTCAAGGGGGGTGTCCTCGTCCTGACGGTTGGGGTTGATCGTGGCCAGTGCCGGTGGCAGGGTCTCGCCGCCGAGATGGTGATCGAGAACCACCACATCCGCCGGTGCCGCCGCCGCGATCGCCGCATGGGCCATGGTCCCGCAGTCCACGCAGACGATCAGCGTGTGGTCCTGTGCCAGCGCCTGCATGGCCGGCTTGTTCGGGCCATAGCCCTCGGTAATCCGGTCCGGGACATAAAGCGTCGGCCTCGCGCCAAGCTGCCCCAGCCAATCCATCAACAGCGCTGCAGAGGCACCTCCGTCAACGTCGTAATCGGCAAAAATCGCGATCTTTTCGTGCTGCCGAACGGCGGCAAACAGCCGCTCGGCCCCCCGATCCATGTCCTTCAGATGCGAGGGATCCGGCATCAGGTCTCGCAGCGCTGGCGAGAGAAACTGCGCTACCCCGTCGGCCTCGACACCACGGCGGGCCAGCACCTGACAGAGGGGGGCGGGCAGGCCGGTTTGCTGTTCGAGCCCGGCCGCGCGGCGTTCGTGCTCGGGGCTGGGGCCGACCCATTTGCGTCCGGTAGCGGACCGCGAGACGCCAAGAAATGCGCTCATCGGCCGGTCCGGGGCCAAGGGGTCAAGGCCGCCTCAGACATTCTCGATTCGAATCGCAACGGGATCGCGCACGCAAACCCCGCTGGCCTTAATCGCGCTCAGCGCGTGATCCAGCTCGGCCCGGGTCGTCTTGTGGGTCACGACCAGAACCGGGGCCGCCGGTTCCTCGTGGCTGTATTGGCGCATCCGGTCGATTGAAACCCCCGCATCGGCCAGCGCCCGGGTCACCTTGGCCAGAATCCCCGGCGCGTCCTTCAGCGTCAGACGCAGATAAAAGGCCGCCGGCGTGCTGGCCTGCGCCGGTTGAATCTCGGCCAGAGTCGTTGCCGGCTGGCCAAAGGTGGTAATCCGAAATCCACGGGCAATATCGATGATATCACCCAGCACCGCCGACGCCGTGGGCCCCTGCCCCGCTCCGGCGCCGCGCAGCACGATCCGGCCCACATCCTCACCATCGATGACCACCATGTTCGTTGCATTTTCCAACTGCCCGAGCGCCGATTTGACCGGCACAAGACAGGGCTGCATCCGTTGCTCCAGCCCGCGACCGGTCACCTGCGCAACGCCCAGCAGCTTGATCCGAAACCCCATGTCGCTGGCCTGTTCGATATCGGTGACCGAGACCTGCTGGATGCCCTCCAGATCGACACCGGAAAAATTGACCTTGGTGCCAAAGGCAATCGCCGACAGCAACGCCAGCTTGTGCCCCGCATCGATGCCGCCAACGTCGAGATTGGGATCGGCCTCGAGATAGCCCAGCTCGGCCGCCTCGGCAAAAACCGCATCATAGCCAAGCCCGGTGTTTTCCATCCGGGTCAGAATGTAATTGCAGGTCCCGTTCATGACCCCCATGACCCGGCTGATCCGGTTCCCGGCCAACCCCTCGGTCAGGGCCTTGACGACAGGGATGCCCCCCGCAACCGCGGCCTCAAAACGCAAGGCAACGGCCTTGGCCTCGGCCTGTTCGGCCAGCGCCTGACCGTGAATGGCCAGCAAGGCCTTGTTGGCCGTCACCACATGGTTTCCCGCCGCGATTGCCGCCTCGACCGCGGCCTTGGCGGGCCCGTCCTCGCCCCCCATCAGCTCGACATAAATATCGATATCCTCGCGGCGCGCCAGAGCGACGGGATCATCTTCCCAGTCATATTTCGTGATATCCACGCCCCGATCCCGACCCCGCGAGCGGGCCGAGACGGCGCTAATCTCGATCCGGCGCCCGGCACGCAGGGCCAGTAGGTCCGCGTTTTTCTCGACCATGCGGATCACGCCGACACCGACGGTTCCAAGGCCGGCCAGTCCGAGGCGAACGGGATCGTCAGGCATGAGGTGTTTCTCCACTGGGTTCGGGCATAGGCGTTTTGCACATCGTGCAGGCGGCCGGGGCCTGTTGACATTCACCGGAGCGTGCCGGTTTCAGCCCGGTTCCACCAGCGCCAACCAGTATTTCGCAGACAGTAGGGGGCGCTTTCAAGCAATAATTGCGCCGCAATGGTCGATTCGGGAAAAATCCCCAAGGGAACAGGGCAAAACGGCGGCCGAATTCGGGGCGATATGCGCTCAGGGTTGCCCTCTTTGGCCCGCCTTGATCAACAACGCCCGCTCAGGGGCGGCGATCACGGGGGTACGCAGCAAAACTGCACGACGACGCAACGCCCCCAGACGGCCCTCCAGCAGGGCCAGTTCCTGCCGGGTGCGAGAAAAATCGGCGGGACTGCCGGACAGGAGTTGATCGACCGGCAGGAAATCCGGCCACTGGGTATCGTCCTGCGAGACTGCCGACGGGAGCACATAGGGCGGAATCCGCGCCGCGCCGCACCCCGCAAGAAGGGCGGCACAACATCCCAAGGCCGTGAAGTGGCGAAAGATCGACATCAACAAGGTTCTTTTGGCAGCGAGCGGTCGGCAGATGACCTGACCGCAAGCCTACGGCATTGCGCCCCGAGTCGCCAAGGGGCGACGCACCGAAAAAACACGGCAAAACCCTTGACGGGTCTGTGAATTGAACGGTCGTTCAGTTAAGATGCCCACCCAAGGAGGCAGGATGGCGCGCAAGACAGGATCGCATTCCAACATCACCGGACCGCGAATTCGTACCGCGGCCCTGAGCCTGTTTGCCCGGTACGGGTATGCCGCCGTGTCGATGCGCCAGATCGCCCGGGAGGTGGGCGTTCAGGCGGGAACCCTCTATCGCTATACCCCGGACAAGCAAAGCCTGTTGTTTGACCTCATGCGCGACCATATGACCACCCTGCTTGGCGCTTGGGATCAGGCGGATTGCACCTCACAAGGGGCCCGCTCGCGGCTGTCGGCCTTTACCCGGTTTCATATCATTTACCACCTCGAGCGCCCCGAGGCGGTTTTCGTCTCCTATATGGAGTTGCGCAACCTCAACCCCGGGAATTTTGAGATAATCGAGGATCTGCGCCGCCAATACGAGGACCGTCTCGAATCCATCCTGAAATCGGGGCGCCGCGAGGGGGTGTTCCATTTCCCCGACAGCAAGCTGACGACTCTGGCCCTGATCGCCATGCTGACCGGGGTCAACACCTGGTATCGCCACGGCGGACGGCTCAGCCCCGAGCGCGTGGTCGAGGCCTATTGGGAGATGGTGGAAAAGCTGGTCCACCCATAGGTCCGCGAGGCCGCACGCCTGCCACCTCGGCACCATTCGGCGCAGCAGTCAAAGGCCCGCCCCACCGGGCAAAGGCTCATCAAGGGCCATCCTGTGGCGGGACGTTTCACGTCGGCGATTTCCGCCCTTGTTCCCACGGTTTCCGGGAACCCGCAGCTTCAGATCAAGATGGTCAGATCATGACGACCCATGTCGACATTCTGTCAACGAGCGCAGTCTGGCCGGATTCAGTTAAGATTGCGTTACCCGCCGACAGCAATTTTCGACCTGATGGTCATCAGCCCCGAGCAAGCGAGTCATAAATCGGAAAGCGGGCGCAAAGATCGGCAACCCGGGCCTTGACCTCAGCCTCGACCGTGGCATTGCCCTCGGCGCCGTTGGCCGCCAGCCCGTCCACCACCGCAACGATCAGCTCTCCTATTTCGGCAAATTCCGCCGGACCAAAGCCGCGAGTCGTCCCCGCCGGAGAGCCAAGGCGCACGCCCGAGGTCACGGTCGGTTTTTCGGGGTCAAACGGGATGCCGTTCTTGTTGCAGGTGATGTTGGCGCGGCCCAATGCGGCCTCGGTCTGGTTGCCCTTTACACCTTTGGGGCGCAGATCAACCAGCAAGACATGGGTGTCGGTGCCGCCGGTCACGATATCCAGACCGCCCTTCATCAGGGTGTCGGCCAGAACCTGCGCGTTCTTGATGACCTGCTGTTGATAGGTCTTGAATTCCGGGCGCAGGGCCTCGCCAAAGGCGACCGCCTTGGCGGCGATCACATGCATGAGGGGGCCACCCTGAATACCGGGAAAGATCGCCGAGTTGATTTTCTTGGCGATATCGGCGTCATTGGTCAGGATCATGCCGCCACGCGGGCCGCGCAGGGTTTTGTGGGTGGTGGTGGTCACGACATGGGCGTGGGGAAAGGGGCTGGGATGTTCGCCCGCCGCCACAAGACCGGCAAAATGCGCCATATCCACATGCAGAACCGCGCCCACCTTGTCGGCAATGGCGCGAAAACGGGCAAAATCTATCTGGCGCGGAATGGCACTGCCACCGGCGATAATCAGCTTTGGCTGATGCTCTAGCGCGAGGGCCTCGACCGCGTCGTAATCAATCAGGTTGTCCTGCTGGCGCACGCCATATTGCACCGCGTTGAACCACTTGCCCGACTGGTTGGGCCGCGCGCCGTGGGTCAGGTGGCCGCCGCTGGCAAGGTTCATGCCAAGGATCGTATCGCCGGGCTTGATCAGCGCCGTAAACACGCCCTGATTGGCCTGAGAGCCGGAATGCGGCTGCACATTGGCAAATTCGCAGCCAAACAGCGCCTTGGCGCGGGCGATTGCCAGATTTTCGGCCACATCGACAAATTCGCAGCCGCCATAATAGCGCCGTCCGGGATAGCCCTCGGCGTATTTGTTGGTCATCACGCTGCCTTGGGCCTGCATGACGGCGGCGGAGACGATGTTTTCGCTGGCAATCAGTTCGATCTCGTCACGCTGCCGACCCAGCTCGCCGGTGATGGCGGCAAACAGTTCGGGATCACGAGAGGACAGGCTTTCGCTGAAAAAGCCGGGGTCGCGCACGGTTGAGGTCATGGCCGGGATCTCCTGAATGGGGCACAAACACTGTCCAGCCCGCATAACGCAGGCGCGGGGTGGCGGGAACACCGAAAACGACCAGAGCGACGATTTGCGCGGCATTTCTGGCGGCATCGGCGCATCTGCGCGGGAGGCCGTCAGGCGCCGCCGAAAAACCGGCAATGACGGCGCTTGCCCGACCCGCTTCAACTTGCCGTCACTCGCGCCAATTTCCGGACCGGGTTTGTCGCAGCCCGCGATTGGCGCCGCTCCCTCGGGGGGACGTGGCAAATACCGCTTGAACCCTGTGGCCGAGCGGTCAACAGTGGGGCCAGAACAGAGGACAAACCCTGATGACAGACAGAACCGGACGCAAGATCTGCTTTCAGGCCAGCGAGGCGGGCGACGCCCAAAAGGCCATGCGCGATCTGATCGCACGCTACGGTCAGACGACCCCAGAGGAGGCCGACGTGATCGTGGCCCTTGGCGGTGACGGTTTCATGCTGTCCACGCTGTTTGCGACCCAAGGTCTGGGCAAGCCAGTTTACGGAATGAACCGGGGAACGGTCGGCTTTTTGATGAACGAGTTTTCGGCCGACGGGCTGAGCGCGCGCCTTGATGCGGCGGAAGATGCGGTTCTGAACCCGCTCTGCATGCGCGCGGTCTGTGTCGGCGGGGAAACGGTCTCGGCGCTGGCCATCAACGAGGTCTCGCTTTATCGCGGCGGCGCGCAGGCGGCCAAGCTGAAAATCTCAATCGACGGGCGGGTGCGCATGTCCGAGCTGGTCTGTGACGGTGCGTTGGTGGCAACGCCGGCGGGCTCAACCGCCTATAATTACTCGGCACACGGGCCGATCCTGCCCATTGGTGCCGAGGTTCTGGCCCTGACCCCGGTCGCCGCATTTCGCCCCCGGCGCTGGCGCGGCGCCATCTTGCCGAAAACGGCGCTGGTGCGCTTTGACGTGCTTGAACCCGAAAAGCGCCCGGTCTCGGCGGTCGCCGACAGCCGTGATGCAAAAAACGTGGTCTCGGTGGAAATCTGGTCCGATGACAGCATCCGCCACCGGATCCTGTTCGATCCCGGGCATGGTCTGGAAGAGCGCCTGATCCGCGAGCAGTTCGAATAGGGTTCGCCCCCCCAATACCATAGGTCGCAAGCGGATCTTTTGGCGCCCTTCACATCCCCAACACTTCGGCCGCCAGACGGCGTGTCAACGGCCGGTGCCGGCTGAGGGCGGCGTGATCGAGACGGTCCACCACATCCTGCGCCGCCGCCGCCGAGCGCTCGATCCGGGCGACGAGATAGGGGATCAACTGCGGGCCGACGGCGATTTGCCGGTCCGAGAACAGCTTCAGAAGAAGGGCAGACAGCAGCGCATCGTCCGGTGCCTCCAGAGCCACCAGACTGATCGTCTGCAGGCGGCTGGCAAGGTCGGCCAAGGCGATGCCCCAGCGCGCCGGCGGCAGGGTCGCGGTCAACAGCAGGTGGGCGCCGTCGTCGTGAGCAAGGTTGTAAAGGTGAAACAACGCCGCCTCGCGCGCCGGATGCCCGGCCACCGCAGCGGCGTCATCGACGACGATTCGCCCGTGGGCCGCCAGATCGGCAAGCGGCTGGCGGACAAGATCGGCCCCGCGGCACAGGCGCGCGCCGCTCTCGCTGGCCCAGACATGGGCAAGATGCGTCTTGCCCGCGCCACGCGGTCCGGTCAGCACCAGATTGCGCTGTGGCCAGTTCGGCCACTCTTCCAGCCGCTGCACCGCAGTGGCGTTGGAGGGCGCAACAAAGAAGGCGGCGCGCCCCAGCGCTGGTTTGCTGCGCAGATCAAAGGTCAACTGGGTGGACATGGGTCAGCTCTGGCCCGGTTCCGAATTGCCGCGATAGAGTTCACCCGCCAGATATTGCTGGATCCCGAAGCGCACGAAAACCCCGATTGTTGCGGCCAGCGGCACCGCGCTGAGCAGCCCGACAAAGCCGAACAGCGTACCAAAGGCGGACAAAGCAAACATCAGCCAGACCGGGTGCAGCCCCACCGAGCGCCCGACCAGATTGGGCGACAGAACATTGCCCTCGACCAATTGCCCGACAACAAAGATGGCACCAACGACCCCGATCCACAGCGGCTGATTCCAAAACTGAAATAGCGCCAGACCAATGGCCAGCGTGCCCCCGACCACCGCGCCAACGTAAGGGATGAACGAAATCAACCCGGCGGTGAGACCGATGACCAGCCCGAATTGCAGCCCCACCGCCATGAGCGAGACCGCATAAAAGGTTCCCAGAATGGCGCCAACCGAGACCTGTCCGCGCACGAACCCCGCCAGCGCCGTATCCACCTCACGGGCCAGCCTGCGGATCGTTTCGACATGATCGCGCGGCAGCCAGCTGTCGATGATCGCCACCATCCGGTCCCAATCCAGAAGCAGGTAAAAGGCAACCACCGGAACGACAACGATAAAGATCAGCATATCGATCAGCGAGAACGCCGAGGTAATCACGGTATGCGCCAGCTGCCCGCCTCTGGCACGCAAGGCCTCGGCCAGACTGTCCAGCGTCTGACGCACGGCCGAGTTCGGCTCCATCAGGGTCGGGATCTTGTCCTGTAGAAAGGCCTGAAACTGCTTGGAATAGGTCGGGGCCTCGGCAATCAGGCCGCTCAGCTGGTTGATGAATGTGGGAATCAGGATCAGCGCCGCCGCGACAAAGGCCAGAATTGCGACAAAGGTGATGATCAGCGTGGCCCAGACCCGGGTGCACCCCATGCGCTCCAGCCGGTCGGCGACGGGATCGAGGAAATAGGCCACCGCCGCACCGGCAATAAAGGGCAGCATGACGTTGCCAAGCGCCCACAGGATCACCACAAGAGCCGCCAGCCCCAGCCCCCACCATCTTGCCTGCGCACTGACGGAAATTGCCATTTATACTCCTCTTGCGGCTCAGTCAGCCTGTCACCGACTTGTGCCGCAGAGCGCGCCCGCGCGCAAGCCCCCCGGCGTGCAAACGACATCTGAACCGGCACGTCCGATGCCCTCCGCCGGTCGCTCGCGCGCTCGTCATGCCGATCTTGCGGGCTTTGCCTTGCACTTCACGGGAAAACCGCTAGCGTTGCGACAAACGCCAGTCACAGGGCCCAGCACATGCCACAGGACACCAAAGCCCAGCTTTGCCTTTCAACAGAAGATTTTCCCGCGGATCTTGCCTTTTTCAGCCAAACGCTGGGCTTTGCCCTCGATATGATCTTTCCCGCCGACAATCCGCGGCTGGCGGTCCTGTCCGGGCACGGTCTGCGGCTGCGTCTCAAAAGCGGCGATCCGACGCCGCCGGTAACGATTCGCCTTGAGGTCCCGGACCCGGCCGCCTTTGCCGGGACCGATGGACCGGCGGGTAAAGATCTGCGCGCGCCCAACGGCACCAAAATTCAGCTTGCCCCCCTCGCGCCCGCGCTGGATATCCCGCAAACGCACCACGAATTCGCCCTGCGCCGCCTTGCCGATGAGGCCCCGTGGGTCATTGGCCGGGCCGGGATGAATTATCGCGACCTCGTGCCATCGCGCCTTGGCGGCGCGATCATTGCCAGCCATATCCGCATTCCGGGTGGCGGCGCGGTGCCGGACATGGTGCATTACCACAGCGTCGGCTTTCAGTTGATCTATTGTATCGGGGGCTGGGTCGATGTCCTCTATGAGGATCAGGGCGATGACATGCTGCGTCTGCACCCCGGCGATTGCGTGATCCAGCCGCCGGCAATTCGCCACCGGGTGTGCCACGCCTCCGCCGACCTCGAAGTCATCGAAATCGGCGTGCCGGCCGAGCATGTCACCACCATCGACCACACCATGCAGCTGCCCAACGGGCGCGGCGATCCAGCGCGAGAGTGGCAGGGGCAGAGATTCGTGCATCACGTCCGCAAAAAGGCCCGCTGGCGCCCCTTTCGCATTCCCGGATTTACCTGTCGCGACACCGGCATCAACGCCGGGACAAAGGGTGTGGCCAGCGTCGAGGTCGCCCGATTTCAGGGGGGCTCTGTACCGCCGACATGCCATGAGGGTGATATCGTGTTCAACTTTGTGACCGAGGGGGCGATGGCCCTGCGCGCCGAAAACGGCGCAACGCACCGGCTGAGCGCCGGTGATGCCTTCGTCATCCCGCCGGGGATGGTGACGCAATATGTCGATTGCACGGATGATCTGGAATTGTTGGAGGTGGCCCTGCCCGGCGCCTTTGAGACGCGGCTGCTTGAAACATAGCCAGCCCCACACCGGACACCACGGGACGCCAGCGGGGCACATCAGACCGGCGCCACATAACGGACGCCAAACCGGCAAACGGTCAAACAGGAGGGCAAAGGTGCAGAAACTAAAACACCGGAACTGGGTGCCGGCACCATCCGAAGCGCTGATTGGCGATATTGCGCAACAAACCGCGAAAGCACCGAGCCATGACATCGCGCAGCGCTTGCAGGCGCTGGCCGAACAGAACCGCGACATCCATGACCGCGACTGTCTGAACCTCAATCCTGCGACCAATGTCATGAACCCGCGGGCCGAGGCTCTGCTTGGCAGCGGTCTTGGCTCACGCCCGTCGCTGGGCTATCCCGGCGACAAATACGAGATGGGACTGGAGGCAATCCAGGAAATCGAGGTGATCGCCGCCGAGCTTGCCGCCGAGGTCTTTCATGCGGACTATGCCGAAATCCGGGTGGCGTCGGGGGCGCTTGGCAACCTTTATGCGTTTATGGCGACCTGTCGGCCCGGCGATCGGATCATTGCATTCCCCGACAGCATCGCCGGGCATGTCACCCATCATCAGGCCGGAGCTGCGGGGCTCTATGGGCTGCAGATCCACGACGCACCGGTCAATGCCGACGGCTATACGGTTGACGTGGCCGCGCTAGCCGAAATGGCCCGCGACCTCAGCCCGCGCCTGATCACCATGGGCGGCAGCCTGAACCTCTTTCCCCACCCGGTCAGCGCGGTGCGCGAGATCGCTGAAGAGGTCGGCGCCTATCTGTTGTTTGATGCCGCCCATCTCTGCGGCATGATCGCCGGAGGCACATGGCAAAATCCGCTGGATCAGGGCGCCCATCTGATGAGCATGTCCACCTACAAAAGCCTCGGCGGCCCGGCCGGAGGGCTGATCGTGACCAATGATCCTACGCTTGCCGCGCGGCTGGACCGGATCGCCTTTCCCGGCCTGACGGCAAATTTCGATGCCGCCAAAACCGCGGCACTGGCGATGACGCTGCTGGACTGGCGCGATCACGGCACCGCCTATGCACAGGCAATGGTGGCCACGGCGCAGGGGCTGGCCGAGGCGTTGCAGGCGCGACAGATTCCGCTGTTTGCGGCGCACAAGGGCGCCACCACCTCGCATCAGTTTGCCATCGAGGCGGCAGCCTATGGCGGTGGTCAGACGGCGGCGAAAAGGCTGCGCCGGGCCAATATCCTGACCTCGGGTATCGGCCTGCCCCTGCCGCCAGTCACCGGAGACATGAACGGCCTGCGCATCGGCACCCCCGAGATCGTCCGCCGCGGCATGGGCCTGCCCGAGATCGAAACCATCGCCGATCTGATCTCGCGCGCCCTGACGGCGGCGAACCCCGAAACGCTGGCCGCCGATGTCAGCGCCTTTCGGCGGCCCTTCCAACGGGTGCATTTTGTCAACGATCATGACTGAGGCGGGGGCAAGGAAAGGAACGGGACCGTGGAAAATCCTCTGACCAAAGCGATAAAAAAGCACTGGCGCATTTTGACAGACCCAAAAGCGCGCCAAGAGCGGCAACGGGTCCGGAAATTCAACCGCGAGCAGGGACGGGGAACACCGACCCGCTACGGCGGGCTGAGCGCAGAATCCGTAGTCTTTGATCTCGGAGGTTATCAAGGCGAATGGACCTCGGACATGCGTGCGCTTTACGATTGCAAGGTTCACGTATTTGAACCGCATCCGACCTTTGCCGCGGCACTGCAGGCCAGATTCGCCGATGATCCAAAGGTAGTCTGCCATGATTTTGCCCTAGGCAGCGCGGACGGCACACTGGAACTGTCCGATACAGAGGACGCCTCTTCTGCCTTTGTCGCCGGGGGGCCTCATGTCACCGGACAGGTTCGCGCCGCCGAGGCAGTAATTCCCACCCTTGGCCTGAACAGGATTTCCGCCATGAAAATCAACATCGAAGGCGGTGAATATGATATCCTTCCACATCTGATCGCAACTGGCCTGATCAGAGAAATCGACTGGCTCAGCATTCAATTTCACGATTACAGCAGTGGAGATCATGCACGTCGGGACAACATTCGGGCGGCGCTTGAAAACACCCACCGCTGCATCTGGAACTACCCGTTCGTCTGGGAGCAGTGGCAACGGCAAGACCGGACGAGCAAACATGACATTTGAGGGCCCGGCAAGCGCAACCTGTTTTGCCAAAGCACCTCGAGTATCACGGTGATCTGATCCATCACGTCAAAAGCTCACGGCTCCATACGCAAAAAGCCGATCCTCTCGGGCGCGAGTCCCGCCGCCGGCCACTGGACAACGGCGCCGCTTCCGGGGCATAATGCCCGGATGTCCCGCTCAACCGAACCGCTCAGGCCTGTCGCTCCGGGGCCGTCCCCTGACAAATCGCCCAGCCGGGACCAGCCCATGTGTAACGCCGATTTTCTGAACGCCTCCTTTCCCGAGGCGTCTACCGTCGAGGACATCGATCCGCATGGCCCGTCGCGCTTTTTCAACCGCGAACTGTCGTGGCTGGCATTCAACTGGCGGGTTCTGGAAGAAGCCTCAAACCCCGATGTGCCGCTGCTGGAGCGGGTGCGCTTTTTGTCGATCTCGGCCACCAATCTGGACGAGTTCTATTCCGTCCGCGTGGCCGGCCTGCGGGAATTACAGCGCAATGGCGTGACCCGACCGGCGGCTGATGGGCGCACCCCCGCCGAGCAACTGGTGCTGATTGACGCGGATGCGCGCGCGTTGATGCTGCGCCAGCAAGAGGTCTGGGCGCGGCTGCAGGAGCAGATGGAGGCCGAGGGAATCTCGCTCTTGCACCGCGATGAACTGACCGCCGACGACCGCGCCTTTCTGGCCCGGCATTTCCTGGAACAGGTGTTTCCAGTCCTCTCGCCGCTGGCCATCGACCCGGCGCATCCATTTCCGTTCATCCCCAACGAGGGCCTGTCGCTGGCGTTGGAACTGTCGCGCAAAAAGGACGGGCGGCGCCTGTTGTCGCTGCTGCCGATCCCGCACCAGATCGCCCGTTTCGTGATCCTGCCGGGGCATGGCAGCGGCCGGAAACGCTTTTTGCCACTGGAAGAACTGCTGCTGGACAATATCTCCGCTTTGTTTCCCGGCTACAAGCTGGTCGCAAATTGCGCCTTTCGGGTTCTGCGCGACAGCGACCTTGAGGTCGAGGAAGAGGCCGAGGATCTGGTGCGCGAATTTGAAATCGCCCTCAAGCGCCGCCGCCGGGGCGAGGTCATCCGCCTGTCCTTGTCCGGCAACGCCCCCACCTCTTTGCGCAACCTGATCCGGGGCGCACTGCAGATCAGCGAGGACGAGGTGGTCGAAATGGGCGGAATCGTCGGCATCAGCGACCTCGGCGAGCTGGTCCTTAGGGACCGCCCCGACCTGTTGTGGCCGAAATTCACCCCGCGCGTCCCCGAGCGCGTACAGGACCATGACGGCGATATTTTTGCCGCGATCCTGCAAAAGGACATGTTGCTGCACCACCCCTATGAAACCTTTGACATGGTCATCCGCTTTTTGAAACAGGCCGCTGCGGACCCGAATGTTCTGGCCATCAAGCAGACCCTCTACCGCACCTCCAACGAAAGCCCCATCGTCGCCGCCCTCTGCGAAGCCGCCGAGGATGGCAAATCGGTGACAGCGCTGGTCGAGCTGAAGGCGCGCTTTGACGAGGCCGCCAATATCCGCCAGTCACGTCGTCTGGAGCGGTCCGGTGCGCATGTGGTTTACGGGTTTCTCGACTGGAAAACCCACGCCAAGATATCGACCGTGGTCCGCCGCGAGGGCGACCGGCTGGTCACCTACACCCATTTCGGCACCGGAAATTACCATCCGATCACAGCACGCATCTATACCGACCTGTCGCTTTTCACCTGCGATCCGGCGCTGGGGCGGGATGCCACCAAGGTCTTTAATTATGTTTCGGGCTATGCCAAGCCGGGGGCTCTGGAAAATTTGGCGATCTCACCGGACGGGCTGAAGGCCGCGCTTATTGCCGCAATCCAGACCGAAATCGACAATGCCAAAGCCGGCAAGCCGGGCGAGATATGGGCCAAGCTGAACGCGCTGGTGGAAAGCGATGTGATCGACGCCCTTTACCGGGCCAGCGCCGCGGGGGTCAGGATCAGTCTGGTGGTGCGCGGAATCTGCGGCCTGCGCCCCGGGGTTAGGGGCCTCAGCGAAAATATCCGGGTGAAATCCATCGTCGGGCGGTTTCTGGAACATTCGCGCATCGTCTGCTTTGGCAATGGCCGCGCGCTGCCCAGCAAGAAGGCCCGGGTTTACATCAGCTCGGCCGACTGGATGGGGCGAAATCTTGACCGGCGGGTGGAAACGCTGGTGGAAATCAAGAACAAGACCGTCCATGCGCAAGTGATGAGCCAGATCATGGCCGCCAACCTTGCCGATCAGGCGCAAAGCTGGGTCTTGCAGACCGACGGCAGCTTTTTGCGTCACCACCGCAAACCCGGTGAGCACCTGTTTTCCTGCCACCGCTTTTTCATGGAGAACCCGTCGCTCTCGGGGCGCGGCTCGGTCGGGGCCAAGGACGTCCCCGAACTGACCCATACCAGAGATTGACCGGCCTTTGCCCGCTGGTTTACTGTGCCCCCGTGGACCTCAGAAATGGGCTGTTTGAGTCGTGACCTCCAAACCGAAAAAACGGACCCGGGGAACACTTGACCTGCCGTTATTCCAATATTCAAACAAGCGTCGGCTCGAACGGCTGGGGGTCGTTGACGTGGGATCCAACTCGGTGCGGCTGGTGGTGTTTGACGGCGCGGCCCGTTCGCCTGCCTATTTCTTCAATGAAAAGATCCTCTGCGGGCTGGGGGCCGGGGTGGCCGAAACCGGGCAGCTGAACCCCAGCGGGCGCGAACGGGCGTTGAACGCGCTGAAACGCTTTGTGCTGCTGGCCGAGGGGATGGGGGCCGCGCCGCTTTATGCGGTAGCCACGGCAGCGGTGCGCGAAGCCAGCGACGGCGCCGCGTTCTGCGCCGAGGTCAAGGCCCGGACCGGACTTGTGCTGAAGGTGGCCAGCGGCCCCGAAGAGGCCCGCCTATCGGCCCAGGGCGTGTTGCTGGGCTGGCCCGATGCCAAGGGGCTGATGTGCGACATCGGCGGCGCCTCGATGGAGCTGGCGGAACTGGCCAAGGGCCGCGTCGGCCAAACCCTGACCTCGCCGCTGGGTCCGCTGAAACTGGCACCGTTCGGAACCGATGGACCCCTTGAGCAGGAAATCCGCAAGGGTGTTGCCCAACTGCGCCAGAGCCTCGATAGCGAATACAAGACTCTGTTTCTGGTCGGCGGCTCGTGGCGCGCCATTGCCCGGCTTGACATGGAGCGGCGCAGCTACCCTCTGAAAGTCCTGCATGAATATGCCATGACCCCCGGGCAACTGGCCGACACGGCACGCTGGATCGCAACCCAGCCGATCGACAGGCTGCGGGCCATGACCGGCAGCTCGGCGGCACGTATGCGCCTTGTGCCGGTCGCCGCGCGGGTGCTGCTGGAGCTGATCAACCAATTTGCCCCGGAAAACATTGCGACCTCAAGCTATGGCATCCGCGAGGGGCTGCTTTTTGAGCAGATGCCAAAAGCCCTGCGCAAGCGCGACCCCCTGATCGAAGCCTGCCTTTACATGGAGCGCGCCTCGGCCCGCAATCCCGGCTTTGGCAAGGTTCTCTATGACTTTCTGAAACCCCTGTTCAAGCGCGAAAACTCTGACCGGAAACGCCTGATCAAGGCTGCCTGCCTGTTGCATGACGTCACCTGGCGCGCGCATCCCGACTACCGCGCCGAAGTCTGCTTTGATAACGCCACCCGCGCCAATCTTGGCGGGCTGGACCATGCCGGTCGGGTCTTTCTGGGGGCGGCCCTGCTCTATCGTTACAAGAATTCGCAGAGCGCTGCCTTCAGCGAGGTGATCGCGCTTCTGAGCAAGGACGAGCAGCGTCTAGCCGAGATCGTCGGCAAGGCGATGCGTTTTGGTGCCATGCTGTCGGGCGCCAGTCACCGGGCCGATTGTGCGCTAAAGCTGGGGCGCAAAAAGAACCGTCTGGAACTGCTTTTGACGGACAAGACCAAGGACCTGTTCGGCGAGGTGGTGGAAACCCGCTTTGAAAGCCTCGCGCGGGCCCTGAACTGCACCCCGGCGATGCGTATCGTGCCTGATTTTCCTGACTGACGCCGCCTGACTGGCCCCAACTGACCCGCAGGTCACGAGTCGATGCCCTCAACATCCCCGGTGCCGTCATCGTCGTCGGAATCCTCGCTCTGCGGGCGCGCGTCCTTTTGCGCAAGGGGACGTTCTGTTGCTGCTGTGGGGGGTGTGGCCGACGGCCTTTTCGCGGCGAGGGTCGGGGACACATCCTCGCCGCCCATGCGGCGCAGAATATCGCCCAGTTCGCCCATATCGCGCAAATTGATGTCGCGCTGGGCAAAGGGAATATTGATGCCCGCCTCCTTGAAGCGGCGGAAGATCTCAAAATTCATGTCCGATCTGACGCTGAGAACATAGTTCACGTCCTTCAGGATCGCGCGGATCTCGAAATTCAGCGAATCCGCGCCAAAGCCCAGGAACACGACGCTGGGATGGGTGCGGTGATCCACCAGATCGTGGCCCTCGGCGATCTCCAGCAGGATTTGGCGCACCTTTTCAGGATCGCTGTCATAGGCCACCCCGACCGGAACCTTGACGCGACCGTTCATGTTACTGTGGGTCCAGTTGGTGACCGTCCCCGAGATGAAATCGGCGTTTGGCACGATAACGGTCGCCCGATCAAAGGTCTCGATCTCGGTCGAGCGAACCGAAATCTTGCGGACATAGCCCGAGTTCGCGCCGACCTCGATCCAGTCCCCCTCCTTGATCGGCCGCTCGACCAGCAGGATGATGCCCGAGACGAAATTCGACACGATCGCCTGCAGGCCAAACCCGATCCCGACCGACAGCGCCCCGGCCACGATCGCAAGGCTGGACAGGTCCAACCCCGCCGAGGTGATCGCCGCCACCGCCGCCAGAAAAATCCCGACATAACCGGTTCCCGTCAGAATCGCGTTGCGCCCCCCCGCGTCCAGACGCATCCGCGGCAGAACCGTGGTCCGCAGCGCGCTTTGCACAAGGCGCGTCGCCGTATAGCCGATGGCAAAGACAACGGCGAACATCAGGAAATCGGTGATCGATATCCGCCGGTTGCCAATCTGGAACCCGTCGTTGACCACGCGCCAGACCTCTTGCAGGTCCGAAACCCGTGCGCCCCAGATCAGCGCCAGCAAGGGCAGCGATAAAAGGATCAGAAAAAATCCGATGGCCACCGGCAAAAGGGTCACCGGGCGCTCGCCCTCGCCGGTGACCTGTCCGCTGGACAGCAACAGCTCTTCGGTCAGGTTGATCACGAGCCGGTAAAGCACCAGCATCGTTCCCAACAGCGCCAAGGTCTCGATAGCCGGAAAAATGAACGAGATCGATGCGGTGAAATAGCCGACCGCCGCCAGCAGAGGCCCCAGCACGCCGAGCACGATCAGCGTGCGGGTCAGCAGGCGAAAGATGCGGCTCTGCAGGGGGTTTTCGCTGACCCCGGCGCCCGACGCGCTGCGCTCAGGCTCCAACAGGATCCCCGTCCGAACCAGCAGGATTCCCGCCAGCAGGACGATCGGAAAGGACAGCACGATATGCGCATCCAGTGGAAAATCCGCCGCCGCCGCGATCCCCTCGAGGCCGTAATGCAGCGCCAAGGCAAAGCCCATTGCCGCGGCAAGGCGGGTGCCCGTGCGCCCCTCTTCCTCGCTGAACCAAAAGAACATCGGCGTATTGTCGGACTTGCTGAACAGCGTCCGGCCCAGCCAGTTGCCGCCAAAGATCGCCAGCGCCATCGACGGCAGCGCCGACAGCACAACATCGCCGCGCAACCCCACCAGTCCGGTCGCCCGCAAGCCGCCGATCAGGGCCCAGACCCCCAGCATCGGCACGATCAGGCGCATCGTCGACAACAGCAGCGCCCGCGCCTCATTATGGGCGCGATGGCGGGCCTCGGGGACCAGCCCCAGCAGCCGCAGCGCCCAAACGCGCGCCCGCGTCAGCAAAACCAGCGCCAGAACGATCAGGCTCAGGCTGGCCGGCAGGCTACGACGTGTCATCACCCACTGGGCGTCACTGGACAGCGCCTCGCTGACCTCGCCCTGAATATCGCCGGAAAAGCGCAGCAAAATGCTGATGGACTCTGGCCAGAGCCCCGGGTTAAGCGGCGATTTCCCCAGTGTGAACAGTTCGCTGGTGACCCGTTCGCGGATGATCCGGTCGATTTCGCCAATCATCCCGTCGGCGCGCTTGTAGGCCTCTTGGGCCGCCAGAACCGGTGCCTTTGCCTTGGCCAGCTGATCGGTCAGGGCCTTGCGTCTGCTGGCCACCTCGGGGGCCTCGGTCTCGCCCTTTTTTGGGGCCGGACCAAGGGCGTCCAGCTGCGATTGCAGGGTTTCGATCCGAGCCTTGTTGTCGTCCTGCACCGCCAGCGCCTTTGAGCGAAAATCGGCCAGCGTCCCGCGCAGGGTCTCAAGCGCCGGTGATGAGGCCTGAGCATCCTTGATGATCCCCTCGGCGCGGCTTGCAGTGGTTTCCCATGTCTTGAAGTCAAACCCTTTGCCCGCAACCGTCTCGGCAATCAGGGCGCTGCCCGCTGCCAGCCAGACGGTCAGCACGAAAAGGCGCAGGATCAGCCGCAGGGCATTTTTCATATCAGTCCGTCACCTCAAAAACCTCGGGCAGATCAGAGGCAGGTCGTTCCAGCCATGCCGGCGTCGGCAGACCCTTGGCACGCAGGAATTCCGGGTTAAACAGCTTGCTCTGATAGCGGGTGCCGTAATCGGCAAGGATGGTCACGATCCGGTGCCCCGGGCCCAGTTCGCGCGCCATCCGGATCGCCCCGGCAATGTTGACCCCGCTGGAACCGCCGACGCACAGCCCCTCATGCTCGAGCAAATCAAAGACCTGCGGCAGGCTTTCGCTGTCGGGAATGGAATATGGCATGTCTACCTCAAGCCCCTCGAGATTGGCGGTGATGCGCCCCTGCCCGATCCCCTCGGTAATCGAGTTGCCCTCGGATTTCAGCACCCCATTGGCATAGTAATTGTACATCGCCGAGCCCGCCGGATCGGCCAGACCGATCTTGATATCCCGGTCTCTGGCGCGCAGACCCGCCGCCACCCCGGCCAGCGTTCCGCCTGAGCCGATGGCCGCGATAAACCCGTCCAGCCGCCCTTCGGTCTGCTCCCAGATTTCCGGCGCGGTGCTGTCGATATGCGCCTGCCGGTTGGCGACATTGTCGAACTGGTTCGCCCAGATTGCGCCATTGGGTTCGCTGCGGGCCAGCGCCGCCGCCAGACGGGCGGAATAGCGCACGTAATTGTTGGGGTTTTTATAGGGCTTAGCGGGCACTTCGACCAACTCCGCGCCGGCCAGGCGAATCATGTCCTTTTTTTCCTGACTCTGGGTTTCAGGAATAACGATGACCGAGCGGAATCCCATTGCCGCGGCCACCAGCGCCACTCCGATACCGGTATTGCCCGCAGTCCCTTCAACGATGGTGCCACCGGGGCGCAACTCGTCCCGGGCGATGGCGTCCCTGATGATCGACAGCGCGGCGCGGTCCTTGATCGACTGGCCCGGGTTCATGAACTCGGCCTTGCCCAGAATTTCGCACCCTGTCAGTTCAGAGGCGCGCCGCAAGCGGATCAGCGGCGTGTGACCAATGGCCGTTTCAATATCCTGATAAATTTGCATGCCCGCGGCCCCCATAAAGTTCAATGCTTTCCTTGTTACCCGCGCCCAGACGGGGTTTCAAGCAGAACGCAGCGCGCGATCCTACAACGTTTCGACAAAATACCCTTATCGTCAAAACCCTGCCACAGTCAGGGCAGCCGGCGCGAGGCATATTCGGTCAACACGCCGGCGATCATCCCCCCCAGCACAAGCGGCCCCAGCAGCTCGATCCGGGCGGAAATCTGCAGATAGCCGACGGCAATATCATAAACGCCGTTCAGCATGTCCAACGGCGTCTTGTACCATTGCCCGTATGAGCGCATCACCATCAGGCGCAGTGAAAACAGCAGAACCGACCACAGGAACAGCCACCCCGAGGTCACCAATCCAGCCCGTGCCGCCGCCTTGTAATCGCCGCCGACGAGACGCCCCATCACCACCCAGCCTAGCATCAGGCCAAGGGCCGCGCAGCTTTCGGCAAACCAGCGCCCGCCCTGCCCGTCAGGGATATGGGGTGCAAACGAGCGGGCGCTGACATAGCCCACCGCCGCAAACAACAGCGCCCCCACCAGCTTTGCCCCCGTTGGCATCTCGCGCATGATGTCAGCCCGGCCGTTTCATTGTCACCTGTGTGACATCGCAATTTCCGCTCTGAAAGGCCGCCGCACAGGAGGTCAGGTAATAGTTCCACATCCGGTGAAAGCGCTCGTCAAAGCCAAGGGTCGCGATCTCGTCCCATTTCGCATTGAACACCTCGCGCCAACGCCGCAGCGTGATCGAATAGCTGTCGCCAAACTCGATTGAACGAATCCGCTTTAGCCCGGCACGGCTGATCTGTTCGGACAGCGCATTGCTGCTGGGCAGCATCCCGCCGGGAAAGATATGTTTCTGGATGAAATCAACCCCCTTGCGATAGGCGGCAAAGCGCTCGTTGGCGATGGTGATGATCTGCAGGGTGGCCCGTCCCCCCGGCTTCAGGCTATCGCGCACGGTCCTGAAATAGGCGGGCCAGTACTTTTCGCCCACCGCCTCGAACATCTCGATCGAGGCAACGCCGTCGTAGCGTCCGGTCTCGTCCCTGTAGTCGCGCATCTCGATCCGGACCCGATCGGACAACCCGGCCCGCGCGATCCGCTCGGTGGCAAAATCATGCTGTGCGCGGCTTATTGTCAGGCCGGTCACCCGAAGATCCCTCTGCGCGGCCGCATATTCGGCAAACCCGCCCCAGCCGCAGCCGATCTCCAGCACGTGATCACCCGGACGCACGCCCAGCTGGTCCACCAGCGAGGCATATTTAGCGATCTGCGCGCGGGACATGTCCTCTTGCCCCGATTCAAAAATGGCCGAAGAATAGGTCATCGTCTCGTCCAGCCATTTGCCGTAAAATGCGTTCCCCAGATCGTAGTGATACGAGATGTTCCGCGCCGCCTGTTCGCGGGTGTTACGGTTCAGCCAGTGGCGCAGGCGCTCATAAAACCGCACCAGCCCGACCCCCGGAAAGCCCCGGAACACCGCGTCATTTCGATCCAGAATGATGTCCATGAAGGCCTGCAGGTCACTGACGCTCCACCAGCCCTCAAGATAGGCATCCGAAAACCCCAGATCGCCCTCGCGGATCAAACGAGCAAAACAGTCGGGGTGATGAATGTCCAGCTGCACCGCCGGCCCCATCGAGCGGCCTCTGGCGCGAAAGACCCGCCCATCCGGCAGCCGGAAATCAATCTGCCCGTGGTTCAGGTTTTGAACGATATCAAAGACAGCCGGAAAATAGCGCGGCAGATTCCCGTGACCTGCCGTTGTTTCAAAAACCTCCATAAGTCCCCCCTCCCCGATGAGGACCTTAGACCGATTCCCGGGTTTTCGACAAGCCTACTGCAATTCAAGCGTGCCGGATCAAATTTCGGCATCCAGCGCCGCGATCAGGCGGGTCACTTCCGCTGCGGAGGTATAGTGGGTAAAGCTCAGGCGCAGAACCCCCCGCGCCGGATCCTCGCCCATCGCGGCAATCACGCGCCCAGCATAAAAATCACCACCCCCCGCCATGATCCCGTGACGCGCCAGCCGCGCCGCAACCCTTTCGCCGGCTTCGGGCAGAGCGATGGCAACGGTCGGCGCGCGAATCTCGGCATCCGCCGGCCCCAGCAGACGCAGATCGTTCCGCCCCCCCAGATAGGCCAGAAGCGGGCGCAACAACCTCTCTTCGTGACGGCGCATCAGGCCATGAACCGCCGCTCCTTTTTGGGCCGGAGTGCGGGCGCCCAGATCGTGATGATCGTGCAGCGTCTCGAAATAATCCACTATCCCCGCGCAGGCCGCAACCTGCGCGTGGTCCGGCCCCGCCGGCGTGAACCGCTTATTTAGACAACCGGCATTGAACTCATGCGCCTGATTGGGCAGCACCTCGGCCAGCGCCCGGCGGACCACCATGATCCCCTGATGCGGACCATAGGTCTTGTAACTGGAAAACAGGTAGATATCCGCTCCCAGCGCCCCGATATCCGGCAAGCCATGCGGCGCATAGGAAACCCCATCCACGCAGGACAGCGCGCCCGCCTCATGCACAAGGGTCACGATCTCGGCCACGGGGTTGATTTCACCGACGATATTCGAGCAATGTGGAAAACAGACAAGACGCACAGAGCCATCCAGCAACTCAGCCAGATCGGCGAGATCAAGATGCCCGCTGTCCGGCTGAACCCGCCATTCACGCACCGTGATCCCGTCTGCCGCCAGACGCCGCCAGGCACCGCTGTTGGCCTCGTGATCCTGATTGGAGACGATGATCGTATCCCCCGCCGACAAATATTGCCGAAAGGCCTGCGCCAGAACATAGGTATTTTGCGTGGTCGATGGTCCGAAACTCAATTCATCCGGCGCCACCCCCAACCACGCCGCAAGACGCTGTCGCGCCTCATCCATCTCGGCCCCGCCCAGACGCGACGCCTCATAAGGGGCATAGGGCTGGACCTTGCGCTGATGATAAAACCGGAACAGACGCTCAAGCACCGGCTTGCAGGTATAAGAGCCGCCAGCGTTCTCGAAAAACGCCTGCCCGGCAAGCCCCGGCTCCGAAAAGGCCGGGAACTGTCGGCGCACATGCTCCAGATCAAGATCGGTCATCATCCGGCCCTTTCTTTTTTGCTCAAATACTCACTGCACCAACGCATCCTCAGGCGTTGACGTCAACGACAACGCGCCCACGCACCTGCCCTTTCAGAATATCGGCCCCAAGGCGCGGCAGATCGGCCAGCGTCGCCGGCTGGATCATCGCCTCAAGCTTGTCGATCGGCAAGTCCTGCGCGATGCGCTCCCACGCTCGCAAACGGTTATCATAGGGCTGCATGACGCTATCGATGCCCAAAAGGTTGACCCCGCGCAGAATGAACGGCGTGATCAGCGCGCCTTCGATCGCGGCACCGCCCGCCAGCCCGATTGCCGCAACCGATGTGCCGTATTTCATCTGTTTCAGCACCCGCCCCAGCATGGCGCCGGCAACGGCATCGACGCCGCCCGCCCAGGTTTCGCGCTCCAGCGCCTTGCGGCTGGGCTCGGCCAACTCCTCGCGCGGCACGATCTGACTGGCGCCCAGACCTTTCAGATAGCTCTCCTGCTCGGGGCGGCCGGTGACGGCGGCGACCTCGTGGCCGAGATGGGCCAGAATGGCAGTTGCGACCGAGCCAACGCCTCCCGCGGCGCCCGTAACCAAGACTGGGCCATCCCCCGGCTTCAGCCCGTGATCTTCCAGCGCCATCACTGCCAGCATGGCGGTAAAGCCGGCCGTGCCCACGGCCATCGCCTGGCGCGTGGTCAGCCCCTCGGGCAGGGGTACCAGCCAGTCGGCCCGCACCCGCGCCTTTTGCGCATAGCCGCCCCAATGGGCCTCGCCCACGCGCCAGCCAGTCAGCACCACCTTGTCACCGGGCTTGTAGCGCGGGTCTGAGGATTCCTCGACGGTACCGGCGAAATCGATCCCCGGCACATGGGGGTAGTTGCGCACCAGCCCCGCGCCGGGGCCGATGCACAGCCCGTCCTTGTAGTTGACGGTGGAATATTCGACCGCGACCGTGACATCGCCCTCGGGCAGATCATCAACGGCGATATGTTTCACGCTGGCATGCGTCTTGCCATCATCATTCTTTTCGACGACCAGTGCGTTAAAGCTCATGGGTTTTTCTCCTGTTCAGTTTTCAGCGTTGGGCTACACGTGCCGCAGGGGGGGCGCCGGGCCGCAAGGCTGGGCAGCGCCCGCACCGCCCCCACCGGGGCGACCCACAATTGCCCGTCACTCCTCGCCATATCCCTTGGGCACCGGCACCGGGTCCAGCGTGGCGGCACGTTTCTGCAGCGCACGGCCGATCACCACGCGGCTGATCTCGGTGGTGCCGTCAACGATGCGCAGCATCTGCGCGAGGCGCGAGAGGCGGTCGAGGCCGTAGGGTTTCAACAGCCCCATACCACCCAGAACCTGGGTGCAGGTATTGGCCGCCTCGACCGCCGCGTCGGGCACAAACCGTTTGGCATGTGCCGCCCAGAGCGGCCCCTCGGGCGTGCCCAACTTGCGCGCCGCCTCGCGATAAAGCAGCCGCGAGGCCTCAAGGTTGGTGGCCACATCGCCCAGCATCCACTGGATGCCGTCAAGGTCGATCTCGTGGCCGCCGAACATCTTGCGATCGCGCGCGAATGCCAGCGCCGTATCCAGCGCCGCCTGCATCAGCCCGCAACAGCCCGAGGCGATGGACACCCGCGCAATATCAATCGCCATCAATGAGCCCTGCAACCCCTGCCCCACCGGCAGGATAATGTTTTCCGCAGGCACGGTGACGCTGTCCATATACATTTCCGACATCGGCAGGAAATTGTAGCTGGGGGTGTCGTAGCGCGGCCCGAATGTCAGCCCCGGCGTGCCCCTGGGAATGGCAATCATCGCCATGTCCTTGTGCCCCGGCGCGTCGCTTGTCTTGACCACGGTCAAATAGAGATCGGCCTCGTTCGCAAGGCTGACCCAGGCCTTTGCGCCACTGATCGTCCAGGTGCCGTCATCGTTGATGGTCGCGCGGGTGTACATGGTTGCAGCGTCCGAGCCCGATTGCGGCTCAGTCAGGGCGAAATTGGCAAGGCTCTGCCCCGAGGTCAGCTTGCGCGCCCAACTTTCCTTGAACGCCTCGGTGCCATAGCCGCAGACGGCGAAGGTGCAGATGTTATGCATCGAAATGCCAAAGGAATAGGCCCCGTCGCCTTGCCCCAGTTCTTCATAGACACGCACGCCCTCGGCCAGCGGCAGGCCCTGCCCGCCCCAATCTTGGGGGGCATAAAGCCCGGTCAGCCCGGCGGCGCCCGCCGCCTCCGACGCCGCCTTGGGCCAGACGCCGGCCGCGTTCCATGCCTCCACATTGGGCTTGATCACCTCACGCACATGACGGCGCGCCGCCTCAAGGATTTCGTCGATCTTGTTTGTCATGCTAGTCCTCGCTCTCTGCTGTCCGCAGCAATTGTCTTACATTTGCGACCCGTCTTGCCACAGCCGCAATTGTCTGACAAATGAAAAACATGAAAACACGGCTTGAAACGTCACGTGAACTGTCGGTGCAGATCGCCGAGGCCATCCGCAATGCAATCGTCAGCGGCACCCTGATCGTTGATGAGCGTCTGCCGTCGGAATCAGAACTGGCCGAGAAATTCGGAGTGTCCCGCCCCACCGTGCGCGAGGCGCTGAAACGGCTGGCGGCGCAGAACCTGATCCGCACCATGCGCGGCGCCACAGGCGGGGCCTTTGTCAACCGGCTGCGCTTTGACGAGGCCTATGGCCAGCAGATCACCACCTCGACGCTGCTGCTCAGCATGAACGCAGTCAGTTTCGAAACCGCCTGCGAAGCGCGCTATGCGCTGGAGCGCGCCTGCGTACCTCTGTCCGCAGCACGGCGTTTGCCGGACCATCTGGCGACCATGCGCGCGGAGATCCACCGGCAGAAACAGCCGGGCCTGTCGGACGAAAGCTTTTGCGCCTCGGACGTCGCCTTTCACCGGGCGCTGGTTGATGGCGCGCAGAACCCGGTGTTGTCCTACCAGTTGGCCGGCGCCGTCGAAGGCACCCAGCCGTTGATGAACATGATCACATTTACCGCCCGCAACCGCGCGCGGATCATCTCGTTTCACGCCGAGATTGCCGACGCCATAGAGGCCCGCGACGCGCGGCGCGCCGATGCCGCCCTGCAAGAGCTGTCAGCCCACACGATCGCGCTGGCCCATCAGGTCAAGGCCGCGCACCGCAGCGCACACAACCAGTCGGATCCCCAGCCAGCCCACCAGCCAAACCGTCAGCCGAAATAGCTGGCGCGCGCCATTAGCCCCAGCTTTAGCGCCAGCAACAGCCACGGCACACCATGCAACAGGAAATCGAAAATATCCACGGGGCGGCTGAGGGTGCCGGTGAACAGCATCTTCAGTTTTTCCCAGATATGCGGCTCGGGCAGAAACGGGGCAAGGCCCAGTGTCGCAGCAACCAGCAGAAAGGTGCTGAGCGGGGTCGTGGTGATGAATTGCAGCATGGCGTGCTCCGAAAACAATTAAGGAATTACGCATATGTTTGCCGGTGCCGCCTTTTGAAACCGGACAAATGCGCGCGGGTGCGGAAATTCCGCGATATGCGAATAATATCGGACGGGTCATATCCTGCCCGGCAATTTGCGCGATTGCACCTTGACCTCCGGCGCGCGCTGTGCCCCCTCTTGGAAAAACACCGGAGGCCCCGATGACACGCGCGACCCTGACCGTTGACCTTGCCGCGATTGCCGCCAACTGGCGGGCGCTGGATGCGCGCTCGGCGGATCATTGCGAAACGGGCGCGGTGGTCAAGGCAAACGGCTATGGCCTGAACGCCGCAAAGGTGGCAACAACCTTGGCGCGCGCCGGTGCCCGCAGCTTTTTCGTGGCGATGGCAAGCGAAGGGGCAATGGTACGCAAGGCGGTCGGGCCCAAGGCCGATATCTACGTTTTTTCCGGTCACATGGCCGCCGATACGCTGGAGCTGACTGAACACAATCTCATTCCGCTGGTGAATTCGGCGCATCAGGCCCGGCGGCATCTGGACACCATGCCCGGCAACCCCTTTGGCGTGCAGCTGGACAGCGGCATGAACCGGCTGGGCATGGAGGCCGCTGAATTCGCCGCGCTGAAGGATGAGATCATGGCGGCAGGCCCGCGTCTGATCATGTCGCATCTGGCCTGCGCGGATGAGCCCGAGAACCCCCAAAACGCGGCGCAACTGTCGGCGTTTCAGGGCATGACCGAGGGGCTGGCGGTGGCGCGCTCGCTGTCAGCCACCGGCGGAATCCTGCTGGGCAAAGCCTTTCATTTCCAACTGACGCGCCCGGGGATCGGCCTTTATGGCGGGCTGCCCTTTTCCGACTCACGTCCGGTCGTGCGCCTGTCCCTGCCGGTCATCCAGACCCGCAATGTGGCCCCGGGCGAAAGCGTCGGCTATGGTGCCACATGGATTGCCACACGCCCGTCCCGGATTGCCACCGTGGCGGCGGGCTATGCCGACGGGCTGCTTCGGGCGATGGGAGGGCGCGCCTACCTCTGGGCCGGAAATATCCGTTGCCCGCTGGCCGGACGGGTCTCGATGGATCTGCTTACCGTCGATGTCACCGATCTGGCCGAGGTCCCGCCGACGCTCGATATTCTGGGGCCGCATCAGGGCATCGACGCTCTGGCCGAGGCCGCCGGGACCATCGGATACGAAATCCTGACCGCGCTGGGCCCGCGCTATCATCGCGTTTTCTCTGGTTCCTGACACAGATTGGATTATAAGCCCCGCATGACCCTCGTCTCTGCCCTTCTTGCGCCGATCGGCCATTCGACCCTGTCCATGCTGGCCGCTGTGGGACGGATCGCGATCTTCATGGCCCGGACCCTCAGCCACATGCTGCGCCCGCCCTTTTACGGACGCGAGCTCTTGCGGCAACTCCTCTACATCGGCTATTTCAGCCTGCCGGTGGTGGGGCTGACGGCGGTTTTTACCGGCGCGGCGCTGGCCCTGCAGATTTTCGAGGGCGGCTCACGCTTCAACGCCGAAAGCGTGGTGCCCTCAATCGTGGCCATCGGCATGGTGCGAGAACTGGGCCCGGTGCTGGGCGGGCTGATGGTGGCCGGACGGGTGGCATCGTCGATCGCTGCCGAGCTGGGTACCATGAAGGTGACCGAACAGATCGACGCGCTGGTGACGCTTTCCACCAACCCGATGAAATATCTGGCCGTACCGCGGGTGCTGGCGGCCACATTGGCGATGCCGGTTCTGGTCGCGGTGGGTGACGCCATCGGCATCATGGGCGGCTGGTTGGTCGGCATCACCAAGCTGGGACTGAACTCGGCCGCCTATATGCAGAACACGGTTGATTTTCTGGTCAGCTGGGATGTGACCTCGGGGTTGATCAAGGCGGCGGTGTTCGGTTTTTTGTTGGCCTTGATGGGCTGCTATCACGGGATCAATTCGGGCCGAGGGGCACAAGGCGTGGGCAAGGCGACAACCAACGCGGTAGTCTCGGCCTCGGTCCTGATCCTGACCGCCAATTACATTCTGACAACATTGTTTTTCTCGACATGACCCAGCCCCGCATCGAATTTCGCAACGTCAGCAAGTCCTTTGGCCGCAACCACGTCCTGCGCGGCATCGACCTCAGCATAAACAAGGGCGAAAGCATGGTCATCATCGGTGGCTCGGGCACCGGCAAATCGGTGCTGCTGAAATGTGCCCTCGGCCTGCTAAACCCGGACGAGGGCCAGATTCTGATCGACGGCCGCCCCGGCTCCGAAGGGTCGCGCGATGCGTTTTTCGCCCGCTTTGGCATGCTGTTTCAGGGTGGTGCGCTGTTTGACAGCATGACGGTCTGGCAGAACGTCGCCTTTCGCCTGCTGCGCGGCAAGCTCAAGCGCCCCCGCGATGAGGCCCGCGCCATCGCCATCGAGAAACTGCGCCGCGTGGGGCTGAAGGAATGGGTCGCCGACCTCTACCCGGCCGAGCTGTCGGGCGGCATGCAGAAACGCGTCGGCCTGGCCCGCGCCATCGCCGCTGAGCCCGAGATCATCTTTTTCGACGAGCCAACGACCGGCCTCGACCCGATCATGTCAGGCGTCATCAACCAACTGATCCGCGACATCGTCACCGAGATGGGCGCCACTGCCATGACCATCACCCATGATATGAGCAGCGTGCGCGCCATCGCCGACTATGTTGCCATGATCCACGACGGCAAAGTGCGCTGGAGCGGCCCAGTCGAAAACATGGACGAGTCCGGCGATCCCTATCTCGACCAGTTCATCAATGCCCGCGCCGAAGGCCCGATTGAGGCGGTGCGGTGATTGTGATCGGTATTGGCCCGATCATTGGTTATCCGATCATCTTTCTATTGGTAATTCTTCCTCTTGCAATGTTCCCCAGCTTGATCACACGTCTCGCCCTAGGATGGCATATCAACAAAAAGTACCTGATACTTTCGCAGATATTGATCACACCTCAACTCGTTCTGACCGCTTCAGGTCTCGGGTACCTTTTTTTGCCGCTGCAAATTACTTTCAGCGTCGCCATGTCACTCAGCATTACGATGTCATTCGCAAGTCTATATTTCTGGATAAGGGCAACCGCTGCCTGTGGCACCCGCTATTACGGCGTGGAAGGCGGCTTTATCCTTTTGACCCAACTGGGACTCATCTTTCTGGTCAGCATGTGATGACCCCGAACCTTCCTGCTCATTACCCGACGCCACAACTTCGTCCGCGCCAAGGCTGCAGTGACCATGTCACCATGCTGCATGACGGCAAGATCCGCTAGACAACCCGCCTTCTTCTTTGCCCAAATACTCCGGGGGAGTCGCGCCAGCGACGGGGGCAGCGCCCCCTGCCGGGCTGCGGTGACAAACCTGCGGCGGCCAGCCGGCCTTTTCCTGCGCGGACGCACATGATAACAGAAAGCACGACAGGAACACGCAAATTGCCTGCCATCGCCACTAAGACCCTGCAAGCCGGAGGCATGACATGTTCGAAACCCTGCGCGGCCTGGCCTTTTTTGCCCTGTTGGTCGTCTTTTACCCGCTGCCGGTCACGCTGGTTCTGGCCTCAGCCCTGCGCATCACATTAGGCTGGGGAGAGCGGCGGTTCCTGCTACCCGCCCTGGTCGCGGCAGCGCCGCTTGGCTATGTCGTGCTGTTCATGAAGGCCGGCCTGTTCGGCGCCCTCTTGCCCAGCTTTGTTCCGGCCGCCCTGATCGTTGCAACCCTTGTCGGGTTTGTCTGCTGGGTGCTGGCCGCGCGCCGTGGCGGCATGGAGCATTTCTGGCTGGAACCGCTGGTCATGGTCGCATCCATGGTCTATCTTTTGCTGGCCGTGCCCAGCTGGATCGCCCATTGATGCGCCTTGCCCTGATTATCGCCAACCTGTCGCTCCTGGTGCTGTTTCCAGTTGCCTGGTTCGCGCCGATCCTGAAATCGGGGCTGCTGCCCTTTCTCAGCCTCAGCGAAAACTCGATCATCAGCGCGCTTCAGGGGATCTGGAAACATGACGTCTATCTGGCGCTCTTGATGACCTTCTTTGCCATCTTCGCCCCCTATATCAAGATCATCGGGCTGGCGCTGATCCATTTCGACCTGCTGAGTGCGCGCCTGCTGGCGCCACTGACCTTCATCGGCAAGCTGGCCATGGCGGACATCTTTGTGATCGCGCTCTATATCGTGCTTTATACCGGCATCAAGGTGGCTGGGGTCCACGGGCGGATCGAGACTGCCTGGGGCCTCTACCTGTTCACCGGTTGCGTTGTCATCTCGCTCCTGATCTCGGTCCTGACCCGGAAAGTGTTCGTCGATGGCTAAAGTCAGCTTTACCTGCTCGGCCTGCGGGGCGACGCACAAGAAATGGGCCGGAAAATGCGAGTCATGCGGGGCGTGGAACACCATCATCGAGGAATCCGCCCTGTCGGCGGGGCCGGGCAAAAAGACACTGGGGGCCGCGCGCGGGCACCGGATTACATTGTCGGACCTGTCGGCCAAGGACGCCCCGCTGAGGCGTGACCTGTCAGGTATTAGTGAGTTCGACCGGGTGCTGGGCGGCGGGTTGGTACCAGCCTCAGCCATTCTGGTGGGGGGCGATCCTGGCATCGGCAAATCCACATTGCTGCTGCAGGCCGCGGCGGCATTTGCCCGGCGGGGGCTAAAGTCGCTCTATGTGTCGGGCGAAGAGGCTGCCAGCCAGATCCGCATGCGCGCCAATCGTCTGGGGCTGCGCGATGCGCCGGTTCTGCTGGCCGCCGAGACCAACCTGCGCGATATCATGACCACGCTGGATGCCGAGCGGCCTCAATTTGCCATCATCGACTCGATCCAGACCATGTGGGCCGATCACGTGGACAGCGCCCCGGGCTCGGTCAGTCAGGTGCGCGCCGCGGCCCACGAATTGACCAGCTTTGCCAAGCGTCGCGGCATCTCGGTGGTGTTGGTCGGGCATGTCACCAAGGAGGGCCAGATCGCCGGGCCCCGCGTCGTCGAGCACATGGTGGATACGGTGCTCTATTTTGAGGGCGAGCGCGGCCACCAGTTCCGCATCCTGCGCGCGGTCAAGAACCGTTTCGGCCCAGCCGACGAGATCGGCGTCTTTGAGATGACCGGCGGCGGGCTAGATCAGGTCACCAACCCCTCGGCGCTGTTTCTGTCGGAACGGGAAAAGCCGACGCCGGGTTCGGTGGTGTTTGCCGGCATCGAAGGCACCCGCCCACTGCTGGTCGAGATTCAGGCGCTGGTCGCCCCCAGCCCGCTGGCCACCCCGCGCCGGACCGTGGTGGGCTGGGACGGCGGTCGTCTGGCGATGATCCTTGCGGTGCTCGAGGCACGCTGCGGCGTCAGCTTTGCCGGGCTTGACGTTTATCTGAATATCGCTGGGGGCATGCGCATTTCCGAACCCGCCGCCGATCTGGCCGTGGCCGCCGCGCTGTTGTCCGCGCGTCAGGACAAACCGCTGGCCGCGGATTGCGTGATTTTCGGCGAAATCAGCCTGTCCGGGGCGCTGCGACCCATCGCGCAGGCCAACGCGCGCCTGAAAGAGGCCAAAAAGCTGGGGTTTTGCGCCGCGATCTCCCCGGCCTCGATAAAATCCGTGCCTTCCGACGGATTTGCGATTAATAAACTTTCAGACCTCGGGGAATTTGTTGTAAACACATTCGGGGATATTGAGGCATAGGCAAAAAGGGACCAGCTTCCAGATGGACGGTTTTACACTGGTAGATGCGGGCGTTGCCGGGGTCATCCTGATCTCGGCGATTCTGGCGTTCTCGCGCGGGTTCGTGCGTGAAATTCTGGCGATCGCGGGATGGATCGTCGCTGCAGGGGTGGCGTTCGTCTTTGCCCCGCAAGCGCAACCTCTGGTCAAGGAAATCCCTGTTGCGGGCGATTTTCTGGCCAATTCCTGCGAATTGTCAATTCTTGCGGCATTCTTTGCCGTGTTCGCGGTGGCGCTGATTGTGGTCAGCATTTTCACACCGCTGTTTTCCAACCTCGTGCAGAAATCCGCCATTGGCGGTTTTGATCAGGGGCTGGGCTTTTTGTTCGGGGTGTTGCGCGGGGCGCTGCTGATTGCGGTCGCGTTCGTCCTCTATGACCGGATCGTGCCGGCCGGGCAGGGGATGGCAATGGTGGACAACTCACGCTCGGCGGCCATTTTTGCAAATTCGCGTGGCGTGATCGAAAAGCAGATTCCGACACAGGCGCCGCAGTGGATCGTCACCCGCTATGAACAACTGACCGCGCCTTGCACAACCAAGGGTGCGACATCCTCGACCACCAGCGGCTGAAACCGGAAAAATCGTCGGCGGCGGGGGTGACTTGGCGCGCGCCGGGTCTTATGACGAGGCAACATTGGCAGCCTTTGGATCTGATCTTCATGCGTGATGTGATGCCCCCTTTTCGCGCCCACCCGTTTGATGACGACGCCCTGCACGAAGAATGCGGTGTCTTCGGGGTGATCGGGGTCAGCGATGCGGCAAATTTCGTCGCCCTTGGCCTGCACGCCCTGCAACACCGGGGACAGGAGGCGGGGGGCATCGTCACCCACGACCCCGAAGCAGGGTTTAACTCAGTCCGCCGCTTTGGCTATGTGCGGGACAATTTCACCAACGCCAGCCTGATGGAGACCCTGCCCGGCCCGCTGGCCATCGGGCATGTGCGCTATTCGACCACGGGCAAAAAGGGCAATACCGCGATACGCGATGTGCAGCCCTTTTTCGGTGAATTCTCGATGGGCGGCTGCGCCATTGCCCATAACGGAAACATCACCAACGCCATCGCCCTCAGGCGTGAACTGATCGAACGTGGCTCAATCTTTCAGTCCTCCTCGGACAGCGAGTGCATTATCCATTTGATGGCCCGCTCGATCCAAACCAATATTGCCGAACGCCTGAAAGACGCGCTGAGGCGGGTCGAGGGGGCGTTCTCGATCGTCGCCATGACCGGCACCAAACTGATCGGCGTGCGCGATCCGCTGGGGGTGCGCCCGCTGATCCTGGGACGGGTGGGCGACGGCTGGGTGCTGAGCTCGGAAACCTGCGCGCTGGACATCATCGGCGCCGAATTTCTGCGCGAGATCGCCCCCGGCGAGATGGTCGTGATCACTAAGGACGGGCTGGACAGTTTCATGCCCTTTGACCCGCGTCCGGCGCGCCCCTGCATCTTTGAGCATGTCTATTTTTCACGCCCCGACAGCATTCTGGGCGGACGCTCGGTCTATGAGACGCGCCGGCAGATCGGCGTCGAACTGGCCCGGGAAACCCCCATCGAGGCCGATCTGGTCTGCCCGGTCCCCGACAGCGGCACCCCGGCGGCCATCGGCTACAGTCAGGAAAGCGGCATCCCCTACGCCATGGGCATCATCCGCAACCAGTATATGGGCCGCACCTTCATCGAGCCGATCGAGCAGATCCGCAACATGGGCGTGCGCCTGAAACTGAATGTCAACCGCGCCCTGATCCGGGGCAAGCGTGTGGTGCTGGTGGATGACAGCGTGGTGCGCGGAACGACCAGCATGAAGATCAAAGAGATGATTCTGGACGCCGGCGCCCGTGAGGTCCATTTCCGCATTGCCTCGCCGCCCACCGCTTGGCCCTGCTTTTACGGGGTGGACACGCCGGACAAGGACAAGCTGCTGGCCAGCCACATGAGCGAGGAACAGATGCGCGACCACCTCGGGGTGGACAGCCTGCGCTTTGTTTCGCTCGACGGTCTTTATCGCGCCGCCGGGGCCAATGCGGGGCGCGACGCGGGCTGCCCGCAATTTTGTGACGCCTGTTTCTCGGGCGAGTACCCGGTCAGACCACAAGACATGCTGGATCAGGGATTTGAAATGAAGGCAGCCCAATGAACGACAAGATTGCACTGGTTACAGGCGCATCGCGCGGCTTTGGTTTCGCGCTGGCCGAGGCTTTGGCCAAGAGCGGCTGGCATGTGGTGGCGTTGGCGCGAACCGTGGGCGGGCTTGAGGATCTTGACGATCGGATCAAGGCGGTGGGGGGCGATGCGACTCTGGTTCCGCTTGATATCACCGATGATGCCGGTTTGCAGCGCATGTGCCTTGCCCTGTTCGAGCGCTGGGGCCATGTCGATCTGTTCGTCCATTCTGCAATCTATGTCGGACCGTTGTCGCTGGCCGGGCACGTCCCCGAGAGCGACTGGGAAAAAATGGTCGCAGCCAACATCCACGCCACCGGACGGATGGTGCAGATGCTGGACCCACTCCTGAAGGTCGCCGCGAACGGCTGTGCGATCCTGCCGACCGACGACGCGGTTGTGGGGAAATCCTATCTGTCGGCCTATGGCGCGTCAAAAGCGGCGCAAAAGGCCATCTGGGACAGCTGGGCGGCCGAGACTCGCACGCTGAGAACTCCGAAAATTCGGACATTTGCGCCCAATCCCATGCCGACTGCGTTGCGCGGCAGGTTCTATCCAGGCGAAGATCGCACCCACCTCAGCCCGACCCGACACGAGGCCGCGCGGCTGCTGGCAAGCCTTTGATCGCAGGGCTTGATCCGCGAACGCAGTGACCCGGTCTTTTTCGCCGCACGCCCTTTCGATCACTCTTCGGCGCGTTCGGCCAGTTCCAGCCAGCAATCCTCGGCCGCGCTCAGCGCCTGCTGGCGTTCGCTCAGGGCGGCGCTGGCCTTGGCGAATTTTTCCGGCGCGGTTGCGAACAGGTCGGGCGTGGCCAGAAAGGATTCCAGCCGCGCGATCTCGGCCTCGAGGCGGGCCATCTCGTCGGGCAAGCCCTGCAAGCGGCGCTGTTCGATATAGCTGAGGCCCGTTCGCCGGCCCTGTCCCTTGGGTTTGGCTGCCGCCCGCGTGCCGGAGCGTCCATGATCTCGTTTCACCGGCGGCTCTTTTTTGGCGGTCTGCACGGGGCGGGTTTGGGCGGTATGGGCCGCCTTTTGCGCCTGATAATCGCTCCAGCCACCGGCGTAGATCACCGCCCTGCCGTCACCCTCCATCGCCACCGTGGTGGTTGCCACCCGGTCCAGAAAATCGCGGTCGTGGCTGACCAGAAAAACTGTACCTTCATACCCGTCCAGAACCTCTTGCAGCAGATCCAGCGTTTCGACATCCAGATCGTTGGTCGGCTCATCCAGCACCAAAAGGTTGCTCGGGCGGGCCAGCAGTTTGGCCAGCAACAGGCGGGCCCTTTCCCCTCCCGAGAGCGCCCGGACCGGGCCGCGCGCCTGGCTTTCATCAAACAGGAAATCCTTGAGATAGCCGACCACATGGCGCGGGGTGCCGCGGACCATGACCTGATCGTTGCGCCCCGAAACACCCAGTTCGGCATCCCCGCACAGCGTTTCCCACAGCGTCGCATCCGGGTCCAGCGCCTCACGGTTCTGGTCAAAAACCACCGGCAGCAAACCGGCCCCCAGCCTGATGTCGCCGCGATCCGGGGCCAGAGCGCCGGTCAGCATGTTTAAAAGTGTCGTTTTCCCGGCGCCGTTGGGCCCCACCAGCGCCAACCGCTCGCCGCGCATGACGCGGATCGAGAACGGGCGCAGGACCGGCTTGCCCCCATAGTCCTTGGCGATGTCGCGTGCATCGACCACCAAGCGACCCGATTTTGGGCCGCTGGACACCGCCAGCCCGGCCACCCCAACGCGGGCGATCTGTCCGGCCCGCTCGGCACGCAACGCCGCCAGCCGCCGCACCCGCCCCTGATTGCGTTTGCGCCGCGCCGAGATGCCCTCGACCGCCCAACGGGCCTCGGATTTGATCAGGCGGTTCAGCTTGTGGCGCTGTAGCTCTTCCTCTTCAAAAACCCTATCGCGCCAGTCTTCAAAGGCATCAAACCCCTTGTCCTGTCGCCGCACGACCCCCCGATCCACCCATAGAGTGGCGCGCGTCAGCGCCCGCAAAAAGGCGCGGTCATGCGAGATCAGCACAAAGGCGGCGCGGGTGCTGGCCAGATGCTCCTGCAGCCATGAAATCGCCGCGATATCGAGGTGGTTGGTCGGCTCGTCCAGCAACATCAAATCCGGCGCCTGGGCTAGAAGGCGAACAAGAGCGGCGCGGCGCCGCTCACCGCCAGAGGCGGCCTTGGGGTCCAGAGAAACCTGCAACTGCAAGCCTTCGGCAGCGATCTCGACCCGATAGTCCTCGCCATCCGGCAGGCCCGCAACGGCAAAGTCCCCGAGCGTTGAAAACCCCGTAAAATCAGGGTCTTGCTCCATATAGCCAACCGCCACGCCGGGGGTCAGAAAGCGGGTTCCCGAATCCGGCTGCACCCGCCCGGCGATGATTTTCATCAGGGTCGATTTCCCCGACCCGTTGCGCCCGACAAGGGCGATCCGGTCGCTGCGCTGGATGCTCAGATCCAGACCGTCAAGCAGCGGGTCGCCACCAAAGCCAAGGTGAATATCCGAGAGGGTCAAGATCGGGGGACGTGCCATGCCGTCCTGCTAATGGGCCGATGCGCCAAGGTCAAGCGCACCGCGCACGCCGTGATGCGCTGCTCGTGTGTTTCGCGCCCCCTCAGGCGGAAACAGGGCGCGGGGTCTTGAACGGATCGGCGACCCGGCGCTGCTTTTGGCAGGGAAAGACGAAACAGCGGTCTCGCCGCATGGTCAACCACAGCGGCGTGCCCGGCTTTGGCAGAAATACGCCAGGGACGGTGGCCTTGAGGGCCGAGCCGTCATGGTCCATCAAGAACTCGACCAGACTTTCCGAACCCATGAAGCGCGCGCGTGAGACGATGCCGCGCGCCGGCACCCCCTCTTCGGGGGTTGGGTTCGGCCCTTTGCCATGGCGGTCGAAATCGATCTTCAGATGCTGGGGCCGGATGATGATTTCAACATCCGCGCCATCGACCAGGCCGGGGGTCAGAAACTGCCCGAACGGAGTGTCCGTCAGCGCGTTTCGCACAACGCCGTGGATGATGTTGATATCGGAAAAGAACGCCGCCGCGGCCCGGTCCACGGGGGCGTTGTAGATGTTATAGGGCGCACCGGTCTGCACGATCTGCCCGGCGCGCATCAGGGCGATTTCATCGGCCATGCGCATCGCCTCTTCGGGCTCATGGGTGACCAGCAGAACCGCCGTGCCCTCCTCTTTCAAGAGCGCCAGCGTCTCGTCCCGGATACCATCGCGCAGACGGTTATCCAAACCCGAGAACGGCTCATCCATCAACAGGATGCCGGGGCGTGGTGCCAGCGCCCGGGCCAGTGCGACGCGTTGCTGTTCGCCCCCGGACAGCTGGTGTGGGTATTTCTCGGCAAAATCCCCCAGATGCACCCGCTGCAACAGGTCCATGACCCGGGCCATCCGCGCTGTGCGAGGTGTATGATTGAGGCCAAAGGCCACGTTATCGGCCACCGTCAGATGGGGAAACAGCGCGAAATCCTGAAACATCAACCCGACCGCGCGCTTTTCCGGCGGCAAATGGGTTTTGGGGCCGGAGACCTCCTGCCCGTCCACCAGAACCTGTCCGCTGGTCTGCCGATCGACCCCGGCGATGATGCGCAGGGTCGTTGACTTGCCGCACCCCGATGGCCCCAGCAGGCAGGTGACCTGCCCGGCCTCAAGGCGCAATGACACCCCACCCACAACCTCGACGCCGTCAAAGCTGCGCCGGATGTCCCGTAGCTCCAGCCGGGGTGGGTTTTCTGCGTTCATGGTCCCGCCAATCTCTGTTGAGAACCTTGCCGAGGTTCCGCGCCCCGCATCTATCAATCGAGACCCGCCGGTTCAAGAGCGCGCGTGTTGCGCCCCCCTCCAGCCGTTTGATTGCGTGGCTTTGACGCCCAAAAACGCGGGGGCCGAACCGGTTCCAGCTGGTGCTAAGGTGCCGGACTCCTGACGTTGCCACATCCAATTCTCATCGCCCGGATCACTTGCGATCCGCTATCGCTTGCCTTGCCAGCGCCCTTCAAGGTGCTTGTTCAGCTTGGTCACCTTCTTTTCCTTCTTGTCCCGGTAGGGATTCTTATCTCCCTGTCCGCGCAGGAACAGGCGGATCGGAGTCCCGGCCATGCCAAAATCCTCGCGCAACCCGTTCACCAGATAGCGGGTATAGCTGGTGGGCAACTGCTCGGGGTGCGAGCACATGATGACAAAGCTGGGCGGGCGGGTCTTGACCTCGGTCATGTAGCGCAGGCGCAGACGGCGGCCACCGGGCGCAGGTGGCGGATGAGATTCCAGCATTCCGGTCAGCCAGCGATTCAGGCGGGCAGTCGAGATCCTCATGTTCCAGGTCTCATAGGCCTGCAAAATGGCCGCATTCAGCCGCTCCAGCCCCTTGCCGGTCAGGGCCGAGACCATCACCATCGGGGCGCCGCGCAACTGCGGCAACAGGCGCTCGAATTTTTCCCGCAACTCCTTTAGGCGCGCCTGTTTGTCGCCCTCCAGATCCCATTTGTTAACCGCGATCACGACGGCGCGCCCCTCGCGCTCGGCCAGATCCGCAATCCGCAGATCCTGCTGCTCGAATGAACCCTGCACATCCAGAAGAACCACCACCACCTCGGCAAAACGGACTGCGCGCAGGCCATCTGCAACCGACAGTTTCTCCAGCTTTTCCTGCACCCGCGCCTTTTTACGGATGCCAGCGGTATCAAAGATGCGCATCTTGGTGCCCAGCCAGTTGGTACGCACTGAAATCGCATCGCGCGTGATCCCCGATTCGGGGCCGGTCAGCAGGCGCTCTTCTCCGATGATCTTGTTGACCAGCGTTGACTTGCCCGCATTCGGCCGCCCGACAATGGCAATCTGCAGCGCCTTTCCCGGCGGGATCAGAGGGGCTGCGGTCTCGGGATCAAAATCCTCGTCCTCGGGCAAATCGACGTTGGTTTCGGGCGTTGCGTCGTCACGATCGCCAAATTCCGCCGCGATCGGCTCCAGCGCTTGGGCGAGATCGACCAACCCCTGCCCGTGTTCCGCCGAGAGGGGAACCGGCTCGCCCAGCCCCAAGGCATAGGCCTCGATCAGGCCCGCATCGGCGGCGCGCCCCTCGGTCTTGTTGGCGACAAGGATCACATGGGCCGAGGCCTTACGCAGGATCTGGGCGAACACCTCGTCAGCCGGGGTCACACCAACCCGCGCGTCGATCATGAAAAGGCAGGCATCTGCCATGGCAACGGCACGCTCGGTCAGGCGGCGCATCCGCCCTTGCAGGCTGGCGTCGCTGGCCATTTCCAGTCCGGCGGTATCGATCACGGTAAAGCGCAGCGGCCCCAGCCGCGCCTCGCCCTCGCGCAGATCGCGGGTCACGCCGGGTTGGTCATCGACCAGTGCCAGACGCCGACCCACCAGACGGTTGAACAGCGTTGATTTGCCCACATTGGGGCGGCCGACTATGGCAAGTGTAAAGCTCATCTCAGGGTCCAGGACTGTTCAGGTCTGCGCGCCATACACCCAATCCATCCGCTTTGATAGCCCTCCTGCGGCCCAATCGCCGGCAAAACGATTACCGATAGGCGTTCAGATCGCCGTTTTGCGACAGGATATAGAGGACACCATCCACAATCGCCGGCTGCGAGGCCGCCCCCGAGGGGATATCGACCGTCGAAATCAACTGCCCCGAAACCGGATCGAAGCTGCGCAACGAGCCATCGCTGGAAGCCACGATCAAGCGCCCCCCGGCCATCAGTGGGCCAAAATGCACATAGGCATCACGCCGGGTCCGGTCTTTCTTATACGCCGGCAGATCGACCGCCCAGACGACGCTGCCATCGCGCGCATCAAGGCGCACCAGCTGCGATTCGTCAGAGACCAGAAAGACCGCGTTTCCTATCGGCAGCACCGGGCTGTATGAGCCTTGGTTGGCGCTCCAGATTCGCTGCCCGTCCTTCAGGGCAACGGCGGTGATCCGCCCACTCTGGTTGGCGGCGTAAACGCGTGCCCCGGTGACCACCGGATCGCTGGAAATATCGGTAATGTTCGAGCGCGCGAGGCCGAGACGCGCGCCAGAAACTGCGACGCTCCAGATTCGCAGGCCGTTGCGCATCCGCGCCGAGATTATTTCCCCCGAGGAAAACGGCAGGATGACCGAGCGTCCGGCAATCGCGGGCGAGGCCCCGCCCAGCAACCCGGCATCGGCGCGTGGGCTTTCCTGCTGCCACAGGATGCGGCCATTGCGGGCCTTGATCGCCCAGGCCCGGTTGTCGCGGCTGACCACAAAGACCCGCCCCTTGTAGACCGTTGGCGCGGCCATCACCGGGGCGTCCAGCTTCTGCGTCCAGAGGACCTTGCCGGTATCGGCGCGCATCGCCGTCACACTGCCAAAGCCCGAGGTTGCATAAAGCACGCCCTTGGCATAGGCCAGCCCGCCACCAAAGGCATCGCCCGGTTTGTCGGAGGCCGGGGTCAGGTCGCGCACCCACGCAGCCTCGCCAATGGGTGAGGTTGCCATCACACGATTGGCCGAATCCAGAGTAAAGATCAGCCCGCCGGCAACGACCGGATCCGAAGTCAAACGGCGCCGACGCTCATTTCCGCTGCCGATGCTGACCGACCACAGCCGGGTCAGGTCGCGCCCCAGCGCAATATTGCCGACATCATGGGTCGGGCTGGCGTTCTTATGGGTCCAGCTGGACAGATTGACTGCCTTGGGCAGCCGGATCGGGGCTCGGCGATTGACAACGGGCGGCTGCACCGGCGGAACCTGCGCTCCCTGCCCGGCGCCGTTTGCCCCGGGTTTCGCGTCAGGTGCAGGAACCGCCTGATCCAGCGGCACACGCACATCAAAGCGCTGGCCCTTGAGAATCTCTTCTTTCTTTGCACAGCCCACGACCAGCGCGGTCGCCATCGCCAGAAATATCGCCTGGTTCAGTTTCACTCCGAGCGTTCCTCTGCCTTTGCTTAACCGTTCGACGCGGCGCTGCCGGTTGTCCGCAAACTGCCGCCCATTGCCACAATCAACTGTTGCGCACGTTGAAGCAAGGCTTGTGTTGTTCCCGGCTCATCCAAAATGGTCTTTAAGACTGCAATTGCGGCTTTTTTATCGCCGGTTTCGGCCAGAATCAGCGCCTTTTGCTCCAGTGCCACGGCACGGAACGGGCTGCCCGGCTTGGCCAGTTTCTCAAGCGTAGCCAGACGCGTCGCCTTGTCCTGCCCATTTCCGCGCAAGATGACCGCCTTCAGCATTGCAATCTGCCGATAGATCTGTGGCGTCGACGGATCGCTGGCCACCTTGTCAAGCAAGGCCAGCGCCGCCTTTGGATTGTCGGCTTCGGCGTTGGCAGCAGCGATCAGGAAATCAAGGAAGATCCGGGTTTCGGGATTGGCGGCGGAAATCTGCGAGAACGCCACCACCTGATCCTTGGCCGATTTCGCCGCGATGGCGCGGGTCACGGCATCGCCAAAGCGCTCGGCCGCAGCCTGTTCATTGGCCTTGCGCCACTCGTTCCAGCCAGTGCCGGCGACCAGCAGGATCACCAGTGAGATCGGAATCCAGCCGTATTTGCGAAACAGGGCAAACAACTTGTCGCGGCGCACCTCTTCGGTGACCTCGTCGATAAAGGAATCTGTCTCGCTCAAGTCTGCCTCCGGGGGATGGGCCTCAATCTGTTCCTGTCTTAGCGCAGGCTCAGGCCCGTTGCCAAGGCCAAAGACTCCGGGCCGGGCGCAAACCCGACCCTTGTGTCGGACGTCAAATCACACCGGTTTCGATTTCTGCGCTCCCGTTCCCCGTCGTCCTCTTCACCCGCATCTTCGGCTTGCGCCCAAATTCGGGATATGTGTTACTCAGGCTAGGCCCGGAACGCGCAGGACACCCGATGACCAAGCCCGAAAAAATACTCGATTTCCGTCTGGACGGTGCAATCGGTTCACTGCTGATCTGCCGGGAGGACAAGCGCAACGCAATGAATGACGCGCTTCTGGAGGCGCTGGACAGGTTCTTTGCCGCCCCGCCCCCCGAGTGTCGGGTGGTGGTCCTCAGCGGCAAGGGCCAGCATTTCTGCGCCGGGCTGGACCTGTCCCAGCATGTCAAACGCAACGCCGAAGAGACCCTGCATCATTCCCGGCGCTGGCACAGCGTCATGGAGCGCATCCAGTCGGGCGGCCTGCCGGTGATCTCGGTTTTGCGCGGTGCGGTGATCGGCGGTGGGCTGGAGCTGGCGGCGGCCACCCATGTGCGCATTGCCGAGCCCAGCACCGTGTTTCAACTGCCCGAGGGGCGGCGCGGGATCTTTGTCGGCGGCGGCGCCACGGCGCGAATCGGGAGGATCATCGGCGCCGACCGGATGTGCGAGATGATGTTGACCGGGCGCAAATATTCAGCCCGCGAAGGGCTGGCGCTAGGATTGGCCCATTATGCGGTGAACGCGGATGAGGCGCTGCCGCTGGCTCATACGCTGGCCGCCAAGATTGCCGCCAATGCGCCTTTATCGAACTATCTGATGTTGAATGCCATCGCCCGGATCAACGACATGGCCCAGAGCGACGGCCTGTTTGTCGAAAGTCTGGCCACCGCGCTGGCCCAGTCCACGCCGGATGCCGACGAAGGCCTGCGCGCCTTTCTGGAAAAGCGCCCGCCAAAATTCAGGTAGGCCCTGCCCCGCCAATTGCGTTTCGACAAAATATCAACCATTTGTCAAAACGCTTTATTTCGGCGCCATCCGTATCGCGCCATCCAGACGGATCACTTCGCCGTTCAGCATCGGGTTTTCGACGATATGGCGCGCCATTGCGGCATATTCCGACGGCCTGCCCAGACGCGAGGGGAACGGAACCTGAGCACCGAGGGACTCCTGCACCTCATCGGGCAGGCCGGCCAGCATGGGCGTGGCGAATATCCCCGGCGCAATCGCCATCACCCGAACCCCGGATTTCGCCAGATCGCGGGCCATGGGCAGGGTCATGCCGACAATCCCGCCCTTGGAGGCGGAATAGGCCACCTGCCCGATCTGCCCGTCAAAGGCGGCGACGCTGGCCGTGCTGATAATCACCCCGCGCTCGCCATCCTCGGTCACCGGTTCGCTGGCCACCATTCCGGCCGCGGCGCGGGATGCGCAATGAAAACTGCCGATCAGGTTGATCTTGATCACCCGCTCGAAAAACGCCGGGTCATGCGGGGCCCCGTCGCGGTCCACCGTGCGTGCCGCAACCCCGATGCCCGCACAGTTGACCAGAATACGCTCTTGTCCGTGGGCATCGCGCGCCCGGGCAAACCCCGCCTCGACCGAGGCCACATCACTGACGTCAACCTCGGCGAAACAACCGCCCAGCTCATCCGCGATGGCGCTGCCGCGGGTGGTGTTCAGATCGAACAGGCAAACCCTGACCCCGTTTGCCGCCAGCTCGCGCGCCACGGCCTCGCCAAGGCCCGACGCCCCGCCGGTGATGACCGCACTGATCTCACTGCCCAGTTTCATGTGATGTCCTTTCCTTCAGGTTTTGTGGATGACGTTCTCCCTTTAGCGGAGGGGTTTGAGGCGGGCCAGCAAAACATTGCGCGATCTGCATCCAGCGCCGGGCGGTGTCGCCGCGCAGCTCCAGCGCCGTATCCGCCAGCGCCCGCACCTGCGTCACCACCCGGGCAAAATCGACCGCATCGCCAAGGACTGCGTTCCCGCTTTGTGCGGTGTTCCACTCCCAGACCGCACCCGAAGGGGCGGTCAAGCGCACCTGTGGGGCAGGCTCGGGGGCGCTGAGGCCGCGGTTGGCAAAGCTCCAGCCATAGGTTGCCACCCCCAGATGGGCGATATTCCTGATCCGGTCCTGCTCAAGGCGGGTCTGACCCAGCAGGTCAAAGATTTCCTGCCCGTGGGCCCATGTCTCCATCTGCCGGGCGGTGATACTGGACAGCGCGCTCATCTCGGGGCCGGCCCATTGCACGCGCTGTTTGGGGTCCGCCACCGAATAGGCGTCGGCGAGGGTTTCCGAGGTTTCCCGCCAGCGTTCAAACAGCGCCCGACCTGCAAGCCCGTCCAGCCACGGCTGTTGCGCATCCAGCAATGTCCTGCCCGCCTTCAGCGCCGCCTGGATTGGGGCGAAAAAGGCCTGAAACTGCGCGCCCCCCTTCAGGGTCTCCAGCGCGCCGACGTCAAACATCAGAAGATGCCCCAGAACGTCGTTGATGCGCCAGCCCTTGAACTGGGTGACGGCGTCGAACCCCTCTTCGCAAAGGGGCTCGAGAATGACGGCAAGGCTTCTGGCCTCTTGCCGATAATCTTCGGCCTGTTGCATGGGTGGCTCTCCTTTCTCATGCCGGTCTCATGCCGGTTTCTCATGCCCGCGCTCATGGGGCCGGGCGACGGATGGGCGCGTTCAGCCCTCGGGGTCTATTTCAACCAAAAGGTCGCCGGTGCGAACCTGCCCACCGACACCCTCGTGAACATGGCTCACGCGGCCAGCGATGGGGGCGCATAACGGGTGCTGCATCTTCATCGCTTCCAACACCAGAAGGCGCACCCCAGCTTCAAGGCGCTGCCCGCGGGTCACGCAAATTTCCGCAAGAGTGCCATGCATCGGCGCCAGAACCCGACCTCCTGCGGCCTGTTTTCGGCTGGCCTCGGGCGCGGCACCGCAGACAAACACCCGATCCCGCTGGGGCGTGACCAGCGTCAGACGCGTCGCCCTGTCCAAAGGCGGGCAAGGCCGGTCGATCTCGACATGCGTCACCGTCACCCGAAGGCCATCGACCCGATAGACGGGCGCCCCTTCGCCGTCACTGCGCCAAAGCGAATAAGACCTGCCGTCGTGCCGGATGAGCACCGCGCGCGCGCCCTCATCGCGGATATCCAGCGCAAAGCAGGTGCCGCTGCCCTCTTCTTTCAGCTCGATCCGTGTACACAACGCCCCCGGGCTACCCCAACCCAACAGCTCCGGCGAGACCGAGACCGCCTGTTCCGCCGCCCGCGCCTGCCGATCCCAGTAAAGCAGCGCAGCTGCCAGAGCCACCTCGGCGGGGTCGATCCTCTGAGCCCGATCCAGCAGATCTGGATGCCGACGCTCGACCAACCGGGTTGACATGTGTCCGGCGACAAACTCGGGCAAAGACAACACGTCACGCAAATAGCTGCGGTTGCTGATCGGGCCGCACAAAACCAGCGCCTCAAGGGCCCGAATCAGTCGCTGCCGGGCCAGCTCGCGGGTGTCGCCGTGGCTGATCAGCTTGCCCAGAAGTGGATCGAAATAGGGCAGCACCTCCTGCCCTTCGTGCAACCCCGCATCCACCCTGAGACCGGGGCCCTCAGGGGCGCGCCAGCGCGTGATCTGCCCGCTCGCGGGGCGAAAATCGGCGGCAGGATTCTCGGCATAGAGCCGCGCCTGAATCGCGTGCCCACGCAGGTAAATATCCTGTTGCGTCAAGCCAAGGGGGCGACCCGCAGCAAGCCGGAATTGCAGCGCCACAAGGTCGAGCCCGGTGATCGCCTCGGTCACCGGGTGCTCAACCTGAAGGCGAGGGTTCATTTCGAGAAAATAAAAATCGCCACTGTCCTCAAGCAGGAATTCGACTGTGCCGACCCCCTCGCACCCAACCGCGCGCGCCACGGTCAGGGCCGCCTCTGCCAACGCCTCTTGCAGGGCCGGAGACACCCCCGGGGGTGGGCTTTCCTCGATCAATTTCTGCTGCCGCCGTTGTATCGAACAGTCGCGTACACCCAGATGGACCATCCGGCCCTGACGGTCGGCGACGATCTGCACCTCGACGTGACGCGCCTGTTCAAGCGCCCGCTCGATGATCATACGGGTGTCCCCGAACGCGGCCCGGGCCTCGGCGCGCGCGTCCCTCAGCGCTCCGGCAAAATCCACAGCCTCGGCAACCCGGCGCATTCCGCGCCCGCCGCCGCCAAGCGCCGCCTTGATCATCACCGGATAGCCGATCCGCGCCGCCACCCGCGCCAGATGGGCCGGCGTCTGTTTCTGCCCGTCGTAACCCGGAATCAGGGGCACCCCCGCCTTGGCCACCCGGCGTCGCGCCGCGGCCTTGTCCGCCATCAGCTCCAGCGCCGCCGGGGACGGGCCGACAAAGACCAGACCGGCGGCCTGAACCGCACGGCAAAACGCGGCACGTTCCGACAGGAAACCATAGCCGGGGTGAACCGCCTCAGCCCCGCTCTGACGCGCCGCCTGCAGAAGGGCCGCGACAGAGAGATAGCTGTCCTCAACTGGTCCGGCACCGATCCGCACCGCCCGATCCGCCCGGGCGACATGCGCAGCCTCGCCCGCCGCTCCGACCTCGGCATCGGTATAAACGCCAATCACCTGCAGTCCCATCCGCCGCGCTGTCGCCATAATCCTGACGGCAATTTCGCCACGATTGGCCACCAGAACCGACCCAAACGGGGTTACCTCGGCGCCGCTCATGGCCGCACCACGCCAAAACTGTTGGGATTAAGGCGCCGCGCCCGCGCTTCGCGGCAAGTCTCAAGACAAAAGGCAATCACCCGGCGGCTGTCCCGAGGGTCGATCATGCCGTGGTCCAGCAGCCGCCCCGAGGTAAAAAAGGCGTCCGACTGGGCGTCGAAATGGGCCGTGATCCGCGCCCGCTCGGTGGCCATCCTGTCGGGGTCCAGCCGGGTCCCCTTGCGCCGGGCGGCATTCCGAGCCACCTGCTCCATGGTCAGCGCCGCCTGCTCGCCGCCCATGACCCCGGTGCGCGCATTGGGCCATGTGAACAGGAAATCGGGACGAAAGGCGAGACCGCACATGCCATAGTTGCCAGCGCCAAAGCTGGCCCCGATATAAAGCGCAATCTTGCTCACGCGGATATTCGTAACCGCCTGAATCATCTTGGCACCGTGCTTGATCATTCCGGCGCGCTCGGACTGCAGACCAACCATATAGCCGGTGGTGTTGTTCAGAAACACAACCGGCGTGCCCGCCTGATCCATCAGTTGCAGGAATTGCGTTGCCTTGGCGGCCCCGTCGGGATCCAGAGGGCCGTTATTGGCCACGATACCGATGGCATGACCCGAAAGGCGCGCCTGCAAACACAGGGTTGCCGGGCCGTAATCGGCCTTGAACGCCTGCAAATGGCCGTCATCGACCAGCCGCGCGGCAACCTCGCGGGCATCATAGGAGCGGCGCGTATCGCAGGGCACCACGCCAGCCAGATCGGCCGCGTCGAGTCCGGGCGCGGGCGCGCCGCTGACGCGGGGCAAATCAAGGCCCCGGTTCCAGTCCAGCCCGCCAACGACCTGACGCGCGATCCGCAGCGCGTCGGCGTCGTCCTCGGCCAGATAATCCACTAGCCCCGTTGTTTCTGCGTGCATCTCGGCACCACCAAGGGCCTGATCCTCGGCCTTTTCGCCGGTGGCCGCATAGACCAGCGCCGCTCCCGCCAGCATCGCCATGCCGTTGCCCCGGACCCCGATCACATAATCGCTGAGGCCCGGCTGATAGGCCCCGCCCGCGGTTGCGGCGCCATGCAGAACGGTGATCACCGGAATCCCCGCCGCCGAGAGGCGTGCAAGCCCGGCAAACATGCCCCCTCCATGCGCCCAAAGCTCGGCCGTATAAGCCATGAGATTTGCCCCCGCGCTCTCGACGCAATGCACGAACGGCAGCTTTTGACGCTCGGCCACGGCCAGTGCGGCCAGCGCCTTTTCAACCGATTTGGCGGTGCTGGCACCGGCATTGATGCCGGAATCATCGACAAAGACCAGACAGCGCACCCCCGAGACAAAGCCGATTCCGGTCAACATGCTTGCCCCGGGAATACTGGTCGCAGGCTCGGGGTCGTCCACCAGATAGCCGGCCATGTTGAACAGCTCCAGAAACGGCATCCCCGGATCGATCAGCGCCGAAAGGCGCTCACGCGGGGACAGTTGGCCGCGACGATCAAAGACCGGGCGGCGTTGTTCCGAACGCTGGGCAGCGCGCGCTTCTAGCGCCCGCATCTTGTCCACAAGCGCCAGCATGTCGCGGCGATTGTTCTGAAACTCGGGCGATTTCCGATTGATCTGGCTGTTGAACGGCATCAGCATTGGCCCTTTTCCGGAAACCCCACCGGCAGCTCGATCTCGCCAGCCAAGAGCAGCCCTGCATAGCCCTTGCCCTGCGGGTCATTGCGCAGACTGCTGGTGCCGCCACCCTCCAGAACCCGCGACAGTAGAATGTTCATGGCGTTGATACCCGGCAGGTGATAGCGCCGGATCTCGGCGTCATCGGCCAGAAAATGACCAAAGGTCCGGCGCAAAAAAGCAGTATCGAGCGCCGCCCATATCCACGGCAAAAAGGTGGGGTCGCGGGCAATCAAGCCGATATTGACGCTGTCGCCCTTGTCCCCGCTGCGCCCCCAAGCCAGCCGAACAAGGGGGACCCGATGGCGCTGCGACACCGCCGGCGGCGCGGGTGGCGCGGGCGTTGGCCGAACGGGCGCAGCGGTCGTCTCGCCTTGGGTCGGGGGCCGAAACGGAATTTCGCCCGCGTCCACATGCACCTTGATTGCAAGCTTGTGCTTTGGCGTCAGAAACGAAAAAAGCGCCAGCACCGGCGACGGGCGGGGGCGGGTTCCGGCGAAACCCGAAAGGCCGGGCGGCGCTGCCAGACCCAGCCCGGTTGCCTCGCGGAGGAGGGTCTCAATTCCCTCTTTCTCGGGGTGGCGCGCGGCCAGCTTCAGGACCACCTCGCGCGCCTCATCGCCCCCCTTGGCAAACGCGCCAAACTGGGATTGCGTGCCCAGCACCTCCAGACTTACATGGCTAAAATCGACCAGACCCTGACGCGCCAGCGACGCCCGGGCGCGCTGCAGGGCAGCCTTGGCAAAAGTTCGCGCTCGGGCCGCAGCCTGTGGCGCATAATAGGTGAAAAACTGCCCGCCACGATAGCCATCCTGCCATGTCAGACAGGTCTTGAGGCTGCCCGGCACCGAGACACCCCGCGCGCCTTTGACGTGAACCCGATCCTTGCCGATATCCGTGATCGTCACCTCGGTCAAATCGCAAACCACATCGGGCAGGACATAGGCCGCCGGGTCTCCGATCTCGTAAACCATCTGCTCGGCCACCGTCGCGCGACTGACCAGTCCAGCGCTGCCCGTGGGCTTGGTCAGATCGAAACTGCCGTCCGCGAAAATCTCGGCAATAGGATAGCCCATATCGGCGTAAAACGCGGGCTCGGGCCGCCAGTCGGTAAAGTTGCCGCCGGTGGCTTGGGTGCCGCACTCCAGAATATGCCCGGCCAGAGCACCACCGGCCAGCTGGTCCAGATCCTCGGGGCGCCAGCCAAACTGATGCGCCGCCGCCGCCAGCGTCACCGCGCTATCCACCGAGCGCCCGGTGACCACGATATCGGCCCCCGCATCCAGCGCCGCCTTGATCGGGAACGCCCCAAGATAGGCGTTGATGCTGACAATCCGCCGCGGATCGGGGAACGCCGCGCCCGAGAACATCTCAGACGGTGCGCAGCGTCGGATCTCGTCGACCTGCCCCATCAGGTCGTCCCCCGTGACCGTGGCCACCCGAAGGTCCAGCCCTGCGGCCGCGATCCGCGCGCGCAGCGCCGCCGCGCAGGCCACAGGGTTCACGCCCCCCGCGTTGCTGAGAATGCGCACACCCTGCCGGGAAATCTCGCCAAGGTTCTGGGCCGTCATCGCGCCGGTCAGAAAATCGGTGGCATAACCCGCCGCCGGGTCCCGCGCCCGGGCCCGCGCCAGAATCGCCATGGTGATCTCGGCAAGGTAATCATAGACGATAAAATCAAGGCCGCCCGCCTGCAGCAGCTGCGCCGTGGCCAGCGCAGCATCCCCCCAAAAGCCGCTGGCACCGCCGATCCTGAGGGGTCGTCTGCCAAGGGTCTTTCCGCTGCTGCCTTGTGCCATGTTCCCGTCGCTGTTCAGACTCTTCTGCGCCCCAGAAGACGCCAAAGAGCACTGAAAAGCAACGGCCAAGACCAGCACGGTACGTAACGAAACCGCAGGTCAGAGGGGCCGGCGCCGGACCTGTGGCGTCACGACCATTTGCCAAAACGTGTTATTGCAGCGCCAACACCCGCTTTAGCGCCGCGGCCAGCGTCGCCTTTTCCTCATCCAGCGCCGCCACGCGCGCACGCTGGGCGTCCACGACATCGGCTGGCGCCCGCGAGAGGAATTTTTCGTTGGAGAGCTTGGCATTCAGCCCCGCCATTTCCTTGTTCAGCTTGTCCAGCGCCTTTTTCAGGCGCGCCTGTTCTGCGGCAATGTCGATCACTCCGGCCAAGGGCAGGCAGACCGTGCCCCCCTCCAGCGCAATCGTCACCGCCCCCTTGGGGGGCACGTTGGCGCCGCGCACATCCTGCAAACGGGCCAGCCGCCGGATCATCGCCAGATTCTCGGCCAGCGCCGCCTGCCCCGCCGCGTCCAGATCAAGGAGGATCATGTCAATTTTCGCCCCCGCCGGAACGTGCATCTCCGCCCGCACCGAGCGCACCTTTTCAATCAGCGAAATGACCCAATTCATCTCTTGGTCGGCCTGTGCATCTACCAGATCGGCAGCGCAATAGACGGGCCAATCGGCGTGAACCAGCAGTTTTTCGCGCGGTGCAATATCGCCCCACAGCTGCTCGGTGATAAACGGCATGATCGGATGCAACAGGATCAGGCATTGGTCGATCGCCCAAGCCATCGTGGCGCGGGTTTCGGTTTTCGCGGCCTCGTCCTCGCCCTGAAACAGGGGCTTGGCCAGCTCAACATACCAGTCACAAACCTTGCCCCAGACATGGGCGTAAAGCGCGCTTGCCGCATCATTGAAACGGTATTGGTCAAGCGCGCCATCCACCGCCTCGCGCAGCCGCGCGGTTTCACCGATGATCCATTTATTCACCGTCTGGCGGGCCGACTTGGGGTCAAACGCGGGATCGGGGCGACAGTCATTCATCTCGGCAAACCGCGCCGCATTCCACAGCTTGGTGCCAAAGTTGCGATAGCCCTCGATCCGGGCCATGTCGATCTTGAGAACCCCGCCAAGCGAGGCCATCGCCGCATTGGTGAACCTCAGCGCGTCAGCCCCGTATTCATCAATGATTTCAAGCGGATCAATCACATTTCCGGTTGATTTCGACATCTTCTTGCCCTTGGCGTCGCGCACCAGACCATGCAGATAAACGTCGTGAAACGGGATCTCGCCAACAACGGCAAGCTGCATCATCATCATCCGCGCAACCCAGAAAAACAGGATGTCCTGTCCGGTGATCAGAACCGAGGTCGGAAAGTATTTTTCCAGCTCCGGCGTCTCATCGGGCCAACCAAGCGTGCCGATGGGCCAAAGACCGGACGAGAACCAGGTGTCCAGCACGTCGGGGTCGCGCCATACCGGATAAACAAGTGAACCTGCGTTCTGGGTGTTGGAGTATTCCGCAAAACCAGAAACCAATCGATCAAGAGCTTCTTCTTTTGAAGACACTTCAATGACTTTCAGGCTATTAAACGGCCAAGGCCTTCCGCTAAGATCGGATTCAAACTGTTTTGCAGCCGCTTCAAAACCAGCGCCGCAACGATACACCTCTCCCGCTTGAACTGTTCCGTCAGGCATAAGCATTCCGCCGAGAGAAATATTATCGAAATCTCCTGCAGCAACAGGGTCGAGGTTCCTGAAAACATTTAGCCCATACCAAACCGGGATCTGATGCCCCCACCACAGTTGGCGACTGATGCACCACGGCTCGATATTTTCCAGCCAATGATAATAGACCTTCTCGCCGCTCTCGGGCAAAATCTTGACCCGTCCCTCACGCACCGCATCAAGCGCGGGTTTGACGATCTCGGCGGTATCAACGAACCACTGATCCGTCAGCATCGGCTCGATCACCACTTTCGAGCGGTCGCCAAAGGGCTGCATGATCGGCTTGTCCTCGACCAGCGGCACGGCGTTGCCATCGTCATCGGTCACCATCACCGCCAGCCCCTCGTCGGTGATCTGCCGGATAACCCGTTCGCGCGCGTCAAACCGGTCAAGGCCGCGCAGATCGTCGGGAACAAGGTTGATCGCATCGGCCTCAGCCTCGGTCAGGCGGCGCTCACCCCGGGCCACTGCCATCGCCACTGTCGCCGCCTCAGCGTAAGGCGCTCCATCGTCGCGCATCGCCCCCCTGGCATCCAACAGCCGATACATCGGAATACCTGCACGCCGCGCCACCTGATAGTCGTTGAAATCATGCGCGCCGGTGATCTTGACCGCGCCCGAGCCGAATTCGGGGTCGGGATATTCATCGGTGATGATCGGGATCAGGCGGCGGTGCTCCTTTGGCCCCACCGGAATTTCACAGAGTTTGCCGACAATGGGCGCATAGCGTTCATCGCTGGGATGTACCGCAACCGCCCCGTCGCCCAGCATGGTTTCGGGCCGGGTCGTGGCAATCGAGATATAGTCCCGCGTCTCACGCAGCGTGACGTTGCCATCCTCGTCTTTTTCCACATATTCATAGGTCTCGCCACCGGCAAGCGGGTATTTGAAATGCCACATATGGCCAGCAACTTCGATATTCTCGACCTCAAGATCTGAAATCGCCGTTTCAAAATGCGGGTCCCAGTTGACCAGCCGCTTGCCCCGATAGATCAGCCCCTTGTCATAAAGCTCGACAAAAACCTTGGTGACAGCCTCGGGAAAATTGCCCGACATGGTAAAGGCGTTGCGCTCCCAATCACAGCTCGCCCCGAGGCGCTTGAGCTGGTTAATAATCGTATCGCCGGATTTTTCCTTCCACTCCCAGACCTTTTCCAGGAATGCCGCGCGCCCCATATCGGTGCGCTTTTGGCCCTCTTTGGCCAGTTCCCGCTCAACCACCATCTGCGTGGCGATCCCGGCATGATCCTGCCCCGGCTGCCACAGCGTGTCATAACCCTGCATCCGCTTCCAACGGATCAGAATGTCCTGCAGCGTGTTGTTGAACGCATGCCCCATATGCAGGCTGCCGGTCACATTGGGCGGCGGGATCATGATCGAGTAGGTTTCCGCGCGCGACGCATTGGCCCCCGCACGAAAGGCCCCGGCGGCCTCCCATTTGGCGAAAATCGCCGCTTCGGATCTGGCGGCGTCAAAATTCTTTTCCATCGGCATCAGAGGCAGTCCCGCTTGTCAAAAAACACGTTGCCGCGCTGTTTACCCCGCGCGCCCCCCAAGGGAAAGAGGGGGCGGTGGATTCTTCTTTGGGAAAATACTCATTTGCGCAACAGCGGCGCCATCGGTGACAGCCGACGGCGGGTCACCCGGTCGAGAACCGATCCCTGAAATAGCTCATCATGGTCTCGAACGCCTCATCGCTCCAGTCCAACGTCAACAGCGAGTGGCCCTTGCCGGGGATGGTTTTTGTGATCACATTATTGCCGAACGCCGCCTTCAGCGCCTCCATTTTTGCGGCCCGACACATGAAATCCCCGTCGTACCGCATGGCAAGACCCGGGCCGGTCTGGCTCATGCCTGCATTGGCTGCGGCAATTTCCGCGTCGCTCATCTGCAGGGCGGTGTTGTCAAAAACCGGCAAGGACGGCTGACTAGCAACCCCAGCCACGACCCCGTCTTCGGCCATCAACGCCAGGGCAAAACCACCCGTCAGGCACATTCCAACGCTGCCGATGCGGCTGTGGCGACTGCGTCTCTGGACCTCGTGACAGAGCGCGCGCAGCCAGTTGACGATCGGGCTTGCCTTGTTTTTCGCAAACAGATGATACTCGCGCCGCAGACAAAACAGTCGCGCGATATTGCCAGCAAAACTGACCCTGCCAAGCGGTCCAAAAAGATGTGGCAGATAAACCGAAAATCCGGCATCGACAATCTTTCCGGCCAGATCCAGCGTCTGCGGCCCAATCCCCGGAAGCTCCTGAATAACGAGAATGGGCGGACCCTCGCCACGAAAATAAACCGGATGCGTCACCCGCTTGCCGGCCGCAAGCGGCCCATCAAAGTCAAAGCTCTGAAACCCGTCCATCGTCATTTTCCCGCGCTCTCACCGGCCCCGGCCCGAACCTTGCCCCGGATTTGCAAGGATTTGACGAAAATGCCAGCAAAAAATTCATGGCGGTGGCGAAAAATTGATTTGCCTGCCGCCCCGATCCCCCCCATCTGATGAACATGACCCGCACGCCAATCAAACATGTCGTCATCATGGACGGCACCCTCAGCACCCTCAGCCCCCAGATGGAGACCAACGCCGGGCTGACCTACAAGCTGCTGTGCGGCATGGCCCATTCCGCCACCTTTTCGCTGCTTTATGAGGAAGGCATCCAGTGGTGCCGTCTCGGCAGCCTGATCGACATCGCCGCGGGGCGCGGGATCACGGCGCAAATCCAGCGGGCCTATGGCTTTATCGCGTCGCGTTATCATCCCGGAGACCAGATCTACCTGTTCGGCTTTTCCCGCGGCGCCTACGCGGTGCGCTCATTGGCCGGCGTGATCGACCAGATCGGCCTGTTGCGGCGGGAACATGCTACCGTCAGCAATATCAGGCAGGTGTTCCGCTATTACCGGGCCTCCAATCGCAGCGACACCATGCGGGCGTTCTCGCGCCGCTATTGCTGTCAGGACACGCGCATCCAGATGGTCGGCGTTTGGGATACAGTCAAGGCGCTGGGCATCCAGTATCCGGTTCTCTGGCGTCTGGCACCGCAGCCGGTGGATTTTCACAACGAGGCCTTGGGGCAGACCACTCGCAACGGCTTTCAGGCGCTGGCGCTGGACGAAACCCGCAATGCCTTTGCGCCGGTCCTCTGGCGCAGCAACAAAAACTGGCACGGGCGGCTCGAACAGGCATGGTTTCGCGGCGCCCATGCCGATGTCGGCGGCCATCTTGGCAAGTTTCAGGCCGCCAGACCGCTGTCAAACATCCCGCTCGTCTGGATGCTGGAACGGGCCGAAGAGTGCGGCCTGCCCCTGCCCAACGGCTGGCGCGCGCGCTTTCCCACCGACCCAACCGCCCCCGCCCACGGCAGCACCCGCGGGATTGCCAAGTTCTTTCTGTCCCGCCGACGCCGCAAACCCCTGCAGGACCCCTCGGAATATATCCACCCCAGCGTGTTCATTGCCCGCGGAGAGACCCCGCCCAAACAGCAGATGCAACCGGTGGGCGCGGAATTGACGACGCTTTGACGCCACGCTGCATTTTTTGCTTTTGCCCCTCGGGTGATTGGGTAATGTGACCCTTGGGGGGAACCCGATGAGCAGAAAAATAATGATACAGGGTGTCGGCTCGAATGTCGGCAAGTCGCTGCTTGTTGCAGGGCTGTGCCGGGCGTTCTGGCGCCGCGGGCTGACAGTCTCGCCGTTCAAGCCGCAAAACATGTCCAACAACGCCGCCGTTACCATTGATGGCGGCGAAATCGGGCGCGCGCAGGCCCTGCAGGCGATGGCAGCAAAGGTCGAGGCCCATTCGGACCTGAACCCCGTCCTCCTGAAACCACAGAGCGAGGTCGGCGCGGCGGTCATCCTTCAGGGAAAATATCTGGATTCGGTCCGGGCGCGGGATTACGCGCGCTTCAAACCGCAGTTGATGACCGCCATTCTGGACAGTTTCCACCGGGTCGAGCGGGCCAGCGATCTGGTCCTGATCGAGGGTGCCGGCAGCCCCGCCGAGACCAATCTGCGCGCCGGGGACATCGCCAATATGGGCTTTGCCGAGGCGGTCAACGCGCCGGTTCTGCTGGTCGGAGATATCGACCGCGGCGGCGTCATTGCCCAACTCGTCGGCACCAGAACCGTTCTGGCCAAACCCGACCGGGATCGAATAAAAGGGTTTATCATCAACAAGTTCCGGGGTGACCTTGCGATTTTTTCACCGGCGCTGGACGACATCGTTTCGCGCACCGGCTGGCACGCCATCGGGGTGATGCCGTGGTTTGGTGCGGCGCGAAAGCTGCCGTCCGAGGACGCGCAGGACATTCGCAGCAAAACCGGCGACGGGCGGTTCCGGATCGCCGTACCCCGGTTGTCGCGGATCGCCAATTTCGACGATCTCGATCCACTCAGCCAGGAACCGGGAGTCACCGTCGAGATGATCGAGCCCGGCGACCCCCTGCCCGCGGGGGCCGATCTGGTGCTGATTCCCGGCACCAAATCGACGATTGCGGATCTCGCCTTTTTCCGCGCCGAGGGCTGGGACATTGATCTGGCGGCACATATCAGGCGCGGCGGGCATGTTCTGGGCATCTGCGGCGGCTATCAGATGCTGGGGCGCGAGGTCATCGACAGCGACGGGCTAGACGGGCAGCCGGCACGGGTGGATGGCTTGGGCCATCTCGACATCGTGACCCGCATGACGGCCGAGAAAAGCCTGGCCAACGTCAAGGCGGAGTACCTGCAAAACGGTCTGGTGCTGGACGGTTACGAAATTCATATCGGGACCACGACCGGGCCGGATTGCACACGAGGATGGCTGTCGGTGAATGACCGAATCGAGGGGGCACAATCGCGTGACGGCCGGGTTCAGGGCAGCTATCTTCACGGGCTATTTGCCTCGAACCGTTTTCGGCAGGCCTATCTGCAGGCGCTGGGGGCTGAAACCTCGGGGTTTGACTATCAGCGTGAGGTCGAAACAACGTTGGAGGCACTTGCCGACACGGTCGAACGCAACCTCGATCTGGATCTGGTGCTGCGTCTGGCGGAGTAATGCGGCCCGACAATTGTCGAGATATTCCCGTCGCCAGAAGCGGCGTCCTATTCGAACTCGCGGCTGGCGATGGCCCGCTGAATTTCACGACGCACCAATTTGCGAACGTTGCGGGTGATCCGGTCCCCCAACTCACCCTGTAACTCTTCGCGCACCATTTGCGAGATCAGGTCGCGCAGGGTGTCCTCGTCCAGAATCGACTCTTCCTCTTCGGCGAAATTGATGGTCGAGGTTTCCTCATCCTGACTCTGATATCCGGGACCCGAGATCACGGGCTCGGCAACGGGTTCAACCGGCTCGGGCGGGCGCTGGTTGATCGACCCGGAGGTCGGCCCAAAAGGCGACCGGACGGGGCCACGCACATCATCGCTGCGCTGCGGCGCGGCGGATTGCGGATCAGGAGTGGGTTCAAATGCCGCCCCGAAAGGTGCGTCAATGCTGGCGCCATCCCCGGCCTCGGCAGGTCCGGTCGAGGGCATCGGAGCCACCTCGGCCATGGCACGCTTGGCGCGATCAAACAGCGTATCGTCGGGCGCATAATCAAACGGGCGTGGGTGCCGTGGCGCGGGTTCAGACTCGGGTTCTGATGCGGGAGTCGCAGCCGCGACCCCGTCGGGCGCTGAGGGGGTTTCACGCACAGGGGTCTCGGGCGCCGGATCAATGCGAGGCTCGGACGCAAATGCAGGTTTGGGTTCCGCTGCGGTGTCCTGCACAGATTCCTGTGTGACAGTCCCGCTCAGGGCAGGAGCGTCGCTCATGGGGTTGGGTTCGGCTCGCAGGTCGGGTGCGGGCTCGGAGATTACCACCCGCGGCGCCGGGGTCGTTTGCTCTGTCGGCTCTGCAACCGGTTCGGCGCGCAACTCGGGGGTCGGGTCGGCAACCGGCAGCGGCTCGACCGGGCGCAGATGCGGGCGTTGCGGGCGATTGGCCTCAGAACCCGTGTGCGGGCGGGTCGGAATATCTGCGGGGTCCGGGCTGGCCACGCGCAGTGCGGCGGTCAGAACCAGCTTTTGCTCTTCACCACGCCGCGCCGCGGCCGCGGCCTGATGGCGAAAGGACATCCCGGTTTCAGGCGTCGAGAAGGCGGGAGAGGCTGCCCCCCCGGTCGTATCACGGCCATCCTCGGGCGCGTCCTTGCGAAGACGCATGGTGCCATCGGTGATCATGGGGTCGGATCGGGCATCGGCTCCATCGGGCTGCTGAGATTCTTCGGCGCGGAGGCCGCCCATCTGTTCCGTACCGGTCTGGCCCGCACCGCCCTGCCCGGCATCGCTCGACTCGGGGTTGCTGCCCTTGGCCTCTTCCGAAACCAGCCGCCGGATCGACGACAGGACATCCTCGACATCCATTGATGAAACGGGATCAGACATGATGCTCCTCCTCAATTTTTCCCACGAGTGTAGCTTGCCCGACCACATCACACAACCGTTTGATGTGCAGTTTATTTCTTGCCAGCGCGTTTGAATATCCGCTTCAGCAGCTTGGCGCGGGCACTCAGGCGCGGGGCGCCGGCGACTTTTTTGTAATGCACACCGGGATCATAAGGCTTTACCCCCAGCCGCAGGTGGCGCACGGTCAGCAGGCCCATGGCCGCCAAAACCCCGTAGGTTGAGACGTATTCGTCATGCCGGGCAACCGACAGGTTGGTTTGCGCCTTCAAGAGCGCGCTTTCGGCATTCAGCACATCCAGCGTCGTGCGCGCACCCAGATCAGCCTCTTCGCGGATCCCCTGCAGGGCCACGCGTGAGGCCCGCACCTCTTTTTTGCGCGCAACAATCGTCGCCTTGGCAATCTTCAACTGCGCCCAGACCCGGTTCAGTTGCTGCACCACCAGCTGCGCGGCGCGCTCGACATCAGCGCGGGATTTGTCGCGCAGCTCCTGTGCGCGGCGGTAGGCGGCGCTGAGCGCGCCACCCTGATAAAGCGGCACGGCCCCGGTGATGGACAGGTTGACCGTATCGCCGCTGGAGGAATTGGCGTTGATTCCAACCGCTCCGCCCAGCGAAAATTTTGGCTTCATCGCGGCCTCGGCCCGGGCAACGTTGAGGTCGGCGATCCGCGACAGAATTCGCGCCCGCGCAATCGACGGATGGGTTCGCAGGGCAATGGATTTGGCCGCCGCCAGCGTGGCGGGAAGGGCCGGCAGCGGTGGCGGCGTGCGCAGGACGCCTGGGTATTTTCCGGTCGCCACGTGATAGGCCTCGCGCGAAATTTCAAGCTGGCCCTGACGCAGGGCGACGTTGCTTTGCGCCAGCGCCAGCGAGGCCTCGACCTGACTGACATCGGTGCGCCGCACCTCGCCGACGTCAAATCGCTCGCGGGTCGCGCGCACCTGCCGGGCCAGAACCGTGCGGTTGCTTTCGGCCAGTTTCAGGTTCTTTGCGTCGCGGCGCATGTCCATATAGGCGGTGACTGCGGCCAGCAGGACCGATTGCTCGGTATCCGTCAGATTGCGGCGGTTGACCAAAACGTTCTGGTGCGCAACCTCCTGTCCCAGCTGACCCGCGCCGCCATCCCACAGGGTCAGCTTGAGGCTGAGCGCAAGGCTTGCGGTTCGGGTGGTCGAATTAAAATTCAGCAACCGCGTGGCACCGACCGAAGCCGAGGCATTGAGGGCGGGACGCTGGGCAGCAACGGCCTGTGCGACACCCTCATCGGTGGCCTGCAACGCCGCGCGCTGCGCCTTCAGTTGAAAGCTGTTTTTATAGGCGTCGATCAGGGCATCGGTCAGGCTCTGAGCGCGGGCGGTCAGAGGCGCGGCCAAACACAGGACAAGCACCCCAGCGGCCAGTGGATTAATGCGTCTCGTCACGGTTTGATCTCCCCCCAATGTCTCCCCCCAATGGCGCACGCAAGATACGCCGGGGCAGCTTTCATGGCCCTTCAGTGTCGCCCGTTTGGTTGTCGCCGATCCACACCGGACCTCTGCGCGTCTGCCGGTGCGGCACGGCTACAGGACAAAGTCCAACTCGCGCGCGAATCCGGGCAGGGCCGGTGCGGTGCAATCAAAAACCGTTCGCCAGCTGACCCCGGCCTCGGTTTTCACCCCAAATCGGCAATGTCCAGCGCCTTTGCCGGCAAAAATGGCGACCAGACGGCCACCGTCTTTCAGTTGTGCGAGCAAGGTATCGGGAACGATCTCGACGCTGCCTTCCAGAATCAGGGCATCATAGGGCCCATGCTGCGGCGCGCCGGCGGACAGCGGCGCCTGCATGACCACCGCGTTATCAACGGATTCGACAGCAAGAGCCTCTTCCGCGTCACGCACCAGGGTTTCGTCCTCTTCCACGGCAACCACCGCCTCGGCCATGCGCGCAATCACGGCGCTGGAATAACCAAGACCGCAGCCCAGATCCAGCACCAGATCCTGCGGGCCGACATCCAGCACGTCCAGCATCTTGGCAAATATCCGCGGGTCCAGCAGAAACCTCCCACGCCCCAGATCCAGATGCTCGCCGGTGTAAGCGACGGCTTTCAGCCCGTCTGGCACAAAGACCTCACGGCGGATGGCCAGCATGGCCTCGATCACCGGGTATTTGGTGACATCGGACGGGCGGATCTGGTGATCAACCATTGCAGTACGAAGGGAGGAATAATCTGTCATGATTCTGCTCGAGACTCGGGAAAACCCAGTTGGCGAATTCTTGCCACATATTGACAGCCTCCGCAACTGACCTTGGGCGAATCCCAGACCCTCAAAGGGTGTTTTTTTACCGCACACGCAGGTCCAGACAAGGCTTGGCGCCAGAGACGTCGGGTCACCGCCCATCCCGGATTGTTGCGTTTTTACAACAGGAAAAGAATTTTCAAAAAACCCGACGCGAGCACAAAGACGACTCAGGACAACGGGTATGAAACCGCAGCAGGTGTGAACCCTATCAAATCCAGGAGTGAAAAAATGCAACGTAAAATCGCAATTCTCTCCGCCCTTCCTTTCTGCCTCCTGCCGCTTGCGGCATTTGCTCAAGGACCGTCGGTGAATGTTGGTATCGATGTGACCTCAAACTATGTTGACGAGGGCGTAACCGCCTCGGCCAACAAGGCGGCCGTCCAGCCCCATATCGAGCTGACGCAGGGGATTTTCTATGGTGGCCTGTGGTTCTCGAACATCGTCTCGGGGACCGATACGCTGGAAAGCGACGTCTATTTCGGGATGCGCGGGGATCTGCCCGGCTCCAGCGGGTTGTCCTATGACCTGCTTTACACGCGCGTCTATTTTAACGCGACCGGGGATCAGGGGGGCTCGCTTGAGACCAACCTCTCGTACGCCCCCTCGGATGCCTTCTCGATCGGGGCGACCTACAAGCACGATCTGCCCGGCACCGCGTCGGGAGGAGAGGTCAACTTTGAGTATTCGCTGCCCAACGGCTTTGGTCTGTCTGGGGAAATCGGCCACGCTTTTGCCGCGGGCTCACCGACCTATGGCAGCATCGCCGTCAGCAAGGACATCTCCGACAAGGCCTCGGTCGAGGTCGCCTATCACGATACGACGACCACCACACCGCTTTATACGTTGACCCTGTCCTGGGCGACAGACCTGAACGGGATCTTTGAAAAATGACCTTGAAATCGGCGCTGCAACAGCTTTGCAGACCGACGTCACGCAAATGAAAACCGCTGATCAAAGGGGGCTGCGCTGCCGGCCCCCTTTTCATGTCTTTGCCATGTAACTGTGGCCGAAACCAGCCGGGGTCATAAACAACCAATGCCAACGCCAGTGTCGCGGCCGCATTCCATGAAGGTCCCCCGCCGCCCGCCGTTCAGCCACCAAGCGACAGGGCGACAAAGCGCGGCTCACCCGCACGCTGCACCAACAGCAGGATGGATTTGCGGCCAGCCGAGCGCGCACTGTTCAGCCGCGAGGTCAGTTGCGCCACACTTGCCACCTTTTGCTGGCCCGCTTCGACGATGATATCACCCGCGCGCAGGCCCTTTTCATAGGCTTGGCTCATCTCGTCCACGGACAGAACAACCACACCTGTTGCATTTTTGCCAAGCCCCATCTGTGCGCGCAGGTCGGTCCCCAGCCCCTGCAGCTTCAGGCCCAGCATCTCTTTTTTCTGAGGCGGGGTCGGGGGCGTACTGACCGGAGTCTCCGCCTGTTTCTCGGCCAGCTCGCGCCGTCCCAGAACCACCTTGAGGGTGCGGGCGCTACCATCGCGGTAGATCACCACATCAACGGCCTTGCCGATTTCCGATTCGGCAACGATTCGCACCAGTTCGCGAGTGTCGGTCACGTGCTTGCCGTCAAAAGTAATGATTACGTCGCCCTGTTTCAGGCCGGCCTTCTTGGCGGGGCCATCGGGGACCGAGGTCACCATGGCGCCGTCCTTGCTGTCCAGATTCAACGCATCGGCAACATCCTGCGAAAGGTTCTGGATATGAACCCCCAGCCAGCCACGCCGGGTTTCGCCATATTGGCGTAACTGGTCCACCACGCGTGAGACGACCGCTGATGACATGGAAAATCCGATCCCGATCGAACCCCCGCCATTGGGCGACAGGATCGCGGTATTCACCCCGATGACGTCCCCGTCCATATTGAACAAGGGCCCCCCCGAGTTGCCTCGGTTGATCGCCGCATCGGTCTGCAGATAGTCGTCATAGGTGCCACGCAAAGCCCGGTTCCGCGCCGAAATGATGCCTGCAGACACTGAAAATCCCTGCCCCAGCGGATTGCCCACCGCCAGCACCCAGTCGCCCACGCGCGAGAGGTCGCTGTCGCCAAAGTTGACAAAGGGCAAGGGGTCCTTGCTGTCCACCTTCAAAAGGGCGATATCGGTTTTCTTGTCGGTTCCGACGATCCGTGCCTCGGCGGTGCCGCCGTTGAAAAACTCGATCCGGATCGCGTCCGCTTTTTCAATGACGTGGTTGTTGGTGACGATATAACCGTCCGGCGAAATGATGAACCCCGACCCAAGCGCGGTGGCGCGACGGGCGATTGGTCGCCCCTGCGGGTCCAGAAAGTCACGAAACAACTGCCCGAACGGTGAGCCATCCGGGGCCACCCCGCGCGGGACCACGTCGGTTGCGATCGTTGTGGTTGTCGTGATGTTGACAACGGCCGGACTGACCTTGGCGACCAGATCGGCGAAACTTTCCGGGGCCGAGCGGGCGTATAGCACAACCGCCTGCATGAGAAACAGCGCGCTCGCCAGCACCAAGAGGGCAAGACCATGCGCGCGGATGCGACTCGGTCGGGCCTGCGGCCGCGCGATGACCAGAACTCGGGGTTTCATGGGCTGTCCTCCGGTTGATGCCGTCATAGCCTGCCGACCTTACCGGCGGGTTAAGACCAAACTCGGTTTTTTGCGCGCCGTTTACAAGCCGTGGCGCATCGCTTTCTCTCAAATGGGCGTGATCTTGCCAAAGGCGGCAATCCGGCCGGGTGCGACCGGGCGCATGTCCGGCGCGCGCAGGCGCCCTCAGCCAACGAGCGTTCTGGCAACCCAGACCAGAAAGACGCCGAACGCAACCGAAATCAGACCGATCATGCGCCGCGTCTGCACCGGCATCTTGCTGAAGGCGACCAACAGGTCCTCGTAACGCAGCGGGGCCAGTGCCAGCACCAGCCCCTCCAAAACCGCGACGAGGCCAAGCCCTGTCAGCAACGCGCCCATCACTGGTGCACAACCCCTGATCCAGATTCCGATGCGGCACCCGATTTGGAGGCCGCCGGTTTGTTCTCGCGGTTCAGATAGGTGAAAAAGTCGCTGTTCGGACTGATAATAAAGGACGAATTCTTGCCATCCAACGCCTTTTCATAGGCCCGCATCGAGCGGTAAAAGGAAAAGAATTCCGGGTCCTGCCCATAGGCCTTGGCAAAAATCTCGTTCTGCTTGGCATCGGCATCGCCGCGGATAATGTCCGCCTTTTTGCGCGCCGCCGAGGTCAGCTCGACCACGGTTCGGTCGGCCTCGGCCTTCAGTTTTTGCGCCGCTTCGTTACCGCGGGCAATCTGGTCGGCCGCCTCACGCTCGCGCTCGGCACGCATCCGCTTGAAGGTGGCGTCCAGATTCTGCGCCGGAAGGTCGGCGCGTTTGATGCGTACGTCCACAACCTCGACCCCCAACGCCCCGGCCTCCTTGATGGCCGCGTCGCGAATCTGGTTCATCAGCGAAACCCGGTCGGCAGACAGGATCGCGGCGGAATCGACCAGACCCAGAACCTGACGGGTGGCCGCGGTCAGGATACGGTCAAGGCGGCTTTCGGCCAGGGCCTCGCCGCCGGTGCCCACGGCCTGACGAAATTTCACCACGTCAGTGATGCGCCAGCGCGCAAACGCATCCACCACCAGACGACGATCATCAAGCGGCGTCACCTCCAGCGGTCTGGTATCCAAAGACAGGATTCGGCTGTCATATTTGATCACCTGCTGGATGAAGGGGATCTTGAATTCAAGGCCGGGGGCCTCCTTGACCGAGATCACCTGCCCGAATTGCAGCACCAGCGCCTTTTCCCGCTGATCCACCGTATAGACCGAGGCCGACAGCACAAACAGCGCAACAGCCAGTATCGCAAGACCTATTGTCGAAGCTCTCATTTCGTTGCCCCCCCAAGGTTCAGACCCTTCAGCGGAAGGTAGGGCACAACCCCGTTTCCGGCGGTTTTTCCATCCATGATGATCTTGTTCGAGCCTGACAAGACCCGCTCCATGGTTTCCAGATAGAGGCGTTTGCGCGTCACGATCGGCGCCTTTTTATATTGCTGATAGACCGAGTTGAAACGGCTGGCCTGGCCTTCGGCCACGTTGACCACCTGAGCGCGATAACCCTCGGCCTCCAGCACCAGCTGGGCCGCCTGCCCCCGCGCACCGGCGACAACCTTGTTGGCATAGGCATCGGCCTGCTTTTGCAGCGTGTCACGGGTCTGCTCGGCCGCCTGCACCTGTCGGAACGCGTCGATCACCTGCGGTGGCGGGTCCGCCCGTTCAAAGTTGATCCGCACGATATTGATGCCGGATTTGTAACTGTCCAGGGTCTTTTGCACCAGCGTTTGCACCTCAGAGGCGATCTGCGCGCGGTCCTTGTTCAGGATCGGCGCCAGTTTCGAGCGGGCGATGATTTCGCGCATTACCGATTCCGACACTGCCGAAACCGTGTTCTCGGGATCTGCCAGATTGAACAGGTATTTCGCCGGGTCGCTGACATTCCAGACCACCTGAAAGTCGATGTTGACGATATTCTCATCTCCGGTCAGCATCAGGCCGCGTTGCGAATTCGGGTCCGAACCACCGCCGATGTCTTCGGATCGTTCTCGCGTAACCCCAACGATCTCGCGTTTGACAATGGGCCAAGGGGCAAAGTTCAGCCCCGGATTGCCCACCTTGTAAAACTTGCCGAACAACAGTTCGACGGATTTCTGCTCTGGCTTGACCGTGTAAAGCGAGGCCATCAGCCAGACCCCGACCAATGCCAGAGCTACAAGGATGATGCCGCCGCGGCCAAGATTGGGCAAGCCGCCAAAGCCACCTCCACCGCCGCCGGGAGGGCCGCCACGGCGCCCCTTGCCGCCCATCAGCACCTTCAGCTGTTGCTGGCCCTTGCGCACAAGATCATCGATATCGGGGATTTGCGGTCCGTCACCGCCGGGCCCGCGATTGTCGCCGCCCCGGTTGTCGCCGCCGCGATTGTCGCCTCCCCGGTTGCCACCGCCCCAAGGGCCGCCACTGTTGTTTCCAGCCATAGACTCGGATGTCCTTCCTTCATGGTTTCCTGTTCGTCCTACTGCTAACTGGTAGGAAAGGCAAAAATATCAAGCAGTGGGAGTCGGTTCTTTCATCGTGACCAGCTCTTCGGCGGCCGAGGGGTGCAGGGCCATGGTCGCGTCGAAATCTTCCTTGGTCGCCCCCATCTTCATGGCAATTCCCACCATCTGGATCATTTCCGCCGCCGCGGTCCCGATGATATGAACCCCCAGAACCCGCCTTGTTTTCTGGCTGACGATCATTTTCATCAACATCCGCTCGGGTTTTTCGGCCAGTATATGCATCATCGGGCGAAACACCGAGCGGTAAATCTCGATCGGCTCTTGCGCGCGCGCCTCATCCTCGGTCAGGCCGCAGGTTCCCACCTCGGGCTGGGTAAAGACGGCGGTCGGGATCATGCTGTGATCCACCGCCGTCGGGGTGCCGCGAAACACGGTCTCGACAAAGGCGGCGCCTTCGCGGATGGCGACCGGAGTCAGGTTCACCCGGTCAGTCACGTCGCCAACCGCATAAATCGACGGAATATTGGTCTGTGAATAGCTGTCTACCGTGATCTCGCCCTTGCGTCCGGTCGCAACACCGACTGCTTCCAGCCCCAGATCACTGGTGTTCGGCAGCCGGCCGGTGGCATAGAGGACACAATCGACCTCGGTCAGCCCGTCATTCGTGCAACGCACCTTCAGCTTGTCGCCCGCCGCCTCGATCGACAGGACATCGGTGCCGAGATTGAGGTCGATACCCTTTTCGATCATTTCATGGGCCACATGCCCACGCACTTCGCCGTCAAACCCGCGCAGGATCTGCGCCCCGCGGTAAAACTGCGTAACCCGGGTGCCCAGCCCATTCAGGATACCAGCAAATTCGCAAGCGATATAACCGCCACCGACGATCAGAACAGATTCCGGCTGTTTCTCCATCAGGAAGATATCGTTCGAGGTCAGCGCGTGCTGCGAGCCGGGGAACTCGGGCACAAAGGGCCGCCCGCCGACGGCAATCAGGATGTGCTTGGCGCTGAAGCGCTGCCCGGTGGACAAGCACACCTCATGCGCGCCCGTCAGCGTCGCCCGGGCGTCAAATATCTCGACCCCCGCCTTGCCGAGATTGCTGCGATAGATCCCTTCCAGCCGGGTAACCTCGGCGGACACAGCGCGGTGCAGAGTGCCCCAGTCAAACTGACATTCCGCGCCGCTCCAGCCAAAGCCGCGGGCATCCGCGAACGCCTCGGAAAACTGCGCCGCATAGACCATCAGCTTTTTGGGCACGCAGCCCCGGATGACGCAGGTGCCGCCCATGCGGTATTCCTCGGCCAGCCCGACCCGATAACCGTCGCTGGCCGCCAGTCGTCCGGCCCGCACGCCGCCCGAGCCGCCGCCGATGACAAAAAGATCATAGTCGAATTTCATGGGATGTTTCGCTCTCTGCCATTCAGTCAGCAATATCGCTGAAAAGATTGTCGCGCTCGATCACGTCGATCAGCTCGTGCTCGACGGTGCCGTTGTTGATATCGCGTACCTCGACCTGTCCGTCTCCGTGACCGATGACGATGGTATCGCAGATATCCAGAAAAAGGCCGTTTTCAACCACCCCGGGGATCTGATTGAGAATCAGCGACAGTTTTCGGGGGGCCGCGATGCGGCGCAGGTGGAAATCCAGGATATAATGCCCCTCGTCGGTAACGAATGGCCGCTCGCGGTCCATCCGCAGGGTGCCCGAGCGGCCCATCACATCGACATTCATCAACGCCTCTTCCAGCAGCGCCTTGGTGGTTTCCCAACCAAAGGTCACAACCTCGATAGGCAGGGGAAAGGCGCCAAGGGACTCAACCTCCTTGGAGGTATCGGTAATGACCACCATCCGGTCCGAGGCGGTGGCCACGATCTTTTCCTGCAACAGGGCGCCGCCACCGCCCTTGATCAGGTTCAGGTTGCGGTCGAACTCATCGGCGCCGTCGATGGTCAGATCCAGCCATTTCACCTCGGCCAGCGTGGACACCGGGATGCCCACCTCGCGCGCCAGAACCGCCGTGCGGTCCGAGGTTGGAACGCCGATAACCTTCAGCCCTTCTTCACGCACCATCTCGCCAAGAATGCGCACCATCCACGCCGCGGTCGAACCGGTGCCCAGCCCGAGGCGCATCCCGCTTTCGACAAAATCCAGCGCACGTTTTGCCGCAACGAACTTCGCTGTATCGATCGGCGACAGATCTGAAACCATAAGGCGACTCCCCCAAATGCCCGTTTTGCCGTCGTTATAGGCCGAACCCGCGCCTGCTGCGAGAAAGAAATTGCCGCCTGCGCGCAGATGCCCGGGATGTCAGTGCTTGGTTGATGCTTGGCCGGCGCGTGGCGGGCGGCTGTTTTGGCGATCCAATCGTCGGTTTCAGCCCGTGCATCATGCGCTGATCCGGGCTAGAAGCAGTTGAAACCGGAGCCGGAGATCGCGCACCCCTCGGCTCGGGGTGCCAACGGGCAAAACCCGGGCAAGAAGAACGGGAAGGCGGACGATGTTCCTCAGCATATTCGAGATATTCAAGATCGGTGTCGGCCCCTCCAGCTCGCACACGATGGGGCCGATGCTGGCGGCGGCGCGCTTTCTCGATCTGTTGCGCGACAGCGCCTTCAGCGCAAATGGCCTGCGCTGCTCGCTGCACGGCTCACTGGCCTTCACCGGCAAGGGCCACGCAACGGATCGCGCAGTCATTCTGGGGCTGGCGGGATTTCGCCCCGACAGCTTTGATCAGGACCGTGCCGAGGATGAACTGGCGCAGATAACCCGCACCCGGCAGCTTTCGCCCGCTGGGCTGCCGACCTTGGCCTTTGATCCCGCGCAGGACCTTGTCTTTGACTACGATCACCCGTTGGAGGGGCACGCCAACGGCATGATCCTGAACGCGCTGGACCGCTCGGGCGACGTGATCCTGCAAGAGACCTATTACTCGATCGGTGGCGGCTTTGTGCTGACCGAGGCGGAACTTGGCCGCGATCACAGCCCGCGCCTGCCCACCAATGTGCCTTACCCGTTTCGCACCGGCGCCGAGATGGTCGCCATGGCCACGCGCAGCGGCAAAAGCATCGCACAGATGAAATGGGACAACGAGATGTCCGCCCAGAGCCACCCGGCGCTGGCCGGCGGGATCAGCCGGGTCTGGGAGGCGATGAACGCCTGTATCGAGCGCGGCCTGCACCGCGACGGCCTTTTGCCCGGTGGCCTGAACCTCAGACGCCGCGCCCACCGGATCCACCAGCAGTTGCTCTCCGAGCGCGGACAGAACCTTGCCGCGCCGCATGTGATCAACGACTGGATCAGCGTCTATGCCATGGCCGTGAACGAGGAGAACGCCGCCGGGGGTCAGGTCGTGACCGCCCCCACCAACGGCGCCGCCGGAGTCATCCCGGCAACCTTGCGCTACTATCTGGATCATGTCCCGCTGGCCCAGCCCGGCAAGGTCGCCGATTTCCTGCTGACCGCGGCAGCCGTTGGCGGCCTGATCAAGCAGAACGCCAGCATTTCCGGGGCCGAGGTCGGCTGTCAGGGCGAGGTCGGATCGGCCTCGGCAATGGCGGCGGCCGGGCTTTGCGAAATATTGGGCGGCACGCCCGCGCAGGTGGCCAACGCCGCTGAAATCGCGCTGGAACACCATCTGGGCATGACCTGCGATCCGGTCCGCGGGCTGGTGCAGGCACCCTGCATCGAGCGCAACGGTCTTGGCGCGATCAAGGCGGTCTCGGCGGCCTCACTGGCGCTGCGGGGCGATGGGCAACACCTGATCTCGTTGGACGCCTGTGTCGAGACCATGCGCCAGACCGGGCTGGACATGAGCCACAAATATAAGGAGACATCGCTTGGCGGGCTGGCCGTCAGCGTGCCAAACTGTTGAGGGCCTGATCCGCGCTGGGGGCGTCCGGGCCGTGTCTTTCAGAGCGGCAGATCGAATGCCGCCAGCGCGGCCGCCAACGCGTCACGCGGCAGGATCAGCAGCATGTGTGGCGCATCAAACTCCAGACATACCCGCGCCGCATTGCTGCGATTGGAAACACCGATCCGGCCCAGCGGCGAGAACTCGATCCCGTCAATCGGCCAGACCAGCCCTTTGGAGCGCCCGGCAACCGGGGCCAGCGGAAACAACGACAGCCGCGTGCCGACAGGCAAGGCCAGATCCAGACGCGGCGGGGCCAGAAAGACGACATCCTCTCCGCTCAGCAGAAACACCCGTCGCGTCGGCTCTCGGGCGATCAGGTTCAACGCTGCCAACCCGTGATCCAGCCGTGACCCGGTCAGACCCAGCCCCAGAACAAAGGGCGCCTCGATCCGCAACAGCGTCTTTTCAAAATCGGTGCTGTCCTGCTCGGCCACCGAATGAAGGCGCCCGGCAAATCGCGCCCGCGCGTCACCCCCCAGCGAGTCCATGTCACCGATCACTGCCGCCGGTTGCAGCCCCTCGGCAAGGGCCGTATCCGCCCCGCCATCCGCGGCCACCAGAACCGGAGCAAGGCGCAGCGCCGCGGCCAGAACCGGCGGACTCACCGCTCCGGCCCCCAGAATCGTCACGCCTCGATCAGTATGAACAATCTTATCCATCATTTCGCATTGATGCGCATTCCGTGAACAAAGATCAATTTTTTGGTGACGAATCCGGCGTAAAACTGCGAAAATCGTTTGGTTGATGCGCTGTTTGCATGGTAAATTGCAAACGTGGTCGGGGGAGAAAGTGGTAGATTTATGGTGACCTCGAGCAAGATCCTGACCGTAACATACGGCACCTTTTCCTGCACCCTCGAAGGGTTCGACGACCCTTTCACAACCCTTCAGATGGTCGCAGAGTATTTCCGCAAACTGGCCGCCGAGGACCGTTATTTCGGCGGCGTACCGCAGGTGCCCGACGCGCAGACCCTGACACGAATCGCCGAAAAGGCCAACCCCAAGGGCGTTGCCACAGAGATTGGCGAACATGGCATCATCCTACGCCAGACCGGCATGGCCGCTGACGTTCCAGCGGGGGCCGACACCGATGAAATGCCCGCCCGGCAGAGGCAGGATAACCGGGATCAGGATGACGTGCAGGACGTGGTCGAGGCCGGTTCCCAAGCTCCGGCCGCCCCGATACCGGATGTACCCGCCGCTGCCGCGATGTTTGTTTCGCGGCGCGCCGACGCCCCGGAACCCGCCGACCCGAACGCGGCGGATGAAGGTAACATTGCCGAGGCCGAGGTTGATGAGGCCAAATCTGACGATACCGACGACGACGCCGCAGGGCTGATCGTATCGCACGCCTCACCCCGGCTCGCGACCCCCAGCCAGGAGGCGGTCAGCGAAACGCTGGAAAAAATTCGCGCCAACATCACCAAGGCCGAGAGCGATATCGACAATCAGGACCGCGCCGATGCCGCCGCGACGGAGGTCGAGGCGATGGAGCCCGAAGCAGCAGGATCCGAGAATCAGGATACCCCCGTCTCCGAGGCCGCGCCTGAAATGGCCAAGGCGGCGGAGGACGCAGAACCGCCCGTGACCGAGACCGCCCCCGATCAAACAGATGTGGAACAGGCCGACGCAACGCAGGATGACACGGCCGCTCCGCTGATCCTGAATCAGGCCGATGCCATCGCGCCCGAACCCTCCGAAACCGCAGAGCTTGAAACGGTCGAGCTTGAAGACGCCGGAAACACCGAGCCCCAACCGACGCGCACCGATCCTGACGCGCCAGAGGCCAGTATCGAGGCCGGTGACAGTAATAGCAAACCCGCGGCCGCGGTCGCTGCGGAAGGCGACGACACCCCCTCAAATCAGGTCGTTTCCGACGAGACGACCGCTGAGACCGAGGACCAGGCAGCGGCCGAAGAACCCGCGCACCCGTCGTCTGTCCTGTCGCCCGAAGAAGAAGCCGAACTGGCCCGCGTGCTGGCCGCTGCAGAAGCCGAGGCGCAAGAGCTGAACGCCGCCGCGGATCAGGAGCAGACACAAGACGAGACGCCCGAGGCCCAGCCTGTGACGGACCATGCAGCCGAGCAACCGCTCAGCGAGGCCCAGCCTCCGGAAACGGACACCGACACCGAGGCCCGTCCGGTCCCCGTCACCGATACCGTCACGGACACGGACACGGACACGGACATGGACACGGACATGGACACGGACATGGACACGGCCGCCCAAACCGAAGCCGCCGAAACCACCCAAGCCGAGGCCAACAGCGAAACCGGCCCCGAGGCCGACGCCCGCCGGAAACAGGCTGCGGCCATCCTGCAGGCGCAGTCCGGGACAAAAGACGACAAGGTGCTGGAGCGGCTTCTGGAAACCACCCAATCCAAGATGGACCGTCCCGAGCAACAGCGCCGGATGAATGCGCTCGATCAGTTGAAGGCCGCGGTCGCCGCCACCGAGGCGGAACGGCAGGGCAAATCCGGCACCAGTCTGCTGGACCGCAGCGATGACACGGACGAAGACGCAACCGATCTGGCCGCTTACCGCGAAGACCTGCGTCAGGCCCAGAACCCCAACCGCAAGGCCGCCAGGGCCCCGCGCGGCAGCGTCTCGGCCCCGGTCACACCGGCGCCGCTGATTCTGGTGTCCGAACAGCTGATCAAGGTACCCGCTGCCAATGTGCCGGACACCGAGGTGGCCACGGCGGCTCCGGTTGATCCGGCCACGCAATCCAGCGGCAATCTGGCCCTGAAACAGGAGCCCGCCCCGACGCCCGAAACGGCAGACGCCGTTCAGGACGAGGATGACTCGATTCAAGGCCTCCCGGCGGATGTCTTTGCCGACGCCACCAGCTTTGCCGATTTTGCCGAGCGGATCGGCGCCTTTGAGCTGACCGACTTGCTGGAAGCGGCGGCGGCCTATACCTCGATCATCGAGGACAAGCCCCGCTTTTCCCGCGCTCAGGTCATGTCCAAGATCGCCAAGCTGAACCACGGCGACAGCTACAGCAAGGAAGCGGGCCTGCGCGCCTTTGGAAAGCTGCTGCGCGAAGGCAAGATCCTACGGGTGCAGGATGGGCAGTTCGGCATTTCCAAAGCATCACGGTTTTCCATCGCGACACGCTATAACGAGGATTGATTTCCCTCCTCAGGGGGATGTGGGCGGATCATCTGGAATCGGATGAGCCGCCCACATCCGACGAATCCGCGGGGGTTTCCCCGGCCTCCGGATCGGGTTGGGCGACCCCCTGAAACACCTTCTTGAAGGGCAGCACCCAGACGAGGCCCAGCCCGATATAGATCGCCAGCTCCAGCAAAAACGGCGGCCGGTGAAACAGCGCCACCAGATTGAGCGCGAGAACCAGATAAACCGGCAACCCCACCAGAAGGATCACCAGCGACCAGCGACGACGAGCTTTGTAAGACAGCGCCATCAGTCGGCAAACGGGTTGGTGACAAGGATCGTATCATCGCGCTCGGGGCTGGTGGACAGCAGCGCCACCGGACAGTCGATCAGCTCTTCGATGCGGCGCACGTATTTGATCGCGGCCGCTGGCAGGTCCGCCCAGCTTCTGGCGCCCTCGGTGCTGTCGCTCCAGCCGGGCATGGTCTCCCAGATCGGGCGGCAGCGGGCCTGCTGATCGGCGGCCGTGGGCAGATGGTCAAGGCGCTGCCCGTCGAGGTCATAGGCCACGCAGATTTTCAGCTCCTCGAACCCGTCCAGAACATCCAGCTTTGTCAGTGCAATACCGTTGACCCCCGAGGTTGCACAGGTCTGGCGCACCAGCACCGCGTCGAACCAGCCGCAGCGGCGCTGCCGCCCGGTGACGGTGCCGAACTCATGCCCCCGCTCGCCGAGGCGCTGGCCATTGTCATCGGACAATTCCGCCGGAAACGGCCCCTCGCCGACCCGCGTGGTATAGGCCTTGACGATCCCCAGAACGAAATCGATGGCACCGGGGCCAATGCCGGTGCCGGTTGCCGCCTGCCCGGCGATGACATTGGACGAGGTGACAAAGGGGTAGGTGCCGAAATCGATATCCAGCAAAGCCCCCTGCGCCCCTTCAAACAGGATCCGTCGGCCAGCCTTGCGTTTTTCGTTCAGCACCTTCCAGACCGGCGCGGCAAAAGGCAGGACCTTGGGCGCGATGGCGTTCAACTCGGCCAGCAGCGCCCCAGCATCGATCTCGGGCAGGCCAAGACCGCGGCGAAGGGCGTTGTGATGGACCAGAAGGCGGGCGATGCGCGTCTCAAGGGTGGCCGCATCCGAGAGGTCCGCCACCCGAATGACCCGCCGCCCCACCTTGTCCTCATAGGCCGGCCCGATACCGCGCCCGGTGGTGCCGATCTTGGCGGTTGAGTTCTGATTCTCGCGGGCGCGATCCAGCTCACCATGCAGAGGCAGGATCAGCGACGCGTTCTCGGCGATCATCAGGTTGTCCGGGGTGATCTCGACGCCTTGGTCGCCGAGCTGCTCGATCTCGCGGATCAGGTGCCAAGGGTCCAGCACGACGCCGTTGCCGATGACGCTCAGCTTGCCCGGCCTGACGATCCCCGAGGGCAACAGGCTGAGCTTGTAGACCTCGCCGTCGATGACCAGCGTGTGACCGGCGTTGTGCCCACCCTGAAACCGGGCAATCACATCAGCCCGCTCGCTGAGCCAGTCAACGATCTTGCCTTTTCCCTCATCGCCCCATTGGGCGCCCACGACGACGACATTGGCCATGACCTGCCCGCCTTTCTGCTTTGCCGATTTCCAACGCCCCCTATATCCCGCTGCGCGCCGGGGCGAAACACCAAAATGCTAGACAGACGCGGCCGGTTCTGACAGTAAACCGGAAAACAACTTATTCTATGGATGGCCCCATGACCGGATTTCTGGCGCGATGGATTTTGGCTTTTGCTCTGCTCAGTGCAACCTATAACCCGACACCGTGGAATTATATCTCGTGGGTCCGGCAGAACTATCTGGTGGACACCTCGGTCTCGGTGCTGGCCGGGCTGCTGCTGCTGGCGGGCTATATCATCTACCTGCGGGCCACGCTGCATTCGATCGGGCTGATCGGCATGGGGCTGGTGGCCGCGATCGTTGCCGCGGCGGTCTGGGTTCTGATCGATCAGGGTATCGTGACGTTGGACAGCCCGGATATCAAGGTCTGGATCGCCCTGATCGGCCTGTCTTTCGTGCTGGGCATCGGCCTCAGCTGGAGCCACGTGCGGCGCTGGATGTCAGGGCAGTTCGTGGTCGATGACGGCAACAGTTAGGGCCTTTCGACTTGGGGTCAAGACATGCTCCTCGCCAAAAGCCCGCGAACGCCAAAGACGTGCCCTTGTGTCCCGGTCGAGGCCAGCCTAAATAGACCATCGACAAGCAACGCGGGTTGTTTTAGGTAACGCCATCGAGAATCCGGCTCTCAGGAAGAAAACATGGAAAACATCCTTCTGATCATCCATCTGATACTGGCGATGTGCCTTATCGGAGTTGTTTTGCTGCAACGATCGGAAGGCGGTGGTCTGGGGATCGGCGGCGGTGGCGGCGGTGGCGTGATGAGCGGACGCTCGGCGGCCAGCGCGCTGGCCAAGCTGACCTGGATTTTCGCCATCGGTTTTATCGCCACTTCGATCACCCTGACGATCCTTGCCGCCAAGAATGCCGCTGGCGATTCCGTTATCGAGCGGCTTGGCACCTCGGCCCCCGCGACGTCCGGTGCCCCGGCCTCTTCCAAGGCCCCGGCCAAGACCCCGGCAAAGGCGCCCGCACCCCTTGCACCGGGGGGAAATCTGCTGCCGCCCAGCCCGACGGACGGTCCGGCAACTCCGCCCAAGCCGACGCAATAAGGGCCGACCCTACCAGCAATTGATGATTTCCGCCGCTTTTCCACAGGATATTGCGGCGGGCATCTTGCAAATCGCTCAAAAATCCAATATACCTCGACTCCCGTGATAGATGGGCAGTCCGCAGGGATATGCGCCCATAACTTACTGATTTCACGGGGGTTTCCGCAACCAATGGCACGCTTTATCTTCATCACTGGCGGCGTGGTCTCGTCGCTTGGCAAAGGGCTGGCCTCGGCGGCGCTGGCCTCATTGCTGCAGGCGCGCGGCTTTTCGGTGCGCTTGCGCAAGCTTGACCCCTACCTCAACGTCGATCCCGGCACCATGAGCCCGTTTGAGCATGGCGAGGTTTTTGTCACCGACGACGGCGCCGAGACCGACCTTGATCTCGGCCATTACGAGCGCTTCACCGGGGTCGCCGCGCGCAAAACCGACAGCGTGTCGTCCGGGCGCATCTATTCCTCGGTTCTGGAAAAAGAGCGCCGCGGCGATTACTTGGGAAAAACAATCCAAGTGATCCCTCATGTCACCAACGAAATCAAGGACTTCATCCGAATTGACGAGGATGAGGCGGATTTCATGCTGTGCGAAATCGGCGGCACGGTCGGCGACATCGAGGGGCTGCCCTTCTTTGAAGCCATCCGCCAATTTGCCCAGGAAAAGCCCCGCGGCGACTGCATTTTCATGCATCTGACGCTGTTGCCCTATCTCGCCGCCTCGGGCGAACTCAAGACCAAGCCGACGCAGCACTCGGTCAAGGAACTGCGCTCAATCGGACTGGCCCCGGATATCCTGCTCTGCCGCTCAGAGCGACCGATCCCCGAAAAGGAACGCGCCAAGCTGGCGCTGTTTTGCAACGTGCGCGAGGATGCGGTGATCCCGGCGCTGGACCTGAAATCGATCTATGAGGCACCGCTGGCCTATCACAAGGTGGGGTTGGACCGCGCGGTTCTGGACGCGTTCGGAATCTCGCCCGCACCCCAGCCACAGCTGAAGAAATGGGAGGACGTGGCCGACCGCGTTTATAATCCCGAAGGCGAGGTACGGGTGGCCATCGTCGGCAAATACACCCAACTTGGCGACGCCTATAAATCCATTGCCGAGGCCCTGACCCACGGCGGTATGGCCAACCGCGTCAAGGTGCGCGCCGAATGGATCGACAGCGAGATATTCGAGCGCGAGGACCCCGCCCCCCTGCTGGAAAAATTCAACGCGATACTGGTTCCCGGCGGCTTTGGCGAGCGCGGAACCGAGGGCAAGATCAAGGCGGCCCAATTCGCCCGCACCCGCCAGATCCCCTATTTCGGCATCTGTCTGGGCATGCAGATGGCGGTGATCGAAGCGGCACGAAACCTCGCCGGGGTCACGGACGCCGGCAGCGAGGAATTCGACCTGGAAACGGGCGGCAGGCGCTTTACCCCGGTCGTCTATCACCTCAAGGAGTGGGTCGAAGGGAACCGCACCGTGCAACGCAAGGCCGACGCCGACAAGGGCGGCACCATGCGCCTTGGCTCCTATGATGCGGTCTTGGCCGAGGGCTCGCAAGTGGCGGAAATTTATGGCAGCACCCTGATCTCCGAGCGCCACCGCCACCGCTATGAGGTGGATCTGAAATACCGCGCACCGCTCGAAGCGCAGGGGATGCGGTTTTCCGGCATGTCACCTGACGGCCGCTTGCCCGAAATCGTGGAATTTCCGGATCACCCATGGTATATCGGGGTCCAGTTTCATCCCGAACTGAAATCAAAACCGTTTGCGCCGCACCCGCTGTTTGCTGATTTCATTCGCGCGGCGGTTGCCCAGTCACGCTTGGTATAGGAGGGCCGACTATGGCCAAAGGATATTGGGTTGCCAATGTCGATGTGAACAACGTCGAAGAATACAAGAAATACATCGCCGCCAACGCCGTTGCGTTTGAAAAATACGGCGCCCGTTTCCTGACCCGGGGCGGGCGACATGAGGTTGTCGAGGGCAGCATGCGCGCCCGTGTCGTGGTGATCGAGTTCAAGGATTACGACACCGCGATGGCCTGTTATCGCTCGCCTGAATATCAGGCCGCGATGAAGTTGCGTCTAGCCCATTCCGAGGGCAATCTGGCGATCGTCGAAGGCTGGGACGGCTAGCCGATGTTGTCGCTGCTGAAACGGCTACTGGCCGAACGCCCCGAACCGCTGGACCCCGACGACGCCCGGCTGGCCTTGTCGGCGCTAATGGTAAGAATTGCGCGGGCGGACGAGCATTATGACGCTGTCGAAGCGGCAACGATCACCCGCATCCTGATGGAGCGCTATAACCTTTCACACGACGCCGCCGAGGACCTGTGCGCCCAGGCCCAGGCGCTGGAGGAGAACGCCCCGGACACGGTGCGCTTTACCCGGGCGATCAAGGACGTGGTCCCTTATGAGGCGCGCCAAGAGGTGGTCGAAGCCCTCTGGGAGGTTGTTCTGGCCGACGACACGCGCGCCCCCGAAGAGGACCGTCTGATGCGCCTTGTGGTCAACCTTTTGGGGATCAACGACCGCGACAGCGCACTGGCCCGCCAACGGGTGCAAAAGCGGCGCGGCTGAACATCTCGCCCGGTCCGCCGCCCTGTTTGACAGATCCCGTTTCCTGCTGTAATTAATGCAAGACATGAATTACAGGTGCTTTAACATGAATAAAAAACCCTTTTTCATCCTGATGGCGATCCTGCTCTACAGCTATGGGATCTATTATATCGTCCATGAAACCCTGTGGGTGGACATGATGACGTTTCTTGACCCCAAGGGTTGGAACAACAGCCCGTGGGCGGATGCAACCGCGGTCATCCCCACCGCATGGCGGGCGATGTATCTTGTTCTCTGGCTGTCGCCAGTCATGTTCGGGGGGGCCTCGATCTTTACCAGCGTCTGGATCTGTGTGATCGCGCGCAACGGCGAGTATTTCCAGATGCGGATTGCACACGGCCTGATCCGGGCCGGGCTGTTTAGCGCCACCTCTGCGGCGCTGGCCATTTTCGCTGGCTCGATCAGCCCGATGCTGGTGTCATGGTACAATGCCGCCGGCCCCCTGCCCTTGCGTTTTTGGACCGGGCAAAACCCGGCTATTCTGGTCAGCGGGCTTGTCATCGCCTTTTTGGGCTGGGTCCTGCGCGACGCGGTGGCCTTGGCGGCGGAAAATCGGGAATTCGTCTAGTGGAAATCACCGTTCGCCTTGATGTCATGCTGGCCCGGCGCAAGATGAAGTCAAAAGATCTGGCGCGAACCATTGGGCTGAGCGTACAAAATCTGAGCCTGCTGAAATCCGGCAAGGTCAAGGGAGTTCGCTTTGACACGCTGGCGCGGATCTGCGCGGCGCTGGACTGCCAGCCCGGCGATATCCTCGAGGCGACTTCGGGAACGTTGAGCGGCGGTCACGAAGGGGCAAAAAAGAACCCTGTCGCCCCCTCGGGGGGAATTGCACCTGCGTCAAAGGCTGTTATACGAGGGGAACCCCGGTGACCAACGCGAGATTGACATGCACGCCAGCAACACAACCCCCATTCCCGAGCTCTACGTTTCCTATGACAGCGCTCAGAAACTGAAACTGGAGGCCGCCGAGCTGCCCAGCTGGGATCTGACGCCGCGCCAGATTTGCGATCTCGAACTTTTGATGAACGGCGGTTTCAGCCCGCTCAAGGGGTTTCTCAGCGAGGACGATTACCAGAGCGTCGTTGACACCATGCGCCTGCAGGATGGCAGCCTCTGGCCGATGCCGATCACTCTGGACGTCAGTCAGGCGTTTGCCGACAGGATCGAGCCCGAGCAGGATATCGCGCTGAGGGATCAGGAGGGGGTCATTCTGGCCATCCTGTCGGTTGCCGACAAATACACGCCGGACAAGGCGCACGAGGCCGAAAAGGTGTTTGGCGCCGATGACCAAAAGCACCCGGCGGTGAATTACCTGCACAATGTCGCCGGGCCGGTTTATCTGGGCGGCGCCATCACCGGACTGCAACAGCCGGTCCACTATGATTTTCGCGCGCGCCGCGACACGCCAAACGAATTGCGCGCCTATTTCCGCAAGCTGGGCTGGCGCAAGGTCGTCGCCTTTCAAACCCGCAACCCGCTCCACCGCGCCCATCAGGAGCTGACCTTTCGTGCCGCCAAGGAAGCGCAGGCGAACCTTTTGATCCATCCGGTCGTCGGCATGACCAAGCCCGGCGATATCGACCATTTCACTCGCGTGCGCTGTTACGAGGCGGTGCTGGATCAGTACCCCTCGGCAACCACAACGATGAGCCTTTTGAACCTTGCGATGCGCATGGCCGGCCCGCGCGAGGCGGTCTGGCACGGGTTGATCCGCAAGAACCACGGCTGCACCCATTTCATCGTCGGGCGCGACCATGCCGGTCCCGGCAAGAACTCGGCCGGTCAGGATTTTTACGGCCCCTATGATGCACAGGAGCTGTTTGCCGCGCATCAGGCGGAAATGGGCATTGAAATGGTGCCGTTCAAACACATGGTTTATGTGCAGGACCGCGCCCAATACGAGCCCGCCGACGAAATCGAAGAGGGCGTGACGGTCCTTAATATCTCGGGCACGGAACTGCGCCGCCGTCTGGCCGAGGGGCTGGAAATCCCCGAATGGTTCAGCTTTCCCGGCGTCGTCACCGAATTGCGCAAAACCCGCCCGCCGCGCCGCGAACAGGGCTTTACCGTGTTTTTTACCGGCTTTTCTGGTTCCGGCAAATCCACCATCGCCAACGCGCTGATGGTCAAGCTGATGGAAATGGGCGGGCGCCCCGTCACGTTGCTGGATGGCGATATCGTGCGCAAGAACCTGTCAAGCGAGTTGGGATTTTCCAAGGCGCACCGGGATATCAACATCCGCCGCATTGGCTTTGTCGCCAGCGAGATCACCAAGAACCGCGGCATCGCGATCTGCGCCCCGATTGCACCCTACGCCGCCACCCGCCGTGCGGTGCGCGAAGAGATCGAACAATTCGGCGCCTTTGTCGAGGTTCACGTGGCCACCTCGATCGAGGAATGCGAACGGCGCGACCGCAAGGGCCTCTATAAATTGGCGCGGGCCGGGAAGATCAAGGAATTTACCGGCATTTCCGACCCTTACGACGTTCCCGAGGCCCCCGAACTGAGGGTCGAGACCGAGGGGCAGGAGGTCGATGACTGCGCCCATCAGGTCATTTTGAAACTGGAGCAAATGGGCCTGATCGCCGGATAACGCCGTAAATAACGCCGCGCCGGGTCCGCCGGGCCGAAAAAAGGGGCGGCGTCAAGGCGTCGCCCCCTGGGCTGTGCATCCGGGCGATTAACGCGATGTCGGGGCGCGTTTCAGGCCTGTAATCATCGCGCGCACCAGATTTTCCCGGTGACGCAGGCTGGCAAAGGCAACACCGGCCAGATGTGCAACGACCAGAAAAAGCAGGACATGAACCGAAATGCGGTGAAAGGTTTCAACCCAGCTGACGCCAAAATAACGGTCCGTCGTCATCATGTAGCCGCTGACCGACGCGGTCACCATGCCCGCCATCAGCGCCAGAACCATCGCACCGCCCGCGGGGTTATGACCGATGTGACGGCTCTCGCGACCCTTGACCATATCGACGAGATAGCCCAAAACGATACGCGGGCTTTTGACGAAATCCGAGAACCGCGCGTGCGGTGTCCCCGCAACGCCCCAGACCACACGCAGACCCACCAGTCCGGCCGCGGCATAGCCTGCCCAATGGTGCAGGGCTGCCGAAGACACCGGGCTGAACCAGGCAATCACGAAACTCAAAACGAGACTCCAGTGAAACAGCCGAACCAGAGGGTCCCAGACGCGCACCATCAGCGGGTGCGCGCCTGATTGAGCCACCGGGACGGGCTCAGCCTTCGCCGGCTTCGGCATTGGAAACCCTCTTCAGCGTTTTGGCGTTATAGGCCGCGTTGACCTGATGGCCCTTCTTGTCCACCGAATAGGTCTCATAGCAGCCGCCTTCGGTCTTGATCCGACGCACGCGCAGGCCTTTCTTGTTCAGGCGAGCGGTCAGGGTCGCCTTGCTTTGCCACTGCGAATGCGGTGCCTTGGTGCAGGAAGCACCGGCAAAAACGGGAGCGGCAAGAAGCGCTGCAGCGGCAGCAATAGTCACAGTACGAATCATGTTGATTGTCCTTTTTGGGGGGCGGCCAGCGGGCCGTCTCTGTTTTGGATTTGGATTGATGCGCCGGACTGTCCGGCCCGGCCACGCAACTGAGCTAATCCGCCAACCTGACAGCAGGCTGAAGGCAATGCGGAAATTCTGTCAGACTGAGGTAATGTTGGCCCCGCCCGAGTGGGCCAGCACCGCCTTATTCCGTATCGCGCCAGTGGTTGACGATGGGATAGCGCCGGTCCAGCCAAAAGGCCCGCCCAGAGGTGCGCGCCCCCGGTGCCGACTGAAAGCGCTTGTATTCCGAAATATAGATCAAGGCCTCGATGCGCTTGACCACGGCACGCTCAAACCCCGCGGCGACCACCTCGGCCACCGATTGATCCCGGTCGATCAGGCGCTCCAGAATGTCGTCGAGCACCTCGTAGGGCGGCAGGCTGTCGGCGTCCTTCTGGTCGGGACGCAATTCGGCCGAGGGCGGTTTTTCGATGATGCGGGGCGGGATCACCACGCCCTTTGGTCCCCTCATCCACCCGCGGTGATTGGCGTTTCGCCAGCGCGCGGTGGCAAAGACGCGCATCTTGTAGAGGTCCTTGATCGGGTTATAACCACCAGCCATGTCGCCATAGATCGTGGCGTATCCCACCGCGACCTCGGATTTGTTCCCTGTGGTCAGCAGCATTTCGCCAAACTTGTTGCTGAGCGCCATCAGCAACAGCCCACGCAGACGCGACTGGATGTTTTCCTCGGTCACATCGGCGGGCCGATCCTGAAACAACGGCGCCAGAGTGGCGGTGATGGCGCCCCGCGCCGCCTCGATCGGGATCGTATCAAAGCGACAGCCCAGCGCCTCGACCGCATCGCGCGCATCGGTGCCCGAGCTTTCTGCAGTATATTCACTGGGCAGCATCACGCAGCGGAGATTCTCGGGGCCGATGGCGTCGCTGGCAATCGCCGCGACAAGGGCGCTGTCAATACCGCCGGACATCCCCATGACAGCCTTGTCAAAGCCGGTCTTTCGCATATAGTCCCGCAGCCCCTCGACCATGACGCGGTAGTCCTGCTCCCAGACATCAGGAAAGACCTTCAATTCGCCGGGCTGGGCGTGCCACCCGTCCGGGCCGCGCTGAAAGGTGACATGGGCGATCTCTTCGTCGAAAATCTGCATCTGTGCGGCCAGTTGCGCCCCGGGGTTCAGCACAAACGAGCCGCCGTCAAAGACCTGATCATCCTGCCCGCCGACCATGTTCAGATAGGCCAGCGGCAGGCCGGTCTCGATCACCCGGGCGACCATCAGGTTGACGCGCCGCTCGAATTTGTCACGCGCATAGGGCGAGCCGTTGGGCACCACCAGAATTTCGGCGCCGCTCTCCTGCATAGCTTCGCAGACATCGGCATGCCAGGCGTCCTCGCAAATCGGCGTGCCGATACGCACTCCGTTGATGTTGACCGGACCGGCCAGCGGCCCCGGGGCAAACAGGCGCTGCTCGTCAAAAACATGTGCATTAGGCAGGTGGTGCTTGCGCGTGATGGCGCTGATCTTGCCCCCCGAGAGGATGACATAGGCGTTGAACAGCGCCCCCTTTTCGGCCAAGGGCACACCGATCCCGACCGCCGGACCCTCGGTGCATTCTGCTGCCAAAGCCTTCAGATGGCGCATGGCGTCGGCCACAAAGGCCGGTTTCAGGACCAGATCCTGCGTCTGGTATCCGGTCAGGAACATCTCGGGCAGCACCACAAGGTCAGACCCCGCCGCCCGCGCCGCGCGCGCTGCGGCAACCGCCTTGGCGCGGTTCTGGGCAAGGGCGCCTACCGTTGGATTCAACTGCGCCAGCGTCAGGCGAAACCGTCCATCCATGGTGACCTTCTCCGGCAGCAAAAATTCCTGAAGGTCTGTTTAGGCAAAACCCGAGGAAAGGGAAAGCGGCATCGGGCGAAAAAACATTGTCAGGCGATTCCCGAAGCCCTAGACTTGCGCGCGGGGGAGGTGGCTCCCGAAACCTTGAGGCGGAGGCCGGAGCGTTGCTCTGGACACAGGATTTGAGAACACGCGAAATGTTTATGCGCAACGGCGTCATCACGGCCCTATCGCTGGGCTTGACCTTGGGCCTGACCCCGGCGGCGATCGCCCAATCGACATCCCCCTCCACACCCGCACCCAAATCCGCGTCTGGCGCGCCGGCCGCCCCGCAGACCGCAGCCCCGGCGGCATCGGCAAAATCGACGACACCGGCATCCGGATCAGGCAAGATCATCACCAGAAAATACGACACCGGCGGCATCTATCAAGGCACCTTCAAGGACGGCAAACAAAACGGCATCGGCACCTACAAACTGCCAAACGGCTATGAATACACCGGCCAGTGGGTGATGGGCGAGATCCGCGGCAAGGGGGTGGCAAAATTCCCCAACGGCTCGATCTACGAGGGTGAGTTCATCGCTGGCAAACCCGACGGCAAGGGCAAGATCACCTTTGCCGATGGCGGCACCTACGAGGGCGACTGGAAAGACGGCAAAATCAGCGGCAAGGGCATCGCCCGCTATGCCAACGGGGTGAAATACGAGGGCGAATTCAAGAACGCGCTGCATGATGGCTATGGCGTCATGACCAGCCCGAACGGCTACAAATACGAAGGCACATGGGTCAAGGGCGTAAAAAACGGCAAGGGAAAGATCACCTACCCCGACGGGGCCATTTACAAGGGCGACATCGTCAACGGCGTGCGCGAGGGGCAGGGTGAGCTGAAAATGCCCGATGGCCTGTCCTACAAGGGCGCGTGGAAAAACGGCCAGATCAATGGGCTGGGGGTCTTGAGGCAGGCCAACGGCGACGTTTACGAAGGGCTTTTGGTCAACGGGCAGCGCCACGGCACCGGGGTCGTTCATTATGCCAACGGCGACACCTACGAGGGCGGCTTTGTCAACGACAAGCGCGAGGGCAAGGGCCTGTTTACCGGCAAGGACGGCTATATCTATGACGGCGAATGGAAGGCCGGCCGGATCGAGGGCAAGGGCAAGGTCACCTACCCCGATGGCTCGGTCTATGTCGGCACGTTCAAGAACGACCTAGCCGATGGCACGGGCAAGATCACCTATGCGGACGGCTCGACCTACGAGGGCACGTGGGTCAAGGGCGTGATCGAGGGCAAGGGGATTGCGCGCTATGCCAATGGTCTGGTCTATGAGGGCGAGTTCAAGAACGCCAAGAACGATGGCATGGGCACCATGACCTTTGGCGACGGCTATAAATACGTCGGCCACTGGAAAAACGGCCTACGCGACGGCGAGGGGGTCGCGACCTATGCCGATGGCACCGTTTACAAGGGCAGTTTCAAGGCGGGCAAGCGCGACGGTACCGGCAAGATCACCATGCCCGACGGCTTTACCTATGACGGCCAATGGAAAGATGGCGAAATCGATGGCAAGGGCGTCGCCACCTATGCCAACGGCGACGTTTACACCGGCTTTTTCAAAAAGGGCAAGCGGCAAGGTCAGGGCAAGATGGTCTATGCCAAGGACGGCTCGGTGCAACAGGGCAAATGGGTTGACGGGCGCTTTGTCAAGGACTCCAAGCCGTAAATGGCGCCCCTATGGCGTTTCGACATATATTGGGGATATTTTCATCGCCAAACGCCCTGCCGCACTGTCTTTGTTGTAGCGTCTTTATTGCGTTGCCTTCAACTGATAGGTCTGGTGGCAGGCCACACAGTTCAGCATGTCATCGCTCAGCTTGGCCATCAGCGCCGCAGGCTTGGGGTTGGTGGCGGCAAAATCGGCCAGCTTGTCAAAATTGGCGTGGGTATTCATCCCCAGAGACTTGAACTCCAGCGGTAGCGAAGCCAGAAATGCCGGCGTTTCCGCTCTGACCTTGGACGAGCCATTGGCGCGGGCAATCTTTTCCACCGTTTTCATGTCACCCTGCGCTGCCGCCTCGCTGATCGACTGCACGGTTTCAAGAAAACCACGCATCTCACCAAGGATTCGCACCCGATCCTTGCCGGTCATCAAGACGGCAATACGCCCATCATCGCCTTTGACCACGTTGCCGCGCACGGTGAAAATATATCCGGCATAAGCAACAGCCAGCAGCAGGATGATATTGATCCCCCAGCATAATTTACATGTTTTTTTCATTTTCTCTCTCCTTTGCCTGTGCAGATAGGGTCACACCCGCGGCAATCATAGGGGCGCAAGTGTCGCAATAAGAGGCTTTATCTTCCTGAAATTCCCGCTATAGTCCGGCCCATGACCATATGCGCAAACAGACCGATGACAGCAAGGGGCGAGAACGCCCTGTCAGGCCTTGCGCTATCCCTTCTTCTTAGCCGCCTCTGAGCGTGCCGGTCAGGGCGCGCCCGCTCAGAGGGAACCGTGTCGCGCCTGCATGACAGTACCAGCCCAAGCATGTTGTGAAAAAGTGGACCCCGTTTTTTTGCATGAAACATGCGGAAACAATTGGTTGGATCGGGTTGCATGAATACGAATTCATGTCGCGCGATCTAGGAACAAACGAGAAAACCAGATGACCGAATATGATAAATCCGCTCAGGACCGGGTCCTGATCTTTGACACCACCCTGAGGGACGGCGAGCAATCCCCCGGCGCCACCATGAGCCTGTCGGAAAAGATCGAGATCGCGCTGCTGCTTGACGAGATGGGCGTCGATATCATCGAAGCGGGCTTTCCGATCGCCTCCGAAGGCGATTTCCACGCGGTTTCGGAGATCGCCAAGCTGGTGAAAACCGCCGCGGTCTGCGGGCTGTCGCGCTCGTCAAACGCCGATATCGACCGCGCGGCCGCGGCGCTGAAAGACGCGGTCAACCCGCGCATCCACACATTCATTGCCACCTCACCAGTGCATATGCAGTACAAGCTGCAGATGTCCCCCGAGGAGGTGATCGAAGCTGTGCAAAGCTCGGTCACCCGTGCGCGCAGCCATACCGACAACGTGCAATGGTCGGCCGAGGACGCCACCCGCACCGAGCCCGATTTCCTGTGCCGCGCGGTCGAGACCGCGATCAAGGCAGGGGCGCGCACCATCAATATTCCCGATACCGTCGGCTATACCGCACCCGGCGAAAGCGCCAAAATCATCTCGATGCTGAAAGAGCGGGTGCCGGGGATCGACGAGGTGGTGATCTCGACCCATTGCCACAACGATCTGGGCATGGCGGTCGCCAACGCCATTGCCGCGGTCGAAGCGGGCGCGCGACAGGTCGAATGCACCATCAACGGTCTGGGCGAGCGCGCCGGCAACGCCGCTCTGGAAGAGGTGGTGATGGCGATGCGGGTCAGGAACGACATCCTGCCCTACCGGACGGGGATCGACACCACGCGGATCATTCAGGCCAGCCGTCTGGTCTCGACCGCAACCGGCTTTCCGGTGCAGTTCAACAAGGCGGTGGTGGGCAAAAACGCATTCGCCCATGAGGCCGGCATCCATCAGGACGGGATGCTGAAAAACGCCGGAACCTACGAAATCATGCGCCCCGAGGATATCGGCCTTGTCGAAACCAGTCTGGTGATGGGCAAGCACTCGGGCCGGGCGGCCCTGCGCGCCAAGCTGTCGGATCTTGGCTATGAGCTGGGGGACAACGCGTTGAAAGCCGTCTTTGTCAAGTTCAAGGAACTGGCCGACCGCAAAAAGGAAATCTATGACGACGACCTGATCGCCCTGATGAGCGACAACGCCACCAACGCCGCCCATGACCACCTGCAGGTGAAATCACTGCGCGTCGTCTGTGGCACCGACGGCCCGCAAAGCGCCGAACTGGTACTGACGATCGACGGTAGCGACCACAACACCACGGCAACCGGCGACGGGCCTGTCGATGCGACCTTCAACGCGGTCAAGGCGCTGGTCCCGCACAGCGCGCGCCTGCAGCTTTATCAGGTACAGGCCGTGACCGAGGGGACCGACGCGCAGGCAACAGTCAGCGTGCGCATGGAAGAGGGGGGCAAGCTGGTGACCGGGCAAAGCTCGGATACCGACACGGTTGTTGCCTCGGCCAAGGCCTATGTGAACGCGCTTAACAAGCTGATGGTGCGGCGTGAGAAAACCGCCCCCGAGGCGCTGGCCCATTGACCCCGGGACCGACACGGCGCGCACCGCTGCTAAACACGCCGTGTCGGTCGGCAAGAAGGCGCCCATCAGGGGCAAAGCACCCCCTTTACGCCTTGCGCGGGAAGCGCCTATAAGAAGCGAGTTTTGCGGCGCTGGGAGTCGCAATTTTTGCGGCACTTATGACAGGAATTCTCTTTATGGTGGGGTCCTTTTCGTCTCTGTTTTCGTCCGATATGGCCATCGACCTCGGCACGGCGAACACGCTGGTCTATGTCAAGGGCAAGGGCATTATCCTGAATGAGCCCTCGGTTGTGGCCTATCACATCAAGGACGGCCGCAAGGCAGTGCTGGCAGTGGGCGAAGATGCCAAACTGATGTTGGGGCGCACCCCCGGCAGCATCGAGGCGATTCGGCCTATGCGCGACGGCGTCATCGCGGATTTCGATACCGCCGAGGAAATGATCAAGCATTTCATCCGCAAGGTCCACAAACGTACGACATTTACCAAACCCAAGATCATCGTTTGTGTCCCTTACGGCGCGACTCCGGTTGAAAAACGGGCCATTCGCCAGTCGGTCCTGTCGGCAGGGGCGCGCAAGGCGGGGTTGATTGCCGAACCCATCGCCGCGGCGATCGGGGCCGGCATGCCGATCACGGATCCGACCGGCAGCATGGTCGTCGATATCGGCGGCGGCACCACCGAGGTTGCCGTTCTGTCACTGGGCGACATCGTCTATGCCCGCAGCGTCCGGGTTGGCGGCGACCGCATGGACGAGGCCATAATCAGCTATCTCAGGCGCCAGCAAAACCTGCTGATCGGCGAGGCCACGGCGGAACGGATCAAGACCTCGATCGGCACCGCCCGGATGCCCGAGGACGGGCGCGGCTCCTCCATGCAGATCCGCGGGCGCGACCTGTTGAACGGCGTGCCCAAGGAAATCGAAATCACCCAGGCGCAGGTGGCCGATGCCCTCAGCGAGCCGGTGCAGCAGATCAACGAAGCGGTGATGAGCGCGCTTGAGGCCACGCCGCCGGATCTGGCCGCGGATATCGTCGATCGGGGAGTCATGCTGACCGGCGGCGGGGCCCTTCTGGGCGATCTTGACCTTGCCTTGCGCGAACAGACCGGTCTGGCCATTTCGGTGGCCGAGGAATCGCTGAACTGCGTGGCCATGGGCACCGGAAAGTCGCTGGAATACGAGAAGCAGCTGCAGCACGTCATCGACTACGACAGTTAACCAGAACCGCCACCAATACAGCAGGCACCGGAAAGAGGGATGCGCGTGGCCCGGGACCGACAGTCAGATCAGAATTACGCAAAACCCATCCGCAGGATTGTTTTTGGCCTGATCCTGCTGATCCTCTTGGGCACGTTTCTGCTGTGGCGGGTCAACAATCCGCGCATGGAAAAGTTTCGCATGGCGGTGGTGGACCGGATCGTGCCCCGTTTCGACTGGGCGCTGGTTCCAGTGGCGCGCCTGTCGCGAATGGTCGCGGATTTCCGCTCCTACACCAATATTTACGAGCAAAACCGGGAACTGCGCCACGAGTTGCAGCGCCTCAAGGGCTGGCGCGAGGCGGCCTTGCAGCTGGAGCAGAAAAACGCCCGCCTGCTGGATCTGAACAAGGTCAGGATCAGCCCCAAGCTGACCTATGTGACCGGAGTGGTGATGGCCGATTCGGGCTCACCCTTTCGGCAGTCGGTCCTGATCAATGTCGGGCGACGGGACGGGGTGCGGGACGGCTGGGCCACGGTGGACGGTCTGGGACTGGTGGGGCGGATCTCGGGCGTTGGACAGCGGGTCTCACGGGTGATCCTGCTGACCGACAGCTCCAGCGCCATTCCGGTGACGATCGAGCCCTCAGGACAGCACGCCGTCATGGTCGGTATCAACGGCACCTATCCGGTGATCAAATTCCCCGAACTGCCCGAGAAAATCCACCCCGGAGACCGCGTGGTCAGTTCCGGGGATGCCGGGGTCTTTCCCCCCGGGCTGTTGGCCGGGCAGGTGGTGCTGGGACGCAACGGGCGCTTTCTGGTCAAACTGGCGGCCGACTATTCGCAGTTGGAGTTCATGCGCGTGCTGCGCAGCCGCCCGGCTGAAAAGATCGGCGTTTCCGACACCATCGTGGGCAAGCCCGCCACGGCCGCACCCGGAGGCGGCTAGAATGAGCCCCGGCGCAATCTTGTTTCGGATCTGGCTGGGACGCGCGAAATTCCTCGCTTGCGCCGCTGTCTTGCTGTTCATCGCGCTGGTGCCAGTCAACGCCAGCCCGCAGCTTATTCCCGGCCCGGACCTGCTGTTCGGGCTGATCCTTGCCATCGTCCTGCGCCGGCCCGAGTTCGCGCCCTTCTGGCTCCTGGCCCCGGTCCTGTTTCTAAGCGACATCCTGCAAATGCGGCCTCCCGGCCTCTGGGCCCTGATCGTGATTTTGGCCGCCGAGTTCACCCGCGCGCAAGAATACCGCTTTCGCGATCTGGCCTTTCCGGTGGAATGGGCGCTGGTGGCGGGGGTGATGTTTGCGGCGATGAGCGCCAACCACCTGATCCTGTTTCTGACACTGGCCGCGCAGAGCTCATTCGGGGCGGTGATGCTGCACTATCTTGTGACCGTTCTGACCTATCCACTGGTCAGCTTTATCTGCTATTTTATCCTGCAAATCCGCAAGGTAACACCGGATGTCGCCATCCGATTCGGGCGCCGATTATGAGTTTGATCAAGCGTGGCAACGAAAACGGGGTAAAATCGGTCAACCGCCGAGCGCTGATCGTGTTCGGGGCGCAGGCCGGTGTGGCCGGGCTGCTGGCGGCGCGGCTGCGTTATCTGCAGGTCGATCAGGGCGCACAATTCCGCCTGCTGGCCGAGGAGAACCGGATCAACATTCGCCTGATCCCCCCGGCGCGCGGCCTGATCTTTGATCGCAACTGGGTATTGCTGGCGGAAAATTTGCAGAATTATCGGATCGTCATGGTTCGCGAGCAGGCCGGCGACGTCAAGGCGGTACTGGATCGGCTGATGGAAATCGTGCCGCTCAGCCCCCGCGACCACGCCACAGTCCTGAAAGAGCTGCGACGCCGCGCGGCCTTTGTTCCGGTCACAATCGCCGAGCGCCTGAGCTGGTCACAACTGGCCGAGGTGATGGCCAATGCGCCGGCCCTGCCCGGGGTCACGGCAGAACTGGGCCTTTCGCGCCACTACCCGCTGGGACCGGATTTCGCCCATGTTGTCGGCTATGTCGGGCCGGTCAGCGACTTTGACCTGAAGCACATGAACGACCCGGACCCGCTGTTGCAGATCCCCAAATTCCAGATCGGCAAAAGCGGTGTCGAGCGCAAGCTCGAGCGCAAGCTGCGCGGCTTTGCCGGCACCCGCCGGATCGAGGTTAACGCCGTCGGGCGCGTCATGCGCGAAATCGACCGGCACGAGGGGCAGCCGGGTGCGAATGTGCAACTGACCATCGACAACGGGCTGCAAAATTACATGCTGGCGCGACTGGGAACCGAACTCAGCGCCTCAGCAGTGGTGATCGATGTTCGCAATGGCGACCTCATGGCCATCGGCTCATCGCCGAGTTTTGATCCCAACAAGTTCGTCCGGGGCATTTCCGTTCCCGATTACAAGGATCTGACCCAGAACCCCTATCTGCCGCTGGCCGACAAGGCGGTGCAGGGCACATACCCGCCGGGCTCGACCTTCAAGGTGATGGTGGCGCTGGCGGCACTCGAGGCCGGGCTGGTGACGACGGATGAAACGATTTTCTGCCGCGGTTATATCGACCTGGGCAAGCAGCGGTTCCATTGCTGGAAGCGCGCCGGTCACGGCCGGATTGACCTCAAGAACAGTCTGAAACAATCCTGCGACGTCTATTACTATGAAATGGCCCAGCGGGTCGGGATCGAAAAGATCGCTGCGATGGCGCGCCGTTTCGGGCTGGGCGACCGGGCGCCGCTGCCGCTGAACGGGATCGCCGCCGGGCGGATTCCGACGAAAGCGTGGAAAAAGCGCACGATCGGCGAAAGCTGGCGCATCGGCGACAGCCTGAATGCCGCCATCGGTCAGGGCTTTGTTCAGGCGTCACCGCTGCAACTGGCGCTGATGACCGCACGGCTGGCCTCGGGGCGGGCGCTGGCCGCGCGCCTGTTGAAATCCATCGACGGGGTCGAGACCGAGATTGCCCCGGCCCCGGATCTGGGCCTGTCACCGGCCACGCTGGATGCGGTCAGGGGCGGCATGTTCGCCGTCTCCAACGAGCGCCACGGCACCGGCTATGCCAGCCGCATCGCCGAAAAATCGATGCTGATGGCGGGGAAAAGCGGCACCAGTCAGGTCCGCCGCATCACCCGCAAAGAACGGGCGCGCGGAATCACCCGCAACCTCGATCTGCCCTGGAAGCGACGGGATCACGCGCTGTTCATCGCCTATGCGCCATTTGACGCCCCGCGCTACGCGACCGCTGTGGTGGTCGAGCACGGCGGCGGCGGTTCGCATTTCGCCGCCCCCATCGCCCGCGACCTGCTGCTTGAGGCCCTTTACGGCGGCACCCCCCCGCTCAGCGCCTATCCCCGCAGCCAGCGCACCAGAATCCAGAACGAACGGGACAAGCTGATCCTGCGCGATCCGGCCAGCGTCGTCCCGGCCAAGGATCGCGCATGAGCTATCTGGTCCACAATTACAAGGCCGTACCGAGCGGCTGGCGCAAGATCCTCTACCTTAACTGGCCCTTGATCCTGTTGATCGTCGCGGTCTCGATGATCGGGTTTCTGATGTTGTATTCGGTGGCTGGCGGCAGCATCCACCCCTGGGTCGCGCCACAGGTGAAACGCTTTGGCGTCGGTTTTGTGGTGATGCTGATGGTCGCCTTCGTACCGATCTGGTTCTGGCGCAATATCGCCGGGTTGGCCTATTTCATCTCGCTGGTGCTGTTGATCGGGGTGGCGCTGTTTGGACAGGTGGGCATGGGCGCGCAACGCTGGATTGATCTGGGGCCGATCCGCATTCAACCTTCTGAACTGATGAAGATTGCTCTGGTGATGGCCTTGGCGGCCTATTATGACTGGCTGGATATTTCCAAGGTGTCCCGGCCCCTGTGGGTGTTCCTGCCGGTCCTGATGATTCTGGTGCCGATGGCGCTGGTCCTGAAGCAGCCCGATCTGGGTACCGCGCTGTTGCTGGCCCTTGGTGGCGGGGCAGTGATGTTCATGGCCGGCGTCAGCTGGATATATTTTGCCGTCGCGCTGGCCGCGGGGGGCGGTCTGGTGGCGACGGTCATGCTGTCGCGCGGCACCAGTTGGCAATTGCTGAAGGACTATCAGTTCAAACGCATCGACATCTTTTTGAACCCGGCGCTGGACCCGCTGGGGGCGGGCTATCACATCACCCAGTCCAAGATCGCTCTTGGCTCGGGGGGCTGGGCCGGGCGAGGCTATATGCAGGGCACGCAAAGCCGACTGAACTTTTTGCCCGAAAAGCAGACCGATTTCATCTTTACCACGCTTGCCGAAGAGCTGGGCTTTGTCGGCGGGGCCTCATTACTGCTGCTTTATATCCTGATCGTCGCCTTTATCCTCATGAGTGCCTACAACAACCGCGACCGCTTTGGGGCGCTGTTGACGCTGGGCATCGGGATGACCTTTTTCCTGTTTTTTGCGGTCAACATGGCGATGGTCATGGGGCTGGCGCCGGTGGTCGGGGTTCCCTTGCCGCTGGTCTCTTATGGCGGCACGGCGATGCTGGTGCTGTTGATCGGCTTTGGCCTTGTGCAGAGCGCCCATATCCACCGCCCCCGGAGAACCTGAGATGGCAGCAACGATCCTTTATGCTGGCGACCGCGCCGAGTGGCCGCTCTACCGCGAGGCTCTGACCGGAGCCTTGGCGCAGGCCGGGGTCAGCGCGCAGCTTCTGTCTCACGGCTCCAGCCCCGATAAGATCGATTACATCGTCTATGCCCCGAACGGCGGGATCGAGGATTTCACTCCGTTCACACGGCTCAAGGCAGTCCTCAGCCTCTGGGCCGGGGTCGAGACCTTTCAGCACAACCAAACGCTGCGCGTGCCGCTGGCCCGGATGGTGGACCCGGGCCTGACGGCGGGCATGGGCGAATGGGTTCTGGGCCATGTCATGCGCGCCCATCTGGGAATGGATACGCATATTCTGGGGCAGGACGGCATTTGGCGTCACGACACCATCCCGCCACTGGCGCAAGATCGGCACATCGGCGTGCTGGGGTTGGGTGCCTTGGGGGCCCATGCGGCGCGCAGCCTGGCCCGGGTCGGCTTTCAGGTGTCCGGCTGGAGCCGACGGCCAAAGTCGATCCCGGGTATCGCCTGCCACAGCAGCGCGAAGGGGCTGGAGGCGGTGCTATCGGGCGCTGAAATTCTGGTGCTGCTGCTGCCCCTGACACCTGAGACCGAGACCATCCTGAACGCCGAAACCCTTGCGATGATGCCCCGGGGGGCGACCCTTCTCAATCCCGGACGCGGCGGGCTGATTGACGATGACGCGCTGTTGGCGGCATTGGACTCCGGGCAAATCGGGGCCGCGACGCTTGATGTGTTCCGAACCGAGCCCCTGCCCCCGGCACATCCGTTCTGGGCCCACCCGCGGGTGACGGTCACACCGCATATCGCCTCGGAAACCCGCATCCAGAGCGCCGCCAAAACCATCGCCGAAAATATCCGCCGCAGCGAGGCGGGCCTGCCGCTCAGAAATCTGGTGGACCGACAGAGCGGCTATTGAGGCGGCCATTGATCCCGCAGGCGGATTTGCGTTAGATCAGCCCACAGCGTCTCTTATTTAGAGGGACGCTTTAGCCCACGCCATTGGACGGACCCGACATGATTTACAAAACCGCACAAGACTGGACCTCGGCGCGGCATCGCCATGTGCTGCTGTTTGGCATGTCCGGCCTTGGCAAGACCCATGTCTCCAACATCCTGCGCGAAGGCGGCGACTGGTTCCACTATTCCGTCGATTACCGCATCGGCACGCGCTATATGGGCGAACATATCGTCGATAATTTCAAGGTCGAGGCGATGCGCAACCCGTTTCTAGCCGACCTGCTGCGCAGCGATTCGATCTATATCGCGTCAAACATCACCTTTGAGAACCTCTCGCCCCTGTCCACCTATATGGGCAAGCCGGGAAACCCGGCGCTGGGGGGGATCCCGATGACGGAATACAAGCGCCGCCAAGAGCAGCACCGAAAGGCCGAGATCGCCGCTCTTCTGGATACGCCGCATTTCATTCAGCGGGCGCGCAGCCTATATGAATACGATAATTTCGTCTGCGATTCCGGCGGCTCGATCTGCGAAGTGGTGGACCCCGAGGACCCTGCTGACTCGGTTCTCAACGCACTGTCTGAACATCTGCTGCTGGTCTGGATCGAGGGCGGCACGGAACACGCAAAAGAACTGGCCAGACGCTTTGATGTGGCGCCAAAGCCGATGTATTTCGACGCCGATTTTCTGGTCGAGACCTGGGCCCGGTTTTGTCATGACAACGCCGTTCACGAAACCGAGGTGGACCCCGATGCGTTCATGCGCTTTGCCTACCGGCGCTGTCTGGAGCACCGCCAACCGCTCTATCGTGCGATGGCCGAGAACTGGGGGGTGTCGGTCCCGGCAAGCGACATGGCCGCGGTCAAAAACAGTGCCGATTTTCAGGCGGTGATCGCCCAGGCCCTTGATGCGCGCTGAGGGCAGCGTTATCTGAAGACCCCCAGAGGATTTTTCCATGCCGATCAGACTGCCAGAAACCCTGCCCGCTTATGATATCCTCACCAAGGAGGGGGTCATGGTCATGTCCGAGGCGCAGGCCGCCCGTCAGGACATCCGCCCGTTGCATATCGGCCTGCTCAACCTGATGCCCAAGAAAATCCAGACCGAAACGCAATTTGCCCGCCTGATCGGCGCCACGCCGATCCAGATCGAACTGACCCTGATCCGGATGAGCGCCCACCAGTCCAAGAACGCGTCACCCCAGCACATGGAAAGCTTCTATCAGCCCTTTCAGGCGGTGAAAGAGCGCAAGTTCGACGGCCTGATCATCACCGGCGCCCCGATCGAGCGCCTGCCCTTTGAGGCGGTCACTTACTGGGACGAAATGCAGGAGGTCATCGACTGGGCCCAGCATCACGTGCATTCGACATTCGGCGTCTGCTGGGGCGGGATGGCGATGATCTATCACAAGCACGGCATTGACAAGCATCTGCTGGACAAAAAGGCCTTTGGCTGTTTTCGCCACCAGAACAAGGCGCCCGCCTCGCCCTACCTGCGCGGCTTTTCCGACGATTTCGTCATTCCCGTCAGCCGCTGGACCGAGATGCGTGCCGCCGAGATCGACGCCGTAGCGGGGCTGAAAACCCTGCTGTCCTCGGACGAGGTCGGCCCCTGCCTGATCGAGGATGCAGCCAATCGGGCGCTCTATATCTTTAACCATTTTGAATATGACAGTGACACCCTGAAACAGGAATATGACCGCGACATCGCCAATGGCACCGAGATCAACATCCCCCTGAACTATTACCGCAACGACGACCCCCGGCAGCCGCCCGAGAACCGCTGGCGCAGCCACGCCCATCTGCTCTATGGCAACTGGATCAACCAGATCTACCAGACCACCCCCTTTGACATGGCCCTGATCGGCACGGAGGCCGCATGAACTGGCTTGCCTTGGTCATTGCCGTTCTGATTTTGACGGGCCTCTGGATCCTGTGGCGCGCCGGGCGCAACGAGCGTGCCATCGAGGCCGCCCACCCCCGTACCGCCAAGGTAGTTCACGTCAACGGCCACGAGATCACCCTTGACGTTCGCGGTCACGGCGCCCCCATCGTCCTGATCCACGGCGCCAGCGGCAATCTCATGGACATGACCTTTGCGCTGGCACCGGCGCTGGCAGATCGCTTTACGGTGATCTCGGTGGACCGACCGGGACTGGGCCACAGCCCGGCGCTGCACCGACGCGGCGAGACGCTGCGGGAACAGGCCGACATCCTGCAGGCAGCGGTGGAAAAACTGGGCTTTTCCAAGGTCTATGTTCTGGGTCAAAGCTACGGCGGCGCGGTGGCGCTGGCATGGGCCCTGGCCCATCCCAACAGCGTCGCCGGACTGGTTCTGGTCTCGGCACCGTCCAACCCGTGGGACGGCGGGCTGGGCCTTCTTTATACCCTCAACGGCAACCCTGTAACCGGCCCGATCATGCGCGCCATTGTCGCCGCCTTTCCCCCGCGGCGGCGGATCAACGACACCATCACCGAGATATTCTCGCCTCAGGCAGTGCCCAAAGGCTATGCCCGCCACATCGCGCCCGACCTGACCATCCGGCGCAAAGTGCAGCGCGCCAACGCCCTTCAGCTGAAACATCTGAAGGGCGAACTGGCCGCCATGGCCCCCCGTTATGGCGAGATCACAATCCCGGTCGAGGCCATTCACGGTACTGCCGACACTATCGTGCCCGAGGCGGTCCATAACCGGAAACTGCGCACCCAGATCCGCGATTTTCACGAAACCATCCTGCCGGGCATGGGCCATATGCCCCATATCACCCAAACCGAGGCAGTGGTGCAGGCGGTGGTGCATCTGGATCAGCGTGTCGGCCTGCAGGACCCAGATATCACGCATGAAGCCGGGGACGAAACATGACCCTGTCCGCCCAAAACAGCGCGGTCGCCAACGATGGCTAAGCGCGGCTATCATCACGGCAACCTCAGGCAGGCGCTGGTTGACGCCACTCTCGGACTGATCGTGGCCAAGGGGCCGCAGGGCTTTACCATGGCCGAGGCCGCCAAACTGGCCGGCGTCTCTCCTGCCGCGCCCTATCGGCATTTTCCGGGCAAGGATGCCATGATCGCCGAGGCGGCACGCCAAGGCTTTGAAATCTTTGCCGACCTGATGGAGTTTGCCTATCAGGACGGCGCACCCTCGGCGTTGGCAGCCTTCGAGGCCACGGGGCGCGCCTATCTGGCCTTTGCCCAGAAACATCCCGGCCACTATATCGCCATGTTTGAAAGCGGCCTCAGGATCAACGAGGACCCCGAACTGGCGCGCGCATCGGCCCGCGCCATGGCCCCGCTGATACGGGCGGCGAAAAAACTGCTCGAGCGATTGCCCGCCGGACAGCGCCCGCCCGCCTCGATGGTGTCCCAGCACATATGGGCGATGAGCCACGGCGTGGTCGAGCTGTTCGCCCGCGGCGAACCCGGGGCGCGCGCGCCGTTTTCCCCTGAGGACCTGCTTGAAAGCGGCATCGGAATCTACCTGCGCGGGTTGGGAATCCTGTCCCCCGCCGACCCGCCCCCCGACCCGCAAGCCCAGCCCTCGGGCGCGAATCGCTTGGCCGGGCAGGCGGACACCTGACTGCGACCATCTGACCTGATCGACCGGTTTACGTCACATTTTCAGCACAGGGCGCAACCGAAATTCCGGCAAAACGGCAGCAAAACCGCGCAACCCGAGCGCCGATATTGAGCGTCCCCGACAGACAGGCTAGACAGATATGAATCCATTTTGGGGGCAATTCAATGTCCGTGCCTAAAACCGTTTTGATAACCGGCGCGAGTGCCGGAATTGGCTCTGAAACCGCCGTTGCCGCTGCCGAGTCCGGCTATGATGTCGCCATTGGCTATCATTCCGACCGCGCGGGGGCCGAGAAAACCGCTGAAAAGGTCCGCGCTCTGGGACAAAAGGCGGTGCTGGTTCAAGGCGACGTTTCGGATCCCGGTGATGTCATACGTATGTTTGACGAGGTCGACTCGGCCTTTGACGAGTTGGGGGTTCTGGTCAACAACGCCGGGATCGTCGATCAGCCTGCGCGGGTTGAAAACATCAGCCACGCGCGCCTGCGCCGGATGTTTGACATCAACACCATCGGCCCGTTTCTGTGCGCCAAGCAGGCGGCAATACGCATGGCTTATCGCTATGGCGGCGCCGGCGGGGTGATCGTCAACGTCTCATCCATCGCCGCACGCCTTGGAAGCGCCAACAATTATGTCGATTACGCCGCCTCCAAGGGGGCCGTGGACGTGCTGACCAAGGGCCTCGGAGATGAAATGGCCGCCGATAACGTGCGCGTCGTCGGTGTGCGCCCGGGCATTATCGACACCGACATTCACGAAAAGGGCGGCCAGCCCGACCGGATCAAGGCGATGTCCAACCAACTGCCGATGAAACGCGCCGGCACCCCACGCGAGGTGGCCGACACGATCCTTTATCTGATCAGCGACAAGGCCAGCTATATCACCGCGACCTCGCTGGACGTCAGCGGCGCGCGTTAGACGCAGCCCCCGACCTTCACGCGATCTTCCTCTTGCCCCGGCTCGCACGCTCGCCTAAAACCCGGTCAATCACCGGCCATTGCGGATTCCGACCATGCTAGACATCACCTATACCGAACCCAAAGCCAAGACGATTGCCGGCGCCCGCGACGACTGGGAGCTGGTCATCGGCATGGAGGTTCATGCGCAGGTATCCTCGAACGCCAAGCTTTTCTCGGGCGCTTCGACCCTGTTCGGGGCCGAGCCCAACTCGAACGTCTCGTTCGTTGACGCTGCCATGCCCGGCATGTTGCCCGTCATCAACGAATACTGCGTCGAGCAGGCCGTGCGCACGGGGCTGGGGCTGCAGGCGGAAATCAACCTGTTTTCCGCCTTTGACCGCAAGAACTATTTCTATCCAGACCTGCCACAGGGCTATCAGATCAGCCAGCTTTACCACCCCATCGTCGGTGAGGGCGAGGTGCTGGTGGACATGGGCCAAGGCACCGCTCGTCTGGTCCGCGTCGAACGCATTCATCTGGAACAGGACGCCGGCAAGTCGGTCCACGACATGGACCCCAACATGAGCTTTGTCGATCTCAACCGCACTGGTGTTGCGCTGATGGAGATCGTCAGCCGCCCCGACATCCGCAGCCCCGAAGAGGCCGCCGCCTATGTCGTCAAGTTGCGCCAGATATTGCGTTACTTAGGCACCTGCGAGGGCAACATGCAAAACGGCAACCTGCGCGCCGACGTCAACGTCTCGGTCTGTCGCCCCGGCGCCTATGAACGCTACCGCGAAAGCGGAGATTTCGGCCACCTTGGCACCCGCTGCGAACTGAAGAACATGAACTCGATGCGCTTTATCCAGCAGGCCATCGATTACGAGGCCCGCCGCCAGATCGCCATTCTGGAAGATGGTGGCAGCATCGATCAGGAAACCCGTCTTTATGACGCCGACAAGGGCGAGACGCGCTCGATGCGCTCCAAGGAAGAGGCGCATGACTATCGCTATTTCCCCTGCCCCGACCTGTTGCCGCTGACGCTGGAACAGGACTGGGTGGACAGGATCAAGGCCGGATTGCCGGAACTGCCGGACGCCAAAAAAGCCCGCTTTATCGCCGATTTCGGGGTCACCGAGTATGACGCCAGCGTGCTGACCGCAGACATCGCCAATGCCGCCTATTTCGAGGACGTCGCCAAGGGCCGCGATGGCAAGCAGGCGGCAAACTGGGTCATCAACGAATTGTTTGGCCGCCTTAACAAGGACGAAAAGAACATTCAGGACAGCCCAGTCTCGGCAGCGCAGCTGGGCAAGATCCTTGATCTGATCTCCAGCGGCGACATTTCCGGCAAGATCGCCAAGGACCTGTTCGAGATCGTCTATACCGAAGGCGGCGACCCGGCCGAGATCGTCGAGGCGCGCGGGATGAAGCAGGTCACGGACCTCGGCGCCATCGAAGCTGCCGTTGACCAGATCATTATCGACAACCCCGAACAGGTGGAAAAGGCCAAACAAAACCCGAAACTGGCGGGCTGGTTTGTCGGTCAGGTGATGAAAGCAACCGGCGGCAAGGCTAACCCCAAGGCCGTAAATCAGATCGTTCGCCAGAAATTGACGTTTTAATGCGTTTCGACAAATTTTCGGGCTTTTCTCATCGCCATAGGCCGCGAATTGTGGCAAATTGCGGCACAAATATGGCGGGCATTGTTTCCATACTAGACAATCATCGGTTGTTGATTTTCAATATATAGCGTTTTCCACACTATTTACCACTGCATATAGACAAGTTAACAATTCGTTAAAACAAACTGTTTCCAAATTCGCTATTAATCATTCAATCATTTTGTCGTGTAGTCGCTCCCGGGGGACATCGCTGAAAGAGGGAACGGGGAGCTGCCACCAAATGTCCAAATATGAATACAAGGTTGTGGCCGCGCCAAGAAAGACTCGGTCTTTCAAGGGGGTGCGCCGCCACGAAGATCAGTTTGCAGCGGTTCTGGCCGAGGCCATGAACGACCTTGCCGGCAGCGGCTGGGAATACCTGCGCGCCGAAAGCCTGCCGTGCGAGGAAAAGACCGGGCTGACCAGCCGGGTCGAATCCTACCAGTCGGTTCTGGTGTTCCGCCGCGAAATCGTCGCCGATCAGAAATTCTTTGAAACACCCCCGACCCGCCAGATCGAACTGCACAAGATCGACGAGGACACGACCGAAAAGGACTTTGTCTTTACCTCCAGCCATCGCGCCGCCAGTGCAACGGTAACGCCGCTGCACAGCACCAACGCCGAGAGCACAAGCAACGTCACGACACAGGCCGGGGTCCTCGGGATCCTGCGCAGCCGCAAGGCGCGCCTGATGCGCTCCGAATCCGCAGAGCCATCATCAGCCACATCGCCAGCACCGCTGCCTGAGGCGGCAAAACACGCCGCCGAATAGGTCCAACAGAGAACAGGGGGCAGACAACGGCGCCGCCCCTGCCCCCCTGCCGCCCCCCTGGCTCAGGCCGAAATCTCCAGCGACAGCGCGTGGATGCGCCCCACCAGCGCCGGCGTCAGCGCCGCGTGAACGGCCCGATGTCGGGCGACCCGGCTCATTGGCGCAAAGGCGGGTGCCCGGATAATCACCTTGAAATGGCTCTGCCCCCCTTCGCGATAGCCGGCGTGCCCGCGATGTGCCTCGCTTTCATCAATCACGCGCAGCTCATCGGGCTGGAACGCCGCAGTCAGTTTTTCCGTAATTTCATCTGCAACTTTCACTTTTTTTCCTCTTTTTTTCGCGCCCGACAAGCGTTTCGCTCTTGGCCCCGCGCGGCAAAACACTAAACTGCTTCATCCGAGTCGAAAAGCAAAAGGATTACGGGGATCATGGCAGGGCGATCACCATTTGATTTTGATATTTCCGTGTCGGCGGACAAAAAACGCCGGGCGCGGGGACGGCGGGGGATGTCCGGTGCCTTCGAGACCTCCTCGCGGGTCTGCGAGCATGACGGCTGCCAGCAGCCCGGAAAATACCGCGCCCCCAAGCACCCCGACAATCTGGATGATTTCCTGTGGTTCTGCCTTGAACACGTGCGCGCCTATAATCTGAAGTGGAATTTTTTCGAGAACCACTCGGAAGAAGAGTTGGAAAAGCAATTTGCCGCCGACAAGGTCTGGGAGCGGCCGACCAAACCCTTTGGCAAAAAGGGCGAAACATCGCAAAGCGCCACCGTCGAGGCCAAGGCCTGGGCGCGCCTCGGGATTGACGACCCGCACGAGGTTCTGGGCGAAAACGCAACCCGCAACCCCGGCTCGGGGCGCGGAACGGTCATCGCACGCAAACTACCGGCCACGGAACGGCGCGCCCTCAGCCTGCTTGACGCCGAAGACCACTGGACCAAAAGCGAAATCCGCAAGCAATATAAATCGCTGGTCAAAGACCTGCACCCCGACATGAACGGCGGCAACCGCGACGACGAGGACCGCCTACAGCAGGTCGTCTGGGCGTGGGAGCAGATCAAGGTCAGCCGCAGTTTCAAGGATTAGGGCGTAGGAGCCATCAAATTCGATCCCCCGGGTTGGGAACCGTCGACAATCACCGGGACCGACTGCCGGGGCCGACTGCCGCCGCGTCATAATGCGCGCCGGCGCCACTCCCCCTTGCAGAGGGATGGAATTTGTTTCACTACGTGAAGGCTGGAAAGGCCCGCCCGGGGCCCATAACTGAATGGCAGGGAAATTACATTATGGCTGATGGCATGACGAACAGGATGGCAGAACCCGACAAGCGCTATTCGGTGCGGGATCTGTTCGGCTTTGACACCGAGATGGAGGTCTATGGCTTTGCCGAGCCCTCGGACCGGGTTCCAGTGATTGATCCGACCTACAAGTTCGACCCCGACACGACTCTGGCCATTTTGGCCGGCTTTGCCCATAACCGCCGGGTGATGATCCAGGGCTACCACGGCACCGGCAAATCGACCCATATCGAACAGATCGCCGCGCATCTGAACTGGCCCTGCGTGCGGGTCAATCTGGACAGCCACATCAGCCGCATCGACCTGATCGGCAAGGACGCGATCAAGCTGAAGGATGGCAAGCAGGTGACCGAGTTCCACGAAGGCATCCTGCCCTGGGCCCTGCGCAACCCGGTTGCCATCGTGTTTGACGAATACGACGCGGGGCGCGCCGATGTGATGTTCGTCATTCAGCGGGTGCTGGAACATGACGGCAAGCTGACGCTTCTCGACCAGAACGAGATCATCACCCCGCATCCCAGCTTTCGGCTGTTTGCGACATCCAATACGGTCGGCCTTGGCGACACCACCGGCCTTTATCACGGGGTGCAACAGATCAACCAGGCACAGATGGACCGCTGGTCGCTGGTGGCAACGCTGAACTATCTCAGCCATGACGCCGAAAGCGCCATCGTGCTGGCCAAGGCCCCGCATTACAACACCGACAAGGGACGACAGATCATCAGCCAGATGGTCACCGTTGCCGATCTCAGCCGCACGGCCTTCATGAACGGCGACATTTCCACCGTGATGAGCCCGCGCACGGTGATCAACTGGGCCCAGAACGCCGAGATTTTCAAGAACGTGGGCTTTGCCTTCCGCCTGACCTTCCTCAACAAATGCGATGAGCTGGAACGCCAGACCGTGGCGGAATTCTATCAGCGCTGCTTTGACGAGGAGCTGCCGGAAAGCGCTGCGAGTGTCAGCCTTGGCTGACCGGCAGCACCCTGCTCTGCGGCCCTCACGCGTGTGGGGGGGATTTTGATGAGCAAAAAATCCGACAACCCGGCCGACCCGTTCAAAAAGGCCCTGAGTGACGCAACCCGAGCGATGGCCAATGAGGCCGAGCTGAACATCGCCTTTACCGTCGATCCTCCGGGCCTGTCCGAGGACACCATGCGCCTGCCTCAGGTCACCCGCCGGATGAGCCACCAAGAGGTGCTTTTGGCGCGCGGAACGGCGGACGCCTATGCCATGAACCTGCGCTTTCACGATGCGGCAACACACGCCAAATACGCCCCTGAGGGGCAGATGGCCCGGGACCTCTACGAAGCGATGGAAACCGCCCGCTGCGAGGCCATGGGCGCGCGGGTGATGCCCGGCACCGCCAGCAATATCGACGCCAAAATCGGCGCCGAGGCGGACAAGCAGGGATTTTCCGACATCAGCGATCGCGCTCTGGCGCCATTGGCCACCGCGGCCGGCTATCTCGTACGCCACCTCGCAACCGGGCGCGACCTGCCGGCGGGGGCCAACAACGTGATGAACCTCTGGCGCGACTTCATGCAGGCCGAGGCCGGCGGCACGCTTGAGGCGGTGAATGACGTTCTGGCCGACCAGACGGAATTTGCCCGGCTTGCACGTCAGGTGATCGAGGATCTCGGCTATGGCGACCAGCTGGGCGATGACCCCGACCAGCAGGACAACGACGAGGATCAAGAGGCCGAGGACGACGCCGAAGAAGACGAGCAACCCGACAGCGAGGGGGGCGAGGACGAGGACGACAGCAACGAGGCCGAGGACAGTGACGAGGAAAACCCGTCGGAAACCGAGGACACCCAATCGCAAGTGGCGATGGAAGACATGGACGATATGGACATGTCAGACGAGGCGGAAATGGCCGATGGCGAACCGCCGCTTGAGCCGCCTGCCCCGCCGCCACATTCCGAGGCCGACCCGAATTACAGGGTCTTTGCCACCGAGTTCGACGAGGAAATCAAGGCCGAAGACCTGGCCAGCCCAGCCGAGCTGGAACGCCTGCGCGCCTATCTGGACCAGCAGCTCGAGCCCCTGAAAGGCGCTGTCAGCCGTCTGGCGAACAAGCTGCAGCGCCGTCTTCAGGCGCAACAGAACCGCAGTTGGCTGTTTGACCTCGAAGAGGGGCTCCTTGATGCAGGGCGTCTGGCCCGGGTGGTGACCAACCCCACGACTCCGCTGAGTTTCAAGCAGGAAAAGGACACCGAGTTCAAGGACACGATCGTCACTCTTCTGCTGGACAATTCCGGCTCGATGCGGGGGCGGCCGATCTCGATTGCGGCGATCTGTGCCGATGTTCTGGCGCGTACGCTGGAACGCTGCTCGGTCAAGGTCGAAATCCTCGGCTTTACCACCCGCGCCTGGAAAGGCGGGTTGAGCCGCGAAAAATGGCTGGCCGAAGGGCGTGCACAAACGCCGGGGCGGCTGAATGATCTCAGGCACATCGTCTACAAGGGGGCCGATGCGCCCTGGCGCCGGGCGCGCCCCAATCTGGGCCTGATGATGAAAGAGGGGTTGCTAAAGGAAAATATCGACGGCGAGGCGCTGGAATGGGCGCACCGGCGCATGTGCGCCCGCCCCGAGGCCCGCCGCATCCTTATGGTCATCAGCGACGGTGCCCCGGTCGACGACAGCACCCTCAGTGTCAATTCTGCGAGCTATCTGGAAAAACACCTGCGGGATGTCATCGCCATGGTAGAAAAACGTCGTGCGGTCGAGCTGATCGCCATTGGCATCGGCCATGACGTGACCCGGTATTATGAGCGCGCAGTCACAATCACCGATGTCGAGCAACTGGCCGGTGCCATGACCGAACAACTGGCCAGTCTGTTTGACAATGACCCACGCAAACGCGCCCGGGTTCTGGGAATCAACCGGATCAAGAGGGCGTGACCCCGCTCGCCTTCGCCGCCCGTGCGCGATACGAATGACACCAGTTCTCGCCCGGGAATCCCCCCCGTCACAGGCATCAAAGAGGCCCGCCCATGCTGCAAAGCTTTGAAACCACCGCATCACCCGAACACGGCGCCCGGCGCTTGCAGGATTTGCGCAAACAGATGGCGGCGGCGGGTCTGGACGGTTTTCTGGTCCCCCGCGCCGATGCGCATCAGGGCGAATGGGTGCAGCCGCGAGACGAGCGGCTGGCCTGGCTGACCGGCTTTACCGGATCGGCCGGTTTTTGCGCGGCCTTGCGTGAGTCCGCTGGCGTCTTTATTGACGGGCGGTATCGCATTCAGGTCAAAGAGCAGATCGATCAGGCGGCCTTTACGCCGGTTCCCTGGCCTGAGACCACGCTGGAGAGCTGGCTCAGGCAGGCGCTGCCAAACGGCGGACGGATCGGGTTTGACCCTTGCCTGCACGTCAAGCGTCAGATCGAGCAGCTGCGCCACGCATTGACGGGCAGCGCAATTGAGCTGGTCGAAAGCGAAAATCTGGTGGACCGCATCTGGAACGATCAGCCGGGCGCCACCGAGGGGCCGATTTGGGCGCATCCCCATACCCTCAGCGGCGAAAGCTCGGCGGACAAACGCGCCCGCCTTGCCGCCGAACTGAGGGCTGCGGGACAGCGGGCGGCGGTTCTGACCCTGCCCGACAGCATCGCCTGGCTTTTGAACATCCGGGGGGCCGATATCGCCCGCACGCCGGTGGTTCTGGCAAACGCCATCCTGCATGACAACTCCAGCGTTGATTTTTTCATCGACCCGGCGCGGATCGATACCGATCTTGGCACCCATCTGGGTGACGCCATCCGCCGGTTGCCGCCCAATGACTTTGCCGCAACGCTTGACCGCCTCGACGGGCCGGTGCGGGTGGACGAGGGCAGCGCGCCGCTTTGGGTCACGAACCGGCTGGTTGCCGCGGGATGTGAAATCGCCTTTGCGCCGGATCCCTGCATTCGCCCCAAAGCCTGCAAGAACGCAACCGAGATTGCGGGCAGCCGCAAGGCCCACCTGCGCGACGGCGTGGCGATGGCCGAGCTGCTGGCCTGGCTTGCCGCACAGGGCAGTGCCCCGGACCTGACCGAGATCGACGTGGTAAAACATCTGGAAAGCCTGCGTCGGCAACTGCCCATGTTCGTTGACCTCAGTTTCGAGACAATCTGCGGCAGCGGTCCAAACGGGGCGATCACCCATTATCGCGTCACCCATGACAGCAACCGGCGGATCGAAACCGGCGATCTGTTGCTGATCGACAGCGGCGGGCAATATCGCGATGGCACAACCGATATCACCCGCACGATTGCAATCGGCCGCCCCGGGCAGCGTCAACGCACCTGCTTTACCCGGGTGCTGAAAGGCATGATTGCGATCTCGCAGGCACGCTGGCCCGAGGGTCTGGCCGGGCGCGACCTCGACGGGTTTGCCCGCATGGCGCTCTGGCGTGCGGGACTGGATTTCGACCATGGCACCGGCCACGGGGTCGGCGCCTTTCTGGCGGTTCACGAGGGGCCACAACGCCTTTCACGACTATCCGATGTCCCTTTTGAGGCGGGCATGATCCTGTCCAACGAACCCGGTTATTACCGCGAGGGGGAATTCGGCATCCGCATCGAAAATCTCTGCGTGGTCTCAGCCGCGCCCCCCCTGCCCGACGGTGACAGCCGCCCGATGCTGCAATTTGAAACCCTGTCATATACGCCGATTGATCGTGCCCTGATCGACCCGACGCTTCTTGACCGGGATGAGCTGGACTGGCTGAACCGCTATCACGCCAAAACGATGGCCCTGATCGCACCGGCCTGCTCGGCGGAGACGCAAGACTGGCTGGCCCGGGCCTGTGCGCCAATCTGAACAGGTTACAAGCTGCGCTCTGGCGTGCTATAAACGCCGCTCAGACAAGGGAGAGACATGGCACAACATATTAAAATCAGACCAGCGGTCGGAACATGGGTTGCCCGCGCGGGCGGCGCCATTCTGGCCGAATCGAAAAATGCAATGGAGCTGATCGAAGGGAAAATGCCCCCGGTGATCTATTTTCCGCGCGCCGATGTCGGCATGGAGTTTCTGGAAAAATCCGAGAACAAATCCTACTGCCCGCACAAGGGAAATGCGGTCTATTTCGGTATTCATGCAAAAAGCGGCGTCATTGCCGACGCCGTCTGGTCCTATGAAGACCCGTTCGAGATTGCCCGGGACATCGCCGGGTATCTGGCCTTTTACCCCGACAAGGTGGTTGTTGAGCGCGTCTGAAAAAAGGCCCGCCACCGACCGTCCTCCACCCACAGCGCAGGTCCCCGCCGACAGGCCCTGAGGGGCCTTGCGAGCGGGTGGACTGCACCGCGCGGGGATTGCGCGTCAGCCGTCGTTATTGCGCGTAATCGTTCAGAACTGCCTGGGTGATGGCCTCGTGGGTGATCACGCCGGTCACGTCCTCAGGACGCGGCACGCCGGTTCCGGGCACGACCAGTTCCATCTTGTGGCCGCGCGACACCATGCGTTTCATCACCGCCTCCAACAGATTGTCGTCGCGGGTGATCCCGATTTCAGTGCGGATCGGCGACAGGGCGCGGGTCTTGTCATCCTTGTCAACCACCACAATCCCCTTGATCCGGTTGCCCTCTGCGACCACCGCATAGGCCAGATCTTCGGGGGGAATATCGGCCAGCGTGGCGGGAACGCGGATCAGATCGCCTTCTTGCACCACCCCCATGATCGGCTGCATGACCTCGGTTGCCAGACGGATCGGAAACATGTGCGAGCGTCGGTCCGTCGGCACGTGATGGCCGCGCCGCGCCAGTTTCATCGTATAGATATTCTCGACCACCATGGCCCGGCGCACACCGATGGCACAGGCCACGGCGATGATCGCGGCCACGGCGATGTTATAGTCACCGGTCATCTCGAAAATCATCATGATCGCCGTCATCGCCGCGCCGGTGCCGCCCCCGACCAAACCGGCCATGCCCACCAGCGCAAAGGTAATCGGGCTGAAGCCAAGCGTCGGCCAGATCGCATCCAGAACCGAGCCAAAGGCCCCGCCAAGGGTAGCGCCCAAAAACAGCGACGGCGAAAAGATTCCGCCCGAGGCCCCCGCCGCAAGGCTGACGGTGGTGGCCAGCAGCTTGGCAAAAAACAGCACGGTCAGCAGCGCGGCCACGGTGATTCCGCCGTTCAGGATGGCCTGAATGGTGGCGTATCCGACCCCTGCAGTATGATACATTCCGGTGGTGCGCAGCAGGACGTAGAACAGGATCCCAAGGCTGAGCATCCCGATGAAATTCTTGACATAATCGTTGAACGGCATCTCGTCAAAGCGGTCCTCGAGCCAGTGCAGCAGCCACACGAACAGCCACGAGGCCACCCCGCACAGTACCCCGAGAATAGCATAAAGCGGCAGGACATCGATCGACAGCGGCACGAACGGATCGGGCAATGTGTAGCTGGCGACCAGAAATGCCGGCTCGTTGCCAAACATCAGCCGCCCGACATAGGTCGCGGCACCAGTGGCCAGCACCACCGGCAAAAAGGTGCGGGCGCTGAATTCCGGCAGCATCAGCTCGATGGCAAACATCACCGCCCCCAGCGGCGTGTTGAAGGTTGCCGCAATCCCCGCGCCGGCACCAGCGGCCACCATGGTGATGACCTGCCAGTGGCGCAAATGCAGCATCCGCCCCAGAACCGAGCCGATGCCACTGCCGATCTGGATGATCGGCCCCTCGCGCCCCACCGAAGCACCCGAACCGATGGACAGTGCCGAGGCCAGCGACTTGATCACCACGACCTGCGGACGGATATGGCCGTTTCGATAATAGATCGCATCCATCACCTCGGGAACCCCGTGCCCTCGAGCCTCGGGGGCAAAGTTGTTCACCATCCAGACCACGACCGCGCCACCGATCACCGGAGCAAAGATCACCCAGATCCCGAACGGACCCGGGGGGGTCGGCACATTGGCGTTATATCCCGTGGCCAGCTCGCCAAGAAAAAACAGATTGTGCAGAACCCCCATCAACCAGCGCAGAAAAACCGCCCCAAAGCCGGTGATCGTGCCGATCACGACAGCGAACAGGGAGAGGGTAATCAGGTTAACTTCGCGGTTGTGTGCGGGCTCGGTCTGTGGCATCTCGAAATCCTGAAGTTCAGGCGGCCTTAACCTCTTGTGCGCATCAACGCAACGGCCCGCTACGGAAACTGCGAAAATTTAACGCGGTCTTTATCGGGTCGGTTACGCCGTTTTGCCGGTATAAGGCCGGTATCCTGAGTAAACGAAAAGGTTGGCCAAGCTATGCCCGTTCGCAACAAGACACGCAAGCCCGATTCATCACCTCTGCTGGCCGCTCTGGTTCAAAAAGAGGTGCTGGGTCTGTTTGCTCTGGCTATCGTCGCGCTGTTTTTTTATGTCTGGTTCCTCAACCATCAGGAAAGCCGCGCCGAGAAATATTTCGCCGATATGCGCACCAGCAATCCGGTCAAATATCTGAACGAGGTCAAGCAGGTCTCAGGGTTCGAGGATTTCCTGCGCGAGTACGCGCGAATCAAGGGATACGATACGTTCAAGCCCAAAACCCCCGAGTTTCTACTGGGCCGCTGGTCCATCACCCCGGTGGCCAAGCGGGTCTCGGATTCCTATGAATCAATCAGCTGTATGAACCCGCTTTTGATCGAGAACGGCCGCATCACCTACCCCGGTGAAAATCACCCGCGTACCGGGCTGACCTTTCGCCTGAACGGGCCGCTTCTGACCGTTCGCCAACCGGGCCAACCCGAAGAAATCATTCGGATCGTCAGTTCGGGCGTATTCCTGCACCATCTGGAACTGGTGCTGCCGGGTGAGACGAAAACCAGCTATGGCTATCGCTGCAAATAGGATGTCAGAGATGAACGGCGACGCGGGAAGGAAACGTCAGAACACGATCAAACAGCTGCGCGACCTGCTGGGCGAGCGGCTGCAGACCTCACCCTCGGACCTTGATCTGCACGGACGCAACGAAACCCATTTCCCGCCAATGCCCCCGGACGCGGTCGCCTATCCCAAAAGCACCGACGAAGTCTCGCAGATCATGCGCATCTGTTCAGCGCAGGGCTGTCCGGTCATTGCCTGGGGCACCGGCACCTCGCTTGAAGGGCACGCGCTGGCGCTGCACGGCGGGGTAACGCTGGACATGTCGCGCATGAACCGGGTGATCGAGATCAATGCCGAGGACATGGACGTGCGCGTCCAGCCGGGCCTGACCCGCGAAGAGCTGGACACCGAGCTGCGGGCGAGCGGCCTGTTCTTTCCCATTGACCCCGGTGCCAATGCCTCGCTTGGGGGCATGGCCGCAACCCGGGCCAGCGGCACAACGGCGGTGCGCTATGGCACGATGCGCGACAACGTCCTTGGCCTGACCGTGGTTCTGGCCGACGGGCAGATCATCAGGACCGGCACGCGGGCACGAAAAAGCTCGGCCGGGTATGATCTGACGGCCCTGTTCGTCGGCTCGGAAGGCACACTTGGGGTAATCACTGAACTGACCCTGCGTCTGCACGGCCGCCCCGAGGCGGTCTCGGCCGCCATCTGCGCCTTTGACGACATCGATGCCGCCGTCAACAGCGTCATCGCCACAATCCAGTCGGGCATCCCGATGGCGCGGATCGAGTTCGTGGACGAGGCGACCGCCAAGGCGTTCAATATCTACGCCAAGGCCGATATGCCGATCAAACCGCACCTTCTGCTGGAGTTTCACGGCTCGGCCAGCGCCGTTGCCGAGCAGGCCGAACAGGTGGGCGAAATCTGCACCGACCTTGGCGGGCACGATTTTCAATGGAGCGCGCGCCCCGAGGATCGCAGGCGTTTGTGGGACATGCGGCACAAGGCCTATTATGCGGCGCTGGCCCTGCAACCGGGGGCAACGGCGGTTGTGACGGACATTTGCGTACCGATCTCGAAACTGGCGCAGGCGGTCTCGGAAACCCGGGCCGACATCGCCGCAAGCGGCATCCCCGGACCGATCCTCGGCCATGTGGGGGATGGCAATTTTCACGCCGTCCTGCTGATCTCGCCGGGCGATCGCAAGGCCGAAGAGGCCGCGTTGCAGCTGGCCCACCGCATGGCCAAGCGCGCGTTGGCACTGGGCGGAACCGTCACCGGAGAACACGGCATCGGCATGGGCAAACGGGCCTATATGGCCGAAGAACACGGGGCGGGCTGGGACGTGATGGGCTCGATCAAAACGGCGCTGGATCCACAAAACATCCTGAACCCCGGCAAGATGCTGCGTTAGGGCCCAGACCCTTTAAGGGCGCACCGCGCGCCGGACATGGGGCCTTATGCGCCCGAACCCTCTAACAGCACGCGCGCGGCGGCGCGGGCTTCCTTTGTAATGCTATCGCCGGCCAACATGCGGGCGATCTCGTCAATGCGTGCGTTGTCCGAAACCGGCAAAACCTCGGTCCGAGTTCCAGCGCCGCTCTGGCTTTTGACCACGCGCCAATGTGCATCGCCAAGGGCCGCGACCTGCGGCGCATGGGTCACCACCAGCACCTGCCCCCCCCGGCCCAGCGCCGCCAAACGCCGCCCCACGGCATCGGCCGTTGCCCCGCCAACGCCGCGGTCGATCTCGTCAAAGATCATCGTTACATCCCGGTGGGTCGCGGCGCTGAGGCAGACCTTGAGCGCCAGCAAAAAGCGCGACAGCTCACCACCCGACGCGATCTTGTCCAGCGCACCCGCCGGGCTTCCGGGGTTGGTCGCAACCAGAAAGCGCACGGAATCGACCCCCTCGGGGCCCGGAGAAGCGGGGCCAATCTCGGTTGTAAAGCGCGCGCGCTCCATCTTCAGCGGTGACAATTCGGCAGCCATCGCCCGATCCAGCCTCTGCGCCGCCTGCCGACGACGTTTCGACAATATTTCGGCGGCCTTTTCATACCGCGTCTGGGCCTTGGCAACCGCCGCCCGCAGCGCGTCGCTGGTCGCCGCGCCGTCCTCGATCTGCGCCAGACGGACGCCCAGTTCTGCCGCGAATTCACCCAGATCGTCGGGCAGAACATTATGCTTGCGCGCAAGCCCCCGGATCGCGAACAGGCGCTCCTCAAGATGTTCCAGATGCTCAGGATCGATGTCGAGGTCCTGCAGGCATTTTGCCACCCCCTGCTGAGCCAACGCCAGATCCTCTTCGATCCGGGCCAGCGCCGCCAATGGCGCATCCAGCCGGCCCTCGGCCTGATCTGCAACCCCGTCCAGCCAGCGCGCCGCATCCAGCAACGCCCCCTCGGCCCCATCCGCGGACAGGGCCCCGGCGGCACGCTGGATATCCTCACGGATACGCTGGGCCGCCTGCAGGCGCCGCCGTTCGGTGTCAAGGCGGGCGTCCTCGCCGGGCTCGGGGGCCAGTTGATCCAGTTCGGCAACCGCGTGGCTCAGATAGTCGCGGTCGCGGGCGATCTCGGCCAGATGGCGCTCATGAGCCTCCAGTCGGCTGCGAGCCGCCGACAGGTCCTGCCAGCTTTGCGCAACCTCGGCCAGAGCCGGCCCGGCTTGGGCAAATGCGTCCAGAATAGAGCGGTGTCCACGCGGGTTCAGCAGGCCGCGATCGTCGTGCTGGCCGTGAATCTCGACCAGAAAACCCCCGATCCGGCGCAGGGTTTCGGCCGTGCAGCGCCGCTCATTGACCCAGGCCTGCTTGCGCCCGTCCGGCGCGCTGACCCGTCGCAGGATCAGGCTGTCCTCGGGCGCAAACCCGGCACCGTCAAGAAAATCCCGCACCGGATGGTCGCGCTCAAGATCAAAGACGGCTTCGACCTCGGCCCGCTCTGCCCCCTTGCGCACAAGGTCCGAACGCGTGCGCCAGCCCAGAACAAAACCCAGCGAATCCAAGAGGATCGACTTGCCCGCCCCGGTTTCACCCGTCAGCACGTTCAGACCGGGGCCAAAGCTCAGCTCCAGCGCCTCGATCAACAGCATGTTTCGGATTGACAGCCCGCGCAGCATTCGCCCCGCCTCCCGCTTGCCCGTCAGGGGCTCGACCGCCCGTCAGAGCAAGTTACATTCATTCACATTCAGACAACGCGTGTTAAGAGCAGGCTTGCGCCTGCCAAGGCCCCGGAAACCCGACGATGACTCAGCCTTTGTTTCCATTCCTCTAGAGCCATTCGCCCTTGATCACCCGACGATAGACCTTGGCCAGCCAGCCATTGCCCTTGCCGCGCGATTTCGCCTCCAGCCCCTTACCCGTCAACAGCGCATAGCCGTCCTTGTACCAGACGCTGCCGCGAAAGTTATGGCCAAGGATCGCGCCAGCGGTCTGTGCCTCATCCGTAAGTCCCAGCGACAGATAGGCCTCGATCAGACGATACAGCGCCTCGGGTGTGTGGGTGGTGGTCTGGTATTGCTCGACCACCACACGAAAACGGTTGATCGCCGCAGTATAAAATCCGCGCTTCAGGTAATAGCGGCCCACCTGCATTTCCTTGCCCGCCAGATGGTCGATGGCAAGGTCGAATTTCAGCTTGGCGGATTCGGCGTAGCGACTGTCGGGATAACGCTCGATCACGATACGCAGCGCCTGCAGAGCCTGAAAGGTGTTGCCCTGATCCCGGTCCACGCTGTCGATCTGGTCGTAATAGCTGAGCGCCACCAGATATTGCGCGTAAGCGGCGTCCTCATCGGCCGGGTAAAAGTCCAGATACCGCTGCGCCGCGGCGCGGGCCAGATCGTATTTCTTGGCCTTCTCATAGGCAAACGCGGACATCACGATCGCCCGCTTGGCCCATTCCGAATAGGGGTAAAGCCGCTCGACCTCGGTAAAGGTCTTGGCGGCATTCGCCGATTTCCGGTTCGCCAGTTGTGCCTCGGCCATCTTGAAAATCTGCTCGGCCGAGCGCTGTTCAAGCGGTGTATCCTTTTTTGCCTGCGCACAGGCCGACAGGACCACTATGCCTGCCAGCATCATCCATCGTCCTGCCCGTTTTGCGCCAAAGCCCATCTTGCACACGATCCCATCCCGCGACGGACGCAGAATCCGTCAAACATATTTTGGCTTTACCTAGCACATAATGCCAAGAGTAAAAACGCTTTCACCCGGATTCGCAGAGAATGTGGTCTGCCCGTGCAACAGGGCCTCCGTCAGGCCCGGCATTCAGACAGCGCGGGCGATGTCCAGGGCACTGACCCCGACCCCCGGCAGCATCCGCGCGGTGCTCGTGTCACAGGTCACCATCTCATAGGCCATCGGGGTGACAAACAGCTTGCGCAGCAGCCGGTTGGTGGCCGCATGGCCCGCCCGATGCCCGTGATAGCGCCCCAACAAGGGCACCCCGGCCAGCGCCAGATCGCCCAGCGCATCCAGCATCTTGTGCCGGACATATTCGTCCTCGTGACGCAGCCCCTCGGGGTTCAGAACCTTCGGACCATCGACAACGATGGCGTTCTCCAGATTTCCGCCCAGCCCCAGCCCGTGCGACAGCATCCAGTCCACATCCGCCTTGCGACAGAAGGTGCGGCTGTTGCACAGTTCGCGCACAAAGGCGCCGTTGGCCATGTTCAGGGTCTTGGCCTGATGGCCTATGGCTGTATCGGGAAAGTCGATGCTGAAATTGATTTCCAGATTTTCATGTGGCTCGATCGAGACGCGGGCCCCATCTTCCTGATCCTCGACACGTTTCAGCACCCGGATCACGCGCACCGGAGCATTCAGACGCCGTGTTCCAGTCATCAGAATCTCGCGCACGAAGCGGTCCGAACTGCCGTCCATAATCGGCACTTCTGGCCCGTCCAGTTCGATCAGCGCGTTGTGAACCCCGCACCCCGCCAGCGCCGCCATCAAATGTTCGACGGTCGAGACCGAAACTCCGGAGTTATTGCTGATCTGAGTGCACAGTTGCGTGTCGCTGACATTGTCATAGCGCGCCGCGATCATGTTGTCGCGGTCGGTGATGTCCAGACGGCGAAACCAGATGCCATACTCGGCCGAAGCCGGTTCGACGGTCATCTTGACCGGGCGGCCTGAATGCAGGCCGGTACCAACCAGTTTGATCGTGGATTTCAACGTCGTCTGCACTGGTATCCCCCGCAACGGCACCAACCGAATTCCCCCGCAACGCCCTGTTGGTAGCGGGGGCAGGGTTAAATCTCAACTCAATCTTTATGACAGATTGCAACAATCAGGCCGCAGACTGTGCGGATTTCCGCCGATCGATTTGGAAACATATTGTTTCCATTTGAACCCACCCCCGACCCCAACAGCAAAAACGCGCCAAGTCACCCCGGCGCGTCCTGTTTTCAGGCTGGAAACTGTCCGCCCTAGTTTGCCTGACGCCGCAAAAATGCTGGAATATCAATGCGTTCCTGCTCGGGATCCGGGGCAAGGCTGTCATCAGGGCTGAGTCGCGGCTGAACCCGGGTCGCCTCGGGGCGCGGGGCGGGCTCAGGGCTGTGCCCGGTCATCCGGTTGATTAGGGTATTGATCCCAAACCGCCCCTGCCTTTCGGACTGGGCCCGTTCCACACCGGCCGGTGCCTTGGGAGCCTTGTCCACAGCCGCCTGCAAGCGCGCCAGAGCCTGCGCCGAGGGTTGACCCGGGGCCGGCGGCTTGGGCGCGACAAATCCGGTGAAGTCGTTTTCAGCAAACCCTGACGGCGCGGCCGCAGCGGCAGGGGCTTGGGGCTGATAAACCGGCGGCGGCAGATCGTCGGGGGCCGACAGTTCGGGTTCTTCAAAAAGCGAGGTGAACTCGGGCTCGGCCGGGGCGGGCGGATTGTCCGCCTCCATCGTTGACAAAAGGCTGGGCTGCTCGCCGGCGTAGGTTTCATAGCCCTGCGACGGGGCCGGAGCCTCGACCGCCGGCGCGGGTGCGACAGCAGCGGGCGCAACCGGGGCCTCGGCCACGGGTTTCGGGCTGAGCGGCTGGGCCAGCGTGCGGCGCGGGACCGGCATTTCCGCCTGAATTTCCGCCGCATCGATCCCTGTCGCCACAACCGAGACCCGCATGACGCCATCCATCTCGGTATCAAGGGTCGAGCCGACGATGATATTGGCGTCCGGGTCCACCTCTTCGCGGATCCGGTTGGCGGCCTCGTCGGCCTCGAACAAGGTCAGGTCATGGCTGCCGGTAATGTTGATCAAAACGCCCTTGGCCCCGCGCAGGCTGATTTCGTCCAGCAGCGGATTGGCAATGGCCTTTTCAGCGGCCTGCACGGCACGATCCTCACCGCTGGCCTCGCCGGTGCCCATCATGGCCTTGCCCATCTCATCCATGACAGCGCGCACATCAGCAAAATCGAGGTTGATCAGACCGGGGCGCACCATCAGGTCGGTCACCCCCTTGACGCCTTGATAGAGCACGTCGTCGGCCATTGAAAAGGCCTCGGTGAAGGTGGTCTTTTCATTGGCGATACGAAACAGGTTCTGGTTGGGAATGATGATCAGCGTATCGACCACCTTCTGCAACGCCTCGACCCCTTCTTCGGCCTGACGCATACGCTTGTTGCCCTCGAACTGGAACGGTTTGGTCACCACCCCAACCGTCAGCACACCCAATTCCCGCGCCGCCTGCGCAATGATCGGAGCCGCACCGGTACCGGTGCCCCCACCCATACCCGCAGTGATAAAGCACATGTGCGAGCCAGCAAGCTGGTCCACGATTTCTTCTATGCTTTCCTCTGCAGACGCGGCTCCGACCGAGGGCCGGGCGCCAGCGCCCAGACCTTCGGTAACCTTGATTCCCATCTGGATCTTGCTCGGGGCCTTGGACTGCGCCAAGGCCTGTGCATCGGTGTTGGCCACAACGAAATCGGCACCCTCAAGCGCCTTGTCGATCATGTTGTTGACCGCGTTTCCACCCGCGCCGCCAACGCCAAAGACCGTGATTTTCGGTTTCAGATCGTTGTGGTCGGGCATACGAAGATTGAGTGCCATGAATACTGTCCGCCTGCTTTTGCCTTTAAGGTCGGCCTTTGCGGCCGCTTCTTAACCTGCTGATTCCATATGGTAACCGAGCTTTTCGCCTCGGTCATCCAAAAATTGCATTTTCCGCCACAATATGTGGGGGTTACTTCATATATTCGGCGTATTTCTGCCTATTTCTCCCAAAATTTTCCGAAAATTCGCCGTGTTACCAGTTTTCCCGCAGCCAATTCACCACCCGGCGCACCGAGTGCCCGCCGTAACGGTTGGCCGGAATTTCGAAATCCCAGCATTCGTCCTGCGGGTAGGCGGCGGCCAGACACAGGCCGACAAGGGCCGAATATCCGGGGCCGGTTGCGCTTTGCGGCAGGCCCTGAACCCGCAGCGGTCGCCCAAGGCGCACCCGTCCACCAAGGATCCGGCTGGCCAACTGGTCCAGCCCGGTGATCTGGCTGCCGGCCCCGGTCAGCACGATGCGTTGGCCCGGCAGATGCTCAAAGCCGGCGCCATCCAGACGCGCGCGCACCTCCTCGAGGATCTCCTCGACCCGGGGCCGCATCACCCCGATCAGTTCCGAGCGGCTGACCTGTCGGCGGTCCAGCTCCCAGTCGCCGGTCTCGCCGCCAATGTCGATCATCTCGCGGTGATCCCGCCCGGTCACCTCCAGACCGCCAAAGCGGGTCTTGATCTTTTCCGCCATCGTCATCGAAATTTGCAGCCCCTTGGAAATATCTCCGGTAATATGTCCGCCGCCCAGACGCACGGTATCAGCAAAGATCAGGTGCTTGCGAATAAAGATCGAGATCCCCGTGGTTCCGGCGCCAAAATCAATGCAGGCAGCACCCAGCTCCTGCTCATCCTCGACCAGTGAGGACATGCCGCTGAGATAGGCCGACGAAGCAATTCCCGCCAGTTCCAGATCGCAGCGCTTGATACAATAGAGGATGTTCTCAATCGCTGTTGCCTCCACCGTTACCATATGCATGTCCACCGCCAGCCGATTGCCAATCTGGCCGCGCGGATCGTTCAACCCCGAGCGATGGTCCAGCGCGAAATTGACCGGCAGGGCGTGAATCACCTGTCGCCCGGCGCCGTAGTCCGGCTCATCACAAGCGGCCAGCACCCGGGCGATGTCGTGCTCGCTGACGGTCTGGTCGACCACCTCGACCTCGCCGCTCAACCCGTATGAGCGCGGCCGCCCGCCGGAAAAACAGACAATCACGTGATCCACCCGCACGCCGGCCATTTTTTGCGCCCCCTGCACCGCCGTCCGAATAGCGCGCTCGGTCTCTTCCATCTGGTCAATCTCGCCAAACCTCACCCCGCGTGAACGCGTCGGGTGCACACCGACCACGCGAAACCGCGTCTGCCCGGCCATCGCCCCAACCCCGTCGCCGGGCACTGCGTCGGCAACCCCATCAAAACGCAAGACGAAACATTCGATATTTTCCGTGCCAACATCCAGAACCGCGATCACGCCGCGTTGCAAGGCGGCCTGACGATGGTGGCGCATCGCGCGTTGGCGTTGATAAAGCGCAGTCATAGCGGGTTTACTCCATCAGATTTCAGCGCAACTGGGCGCAACAGGCCAAGAGCACGCGCGTTCAGGCGCAGGGTTGGCCGGCGACCGTTGCGAAAATCCACGACGGCAATGTCGCGGTTCAGCAAATCGCTCATTTCATTCAGGGCCAACACCCGTTCCAGCGCCGCAACAGCGCCGGTCTCGGGCAACATAATCCGCTGATTGCGGTCGAGAATGACATCCCAGCGCCGCTGCCCGACCCGCAGCAACCCACGCACCCGCGGGGCGATGGGCCCGGCCACCTTGAACAGGCGCAACGCCTCGGGCACGACCTGATCGGCACCGTCTCCGGCAATCAGCATCAGATCGGGGCGGTCGGTGCGCCGGGCCAGCGCCGCCACCCGGTGACCGGTTTCGTCAAGCAGCTCCAGTGCATCGCGGCTGCGCCAGACGATGGCGGGCTTGCGTTCAAGCACTTTGACCACCAGAACGCCCCCGGACCTGATCGCCAGATCGGCGCTGGCAACGGCGTCCAGCTCTTCGATGCGGGCACGGATTTCGTTCAGGTTCAGATCAAACGAGCTCACCGGAAAATCGATCGCCGTCACCTCGCGGATATCGTCGGACACCTCGCGCGAGGCATTGTCGATCCGCATCAGCTTGACCGTAAACTCGGGCAGGTGCTCGATATTATAACGCGTGCTGGCGACCTTCTGGCGCACCAGCTCGATGCGGTTGCCATCGGACAGAACCCAGAATACCCCGACAAGGATGACCAACGCCGGCAGCCCGGTTTTCAGGAGCGCCCGCACCAGCGGCGTCAACCACAGCCGTTGCAGCCGATAGGACAGACGGCTGGGCGCAGGATCGCGGGGCCTTGGCGTTACCGGCGGCATGAAGCATCCTCGATTAGCCAGCGACAAAGCGCGCCGAACTCCAGACCGCAATGGGCTGCCTGCTCGGGGGCCAGCGACGTCGCCGTCATACCCGGCTGGGTATTGGTTTCCAGCACCACCAGCCCCTCAACCCCGCGGCTGTCATCCCAGCGCAGATCGGTGCGGCTGATGCCGCGACATCCCAGCACCTCATGCGCCCGCAGCGCATGGCGCATGGCGGCTGCGAAAACCTCGGCAGGCAAATCGGCGGGCAGCACATGATGCGAACCGCCGGTGGTATATTTGGCGTCATAATCATACCAGCCCTCGGTCAGGATATCGGTCACCGTCAGCGCCCGCTCGCCCAACACGCTGACCGTCAGCTCGCGCCCAGGGGCAAAGGCCTCGACCATCACCGTTTCGGGCATGTCCGCCGACAGCCGCGCCGGGCCATTGGCCGCCTCCTGAACGATATAAACCCCGACGGATGAGCCTTCGTTGTTGGGCTTGACCACATAAGGCGGCACCATCGGATGCCCGCCGCGCACCTCCGCCGCAGGAACCAGTAGGCTGTCCACCACCGGCAGCCCGGCGGCACGATAGGCCAGCTTGCAGCGCTGCTTGTCCATGGCCAGAGCCGAGGCCAGAACGCCCGAGTGCGTATAGGGAATACGCAACCACTCCAAAAGCCCCTGCACGCAGCCATCCTCACCCCAGCGCCCGTGCAGGGCGTTAAAGACGACATCGGGGGATTCACGCTTCAGAACGGCCGCAAGGTCCGGGCCCGCATCCAGTTCGACAACCTCGAATCCCTCACCCCTCAACGCCTCGGCACATGCCCGACCGGACGCCAGCGAGACCTCACGCTCAGCGGACAAGCCGCCCTTGAGGACCGCAACACGGGGGGATGCTGTGTTTGACATACCCGCCTCAAATTCTGCTCATAAACCCTTTTGCCGGGCTTTTTTCATTCTTTTTCCGGCGGGATCGGCTCACCAACCCGCCGTATCTCCCACTCTAGCGAAATTCCGCTGTGTTGAAAAACCTTTTTTCGCACCAGTTCGCCCAGATTTTCCAGATCTGCGGCACTTGCGTTGCCGGTGTTGACCAAAAAATTCGGATGCATCGGCGACATTTGTGCACCACCAAGGGTCGCGCCCCGCAATCCCGCCGCGTCGATCACCTTCCATGCCTTTAGGTCCTGCACGTCATCCGCCTCTCCGGTCGAGGAAAACCCCGCCGGATTGCGAAAGGTCGATCCGCAGGAAAGCGCTGTCACCGGCTGCGTCGCGGCACGCCGGGCCAGTGCGTCATCCATGCCCGAAAACAGATCTTCGGGCTTCCCGCGCGGCGGAGCCAGAACCGCCTGCGTGACCACCATGTCATCGGGCAAAGCGCTGTGACGGTAGGCAAATCCCAGATCGTCCCGGCGCAGCGTCACGATCTTGCCCGTCCGACTGACCGCCGTAGCCGAGACGAACACATCCGCCAGATAACGCCCGTAACAGCCGGCATTCATCTTGATCGCGCCACCAATGGCCCCGGGAATTGTGCGCAGAAAGGTCAGATCATATCCCGCCTCAGCAGCCTTTTTGGCGACCTGCGCGTCCAGCGCCCCGGCCCCCACCCGAACATGCCCGTTGGCCATCACCTCAAAGCCGTTAAAGCCACGCCCGAGGCGGATCACCGCCCCGCGCACGCCGCCATCGCGGATGATCAGGTTCGAGCAAACCCCGATCGGCATCACCGGCACATCGCAAGGAACCGCCTGCATGAAACGCGCGATATCCGCCATATGGGCAGGCTGAAACAACAGATCCGCGGCGCCGCCAACCCGCAGCCAGCTTAACGGTGCCAATGGGCGCGACAGGGTAAGCTTGCCCGCAACCTCGGGCAGAGGGGCCGTCCAGCTCATCGGGGTCTTAGGCCTTTTCTCATCTGCACCAAACCGTCTTGTTTGCAAAAATACTCGACTGAGCCGCCCTCACCGCCGCCGCCCGGTTACCGTGTGCCAGACCTTCAAACCCAGATATTTCGCCGGGTAACGATAGATCGAAAGGCCAGCGAAAAACAGACCGACCGCCCACCAGATTCCGGTGTCATAGGCCAGATAGACCAGAACGAACGGAAACACCGCCAGCATCGGAAAGCCAAAGCGTTTGTGAAACCGCATCGGTAGCATCCCGACAGCCGAGATCAGCAACACCCAAAGAATAGTCACAATAAGAGAAACGGTCATGGTTCCAATGCCTCCTGAAGCCCCCGCGCCCAGGCGCTGATCGTGCCGGCGCCAAGGCAGACCACCATATCGCCCGCCTGCGCCTCGGTGCGCACCAGATCGGCCAGAGCCCGTTCATCGACGAGAGCGCTGGCGTTGCGGTGGCCGTGGGCAATCAGCCCGGCCACCAGATCATCGCGGCTGGCGCCTGCAATCGGCTCTTCTCCAGCGGCGTAAACATCGGAAATGGCCACCACATCGGCGTCGTTGAAGCAGGTGCAGAACTCTTCAAACAGATCGTGCAGCCGAGTGTATCGGTGGGGCTGATGAACCGCGATCACCCGCCCCTTTGTTGACTGGCGCGCCGCACGCAGCACCGCGGCGATTTCAACCGGGTGGTGGCCGTAGTCGTCGATAATGGTGACCCCGTTCACGTCGCCAACCTTGGTAAAGCGCCGGTTCACGCCCTTAAAGGCGGCCAGCGCGGCGCGGATCTCGTCCGCCTTCATGCCCAGATGGCGCGCCACCGCGATGGCGCTGAGCGCGTTCAGCACGTTGTGATCCCCCGGCATCGGCAGGCTCAGCCCGTTGATCCGCTGATCATGATCGCGCAGATAGACATCAAATTGCGCGCAGCCGTCACGATAGGTCAGGTTGCCCGCGCGCACATCGGCCTGCGCGTTGAACCCGTAGGTGATCACCCGCCGATCGCCAAGCCGCGCCACCAGCGCCTGCACCTCGGGATGGTCCGTGCAGCAGACTGCAACGCCATAAAACGGGATGTTGTGAACGAATGTATAAAACGCATCCCTGAGCGCATCGAAACTGCCGTAATGCTCCATATGCTCGGCATCGATATTGGTGACGATGGCAATGGTCGCGGGCAGTTTCACAAATGTGCCGTCGCTTTCGTCGGCCTCCACCACCATCCATTCGCCCTGCCCCATGCGGGCGTTGCTGCCATAGGCGTGGATGATGCCGCCATTGATCACCGTCGGGTCCAGCCCTCCTGCGTCCAGCAGCGTCGCAACCATCGTCGTTGTCGTCGTCTTGCCATGAGTCCCGGCGACGGCGACATTGGATTTCAGACGCATCAGTTCTGCCAGCATTTCGGCCCGCCGCACAATCGGCAACCCAATGCGGGCGGCCTCGTCATATTCGGCATTGCCCGGCTTGATCGCCGAGCTGATCACCACGACCGCCGCGCCTGACAGGTTCTCGCCCTTCTGACCGACAAATATCCGCGCCCCCAGCCCGGCCAGCCGCGCCGTGATCGGGCTGCTGCGCAAATCGCTGCCCTGCACCTGATAACCGTGGTTGATCAGAACCTCGGCGATCCCCGACATGCCGATGCCGCCAATGCCGACGAAATGTATCGGGCCGATATCCGTGGGCAGTTTGGTGGCCGCGTTCATGATCCGTCTCCTGCGGTTTTGCCCATCGCCAGTTCCTCGACCAGCAGGACCAGAGTTTCCGTCGCCTCCAGCTTGCCCAGAGACTTGGCCGCCTTAGCCATCTCGGTGGCCCGTCGCCCGTTGGTCAGAACCGCCAGAATCTTGTGCGACAGGTCCAGCGCGGTCAGCTGTTCTTCGGGGATGACGATCGCCGCCCCCGCCTCGGCAGGGCCTTGTGCGTTGGCCGTCTGCTCATCCTTGATCGCCGCGGCAAGGGGCACGAAAATGGCCGGGCGCCCAATGGCCATGATGTCCGCAACCGAGGACGCCCCGGCGCGTGAAATCACCAGCTGCGCCTCGACCAGCCGCGCCGCCACATCCTCAAAGAACGGCGCGACTTCGGCAACGATCCCGATCTCGGAATAGCGCTGGCGCACCACCTCTACGTCCTCGGCCCGCGCCTGATGCGCCACCCGCAAATGATAGAGGATATTGCCCGGCAGCAGTGCCACCGCCCCGGGAACCACCTCGGCCAGAATGTGCGCCGCTTGCGAGCCGCCAATGACCAGCAGGCTCATGGGATAGTCGCCCGGCTCGATATACTGCGCGCTCTCGCGCTCCAGAACCGCCCGGCGCACCGGGTTTCCGGTGTGAATCCCCTCGACCCCGCGCGGCAGTTCCGTCGGCCATGTGCCGCAGGCGACCAGATCGACATGTTTGGCAAACAGCCGGTTGACGCGCCCGAGCACGCCGTTCTGTTCGTGCAGCAGCCGCGGGCGGCGCAGAATCCAGGCCGCGGCCATCGCCGGAAATGCCGGATAGCCACCAAAGCCCGCAACGACGTCCGGCTTGTCCCGCAGCATCTTCAGGCTGGCCGACAGGACCCCTTTCAACAGATGCAGGGGCGCCAGCAATTTTCCGCCCAGACCGCCCCGGGCAAAGCTGGCGCTGTCCACAACCTCGACCTCGACCGTGTGGGGAAAGCCGCCGGTATAACGCGCCCCGCGGCTGTCTGTTGACAGTTTCACCCGCCAGCCCAGACGCAGCATGGCCTCGGCCAGCGCCTGCGCGGGAAACATGTGACCCCCCGTCCCGCCGGCCGCTATGACCAAAAGTTTCTGTCTTGCCATCGCAGCTATACCCTTGCCCGCCACCGGATGATGTCGCTCATCTCTCCCTGTGGCCGGGTGCGTGTAAACGCCAGAAGCATCCCCAATGCAATCCCCGCCGCAACCAAAGATGAGCCTCCATAGGACACGAAGGGCAGGGTCATGCCCTTGGCTGGCAACAATCGCGCCGCAACGCCCAGATTGATGAGCGCCTGTAAACCGAACAGCGCCGCAAGGCCGGTGCCCGCCAGGCGGATAAAGGTGTCACGCTCACGGATCAGGCGCAGCATCGAACGGATGGTGATGACCAGAAATAAAACGATGATCGCAACCACCAACACCAGCCCGTATTCCTCGGCCGCCACCGCGATGATGAAATCCGTGTGCGCATCGGGCAGCGACCATTTCACCGTGCCACCGCCGACCCCGACGCCAAAAAAGCCGCCGTTCTGGATCGCATTGGCGGCATAGGCCAACTGCGTGCGCGGATCAATCGAAGGGTCCAGAAAGCCGTCGATCCGCCGCGCGAAATGCTCGGAATACTGATAGGCGACGGTGCCGCCAAAAACCGTGGCCGCCGCCACCCCGGCCAGCAGCAGCATCGGTGCCCCGGCAACGAAATACATGATTGCCCAGCTGGCAAGGATCAGGCTGGCCTGCCCGAAATCCGGCTGCATGACCAGAAACCCCACCAGAACCACCGTCACCAGAAAGGACAGCCGCTTGCCCGGAGGCCCGGCGATCTCGGCACCCGCCGCCATCAGCCAGGCCGAAAACACGACAAAGCCCGGCTTCAGGAACTCGGACGGCTGGAACGACACGAATCCCAGCGAATACCAGCGCACCGCCCCCTTGCCAAAATCGGTGCCGAAAAAGGGCAGCAGCACGACACCGATGACCGCGGCCAGAAAGCCCAGCACCCCAAGGCGGCGCACCAGCCGCGGCGGCATCATCGAGATGACCACCATCGCGCCCAGCGCGACACTGCCGAAAATCGCCTGCCGGATGACGAAATGGAACGGCGGAAAGCCGGTCTTGGCAGCCAGCGGCGGCGATGAAGCAAACCCCAGCAACAAGCCGATGGCAAACAGCAGAAACACCGCGGACAGCGTCCAGCGATCCACCGTGCGCCACCATTTCGGCAAGACCGGCTCGCCCGTCCTGACCGGGCTTGCGCCATAGACCATCTGCGTCATGGAGTGTTAAACCCTCTGCCCCTAAACCTGTTTACCTCAACACCGGCGGTTGCTCCCACCTGATCGTTACCTGTCTCCAGTGTAGCGCGAAAGCGCCGCGCGCACCAGCGTGATTTCTGCGCGTTGCATCGACTGCCCAGAGGCCGCTCTGCGCCGAAATCAGCACCTTGACGGATAGCTTTTCACCCCGGCGAGGCACCTTGGGCCAGCACGTGCAAGACCCGGTCTGTAAAGTCCGCGCCGCGCTGTTCAAAATCGTCGTATTGATCAAAACTGGCGGCAGCCGGCGCCAGCAGCACCGTCTCGCCGGCGTGCGCATCAGCCATCGCCTGCCTGACCGCGGTTGCCATGTCCTGACATATCTCGAACGGCACCTCCCCCAGTTGGCCGGAAAACAGCCCGGCCGCCTCACCAATCAGATAAGCCTTGAGCACATGCGACAGCGCCCCGGCAAGCGGTGCAATCCCCCCCTCCTTGGCCTGACCGCCGGCAATCCAGCGGATATTCTGGAAGGATTCCAATGACTTGGCGGCGCTGGCAACATTTGTGGCCTTTGAATCGTTGACAAAGATCACCCCGTCGTGCTGCGCGATCACCTGCGCCCGATGGGCCAGCCCGGCAAAGTTGGCAAGGCTTTTTTCGATCAGCCGTGGCGCCAGCCCGAGGCTGCGGCAAACGGCATAGGCCGCGCAGGCATTCTGGTGATTGTGCGCTCCGTTCAGCGCCGTCATCCCGCGTAGGTCGATCGAGGCCACCTGCCGCCCCCTGCGCCATTCCGCCAGAAATCCCTTACGGGCAAAGATGCTCCAGTCCGCGCCGTTCAGCTTTTGCCCGGCGGAAACGCCGATCACCGGCGCGCCCCCTTCGACGCTCTCGCGCAGGCGGTTGGCCAGAAACCGCCCTTCGTTCTCGTCAACCCCGATGACGGCGCGCTCCGGCCCTCCGGCAAAAAACAGCCGGGCCTTGGCGGCAAAATACCCGCCCAGACCGCCGTGCCGGTCCAGATGATCCGAGCTGAAATTCAAGAAGACTGCAATGTCAGGGGCCAATGCGCGGGCCAGATCGGTCTGGTAGCTCGACAATTCCAGCACCACGGTTTCGCCGTTTTGCGCCGGGGCAAGATCCAGCACCCCGCGCCCGATATTGCCGCCAAGCTGCGCGGGGCGCCCCTGATCGGTCAGGATGTGGTGGATCAGCGCCGAGGTGGTGGATTTGCCGTTCGATCCGGTGACCGCCACCACGCGCGGTAAAATATCGAAACGGTCCCAGTCAGGCGTCGCGTATGAGCGGAAAAACAGGCCGATGTCGTTGTCCACCGCAACACCCTGTTCATAGGCGGCGGCAATCACCGGGTGCGGCGCCGGATAAAGATGGGGGATGCCCGGAGAAACGATCAGCGCGACCACATCTTCAAACGCCCGCGCCCGGGTCAGATCGTGCAGCTGCAGCCCTGCCTTTGCCGCCGCGGCGCGGGTTTTTTCGCTGTCGTCCCAACACAATACGTCGGCTCCGCCCGCCGCCAACGCCCGCGCGCTGGCAAGACCCGAGCGACCCAGCCCCAGCACCGCCACCCTGTGACCGTCATATCCGCGAACCGGAATCATCACTGTCTCCCTGCAGCGCCTTGCGCCCGTGCACGCGCCTCAAGCACGGCCAGTGCCTCGGGGCCGCGGGACTGCGGCACAAAAATATGGTCATGCACCGCCCCTGCGATGATGTTGCAGGGGATATTCTGCTCGGCCAGAACGCCGGAAACCGCCGCCGTCAGCCCGACGCCATCAAGCGCCGATGCCGCCCCCAGAAGGATATGCACCATCGCCGGGTCAGCCGGAAAACCAAGGGCCGTGGCGGTCTCTTGCGCCAGCAGCAGTGACAGGCCCTCGGGTTCACGCATCATCGCAAGGGCCTTGTCCTGAACGGTTGCGATCCGCGTGTCGCCAGACGCGAAGGTGCAAAATACCCACGCGCCCGCACAAAGGCGCGGGTTCATTGCTCGGATCATCTTGGATGTGTCTCGCACGGGGATCATCGCGCCCGCCTTCCTGCCGTTTGGCCCTTATCCCTTGCCAGCTCTGGACCCATCAAGCCCGCATCGCCGGTTTCCCGGATTCTTGTCTGACCATGCGCAATGCTGCGCAAATTGTGGGTCTATTTCAAGGCATTGTAAAGCCGTCAGGCGAAAAATCCAAAAGGCCTCGAATCCTCTTCATCCCAGCGGTGCGCACTTGATGGGGGGCAGGCCCTCACCGAAAACAGCGCGTTGCACCTGCACGGGTGCCGCCCTTACCTCAGCTTCAGCGTCGCCAGCCCCACCAGCGCCAGAACCAGTGAGATGATCCAGAAGCGGATGACGATCTGGCTTTCGGCCCAACCGAGTTTCTCGAAATGGTGGTGAATGGGCGCCATCAGGAACACCCGCTTGCCGGTCTTTTTGAAATACAGCACCTGAATGATAACGCTGAGGGCCTCGACCACGAACAGGCCGCCGACGATGGCCAGCACGATCTCGTGCTTGGTGGCGACCGCAATCGCCCCCAGCGCGCCGCCCAACGCCAGCGAGCCCGTGTCCCCCATGAACACCGCCGCCGGTGGGGCGTTATACCACAAAAACCCCAGCCCGCCGCCGATCAGGGCCGAGGCAAAGATCAGCAACTCGCCAGTACCCGGAACGTAGTGGACCTCAAGATAGCTCGAATAATCGACCCGCCCCACCGCATAGGCAATGACCCCCAGCGTGCCCGCCGCGATCATCACCGGCATGATCGCCAGCCCGTCCAGCCCGTCGGTCAGGTTAACCGCATTGGCCGAGCCGACAATCACGATCACCGCAAAGGGAATAAAAAACCACCCGAGGTTCAGCAGCACGTTCTTGAACACCGGCACCGCCAGTGTGCCCGACAGCGCCTCGGGCTGCGCCTGCATCGTCCAATAGGCGGCAATCGCCGCGATCCCCAGACCCAGACCAAAGCGGATCCGGCCGGGCACCCCCTTGGTATTCCCTTGCGAGACCTTGGCGTAATCATCGGCAAAACCCACCACACCAAAGGCGAGAGTCACAAACAGCGTCATCCAGATATAGGGGTTGTCGAGACGCGCCCAGATCAGGGTCGAGACGATCAGCGCCCCAAGAATCAGAACCCCGCCCATCGTCGGAGTGCCCGCCTTGGCCAGAATATGCGCCTCGGGTCCGTCCTCGCGGATCGGCTGGCCATTGCCCTGCCGGCGGCGCAGCAGGTTGATCAACGGCTGCCCAAACACAAAGCCAAACAGAAGGGCGGTAAAAAACGCCCCGCCCGAGCGCAGCGTAATATAGCGAAACAGGTTGAAGACACCGCCGCCGTCCGAAAAATTGCTCAGAAAATACAGCATCCAGCCTGCCCCTTATCCTTTGTTCCGATCCCGGCCCGCCTGTCCCGGACGGGCACCCGGGCCTACGCCCAGACGCAAAATTGCCTCGACCACCAGCGCCGCGCGCGACCCTTTTGACCCTTTGACCATGACCACATCCCCCGCGTCCAGCAAGTGATGCACCCGGGCCGCCAGTTTTTCGGCGGAATCATGCCACTCGCCGCGTTTTTCAATCGGCAGCGCCTCAAAAAGCGACCGCATCAATGGCCCGGCGCAATGCACGGTGTCGATTCGTTGCATTTGCGGCAAGTCGGCCAGCGCGGCGTGACGGGCCGGTGCGCTCTCGCCCAGCTCCAGCATGTCCGTCAGGATCGCCAGCCGCCGACCCTTGCGGATGCGCCCGATCCCGTCAACCGGGTGGCTGTCCGCCAACACCGCCAGGGCCGCACCCATCGAGGTCGGATTTGCATTATAAGCGTCGTCGATCAGATCCAGCGTGCAGTTTTCCTCGACCGGATCGAGGTTGACGCGATGGCGCGCACCGCGCCCTGCCGGAGGCCGCCACTGGGCAAGATCGAGCGCTCCAATGGCCGTATCCGCGCCCAGCGCCTCGATCGCCGCCAGAACCGCCATGGCATTGCAGGCAAAATGCAGGCCCGGAGCGTTGATCTTCAAGAGGGCTTCGGTGCCGGTGAGTCGCGCTTTCACCATGGTCACACCATCCTGCGTGTGGGCCGAGAGCAGGCGAAATCCGGCCGCCGAGTCGGCGCCAAAGGTCACCACCTTGGCACCCTTGGCCCGCGCCGCATCGGCCAAAAGGCCGAACGTCTCCTGATCCCGGTTCAGAATGGCGGTTCCCGGCACCGTCAGCCCCTCGAACAGCTCGGCCTTGGCCCGGGCGATATCCGAGATAGAGCCGAACGCGGCCATGTGAACCGGCGCAACATTGGTGACCAACGCCACATCCGGGCGCGCCAGTCGGGATAGAGGGGCGATTTCTCCGGCATGGTTCATGCCAATCTCAAGCACCGCATAATCCGTATCCGCCGGCATCCGTGCAAGGGTAAGAGGCACGCCCCAGTGATTGTTCAGGCTCATATAGGCGGCATGAACGCGCCCTTGCCCGGCCAGCGCCGAGCGCAACATCTCCTTGGTCGAGGTCTTACCCACCGAGCCGGTCACCGCCACGACGCGCGCCTCTGTGCGCGCACGCGCCGCGCGACCCAGATCCTCCAACGCCCTCTGCACATCCTCGACCAGCAACAGCGGCGCATCCGGCGCCACCCCCTCGGGCCTCCGCGAGACCAGCGCCGCCGCCGCCCCGCGCGCCAGTGCATCGGCAACAAAATCATGGCCGTCCCGTTGATCGGTCAACGCCACGAACAGATCCCCCGGGGTCAGGCTGCGGCTGTCAATGGAAACGCCTGTCGCCTGCCACGAAATCTTGGCGCTGCCGCCGGTCGCGGCGGCGGCCTCGTTTGATGTCCAGAGCGCACTCATGCCCCGCGCCCGTCCAGCGCCGCCACTGCCACGCTGGCCTGCTCGGCGTCGTTGAAGGGCAGGATATCATCGCCAATCACCTGCCCGGTTTCATGCCCCTTGCCCGCAATCAACAAGGCATCTCCCGGCCCCAGCGCATCGACCCCGGCAAGGATCGCCCGGGCTCGGTCGCCGATATCCTGCGCGCCCGCACAACCGGCCATGACCTCGGCGCGGATCCTTTCAGGCGCTTCGCTGCGCGGGTTGTCATCGGTCACGATCACCAGATCGGCGTGCTTGGCCGCCGCCGCGCCCATCAGCGGGCGCTTGCCCCGATCCCGATCGCCACCGGCGCCAAAAACAACAATGATACGCCCCATGACATGAGGGCGCAGGGCTGACAGTGCCGTGGCCAGCGCATCCGGCGTGTGGGCGTAATCCACGAACACGCTGGCGCCATTGTCGCGCGTACCCACCAATTGCATGCGCCCGCGCACGGTTTGCAGTCCCGGCAGGCTGGCACAGACGGCCTCGGCCTCGGCCCCCGCCGCCATCGCCAGCGCCGCCGCCAAAAGGACATTGCCCGCCTGAAAGCCGCCGATCAGGGACAGGCGCAAATGATGGATCCGGCCCATGCAGGACAAGCGCAGCTCCTGTCCGGTGGCATCGAAACGCTGCCCCAGAAGACGCAGATCGGCGGCCGCGCTCGTTCCAACTCCCAGCAGGGTCTGGCCGCGCCGGCGGATGATCTGACAGAGCTGGGCCGCGCGGGGATCGTCAAGATTGACCACCGCCACCCCGTGGGGCGGCAAAACCCGCGAAAACAGCGCCGACTTGGCGGCAAAATAGCTGTCGAAACCGGCGTGATAATCCAGATGGTCCTGGGTAAAATTGGTGAAGGCCGCGGCTTTCAGGTGCACGCCGTCCAGCCGTGCCTGCGCCAAGCCGTGGGACGAGGCCTCCATGGCGGCATGCGTGATCCCGGCCGCTGCCAGCCGGCCCAGCAGGGCGTGCAGGGTGATCGGCTCGGGCGTCGTGTGGCCCAGCGGGGCACTATAGCCGCCCTCGACGCCAGTGGTTCCGAAATTGACCGCCTTCAGGCCCAAGGCCTCCCATATCTGACGGGTGAAACTGGCCACCGAGGTCTTGCCGTTGGTGCCGGTGACCGCGACCACGATTTCAGGCTGAGCGGCAAACCACGCCGATGATGCCAGCGCCAGCGCCCGGCGCGGATCGTCCACCACCACCAGCGCCGCATCGGACGCAGCCAGCGCATCGGCGGCCATCGCAGCCCCGGCCGGATCGGTCAGAATCGCCGCCGCGCCACCGGCCAGCGCCCGGTCAATGAACGCGGCGCCATGGGTCAGGCTGCCCGGCAGGGCGGCAAACAGGTTTCCCGGCACCACCAGACGGCTGTCCACGGCCAGCCCGCTAAGGCGCCGGTCCACGCCGTTTGATGCCGCAAGGCCCAGCTCAGCAAGGGTTTTGGTCTTGGGCAGATCAACGGCCATCAGCGCGCCTTTTTCTGGGCTGGGTCAGCATTTTTCAGTATTTCGACAGCGTGTATTCCATTGTGCCCGCCGGATCAATCGCTGGCCGCAGACCCAGCAGTGGCGCAACGCGGCGGATGATCTCGGCGGCCACCGGAACCGCGGTCCAGCCGGCGGTGCGCCGCGGCTTGGGCCCCGAGGTCTCGACCGGTTCATCCAGAGTCACCACAAGCACGTATTTGGGGTCACGCGCCGGAAAGATCGATGCGAATGTCGAGACCGTCCGGTCCTGATAATAGCCGCCACCCGGTTTGGGCTTGTTCGCGGTTCCGGTCTTGCCACCGACATCGTAACCCGGCACGTCCCCCATCGAGGCTGTGCCCCGCAAGACCACCTCGCGCAACATCTTTCGCAGGGCTTGCGAGGTCTTTTCGCTGACCACCCGAGGCCCCGGTTTGGGCGGGGTCGTGACCTTCAGCAACGTCGGCGTGACCCGCGTCCCGCCATTCAGAACCGACGCATAGGCCGCCGCCAGATGCAGCGGGCTGACCGCCAGCCCGTGGCCGTAGGCAATTGTCATCGCCGACAGGTCGGACCAGCGCTTGGGCAGGATCGGGCGCGCCTGCCGGGCCTCGGCCAGCTGCAACGGTACCGCCTTCAACAGCCCCAGTTTTTTCAAGAACGCCTGCTGCGGCGCCACCCCGATCTTGCGCGCCAGATTGGCGCTGCCGATATTCGAGCTTTCGACGATGACATCGGTCAGGCTTAACCTCGGTCCCAGATTGTGAAAATCCTTGATCGTGAACCCGGCCCATTTCAGCGGACCCTTGGTGTCGATCATGGTCTGGGGCGTCGCCACCCCGCGCTCCAGCGCCAGCGCGGCATTGAAGACCTTAAAGACCGAACCCAGCTCGAACACCCCCTGCGCGGCCAGATTGAACAAGGGATCATCCGTGGGGTCACCCTTGGCGCGCGGGGCCGGGCGCTTGTTGGGGTCGAAATCCGGCAGCGACACCATCGACACGACTTCGCCGGTATGCGCATCCATCAGCACCGCTGCCGCCCCCTTGGCCCGCAGCAGCTTGCGCCCACCCGCCAGCACCCGGCGAGTTACAGCCTGCACAGTAAGGTCGATCGACAGGCGCAGCGGCGCCCCGCCGTTGGCCGGATCGCGCAAAAATCGGTCAAAACTGTGCTCAACCCCGGCAATGCCGATGATCTCGGCGGATTTGACCCCCTGACGCCCAAAGGAGGTGCCGCCCAGAATCTGCGCCGCCAAACGCCCGTTGGGATAAAGGCGCATCTCGCGCGGGCCGAACAACAGGCCCGGCTCGCCGATGTCATAGACTTTCTGCTGCTGCTCGGGCGACAGCTTGCGCCGCAACCAGATGAATTTGCGCGACGATTGAAACTCAGCCAGCAAACGATCCGCGTTCATGTCGGGGAAAATCGCCGCCAGCCCGCGCGCGGCGGCGGGCTTGTCAACCATCATCGGCGGCTGGGCGTAAAGCGCATTGGTAACCAGATTGGTCGCCAGAACGGCGCCGTTGCGATCAAGGATGTCGGCCCGCTGGGCCAGAATGTCGCGGGCGACGCGCTCGGTCTTTGGTTCCTGCGGGCGGCTGGCAGACATGATGCCCATGCGCAGGCCAACCACCGCAAAGGCGGCCAGAAACGACAGCGCCAGCACCAAAAGACGGATCTCGGCGCGCTGGCGGTCACGGTCGCGTCGCGCCTCCATGCGCTGGCGAATGTTGGCTGCCTCGATCAGATCCGGGTTCTCACCCTTGTCGCGCGCCGACAGGATGCTGGCGAGGGGGCGCAGGGGGGTGCGTATCATGGCAGTCCTTCCTTGTCGCCAAACACCGAGCCGACCCCGCTCACATCAATCCGGCCCGCATCAGTCCGGCCCGTGTCGTCCGGACCCACCTTGACCGGGACCGCGCCGCGCGCCCGCGTCGGCAGACCCAAAGGGTCCGGAGGCAGCGCCGCACTGAGGTCCACCGGCGCCGTGACATCCCGTGGATTGACCCTTGGATAGGCAATTTCCTTGACGGCGCGGAACTGCCCGCCCGAAATCGGGATCAAATGCAGGCTGGGATCATTCAGTTGGACCAGATCACGCAACCGCGCCGGGCGGTTCAGATAGGCCCATTCGGCATGCAGAACCCCCAGCCGCTCGCGCAGCGAGGCAATCTGCCGCTGCATCTGATCAACCCGTTTCAACTGGGCCTGCGTCGCGTAATTCTCATTATAGGCCCAATAGGCCAGGCCGATGACCAGCACCGTTGCGGCAAGATACAAAAGCGCGCGCATCAGACCCGCCCCTCCCCGTCCAGCGCAATCGCCGGCAGTCCCAGATTGCCCATATCCACCGGGCCGGCCGGGGCATCCAGACGCCGGGCCAGACGCAGCCGCGCCGAGCGGGCACGGGGGTTGGCAGCCAATTCGGCATCATCGGCGCTGATAGCCTTGCGACCGATACGCGCGAAACGAGGCGCTTGGGGGCTGGCCTCAGGGGCGAACCGGCTGCCCCTCGGCCCGCTGCCCGAACGCATCTGCAGGAACCTCTTTACGATCCTGTCCTCAAGCGAGTGGAACGTGACAACCGCCAATATTCCGCCGGGGGCCAGCGCCCGCTCGGCGGCCATCAATCCATCAACCAGTTGTTTCAATTCATCATTTACAGCAATCCGCAGCGCCTGAAAGCTGCGGGTGGCCGGATGCACCTGCCCGGGCTTCGGACGCGGCAGGCAGGATTGCACAAGCTCGGCCAGCGCCGTCGTCGTGGTGATGGGCGCCTCTGCGCGCGCCGCGATGATCCGGCGGGCGATCCGGCGCGAAGCGCGCTCTTCACCGTATTGATAGAGGATATCGGCCAGCGTCTTTTCCGCCAGCCCGTTCACCAGATCCGCAGCACTGGCCCCCTTTTGGCTCATGCGCATGTCCAGAGGGCCCTCCTTGGCAAAGGAAAAGCCCCGTTCCGCCTGATCGATCTGCATCGACGAAACCCCGATATCCAGCACCACGCCATCCAGCGCCTCGGCCCCCGCCGCCGCGGCCAGACGATCGAGCGCCGCAAATTCCCCCTCGATCAGCTGCAAACGGGCGCCATATCCTGCGGTCCAGTCCCGGGCGTGCCGGAAAACTTCCGGATCGCGGTCAATCGCCAAAACCCGCGTCGCCCCGGCCTCGAGCAGTGCCCGCGTATAGCCTCCGGCACCAAAGGTACCGTCCAGCCAGACGCCCCGGACCGGCGCAATCGCGGTCAGGATCGGGTCGAGCAAAACAGGAATATGAGCAGTGTCGCAAGCGATCTTTGCCGGACCCGCCATCAATCAGACCCCCGGGTCCGGTTCCAGCAGGCTGAGGACATCGAAATTCTCGTCAAATTCGTCATGGAACGATTCAAATTTCTCCATATCTTCGGCATAGGCCTCGGGAGACCAGATCTGAAAGGTGTCGCCAGAGGCAATGAAAACGGCCTCATCCGTGATCCCGGCCTTGGCGCGCAGCTTGGGCGCCAGCACCAGACGTCCGGTCTCGTCCACCTGAATATGGGTGGCCTGGCCATAAAACGTGCGTTCCAGAATACGTCGGTTGCGAGAGCCACGGGGCAGACGGTCGATCTTTTCGTCCACATCAGCCATGGCGGCGATGGAATAACCTTCGAGAAATTTCCGTGACGCACCGCCGTAAACGAGGATCAGCGAGGGGGCCTCGCCCTCGTGCCAGTCGGGGTCGTTCTCGGCTAGAACACGGCGAAACGCGGCGGGGATCGAGACCCGCCCCTTGGCATCCACCTTGTGGGTGCTTTCGCCTCTGAACTTGCCTGCCACTGTTCCCGCGGCTCCTTTCCCGTCGTCCTGTTGCCTGGCCCGAAACGGGAGCGGCGGATCAAGCTGCTGCCACTGCTTGATCCGCCGCCTTCGTCCCGTCTTTGGACCGGTCCGGCTGCGTTGCCACCTGGGGGGGTGTCTGCTCGCTTACGCGCCGGATCTTCTTGGTGATGAAAAGCGGGTGCCTGTATGAAACCTGACTTGGGTTGCTTCGGGTCTTGTTGCCCTTGTTGTCCCCGTTCCTCATCTTGGAATTATGAATACTATGGGAAAACATACCAATCAAGGGTAATTTTATGGGAAACCATGCAACTAGCCCCCACCAGAGCCTATTTTGAGCGCACCGCACATCGCCAGAATCCCGTTGCTTTGGCCCCTGTAGTAGGTCGGGCCACGGCACACACCAGATGTAGGAAATTTGCGCCATCCACGCGCCTTGGCAAAAAATCGGAAAAAATATCGGAAAGGCCGCCAAAAAGGCCGGTTTTTCAGGGAATTCCCACCTGTTCCCATGGAATTCCCACGGCGACACGGGGAGATTTCACTCGAATCACCCCCGAATCATCCCTCAATCGATGCAAGATCAGCGCGAAACCTTCCGCTCATCCGCCGGAACGAGGGGAAAATGTTGCATAAGCAGGGAAAGGACCGAACCGGATCCTGGCCGTCGGCTGTGGATGTTACGCCATTCCGCCCTTGACCAGCCCCTCGGCAATCCGCGCATAGGCCGTCGCGATCGGCCCGTCGCCCAGCGCAATCGGCTCGCCCGCATCGCCCGCCAGCCGGACATGAATATCCAGCGGGATCTCGCCAAGGAACGGCAGGCCCAGCCGTGTTGCATCGGATTTCGCGCCACCGTGGCCAAAAACGTGATCCTCATTGCCGCATTTGGGACAGATATACATCGACATGTTCTCGATCATCCCCAGAACCGGCGTGTTGGTCTTTTCAAACATGTTGATGGCCTTGCGCGCGTCCATCAGCGCGATGTCCTGCGGGGTCGATACGATGATCGCCCCGGTCACGTTGGTTTTCTGCGCCAGCGAGATCTGCACATCTCCGGTTCCCGGCGGCAGATCGACGATCAGGACATCCAGCTGGCCCCATTGCACCTGCCCCAGCAATTGTTGCAGCGCTCCCATCAGCATCGGCCCGCGCCAGACCACCGCTTCGTCCTCCTTCAGCATCAGCCCCATCGAAATAAAGGTGACACCGTGGTTCCTGAGGGGGATGATCTGCTCGCCATCGGGGGATTTGGGGCGCTCGTTCAGCCCCATCATCCGGTGCTGGCTGGGCCCGTATATATCGGCGTCCAGCAGCCCTACCCGGCGTCCCTGACGGGCCAGTGCTACCGCAAGGTTGCTGGAGACAGTGGACTTCCCCACCCCGCCCTTGCCCGAGGCCACAGCGAGGATCCGGTCAACCCCGGAGACCGGCTCGGGCCCGGCCTGCGGCTTGGGATGGCCACCGATTTTCAGGTTCGGGGGTGTTGGCGCGGCCTTGGGATCCGCCACGTGCGCCGTCAGCAGCGCCGAGACCGAACGCACTCCCTCGATCGCCTCGACCCGCTCGCGCGCCACCTTCAGAACCGGCTCCAGCGCCGGGCCCTGATCGGCGGGCACCTCAAGGACAAAGCGCACCGCGCCGTCCTCGACATTCAGCGCCCGCACCATGTCGCGCGAAACGATGTCGCCGCCATCAGGCAGGGTCACGGCCCGCAAGGTTTCCAGTATCCGTTCGCGCGTCACACTCATATCGGCAGGCCCCATGTTTTTTAGATGCGAAAACACCTTTCGCACAAATCACTGCCCCGGCGCGGCCCCCCAAGTTGTCCCGGGGGTGGTCCGGGGCGCTGCTTTCTAACTTGGTCAATTTGGGCCAAAGAACAAGGGCCAAACGGTCACAGGCGGCGTGATCCCCTGTTTGCGTCAGCCATGCAAGCTGCGCATATCGGGATTGACCGGAAACGGGATTGTCTAACGGTCAAAACGGTCTAAATACGCCTCGAAACGCAAGCGAACGAGGCAATGACATGGCTATCGCATTTGACACAAGACCCGCCCAACCCACCGGACTCGATTCGGTTCTGAACGCCATGCGCACCCTCGCCCGCAAGCACGCCGAGCGGCGCGCCTTTCGTGCCACCCGCCGCGAATTGATGGCCCTGACCGACCGCAACCTCGACGATCTGGGGCTGGTCCGCTCGGATATCGACCGGGCGGCGCTGGAGGCCACCATCAGCTCGGCCCGCAGCTGAGCCTGACGGCTGCGGCCAACGAAATTATTGGAAGACCCGCCCCTCCCTCGGGTTTTCAAAATGAGACGACGACGCGCCCTCCCTCGCGTCGTCGTTTTCTTTTGCCCCGTATTCCTAAGGAAAGCCTGAACAACAGAGCTTTTGGTTCTCGTAGGTTTTCGATTGCCGTACGAATGCTTGGCGCCAGCCATTTTGAGACCGCTCACGCGGCGAGTTTTACCCTTGTTTTCCTGATTTCAGACAGACCCTTCGCGCAGGCATCTTCGCGCGAGACAGAGGTTGGCCAGCGCCATGCACTGTCCGGCAGGGTTATGCGCAGCATGATCCCGAGAAGGGGGCTGAACATCCGCGCCTCGTTTTTTGCCAACCCCCGATAGCGCACCTTTCGGGGGTAAACCTGGCATTTGATGACGCGAGACACGTGCTCGACTTTGGCCCGCACGCCGCCGTGTTTCTTGTTGCGCTTCTTTTGCGCGGCCGTCAAAACCCGGCCCGGTTTGCGCTTGTCTTTCACCGCCCAAGTAGCCCCTCGCGCCCGGGCTGCTCGTTTGCGCTCGTCGCGGACATGACCTTTATCGCCAAACACAATCGCATTGTCCGGGCGGATCAGATCGTCGGTCAGTTTCGCGTCATGCACCTTGCCCGTGGTGATTTTCACCGTGTGTACGAGGCCGCTCCTCGCATCCACACCAATGTGGCATCCAGGATCGTGCCGCCGCGCAAGAGCAGCGCGCGCTCTTGAAGGTAGGTTTTGCCCCCGCTAAAGCGCGCCATCGGGGTCACAGCCGTCCCCGGCCTTGTCTACGCCAAAGCCCCTTTCCCCGCCGCGGAGACTCGGCTAAACGGGGGCGCATGTTGAGCGTAACCAACCTTGGCTGCCGACGCGGCGACCTGCGCGTCCTGAGCGGTGTCACCTTTCGCCTCGCCGCCGGTCAGGCCCTGATCCTGCGCGGCCCCAACGGCTCGGGCAAGACCACGCTCTTGCGCACCCTCGCCGGACTGGCCCCGCCCGACGGCGGCCATATCGACGCCCCGGAGGACGAGATCGCCTATGCCGGCCACGCCGACGGGCTGAAATCACAGCTGACGGTGGCGGAAAACCTGCGCTTCTGGGCGCAAATGTTCGGACAACGAACAATCCGGCCCGCCCTTGACACATTCCAGCTGGCGGCGCTGGCCAACCGACAGGCCGCCAACCTGTCAGCTGGCCAGAAACGCCGCCTCGGCCTGTCGCGGATGCTGGTCACCGGGCGCCGGATCTGGCTGCTGGACGAGCCCACGGTGTCGCTGGACAGCGCCAGCACTGCGGTCTTTGCCGCCATGATCGGGGACCATCTCGCGGCCGGAGGTCTGGCGGTGATCGCCACCCATATCGACCTTGGCCTCAGCGCCGCGCAGAGCCTCGACATCACCCCGTTCAAGGCCCGCCCCGAGGCCCACGCCAACCCCTTTCTCGACGGGGCCTTCACATGATCGCGCTGCTCAGACGCGATCTGGCGCTGGCGCTGCGCTCGGGGGGGGGCTTTGGCCTCAGTCTGGCGTTCTTTCTGATCGTTGTCATGTTCGTGCCCTTCGGCATCGGCCCCAACAGCGCAACCCTTGCCACCATCGCACCGGGCATTCTGTGGATTGGCGCGCTGCTGGCCTGCCTGCTGTCGCTGGACCGTATTTTCCAACTGGATTACGAGGACGGCTCGCTGGACCTGCTGGCCACCGCGCCCCTGCCGCTGGAGGGGGTGGTGGCGATGAAGGCGCTGGCCCATTGGCTGACCACCGGGCTGCCCCTGACTCTCGCCGCGCCGCTCTTGGGATTTCTCCTGAACCTGCCGGCGGGAGGCTATTTCTGGATGTTCCTCAGCCTGCTCGTCGGCACCCCCGCGCTCAGCTTTCTCGGCACGTTCGGCGCCGCCATCACCGTCGGCCTGAAACGCGGCGGGCTGCTCTTGTCGCTGCTGGTGTTGCCGCTTTACATCCCCACCCTGATCTTTGGCGCGCAAAGCGTGACGCTGCACCTGCAGCAGCTCTCGAACGCCACCGCCTTCAGCGTTCTGGCGGCCATCAGCCTGTTCACCTTTGCCCTTATCCCCTTCGCCGCGGCGCGGGCGCTGAGGGTCAATTTAAGGTGATCACAGCGCCATCCCCTGCGGCCCTGTAACCCGTTGCAGAGGCCGCCGAGCTCTTGTAGGACGTCAGCCATGTCTTTGTGGGAATACGCCAATCCGCGCCGCTTCATGCGCCTGACCGACATCGTCCTGCCCTGGAGCGCAGGGGGGGCCGCGCTGTTGATGACCGTCGGCCTGATCTGGGGCTTTTTCTTTACCCCCGACGATTACGAACAAGGCTCAACCGTCAAGATCATCTTCATCCACGTTCCCGCCGCCATGCTGGCCATCAACACATGGTTCATGATGCTGGTCACCTCGCTGGTCTGGCTGATCCGGCGCCACCACGTCAGCGCGCTGGCCGCCAAGGCCGCCGCACCCGTTGGCGTCACCATGACCCTGATCGCGCTATTTACCGGCGCCATCTGGGGCGAGCCGATGTGGGGCACCTACTGGGCCTGGGATCCGCGCCTGACCTCATTCATGATCCTGTTCGTCTTTTACCTCGGCTATATCGCGCTCTGGGCGGCAATCGAGGATCCAGACACCGCCGCCGATCTGACCTCGATCCTGTGCATCGTCGGATCGGTCTTTGCCTTTCTGTCGCGCTATGCGGTGATGTTCTGGAACCAGGGGCTGCATCAGGGCGCCTCGCTGTCACTGGACAAGGCGCAGCACGTCGCCGATGTCTTTTCCAACCCGCTCTATGTCTCGATCGCCGGCTTTATCCTGTTCTTTATCGCCATGGTGCTGCTACGCACCCGAACCGAAATTCGCGCCCGCCGGATGTCGGCACTGATCGCCCGCGAGCGCCAGGAGGCCGCCTGACCATGTTCTTGCCCGACCTTGGAAAATATACCGTCCCTGTGCTGGGCGCCTACGCGGTTGCGCTGCTCCTGATCCTGATCCTGACCGTGCAATCCCTGATCCGGGCCGCGCGCATCAAACGCGACCTTGCCGAAACCGAAGAGCGCCGCAAACATCATGACTGAAACCAGCCCCAGCCAAGCCGACCAGACCCCCGGCCACCCCCCCGATCCGCAACCCCGGCGAAAACTGTCGCCGCTCCTGTTCCTGCCACCGCTGGTCTTTGTGGTGCTGGCCGCTCTTTTCGCCTATGGACTGAACCACGACCCCAACACCCTGCCCTCGGCGCTGCAGGGCCAGACGGCACCGGGTATCACCTTGACGAAACTTGGCAATCTACCGCTCTTTACTGACAAGATGCTGCGCAGCCCGCGGCCCAAACTGGTAAATTTCTGGGCCAGTTGGTGCGCCCCCTGCCGGGCCGAGCACAAAAATTTGGTCTGGATGCGGGATCAGGGCGTGCCCATCTACGGCGTCAATTACAAAGATAAGGCGGAAAACGGCCTCAAATTCCTCTCCGATCTGGGCAACCCGTTTCAGGCGGTCGGACAAGACAGCGGCATGCAGGCCATCAACTGGGGCGTTTACGGCGTCCCCGAAACCTTCGTGATCGACGCCAAAGGCACGATCCTGCTGCGCTACCCCGGCCCCCTGACCCGCAAGATCATCACCGAGAAAATCCTGCCCCTGCTGAAAACCGGCGGCTAGGGCCTGATTCTCTCGTGACCTTAACCCGTTGTTACCACAGCGTTCTTAACCTTTGTGGGGTGTCATGATACCGGTTTTGTTTCGCGCGCGAAACAAACCTTGGCCAAGCCCTTGAAATCACATGATCCGCAGAACTGGCGTAATGCCGTTCCGTTAACCTCGGCCGCCCGTCCTCAGGCGTTTCCGATCAACACACCGGCGGCGAAAACCAACGCCCCGCCCAACGCCACCTGAAATGCCGCCCGCATCCACGGGGTCTCCATAAAGCGATGCTGAATCCAGGTGATCGCCCAGATCTCGATCACCACGACGACAAAGGCAATGCTGGTCGCCGTCCAGAAATCCGGAATCAGATAGGGCAGCGCATGGCCCAGCCCCCCCAGCGCCGTCATCACCCCGGCCGCCAGACCGCGCTTGGCCGGTGAGCCGCGTCCCGAGATCACCCCGTCATCGCTGGCCACCTCGGTAAAGCCCATGGAAATCCCCGCCCCGACCGAGGCCGACAGCCCCACCAGAAACGTCTGCCAGGTGTCGCCGGTGGCAAAAGCAGCGGCAAAAATCGGCGCCAGTGTCGAGACCGACCCGTCCATCAGCCCCGCCAGCCCCGGCTGCACAAAGGTCAGAATGAATTGCCGATGTTCACGCCCCCGCTCGCTCTCGGCCACCGATTCGGGAACGTATTTCAACCCCAACCGGTGCGCCAGCGAACTGTGCGCCGCCTCGGCTGCCGCCAGATCACCCAACAGGCGGCGGGTGTCCGCATCCTGCGTGCGCTTCAGCGCCTGCTCATAGAAATTCTGCGCCTGCATCTCCATCTCTTCGGCCATTTTGCGGGTCTTGTCGATGGACAGCGGCCGCACCAGCCAGTCGGGCTTGCGCTGGAAATAGCCTTGGATATGGCTGCGCCGGATCAACGGAATCTCGTCGCCAAACCTCTTTTTATGCAGGTCTATCAACCACTTGCGATGGGTGTTCTCTTCGGCTGCCATATCCTCGAAGACCTTGGCGCTATCGGGATAATCGCCGCGCAACCCCTCGGCATAGGCCTGATAGATCCGCGCGTCATCCTCTTCGCTCGAGATCGCCAGCGCCAGAATTTCCTGCTCGCTCAAATCCTCGAAACGTCGCTTGCCCTGGTTGAAAAATCTGCTGATCATGGCTGCTCCACCCGCTTCTACCGGGTCAATCTAATGGCGGCGGCGGGGCGATGCAATTGCCCTTGTGAGCCCGGCCAGAATCCGGCAAAACGGCGCAAACCCCGTGACCCAAAGGGCCGAGATGAGCGCAACCCTGACCATGACCCAGCCTGATGACTGGCATCTGCACCTGCGCGACGGGGCCATGCTGGCGGCGGTCCTGCCCGACAGCGCGCGCCATTTCGCCCGTGCCCTGATCATGCCGAACCTCATGCCCCCGGTGACCACCGCCGCCGCCGCCCGTGCCTATCGGGATCGCATTCTGGCCGCGCGTCCCGCCGGCTCCATGTTCACCCCGTTGATGACCCTCTACCTGACCGAGGACACCCAGCCCGCCGAGGTCGCCGCCGCGCAGGCCGAGGGGCTGATCGCCGCGGTCAAGCTCTACCCCGCCGGGGCGACCACCAATTCCGCCTCGGGCGTGCGCGATTTCCAGCGCATCCGCCCGGTTCTGGAGCGCATGGCCGAGATCGGCTTGCCGCTCTGCGTGCATGGCGAGGTGACCGACCCCGAGATCGACATCTTCGACCGCGAGGCGGTCTTTATCGAGCGCGTCCTCGATCCCCTCCGCCGGGCCACGCCGGGCCTCAGGCTGGTGCTGGAACACGTCACCACCCGCGAAGGGGTCCAGTATGTCCGCGATTCCGGCGCCGGTCTTGCCGCCACGATCACCGCGCATCATCTGCTCCTCAACCGTAACCACCTGCTGGCCGGGGGTATCCGCCCGCATTTCTACTGCCTGCCGGTGGCCAAGCGCGAACGCCACCGCAAGGCCTTGCTGGCCGCCGCCCTGTCTGGTGACGCGCGGTTTTTTCTGGGCACCGACAGCGCCCCGCATCCGAATGCCGCAAAGCAAAGCGCCTGCGGCTGCGCCGGCTGCTTTACCGCCGGCAACGCCATGCCGCTTCTGGCCGAAATCTTTTCGCGCGAACACGCGCTTTCGCGTCTCGAGGCCTTCAGCGCCCTCAACGGCGCCGCCTTTTATGGCCTTGCGCCAAATACGAGCCGCCTGCGCCTGACCCGCGTGGACGGCGAAAATCTGCCGCCCCGACTGGACACCGCCGAGGGCCCCGTCACCCGCTTTGACCCCGGCTTTGCCTCCGCTTGGTCGGCCACCGTTCTACCCTCTGCAAAGGAGCCCCGCGCATGATCCCCACCACCCTGCCCGACGCGGCCGAGATCGCCCGCCTGAGCGCGCGGATGCTGCTGGAAATCAACGCCGTCCACTTCAACGCCGAGACCCCCTTCACGCTGGCCTCGGGCCTGCCCAGCCCGACCTATATCGACTGCCGAAAACTGATCTCCTACCCCCGCATCCGCAGCACGCTGATGGATTTTTTGACCGTGACGGTGATGCGCAACGCCGGCTTTGAGGCCTTTGACAACATCGCTGGCGGCGAGACCGCGGGCATTCCCTTTGCCGCTCTGGTGGCCGAGCGCATGGCCCTCCCCATGAGCTATGTCCGAAAGAAACCAAAGGGTTACGGCCGCAACGCCCGAATCGAGGGCGAGATGAACGCCGGGCAGAGGGTGCTGTTGGTCGAGGACCTGACCACCGATGGCGGCAGCAAGCTGAGCTTTGTCGAAGCGATCCGCAAGACCGGCGCCAGCTGCGCCGATACGGCGGTGATCTTTTACTATGACATCTTCCCCGAGACCGAACAGACCCTTGCCGATCACGGCATCAGGCTGCACCACCTCTGCACTTGGCGCGACGTTCTGGCCGAGGCCGAGGCGCGGATCGATTCGAAAACCGAAACCGGCCCCGGTGCTGCTTTCGACCGCCACACCCTGACCGAGGTTCGCGCCTTTCTCGACGACCCGCGCGGCTGGCAGGCGGCGCGTCAGGCGCCGGACGCAACACCGCGCCCGTAGGCCCAGAGGCAAATCAGCTCCATCGCCATATGCGCCCCGGCAATGGCGGTGATCCCGGCCGGATCATAGGGCGGCGAGACCTCGACGACATCCATGCCGACCACGTTGATTCCCGCCAGCGCCCGCAGGATGGCCATTGCTCCGGCGCTGCTGAGTCCCCCTGAAACCGGTGTCCCCGTGCCCGGCGCAAAGGCGGGATCCAGCGCATCGATGTCAAAGCTCAGGTAAACCGGATTGCTGCCGACGATCGCACGCACCCGCTTGGCCAGCGTCTCGGGCGCGCTTGCAAGGGCGGCGGGCGCGTCGATAATATTGACCCCCAGCGGATCGGCGTTGACCGTACGTATCCCGATCTGGACCGAGCGCCCCGGCACCACCAGCCCCTCTTTGACCGCCTTGTAAAACATGGTGCCGTGGTCGATCCGCTCAAGATCATCATCGGGCCAGGTGTCGGTGTGGGCGTCAAACTGCAACAGCGACAGCGGCCCCCATTTCGCTGCGTGGGCACGCAGAACCGGATGGCTGATCGAGTGATCCCCCCCCAGCGTCAGAACCGCGGCCCCGGCCTCGATGATGCCGCGGATATGGGACTCGATCGCCGCCGGAACCGTCTGCGGTTTGCCATAATCAAACGCCAGATCGCCGTAATCCACCATGGCCAGCGCGCTCAACGGGTCCAGATCCCAGCCATAGGGCGGATCATAGACCTGCAGGGCGCTGGCCTCGCGGATGGCCCGCGGCCCAAGGCGCGTGCCGGGGCGATTGGTGGTGGCACAATCAAACGGAATGCCGGTGATCGCCAGATCGACGCCGTTTAGATCCTTGCTGTAGCGGCGGCGCAAAAAGCTGGTCGCCCCCGCATAGGTTGCTTCGCTCGACAAACCCTTTAGCCGAGGTCGCGTGAATGCGCCGTCCACGTCTTTTGCCGCGTCTTCCAGTGCCATTTTTAGCCCTCTCATCTTGACCTCTGGACAAGTTTAGCCCTCCAATGGCGCAATGCCAGCCCTGATTTTTCGGCCCGCTCCCCGGATCAGGACGCCGGGTCGGGACCCCAGGTCGGGATGGCGCTCAGAGCGCGTGAAAGGACGAAACCATGAAACTGCTTCGATACGGTCCCAAGGGGGCCGAACGCCCCGGGCTGCTGGATCCCGACGGCGGGTTGCGCGATCTTTCCGGCGAGATTTCCGATGTCGAGGGCGCCAGCCTTGATCCGGCGACACTGGCGCGGCTGGCGCGGCTGGATCCAGCGGACCTGCCCGCTGTTCCCGGCACCCCGCGCATCGGCCCTTGCGTGGCTCGGGTGGGCAAGCTGATCGGGATCGGCCTCAACTATTCCGACCACGCCGCCGAAGCGGGGATGGACGTTCCCACCGAGCCGATCCTGTTCATGAAGGCGCCCTCGGCCATCTGTGGCCCCAACGACGATCTGGAACTGCCGCGCGGGGCGAAAAAGCTGGACTGGGAGGTCGAGCTGGCGGTGGTCATCGGGCAGCGCGCAAAATACGTCAGCCGCAAGGACGCCCTGTCCCATGTCGCCGGGTATTGCACCATCAACGACGTCTCCGAGCGCGCCTTTCAGATCGAGCGCCTCGGCCAGTGGAGCAAGGGGAAAAGCCACGACAGCTTTGCTCCCATCGGCCCTTGGCTGGTCACCAGCGATACGGTGCCCAAGCCGCAGGGTTTGCGCCTCTGGACGCGGCTGAACGGCGAGACGATGCAGGACGGCACCACCGCCACCATGGTTTTTGCGGTGGATGAACTGATCGCCTACCTGTCGCGATTCATGACGCTGGAGCCCGGCGATATCATCGCAACCGGCACCCCCCCGGGGGTGGGAATGGGGATGCGCCCGCCGCGCTATCTCCGGCCGGGCGACCGCCTGACGCTGGCGGTCGAGGGGCTGGGCGAACAGGATCACCGCGTCGTCGCCGTCTGATCCCGATCGGCGGTGGACGCGTCCCTCTCAGCCGCCCGAATGCGATAGGCCCGGCAGCTTTAGCCCCTGTTCGCGCGCGCAGTCCAGCGCCTCGGGATAGCCGGCGTCTGCATGGCGCATGACGCCGGTCGCCGGGTCGTTCCAGAGCACCCGTTTCAGGCGCCGCGCCGCGTCCTCGGTGCCGTCGGCCACGACAACCATGCCAGCGTGCTGGGAAAAGCCCATGCCAACGCCGCCGCCGTGGTGCAGACTGACCCATGTGGCCCCGCTTGCGGTATTCAGCAGCGCGTTCAATAGCGGCCAGTCCGAGACCGCGTCACTGCCATCGCGCATGGCTTCGGTCTCGCGGTTGGGCGAGGCGACCGAGCCGGAATCAAGGTGGTCGCGCCCGATCACCACGGGGGCGGACAGCTCGCCCCGGGCGACCATTTCGTTGAACACCAGCCCCGCCCGGTGCCGGTCGCCAAGGCCGATCCAGCAGATCCGCGCCGGCAGCCCCTGAAAGGCGATCCGCTCGCGCGCCATGTCCAGCCAAGTGTGCAGATGGGCGTTATCCGGGAACAATTCCTTCATCTTGGCGTCGGTTTTATAGATGTCCTCGGGGTCTCCTGACAGGGCCACCCAGCGGAAGGGACCGATGCCGCGACAAAACAGCGGCCGGATGCAGGCGGGCACGAAACCGGGAAAGGAAAAGGCCTCTTCCAGCCCCTCGTCAAAGGCCATCTGTCTGATATTATTTCCATAATCCAGCGTCGGGACGCCATCTTTCCAGAACTTGACCATCGCCTCGACCTGAATTTTCATTGACGCTCGAGCGGCGCGCTCAACCGCCTTGGGGTCGCGCTCACGCCGCGCGTGCCACTCTGCCATGCTCCAGCCGAGGGGCAGATAGCCGTTGATCGGGTCGTGGGCGCTGGTCTGGTCGGTCACGATGTCGGGGCGAATACCGCGCCGGTGGATTTCGACAAAAATATCCGCGGCATTGCCCAGAAGGCCGACGGATTTGGCCTCACCTGCCGCCGTCCAGCGCCGGATCATCTCCAGCGCCTCGTCCAGCGTCTGGGCACTGGCGTCCAGATAGCGGGTGCGCAGGCGAAAGTCGATGCTGTCGGGGTTGCACTCAACCGCCAGACAGCAAGCGCCCGCCATCACCGCCGCCAGCGGCTGTGCGCCGCCCATGCCCCCCAGCCCGCCGGTCAGGATCCATTTTCCGGTCAGATCGCCGGCGTAATGCTGGCGTCCCACCTCGGCAAAGGTTTCATAGGTTCCCTGCACGATGCCTTGGGTGCCGATGTAGATCCACGAGCCCGCGGTCATTTGCCCGTACATCATCAGCCCCTTGCGGTCGAGGGCGTTGAAATGATCCCATGTGGCCCAGTGGGGCACCAGATTCGAGTTGGCGATCAGAACCCGGGGGGCGTCCTTGTGGGTCGGGAAAACGCCCACCGGACGGCCGGATTGCACCAGCAGGGTCTCGTCCTCGTCAAGCTGCCTGAGGCTTTGCGTAATGCGGTCGAAATCCGCCCATGTGCGCGCCGCGCGCCCGATGCCGCCATAAACCACCAACTCATTGGGGTTCTCGGCGACCTCGGGGTCCAGATTGTTCTGGATCATGCGAAACGGCGCCTCGGTCGCCCAGCTTTTACAGTTCAATTCGGGCCCGCGGGGGGCGCGAACGAGGCGGCTGTTGTGGCGGCTGTTCTGTGGGCGGTTCTGTTGGTGGTCGGGCATCGGGGACTCCTCAGAGGTTGGGCGCCATTTCGGGCACCAGCTGCTGGCTGCGAACCAGCGCTTTTGCCGCGGCGATATCCGGGGCGATAAAGCGGTCATCGGCCAGCGGCGGGACCTGTGCGCGAATCAGCGCGATCATTTTGCGCAGCGCCGGGCTGGTGGTCAGGGGGGCGCGCAATTCCACCCCCTGCGCCCCGGCGAGCGCCTCGATTGCAACGATTGCGGACAGGTTCTCGACCATCTCGTTAAGGCGCCGTGCGCCGTGGCATGCCATCGAGACATGGTCCTCCTGATTGGCCGAGGTGGGTGTACTGTCGGTTACGCGTGGGTTGGACAACGCCTTGTTTTCGCTCATCAAAGCAGCCGAAGTGACCTCGGCGATCATCAGGCCCGAGTTCAGCCCAGGGGCAGGCGACAGAAAGGCAGGCAGGCCAAAACTGAGGGCCGGATCCACCAGAAGCGAGATCCGGCGCTGGGCGATGGCGCCAACCTCGGACAGGGCCATCGCCATCTGGTCGGCGGCAAAGCCCACCGGCTCGGCATGGAAATTCCCGCCAGAGATAATCGCGCCATCCGCCATCACAAGCGGGTTGTCGGTGACCGCGTTGGCCTCGATCTCCAGCACCCGCGCCGCCTGTCGCATGACATCCAGCGCCGCGCCCAGAACCTGCGGCTGGCAGCGGATGCAATAAGGGTCCTGCACGCGCGCATCGTCGGTGCGGTGGCTTTCGCGAATGGCCGAGCCGCGCTGCAACTGGCTGAGCGCCGCGGCAACCTCGATCTGGCCGGGCTGGCCGCGCAGGGCGTGAATTTCGGCCCGAAACGGCGCTGATGAGCCCATCGCCGCCTCGGTTGACAGGGCGCCGGTGGTGAGCGAGCTCAGCGCCACGTCCCAACCGTCAAACAGCCCGGCCAGCGCCAGCGCGGTTGATACCTGCGTGCCATTGATCAGCGCCAGCCCCTCTTTCGGGCCAAGGGTCAGAGGGGTCAGCTCGGCCCGCGCCAGCGCCTCGGCACCGCTCAGGGTTTCGCCTTGCCAGCGCGCCTGCCCGGCGCCGATCATCACCGCCGCCATATGGGCCAGAGGCGCCAGATCGCCGGACGCACCGACCGAGCCCTGCGCCGGAATAACCGGCAGCACACCCGCGCTCAGCATGTCCTGCAAAAGCTGGATCACCGCCCAGCGCACCCCCGACGCACCGCGCCCCAGCGAGACCATCTTCAGCGTCATGATCAGGCGCACCTGAGCCTCGCTGAGGGCCGGGCCGGTGCCCGCCGCGTGGCTGAGGATCAGGTTTCGTTGCAGCCGCGCCGTGTCGCCCGGAGCGATGCGGATCGACGCCAGTTTGCCAAAGCCGGTGTTCACACCATAAACCGGGGTCGCGCCAGTGGCGGCGGCCAAAACGATTTCGCACGCTTTTTCAACGTCTTGGCGACAATCCGGCGTGATACGCGCAGGGCCTCCACGATAGATTTCGCGCAAATTCGCCAGCGTCGTCTGGCCCGGTATCAGGATCATTCCCGCCCCCCGATGATACGTTGAAAAAGGGGGTTGGCCCCCATGCGATAGACCAGCTCGGCCACCTCGGCGACGTCCCAGACCGCCAGATCGGCGCGCTTTCCCACCTCCAGCGTGCCGCAATCGGCCGCCTGTCCCAGCGCCAAAGCGGCGTTGCGGGTGACCCCCAAAAGGGCCTCATCCGGGGTCAGGTGAAACAGCGTCGCGGCCATGTTCATCGCCAAAAGCAGCGAATATAGCGGTGCCGAACCGGGGTTGGCGTCGGTGGCAATGGCGATTGGAACCCCGGCGGCGCGCAGGGCCGTGATCGGCGGACGGCGGGTCTCGCCAAGGGTATAGAACGCCCCCGGCAGCAGCGTGGCAACCGTGCCCGAGGCGGCCATTTCGGCAATGCCCCGGTCATCGAGATATTCCAGATGATCCGCCGAGAGCGCCCCGTAGGAGGCGGCAAGGGCGCTGGCCCCCTGATTTGAGAGCTGCTCGGCGTGGAGCTTGACCGGCAGGCCCAGCGCCGTTGCGGCATCAAACAGGCGGGCAATCTGGGCCGGGGAAAAGGCGATGTTTTCGCAAAACCCGTCCACGGCATCGACCAGCCCCCGGGCGTGGGCGGCGTGGAGACCGGCAATGGCGACCTCGGAGATATAGGCGTCGGGACGGCCGGCGTATTCCGGCGGCACGGCGTGGGCGGCCAGCCATGTGGTGGTGATTCGGACCGGGCGCAGCTCGGCCAGACGGCGAGCGGCGCGGAGCATGGCGATCTCGGCCGGGATGCTGAGGCCATAGCCGGACTTGACCTCGATCAGCGCCACGCCATCGCCGATCAGCGCATCCAAACGCGGTAGCGCGGCAGCGACCAGCGACTCGACATCCTCGGCGCGGGTGGCGGTCACGGTGGCCATGATCCCGCCGCCCTGACGGGCGATCTCGGCATAGCTGACGCCCTGTTGGCGCAGGAGGAACTCGGCTGCCCGGCTGCCCGCGTGGATCAGGTGGGTGTGGCAGTCGATCAGCGCCGGTGTCATCAGCCGCCCGTCCAGATCGCGGGTCGGCAGGGCGCGAAATTCATCGGGCAAATCGACCGCGGCACCCAGCCAGCGGATGCGTCCGTTTTCGGCCACCAGCGCACCGTTGCCGATCAGCCCTTGCGGGCTTTGGCTAGCGATCCGGCAATTTTGAAAGACACGCGCGTCCAACTTGGTGATTCCCTGTTGTTTAATTTGTTCCAAAGTTTATTATGTCTGCACATATTCACCTGTCAATGCGAGTTTTCAAGAAATGGCCACAGGTTTGACAGCCCTTTGGGCAAAACAGGCGCTGACCCCGACGGGGTGGCAACACGATGTCCTGATCGAGATCGACCCGGCGGGGCGGATTGTCACGGTGACTCCGAAGAGCCCGGCCCGGGGGATGCGGCTGGATCTGGTTCTGGGGGCACCAGCGAACCTGCACAGCCACGCCTTTCAGCGCGCTATGGCGGGCTTAAGCGAGGGCCGCACTGGAGCGGCAGGGGCCACACAGAAGGCCGGGGCCACGCCCGAATCGTTCTGGAGCTGGCGGCACCTCTTGTACCGGTTTCTCGAGCTGTTGCGCCCCGAAGACGTCGAGGCCATTGCCGCCTTTGCGCAGATGGAGATGTTAGAGGCGGGCTATGGCGCGGTGGCCGAGTTCCATTACCTCCACCACGGCATCGGCGGCACGCCCTATGACGATCCGGCGGAAATGTGCGGGCGCATCGCAGCGGCGGCGAAAACCAGCGGCATCGGCCTGACGCTGCTGCCGGTTCTCTATATGCAAGGGGGGTGCGACGGGCGACCGCTGGCCGGGGGGCAACTGCGGTTTGCCCATGACCTTGACGGATTCAGCCGCCTGTTGGAGGCCGCTGGACACAAGGTCTCGACGCTGCTGCCGGCGGATTGCCGGACCGGAGCGGCGCCCCATTCCTTGCGCGCGGTGTCACGGGCGGCGCTGGACCACCTGCCCGAAATCGCTCCTTGCGGGCCAATCCATATCCATATCGCCGAGCAGCTGGCCGAGATTGCCGAGGTCACCGCCCATCTGGGGGCGCGCCCGCTGACATGGCTGTTGAACGTCCACGAGATCGACGCGCGCTGGTGCCTGATCCACGCCACCCACATGACCCCGGCCGAGACCGTCGGGCTGGCCGAAAGCGGCGCCGTTGCCGGATTGTGCCCGATCACCGAAAGCAACCTTGGCGACGGGATCTTTGCGGCCACGCGGTTTCTGGATGCGGGGGGGCGGATTGGGCTGGGCAGCGACAGCAATATCCGCATTTCGCTGACCGAGGAAATCCGCACGCTGGAATATTCGCAACGCTTGCGCGACCACAGCCGGGCGGCGCTGGCCAGCCCCACGGTTTCCAGCGGGCGGCGCATCCTGACGCGGGCAACCGCCGGAGGGGCGCAGGCGCTGGGGCGGGGCTCCGGGGCGTTGCAGCCCGGTGCCTGGGCCGATATTCTGGAGATCGACACCGACCATCCCGACCTCGACGGCCTGCGGGGCGATCCACTATTGGATGCGCTGATCTTTGCCCGCGACGATCGGCAGGTCAGGAATGTCTGGAGCGCCGGGCGCCATCTGGTTCGGGACGGTCGGCACATCAGGGCGCCGGAGATCACCGGGGCCTACCGCGCGGTTGTGGCGCGCCTGCGCGGAGTGCTGTAAGGAGAGTACCGTGAGGCAAAAGAGCTATCAGGACATTCGCGCGCTGGTGCTGGCGCGCATTCATGCGCAGATCTGGCCGCCGGGGGCGCGAATTCCCGGCGAGGCGGATCTGGCGGCCGAGTTCGGATGTGCCCGCGCCACCGTCAATCGGGCCCTGCGCGAGCTGGCCGAAGCGGGGCTGATCGAGCGTCGACGCAAGGCGGGCACACGGGTGGCGGTGAACCCGGTGCGCAAGGCGACGCTGGAACTGCCGGTGGTTCGTCTCGAGGTCGAAGGGCGCGGCGAAACCTACGACCACAAGCTGCTGCTCAGAGAAACCGAGACGCCACCGGACCATGTCCGGGCGCGTATGAACCTGCCTGCCGGGGTGCGCCTCTTGCATCTGAAAACCCTGCACATGGCTGATGCGTGCCCCTATATGTTCGAGGATCGCTGGCTCAACAGGCGCACCGCAACAGGCATCGACGCGGCCGACCTGAACCGGATCAGCGCCAATGAGTGGCTGGTGCAGAACGTACCCTTCTCGGGCGGCGATATTGCCTTTTTTGCCGCCGCGGCCAGCGGTGATGAGGCCGGGGCCCTGAATATTGCCCCCGAAACGGCGATTTTCGTGGTCGAGCGCACCACATGGCGCGGCCTTGACCCGGTCACCGCCACGCGTCTGGCCTATGCCCCGGGCTATCGGATGACGACGCGGATCTAGGCGTTGGTCATCTGGAGAATGGCGGGGAAAAGTGGCGCGGTTGACGGGGCTCGAACCCGCGACCTCCGGCGTGACAGGCCGGCACTCTAACCAGCTGAGCTACAACCGCGCAGTCCTTTCCAGAGCAGAGGCGGTGGCGCGGTTGACGGGGCTCGAACCCGCGACCTCCGGCGTGACAGGCCGGCACTCTAACCAGCTGAGCTACAACCGCACAGCCTCTGCATCTTGCCCTGAACGGGCCGTTATGGTGGGTCGTGAGAGGCTCGAACTCCCGACATCTTCGGTGTAAACGAAGCGCTCTACCAACTGAGCTAACGACCCAGACAATGAAGCGCTGTTTACAATCGCGGCGCAGGGAAGCGCAAGGGGAAAATGGTGGGTGATAACGGATTTGAACCGCTGACATCTTCGATGTGAACGAAGCGCTCTACCACTGAGCTAATCACCCTTGATCTGGCCGGTTCTTTAGCGCCCCTCGCGGCGGTTCGCAAGGGGCGCTTTTGCGCTGTCAGTGAGCGATCGTGGCCGCCCCTTCGCCCTCTGGACGCGCGCGGGCCATTGCCGCGGCGGCGGCCTCTTCGGCGGCCTCGTCCCATTCGATCGGCTCAGGCTGGCTAACCAGTGCGTGTTTCAAGACCTCGCGGACGCTGGACACGGGAATGATCGTCAGCCCCTCTTTGACGTTGTCGGGGATTTCGGCCAGATCCTTTTGGTTTTCCTCGGGAATCAGCACCGTCTTGATGCCACCTCTCAGGGCTGCCAGCAGTTTTTCCTTGAGCCCGCCGATGGGCAGCACATTGCCGCGCAAGGTGACCTCGCCGGTCATGGCGATGTCCTTTTTGACGGCGATGCCGGTCATCACTGAAACGATCGAGGTGACCATCGCCACGCCGGCGCTGGGGCCGTCCTTTGGCGTTGCGCCTTCGGGGACGTGGACGTGGATGTCGATCTTTTCGAATTTCGGCGGTTTGACCCCGATTTCAGTGGCAATCGAGCGCACATAGGAACTGGCGGCATCGATGCTTTCCTTCATCACGTCGCCCAGTTTGCCGGTGGTTTTCATCCGCCCGCGCCCGGGCAGTTTCAGCGCCTCGATGGACAGCAATTCGCCGCCAACGCTGGTCCAGGCGAGGCCGGTGACGACGCCAACGACATCCTTTTCCTCGGCCAGACCGTAGCGAAAGCGCTTGACGCCGAGGAACTCTTCGAGGTTGTCCGGTGTGATCTCGACCTTTTCGACCTTGTCGCGCACGATCCGCGTCACCGCCTTGCGGCAGAGCTTGGCCAGTTCGCGTTCAAGGTTGCGAACCCCGGCTTCACGGGTGTAGGTGCGGATGATCTCGGTCAGGGCGGCACCATCAAGCGAGAATTCGCCCGCCTTCAGGCCGTGGCCCTGCAGCTGTTTTGGCAGCAGGTATTGCAGCGCAATCTCGCGCTTTTCGTCCTCGGTATAGCCGGCCAGCGAGATAATCTCCATCCGGTCCAACAGCGGTCCCGGCATGTTGTAGGTGTTCGCCGTGGTCAAGAACATGACGTTCGAGAGGTCATATTCCACCTCGAGATAATGGTCGGTGAAGGTCGAGTTCTGCTCGGGGTCCAGTACCTCCAGCATGGCACTGGCCGGGTCGCCGCGGAAATCCTGCCCCATCTTGTCGATTTCATCCAACAATATCAATGGATTGACTGTTTTAGCCTTTTTCATCGATTGGATGATCTTGCCCGGCATCGAGCCAATATAGGTGCGCCGGTGGCCGCGAATTTCGCTTTCGTCGCGCACCCCGCCAAGGCTGATGCGGATGAACTCGCGCCCGGTGGCCCGCGCGACCGATTTCCCGAGGCTGGTCTTGCCGACGCCCGGCGGGCCGACGAGGCACAGGATCGGGCCGCGCAGTTTTGATGAACGCTGCTGGACGGCAAGATATTCGACGATGCGTTCCTTGACCTTTTCCAGCCCGTAATGGTCGTTGTCCAGCACCGTCTGCGCCTTGGTCAGATCCTTTTTGATGCGGGTTTTCTTGCCCCACGGAATCGCCAGAAGCCAGTCGAGATAATTGCGCACGACGGTCGCTTCGGCGGACATGGGAGACATGGATTTCAGCTTTTTCACCTCGCCCTCGGCCTTTTCGCGGGCCTCTTTGCTGAGCTTGGTCTCCTTGATCCGGGCCTCGTATTCGGCGGCCTCGTCCTGCCCCGAGTTGTCGCCGTCCCCCAGCTCGCGCTGGATCGCCTTCATCTGTTCGTTCAGATAATATTCGCGCTGGGTGCGTTCCATCTGGGTCTTGACCCGGGACTTGATCTTTTTCTCGACCTTGAGGACGGACATTTCGCCCTCCATCAGGCCGAGGATATGTTCCAGCCGCGCCTCGACGTCGAGCGTCTCAAGGAGCTTCTGCTTGTCCTCGACCGGCACCCCGAGATGGCCCGAGACGGTGTCGGCCAGCTTGGCCGCGCCCTCGGTTTCCTCAATCGCGCTGAGCGCCTCTTCGGGGATGTTCTTGTTCAGGCGGGCGTAACGCTCGAACTGTTCGGCAACCGAACGGCTGAGCGCCTTCAGCGCCACCGGATCGCCGTACACATCGTCCAGCGGCTCGGCGATGGCCTCGAAAAACTCGGGGTTTTCAAGGAATTTGGCGATGCGAACCCGGCGGCGTCCCTCGACCAGAACCTTAACCGTGCCGTCGGGCAGTTTTAGCAGTTGCAGGACGCTGGCGATGACGCCGGTCTTGTAGATACCCTCGGGCGTGGGGGCGTCCACGGCGGGGTCGATCTGGGCGGCGAGCAGGATCTCCTTGTCATCGCCCAGAACCTCTTCGAGGGCGCGAACCGATTTGTCGCGTCCCACAAAAAGCGGGACGATCATGTGGGGAAAAACCACGATTTCGCGCAGAGGCAGGACGGGATAGATAGTGCTGCTCGGGTCGTTCATATCACTTCCTTGTCGGCAAAAGGACACGGCCCCGGACCACCCGGCAGCCATCGGCCCTTTTCGTTTACGTCAGACAGGTGGGGTGCCTTTGCGCGGGTGTCAAGGCATCCGGTCCGACTCGGGGTCGCCCCATATTGCCCTGCCCGGCAGGTCAGAGCAAGCATCTGCTGCAGGGCGTTTGGGCTGTGGCGCGGTGGGTGTCGCCCCCGGCGGGCGAGCACAGTCCGGGCGTGGCAGGGTTTCAGGCGATGACCCGGTGCCAGCCCTTGCCTTGGCCGGGAAAAGATGGTTTGCCACAAGGATGCAGATGCAGCCCGAAACGCAAGGCCAAAAGCCAAAAGAGGCCGCGCCCCGCCAGCCGGTGGTGGGCGTCGTGCCGTTTGGCTTTCGCCCCGCGGGGGCGCTGGCCGAGGTTCCGTTAACGACGTTGCTGTGGCCGCTGGGCGAGCCGGACCTGCCCCCCGGCGCCTGCATTCGCGATCTTGGCCCCGACGATCATGTCTGCGCCTTTGCCGACAGCTGGTTGTTTGCGCCGTCACTGGGACGGCGGCGGCGTGGCTTTTCTGCGCGCCTGTCGCTGGCCATTGCCGAGCCAACCGGGGTGCATGGGCATCTGATGGTGATGGCGCGCCTGCTGCACCGTCGCTTTTACCGGATACTGACCTGCAATCCGCGCCTGTTGGCGGCCCTGCCCAACGGGCAAAAGCTGATCTTTGGCGACGCCTGGGTCGATCCAAAGCGCGATTACGGGCGCGAAAAGACGCGGATGCTGTCGCTTATTGCCTCGCGCAAGCGGCGACTTTCGGGGCATCGGTTGCGCCACAAGGCGGTGCGCGCACTTGCGGCAAAGCGGATCGCGGTGGATGTCATGGGGCGGGGCTATCGCGCCTTTGAGGACAAGGCCGAAGGGCTGGCGCCCTATCGCTATTCGGTGGTGATCGAGAACAGCCGCCAAACCGGGTATATAACCGAAAAGGTGATTGACGCGTTTTTGTGCCGGACGGTTCCGATCTATTGGGGCGCGCCGGATATCGGCGATTATTTCAACACCGACGGGATGATCGTCTGCACGACGCTGGCCCAGATTGTGGCGGCCGCCAAGTCCCTCAGCGCCGAGGATTACGCCGCGCGCAAAGACGCAATAGAAGAGAACCGGCGGCGGGCGCGGGCCTATGGTGACGTGATCCGGGCGGCGGCGTGGCTGGTGCGAGACGGCTCTTGAGGGGGAACACCCACGAAGCGGCAGCAGAGCGCCCGGGGATCTGTCTTTTTTGCAAAAATACTCAATAAAAACCCGGTCTGGCCTTTTGATTCCGCATATTTGGCGGGCGCAGGGTCTAGGCCCTAACCTGCGCGAAGCAGCGCCTCGGCCGTGGTGTTGCTAGTCACCAGATGGGTGACGTACCCGCCAGCAATCGCAGCCAGCATGGGCACGACCTTGTCCGGGCCCTCCGAAACCAGCATTCCCATGTCGAGATTCAGCAGATTGTCCAGCTCGACCCCGATCATCCGGTCGTCCAGCGCGCCAGGGACAGCGCGCCCGTTGCGATCGATAAAGCGCCCGCACAGAACCCCCCTCGCGCCGTGGCTGACGTACCAGTCCAGATCCTGATGGCTGGCGATGCCGCTGCCGACGATATGGCTTTCGTGGTTGCACGATCCGGCGGCAAAGATCGCCTTGTTGCAATGGCTGAGGGCCTCGATCTGGGCATGGATGATCGGCTCGGCGCGCAGGCGTTGGGCCAGTTCCGGGTCGCTGAGGATTGCCGGGGCATAAAGGTTGATGCATTTCGCCCCGAGGCGGCTGGCCATATGGGCCGAGCAGATCTCGGCGGTAAAGCCATAGGGCGTGGCCATCGAGCCGACCAGTTGCGAGACGCTGACATTTTCGGTGCGCGCCTGCGCCATCGCCTCGGCCACCTCGTAAACGGTGCGCCCCCAGGCCACGCCAAGACGGTCTCCGGGTTGCAGCAGGCTGGGCAGCCACTCGGCCGCCCCGCGGGCGACACGAAAAAAGCGCTGCTCGGCGCCGCCGGTCCCGTCAGGCACCACATAGGCAGCCCTGAGGCCAAATTTTTCCCGCAGCGCCTCGGCGATCCGATGGGTGGAAAAGGCGCTGGGGGCCAGGCTGATGCGGATAAAGCCGCGCTCTTTGGCGTCCTGCAAATAGTTGACAACCGTAGCACGCGACACGCCGAGGCGGGCGGCGATCTCGGTCTGGTTCAGCCCGTCGTGGTAATAAAGCCACGCGGCCTCGATCACGATGCTCTCGCCGCTGACCTGCCCTGCCGGACGGCGGCGGGTCTTTCCATGGCCGAATGCGCCGGTTTTGGTTGCCATTCTCTCTCCTTTTATATATTTGACACTATGCGCTGACAATTGTCAAAAGAACTGTTCCGCGACACCCGGGGCCCGATCCGCCCCCCGATCCGGACCATGGTAACGGCAGAAGGTCCGGCGGCAAAGGCACAAATGAGACTGGGGATCAACGGGGGAGTGACAGGCGATGATCGCAAACCGATGGGATGACGAAGCGGCGACCAAAGCCGCGGATGCGGCGCCAGATGTCAGCGCCGCGCGCGATCTGGCGCTGCAGGTTTACGCCACACGCCTGATCGGCGCGGACCGGGCGCTGGTGCAGTATGGCGGCGGGAACAGCTCGGTCAAACTCGTGCAAAAGGATATATTTGGGCGCGATATCAATGTCTTGCGCGTCAAGGGCAGCGGCTGCGATCTGGCGGATATGGATACGGCGCATATGCCTGCATTGCGTCTTGAGCGGTTGCTGGAACTGCGCAGGCTCGACGCCCTTTCGGATGCAGATATGTATAACACGTTGCGCGGGGCGATGCTGGATGCGCGCGCGCCTGACCCTTCGGTTGAAACGCTGCTGCACGCATTTTTACCACACCGCTTTATCAACCACACCCACGCGACAGTGATGCTGGCGCTGGCCGATCTGCCGGATGCGGCGGCGGCGGTTGCCGAGATTTTTGGCCCGCGCATGGCGGTGGTGCCGTTTTTCAAGCCGGGCTTTGCGCTGGGCAAGGCCGCTGCCAAGGTCTTTGAGGCCAACCCCGATGTCGAGGGGCTAATCCTGCTGAACCACGGCCATTTTGCCTTTGGCGCCAGCGCGCGGCAAGGTTACGAGAGAATTATCGAACACACCAACATGGTGATCGACTGGTTCCAAAAACGCCGCGGAGGATGGCCGGCGGCGCGCTGCGAAAAACGCCCGGCCCCGCCTCAACAGGCGCAAGAGCTGCTGCCTCTGCTGCGCGGCGCACTGGGCGACGCGCAGGCGGAATTCAGCGCCGATAGGGATGCCCCCATGCCGATCCTCGATCTGCGTACGGGGCCGAATGTCCGTGAATTTCTGGCCCGCTCCGATATGGTGGAGCTGGCCGGGCGCGGGGTGGCAACCCCCGATCATGCCATCCGCATCAAGAACCTGCCGCTGGTTTTGCGCAGCCCGGATATGGCCGCAGGAAAAGGTGCGCTGACGGTGGCGATCTCGACCTATGTGGCCGACTACACCGCCTGTTTTCAACGCAACAGGGCGCGTCATGAGCGCGATTTGCAGATGTTGGCGCCACTGCCCGGTGTGATCTGGCTGGACGGTCTGGGGCTGATTGGGGTTGGTCGGGATGCAACGGCCGCGGCAATCGCGGCGGACATGGGCGAAGAAAACATGCTGGCGATGACCCTTGGCGAAGATTGCGGCGGCTTTCGCCCGCTGGCCGAGGCCGATCTGTTCGACATGGAATACTGGGCGCTGGAGCAGGCCAAGCTGGGGGCCAAACCGGCGCCGAAATTTGCCGGGCGCGTGGTTCTGGTCACCGGCGGCGGCGGCGCGATCGGTCTGGCCAGTGCGGCGGCCTTTGCCGCCCGGGGGGCGAATGTCTTTGTTGTCGATCTTCAGGAGGCGGCCTTGGCGCGGGCCCTTGAAGTGCTGGGGCCGGGGCATGACGGGCTGGCGCTGGACATCACCGCACCGGGGGCGGCGGCGCGCGCGATCGGGGCCGCGGTGGCGCGATTCGGGGGGCTGGATATTCTGCTGTCAAACGCCGGTGCCGCATGGACCGGAGAGATGGCCGATCTTGACGATCAGCTGTTGCGCAAGAGTTTCGAGCTGAACTTTTTTGCCCATCAGACATTCGCCAAGGCGGCGGCCCGGGTGTTTCTGGCGCAGGGCCACGGCGGGCAGATCCTGTTCAATGTCTCCAAGCAGGCGGTCAATCCGGGCAAGGGGTTTGGCGCCTATGGCCTGCCCAAGGCTGCCACCTTTTTTCTGCTGCGGCAGCTGGCGCTGGAACTGGGTCCCAAGGGGGTTCGGGTCAACGGGGTCAACGCCGACCGGATCCGCTCGGGGTTGCTGGATGATGCCTTTATCCGCGAGCGCGCCAAGGCCCGCGGGATCGACGAGGGCACCTATATGGCGGGCAATCTGATCCGCCGCGAGGTCGAGGCGCGCCATGTTGCCGAGGCTTTTGTGGCGCTGGCCGAGGCCGAGCGCACCACCGCCCATGTGATGACCGTAGACGGCGGCAATATCGAGGCGGCGCTGCGGTAGTTTCCAGCCAGAAATATCAGAATTCGACGCATCTGCCCTCCTGCCCCCTCCCCTTTCATGCAAGGCAAACAGGATTCCTTGATCGAGATCAAAGCGACCCCCCGGTCTCGTCTTACTGTGGGGTGAAACAGGAAGAGACGTAAAAAGAAAATGCCGGAAATCCCCAAAAGCTGCCGGGGCTGTGCCCTTTATTGTCGAACGGGGTTTTTCTGTTCCGTTCTGCCAACCGAATCGCTGGTGGCGCTGTCTGAGCTGTCGCGCCCCCGCAGCCTGAAAATCGGCGAGACGATCTCGGAGACCGCATTGGAGATGTGGCCAATCATCGGAATTGCCGATGGGATCATCGGCGTCAAGCGGTTCCAGAGCAACGGCAATGGCTCGATCGCGGCGTTTTTCGTCGCCGGCGACATTGTCGATCTGCGAGGCGCGCCGGCGCGCATGTGCTCGGATCTGACGGCGTTGACCGAGACCAAGGTTTGCTATCTGTCGCCCAGCATGTTCGATGAGATCATGGCCTCGTGCAAGGACGCGCGGAGAATCGCTTGGGAGAGCCTGCAATCCCAGACCTTCCGCATGATCGAGCAGGTGGCCGAGCTGTCGAAAAAACGCGCCCCCGAGCGTCTGGCCTGGTTCATCTGCGAATTTCGCCGCCTGCACAGCACCAACCCCGACACAACACGAGGACCAATCTTTCGCCTGCCCTTCCGGCAGGTCGATCTGGCGGATTATTTGGGAATCCAGCCGGAAACCATCAGCCGCGGCCTGCGCCATCTGGAACAACAGGGCGCGATCCGGGTGTTGAAGGCCAAGATAATCGAGATCGTGGATCAGGACCTGTTGATGTCCATCGCCATGCGCTCGCAAGACGGCGAGCTGGCAAGTGCGGCAAAACACCGTTTTCGGGTGCTTCAGGCCTCGTAAAGCGCGCCCCTCGTGGCCTTGCCTGCGGGGGGCGCGCGGTTTTCGTCTGGCCTCAATTCTTGTCGTGGTCCACCAGCTTGCCAGCAGAGATCCACGGCATCATGTCGCGCAGGGTCTTGCCGACCTTTTCGATCTGGTGCTCGTCATTGATACGCCGCGTGGCCTTGAAATAGGGCTGACCGACGGCGTTTTCCTGCATGAAATTGCTGACGAACTTGCCATTCTGGATGTCGTCCAGAACCGCGCGCATCCGCGCCTTGGTTTCGGCATAGGGCAGCACCCGTGGCCCCGAGACATATTCGCCATATTCCGCCGTGTTGGAGATCGAGTAATTCATGTTGGCGATGCCGCCTTCATAGATCAGATCGACGATCAGCTTGACCTCGTGGAGACACTCAAAATAGGCCATCTCGGGCTCATAACCCGCTTCGACGAGGGTTTCAAAACCCATGCGGATCAGCTCGACCAAGCCGCCGCACAAAACCGCCTGTTCGCCAAAGAGGTCGGTCTCGCATTCCTGCCGGAAGGTGGTCTCGATGATGCCCGAGCGGCCGCCGCCGATGCCCGAGCAATAGGAAAGGCCGATCTCCATTGCCTTGCCAGATGCGTCCTGTTCAACTGCAACAAGGCAGGGCACGCCGCCGCCCTTGACGAATTCGCCGCGCACGGTGTGACCGGGCCCTTTGGGGGCCATCATGATGACATCGACGCCGGGTTTTGGCTCGATCAGGCCGAAATGGATGTTGAGCCCGTGGGCAAAGGCAATCGCGGCGCCCTCGCGAAGATTGTCGTGGACGTATTTCTTGTAGGTGTCGGCCTGCAATTCATCGGGCATGGTGAACATGATCAGGTCGCACCACGCGGCGGCCTCACTGATGCCCATGACGGTCAGGCCGGCGGCCTCGGCCTTTTTGGCGCTGGGGCTGCCCTCGCGCAGCGCCACGGCGACGTTTTCGCAGCCGCTGTCCCGCAGGTTCTGGGCGTGGGCGTGGCCCTGGCTGCCATAGCCGAGAATGGCCACCTTCATGCCCTTGATCAGGTTGATGTCACAGTCGCGGTCATAAAATACGCGCATGATGTTTCCTTTTGATTGGGGTGAGATACCGACGCAAAGATAAGACGGGAATGACAGATTATGGTTGCATAATTTGAGTATTTTTTGCAAAGAAGATGAACTTCATTCGTGATCTAGTTAACTATGGTATTTTTCATTCATGCTTGACGATCAGGATAGACGCCTGTTGCGCCAGTTGCAGGCCAGCGATACCCTGAACATTGGCGCGCTGGCGGCGCGCGCGGGGATGACCACGGCCACGGTCTCACGCCGTCTGGCCCGGCTGGAGCGTGACGGGATTATCGACGGCTATGGGATCGTCATCGACTGGCGCGCGCTGGGCTATTCGGTCGAGGTCTCGCTGCGGGTGACGCTGGACAAGACCTATCCCGATGCCTTTGATGCGTTCATTGCCGCGGCGCGGAAAATCCCGCAGGTGTTCGAGATCCAGACCTTTCTGGGGCGGGTCGATGTGCGCCTGAACCTGCTGGCCCGGGACATGGCCCATTATCAGCAGCTCTACCGCGCCAGCATCCTGACCCTGCCCCATATCGCCGATATCGAGGCGCTGATGATGGTGGCGAATGTCAAGAACAGCGAAAGTCTGGCGCTGTGACCGATCTGGACGATCTTGACCGGCGCCTCCTGGCGGCCCTGCAATTGGACGGGCGCGCCAGTGCTGGAGCGTTGGGGCGGGCGCTGGGTCTGTCGCAGCCGGCCACGTGGCGGCGGGTGCGGCGACTGGAGGAAGCGGGGGTTTTGCGCGCCCGCAAGGTGCGGCTGAACAAGGCAGCGCTGGGGTTTGGCGTAACGGTGTTTCTGGGCGTCAAGCTGGCCGGGCGCGGGCATGTCAGTCTGGACGATTTCGAGCGTGCCGTCTCGGCCATCCCCGAAGTGCAACTGGTGCAGCATGTCTTGGGACGCTATGATTACCGCCTGCGGGTCGTGGCCCGCGATCTGCCGGATTTCGAGCGCGTTCTGCGCCGTCGGATCATGCCTCTGCCGGGGGTTGGCGATGTTGAAAGCAACGTGTTGTTGAGCGAAGAGCGCCGCCCCGGACCGATCGGCGTCTGAACGCGTCTTGCCTGCGCGCCACGAGCGTCCTATGCAGGGAGCAAACCTGTCAGTTGAAAGGATGCCCCATGCCCGCATTGTTGCCCGATATCGACCCGGATGGTCTGCAGGAATTCTCGGTTGTGTTCACCGACCGTTCGCTGAACCACATGTCCCGGCGCTTTCAGGAGGTGATGCGCGACATCTCGACAATCCTGAAAGAGGTTTACAACGCCGATGCGGTGGCGCTGGTTCCCGGCGGCGGCACCTATGCGATGGAATCGGTGGCGCGCCAACTGGTCGGCGGCGAAAAGGCGCTGGTGATCCGCAACGGTTTTTTCTCGTATCGCTGGAGCCAGATCTTTGACGCCGGCGCCATTCCCGCCAGTCACGAGGTCCTGATGGCCCGGCAGAGCGGAAACGAGCCAGAGGCACCCTTTGCCCCGGCACCGATTGGCGAGGTCGCGACGCGCATCCACGCAGAGGCGCCGGCGGTGGTGTTCGCCCCACATGTTGAGACCGCCAGCGGCATGATCCTGCCGGACGATTACCTGCAGACGGTGGCCGAGGCGACACACGCGGCGGGTGGCCTGTTCGTGCTGGACTGCATTGCCTCGGGCGCCGCCTGGGTGGACATGAAGGCGGTCGGGGTCGATGTCCTGATCTCGGCGCCGCAAAAGGGCTGGAGCGCCTCGCCCTCGGCCGGGATGGTGATGCTGAACGACGCGGCAAAGGCACGCGTGGAGGCGCGTCAGTCCAGCAGCTTTGCGCTGGATCTGAAGAAATGGCTGTCGATCATGCAGGCCTATGAGGCCGGCGGACACGCCTATCACGCCACGATGCCGACCGATGCGTTGAAACATTTGCGTGACGTCATGCAAGAAACCCGCGACTGGGGGTTTGAAAACGCCCGCGCCGCGCAATGGGAGCTGGGCCGGAGCGTACGCGCCCTGCTTGCCGAACGCGGCCTGAAATCGGTGGCCGCCGAGGGGTTTGGCGCGCCGGGGGTGGTGGTCAGCTATACCAACGATCCGGGGGTGCAGAACGGCAGCAAATTCGCCGCGGCCGGGGTGCAGATCGCCGCCGGAGTGCCGTTGATGTGCGATGAGCCGGCCAGCTACAGCAGCTTTCGACTGGGGTTGTTCGGGCTGGACAAGCTGAAGGACGTGCCGGGCACGGTAGCGCGGATCAAGGCAGCGCTGGACGCGGCGCTCTGAGCGCTGAGCGGGCGGGACAGCGCGGGCGGGACGGTTGACGTTCAGGTCGCGCCCAGCCCCGCGCGCATTATGGTCTTGCGTAGGGGGGCGACGTCGTGCAGCGTCTTCAACCCATAGCGGCGCAGGTCGCGCAGCATCGGGTTTTCAGCCATCGAGGCGCGGTTGAGCAGGTCAATCCCGGCAACGCGGGTGCGAATGTCGCGCATCCTCCCGCGCTGGAATTTCTCCAGCATGGCAGCACTGCCCAATGTCGCCGGAGACTCTTGGGCCAGATCCAGAAGGCAGGTCATGTCTGCAAGGCTCATGTTCAGACCCTGCGCGCCGATCGGCGGGACCACATGGGCGGCTTCGGCGATCAAGGCGGTACGCTGAGCGGTCAATGATTGGGCGTGTTGGCTGATAATCGGCCAGACATCGCGGCGGCTGAGCAGGCGCATCGGCCCGAAAAGACCGGCGGAACGCTGGAAAATCTCGGCCTCAAAGGCCTCTTGCGGTAGCGCCTGCAGCGCCTTGATCCGCGGCCCACGCTCCATCCACACCACCGCCGAGCGGGGCTGGCCGTCAAGATCGGGAAGCGGCACCAGCGTAAACGGCCCACCGGTGCGGTGAATTTCGGTCGAGACATTCTGGTGCGGCACCGGATGCCCAACCGCAAAGACCAGCGCCTTTTGTCCATAACGCCAGGTGCGCACACCAATCCCCAACTGCCGCCGGATGTTGGAGTTTCGCCCATCTGCCGCAATCAGAAGCCGGGCCACCGCCATACGCCCATCCGACAGCAGAACCCGTGCGTCGCCCTCGCGGGTGATCACCTGCCCGGTGGCGATTCCCGGCAGAAAACGAACCGTCTCAAGCGCCGCCAGACGCGCCAGCATCTCGCGCCGGAGCAACCAGTTCGGCAGGTTCCAGCCAAAAGGCTCATCGGACAATTCCGCGGCGTTGAAATCGGCGATGTCCCGCGCCGTGGCGCTGTTGCCTCCGGCGTCCACGATGCGCATGATCTCAAGCGCGGCGGCGTGCGGGGCAAGCGCATCCCACAGACCGGCGCGCGCAAGCAGTCGGCGCGAGGGCTGCAGAAACGCCGTGGTCCTGAGGTCCGAGCCCGCCGCATCCGGCTGCGTGACCGGCGGTGCGGGATCGACGCAAACCACCTGAAACCCCGCGGTCCCAAAGGCCGCCGCCGCAGTCAACCCGGCAACGCCGCCGCCGGAAATCAGAATATCGGTTTTCAACAGGCTCATGCGGCTATCCTAACGTGAAACGGGTGCGCGCAACAGGCCGGACGGGCATATTTCCCGCCAAACGGCAGGTTTTTTGAGATCAGGGACGCACCGGCGCCAGATGGCCCAGAAAAGCGGCAAGATCGCTGGTGTGGTGATGCACATGCGCATCCTGCGTCGGCGGGCGGGCGCTGACATGAACAGTCTTCATGCCCATTTCATGCGGGATCAGAAGGTTGCGCGAGTCATCCTCGAACATCGCCGCCGTCGCCGGTTGCAGGCCGTCCAGCGCAAAAATCCGCTGAAAGGCGGCGCGCTCGGGCTTGGGCAGGAAATTGGCCTCTTCAACCCCGTAGAGCGCATCGAACACCCCGCCAAGACCGCGCGCGGCGGTGACGCGCTGGGCGTGGCTGCGCGGGCCGTTGGTATAGACGATCTTGCGCCCCGGCAAATCCCGGATCGCCTGAGCAAGGGCGGGATCGGGCCTGAGCCCGCTCAGGTCGATATCGTGGACCTCATCCAGATAGGGGCCCGGCGAAACGCCATGCTCGCGCATCAGTCCCGCCAGCGTCGTGCCGTAGCGCCGCCAATAGTCCCGGCGCAGGAGATCGGCGCGGGGCCGATCGACGCCAAGCGCCTGCATGACATAACGCGTCATCCTGACTTCGATCTCGGCAAACAGATTGGCCGAGGGCGGGTAAAGCGTGTTGTCCAGATCAAAGACCCAGACCCGCACATGAGAAAAGGATCGGTTCAGCATGACCATGCCCTATTCCGTCAATGTCGCAGGTGCAATGGCTTGATCGCGGGGGTGCTCTGGCTATACCTTGTGAACAATGGTATACGGAGGCAGTGATGGCCAGCACGAAAGAGGCACAAAAGGACGCCTATGATCTGATTCTGGAGGCGATCGATACCGGGGTATATGCGCCCGGAGACCGTCTGGTGGAAAGCGATCTGGCCGAGCGTTTCGGCATGTCCCGCACGCCAATCCGCGAGGCCTTGCAACGCCTGGAAACCCAGTCGATGCTGACCCGCACCGGGCGCAGCCTGATCGTTGCCTCTCTGGACCACGGGCAACTGGCCGACCTTTATATCGTGCGCGCCGAGCTGGAGGGGCTGGCCGCCCGTCTGGCCGCGCAGCACGCCACCCCCGAAGAGGTGCGGGTGTTGGTGGGCATGGTCGAGCACGATCTGGGGCTGGTGGATGATCCCGGCAAGCTGGCACAAGCCAACCGGCGCTTTCACAAGCAGCTGCATCTGGCCAGCCACAACCGCTATCTGATCGACCAACTGGAGCTGGTGCACCGCTCGATGGCGCTGCTGGCGACGACCTCGCTGGCTGCGGACGGGCGCGGGGTGCAGGCCCTGAACGAACACAAGGCCATCGTCACGGCGATCTCGGAGGGGCGTGGAGCCGAGGCGTCGGAAGCGCTGAAAAAGCACCTGTCCTACGCCTTTGAGACCCGTCTGAAGATCGACGCCGGCGAGATTGGCACGCATGAGGGCCCCGAGCGCTAAAGCATTTCGACAAAAGACTGAATCGCCAAAACCCTGCAGCGCCTTTAATCCTCTCGAATTTTTGGTGATGCGCGTGTCTCGATCATTTGTCGAATCGTCAGGCGGCGTCCTCGGGCGGGGTGGCCTTACTGACACCGTGGCGCGTCTTGTCCCAGTAAAATGGCGCCGTCAGAACCTCGTAGATCGCCTTGAAGGCCGCCAATGAGCCGAGCGGCCAATAGAACATCATCGTTGGCACCCAGAGTTTCAACCCCTTGTGCCCGGTGGCCGAGGTGGCCAGCAATCCCAGCACCAGCTGGATCGATTCAGCGCTGACAAACATCACCCCCAGCAGCCGCCAAGCGGCCCCGGGCAGCAGCGTGTAAATGAACGGCGTATAGCCAAAACCGACCAGCCAGAACGACCAGATCGCCGGGGCCAGCAGGAAATTCGACAGCGTTCCCAGAAGGATAACCTGAAAGGTCAGAAATCCCTTGGCCCCCATTTCGCGCCAGAGGGTCAGCGGGTGGCGCATGTGGGTGATCCAGGTCATCGCGTAGCCCTTGAGCCAGCGTGAGCGCTGTTTGACCCACGGCAGCGCGTGGCAGTTCGCCTCTTCGTGGGTGGTCGAGGGCTCGAACGCACAGCGATAGCCCAGCCGGGCCAGCCGCATCCCGAGGTCGGCATCCTCGGTCACATTATGGGCATCCCAGCCCCCCAGCCGTTCCAGCGCCTCGCGGCGAAAAAATACGCTGGTCCCCCCCAGCGGCACCGGCAGGCGCAGATGCTCGACCGCTTGCAGGATCACCCGAAACCAGATCGCGTATTCGATGGTAAAGCAGCGCGACAGCCAGTTTTCATGCGGGTTGTAATAGTCGAGATAGGCCTGCACGCAGGCAACCTCGGGGCCGCTTTCGCTGAATTTACGCACGATCCGGTCGATTTGGTCCGGCTCCGGCGCGTCCTCGGCGTCGTAAATGCCGATGATCTCGCCATGGCAGAAATCCAGCGCGTAATTCATCGCCCGGGGTTTGGTCTTGATCCCCGACTTCGGCGCCGTCACTGCCCGCATCCACAGCGGCAGGTCGATCTTGGCCAGCGCCGCGTGGGTCTGCTCGTCGCCCTCCTCCAGCACCAGACAAATATCCAAAAGCTCCTTGGGATAGGTGATCGCGGAAAGGCGACGGATCAGGCGCGCAAGAACGGCGTCTTCCTTGAACACCGGCACCAGAACCGTGACCTTGGGCGAGCGCCCGCCCTTTGTCGGCATGGGCGCGCGAGGGCTCCGCTGTGCGATCTCGGCCACGCGCTGCACCAGTGCGGTCAGGCGCAGCAGCCCCATCGCGGCAAGGTTCAGCATGATCCAGCCGTAAAGCATCCACATGGCGGCAATGGGAAAAGTCAGAACCACCGAGACCGTCGCCAGCACCGCGGCAACCAGCGTGCGCCGTCCCACCGGGCGCGCCCAGTCCCGGCACGAGTATTGCGTCGGGCATTTCAGATCGGCGCGCCGCGACAGGTCACGGGCAAACTGCGCGGCGATGTGGCGCTCGATCATCGCATCGGAGGCCAGCGCGAAATAGAGCGGGCCAATCGTGTCGGGAAGGGCCTTGACCAGATCAGAGATGACCGAGGGGTTGGACAGCACGACAAGGATTCCGTCGCGGTGGCGGCGCACCGGCAGAGCGGTGAATTTCAGGCACAACAGCGGCGAGACCTGCTGCAGGACCTCCGCCTCGGGCGGGAAATGGTCGAGATCGAGGATCGGCAGGCCCGCCTGTTGCGAGAGCGCGTCAAGCAGATCGCGTTCCGAGACCAGACCGCTGACCCTGAGAATGGCCCCGAGGGGCACGTTTTCGCGCGCCTGCGTCGCCAGAGCACGGATCAGGTCGTGTGGCGACAGCTTGTCCCGGATGCAGAGGATCTGCCCCAGCCGCAGCGTCGGTCCCAACCCGTCGCCCTGCAAGCGGCCCTCGGACCAGCGCGGCGGATCGCGGAATTTCAGGGCATGGACGCTCATTGGCACACCGGGTTGAGAACACTCGGCTTTAGCAATGACGAAGGAAAGTTAACGCACCATTAACGGTCTATAGATGCTTTACTTACCCGTTCACGTTGTTTCATCAACGCAACAAAACGGGTGAACAGATAGGTGCTGTCCTGTGGTCCGGGGCTGGCCTCGGGGTGTTGCTGCACTGAAAACACCGGCCGCCCCTCAAGGCGGATGCCGCAGTTCGAGCCGTCAAACAGCGACACATGGGTCTCGGTCACCCCCGTCGGCAGGCTGTCCGCATCCACCGCAAAGCCGTGGTTCATCGAGGTGATCTCGACCTTGCCGGTTTCGATCTCTTTCACCGGGTGGTTGGCGCCGTGGTGGCCGTGGTTCATCTTCAGCGTCCGCCCGCCCAGCGCCAGCGCCAGCATCTGGTGGCCAAGGCAGATGCCGAAAATCGGCAGATCCTCGTGGCGCAGCAATTCCTGGATCATCGGCACCGCATAGGCACCGGTGGCCGCCGGATCGCCGGGACCGTTGGACAGGAACACCCCCTCGGGGTGATGCGCCAGAACCTCGTCGGCGCTGGCGGTGGCAGGCAGAACGGTGACATCGCAACCCGCCGACGCGAGACAGCGCAGGATATTGCGCTTGGCGCCATAGTCAATCGCCACCACCTTGTGCCCCGGAGCACTGCGGCGGCTATAGCCCTTGGGCCACGCCCAGCGCATTTCGTCCCAGCGATAGGACTGGCGGCAAGTCACCTCGCGCGCCAGATCCAGCCCTTCGAGGCCACCAAAGGCACGGGCGCGCGCCACCAGCGCCGCCAGATCGAAATCCCCCTCAGGGTCAAAGGCCAGCGCTACATGCGGCGCCCCCTGCTGGCGGATGGCGCGGGTCAGGCGGCGGGTATCGACGCCGCCAACACCGATGCGCCCGTTCTGGTGCAGCCAGTCCGACAGCGGCTGAACCGCGCGCCAGTTCGAGGGCTCACCGGGGGACCATTTGACGATCATGCCCCGCGCCACGGGCCGCGCGGCTTCGTCATCCTCGGGGGTCGTGCCGGTATTGCCGATATGCGGAAATGTAAAGGTCACCACCTGCCCGGCATAGGAGGGGTCGGTCATGATCTCCTGATAGCCGGTCATCGCGGTATTAAAGCAAAGCTCGGCCTCGGCCGTTCCGGTGGCGCCAAAGCCCTGACCATAGAACACCGTTCCATCGGCCAGAACAACACAAGCCGTTGGTTTCGTAACGGATTTCACGGATTTTGAGACAGGGGACATCGGCGGGCTCATGGCGGCTGAATTGGCGCGACACTACGGGGAACGCCGAATTTGGTCAACCCCGCAAGAAATTTGCAAAACCCAGCAATTTCAGAGCTTTGCGCAAAATCGTCACAGTTGTCTAAGGCCGTGAGTCAGGGTATTGTGAGGCTTTCAAACGGCGGCGGCAACCGGGAAAGGCATTGCGGATGCGCGAACGAATCAAATCAAGCCTCAAAGAGGCCATGAAAGCCAAGGATGCGGCGCGCCTGTCCACCCTGCGCCTGATCAGCGCTGCAATCAAGGACAAGGACATCGCGGCCCGCAGCGAAGGGCAGGACGGCGGTGTATCGGACGAGGTGATCCTGTCGATTCTGGCCAAGATGATCAAGCAACGTCAGGAATCCGCCAGCACCTACGAGCAGGCCGGACGTCTGGAGCTGGCCGAAAAGGAACGGGCCGAAATTCCGGTGATCGAGGAATTTCTACCCCGCCAGCTGAGCGACGCCGAGATTGATGCCGCCATCGCCACAGCCATTGACGAGGTCGGCGCCAGCACCATCCGCGACATGGGGCGGATCATGGCAACGCTAAAGGGGAAATACGCCGGCCAGATGGATTTCGGCAAGGCCGGGGCCAAGATCAAGGCGCGGCTGGGCTGAGGGCCGAGGTCGGGCCGGCGCATGACGGCGTAAACGACGGCATACGGAAATGGCGCGCAGCGGTGGTTCTGACGCTCAGGGGTAAACGGTTTCGGCCCGCGCGGTCGCCAGACGGCCTCCCCGGCGCGATTTGCTGGCGATTGCCGTCCATTGATAGCGGTGGTGGCCAAACGGTGGGCAGGGGCTTTCATAGCTGAACGCCCCCGGTTTTATCCGCTTCTGGCCCGAATAGGCAACGATGCCGCCGCCGTGCTCATACATCGGTGCGTCCTTGTCCTGCAGGCGAAAGCGGATGAATTTGGTGCCTTTGGGAACGTTTTTCAGCGCGAATGGCGGGTTCGTGACCCGGTTGGGGTACCCCGAATTGCAGAGCTTGAGACCGCTCCAGTCAAAGGTAAACGAGAAATCCCCTGCATGGGCCGGGGCCGCCAGCCCGCTTGCCAGCATCAAAGGGACAAAAATTCGTTTCACGCCCACACCTCCGGTTTATTAAGATAGCGACGGCGATGATAATACAAGGATGGCCGACAGGAAAGCTTACTGTGGTGCGGGATGGACGGGTGCGCGGGCGCGGGCCAGTTCGTCCCCCAGCCTGTCATAGAGGTCGGCCCGCTCCTCGGGGCTGAGAAAGGCGCCCAGCTCGATCTCGCGGCCATTCCCCCTGAGGGTCAGATAGTTCTCGACCGGTCCGCCCTCGGGGGTCAGCTTCAGGCGCGTCCAATAGGGGCTGGCCTGCCAGCTTTGTGCGGCGGCGCGCGGGTTGTGGCGGTGCACATGGATCATCTCGGGCCAGAGGATCAGCTCTTCGCAGAGCTCGCCATCACGATAGCTGCGCTCGAACGACAGCCACAAAGCCAGCAACACCGCCAGCAGAAACGGCAGCATGACCCACAGCGCGGCGGTGCCCAGAAGCGGGATCAGCGGCAGCAGCAGAAGGGCCCAGGTGATCAGCAACAGCCATGCAAACCCGCGGCGGGGCAACGAGCGGCTGGGGCGCAGAATGACGCTGGCCAGCGGCACGCCCTCGGGCCTTGCGGCGCCAAGCGCGGCGTTGGTCATGGAAAAGGCCCCGGTTTGCGCCGGGGCCTCATTTGGTGTCGTCCAGATTGCCGGCATCCTAGTGGTGCGCTTTGTCCCACATGTCGGGGGTCGGCAGGGTCTCGAACGTATGCTCGGGGGGCGGCGAGGAGACCGTCCACTCCAGCGAGTCCGCATATTCACCCCAATACGAGTTCTCAGTCACGCGCTTGCCGAATTTCAGCGTGTAGAACACGATGCCGATAAAGAACACGAAGGAAGCAAACGAGATGAACGCGCCAATCGAGGACAGGTGGTTCCAGTAGGCAAACTCGACCGGATAGTCGATATAGCGCCGCGGCATGCCCTGACGTCCCAAGAAGTGCTGCGGGAAAAAGGTCAGGTTGGCCCCGATGAAGAAGGTGAAGAAGTGCAGCTTGCCGGCCCATTCCGGGTATTGCCGCCCGGACATCTTGCCGATCCAGTAGTAGATGCCGGCAAAGATGCAGAACACCGCGCCAAGGCTCATCACATAGTGGAAATGCGCGACCACATAATAGGTGTCGTGATAGATCCGGTCGATGGGCGCCTGACTGAGCACGATTCCGGTGACACCGCCAACGGTGAACAGGAACAGAAACCCGAAAGCGAACAGCATCGGGGTTTTCAGCTCGATCGAGCCCCCCCACATGGTGGCGATCCAGCTGAAGATCTTGATGCCTGTGGGCACCGCAATCACCATCGTCGCCAGCATGAAATAGCTCTGCTGCGTCAGGCTCATGCCGACCGTGTACATGTGGTGCGCCCAGACGACAAAGCCCAGCGCCCCGATTGCCACCATCGCATAAACCATCGGCAGATAGCCAAAGATCGGTTTTTTCGAGAACGTCGAGATCACATGGCTGATGATGCCAAAGCCCGGCACGATAATCATGTAAACCTCGGGGTGGCCAAAGAACCACAGAAGGTGCTGATACAGGATCGGGTCGCCGCCGCCGTTGGGATCAAAGAAGGTGGTGCCAAAATTGCGGTCCGTCAGCAGCATGGTGATGGCGCCCGCCAGAACCGGCAGGCTCAGCAGGATCAGAAATGCGGTAACAAAGATCGACCACGGAAACAGCGGCGTCTTGTGCAAGGTCATGCCCGGCGCGCGCATGTTCAGGAAGGTGGTGATCATGTTGATCGCCCCCAGAATGGAGCTGGCCCCGGACAGGTGCACCGCGAAGATCGCGAAATCCATCGACATGCCGCCCTCGCGCACACTGAGCGGCGCATAAAGCACCCAGCCGACGCCCGAGCCAAGCTGCCCGTCACCACCCGGCGTCAAGAGCGAGATCACCGCCAGCGAAGACCCGGCGACATACATCCAGTAGCTGAGGTTGTTCATCCGCGGAAACGCCATATCCGGCGCCCCGATCATCAGCGGCATGAAATAGTTGCCAAAGCCGCCAAACAGCGCCGGAATGACCACAAAGAACATCATCAGGATGCCGTGGCCGGTAATGATCACGTTCCAGAAATGCCCGTTTGGCGTACATTCACGCGAGGCGTCGGCAATAAAGCGGGCCCCTTCCGCGCAGAAATACTGAACCCCCGGGTTCATCAGCTCCATGCGCATGTAAACGGTGAATACGACCGAAACGAAGCCCAGCGTCGCGGCGGTAAAGAGATAAAGGATCCCGATATCCTTGTGGTTTGTTGACATGAACCAGCGCGTAAAAAAGCTCTTTTTCGCGTGGTCGTCATGGGTATGCACGGCTGCGTCTGCCATTTATTGTTCTCCTGACACATTCTTCCCTCCCCTGCGAATCCGGTTCGAATACGCAAGGCCATTGGCTTTTGGTAGCGGACCGACCGGCGCTTCTCAATAGACTGATATGCCGCAGGACCGCGATTTTTTGTCCTTTTCGCGGTTTTCGACGGTTTCAAGGGCAAATCCGGAGGCGAATCAATTTTTGCTTGATTTCGCGCCCGCCGATTGCAAGCCTCTGTGCCACTCAGGGAAACAAAAAGGGTGAAACACCCAAATCAACAGGAGACCGCAATGACGGCAACCGAAACGGCAGGGTCCGAGCCTCCCCGCAATGCGCCCCCCAATGCCCCCCGCGCCAGCTCTTTTCCGCAGGTGCAGAACATCCATTTTGGCGACCTTGCCGACGCCCTTGGCAAGGGCTGGCGCGATTTTCGCCGCGCCCCGCAGTTCGGTTTGGCGATTGCGGCGCTGTTTGTGGTCGGTGGAATCGTCATCTATCTGCAACTGACGGTGATGCAGTCAAGCTGGCTGATCCTGCCGGTGGCCGTAGGCTTCCCGCTGATCGGCCCGTTCGTGGTCGTCGGCCTTTACGAGGTCAGCCACCAGTTCGAAACCGGAGGTCGGCCCGACTGGTCACGGGTGCTGCACCGGATCTTTAGCCAGAAAGACCGCCAGATCCCCTCGATCGCCTTTGTCGTGACCTTCTTTTTCGGCATCTGGTTCTTTTTGGCACATCTGGTCTTTGCGTTGTTTTTCGGGCTGGGTTCGATCACCAATAGCTCCAGCTCTTATGATTTCCTGCTGACCGCCAAGGGGCTGGAGATGCTGGCCGTCGGGTCGGCCGTGGGCGGCGTGTTGGCGTTTCTGCTGTTTGCTCTCAGCGTGGTGTCGATCCCGCTGCTGGTGGACCGCGAGATCGATTTCGTCACCGGCATGATTGTCAGCGTGCAGGCAGTCACCCGAAACCCGTTGGTGATGCTGTGCTGGGCGGCGCTGGTCGGCGGGCTGACACTCTTGGCCATGCTGCCCTATTTTCTGGGCCTGCTGGTGGTCTTGCCGGTGCTGGGGCACGCGACATGGCACCTTTACCGCCGTCTGGTTGCTCCCGAATCCGGCGCGCCTGAGCCCGGCGACCCGGCGGCCTGAATCCCGGCCTTTTGCCCCCCGGCCTCAAAGATCAACCCGAATTGGCGCATCAGCGCCGCGTCAACCTCGGCCATCGGAACCCGCCGGCCAAGATCCGCAAGGCTGGTGACACCGTGGTCGCGGATGCCGCAAGGCACGATGCCGCTGAAATGTTCAAGCTCGGGATCGACGTTGATCGAGATGCCGTGGAACGTCACCCAGCGCCGGATGCGCACACCGATCGCGGCGATCTTGTCCTCGTGCATCGCGCCGTCGGGATTGCGCGGCTTGTCAGGTCGTTCGACCCAGACGCCGACACGGGCCGGACGGATCTGGCCGGTAACGCCGAACTCGGCCAGGGTAGCGATAACCCAGCGCTCCAGTCGCTGCACATAGGCGCGCACATCCTTGCCCCGCCGGTTCAGGTCCAGCATCAGATAGGCGACCCTCTGCCCCGGCCCGTGATAGGTATATTGCCCGCCGCGGCGCGTCTGATAAACCGCAAAGCGATGCGGCGAAACCAGATCCTCGGGCCGGGCGCTGGTGCCGGCGGTGTAAAGGGGGGGGTGCTCGAGCAGCCAGACGGCCTCGGACGCGCGCCCGGCGATAATCTCGGCAACCCGCGCCTCCATCATGGCCTCAGCGCTCCGGTAAGGGACGGGTTTGTCCGTGGTGATCCATTCCATGGCGGTCTCCGCTGGGTTTCGCTGCATGTCCCGCTGCTATAAGCCTGCCAACCCCGGGCTGCAAATATTCCAAAAGCGGTTTTTCGCTCTTCACATCCCCGGTTTCAAGAGCTATAGAGCGGCCCACCAAGCCTCAGACAATGTGCGGTCGTGGCGGAATTGGTAGACGCGCAGCGTTGAGGTCGCTGTTCCTTAACCGGAGTGGAAGTTCGAGTCTTCTCGACCGCACCATTTGCCTTTGTTTTCTTTAACTAATATCGGCCTAACCCACGTTGGCCCCGTGTCTGGTCCCGTCAAAGGTCACACGCGGCTCAGCCGTGCTCGGTCAGACATTCGGCGTGGTCGCGCAGAACCTCAAGGACGCGGCACTCCGAGACGCTCTCGCCGCGACATTCTTCGATCATGCGCTGCAACTCGATCTGCAGGGCCCTGAGGCGGCTGAGGCGCTGTTCCACCTGTTTCAACTGCCGTCGGGCGATGGAATCGGCGTCGGCGCAGCTCTGGTGCGGATCGTCGGCCAGAACAAGCAGTTCACGGATCGCCTCCAGCGCAAAGCCCAGCTGCCGCGCGTGCCGCACAAAGGCCAGTCGATCGAGGTCGGCCTCGCGATAACGTCGCTGCCCGCCGCGGCTGCGCTCAGGCTCGGGCAGCAGGCCGATCTGTTCGTAATACCGGATCGTCTCGACCTTGGTTCCGGTCCGTTTTGCGAGGGTGCCGATGCTCAGCATGTTGGTCTTTCCTTGGTGCTGAAGCGCGAAAAAAGCTGCAGTTAATATAGGTTTACCCCCGGAAAAATCAAGATGACCGGCCGGAAGCTGCTGCAACCGGGCGGGGTCCGGTGGACTCGGATCTTGGAGTCGGGCCCGAGGCACGCGTGGGGCCGATCCGCAGCAGGCGCAGCGCATTGGCCACCACCAGCAGCGAGACCCCCACATCGGCGGCAATCGCCCCCCACATGGATGCCAGACCAAAGCCCGCCAGACCCGCAAACACCGCCTTGGTCGCCAGCGCAAGGCCGATGTTCTGGCGGATGATCCCGACCGTCCGGCGCGCATGCGAGATCAACCACGCCAAACGGCCCAGATCATCGCCCATCAAGGCGATATCCGCGGTTTCCACCGCCGCATCCGAGCCGATAGCGCCCATGACGATGCCGATATGGGCGCGCGCCATGGCGGGGGCGTCATTCACCCCGTCGCCGACCATCGCCACCATGTCATGGGTCGCCACGAGCCCGTCGATGGCGGCGGTCTTGTCCGTGGGCAGCAAGGCTGCGCGGATATCGTCAATCCCGACATCTTGGGCCACGGCGCGAGCGGCGGCAAGGGTATCGCCGGTCAGCATGACGATGTCACGTACCCCTTGCGCGCGCAGGGTGGCAATAGTCTGGCGCGCCCCGACGCGGAGGCGGTCGCGCAATTCCAGAATCCCCAGAATCTCGGCCCCCGCGCCAACAACCACCAGCGTATGCCCGGCGCGCTCGATCCGCTGGCATAGCTCCTGCGGCAGCGCCATGGCGGCACCGTTTTCCACCGCGAACCGTTCCGAGCCCAGCCACACCGGGCGAGCCGCGGCCACGCCCTCGACCCCGCGTCCGGGGCGCGCGCGGGTGGACTCGGCGGCAATCGGGGTCAGGCCGTCCGCCTTGGCCTGCTCCAGAATGGCCTGCCCCAAGGGATGCGTCGAGCGGGCCTCCAAGGCAGCGGCAACCGCCAGCAACTCGGCCCGCGAAGTTTCCCCCAAGGGGTGCAGCGCCACCACTTTCGGCCGCCCCTCGGTGATCGTTCCGGTCTTGTCCAGAGCCACCGCAACAAGGCGCGCCGGGGCCTCGATATAGGCGCCCCCCTTGATGAGAACGCCGTTGCGCGCCGCCGAAGCCAGCGCCGCGACGATCGAAACCGGAGTGGAGATCACCAGCGCGCAAGGGCAGGCAATGACCAGCAGCACCAGTGCGTTGTAAAACCAGAAGGCCCAGCCGCCCCCCGCCACCAGCGGCGGCAGAACCGCAACCGCAATGGCCAGTGCCATCACCGCCGGGGTGTAGATGCGGGCAAATTTGGTCACCCATTGTTCAACCTCGGCGCGGCGGGACTGCGCGTCGCCCACCATGCGGATGATCCGGGCAAGCATGGTCTGGTCCGCCCCTCGTGTCACCCGCAGAACAAGGCTGCCCTCACCGTTGATCGAGCCGGCATAGACCTCATCATCGGGCTCTTTGGTGACCGGAGTACTTTCGCCGGTGATGGGCGCCTGATCGACCGCGCTTATCCCCGATACGACAATGCCATCCAGGCCAATGCGCTCACCCGCGCGCACGACGATACGCTGGCCGGGCTGCACCGCCGAGACCGGAATCTCGACGTCGCGGCCACCCTCGCCCAGCAGACGCGCAACCGGCGGCGCCAGATCGAGCAGGGCGCTGACCGCGTTGCGCGCGCGCCCGACGCTCCAGCCCTCCAGGTAGAGCGACAACGAGAACAGAAAGGCCACCGTCGCCGCCTCGAACCACGCCCCCAACACAAGGGCGCCGGCAATGGCGACGATCATCAGCAGGTTCATGTCCGGCGACAGGCGCTTGGCCGCGGCCCAGGCCTTGGGCGCAACCAGACGGCTGCCAAACAGGATGGCCAGCAGGAACACCCCCCGCTCAAACAGGGGAACCGCGGGGGCGCCATGCCCGGCAAACAGCGTGATTGCCCCGAAAAGCCCGGCGTTGAGGGTATGAAACAGCAGCCCTGCCGCCCAAAAGCCGCCGCTGAGCATGGTAAACAGGCACAAGCGGCTGAGATGTGCCGCCTGATCGCTCTGGGCGCTATCGGCCTGCCACGGGCGGGCCTGCATGCCGGTCTTGGCCACCAGACGGATCACCTCGGCATCAGCGATCTTAGGGGCGCCGTCGCGCAGGATCATGCGAGCCTTCATCACATCAAAGGCCAGATGTTCCGCGCCACCAAGGCGGGGCCCCAGAACCTTGGTCAGGGTCGCAACCTCTTCGGCACAATCAAGACCGCTGACGTAAAAGCTGCGACCGCCCGCAAGGGGCTCGGCCCGTGGTGCAATATCGCCGCAAAGGGTGCCCGCCGCAGCCCCGCAACAGCTGTTTTCGGCCTCTGGCGTTGTCTGCTCTGGGCCGGGGGTCTTGGGGTTTGGGGTTCTGGTTTGCATGTCTGGCGCTCCTGCCCAATCGGTTTTATTGCTGATTCGCCATTAAGATAGGACCTGCAGTCCCTAGAGGTTCAAGGGGGGAGATGCGAAAGAATCGGGGGCTACGTCAGCGGCTGACTCAACTGTCGTCAGACGGGATGCGCAGGCGGCGCATGCGAATGATCTGGCCCAAGACCACCCGGAGGGAAACGGTGTGGAAAATATCGCCCAGCATCCTGAGGTCGGCCAGAACCCCAGCCCAGAACCCGTATTTTCGGCTTTTGAGAGGACTTTGCACCCCGGCCCAGCGCACGATTGCGATCCGGGCATTGTCAGCGATCAAAAGGTTGTTGAGGAACACCTCCAGCCCGAATCGCGGCAGTTCGGGCAGGCGCGGCAAAGCGGGCCGCAACAAATCGCGTGGAAAGACCCGCTCGCCCGAGATATAATCCAGCCCGATCAGGCGCCACGGCCACGGGGCATTCTGGCGCAGACTGATCGAGATATCCGCCCGCCCCGACAGAACCGGCGTGATCAGGCGCTGGATATGGCCCCGGGTCAGCCCCTGCAAATCGGCGTCGAGCAACAGCAACAGCCGCCCGCTGGCCGCCTGCACGCCGTGCTGGACCGCGACCGTCTTGCCCTGATTTTGCCGATGCCGAATCAGCCGCACCCCGGTCCTCAGGGCCACGACCTCGGCAGTGCCGTCGCTCGAGGCGTCATCGATAACGATCACCTCGTCGATTTGGCTGCTTTCCTGCACCGCATCCAGTACCGCACCGATCCGCACCGCCTCGTTATAGGCGGGGATGATGCAGCTGACCGTCAAGGCCGCGCGGGCTGGTGATCCTATGGTCATTTCCGCTGCCGCCTTTTGTATAAAACCCAAGCCAGCGCCAGCAGCGCCGCCAGCAGCAGCACCCCGAGAGAGGCGCGAAACAGATATGAGTCGATGGTCTTGTAGGCATAGCCCAGCGAATAACCGAGGACCATGAAAGCGAGTGTCTTGGGGATCGTGGCAATCAGGTTGAACAGCAAAAACCGGCCCACCGGCATACGCGCGGCACCGGCCGCCACAAGGATGAACAGACCGGCAGAATGGGTCAGCTTGCCAATCACCAGCGTCTTGCCGCCGTGGCCGTGAAAATGGCTCTGCAAATCGTCCAGACGTTGCCCGTCGAGGCCGAGGCGCGGTTGCCAGCGTCGCGGCACCCAAGACCGCCCCGAGCGCCCGATCAGGTAATAGAGGAGGTCTCCAAGCAGATCGGCCAGAACCAGCACCAGAAACACCGCTACCGGGTCCAGTTTGCCCAGCGCCGCGACATAGGCCGCGATCACGGTGACGATCGGTCCCTCAAGCACCGCCAGCAGAAAAATCAGCCACAGCCCATAGGTCGAGACCAGTTGCAGGATCGAATCAAGCGAAATCACGGCCGGTCCGCCTTTGGGTCGCCGGTTTTTATTTCGGTCTCCGACGCTGGCCCGACCTCCGGCGCCACACCGGCAGAAACATCGCTTGCGCGCATGTCGTTGCCCCGCCAGGCAAAATCATTGCCCGCCCAGCAGGCCAGCCACAGGGGCGGAATTAGCGCATCGCGCAACACGAAGGCCAACAGATCGCGTACCCCGTGCGGCCAATCCGCCAGCCGCGCCAGCGCGTATTCCCACCCGTACCACAGCACCACCCCGCCAGCGACCAGCGGTAGCGACAGCGACAGCGGCAGGGCGCCCTGCCCCGCCAGCACCAGCGCCGCCAGCAGAGGGGCGGCGCCACCGCTCAGGATCTCGGGCAGAAACAGCGGCAGGAACCCGAGGCGACGCACCCGCGCCCAGCGCAATTGCCGCTGCCAGACCGCCGCAAACCCGCGCCGCCCGATAGGCTGGACAAAGGGGCGTAGGCTTAAGCGCACGTGCAAACCGGCCCGGCGCACCAGCTTGGTCGAGGCGACATCCTCGGCGATATCTCGGCCAAGCGCCGCCAGCCCGCCGCCCTGCTCCAGTATATCGCGCCGCCAGAACAGGGTCTTGCCCTGCGCAAAGCCAAAGCCGATCTGGTCGGCGGCCAGTTGCCAGCGGGTCTGATAGCCGTTCAAAAAGGCGCATTCCAGCGCCCCCCACAGTCCCTCGGGCCGAATGCCGGCGGGGGGCGAGGACACCAGCCCGGTGCGCCCCTCCTGCCAGCGCGACATCAGCGCCTCGACATAATCGGGGGGCAGCAGCACGTTGCTGTCGGACATGATGACCCAGTTGTAGCGGGCGGCACGCCAACCTTTGACCAGGTTGTTCAGCTTGGGGTTTCCGCTGACCGGATCGGAGCCGATCAGGATGCGTGCATCGCTCGCCGGATGGGCGGCCAGCAGGGCGCGCAGCGGCGGCAGAGCCGGATCATCCGGCGATTCGACACAAAACAGGATTTCCAGCGGGCGATAGTGTAACTCAAAAGTGCTGCCAAGTGTCTCATCCTGAGCAAAGTCCAGCCCGCAGACCGGACGCAGCAGGCTGACCCCCTCACGCTCGCCGGGGGCGGGCGGCGCTGGGCGACGGCGCAGGCGCAGCATAACCAGCCCGATCGAGACCACGTGCAGGATAAACGCGACCGCCAGAAAAGCTGCGCTCGCCACCAGCAAAGCTGTTGCCACGACCACCCCCTCCTATTTCAGCGTGACAAGGATCGCCTTGCCGTCCGTGAACCAGGGATCCCCGGCGACGTCCTGACCGAGGCGTGGGGTGGACAGTTGAAAGCGCCGGAACGACCGCACATCCCCCGCCTGTTTCAAATCATTGATCAGGCGGTCGCGCTCGGCGTCGATATTGGGGTCGATGTGATGCAGACCATCCCAGTTCATGCCGTCATCAAAACTGGCGGTGCCAACAATGACCTGCTCGCCCGCCGGAGTCACAAAGCGGGTTTTCCAAAAGCGCGCATGGTGGCGCTTGCGCAGGGTCTTGTCCCCGGTCGGTTTCTGAAAGCCGTAATCATTGGGCTGACCGGCCCAGAAATAAGGGGTGACGGGCGCGGTCTGGTCCTCCTGATTGGTCAGCGCCGCCCAGCCGGCCTTGGCCAGCGAGGACAGGCCCGGCTTGTCCGCCCGAATCCAGCCGGCATGGGCCATCGCCCGGACAAAGCTGGCACGGCTCGGAGCGAGAATGATCAGGCTGACAGGCTCAAGCGGGGTACCGGTCACGGATTCGGTCGTCGGCGGTATTTTCCCGGCACTGAACAGGGCGGCGATATTGGTGACGGTTTCGCGCCGGACCGTGGGGGTCGGCTTGTTCAGCGCCTTGGTGTAGGTCATGTCAAACCCGCCGGCACCCAACAGGCCGAGCGCGATCAACGCTGCGGCACCGTATCTTGTCCGCGCACCCGACCGCCCCCGGGGCGACGCTCGGTTCAGGCTTTTGTATTCGGCGACGGCAATCCCGATCAGCAGCCACATGAGCCCGACCAGATAGCCGTTGACCACGTCCGAGAGGTAATGCTCGATCAGATAAATTCGGCTGAGGCCGATAAAGAACGCCAGTGTCGCCCCCAAAAGGGCGCTGCCGATGGGGCCGATAAAGCGGGTTCGCCACAGGATATAGGCCAGCATCCCGAAAAACGCGATCGAGATGGCGGCGTGCCCTGACGGAAAGCTACCGCTGGTCTCGACGAAATAGGCCAACTCGGGGCGCGGGCGGTGAAAGATTGCCTTCAGCATCGACACCAGCACCACATTGCCCAGCACCGCAACGGTCAGCCCGATGGCCAGAGACTGACGGTTTCGCAGCACCAATGCGGCAATCACACAAAGGTAGAGGATGGTGATAACCTTCCAGTCGCCGAGCGCCGTGATGCGCGTAAACACCTCCAGCAGCGTCGGCGTCCAGAAGCCGTGAACCAGCTCGGCCAGGCGCACATCCGTCTGCACGACCGGGCGCGCCATCAGAAAATCCAGCGCCGTTCCGGCCCAGATGAACAGAACGTAAAGAAATGCGACCCCCAGCAGGCTGGCGCTCAACCCCTGAAAATGTTTCGTGTCTAGCCGCCGGGCCAGAAATCCGGCGCTGCGCGGATTGCGCGCGGCCCAGGCGCGCACGTCGGGATTTTCCTGCACGGCGCGCAGCATCGAACACAGAACCGACCATACAAAGGGCAGAAACCGCTCGATACGCAGGACCAGATACCACAACACCCCAAGGGCGGCGATGGCCGCCAGACCGAACAGGACCTCGCGCGTGGTCAGCGGCCCGAGCTGGGCGAAAACATCGCCAAGGAAAAACCCGAAGGCCAGTTGCAACAGCGCATAGGGCACCGAGGCAATGGCGTTCCAGAGGACGAATTTTCGCCGGTCCATCTTGGCCAGAGCCGCAGCAAAGGGCACCAGCCCCGAAACCGGCCCCAAAAAGCGGCCGATGACCAGACCGGCACCGCCGTGGCGCTGGAACAGGCGCTCGGCACGCTCAAAATGCTTCCAGCGTGTCGGCTCCCACCGCCCACGCAGGGCGCGCCCCCCCCAGATCCCCATCCAAAAGCTCAGCTCGCCGCCCAGAAACGATCCAATCGCCACGAACCAGACAAGATCGAAAAAATCCAGCACCCCGTTTTGCACGAGGATCCCGCCGGCCTCGACGATCAGCGTGCCGGGGATGAAAATGCCAGTCACGAAAAAGGCCTCAAGCAACGACGACAGGCCGATGATCCAGTAGGACCACAGGCCAATCGACTGTAGCGAAGGCAATATCTGGTCTATCGACGTTGGCAAATCAACTCCTGCGACAGGGCGCTGTCCGTTCTAGAAACCGCACGGCCTCGACTACACCCCCGGCCCGGGAAAATGGCAGGTGGCAAACCGTCACGACAGGGCTGGCGGCGTGAACAAGTCCAAGTCACCCGCCACCCGGCCCAAGACACCCGGCCCGGATCACCCGACCTCTGATCCACAAAACCGAGTCTATACGCAGGAAGGGTCGGAATTGCACTATAAAATTTTGTAAAAAACGCCCCAAACCACCCGCACACGCCGGGGCGGTGGCATCGATTGAGCATGCCGATATTGCGTGCCGATATTGCCTCTTGAACAGCCGAGGCTGCTTTGCCACAACACGCATATGGCCAAGCTCTATTTTCACTACTCCACCATGAACGCCGGGAAATCCACGGTTCTCTTGCAGGCCGCGCACAACTATCGCGAGCGCGGGATGGAGACCTATCTGTTGACCGCCCGACTGGATGACCGGGCCGGACGCGGGCGGATTGCGTCGCGGATCGGGTTTGGCGCCGATGCCGACATGTTCGACGCCACCGATGATTTGTTCAAAATGCTTGAGATTCGGTTAAGCCAAGGCCCCTGCGCCTGTGTTTTCATCGATGAGGCACAATTTCTGACCAAGGAACAGGTCTGGCAGCTGGCGCGCGCCGTTGACGACCTTGATATTCCGGTCATGTGCTACGGTCTGCGGGTCGATTTTCGCGGCGAATTGTTCCCCGGCTCGGCCACTCTGCTGGCCCTGTCCGACGAGATGCGCGAGGTTCGAACCATCTGCCATTGCGGCAAAAAAGCAACCATGGTGGTGCGAAACGGCGCCGACGGACAGCCGCTGCGGGACGGGGCACAGGTGCAGATCGGCGGCAATGAAACCTATGTTTCGCTATGCCGACGACATTGGCGCGCCGCGATGGGCGATTGAGGCCGGGGACCGCGCGGACGCCACGGATCAAACCCGCTGCAGGGGACGCAAATATCAGGTCCGAATCAGGTTTGGCGGCTTCTGACCGGAAAAAAACGCCCGGATATTGTCCACCGCCATCAGGCCCATCTGCGTGCGAACCGCAAGCGAGTTCGTCCCCAGATGCGGCAGAAGAACGACATTTTCCAGCCGCCGCAGCGCTGTGGGAACCTGCGGCTCATGCTCGTAAACATCCAGTCCCGCCCCGGATAACATATTGGTTTCCAAGGCTTCTATCAATGCTTGCTCATCAATCACATCACCCCGGGCGGTGTTTACAAGGATGCTGCCGGGCCGGGCCGCGCGCAGGATATCCGCCGAGATCAGATGCCTGTTTTCGGCGCCCCCGGGGACGTTAACTGAAATGAAATCACTCTGTGCGAAAAGCAACTCTAGGCGATCCACCTGCTGCGCCCCCGGAATCCCGCAATCCTGAACAGAGGAGCGATTGAAAAACACAATTTTCATGCCAAAACCGAAATAGGCCCGTCGGGCAACTGCTCGTCCGATCCGCCCCATGCCGACGATGCCCAGAGTCTTGCCGCCAATGTGTCGGCCCAACAGTTGTGTCGGATGCCAGCCACCCCATTGCCCGCTGCGCACGAGGCGCTCACCCTCACCGGCGCGGCGGGCCGTCATCAGGATCAGGGTCATGGCAATATCCGCCGTGGCATCGGTGACCGCTCCGGGTGTGTTGGTCACGCTGATACCCCGCGCCTCTGCTGCGGCGATGTCGATATGGTTGAAGCCAACGCCAAAATTGGCAATCAGGCGACATTTGGGTCGGCGGGCCGCATCAAAGGCGGCGCGGGTCAGCCGATCCCCGAGGGTCGGCAGGATCGCGTCATGCTCGACCAAGGCCATGGCGATGGCGTCTTCGGAAAAGGGCAGGTTTTCAGGGCACATGATGACGTCGCAAACCTCTTGGGCCGCCTGAAACACCGGCTGCGGCAACGGCCGCGTAATCAGAAGGGTGGGACGCGCCATCAGAACATCCGCGCGCCGGGCGAGACGGCCTGATCGGGGGCCAGCAAGACCACCTCGCCATCATCATCGGGCACACCGAGAATCAGCACCTCGGACATGAACTTGCCGATCTGGCGCGGGGGAAAATTGACGACGCCCATGACCAACCGGCCGACCAAGCTGTCGGGCGTGTAGTGGCGGGTGATCTGGGCAGAAGATTTGCGGATCCCGATATCCGGGCCGAAATCGACCCAGAGCTTGATCGCCGGTTTGCGCGCTTCGGGGTAATCTTCGGCATGCGTCACACGCCCAACACGGATATCGACCCTGAGAAAATCATCAAAACTTATCTCGCTCATCCTTCTTTCCCCAACTCTCTGCCGCGCGCCGCAGCCGCCGCAACAGCACGTTTCAGGAGTGCCGGAAATCCAGTATCGGCGTCCATCAGAACCTTGAGCGCCGCCGCCGTCGTCCCCCCCGGGCTGGTCACGTTGACGCGCAGTTCTGCCGGCGATTCGTCTGCTTTTTCCGCCAGTTCCCCGGCCCCGGCAACGGTTGCAAGGGCCAGTTTCAACGCCAGATCGGTCGACAGCCCCTCGGCCTCGCCGGCGGCGGCCAGCGTCTCGATCAGGTGGAACACATAGGCCGGCCCCGAGCCGGAAACGGCCGTGACCGCGTCCATCTCGGCCTCATCCGTCAGACGCACCGTCTGCCCCACCGCCTGTAACACCCCCTCGGCAAGGCGCAGGTCTCGCTCGGCCACAAGATCGTTGCCGATCAGGGCCGAAATTCCACGCCGGATCGCCGCCGGCGTGTTCGGCATGGCCCGCACGATGGGCGTTTTAGCCCCCAGCACTGATTGCAGACGGGCCAGCGTTGTGCCGGCTGCGATCGACAGGAACAGCGTCCCGCCGCCGCCAAGCGCCGCCAGCCGGGGCAGCGCCGCGCCCATCATCTGCGGCTTGACGGCCAGAACGCAGATCGTTGGCGCCTCGGGAAGGGCCTCATTCAGATGCAGCCCCCGCTGGCAAAGCGCCGACAGCCAGGCCGAGGGGTTGGGGTCGAGCACATGGACGCTGCTCGGCACGACACCACCTTCCAGCCATCCCGCCAGCATCGCCGAGCCCATCTTACCGCAGCCCAGTAGCACCAGCCCCTGTGCGTTCACCCGGGTCAAATCCATCAAAATCCCCTTTGTCTCCCCTTGTTTGCCGATTGTTCGCCACGGACCTAGGCCGTCCCGAACGCCTCATCAATTGCCACGCGCATCGCGCTTGCCGGCGTCTCTCCCCCCCAGCAGACCAGTTGAAAGGCGGGGTAGAACTGCTCGCACCGGGCAACGGCGTTTTCAACCAGCCGGCTGATCTGCACGGCGCCAGCAGTCTCGCCGCCGCTCAGCGCCAACCCGTAGCGATAGGCCATCAGGTTCTGGTCGCGCCAGAGCGTGAATGCACCGATCCAGCATCTGTCATTGGCGGCATTCAGGGTTTCAAACAGCCCCGGCAATGCCTCTATCGGGGGCGCCATTTCAAACGAGCAGACCAGACGCAGGGTTTCGTCCGCCGCTGACCACGCCAAGGTGATCGCATAGGTTTGCCACACGCCCTCGATCGCCATAGCGATCTGGTCATCGGCCACCCTGTCGAACTGCCACGCGTGGGTTTCAGCCAGAGTTTCGACGATATCGATAGGATGGATCTCGATGCTATCGAGAAACTGCTCCTGATTTGCCATGCCCCGGCTCCGCTTTGCTATCCTTTGGGCCTCCCCAACCGCAAAGGGCTGGGGCACCACACAATGAGTCGTGTATGTTTACATCGACATCACAAGATATGGTGGGGCCAAAAGGGCGGTCTGTAAAGGGAAAATTGGCACAAGCGGCGGGCTTGGAGGAAATCTGTGGAGGTTTGGCAAAAAAGCCCGACTTATCCACAGACTCTTCATCTTTTCAGTGGATTATTGCCATCAGGACTGGGGCTTTTTCGCTGTTTTCGACTTTGCCCGGGCCGTGGCGCGGGGTTTGCTGCGGGGCTTGGATGCGGCTGATTCCAGCGCCTCGATCCGGGCGCTGAGGGCTTCGTTTTCCTCGCGGGCTTTCTGGGCCATCGCCCGGACAGCCTCGAATTCATCCCGGGTGACAAAGTTCCGGTCGGCCAGCCAGCGGTCCATCCAGCTTTTCATGGCGGTCTCGGCCTCGTCCTTGGCCCCCTGTGCAACCCCCATCGCGTTGGTCATCAAATGCGAGAGGTCCTCGAATATCTTGTTGCGCGTCTGCATGTTTGCCTCCATCCGGCTGCTGTGCGCCCCCTATATGGCAAGCTCACGATGATTTGCCAAGGTTGCGGTTGACATATTCGGCGTCGAACGGAATTGAGGGGGCAGCCTAGAGAAAGAACCTGCCCGTGACCCATTATTTCACCTTCCCCGATATTTCGCCGGAAATTTTCTCGATTTCGCTCGGCCCGCTGACGCTGGCACTGCGCTGGTATGCGCTGGCCTATATCGTCGGGTTGGTTCTGGCCTGGCGCGGCGTGGTTGCGCTGGTTCGCCGCCCGCAGCTCTGGGCCGAAAACGGCCCGCCCCTGAAGGACCGTCAGGTCGAAGATCTGCTGACCTGGGTGATCCTGGGCGTGATCCTTGGCGGCCGCCTTGGCTTTGTGCTGTTTTACGAGCCCGCCTATTTTCTGGCCAACCCGCAGGAAATCCCCATGGTCTGGCACGGCGGCATGTCATTTCACGGCGGCTTTCTGGGGGTGATCACGGCCGGGGTCCTCTATGCGCGCCGGCATGGGCTGTCGGTGGCAGGCATTGGCGACAGTTTTGCTGTGGTCGCGCCGATCGGTCTGTTTCTGGGACGGATCGCGAATTTCATCAATGGCGAGCTGTGGGGGCGGCCAACCCATGTCCCGTGGGCGGTGGCCTTTCCGGGGAGCCGCGCCTCGGTTTGCCCCGACGGTTGGGTCGGGGTCTGCACCCGCCACCCCTCGCAGCTGTATGAGGCCGGGCTGGAAGGGTTGCTTTTGGGGGTGGTCATGTTGTGGCTGGTTTACCGGCGCCGCGGGTTGAAAACACGGGGCCTGATGACCGGGGTCTTTTTTCTCGGCTATGGACTGGCGCGCAGCATCGTCGAACTGTTCCGACAGGCAGACCCGCAATTTGCCACGCCGGACAACCCGTGGGGACACGTGATCCGGTTCGGCGATCTGCCCAACAGTCCGGGCCTGACGATGGGGCAGACCCTCTCGTTGCCGATGATCGCGATTGGCATCGGCCTGATCCTGTGGGCCCGACGACCCAAATCCGCGGCGGCATGACAACGCCGCTGGTCAAGGTCATCCGGGCCGAGATCGCCCGGTTCGGGCCGCTGCGTCTGGCCGATTACATGGCGCTGTGCCTGTTGCATCCTGAATACGGCTATTACACGACCCGAGACCCGCTGGGAGCAGCCGGAGATTTCACCACCGCGCCCGAGATCAGTCAGATGTTTGGCGAGCTTCTGGGCCTGCTGCTGGTTCAGGCGTGGCAGGATCACGGACAGCCCAAGCCGTTTCTTCTGGTCGAGCCGGGGCCGGGGCGTGGCACCTTGATGGCCGATATCCTGCGGGTTGCGCGTGCCCAGCCCGCCTTTTTGGCAGCCGCGGACATTCACCTGATCGAGGCCAGCGCCAGCCTGCGTGCCATCCAGAAACAGCGCCTGAGCGGGTTTGATATCAGCTGGAACAACAGCCTTGATGAGCTCCCCCATGCCCCCCTGTTTCTGATCGCCAACGAATTTCTGGACGCCCTGCCCCTGCGCCAGTTCATCCGCGCGCCCGGCGGTTGGCAAGAGCGGATGGTCGGGTTGTCCGACGATGATACGCTGTGCTTCGGGCTGGCCGCGCCGACCCCGATGCCTGCTCTTGATGCGCGCTGGCCGGATGTGCCGGTGGGGGAGATCGTCGAGGTCAACGCCGCCGCCGAAGCCATCATTGCCACCATCGCCCGGCGGATCAGCAGCGACGGCGGTCTTGCCGTGGTGATCGATTACGGCCATGAAGGCGGCCTTGGCGACAGCTTTCAGGCGGTGCGGGCACACCGGCCGGTTGACCCTCTGGCCACACCGGGGAATGCGGACCTGACTGCGCATGTGGATTTTCGCGCCCTGATCCGCGCGGCACTGGACGCTGTCGGCGAGGGTCGACAGGGAAGGTTGAACCTCAGCCCGGTCATTTCGCAGGGCGTGCTGCTTGAGCGTCTGGGTATCACCACCCGCGCCCGCCAATTGGCAAAACATCTGGACGGCGCGGCGCTTCACTCGCATATCGCGGCACATCGGCGCTTGACCCACCCTGAAGAAATGGGGAGCCTGTTCAAGGCGCTGGCCCTGTCTTCTGCGGGCTGTCCGCCACCTCCGGGGTTTGAAAAAAATGACGATTGAATTCTTGACCGATGACACGCTTGGGCCCTTTCGCCACGGTTTTTTTACCCGGCGGGGGGGGGCCTCATCGGGCATTTTCGCGGGGCTGAACTGTGGTCTGGGCTCGCACGATCAGCGCGATGTCGTACGCGCAAACCGGCGTCTTGTGGCCGCCGCTCTGGGGGTGCCCGACGACCATCTGCTGGGCGTTCGCCAGATTCATTCGGCCGAGGTCGCGCAGGTCCACGCCCCATTTGTTGGTGAGCGGCCGAGGTGCGATGCGATGGTCACGGATATTCCGGGGCTGGCGCTGGGCATCCTGACCGCCGATTGCCAGCCGGTGCTTTTTGCCGATCAAAACGCCGGGGTGGTGGCCGCCGCCCATGCCGGATGGAAGGGGGCCTTGGCCGGTATCCTTGAGGCTACAATCGCCGCGATGGAAGAGCGCGGCGCCAGACGACAGAACATCCATGCGGTGATCGGTCCGGCCATTAGCCAGTCGGCCTATGAGGTCGGGCCCGAGTTTCGCGACCGGTTCTGTCACGAGGATCAGGGCTTTGCCCGGTTTTTCACCCCTGCGAGCGGAGATCGATGGCGCTTTGATCTGACCGGCTTTGGCCTGTTTCGGCTGCAGAACGCGGGGCTGGCGGGGGCTCGCGCGCTGGGGCTGTGCACCTATGGCGACGCGGCGCGCTTTTATTCTTACCGTCGCGCCACCCACCTTGGGCAGCCGGACTATGGGCGCCTGATCAGCGCAATCGTGATTTAGGGCGTTGACCCGTTCATCCCGCGTGCGCCACCCAATTTCCCCGCGAATGACATGATGCGGCCTCATTCCGGGGTACATTGGGGGATGTCTGGAAACAGCAGACGACTCAATCAGGCCAGCAGGGCCAAGGGAACCGGAGCAGAATGATGCGGATCAAACGACGTTGGATGAGATGGGTATTCGAGGAAGCCGACGCCTTGCAGGTGACCTTGCCGTGGGAACGTGGCGCGGACCGCCGGGCGTGGCGCCGACATCTGCCCGACAGCATCACCGCCGCCCTACCCCGGCGCGCCTGACCAACCGTTGGCCCCGCGCACCCCGGGAAAATTACCGCGCGCGCCCCAGCAGCATCGTTGCCTCGGTGCGCCGCAGGTTTCGCCAAAAGGCACGGCCTGACAGCTGCAAGACGCTGCGCATTTGCAAAATGGTGCGCCCCGATGCACGGATCACCGGGCCGTTGACGCCGGCAATCGTTCCACCGATCTCTTGATAATCGTGGTGAAACGGGGGGATGCGCATGAAATCATACAACACATCCAGCGCCTCTTCGGGGTCGTCAGCCAGACGGTCGTAATCCAGAATCAGGATGCGCTCGGCATGGGGGCTGCTTAATGCCTCGCGCAGCAAGGCAAGCGCGCCGCTCAGCTCGGATGTGGGGCCGCTGAGGGCGTCGAGACGCGCCGTCAGGCCCGGATCCTCGGGCTGCGCCCCCTCGCTGGCCAGCAACGAATTGACGATTGCCGCCGGGTTACGCAGGCAGATGACAAAACGGCAGAGCGGATAGAGCCGCACCAGCGTCTCGATATGGCGCAGCCAATCGCGGTTGGCGTCAAAGACAATCGCCCCGTTCGAGCGGTCGTGATAGACCGAATCCAACACCGCGCGCAAAAGGGCGATTTTCTGCCCGTCATCCAGCAAATCGGCATCCTCGCCCCCCTCCGAGAGGCGTTGCAGCGTTTTTCGAAACAATGTTTCCGCAGACGTGGACAATCGCGCCGAAATGCCCGGATTCTGGTTCAGCAGGGCAACCAGAACCGAGACCCCCGAGCGTGGCAGGCCGGCAATAAAGTTGAATCGTGCCAAGGAATTGAAATTACTGATCATATTGGCGGTTTGCGCGCTCATGTCCGGTCCGAAATTCTCGCTGTGAAACAAAGCTCGGGCACTGTCGCATGAAACCTTGGAGCGGTGCAATAGACGGCGCGTTTCAAAAACCGGGAGAGCGGTGTCGCGGGAAACAATGAAACACTGGAAAACTGATTGTTCGCGCTGGGTGCAAAATCTTCTATGCATTTGACTTATTGGGTTTTTTTCGGCTATATTGTTCCCAGCAATCAAGGCCACGGATGTGGCGACACTCGTGTTCATCTACACTATGGTGGGGTAGATGTGGGCGTGCACTCAGGACCGAAAAAAGGACTGAACGCATGGCTTATTCTTCTCGACACAATGGCGGTTTCGCAGGTGGTTCCGAGGGTATCCCGCGGGGCATTTCAGGACGCATTTCCGGGGGCATTTCAGGGCGATCAGCCCGGGCGCCCCTCAACGTCAAGGCCGTCAGCAGCAAGGCCCTCGACCTCAAGAAAAGTCATCTCAACACGTTTCGCGCGCGACATGATCGCAGCACCGAAACACGGCGTGAGCGGCACTGTTTTCACGTCGCGGCGCTGATGCCCGACGGGCAGATCTCAGAATTCGAGCACATGGCCGAGCGCGACCTGTTTCTCGAAGACATATGCGCCAATTTCGCCCGCGGCACCCTGATCGCCACCCCCTCCGGCGAGACTGCGATCGAAGACCTCAGGCCCGGCGACATGATCCGCACCCGCGACAACGGAGATCAGGTATTGCGCTGGATCGGCTCGTGCACCTTTCCGCCGCTTGCCAGAGAGCGGCCCGAACAGCCGCGCCGGGCGATACGGATCAAGGCCGACGCCTTGGGCGAGATGCGCCCAATGCAGGATCTGCTCGTCTCGTCCCGGTTCCGCCTGCTCAGCAACCACCCGAGCTGCGCCGCCCTGTTCGGCTCATCCGAGACGCTGGCCCCGGCATTGGACATCCTCGATGAAGAGGCCATTTTCGGCCTGTCGCCGGCGCCCGATCTGGAGTTTTTCAACGTCATGCTGGACTCACACCAGATCATCCGGGCCAATGGCCTTGAAACCGAAAGCTATCATCCCGGCACCTTTGGCGTCTCGGTGATGTCATTTGAGATGCGGTCCCACCTGCGGCGTCTTTTCGCCCATCTTGACGGAGATCTCGACAGCTTTGGCGCCACCGCCCGCCCGATCTTGAAAGGGTTCGAGGCCGAAGTGCTGCGTGTGGGATGACGTCCCGCGTCAACCGCCCAGAAACAGCCGCCCCACATCGGGGTTTTCCAACAGGTCGTCGCCCTTTTGGGCGATAGCGACCTGCCCGGCGACCAGAACATAGCCGATATCGGCAAATTCCAGCCCCTTGCGGGCGTTCTGTTCGACCATGATGATTGTCTTGCCGTCGCGATGTTGCAGGTCGGTCAGAATTTCAAACACCATGTCGATAAAGCGTGGCTCCAGCCCGATTGACGGTTCATCCACCAGCAGGACCTGCGGATCCATTACCAGCGCGCGGCTGATCTCCAGAAGGCGCCGCTCACCCCCCGACAGCACCCGGGCGGGCTGGTTGGCCCGCGCCGCCAGACGCTCGTATTTTTCCAGCACCTGATCGGCCTTTTGTGCCGCCAGCTGCGGGGACTCCATCAGATAGCCGCCCATCAGAAGGTTCTCGCGCACGGTCATATCCGGAAAGACCGAGTTGTCCTGCAGGATATAGGCGACGCCCGAGTGGGACAGCTTTCGGTTCGGCTTTTCCCGGGTCACGTCGCGCCCGCCGATGCTGATCGTGCCGGCGCTGATCGTGGTAAACCCATAGATCGAATGCAGGATCGTCGATTTGCCCGCCCCGTTCGGGCCGATCAGGCACAGCGACTGCCCCCGGCCCACCGCCAGATCGACGCCGTGCAGAATTTCCATCGCCCCATAGCCGGCCACCAGATTTTCAATCGTCACCAGCGGCGCGTCATCCGCCAAGGCCCAAAGGGCGGCACGGTCCGGGCGCTCCTCGGCCAGCGCCTCGGCCTCGCGGGTGACGGCATCCACCGAAAGGACCGTATCGACGCTGCCCTGATGATAGCCAGAAATCTGTTTCTTTCCCGACATGCTTTATCCCCCGAGATATGCTTCGATGACGCGCGGATCGTTCTGGATTTCCTTGGGCGGTCCACTGGCTATCAGACGTCCGCCGGCCAACACGTTGATCTGGCTGGCCAGATTCATCATCACGCGCATGTTGTGTTCGATCACGAACAGGGTCACGCCAAATCTTTCGTTGGCCTGACGCAGCCGGTCGATCAGCCCGTTGATCAGGGTTGGGTTGATCCCCGCCGTGGGTTCGTCCAGCAGCAGCAGGTCCGGCTCATTCATCAGGGCCATGGCGAATTCCAGCAGCTTTTGCTGCCCAAAGGACAGTGAGCCCGCCAGAAGGTCGCGTTTTGAGGCAAGGCCGACGAATTCCAGCAGTTCATCGGCGCGCTCGCGATCCGCCGCCGTCGGCTCATGCAGCAGGGTTCGGATGTCGCCCTTGCGCATGGGTCGCGAGATCAGCATGTTTTTCACGCAGTCCATCTCGTCATAGACATGGGTCTGCTGAAAGGTACGCACGAGGCCAAGGCGGGCGATCTCGCCGGTGCGCAGGTGCTTTAGCTCGTGCCCCTCATACATGATCGAGCCCGCATCAATCGGGTGATATCCGCAGATTGAACCGAACAGTGTCGATTTCCCCGAGCCATTGGGGCCGATCAGCCCGATAATTGCGCCGCGTGGAACCTGCAGCGAAACGTCCTGATTGGCGTAGATGCCGCCAAAGCGCTTGGAAACGCCTTTTACGTCCAGAAGAATCTCGGTCATGATCTGGCTCCATCCGTTGCGCCCGAGCGTCCCACGCGCGCCCGTAGATATTTCAGCCCGCCCATCACACCGTCCGGGAAAAATACCACGATGATCACGATCAAAAGGCCCAGTGCAACCCGTTGCCAGCCGAAAAGATAGGTCCAGAACAGCTCTTTCAGCAGCTGAAAGATCACCGCGCCGATGATCGGCCCCCACAGCGTTCCCTTGCCACCAATAAGCGGCATCAACAGCATCCAGACGCCGATGGTGGGCAGCGAAAAGGCGACCTCGGTGGGGTCGATGAAATTCTTGCCAGCGCCATACAGCCCGCCGGCGATGGCGGTAAAGACAGCCGCAACCGCCCATGAAATGGCCTTGACCCGGGCCGTGGGCAGACCCATCGCCTCGGCCTTGTCCTCGTTGTCGCGGATCGCGTTCATCACAAAGCCAAAGCGGGTTCGATGCAGCCAGACCAGAAACAGGAAAAAGATGACGACCACGCCCAGCCCCAGATAATAAAGCAGGCTGGCCAGATGAACACCGGCCGGCGGCTGCACAAAGTTCATCCCCGAACCGCCGCCCAGCGCATCAATGGTGCCGGCAAACTCACCCGCCGCCACCCCGAGACCCAGCGTCGCCACCGCGAAATAATGGCCGCGCGTCTGGAGCAACTGTTTGCCGACGATCAGACCAATGACGAAATTCAGGATCGCCGCCAGCAGCAGCCCGACCAATAGCGAGATGACAAAGGTCGAGGAGGTCAGAGTAAAGGATTCCAGATTTCCGCCCTTGGCCGAGTTGTATTCGGCCAGCGAATAGCCCCCCATGATCACCTGCGTCGAGGCGACCAGATACATGCCGACCCCGAAAAACAGGATATTGCCAAATGAGTTATAGCCCATCTGACCGCCCAGCATGTCCCAGCCCAGCGCGATCAAAATGAACACCATCAGGTCGATCAACTGCGCCATATTATGGGGCAGCAGGAACGGGGCCGCCAGCGCCAGTGCCAGTGCCAGCAGCGCCCAAACCCATTGCGATGCAGATTTATTGTTCATCACCCCGGCCCCTTATTTCAAATACTGGCGTTTGCGGCGCATCAGATAGGCCCGCACCAGCAAGGTCACCGGCACAATGATGAACACCATGCCGTTCTGGAATTCGGGCCCCAGTACAAAGCCCGAGTAATTCTCGTAAACGCCAAGGCCGAAGGCGGCGAAAATCACCCCGACGATATTGCCGACACCCGCCAGAATGACGATGGCAAAGCTGCGCAGCGTATAGATGAACCCCTGAAAAGGATGCAGCACATAGACAAAGGAAACGATCGAGCCCGCGACCCCGCAGATCGCCCCGTTCAGGGCAAATGTCATCGCATAGACCCGGTTGGTATCGATCCCCATGATCCGCGCGGCCTGCGCGTTTTGCGCCGTGGCCCGGATCGCGCGGCCAAAGCGTGAGTAGCGCACCAAAAGCACGATAAGAATGGCAACGCCCACCCCCAGCAGCGCCCCAAGGGCTCGTGAGCCGGGGATGTTAACGGCGTAATCGAAAAACGCAAATGTCGGCAACTGCGCATCGACTGCGCGCTCTTCGGCGGAAAAGATCTGGTTCATTGTCTGTTGCATGACCAGCTCGACCCCGAATGTCGCCAGCAGCGAGATGAACAGGTCCTTTTCCAGAATGCGCTGCACGACCAATCGGAACACCACCCATGAAAACAGCGCCACCGCAGCGGCGGCAAGGGGCATGGAAATGAGGATCCAGACGATCTTTGGCATCGAGGGGGCCACGGGCGTCATGGCGATGACAAAATAATAAGAGACATAGCCGCCCAGAATGACGAACGCCCCCTGCGCCACGTTGATGATGTTCATCACCCCCCACACCAGCGCCAACCCATAGGCGATCAGGGCGAAAATCGCGCCGACCAAAAGGCCGTTGGCGATCAGTTCGATATTGATCATGGGGGCGAGACTGGTCAGGAGATTCAGGTTGGTTGCGATATTTTCCATGCCTGCTTTCCAAACTGCGCTGCAAACGGCACCGGGTGCCAGATGTCACGAAGGGGCACGAATGCCCCTTCGCAGTTTTTTCGGTTGGCGAACGCCTAGTTGCGTGCGCGCGGATAAATGACCTTGGCGTCAGCCCATTTGGTGGGCGCCACGACCTTCAACTGGCCGTTCTGGACCTGATACAGCACCATCGGCTTGGCAATGTTCTTGCCGGTCTTGTCGAACTTGATATTGCCATAGAACGTCTGCATGTCGGTTTTCGCCAGAGCGTCGCGAACGGCCTTCTGGTCAAGCGAGCCAGCGCGCTCAATGGCATTGGCAAAGACCTCGACTGCCGCCGCTGACTCAGCCGCCTGATAGGGCGGAGCATAGCCGTATTTCGCCTTGAACTTCTTGGCGAAATCCGCGGCGGACCCGAACAGGTCATCCTTGTAGGTCAGGGACGGTGCCCACTGGGCCGCACAGAGGATACCCTCGGCCGCCTTGCCGAACTTGCCGATGATATCGGCGCTATCGCAATGGGTCATGGCCACCATCGGCACATAGACGTTCTGTTCGGCCATTTGCCGGGTCGCCGTGGCCGCCCCCTTGGAGTGACCGGAAACCACCAGCAGGTCAGGCTTCAGCGCCCGCAGCTTGGTCATGGTCGGGGTCATGTCGTTCAGGTTTTTCGGCAGCTTGTCGTCGATCACGATCTTCATGCCGAATTTGGCCACGTCATCCATGACACCGGCGCGGATGTCCTGGCTGAACGGGTCGATTTCAAACGCCATGCCAACCTTCAGGCTGGACGGGTCGCGGCCCTCGGATTTTGCCATTTCCGCGGCAAGGGCGATGGCCGACGCCAGATATTTCTCAGACGTGGACAGCACCGCAAAGGTGTATTTGTAGCCGTTGGTGAACAGCGAGCGCGAGGCGCCGTTTGCCTCGACCATCGGCACGCCGTGCTTTTCAGTCACCGGCGCGATGGCCTTGGTCAAGCCCGACGAGTACGGCCCAAGCAGGAATTTGACGCCATCCTGACTGATCAGGCGCTCGGCCAGTTCAGCACCACGGGCGGGCGTGGATTCGTCATCATAGTACTTGATCGCCAGCGGGTAGGATTTGCCCCCCACCTTGACGCCCCCACGGGCGTTGATCGCCTCGACGGCCATGTTGTAGCCGTTCACGGTATGCATGCCGTTGGTCGAGTATTTCCCCGATTGCGAAACGGCGGCGCCCAAAACGATGGGGGCAGCCGATACGTTCAGCGCAAACGCCGCTGATGCAAGGGACACGGCCCCTGCGAAAATGAAATGTTTCATGTGTCCTCCCGAGACATAAAGTTGACTGTCGTCACCTCTTTTGCATATGCCCAAACAGACCAAGCGTCAAAAGAAAATCGGGAAAATTGACGGATTTCTTGTGGATCTGTGCCCACTTGCGTTTGCGCCGCAATAAGAAAAGGGGCAGCCGGAAAGCTGCCCCTCGGATCGCGTTCATTCTGTCGGATTGGCGCCTGTCGCCAGAACCGTTTTGGCCTGCTTGCCGCGGGCCAAAGCCGGGGCTCTCGGGACCTTGCTAACGCAAGACCCTGTCGCCAGAACCGTTTTGGCCCGCTTGCCGCGGGCCAAAGCCGGGGCTCTCGGGACCTTGCTAACGCAAGACCCTGTCGCCAGAACCGTTTTGGCCCGCTTGCCGCGGGCCAAAGCCGGTTCTTACATCATGCCGCCCATGCCGCCCATGTCGGGCATGCCGCCGGCAGCGGCAGCGCCTTTGGGCTCGGGGTGATCGGCGACCATTGCTTCGGTGGTGATCAGCAGACCCGCAATCGAGGCCGCATCTTCCAGCGCGGTGCGCACAACCTTGGCCGGGTCGATGACGCCAAAGTCGAACAGGTTGCCGTATTGCTCGGTCTGCGCGTTAAAGCCAAAGTTGGGATCTTCGCTTTCACGAACCTTGCCCGCCACAACGGCCCCGTCAACACCGGCGTTTTCGGCGATCTGGCGCAGCGGTGCCTCAAGCGCGCGGCGCACAATCGAGATACCGGCGTTCTGATCCGAGTTGTCGCCCGTCAGGTTGTCCAGCGCCTTGGCGCCCTGAACCAGAGCAACACCGCCGCCCACGACAACACCTTCCTGCACCGCAGCGCGGGTTGCATTCAGCGCGTCATCCACGCGGTCCTTGCGCTCTTTCACTTCGACCTCGGTCGAGCCACCGACGCGGATCACGGCAACACCGCCAGCCAGCTTGGCCAGACGCTCTTGCAGTTTTTCGCGATCGTAATCGCTGGTGGTTTCTTCGATCTGGGCGCGGATCTGGGTCACACGGGCCTCGATTTCTGCCTTTTCGCCAGCCCCGTCGATGATCGTGGTCTCGTCCTTGGTGATCGCCACCTTCTTGGCCGAGCCCAGCATGTCCATGCCAACGTTTTCCAGCTTCATGCCGAGATCTTCGGAGATCACCTGACCACCGGTCAGGATAGCGATATCCTGCAGCATCGCCTTGCGACGATCACCAAAGCCCGGAGCCTTGACAGCAGCGATTTTCAGACCGCCACGCAGTTTGTTGACGACCAGCGTCGCCAGAGCTTCGCCCTCGACGTCTTCGGCGATGATCAACAACGGTTTGCTGGACTGGATCACGGTTTCCAGAAGCGGCACCATCGGCTGCAGTGAGCTCAGTTTCTTTTCGTGCAGCAGCACGAGGCAGTCTTCCAGCTCGGTGGTCATCTTGTCGGGGTTGGTGACAAAATAGGGCGAGAGATAGCCGCGGTCGAACTGCATACCTTCGACAACATCGGTTTCCGTTTCCAGACCCTTGTTTTCCTCGACCGTGATTACGCCTTCGTTGCCAACGCGCTGCATCGCGTCCGCGATCTGGCGGCCGATTTCGGCCTCGCCGTTCGCCGAAACGGTGCCGACCTGAGCAACCTCGTCGCTGTCCTTGACCTCGCGGGACATTTCCTGAACCTTGCCGACGACCTTTTCAACCGCAAGGTCGATGCCGCGCTTCAGGTCCATCGGGTTCAGACCGGCGGCGACCTGCTTGAGGCCTTCACGCACGATGGCCTGGGCCAGAACGGTCGCGGTGGTGGTGCCGTCGCCCGCTTCGTCATTGGTGCGGCTGGCGACTTCTTTCACCATCTGCGCGCCCATGTTTTCGAACTTGTCTTCCAGCTCGATCTCTTTGGCGACGGTGACACCGTCCTTGGTGATACGCGGCGCGCCAAAGGATTTGTCCAGAACCACGTTACGCCCCTTGGGGCCCAGCGTGACCTTGACGGCATTGGCCAGAATGTTGACACCGGCCAGCATGCGATTGCGGGCGTCGATGTCGAATTTTACGTCTTTTGCAGCCATTTTCAGATTGCTCCTGATTTCGTGTGATTGGGGAAAGGGAAACCGGACTTAGAGGATGCCCAGGATGTCGCTTTCTTTCATGATCAGCAGTTCCTCGCCATCAAGCGTGACTTCGGTCCCGGACCATTTGCCGAACAGGACCTTGTCGCCGACCTTGACGTCCATCGCGATACGCTTGCCGCTGTCGTCACGGGCGCCGTCACCGGCGGCAACGATCTCGCCCTCGGCGGGTTTTTCTTTTGCGCTGTCAGGGATGATCAGCCCGCCAGCGGTTTTTTCGTCGCTTTCGATGCGGCGAACCAGTACACGGTCGTGCAACGGTGTGAATGCCATGGAAATCGCTCCTTGATTGTGAGAATTCCAAAATGTCAGAGGTGGCCTTGCAGGTCTGTTATCACTCGCCACCCTTGAGTGCTAACAGCGCGGATTTAGTGATGCACGCAGCGCAAGTCAAGGCGTTCCGGCCAATTTGCCCCGGCTTTTTGGGAAAAAACCACCAACGCGCAACCGCAAGGACAATAAGGCCGGGTGCGGCCATGCGGCGACGCGCCTGCTGCACCGCGGCATTATTTGCGCAATTCGGCGCAAGCAACGGATGACAAGGCGGCGACATACGCCTATAAGGCGGGGGATTTTCAACCCGACATGACCCGAACCAACAAGACAAAGCTGCCAACATGATCAAAGTATTCGGCCATCTGGCCCCCGACACTGACGCAACCTGCTCGGCCCTGATCTGGGCGTGGTATCTGAATGACGTACAGGGCAAGACGGCCCAGGCCTTTGTCCTAGAGCCGCCCAACACCGAGGCGCAGTTCGTGCTAGAGCATTGGGGGGTCGAGATGCCAGCCACTCTGGGCGATCCCTGCGACGCCGACGAGGTTGTGATCGTGGACACCAACAACCCCGGCGAACTGCCCGCCAATATCAATGAGGCCAATATCGCCGAGATCATCGACCACCACCTGCTGGCCGGCGGTCTGGTCACGAAAGGCCCGATCAAGATCACGATTCGCCCCGTGGCCGCCACCGCCACCGTGATGAGCTGGCTGATCGGGCGCGATCTGGACGGCGCGCCGGACTGGGTCAAGGGGCTGATGCTGTCCTGTGTGCTGTCTGATACGCTGGAGTTCCGCAGCCCCACGACCACCCCGACCGATCGCGATCTGGCTGAGCGGCTGGCTGCCGATCTGGGGGTCGATATCCCCGCCTACGCTGCCCGGATGTTCGCCGCGAAATCCGATATCTCGCATTTCAGCGACGCCGAATTGCTGCGTCTGGACAGCAAGAAATACAACACCGCCGGCAAAGCCTTTCGCGTTTCGGTTCTGGAAACCACCAGCCCCGCGGTCGTTCTGGCCCGCAAGGACAGCCTGATGGCCGCCATGCCCGCGGTTGCCGCCGAGGACGGCGTTGACGAGGTGCTGTTGTTCATCGTCGATATCCTGAACGAAGAGGCCACGCTGTTGTTGCCCAACACCTTTGTCTCCTCGCTGGCCAAAAACTCGTTTGACGTTCAGCCAACCGGCGACACCGTGGTCCTGCCGGGAATCGTGAGCCGCAAAAAGCAGATCATCCCCAACCTGAAAGTCTGATCCCCCCGTGAGCCAAATCATCAACCGCCTTCACGATCTGAACGGGCGATACGACGCCGCCTATGTCGATCTGTGGGGCTGTCTGCACAACGGCTATCGCCCGTATGCCGCGGCGGTGGCTGCGCTCAGGGGCTTTCGCCGCGCGGGCGGCACCGTCATCCTGTTGACCAATTCGCCGCGCCCGCGCCCCTCGGTCATACGCCAATTGGAAAAGATCGGCGTGCCGCGAGACTGCTGGGACGACATCGCCGCCTCGGGGGACGCGTCGCAATTCGCGCTGGCCTCGGGGGATGTGGGATATGACGTCTATCATCTGGGCCCGGCGCGGGATTCCGGCTTTTTCCGAGGCCTTCCAGAGGATGTTCTGAACGGGCATCAGATCCGCCGCGTGCCGCTAAAGCAGGCCGAGGGAATCGTCTGTACCGGCCTGTTTGACGACGACACAGAGACCCCGGAGGATTACCGCGAGACGCTGCTTTATGCCAAGACCAAGGGGCTGAAGATGCTCTGCACCAACCCGGACATCTTTGTTGACAAGGGCGACACCCGCATCTATTGCGCCGGCGCTCTGGGGCGGGCCTACAGCAAAATCGGCGGCCAGACCCTCTATTTCGGCAAGCCCTACCCGGCCATCTACGATTTGGCGCGCAACCGCCTGCAGGCGATCCGCCACGTCGAGCCCGAGCGCATCCTTGCCATTGGCGACGGCATCAACACCGACATCAAGGGCGCCATGGGCGAGGATCTGGACAGCCTGTTCATCACCGGCGGTCTGGCCGCCCGCGAGACCGGCACCGCAGCCGACGAAGCGGCCCAGCCAGACCCCGAAAAGCTGAAAAAATTCCTGCAACCGGCAGTCTTGTCCCCGACATTCGCTGCGGGGCACCTGCGCTGACAGCCACGAAAGGCCAGAAGATGAGCAATACGGACATCGGGACCATCTATCTTGAGGACCTTGAAACAGGGCTCAGCCGCAGCCTGTCCAAGGTGATGGGCCACGCCGAAATCGCCGCCTTTGCCGAGATCAGCGAAGACCGAAACCCACTGCATCTGGACGCTGATTATGCGGCGCAGACCATGTTCAAGGGGCGCATCGCCCACGGAATGCTGTCAGCGGCGCTGTTCTCGGCCATCATCGGCGAGCGCCTGCCCGGCCACGGCACCATCTACCTTGCCCAGAACCTCAGCTTTCGCGCTCCGGTCAAACCGGGCGATCTGGTGGATGCAACCGTCACCGTGGCCGCGATCGACCTGAACAAGGGACGGGTCAGCCTTGATTGTGTCGCCCGGGTCGGAGACAAGGTGGTCATCAAGGGCGATGCGCTGGTGCTGGCCCCAAGGCGGGCGTGAGAGGGGCAATCTGATGCGGATCATTCGGGACTATCGTTATGTTGCGGCGCAGGACCGGGGGGCCTCGGTCGCTATCGGTAATTTTGATGGCCTGCATCTGGGTCACCAATCGGTCATCGCGCTGGCCCGAACCGAGGCGCAACGTCTTGGCTGCCCGCTGGGCGTGGTCACCTTCGAGCCCCACCCGCGTCAGTATTTCGCCCCGGACGCGCCGCCCTTTCGCCTGATGAACGCCCGCTCGCGCGCCCATCGTCTGGAAAAACTGGGGGTCGATCTGCTCTATGAGTTGAACTTTAACGCCACCCTCTCATCGCTCAGTGCCGAGGACTTTGCCCGCGACGTGATTGTCAACGGATTCGGCCTGAAGCACGTCGTCGTGGGGGCCGATTTCAACTTTGGCAAGGGGCGCAGCGGCACCGCCGACACCCTGATCGACATGGGGCGCGAGATGGGTTTTGGCGTCACCAAGGCACCGCTTCTGGCCGATGACAAGGGCGAATTCTCGTCAACCAACATCCGCAACGCCCTCAGCGACGGGCGCCCCGAGGATGCAGCGCGCATGTTGGGTCACTGGCACCGCATCGACGGGCGGGTGATCGGCGGCGACCAACGTGGCCGAGATCTGGGATTTCCCACCGCCAATCTGGCGATTGACGGGCTGCATCGGCCAAAATTCGGCGTCTATGCGGTTCTGGTGGACGTGCTGGAAGGCCCCTTTGCCGGCAGCTATCAGGGGGCCGCCTCGATCGGCCTGCGGCCGATGTTTGACGGCACGACCCCCAATCTGGAGGTGTTCATCTTTGATTTTGCCGGTGACATCTACGGGGCCGAGATTTCGGTTGCGCTGGTCCACTACCTGCGCCCCGAACTGAAATTCGACGATCTGGATGCGCTGGTCACCCAGATCGATGCCGATTGCGCGACCTGCCGCGAGATCCTATCCAACCTGCCGGGTTGAGGTCGATCAGGGCCCGAGGCCTTTGACCACGTCGGCATAGAGCCGAAGGGCCGCTTCGCCCGCCGGGCTGAGGCCATAGACCCCGCGCGCGTGCCGACAAAACCAGCCATAGTGATCCCTTTGCAGAATGGCCCCGGCATTTGCGATCCCCAGCGCGCGCGCCATCTCAGCCGGACGCCCGCGGCCCGCCTCGGCCAGATTGGCGGCCAGACGCAAAGCATCCTGCCGATACGCCGTCACCACTGGACGGCGGGTCTGCCCACCGGTGTTGGGGTCGCCGATACGACGTGAAAATTCCCTCAGCAAAGAGGTTCTGCGTCGGGCGTTCTTGCGCGGTTGATACGGGGCCGGGTCAAGGTGAACCTCAACCGCGGGCCGCGTCGCGTGGACCCTGACCGAGATCAGCCCCAGCCCCAGACGGCGGCACAGCTTTAGGACCCCCTTCAACTGCAGGCGCCAGCGCGCGCTGCCCCCCCGGGGCACGGCCAGATAGACCGCATCGCTGATCGCCAGCCGATCAACGCCCTGCAACAGCAGCTCCAGCGACAGGTGCAGCTTCATCTCGACGATCACCGGCGCCTCATCGCCCCGCCGCGCCACGATATCGCAATCCATGACCTCGGCCTTGACCTCGTAACCCTGCGCCTCGAGCATACGCTTGATCGGCGCGTATAGATCGGTCTCCTGCATCCTTCCGGTCCTTTTTTACAATACGCTAGGCCAAAGAGCGCTGCCTCTCAAGGCGCGGGGATTTTCGCTCTTTTCAAGGCGCGCTTTCCAGTCCATGTTCCTCCCATGACCGATCCTGTGACCGCCACCCCCGACTCTGACCTGCGCCCCCGTTTCTGGGAGAATGTACCACTTGAGGACCTTAGCAAACCCGAATGGGAGGCACTGTGCGATCGCTGCGGACGCTGCTGTCTGCTGAAACTCGAAGACGCCGACACGCAAGAGATCGAGTTCACCAACGTCTCGTGCCGCCTGTTCGACGGGGCGACCAGCAGTTGCGGGAATTACGCGCTGCGCAAACAGTTGGTCAAGGATTGCGTCGTGCTGAGCCCGGAAAATATCTCGCGTATCGCCTATTGGATGCCGGTCACCTGCGCCTATCGCCTGTTGTTCGAGGGGCGCACGCTGTTTGACTGGCACCCGCTGGTCTCGGGCCGCGCGGACAGTGTTTTCGAGGCCGGGATCTCGATGCACGACCGGGTGATCCCGGAATATGAAATCAACGAAGACGATCTTGAAGACCATATCATAGAAGGGATGGCCTGAGATGTATTTTGCCTCTGACAATGCCGGCCCCGTCGCCCCCGAGATCATGCGCGCCCTTGCCCGGGCCAATGAGGGCGCGGCAATGCCCTACGGGGATGACGCCATCATGGCACGGGTACGCACACGCATCCGCGAGATTTTCGAGGCCCCCGAGGCTGCCGTCTATCTGGTGGCCACGGGAACGGCGGCAAATGCGCTGTCCTTGGCAACGGTAACCCAGCCGTGGCAGGCGGTATTCTGCCACCGCCACGCGCATATCGAAGAGGATGAATGCGGCGCCCCTGAATTTTTTACCGGCGGCGCCAAGCTGGTTCTTGTGGACGGGGACGGGGCGCGAATCGACCCTGAACAGTTGCGCAAAATCGTCGCCGGCACCGCCGATACGGGGGTTCACGGGGTGCAGCGCGGCGCGCTTTCCATCACGCAACTGACCGAGTTGGGAACCGCCTACAGCCTCGCGGACATCCGCGCGCTCGGCAAGGTGGCGAAATCCTTTGACCTGCCGGTTCACATGGACGGGGCGCGCTTTGCCAATGCGCTGGTGACGCTGGGCTGTACGCCGGCCGAAATGACGTGGAAATCCGGCATTGATATTCTCAGCTTTGGCGCCACCAAGAACGGTGCCATGGGGGTTGAGGCCGTGATCCTGTTTGACCCCGAAAAGGCGTGGGAGTTTGAATTGCGGCGCAAGCGCGGCGCGCATCTGTTTTCCAAGCACAGGTTCCTCTCGGCGCAGATGGAGGCCTATCTGGCCGACGATCTGTGGCTGCGTCTGGCCCGACACGCAAACGAAAAGGCCGCCCGTCTCGAAGCCGGGATCAGGGCCCTTGACAGCGGCATCATCCTGCAACCGCGCAGCGCAAACATGCTGTTCGCCGGCTGGCCCCGGGCGGGTCATATCCGGGCGCAGGCGGCACAGGCGCAATATTACCTGTGGCCGTTCAGCCAGTCGCTTGACGGCCCCGAGGACGAGATCCTGACCGCCCGGCTGGTCTGCAACTGGGCCACCACGGATGAGGATATTGACCGGTTTCTGGCCCTGCTGGCCTAGGCTTGGAAACCACATGTCATCGGCCCCGCGCGGAATTGCCCCCGCGGCGCAGGATTTACGGGGCTTGGGCCTAGGCAAACCCGAACCGCGATGATAAGCGGGGCGCAGGTCACAAATCCGTCACGGAATCATCTGCGTGACGCCGGATATAAGGGACGTCCGATGCCTGCCATTGTTGAACCAAAGCTGATTTCCGGCAACGCCAATCAAAAGCTTGCAACTGCCATCGCCCGGCGCATGTCGATGCATCAGGGCCGCCCGGTCAAGCTGATTGACGCCCGGGTCGAGCGGTTCAACGATCAGGAAATATTCGTCGAAGTTTACGAAAATGTCCGCGGTCAGGACATGTTCATCGTGCAACCGACCTCGAACCCCGCCAATGACAACCTGATGGAACTGCTGATCATGACCGATGCGTTGCGACGATCATCGGCCGCGCGCATCACCGCCGTGATCCCCTATTTTGGCTATGCCCGTCAGGATCGACGCACCAAGGCGCGCACCCCGATCAGCGCCAAGCTGGTGGCCAATCTGATTGCCCGTGCCGGAATCGAGCGAGTGCTGACGATGGATCTGCATGCCGCGCAGATTCAGGGGTTTTTCGATATTCCGGTGGACAACCTTTACGCATCGCCCATTTTCGCGATGGACATTGCCCATAATTTCACCAATCTCGATCAGTTGATGGTGATCTCGCCCGATGTCGGCGGGGTTGGACGCGCGCGCGAACTGGCCAAGCGCCTGAATCTTGACCTTGCCATCGTGGACAAGCGCCGGGCCGCCCCCGGTGAGGTGGCCGAAATGACAGTCATCGGAGACGTCAGCGGGCGTGTCTGCCTGATCGTTGACGACATGGTGGACACGGCGGGAACCCTGTCAAAGGCCGCTCAAACCCTGATGGATCAGGGCGCCGCCGAGGTTCACGCCTATATCAGCCACGGCGTTCTGTCCGGCCCGGCGGTTGAACGGATCAGCGCATCACGGCTGAAAACGCTGGTCATCACCGATTCCATTGAGGCCCATGACAATGTGCTGGGCGCCGACAATATCCGTATCATCCCCACCGCGCCGATTTTTGCGCAGGCGATCCTGAATATTGCCAACGGCCGCTCGGTCTCGTCGTTGTTTGAGACCGAAACCCTGCGCGCAATCTATCAGGGCTATTTCGGCAACCAATAAGGCGCAAGGCAGCAGCCATCGCCACCGAGGAACGGCGGCCCTGCCCGGGGTCAGGTGGCAGGGTCGGGCCGCGCCCCCTCATCCTCGGCCAGAACCGCACCGGGGTTCATGATCCCGACCGGATCAAGCGCCGTCTTGATCGCCCGCATCATCGCCAGCTTTGCCGGATCGCCATAGCGCAGCAGGTCGGCGCGCTTCAGTCGCCCGATGCCGTGTTCGGCGGAAATCGAGCCGCCGAACCCGTGAACCAGATCATGCACCGCCTGTTTGATCGGCTCGCGCAAATCGGCATACCGATCGCGCCGCTGCCCCTTGGGCGGATAGACATTGTAATGCAGATTGCCGTCACCTACATGGCCAAAACAGTTGATTCTGAGATCACCAAACCGGGCAATGCAGGCCTGTCCCGCGGCAATCATCTCGGGCAGTCGTCCAAGGGGAACGGAAATATCGTGCGAACTGATCGCGCCAATCCTGCGGTTGGCCTCGGGGATGCTTTCGCGCACGGCCCAGAACGCCTGACGTTGCGCCTCGTTCTGCGCAACCAGCGCCTCACCCACAAGCCCCACCTCAATCGCATCAGCCAGAACCTCGTGCATCGCCTTTTCAAGGGGGAAGCCCGTGCCGCCTGAAGCCTCGACCAATAGCATCCATTTACCCGGATCGGCAAACGGGCGGCGCAGGTCCGGCAACGCCTCGGCCAGAAAATCAAAGCCGGTGCGGTCGATCAGCTCGAACCCCGAGACCAGCCCGGGCAGGCGATCCTGACAGCGCATGAGCAGAGCCAGCGCCGCGCCGGGGTCGCGGATCTGCAAAAATGCCGCCAGATGCTGCGCCGGGCGCGGGAAAAGCCGCAGCGCCGCTGCCGTGATCACCCCCAGCGTTCCCTCGGCCCCGATCAGAAGATCCCTGAGATCATACCCGGTATTGTCCTTGTAAAGACGCTTGAGCCCGTGCCATATCCGCCCGTCCGGCATCACCGCCTCCAGTCCCAGACACAAATCGCGCGCATTGCCATAGCGCAGCACCTGCACCCCGCCGGCGTTGGTGGCCAGATTGCCGCCGATCCGGCAGGACCCTTCCGAGGCCAGCGACAGCGGAAACAGACGTCCCGCCTGCGCGGCGGCGTCCTGAACATCGGCAAGAATCGCCCCAGCCTCGACGATCATCACGTTGTCGCCCACATCCAGCGCCCGGATTTTCGTCATCCGTTCAAGCGACAGCACAACCGGCGCCGGGCCGCTGCCCACAGGCATCACCTGAGCCCCGACCAACCCGGTCCCGCCCCCATAGGGGACAACCCCGACCCGTGCCGCGTGACAGCGGCCAAGGATCAGCGCCACCTCGAAAACATCGCCCGGCGCCAGAACACACCCCGCCTGTCCCTGATAAAGCCCCCGCGGCTCGCTGAGATACCGCGCATCGGCGGGGCGAAAACAGGCGGCGGGCAAAAGGGCGCGCAAATCCGCCAGAAATCCATCCGTCACAGGATTCAGCGCCATGACAAAGGCCCCTTCCGTTCAGCCGACCGCGGTTTTTCCGCGCCGGTCCGCGCGCAGGTTGGCATAAAGAACATGGCTGCGCCAGCGGCCTGCAATCTGCAGATAGCTTTGCGCAACCCCCTCGTATTTAAAGCCGGTTTTTTCCAGCACCCCGCGCGACGCCTTGTTTTCCGGCAGGCACCCGGCCTGAATACGCGAGAGGTCAAGCTCGGTAAAGGCATGGTGGACAACCGCCAGAACCGCCTCGCGCATATAGCCCTGTCGGGCAAATTTCTGCCCCACCCAATAGCCAATAGTGCCGGTCTGGGCCGGGCCGCGCTGGATGGAATCCAGCGTGATTGCGCCAATCAGGCACTGGTCTGCGCGCCGGATCAGAAACAGCGGCAGGCCTTGACCGGAATCCACCGCCCGCTGGGCCGAATAGACGCGGTTGGAAAAGGCCTTGCGGGTAAAGTGATCGCGCGACCACAGCGGCTCCCACGGCTTCAGGAAATCCGCCGACTCGCGCCGCAGATTGGCCCACGGCGCGTGATCCGCCGCCCGCGGCAGGCGCAAGGTCAGGCGCTCGGTCTCGATCGCGACCCGTTTCCGCCGCCCGAAGATCATGCGACCAATCTTGCCTTCAGCGCATCCAGATCCGGCGCCGCCGAGATCGGCCCGTAAAGCGCCAGCGACGCCCTTTCGGCCCGGCACAGCCCGGCGGCAAAATCGCTGACCCCGGCAACTGAAACCGCGTCGATCTTGGCCACCGCCTCGTCCAACGGCGGGACCCGGCCCCAGATTGCCACCATCCGCGCCAGCCGTTCGCTGCGCGAAGCGGGGCTTTCCAACCCCATCAAAAGGCCGGCCTTCAGCTGCGTACGGGCGCGGGCCACCTCGGCCTCGCTCATGTCGCTGGCAGCGCGGCGCAGCTCATCGATGCAAACCGACGCAAGATCGGCGATGTCCGTGGCGCTGGTGCCAGAATAGATGGTCAGCATGCCGGTGTCGGAAAATGCCCCGGCTTGGGCAAAGATGGAATAGCAGAGGCCGCGTTTCTCACGCGCCTCCTGAAACAGGCGCGAGGACATGCCGCCACCCAGCGCCATCGAATAGATCTGCGACGTATAGATCATGTCGTCGCGATATCCCGGCGCCTCCAGAGCCAAGGCAAAATGGGCCTGCTCCAGCGGTTTTTCGCGTCGCGTTTCGCCGCCCCGAAAGACTCCCGCTTCGACCTGCTGGGGGGGGCGGGCCGGAACCGAACCAAACAGGCGCTCGGCCTCGGCCACGATGCGCTCGTGATCAACCGCGCCGGCTGCTGACAGGATCATCTGCCCCGGACCGTAATGCTCGTGGACAAAGGCGGCAAGGTCGGCGCGGCTGAACTGGCGCACCCGCTCGCCCGGCCCCAGAATCGAGCGCCCCAGCGGCTGCCCGGGATACGAGGCCTCCTGCAACCAGTCAAAGATGATGTCGTCAGGCGAATCGAACGTCTGGCCGATTTCCTGCAGAATGACGCCGCGTTCGACCTCTATTTCATGCTGATCGAAACTGGGGTTCAGCAGTATATCGGCGATCACGTCCATGGCCAGGGGCACGTCATCGGCCAGCACGCGGGCGTAATAGGCGGTCATCTCGCGGCTGGTATAGGCGTTGATAAAACCGCCCACGTCCTCGATGGTTTCAGCGATTTCCAGCGCCGTGCGCCGGGTGGTGCCCTTGAAGGCCATATGTTCGAGAAAATGGGCGATACCGTTCTGTTCCAGCCGCTCATGGCGCCCGCCGGCGGTGACCCAGACGCCGATCGAGGCCGATTTCAGCCCCGGCATGTTCTCGGTCACGACGCGAAAGCCGTTGGCCAGCGTATGCAGGGCGACGCTCATGTCCGGCGCTCGGCACGGATCAGTGCCTCGATTTTGGCCAGATCGCGCGGCACCGATGAAAACCGCTCGGGGCGGGCGAAAATGTCGGCCATATGGGGCGGCAGCGGCGGGCGCAGACCGATGGCCTGCTCGACCGCATCGGGGAATTTGGCCGCGTGCGCCGTGGCCAACGTGATCATCGGGGTCTGGCCACTGATCCGCTTGTCCGCGGCCACCTTGACCCCGACGGCGGTGTGCGGGCACACGATCTGCCCGCTCATGCGGTGAACCGTGGCGATGGCGGCAAGGGTTTCGTCCTCGCTGCAATCGCCGCTGTCAAACTCCAGTCTCAGGCGCTCCTGCGCCCCTTGGGACAGGGTGAAGGCGCCGCTCTTCAGGTCATCCATTAGCGCCGCGACTGCCGGCCCCTCGCGGTCGTAGATGTCAAACAGGGCGCGCTCGAAATTCGAGCTAACCTGAATGTCCATCGACGGGCTAATCGAGGGTATGACCCCTTGCTTGGTATAGGCGCCGGTTTGCAGGGTCCGGTGCAGGATATTGTTCTGATTGGTGGCAATGATCAGCCGGTCGATCGGCAGGCCCATGCGTCGGGCCACGAAACCGGCAAAGATATCGCCGAAATTCCCCGTCGGAACGGTAAAGCTAACCTTGCGATAGGGCGCGCCCAAGGCCACCGCCGAGGTGAAATAATAGACCACCTGCGCCAGCACCCGCGCCCAGTTGATCGAGTTGACCCCGGCCAGATGCACCTCGTCACGAAAGGCAAAATCGTTGAACATATCCTTTAACAGCGCCTGACAGTCGTCAAAATCGCCGTCCACCGACAGGGCGTGGACATTGGCGTCCGCTGGCGTGGTCATCTGCCGACGTTGCACCTCGGACACGCGCCCATTGGGAAACATGATAAAGACATCGACCGCATCCAGCCCACGAAAGGCCTCGATCGCCGCCGAGCCGGTATCCCCCGAGGTCGCCCCGACGATGGTCACCCGCTCGCCCCGGCGTTTCAGCGAGGCCTCGAACATCTGCCCGATCAACTGCATCGCCACGTCCTTGAAGGCCAGCGTCGGGCCGTGGTGCAACTCCAGCAGGAAATCGTTCTCGCCGATCTGCACGATGGGACAGCGCGCTTCGTGGCGAAAACCCTGATAAGCCCGGGCGATGATGTCGCGAAATTCGTCGTCCTCGTAGGTGTCGCCGATAAAGGGCTTCATGACCCGAAAGGCGACCTCCTCATAGCGCAGCCCGGCAAAGGCGGCGATCTCGTCTGCGCCAAGGTGGGGCCACTGTGCAGGCACGTAAAGCCCGCCGTCCCGGGCCAGCCCGCTGAGCATCGCATCTTCAAATCCAAGCGCCGGGGCCTGTCCGCGAGTCGAGATGTATTTCATGCAAAAGCCCATGCCTTATTCAATCGAGTCTCTGCCTGATACGCCAAAGCCAGTAGCCTGTCATCCCCAACCACAGCAGCGCCAGTGAAAACCATGTGATTGCATATTGCAGGTGGTTATTAGGCACGTCCAGACCGTCCACCGGCCACGGGGAAATGCCCGGAATCGGCGGGCTCAGCTGCCGGGCAACGACCATGATCGGCTGGGTTCCAAGGGCACGCGCCATCTTTGGCACGTCGCGCGCAAACCACATGTCCTCGGCCGGGTTCGGAGCGGGGGTGTATTTGTCGCTTTCTTGTGGCCAGTGGATATTGCCGATCACGGTGATATTGCCCTTGGGCAGAGGCGGGGTTTTTTGCCCGTCCCTGAGAAACCCCAGATCGAGCAGGATCGCGCCGTCTTTTGTATCCAGCCGCGCGATGATGCGAAATCCCGGCCCGATTGGCGGTCGGCTGGTCAAGACCCTCAGAGGGGGCGGCGACAGCTGTCCCTGAACCCGGACCGACAGATATTTCTGATGTGCGCGCTCTGGCGTGATCGGCCCCAGTGGCACCGGCGGCTTGACGATCTGGGTGTTGATCTCGGCCAGCAGCTGGCGCTTCCATGCCATGCGTTGCAATTGCCAGTCGGTCAGACCCAGCAGGATTCCGCCGCCCACCAGCCCCAGCAACAGCGGGAATATCATCCGTTTCAGCATCTTTCCCGTCCTATCCCCGAACGGGAAAGGGCGCGAAGTTTCCCGCGCCCAGTCCCTTGTTTCAAACATGCCATGCGTTGGCGCCGGTCCGCTCGTTGGGCCGGTATCGGGCCGGTTCAGCCGCCCCAGATATAGACCGCGGCAAACAGGAATAGCCAGACCACATCGACAAAGTGCCAGTACCACGCCGCCGCCTCAAAGCCGAGATGGTGTTTTGAATCCATCTGCCCCTTCAGCGCCCGAATCAGGCAGACCGTCAAAAAGATCGTCCCGATGATGACGTGAAAGCCATGAAACCCGGTGGCCATGAAGAACGTGCCGCCATAGATATTCCCGGAAAAGCCAAAGGCCGCTTCGCTGTATTCAAATGCCTGAAACACCGTGAACATCGCGCCCAGCGCAATCGCCAGCGCCAACCCCTGAACAAAGCTCTTGCGGTCATCATGCTGAATGGCGTGGTGTGCCCACGTCGCCGCCGCTCCCGAGCAGAGCAGGATCAACGTGTTGATGATCGGCAGGTGCCACGGGTCAAAAGTCTCGATCCCGGCGGGCGGCCAGACGCCGTCAACCGCGGGATAATTGTCCGACAGCGGGTAAAGCGCGTTTTTGAAAAAGTTCCAGAACCACGCCACAAAGAACATCACTTCAGAAGCAATGAACATCAGCATTCCGTAGCGCAGCCCGATCATCACCACCGGGGTATGATCGCCGGCCTCGGCCTCGGCCACAACATCGGACCACCACGAGTACATGGTAAAGAGGACGATCGCCAGACCGATCAGCGCCAGCCACGGCCCCTTGTCATGCATGAACAGGACCGTACCGCCCAGCATGGTCGCCCCGCCAAAGGCCCCCATGAACGGCCAGATACTGGGGTTCAGAATGTGGTAATCGTGATTTTTTACGTGCGCCATTGTTGTTTTTCCCTCGTGTCGGCTTGCGTTACCGGATTTGTTATCTGTGTAAAGATGCGGGCATCTTCGTTGATTTCAGCCACTCTGAGCAACCAGAAACAGCCCTCATTTCTTCAGTTCCTGCACCAGAGACGGCCGCGCCGTGTGGTTGAACGCCTCCAGCATTTGCCCCTCGGACAGCTTGACCATCGTGATTCCGAACACCAGCGCCACAAAGCTGCCCAGCACCAGTCCCAGCAGAATGTTGCGCTTGGCGCGGCGCTTGTGCAGGTCGTGATCTTTGGTAATTGCCATGATTACACCCATTGCGGCCAACTGGCCCAGTCGATCGAGGCAGCCCTGAGGCCGGCCTCCAAAAGCAGCCCTGCAAAATGCAGGAAAAGATAGAGCAGCGACAGGCGGAAAAATCCCCGCTCGGCCGCATAGCGGTCAGCCTCGGCCTCGGCCTCATTGCGCCGCAGCAGCCGCCACGCCCCGCGCAGAAACAGCGCATTCAACGCCAGAGACAGGATGAAATAGACCGGCCCGCCAACGGCAGTAAAGGAGATCAGCACCGCCAACGGCGCCAGCAGCAACGTATAGAACATGATCTGGCGACGGGTCGCGCGCTTGCCGTGCGTGACCGTCAGCATCGGCACCCCGGCGTTGGCGTAATCATCGTTCATGAATAGCGCCAGCGACCAGAAATGCGGCGGAGTCCAGATAAAGATCAGGCCAAACAGCAGCAGGCTCTCGACCGAGACCCCGCCGGTGGCCACCGCCCAACCGATCATCGGCGGAAACGCTCCTGCGGCGCCGCCGATCACGATATTCTGCGGGGTCGCGCGTTTCAGCCACATCGAATACACGACGACATAAAAGAAAATGGTAAAGGCCAACAGCCCGGCAGCCAGAAAATTCGCCGTCAGGCCCAACATTCCAACCGCGATGACCGACAGCCAGAGGCCAAACTGGCGGGCCTCATCGGCAGTGATGCGTCCGGCGGGAATCGGGCGGCTGCGGGTGCGCTTCATCACCCTATCGATATCTGCGTCCCACCACATGTTCAGCGCCCCCGAGGCCCCGGCCCCGATGGCGATGAACAGGATCGACGCGAATGCGATCAGCGGATGCACCCCGACCGGTGCCACCAGCACGCCAACGGCGGCGGTGAAGATGACCAGCGACATCACCCGCGGCTTTAACAGAGCGAAAAAATCGCCGAATTCCGCATCGCGGGCGGGATTGCCCAGAAGGTGATCGGCGGTCTGATCAGCGGTGATATCGGTCATGGCTCTACCCGGTTCATAGCGGCGCAAGCCCGGCGGCAAAACCGGTCGCGGGGGTGCTGCGTTGGCTCATCTGTCAGTTGCTCGAAGCCACGTTCAGGGGCTGCGGATCGCCCGCATATTCCTTGATCGCCGCTTTTAGCCACTTGTCGTAAACCGCTTGCGAGACCACCTTGACCGTGATCGGCATATAGGCGTGGTTCTTGCCGCACAGCTCGGAACACTGACCAAAATAGACGCCTTCCTTTTCCGCCTTGAACCAGGTTTTCTGCTTGCGCCCCGGCACAGCATCCAGCTTGACACCGAACGAGGGGACCGCCCAGGAGTGGATCACATCCGAGCCGGTGATCGTCAAGACCACCGTCTTGTTAACCGGCACCACCAGTGGGGCATCCACTGCCAGCAGGTATTCATCTTGCGAATAGCCGGCGTCCTTCAGGTCCGCCTTGTCCAGCAGAAAGCTGTCAAAGGCGATGTTGTTCTTTGGGTATTCGTAGGACCAGTACCACTGGTTGCCGGTCACGTTGATGGAAATATCCGCCTTGGGAATTTCCAGCTGCTTGAACAGGATCGGCAACGAGAAGGCGCCAATAAAGATCAGAATGACAATCGGACCCAGCGTCCAGACCACCTCGACCACCGAGTTGTGGGTAAAGGTCGCCGGCGTCTTGTTGGCGCGCTGGTTAAAGCGAACCAGCACGACCAGAAGGAGCACCACGACAAAGACCGTGATGGAGCTGATGATCCACATGATCATGCCGTCCAGCCAGTGCACGTCACGCGCCACCTCGGTCGCCGCCGGAGGAAAGCCCATCGCCCCGTCCGTCGGCTTGCCGATCACCGGCAGCCCCTTGACGCTGTCTCCCAGCGCGTCTTGCGCCCACACTGCGGCCCCCAGGGACATCCCTGTCAATGCCGTGCCGATTCCAACGAGTGATTTCCCGATGCGCATACGTTTTCTTCCCGTTTTATTTGGGCAGCCTTGCCGCCGATTGGGGGCCCCCCTATTTTTGGAAATAGGGAATCCCCAGTTGTTTCTTTGCCCTGTGAAACCATAATACGGGCGAAAGGACAAGTTTTCCATTTGCGGCATTCAGCCGCTTCACCGGTGATTTTTCACCCCCGACACGAAGGAAACGGGAAAATGACTATAGACGAGGGACGATTTGACCCGTTTCAATCCGCGCTGGACCGGGATCAGGCGCAGAAAATCCTGAATGGCGCCCTTGCAGGGGCGAATGATGGCGAGCTGTTTCTCGAACGACGGCGCTCAGAAGCGCTGGTTTTCGACGATGGCCGCCTCAAAACCGCCAGCTATGACGCATCGCAAGGCTTTGGCCTGCGCGCGGTCCGGGGAGCGACCACCGGCTATGCCCACGCGACCGAGATTTCCGCGCCCGCCCTGCAGCGCGCCGCCCGGACCGCCCGGCTGGCAATCGAGGCCGGGGGCGGCAAACTGGCGATAGCACCGCAAAAGTCAAACCGGCGGCTTTATGACGAGATCAACCCGATGCAGGACGCCGAATTCCCGGTCAAGCTGGAGACCCTGCGCGCAATCGACGCCCATCTGCGCGCCGCAGATCGCCGCGTCGTGCAGGTCTCGGCCACCATCGCCGCCTCGGTGCAGGAGGTGTTCATCCTGCGCCCCGAAGGCACGCTTTTCAGCGACGTGCGCCCGATGACCCGGCTGAACGTGTCGGTCATCGTCGAACAGGACGGCCGGCGCGAAAGCGGCAGCGCCGGGGGTGGTGGACGCACGGCCCTGACCGGTCTGCTTGACCCCGTCTCATGGACCGCCACCGCCGATGAGGCCCTGCGTATCGCTCTGGTTAACCTCAGGGCGATACCCGCCCCGGCCGGCGCGATGGACGTGGCGCTGGGTCCGGGGTGGCCGGGAATTCTGCTCCACGAGGCTATTGGCCACGGGCTGGAGGGGGATTTCAACCGCAAGAAAACCTCGGCCTTTGCCGGGCTGATGGGCCAGCGCGTGGCGGCCAGAGGGGTCACGGTGCTGGATGACGGCACCATCCCTGGGCGGCGCGGCTCGCTCAGCTTTGACGATGAAGGCACCCCCAGCCATAAGACCACCCTGATCGAGGACGGCATTCTGGTCGGCTATATGCAGGATCGCCAGAACGCTCGCCTGATGGGGGTCGAACCCACCGGCAACGGTCGGCGCGAAAGCTATGCCCACGCGCCGATGCCACGCATGACCAACACTTATATGCTGGGCGGAGACGCCGACCCCGCAGCGCTGGTGGCTGAGATCAAGGACGGCATCCACGCGGTCGGCTTTGGCGGCGGTCAGGTGGACATCACCAACGGCAAATTTGTGTTTTCCTGCACCGAGGCCTACCGGGTGAGAAACGGCAGAATCGAGGCCCCGGTCAAGGGCGCAACCCTGATCGGCGACGGCGCCACGGCGCTGAAAAAGATCCGCGCCCTCGGCAATGACATGGCGCTGGACCCGGGCATGGGAAACTGCGGAAAAGGCGGGCAATGGGTGCCGGTCGGGGTCGGGCAACCAACGGTCCTGATCGGCGGCCTGACCGTCGGCGGCAGCGAGGCAGGATAGGAGCAGGACAGACGGTACCACGACACAGCGGCCCGGATTCAGGATTGGATTCAGGATTGGTTAACCCGAATCGGCCCATGCTGAGGCCATGACTGCCAAGCTGCCCGTACCCCCTCCCCCGCAGGGCGTGGAGGATATCCTTGATTGCCTACGCCTGATCCGCTCGCCCCGGGTCGGACCGGCGACCTACCTGCGCCTGCTGGAGGAACACGGCAGCGCGCCCGCGGCACTGGCCGCCCTGCCGGAAATTGCTGCAAAGGCGGGGGTCAAAAACTATGCCCCCTGCCCCGCCCAGCGCGCCGTTCGGGAATATGAAAGCGGCCTGAAGATCGGGGCGCGGCTGATCTGCATCGGCATGGCCGACTACCCCGAACCACTGACCCATATCGGCGATCCACCGCCGCTTCTCTGGGCGCACGGACAGATCGGCGTGCTGGCACGCCCCACCGTTGCCCTCGTCGGGGCACGCAATGCCTCGAGCCTTGGCATCCGCATGGCGCGCGCGCTTGCCAGCGGCCTTGGGGGCGCTAGCCTGGTCGTCGCCTCGGGACTGGCGCGCGGCATCGACACCGCGGCCCACAACGGTGCCCTTGCCAGCGGCACGATCGCGGTTCTGGCCGGCGGGCTGGCCCGGATTTATCCGCCGGAAAATCAGGGGCTGGCCCGGGAGATTGCGGAAAACGGCCTGTTGCTCAGCGAACAGCCGCCGCAGCAGGCCGCGCAGGCGCGGCTGTTTCCCCGTCGCAACCGGATCATCGCCGGCCTCAGCCGTGCCGTCGTGGTTGTCGAGGCGGCGGCAAAATCCGGCAGCATGATCACCGCACGGGACGCCTTGGATCAGGGGCGCGAGGTGATGGCGGTGCCCGGCCACCCAATGGACGCCCGTGCCGCCGGCTGCAACATGCTGATCCGGGACGGGGCGACCCTCATTCGCAATGCGGCCGACATTCTTGAGGTAATCGGTCGACCGGAACCCACAACCAAACAGCCGCCGCTGTCAATACCCCCGGCAACATATCCGCGGACCACACGGACGGCAGAACCACCGCCAAGGGCCAGTATCTCGGAGGCGCTGGACCTTGGCCGCAGGATTCTTTCGCGACTGGGCACAACACCGATTGCCGAGGACCAGTTGATCCGGGACCTCGATGCGTCGGCCCGTTCGGTTGCTCCTCATCTCGTCGAACTCGAGCTTGCCGGCAAGGTCGAACGCCAGAGCGGTGGCCTGCTTGCCCGGGTCCCGCACGCACCCTGAACGCAGGGCCTAAACCCGACGAAATGGCCACGGGGCATCGGTGAAAAAACTAAGCCATTGACAAGCCCCCATGCGGCGACCCATGTTCCGCGCCCACAGACCACCGCCATTTGTCAGCTCAGGAATCTCCATGCCAGTCGTCGTTGTCGAATCTCCCGCCAAGGCTAAGACCATCAATAAATATCTTGGCGACAACTACACGGTTCTGGCCTCCTACGGACATGTCCGTGACCTGCCGCCCAAGGATGGTTCGGTCGATCCCGAACATGATTTTGCGATGAAATGGGAGGTAGCCAGCCAGTCACAAAAACACATCCGGGCCATTGTCGACGCGCTGAAGGATGACAACGACTTGATTCTGGCAACCGACCCGGACCGCGAGGGCGAAGCGATCTCCTGGCATCTCGAAGAGACGCTGAAAAAACGTCGTGCCATCAAAAAGGACACCCCGGTTGCCCGCGTCGTTTTCAACGCCATCACCAAATCCGCGGTCACCGAAGCGATGAAAACACCGCGCGATGTCGATATGGAGCTGGTCCACGCCTATCTCGCCCGGCGGGCGCTGGATTATCTGGTTGGCTTCAACCTATCGCCGGTTCTATGGCGAAAACTGCCGGGCGCGAAATCGGCCGGACGGGTGCAATCGGTCTGTCTGCGCCTAATCGTCCAGCGGGAAATGGAGATCGAGTCCTTCAAATCCCGCGAATACTGGAGCGTCAAGGCCGTGCTGACGACCCCCCGCGGTCAGGATTTCGAGGCGCGCCTGACGGTCCTTGGCGGCAAGAAACTGGAAAAATTCGATCTGGCCAGCCGCGAGGCCGCCGAACTGGCCGCGCATGCGGTGCAGTCGCGCGACCTCAGCGTCCTGTCGCTTGAGGCCAAGCCCGCCAACCGCAACCCCTCGGCCCCGTTCATGACCTCGACCCTGCAACAGGAGGCCAGCCGCAAATTCGGCTTTGGTGCGCGCCAGACGATGAGCACCGCCCAGCGCCTCTATGAGGCCGGCTATATCACCTATATGCGGACCGACGGCATCGACATGGCCCCCGAAGCGGTGGCCGCCGCGCGCGAAACGATTGCGGCCCGTTACGGCGAATCCTATGTGCCCAAATCACCGCGCACCTACAAGAACAAGGCCAAAAACGCCCAGGAAGCACACGAATGTATCCGCCCCACAGACATGTCCCGCGATACCTCGCAACTGGCACGAATCGAGGCGGACCAGCGCAAGCTATACGACCTAATATGGAAACGCACCCTTGCCAGCCAGATGGCCGCCGCCCAGTTGGAGCGCACGACCGCCGACATTGGCGCCGTCGATGGCGAGGTGGTGCTGCGTGCGACCGGGCAGGTCGTTTTGTTTGACGGATTTCTTAAGGTTTATGAAGAGGGCCAAGACGACACCGACGCCCATGACGACGATCGACGCCTGCCACAATTGTCCCAAGGCGACGCCATCGCCAAGAAGAACGTGACCCCCGAACAGCATTTCACCCAGCCGCCGCCGCGTTACACCGAAGCGACACTGGTCAAACGCATGGAAGAGCTTGGCATCGGCCGGCCCTCGACCTATGCCAGCGTTGTCACCACAATTCAGGACCGCGAATACGTGCGCAAGGAAAAAGGCCGCCTAATACCAGAGGACAAGGGTCGGCTGGTGACAGCATTCCTCGAAAGCTATTTTCGCAAATATGTCGGGTATAATTTTACTGCCCAGCTTGAGGAAGAACTGGATGACATCTCGGGAGGGCGCGAGGATTACAAGGAGGTCCTCGGCAGATTCTGGCGCGATTTTTCTGCTGCAATTGCCGAGACCGCGGATCTCAGAATTACCGAAGTTCTTGAAAAAATAAATGAATATCTTGAGCCTCATCTTTTTCCGGCGACCGAGGACGGCTCGGACCCGCGGATTTGCAAGGTCTGCGGCAACGGGCGGCTGTCGTTGCGCACTGCGCGCTCGGGCGGGGCGTTTATCGGCTGCTCAAACTACCCGGACTGTCGCTATACCCGCCCGCTTTCGGGTGAGGCCGAGGCCGGCGACATCGCCGGACCAGACGGCAAGCTGCTGGGACATGACGAAAACGGTCTGCCGGTCTCGCTGCGCTCGGGACGCTACGGGCCCTATGTGCAGCTTGGCGAGGCCAGCGAAGAAAACCCGAAACCGAAACGCTCATCCATTCCCAAGGGAATGGATCTTGCCGATGTGGATCTGCAAAAGGCACTGGATCTGCTCAGCCTGCCTCGCTTGATTGGCGAGCACCCCGAGGGTGGGCCCGTCGAGGCCAGCATTGGGCGTTTTGGCCCCTATGTCATGCACACGACAACGGATTCGGACGGAAAAGCGAAAAAGATCTATGCCAATATCAAGGATCCGGCCGAGGTACTGACCATCGGCATGAACCGTGCCGTTGAGCTATTAGCACAAAAAGCGGCGCGAGGGGGACGCGGTGCCGCGGCAAAACCGATCAAGGAACTGGGGGAACATCCCGAGGATGGCGGTGCGGTAAATGTGATGCCGGGCCGCTATGGTCCTTATGTAAAGTGGGAAAAAATCAACGCGACCCTGCCCAGGGACATCGACCCCGAAGCGGTCACGATGGAGATGGCGGTTGAACTGATCGCGGCCAAGGCGGCGGCAAAGGGCGGAAAGAAAAAAGCGACGACCAGGAAAACCGCAACAAAAAAGACCGTAAAGAAGAAGGCGAGCGCAAAAAAGAAGACCGCCAAAAAGAAGGTCGCGGCAAAAGACGACAGTTAATTAAAGTGCGCCGTACCGGGGCGTAAACCTACAGTTTGACTGCCGTATCCAGATAGCTGCCAATTGCCAGAACGGTGGCAGTCAGGCGCTGAAACGGCGCGCTTTCCAGTTGGGACCATATCGCCAGACGATGACCGAGGTCGGCCAGAACGCGGCTGCCGGTGGTTTGCGCGAGACTGAGAAGGAACTGCGCACAATAGGCGACACGACCCCGCTTTTGGGTTTCTATCGCCTCCAGAAGGATGGTGCGGATATTTCGCAGATCGTCCACCACGGCCAGATTGTCGGGTTCAATCTTGCCATGCAACGCAATGGGCTTTTGCGTATCGCGCACCTCCAGCCCTGGCAGCAGCGCCGCCATCTTGCGCTGGAATTGGGCCGGATCGCACAGCGGTTTTGACAGGAATTCGTCTGCGCCAGCCGCTTGCGCCGCGGCCCGTGCCTCGGTCGGATCATCGCCGCTGCAGACCAAAATGACCGGCCGGGCGCGATTGCCACGCGCCCGGATACTGCGCACAAGGTCCAGTCCGCAACCGTCGGGCAAGCCGATATCCACCACCACCACAGAGGGACGATAGGTCGCCAGATGTCGATAGGCCGCGCGTTGGCAGTCGGCACGTCGCAGGCGGGCCCCGCTTTTTCGGCACAACAGGCGCATGGCCTCGGCGCAATAGCGGCTGTCCTCGACCAGCAGGATCGTGACCCCAGCCAATGGCAGGGTTTTCTGGCTTTGCCGCGGCGCAACGACCGCGACATCAATTGTTGTGACCATGATCCGCCCCCTTTTGGTGATTCGTGTTCGGTGACGCCTCTGATTAGGTCAGAACAACCCTAACAATGACTTAACGCCGCGGCCGTCCTTTTGCCCCATTGCATCAGGCAGCGAGTTCCGCCTAGAAAGAGCCGCCCAACAGCGGAGAATGCCATGATCGGTCGCCTCAATCATGTTGCCATCGCGGTGCCCGACCTCGCCGCGGCCACGGCACTTTACAAGGATGTCCTCGGGGCAACCGTCGGGGCTCCCCAAGACCAGCCCGAGCATGGCGTCACTGTGGTTTTTGTCACACTGGACAACACCAAGATCGAATTGTTGCACCCGCTTGGCAAGGACAGCCCGATCGCCGGGTTTCTGGCCCGAAATCCGGCCGGAGGTGTTCACCACATCTGCTATGAAGTTGCCGATATCACCGCCGCCAGCGCCCGTCTGAAGCGCGCCAGAGCCCGTGTTCTGGGTGATGGAAAACCCCGGATCGGGGCCCATGGAAAGCCGGTTTTATTCTTGCATCCCAAGGACTTTACCGGAACACTGATTGAACTGGAAGAGGCCTGAGCCAATGACAATTTCTGGCGGAATTATTCTGTTTTCCTGCATCTGGTTTATGGCGCTGCTGATCTCGTTGCAGGTCGGGCACCACACCCAGCAGGATGACGGGAACGTTGTTCCCGGCACCCCCGCCTCGGCGCCGGCGAACGCCAGTTTCAAGCGCCGCCTATGGATCGTGACCTTTGTCAGCATCCTTTTGTGGTTGGGGATCGCGGCCGTTATCCTTTGGGGTGGGATCACCATTCGGGATCTGGATTTCTTCAACCGTCTCGGGCCCGCAGGCGGCTGATCAAGGACTCAGGCGGTGGAACATGTGGGTGTAAACTGCAACGCCCAGAATGGGAATCAGCAGGTTGAAAATCGGAATGGTCATGGGCACGGCCAGCAGGACTCCGGCCAGCCAGACCTGCAGATAGTGGCGTCTGAGCAACTGCATCGCCGGCTTGCGGCCGACCCGCCGCATCGCAACCAGCGCAAAGAACTGCCGCCCCAGCAGCAGGCCGTTGACCAGCCAGAAAACATAGGGCGCCAACAGGGCTGAGCTGAGATAGATCACCAGTCCCAGAATATTGACTAGCGCAAAGAAGCCTAGAAACCGCACGCCGTCCCATAGGCTGTCGGCAAAGGAAACCGGGGCCGCGGGCGCCAGCGCCGGGTAATATTGGGCCTCGACCCGGGCGGCGATCTCCTCTTGGTAAAAGCCGACAAAAGCCGCGGCGACCGGGATCATCAGGACCGAGGTCAGAAACAGCAGGACGCTCCAGCCAAACCCCGACAGCGCCCCGGCGCCGGTGGCAAAGGTGCCGATCAGGGGCAGGCTCAGGTGCGTCGGCAGGATCCAAGACAGCAGCCCCGAGAGCAGGCCGATCATGCCGGCAAAACCCAGAACGAACGGCCCCAGAAGGGCCAACGTCCAGCCCAGAGACCTGAGCAGAACATGGCGAAAGGCGGGGTCGGCGATCTGGCGCAGAGCGCGGCTGAAATCTCGGAGAAGGCCCTTCATCTGGGCAGCCATGATACGGTCTTTTCCAGGTCCGGGCGCGGTCGCTCGGGTGGGGTTCGAACCGGGGTGCCGATATGGATGAATGCCGCCAGCCGCTCCGGTGCCACCAGCCCCAGAGCCTCGTGCAGGAACGCGTCGTTGGAGGCCAGCGGGCCGGTCAGCCAGTTCGCCCCCCAACCGCTGGCCAGGGACGCATTCAACAGCCCCAGCGCCACCGCACCGGCGGACAGAAGCTGCTCAAACAGCGGCACCTTGTCGGACTGAACCGGGCTGGAGATCACCGCCACCACCAGATCGGCATCGCCAAACTGGCGTCGGGCTTTTTCGGCCTTTTCCGGCGCCAGAGGCAGTTGTTCAAGATATGGCTCGGCCAGTTGTGCGATGCGCTTGAGGGCAGGTTTTTCCAGCACGACCAGTCGCCAGGGCTCCAGCTTGCCATGATCGGGGCAGCGCAGGGCCGCGGTCAGGATCGGGATCAGGGCGGCGCGATCCGGCACTGGCGCGCCGAGGGTTTTCGCCGGGCACGAGCGGCGGCCAAGCAGAAATTTCATCGCGCCCGTATGGGCAACGGGCGTTGGCGCGGGGGTGTCAGACATTCTTGGGCTCTCCGATTGAAACTTGGGCCCTATGTCGGCATTGCACCTTCGGCTGTCAATGGCCCTGCTCGCGGGAAACGCGCCGCCCAAGGCGAACTATGCCAGAATATGTGGGTCCATCCCCATATCCAGACCGGGAAAGATCGTGCCCTCCAGCAAGCTGGAGGAAAGACCGAACATCGCCCGCATGGCATGGGCCGGATAGGCGCGGACATCTCGCGTCGGCATAAGGTCGCGGTCCTGATAGAGCTGCTCGGGGCGCAACCCCGGCCAGCGGCCGAACACCCGCCCGCCCCGGATCGCGCCTCCGGCCATCAGCATCACCCCTCCGGTGCCGTGATCGGTCCCGCGTGAGCCGTTCTCGCGCGCTGTGCGGCCAAACTCGGTCATCGCCATCACCACCGTTTTTTTCCAGTTGGAGCCCAGCGTTTTCTGCAGCCCCAGTATGGCCGCCGACAATTCCCCAAGGGCGCGCCGGATTGCGTTCGCCTGCGTGCGATGCGTGTCCCAGCCGCCGATGGAAAAGGCAGCAATGCGGGTCTCTTCGTTCAGGCGCTCGGCGGCAAATTTTGCCAGCGCCGCCGCCCGCTCGGCCCGCGCCGGATTCCTCATCATCGCGCTCATCGCCATGGCCGAGCCTTCCTGCCCGCTTGGCGCGCCCTGATCTGACAGTGCTGCCAGCTCGATGGCAGTCTGGCCGGCGGCCTGAAACACCGGGTCGCCCCGATAGAGCGCCTGCAGCAGGCGTCGGCCCTGCGGCGTCAGATCCAGACGGGCATCGGGCGCCCAGCTTGAGACCGGCACGGCTCCGTTCAGGATCTTCATATCCTCGTGCCCAACCGCAAAGGCCGTTTTCACCGACACCCCCGGCACATGCCCCAGCATCCGGTTCAGCCAGCCGTCGCGGATCGCGCGCAGCCCAACATCGGTGCCGGTGCCAGCCTCCAGCATATCCTGACCGTCAAAATGGCTGCGCTTGTCGCGGTAAGGCGTGGCCACTGCATGGGCAAACGCCAGCTCGCCCTTCTGCCAAAGCGGCATCAGCCCCTCAAGGTGGCGGTTCAAGGCAAAATAGCCGTCAAGATCGTGGCTGCCAGTGCGGTCGCCAAGGGTCGGGCGGTACTGGGCAAACAGTGGATCGCCCTCGGGGCGTACCACCTCCAGCCCGTCCATTGCGCCGCGCAGAATGATGACTACGAGGCGCGCATCCCACGGCGCGGCGGCCAATGTCATCGGCGCCGATAGCGGGCCAAGCGCAAGTGCGCCGCCAAGAGCGCCCGAGCGGATCAGAAAGTCACGGCGCGTGGCAGATGTCGAGGATGTCATGCTAACTCTCCCTATCGGCGGTTGAATTCAGGGGCGGACAGGAAAAGGGCAACCCCCTCGGCCCGGCTTTCGGCGGCGCCAAGCACAGCGACAAGGCGCGGGTCGGCCAGCTCGGCCAGTGCGACGCGAGCCAGATCGCGGGGATCGTTGCCCTTGCCATACATCGCCGAGATCATCAGTGCCCATTCGATCCGCGCCGCCACCGCCTGCGGGGTGATCCAGGCGTCCAGCTGCTCGGGCCAGCCATTCGGCCCGCCGGGGCGCAGCCACGGCTGCCCCATGATCTGCATCGGCGTGGCAAAAACCTGCCGCAGCCGCCGCGTCGGCATCTTGGCAACCGCAGCCTCCTCAACGCCAAGCGCCCGCAAAGTTGAAACCATGTAATCAAACGGCTGTTTGGCCTTTGATCCAAATCCCTGCCATGCGGCGGGATGTTCCAGCATGGCGCGATAACACTCCATCAACGCGCCGCCGCTCTCAAGATAGGCGCGGCTGATCGCCTGCACCATGCCCGGGTCGGGCTTGTCGGCGATAAAATGGACCGCCAGCTTGTGGGCGATATTCTGCGCCGTATCGGGGTGCATCGCCAGATCGTCCAGAAAGGCGTGGATATCCGACAGCTGCCCACGCAAGCCGCCGTATTCGTGGCCCAGAACCGTCTTGACCCCGGGCTCGGCCGCCGCCGCCCGGTATTTGAAGCCCGTGCGAAAATTGTAATAGAGCCCGGTCAGCAGCTTGGCCAACTGGCGCACATCCTTTTGCGTATAGGCGCCGTTCACCCCCATCGTATGCAGTTCCAGCATCTCGCGGGCGAGGTTCTCATTCAGGCCGCGGTGCAGGCGCTTGCCAATGCGTGAGTTGGGCCCGATGGACTGCACCTGATCCAGATAGATCAGCATCGCCGGATGCAGCGAGGCCGATTTCAGAAGGGTGGCAAAATTGCCGGTCATATAGGGGCGGATGGCGTCCTCGATATAGCCGGTGGTCACATAGCGCAGCCCCTTGCCGCTGGCGGCGACGGTGAAATGATCGGCCCAAAAGCGCAGCAGACGTTCACGAAAGCCATCGGGGCTGAGCATCGGGCGAATCAGCGAGGTACCAAAATCCCGGATCAGATCACGGGTCGCACGCCGGTTGGCCTTGCGAAAGGCGGTTTGGGCGCTTGCCCCGCCGGTTCGCCGTGCCTTGCGCAGAATACCGAGCGCGCGCTCTTGGGCGGCGCGGGTGCGAAACCCCTCGATGGGAAAGCGGGTGGCGATCACGTCAGGGCCGGCCAGACGCGCCAACATGGCGTCAACCGAGCGCGGGGCCGCGACCATTGGCGACAACCCATAGCCAAAGCGTATCTCGGCAAGAGTCGAAAAAGCGGCGTTCATGGACCTCCTCCGAACCGGACGGCTGATTGCATTTCGCCGCCAGTCTAGCCGCCATTCTGGGCAAAATTTTGACACCCCCGGAAAAATACCGGGAGGGGGCCGAACGGTTGGCTTGCTTTGGCCGAAGAAACTCCGATGAACCCCCTCAGCTCTGGGGTATCAGCCTCAGTCCCAGATCGCGCAACTGCTCGTTGGTGGGCGCGCTGGGTGCCTGCATCATCAGGTCTTCGGCGCGCTGGTTCATCGGGAACATGATCACCTCGCGGATGTTTTCCGCATCCGCCAGCAGCATCACCATGCGATCAACCCCCGGCGCGATCCCCGCGTGGGGCGGCGCGCCGTATTTGAAGGCGTTCAGCATGCCGCCGAAATTGGCGTCAACGAAATCACGGTCATGGCCGACGATCTCGAACGCCTTATACATGATTTCCGGGCGGTGGTTCCTGACCGCACCCGAGCTGAGCTCGATGCCGTTGCAGACAATGTCATACTGATAGCCAAGCACGTCGAGGGGATCCAGCGTTTCCAGCGCCTCAAGCCCGCCTTGAGGCATGGAAAACGGGTTGTGGCTGAAATCGAGTTCGCCGGTTTCCTCGTCTTTTTCATACATCGGAAAATCGACGATCCAGCAGAATTTGAACTCGTTCTTCCAGTCATCATTGGGCTGGGTCTGTGCCCAGATTTCATCGCGCGCCTTGGCCGCAACCGCCTGAAAGGCCGAGGGCTTGCCACCCAGAAAAAATGCCGCGTCTCCGACCCCAAGGCCAAGTTGCTGGCGGATCGCCTCGGTGCGTTCGGGGCCGATGTTTTTGGCCAGGGGGCCAGCGGCCTCGATGCCCTGACCCTGATCACGCCAGAAGATATACCCCATCCCCGGCAGCCCCTCTTTTTGTGCAAAGCTGTTCATCCGGTCGCAGAACTTGCGCGAGCCACCGCCAACGGCGGGAATGGCGCGCACTTCATTGCCCTCCTGCTCCAGCAATGATGCAAAGATCTTGAAACCCGAGCCGGCGAAATGTTCGCTGACATCCTGCATCTTGATCGGGTTGCGCAGGTCGGGCTTGTCGCAGCCATACCATTTCATCGAATCGCGGTAAGCGATGCGCGGAAATTCCGCCGTCACCTTGCGCCCGCCGCCAAATTCCTCGAATACACCGCGCATCACCGGCTCGATCACCTGAAAAACGTCCTCTTGCGTGGCAAAGCTCATTTCCATGTCAAGCTGGTAAAACTCGCCAGGGCTGCGGTCGGCGCGCGGGTCTTCGTCGCGAAAACACGGCGCGATCTGGAAATAGCGGTCAAACCCCGCGACCATGATCAACTGCTTGAACTGCTGGGGTGCCTGCGGCAGCGCATAGAACTTGCCCGGATGCAGACGGCTTGGCACCAGAAAATCGCGCGCGCCTTCGGGGCTGCTGGCGGTCAGGATCGGGGTCTGGAATTCGGTAAAGCCCTGTTCGGTCATCTGCCGGCGCAAACTGGCGATGACGTTGGAACGCAGCATGATGTTGTTGTGCAGATGCTCGCGCCGCAGGTCGAGATAGCGGTATTTCAGGCGCGTTTCCTCGGGGTAGTCAAGCTCGCCAAAGACTGGCAGGGGCAGTTCTTCGGCGGCGTTCAGAATCTCGATCTCGCGGATAAAGACCTCGACCTCGCCGGTCGGCAGTTTGGGGTTGACCAGTTCAGGATCGCGCGCCTTGACCTCACCATCAACGCGGATCACCCATTCGCTGCGCAGCGTTTCCACCGTAGCAAAGGCGGCGCTGTCGGGGTCGCACAGAACCTGCGTGATGCCGTAGTGGTCGCGCAGGTCGATAAACAGGATGCCGCCGTGATCGCGCACCCGATGCACCCAGCCGGACAGACGAACGGTCTCTCCGACATTGGCGGCGGTCAGTTGGTTGCAGGTCTTGCTGCGGTAGGCGTGCATGAGGCGGCTCCCTTCGGGCGGTAAAATCGGTCCCGCCGGATACACGCGTTTGCGGCGCGCTTGTCAAGTCGGGACGCGCATTTCAGGCGCGGCTCAGAGCGTATCCAGAAATGTCAGCTCGGTTTCGCCAATCGCTGCGGCGGTCAGGCGCCCGGTTGCATAGGCGCCGGTATCGACGGCAATCCGGCCATCCACAGCGGCGGCGGCATCGTGAATGGTGTGGCCATGCACGACCCAATGGCCATCCGTGCGCACGCTGCTCAGAAATTTCGGGTGCCCCCAGAGCAACGTCTTGTCCTCTTGCGCATCCAGTGGCCGGTCGGGATCGACGCCGGCATGAACGACAAGGACATTGCCGCTGGCAAAGCTGAGCGGGCGGGCGCGCAGCCACGCCTGCAATGGCCCCAGCGCGTCCTTCAGCGCGCGGCTGGCCTTTTCCATCTGTTCGGGGGCAGCGGTCTCATGCACGCCGCCAACACCAAAACTGGCCAGCGTCTGCAGCCCGCCATTGCGCAACCAGCGACGGCCATTCTTGGCCGGATCATCGAGGAAACCCAGCAGCATCTGTTCATGGTTGCCGCTGAGGCAGGTCACATGCGCCGCATCCTCCAGTTGTTGCAACCGGCTGAGAACGGCGGCGCTGTCATCTCCCCGATCGACATAATCGCCGACAAACACCAGATCATGCGCGCGTCCATCAGCATCAGCCTCAATCCGTGGCAGCAGGCGCTCAAGCAGGTCGATCCGCCCGTGGATATCGCCCACAGCATAAAGCAGACGGTCCGGGCGAATCGCCACTCCGCCACGCGCTGCGGATTCGCCCTCGTTTAGGGATCGTCGTGAAAACAGGCGCAGGAATTTTTTCATGTCGGTATCGATTTTCAGCGTTGTCTTGGTCTTAACAGCGGCCGCCCAGAGGTCCGGGACCGGCTGGCCGGGCGCGCCTTTGCTAGCATGTTGACAATTTCCGGGCAACGCAACAAAGTTCTTTATATCCGACCGGGACGTGCTACGTTCAAGGTTGAACGATTTGGAATAAAAGAGAATCAATTTGAAAGACCTGACCTGCGATTTTTCCGACGCCGGGCTACAAATTCCGTGGTATCTGGTACAGCTCCGCCCCAACGGCCTTGGCATCGCCCTTAGGAATCTGGCTCGGCAGGGGTTTGATCTGTTCTGCCCGATGCACCCTTCTATGACCAAGCGTCGCGGCCAGTTTCACAAAAGCTGGCGACCCCTGTTTCCGGGATATCTGTTTGTCGGCTTTGATCAGGCGCGCGCGCCCTGGCGGGCGATCAACTCGACCTACGGGGTTTCGCGTCTGGTCAACTTTGGAACCGAGGCCCCCCGCCCGGTGCCCGAGGGGCTGATCACCGGCCTCAGGATGCGCTGCGATGCGGACGGCCGCCTGCTGCCCCCGGAGACGTTGGAAAAGGGCGATTCGGTCCGAATTCTCAGCGGCCCGTTTGCAGAGTTTGTCACGACGGTCGAGCGCGTCACCCCGGATCAGCGCATCTGGGTGCTGCTTGATCTGCTCGGCCGCCCGACCCGGGTCATGCTGGCACGTGACGTGGTGCAAAAGGTGTAAGTGGAAAAATGCCCGGGCGATCCCGGTGGCCAGATCCGGGGTCAACCGTCCGCGCCCGTAAAATTTCGCGTGTCAAAGGTGCAAAGTTCTATTATATCGGGTGTCATGGACTCGAAAAAATTTATCCGCAAAGGGCGTTAGATGGCTCAAAACAAGGTTATTTCCCTGAATGAACCCGCGTCTGATGCGCCGCACCTGCACGCGACGGCGCACCCGCAGGTGGTGGATCAGCAAGATGATGAAATCGACCTGCTGGCCCTGATGGGGACACTGTGGCGCGGGAAATGGCTGATCCTGCTGGCCATGATTGTTGCCGTCTTTATCGGTGGCTATTACGCCTACCGCTTTGCCATCCCGGTTTATACGACAACGGCAAGCGTTGCGCTGGACCCGAAAAAACAGAATGTGACCGGCATGTCCAGCGTGATTTCGGGACTGTCGGGCGATCAGGCGACTGTCAACACCGAGGTTGAGGTGATCCGCTCACGCGGGTTGATGGAAAAACTGGTCAAGGCGCTGGACCTTACGAACGACCCCGAATTCAACGACCGACTGCGGCCCCAAAGTCCCTATGCGGTAAAACCGTTCATCAAGCGGCTCCTGGGGATGAACACCAAAAAGCCCATCCCGACGGACCGGGCCATTCTGGACGCAACAATTGACAATGTGCTGAAGGCAATGTCGGTTTCAAACAAACGCCAGAGCTATGTCTTCAATATCACGGCAACAACGACCTCGCCGGAGAAATCGGCCAAAATGGCCAACACATTGGCCAAGCTCTATATCCTCGATCAGCTTGACGTGAAATTCAAGGCAACCCAGCAGGCAACGAAATGGCTGACCGAGCGGGTGGCGGATCTAAAGCAGAAGCTGGAAAATGCGGTTAAGAAGGTAAAGGATTTCAATTCGCAAGCCGAGTTGATCAGCCCCAAGGGTCTGGTTGCCTTGCAACGGCAATTGAAAGAAACCCGTGACCGGATCAAGAACGCCAGCGCCGACCTCAGGCAACAGGCGGCACATCTGAACGCCCTAAAAGCCGCCGCATCAGAGGGAAATCCCGACAAGATGGTCGAACTGGCGGGGGATCGCAATCTGGCTCGCATCCGGACCATGCTGAAAGCAGGCAACGTCAAGCGCGCGACCTTTGACGCCGCGTTCACCACCTTTCTCAACCGCGCCGAACAGGATTTCCAGCGTGCGTCATTCCAGAACGAAACGCTGAAGGCCTCGCTGGCCCGGCTAAAGGGGCGGATCAAACGCCAATCCTCGGACCTCGTCACCCTGCAGCAGTTGCAACGCGAGGCCGCCGCCAGTCAGGCCATCTATGCTTATTTCCTGAAACGTCTGAAGGAAACCTCGGTGCAGCAGGGCATTCAAAAGGCCGACAGCCGCGTGCTGTCGCGCGCCGTCGTTCCCATTTATGCCTCAGCCCCGCGCAAGTCCTTGATCCTTGTCCTTTCGACGCTGCTCGGTCTTTTCGCTGGCGCCGGTGTGGTTCTGGGGCGCGAGATGCTGCAATACGGCTTTCGCACCGCCGAGGATCTGGAACTGGCGACCGGCTATACGGTTATCGGGCAGATCCCGAAAATGCCGGTCGGAAAACGACTGGATACGCTGCGCTACCTGACCGAAAAACCGACCTCGGCCGCCGCCGAATCGGTGCGCAATCTGCGCACCTCCGTTTTGCTCTCGGACGTAGATCATCCGCCCAGGATCATCATGATCACCTCATCCACGCCGGGCGAAGGGAAAACGACGGCCTCTCTGGCGTTTTCGCAAAACCTTGCCGGATTGGGTAAGAAAGTGCTGCTGATCGAAGGCGATATTCGCCGCCGGACCTTTACCCAGTATTTCAAGCTGGAAGGCGTCAAGGGAATCCTCTCGGTGATCTCTGGCGACGTGGACCTGTCAGAAGCCGTCTATCGCGATCCTAAACTTGGCTTTGACATTCTGGTTGGGGAAAAATCCTCGACCAATGCTGCGGATGTGTTCAGCTCCGACAAATTCCGCGCCTTTCTCAAGGCAGCCAGCGCCGATTACGATTACGTCGTGATTGACACGCCCCCGGTTCTGATCGTCCCCGACGCCCGAGTGATCGCGCAATCCGTCGATGCGGTCCTTTACTCGGTCAAATGGGACGCAACCTCAAAAGCGCAGGTTCTGCAAGGGCTGAAGATGTTTGAAACAGTCAACCGCCCGGTCACCGGCCTGATCCTGTCCTTGATCGACCCCAAAGGGATGAAACGCTACGGGGGCGCAAAATATGGCAGCTATGATGCCAAGGGCTATTACGACAACTGAGCACAGCTTTGGCGCAGACTCGTTGGGGATTACGGGAGAAAGGTCGCCCAAGCCCCCCATCGAGCAATGCCCGAAAGTTGGTGATGGGGTGATTGGGTGGCATATCATGGCGGTGTTGACGCGCCGCGATTCTCAGAGAGAAAAGGATATGCCACATGAAAAACGATACGATTTTGGAGTTCACC
>JALUYI010000019.1 GCA_027013095.1 Paracoccaceae bacterium | reverse complement strand
GGTCCTCCACGGTTGGTTTTGCAACTCCATGGAATACCAGAATGGACCGCCCCTGCCGGGGCATGCCCCGGCAGGGGCGCACAGCGCAATCTCCGACAGAATTTCCAGACGTCAGGTTACAGTACCAAAACATTGACAAAAGACATCAGAGTGGCACAGTAACCAACGCTGGCACATTCACCAACGCCGGTACCGTCGCAAGTTTGAGCAACAACACCGGCGGGACCTTCAGCAATACCGGTTCGGTGACCGGCAATGTCACCAACACTGGGATGCTGAACGCCGCTGGTACAATCTCCGGCTCTTTGGCGAACAGCAGTGCAGGTACGGTGAGAACGACAGGGAACGTTTCCGGAATCACCACGCTGACACAAGCCAGTTCCGGCCTGATCACCGTTGCTGCCGGGCATACGTTAAGTGCCGCTACCATCACGGTCAACGCCGGATCGGGTGGGATTTCAGTTGGGGCTGGGTCCACTCTGGCAGGGACGGGGAACACGCTGAACAACAACGCCACGATCAATGTGGCCGCGGGCGGTACGCTGACGGATGCGGGTGCGATCAACAACAATGCTGGGGGTGTAATTACCTTTGCAAACGGCGGCTCACTGGCATCCGACAATAATAATGCCGGTGGCGAAGGGATTTCCAATATCGGGACCCTGAATATCAACGGCGGTAGCGTATTCGCGAACGCTGGAACGGCGGGTGGGCCATTTGTGAACACCGGTAGCGTTACAATTGCAACCGGTGCCAAACTTGATGTGACCGGGGTCGCGTCAGGCCTTTCAAACACAACGGGAACATTGACAATTAACGGCACCTTGGTTGGTGGATTGATCAACTCCGTAGGTGGCACCGTGACAACGGCCAGAACAGGCAATATTACCGGCGCGGTTGCGAATAATGGCAACATAACCATGCGAAATGGCGTGACTGGTGATACCATTGCGGTCACGGGGAATTTTTCCGGCACGGGCTCGTTGACGATTGACATCAACACCCAGACCGCCACGGCCGATACGCTGACGATCACCGGCAATTCCAGCGGCTCGACCGCGATCACGGTCAACAACCTGACGCCGACGGTCGGCGCTGCCACGAACATTACGCTGGCGACGGTTTCGGGCACCTCGTCGGCCTCGGATTTCAAGCTGGCAGGCGGAAAGTTCACCATCGGGATGTATGAATACGACCTGAGCTACCAGTCGGGCAGCTTTATTCTTGCATCCAGAATTCTGGTCGATCCCAAGATCTATCAGGGCACGCCGGGGCTCTTGAACACCTTCAATTACATGCAGACGCTGGAACAGCGCGTCGACGGGCGCGCGGCATTGGCGGGCCAGGCCGGCTGAATCACCGTGCATGGGTTCAGCTCAAGGGCGACGCTGACCAACGGCAGCAATCTTGCCGCCAACACCCGCAGCCTGCAGATCGGCACCGATCTGGAATTTGAGCCCGGCGCAACGGGTCGCTGTGTTCTGGGCCTGACCGGGCAGTATGGCAATATGGGCTCTACCGTCACTCCGACCGGCAGCATCGGGACGATCAACACCTCCGCATACGGGATCGGCTTTTACGCCACATGGTATGGCAATGACGGCACCTATGTGGATGCCCAGAGCCAGGTTAACCGGCTGAGCAGCGACATTACCTCTTCAACGGGGGGGACTCTGGCGACGGGGCGGACCTCGATGGCGCGGGCGTTCAGCGTCGAGGCCGGACATCGGGTGATCATGGGCGCGGAATCGGCGCTGGTCCCGCAGGTGCAGCTGTCCTGGGGTGGGTTGAATGGAGGCAGTTTTACCGACAGCACCGGCACCTCGGTCAATCTTGGAAACAGCATCAGCCGGGTCGCCCGGGTCGGGGTGGCTTACGAGTTTGCCCGTAAGGGCGGCAGCAAGTTTTACGCAATCGGCAACGTGATTCACGATTTTTCGGGGGCCAGCTCGGTCACGGTTGGCGCGACCACGACCAGCACGGCGCTGGCCAACCCGGTTCTGGCCGAGATCGGCTTTGGCGGCACGTGGAAATTCGGCAAGTCCGAGATATATGGCGAAGCAAACCTCCGCCAGGCGCTTGGCGGCACCGGTGGAACGGCCAACAATACAAGCTTTGGAGGCACTCTTGGCTTCCGCATGAAGTTTTGATCGTCATGCAGTATCGTTTGGCCCTTACCGCCGCCCTGCTCTTGGCGCTTGCCCTGCCTTTCGCGGGACAAACACAGCAGGTTCCTGAATCAATCTCCGGGCCAAGCAAGTTGGTCGAGACCTATCAGAGCTGGATCGTGCGCTGCGTGACGCCAAAACCAGCCAAGGGCCGGCCGACGCCTAAGCACATCTGCGAGATGGCGCAGGATCTTACGCGCAAACAGGACGGGCAACGTCTGCTGTCGATGGGGCTGCAACCCAGCGACAAGGGCGCGTCGCTGACCCTTGTTGCGCCATTCGGGTTGTTGTTGTCGGCCGGCGTCACGATCACCATCGACGGCAAGAGCGCATCCCACGGCGAATTCCGCACCTGCTTACCGCGGGGCTGTATCTCGATCATCAACCTGTCCCGCAAAACCCTCGATCGCCTCAAATCCGGCAGGACCGCAAAGCTTGCCATGCGTACAACCGGCGGAACGGACTTCGCAATCCAGATCTCCCTTGCCGGTTTCAGCGCCGCGTGGAAAAGACTGATCGGGCTTTAGGCGGCGTCTTCATTTAGGCGAGCCAAGTCATTGCGCAGGCAATGTCAACGAAGGCCTCGATCGGGCATACCGTTAAGCACTGCTTCCGGTACCGGCCGCAGCCTGACTGGGCGGAAGTTCTACTCATGAAAACGTCCGAAACTGTTCAAACGAACCGAGCCACCTCTCGGATCCGAAAACCGGGCGGCGGTTTTACCTGTCGGAAATCGCACTGTCCGAACAATCCGAGCGGGCGCTGAGTTCACAGAGGTTGTTGCCGGGCATGCCGGTGCAGGCCTTTATCCAGACCGGCGCGCGCTCGCCGCTGTCATTTCTACTCAAGCCGTTCACGGATTATCTCGATTATGCCTTTCGCGAGAAATAGGCTTGTGGAACGGATGCCTTGCGGCCCGCATCATGTTCGAAACGCGCCCTGCCCCTCCCACTCCACCGGAAACCCCTTCAGCAACCGCCCCAGCGTCACCTCCGGCCCCTGCCGCCGCCCACCCACGCGTCCAGAACCGGCGGCGCATGGCGCTGGTAGCTCGGCGGGCTGTCATCCCTCAGATACTTCTTGATCGTGTTCCGCGACACTCCCGTCGCACGCGCAACAGACCGGATGCTGCGCCCTTCAACCAGCACCCAGCGCCGGATCCTCGATACGCTTTCCATCAATATCACCTGCTCTTTCCTCCGCACAATTTTGCGCGGATGTTAACGAAACAGGTGGGTCAATTTTACTCGCTCATAACCCACCTAAGTGGGTCAGTTTTGCACGCCGATTCACATTCCATGGGGCCATTCTACATGGCCAGCACCGCAATCCCAGCCGCCTAAAGGCGTGGGGTTTACTGATCCCCTATCGGGGACTCTAAAACAATGAGTTGGTGCGGTGTGGGGGCCCCAGAGCATTTCCCAAAAATGATAACGTCTTGCACCGCAGCGCAAATATTTCCTCTCGGAAAAATGCGCGCTCCGATTGCCTCGGGCACGGGCGGCACTGCGCAGGCTCTGCGGCTTTGAACGGCTCCACCTCGCCCCATAGCGCTCGCCAGTTCAGACCTCAGCGAGCGTCGGCCTGAACCACGCGATAAGCCGCGCCAACCCCCAGCCGATCAGCATCAGGACAATCGCCGTGGCAATGGTGCTGGCGTAAAACATCATTCGCGGCCCGGTCGCCATGTCGTTAAGAAACGGATAAGCAAAGCCGCTGGTCGCGCTGCCCTTGGGCAGGCTGTTGAGGGGTTGGATCACCAGTTCGGTCCAGGCGATATAGCCAAAGAAAATTACCAGCGCGACGCCAAGCGAGGCCCAGTAATTCCGAAACGCGCCAAGGATGAAAAACGCATCGAACATCATCAAAAGCTGACTGATCCCGTGCAGATAATATTCCTGATGCATCGGCATGATGTGATCACCGTTGACCAGCGTCGGGTCAGTGAAAAATAGCTTCCAATACATAAAGACAACAATCGCCCCCAACACCACGCTGGCGGAAACAAACGCATTCCAGGTCTTGTTGCTCAGCCCCAGCGAGACCCGCAGCATCAGCCATGCAACGATCAGATTGGCGGTCAGGCCCCAATCTGTCAGATACCGGAACTGCCAGCCAAACTTGCTGTGGTCCGTGGTGAAAAACAGCTCGATCCAAAATCCAAGCGCCAGAATAAAAACCAGCCCCCGATAGATCGTGACGGCTGGTGTTGTCTTTTGTGCCATGATGTCCCCTGCGTTGTTCTGCCTCGGGCCCAGCTTACACGATTGCGGCCCGTCTTCAAACATCGCCGCTCGGATGCCGCCGATCTGCCCCGGCGATTGTCAATTCCCCAGACATGTGGTTCATTTCCCCAATCGCCCCTCACGGGCGAATGCAACAAACGGGGCGATGCTGCGAAATGGGCCATATCTTTCCACGCCATACCAAGGTCTCGCCGCCTGTCGTCGCGCGCGGCGACGGGGTCTATCTCTATGACGAATCGGGCAAGCAATATTTTGATGGCTCGGGCGGGGCGGCAGTTTCCTGCCTCGGTCACGGCGATCGCAAGGTCACCGACGCAATCAAGGCGCAGCTTGACAGGGTCGCATTCGCCCATACCTCTTTCTTTACCTCGCGCCCGGCGGAAGAGTTGGCCGACCGGCTGGCCTCCCTCGCGCCTGCGGGGATCGAGCGGGTCTATCTGGTTTCCGGCGGCTCCGAAGCGATGGAGGCCGCGCTGAAGCTGGCGCGCCAATTTTACCTCGAAATCGGCCAACCACAGCGGCGCCATGTGATCGCCCGGCGTCAAAGCTATCACGGCAACACGCTGGGGGTGCTGGCGGCAGGCGGCAACATGTGGCGGCGCAGGCAGTTCGCGCCGCTCCTGATCGAAACCAGCCATGTTTCGCCCTGCTATGAATACCGTGGCCGCCGCGAGGGCGAAAGCGCCGAGGAATACGGCCGGCGCCTCGCGGGCGAGCTTGAGGCCGAAATCCAGCGCCTCGGCCCCGACAGCGTGATGGCCTTCGTCGCCGAGCCGGTCGTTGGCGCAACCATGGGCGCGGTGCCGCCCGTTCCCGGCTATTTCCGGCGCATCCGCGAGATCTGCGACCGCTACGGCATCCTCCTGATCCTTGACGAGGTCATGTGCGGCATGGGGCGCACGGGCACGCTCTTTGCCGTCGAACAAGAGGGCATCAGCCCCGACATCACCGCCGTCGCCAAGGGGTTGGGCGCGGGATACCAGCCGGTCGGTGCCATGCTGTGCAGCGGGCGCATCTACGAGGCGATCGAGAACGGCTCGGGCTTTTTCCAGCACGGGCACACTTACGTTGGCCATCCGGTGGCGGCGGCGGCGGCGCTGGCGGTGCTGGAGCGGCTCGTGGATGACGGCATCGCCGCGCGCGTCGCCCCTATGGGCCGGCGCCTGCGCGAGGCGCTGCACGCGGCCTTCGGCGAGCATCCCCATGTCGGCGACATCCGCGGCCGCGGCCTGTTTCTGGGGCTGGAGCTTGTCGCCGACCGGGCGACGAAGGAACCGTTCGATCCGGCGCTGCGCGTCGCCGCCCGCCTCAAGGCCGCCGCCTTTGATGAGGGACTCATCTGTTATCCCATGAGCGGCACCATCGACGGGCAGCGCGGCGACCATGTGCTGCTGGCGCCGCCCTTCATCATCGAGGAGGGCCATGTCGACGAAATCACCGGCAAGCTGGCCCTGGCACTGGAGCGCGTGCTGTGACCCCCCTGCCCGCGCTGATGGTGGCGCCCAATGGTGCGCGCCTGACCCACGCCGACCACCCGGCCCTGCCGGTGACCCTGCCCCATATCGTCGAGACCGCGCGCGCCTGCCTCAAGGCCGGGGCCGATGGGCTGCATCTGCATCTGCGCGACAGCACGGGTGGCCATGTCCTCGATGCCGGCCTCTATGACGAGGCGCTGGCCGAGCTCGCACTGGCGGTGCCCGACATGCGCGTGCAGATCACCACCGAATCGGTCGGCCTTTACGAGGCGGCATTTCAGCGAAGGCTGGCATTGGCAACCCGCGCCCGCCTCGTGTCGGTCGCCCTGCGCGAGATCCTGTCCGATGGCGACGAGGCCGCGGCGCGCCGGATGCACGCGGCCGCGGCCGAGCGCGACATCGCCCTGCAATACATCCTTTACGCCCCGCACGAGGTCGAGAGGCTGGCCGCGCATCTGGGCCGCGATCAGCTTGCGGAAACCCAACTTCTGTTCGTTCTCGGCAGCCACGGGGGCGTTGATGGCAGCCCTGCCCTGCTTCTCCCGTTTCTTGCGCGCCTCGAACAGCTGAACGTTGCACCCGACTGGATGGCCTGTGCCTTCGGCCCGCCCGAGACCGACTGCCTGCTGGCCGCCCATGATGCCGGGGGCAAGCTGCGGGTGGGATTTGAAAACAACCGGACGATGCAAAATGGGCGCCTTGCTCCGGACAACGCCGCGCGGGTTGCCGAAATCAGACGCCTCAGCACCGACCAACACCATCCCGCGCCCTGAAAACGGCCGCGATCAACGTTTTTCTTGGCAATTATAAGCGTTGCGGTATACAGTTGGAAAAAAAGTCGAGGCAGTTTTGGCAACAAGGGGCAGAACCCGTGTCAGTTAGGTTTACAGGCAGAGCCCGCGTGATGGCTCTGTTGATCGCGCTTGTGGCGTTGGGGTCCTGCGGCTTGCCGCGGTCCGGCCCGAACAAACACGAGATATTCTCAAGCTCGGTACAACGCAAAGGCGATGCCTTTATCGTCTCTGTCAACGACAGGGTGATCAAATACACCTCGGTCACGCCTGTTCTGGCCTTTGACAAGAAATTCCTGCATGCCGGCAAACTGAACTCGGATATCATCCGCCCCGGAGACGTCCTCAACCTGACAATCTGGGAAAACACCAAGGAAACCCTGCTTGGCGGGATCGGGGGCAGCTCCAGCAACCTGCAGCAAATTCAGGTCGATTCAACCGGCAGTATATTCATCCCCTATGCCGGCCGGATCAAGGCCGCGGGCAACACGCCGGACCAGCTGCGCAAGATCATCACCCGCAAACTGGATGCACAAACCCCGGACCCGCAGGTGATCGTGCGCCGCGCGGCGGGCAACGGCTCAACCGTCAGCGTCATGGGCAAGGTGGCCGGACAAGGGGTCTATCCGATCTCGCAGGCGACGCGCACGCTGACATCCATGCTGGCCAAGGCCGGTGGCGTCACCATTGAGCCCGCCGTCGCCCAAATCAATGTCACCCGCTATGGGCGCACCGGCAAGGTCTGGCTGCTGGACCTTTACTCAAACCCGAAATCCGACATTGCCCTGCGTCCCGGAGACCGCATCTTTGTCGAACAGGACCGCCGCAGTTTCACCGCTCTGGGGGCAACCGGCACGCAGCGACGGGTTCCCTTCACCTCGCAAAAACTGTCGGCAATCGAGGCCATCGCACAGGTTGGCGGCCTGAACAGCAGCCTCGCCGATCCCACCGGCATTTTTGTCTTTCGTGATGAGCCAGCGGAAATCGCCAATGCCGTCCTTGGCCGCACCGATCTGGTCGGCCCGCAGCGTTTTGCCTATGTTCTGGACCTGACCGAACCCAAGGGCATGTTCACGGCCCGCGATTTCATCATCCGGGATGGCGATACGGTCTATGTCACCGAGGCGCCCTTCGTGCAGTGGAACAAGACCCTGAACGCCATCAACAGCGGCATCGGCGCGCGCTCGACCGCGCGGGCGCTGGCCTCGGGGAAATAACCTTGTGGCCGGGACAGACCGGCGCGGCGACAGGGACCGGATAACGGCCCACGCCGTCACCGCTGGCTTTTTTACCAACAAACGCATCCGGCGCATCCTGTCGCTGGCCGGGGTTGACCTCAGGTTCGGTCGCCCGCCCCCCGGCTCCGGCGTGGTTGCCGTCTGGGGGCGGACACGTCACGCCAATCGCGGCCTGCGCCTTGCCCGCGCCCACCAAAGCGCTGTCTTGACGGTCGAGGACGGCTTTTTGCGCTCGATCAGAACCGGGCGCGACGGAGAGCCCCCCCAAGGCCTGATCCTTGACCGCACCGGCATCTATTTCGACTCAACTGCGCCATCGGACCTTGAGACCATCCTGAACGACACCGATTTCACCGACTCCCGGCTATTGGCCCGCGCCCGCGACGCCAAGGCCCGCTATCTGGCCAGCGGCCTGTCCAAATACAACGCCTTTGACCAAGCGCCGCCGCGCAACGCGCGCGATTACGTGCTGGTGGTCGATCAGACCCGCGATGATGCCTCAGTGCGTCTGGGGGCAGCTGACGGCGACAGTTTTGCCCGGATGCTGGCCACCGCCCGGCGGGAAAACCCCGGAAAACAGATCCTGATCAAGACCCACCCCGAGGTCAGCGCTGGCCACCGGCGGGGCTATTTCAGCGCCCGCGACTGCGATGCCAAAACCCGGATCATCGACCAGCCCATCGCCCCTGCCCAGTTGTTGAAAGGCGCCGCCTCGGTTTACTGTGTGACCTCCTTCATGGGATTCGAGGCGATCATGGCCGGGCACAAACCGCATGTCTTTGGCCGCCCATTTTACGGCGGCTGGGGCCTCAGCATCGACGCCCAACGCTTTGCCCGCCGTCGCCGCCAGCTGACCCCCTTGCAGCTCTTTGCCGGAACCATGCTGCTCTATCCGGTCTGGTATGACGTTTACCGCGACCGGCTGTGCGATTTTTCCATCCTCATTGATAATCTCGGCGCCCAGGCCCGCGCCTATCGCGAGGATCGCGCCGGCTATACCGCCCTTGGGATGCGCCTGTGGAAGCGCGCCCATCTGCGCCGCTTCTTTCATTCGGCGGGCCGTGCCCTTGTCTATTCCAACGATATCCGCAAGGCTGCGGCACAACCACGCCGCGGGCTGATCTGGGCCAGCGCCGAGGCGGCCGACACCGACGCCGGCGTTGGCAGGCCTGACGAGACCGACAGCGCAACGCAGATCTTTGCCAGTCAAAAGCGCCCGCTCCTCAGGCTCGAGGACGGTTTTTTACGCTCGCGCGGGCTGGGGGCCCAACTGGTGCCGCCGCTGTCTCTGGTGGTGGACGATCTTGGCATCTACTACGACCAACGGCGCGAAAGCCGGCTTGAGCGCATTCTGAACGCGGCCACCGACCTGCCCCCCCATGCCCTGCAGCGCGCCCACGCCTTGCGCCAGCGCCTGTGCGAAACCGGCGTGACCAAATACAACCTCAAATCACGGGCGCCAGAAATACCACCCCCGGCCAAGGGGCAATCCCGCCTGCTGGTGGTCGGACAGGTCGAGGACGATGCCTCGATCCGGCTGGGCTGTGGCCAGATTGCCAGCAACCGCGCCCTCTTGGCTCGCGCAAGGGCCGAGGCCCCCGATGCCCTCATCCTTTATAAACCCCACCCCGATGTCGTCGCAGGGCTGCGCCCGGGTCATGTTCCCCCCGATGAGCTGCGCCAATGGGCCGATCTGGACCTTGACGAAACCGACGCGATCAGCGCCATTGGCGCGGTCGATACGATCTGGACCATGACCTCTCTTTTGGGTTTTGAGGCCCTGCTGCGCGGCAAACCCGTGGTCTGCCTTGGAGCGCCGTTCTATGCCGGCTGGGGGTTGACGCGCGATCTTGGGCCCAAAACACCACGTCGGCGTGCACACCTGTCGCTGGATCAACTGGTCCACGCCGTCCTGATCGACTATCCGCGCTATTTCGACCCTGAAACCGGGTTGGCCTGTCCGGTCGAGGTGGTGCTGGAACGTCTGGCCTCGGGCACCGGTTCTGGCGCCGGCCCGGGCATCCGCGTGCTGTCAAAACTGCAAGGCGTCTTTGCCTCCTTTGCGCCGCTCTGGCGTTAGGGCACGCCGCCTCTCTACACCTCGCCCTGCCCGGCCACCTGCCGTTCCCCGCGCAACCACAGCCAAGCATCGCGCCAGTCCAGCACCAACGAGACCAAATCCACCGCCAGCAAGAGCCAAAGCACCCGCCCGGCCCCTGTCTGCATACCCATCTGCGCCGCCGCCCCGGTTCCCGTCGCCAGCATCCAGACAATCCACAGAACCAGCGGCGTCCAGATCACCACATGCGGCAGCGCCATCGCCTTGGAAAAGCCCCGCTCAATCAGCATGATGACACCATTCAACAGCATTGCTCCAATCGCCAGCGCCGCCACCGCTGCGCCGCTCTCCTGCCCCAGCAGCGCCAGACTGGCCATATTGACCGGCACCAGAATCACCAGAACCCAGCCCTGCACCCAAAGCGGCAGCGCCCGATACGAGCGCCAAATCTCTCCGATCATCTTTTTCCCTCCCACGTCACCCATCGACCCTACACCGAAATGCCTCGACAACAAGGCCCGTGGGTCACAGCCCTTACTCTGGTCCTTGTGATCGCGGGGCCAAGGATTTATCACGGGCCGCAAAGCGCAGGTGAGGGAGCCCATGGCCAAACCGGAATTCGAACGCGGCGGGATCGTCAACTTTCTGTTGGACCTGCCGGTGCGGGGCTTTTTCGGCCTGCTGGCGCTGTTGCCCTACCGCACGCGCCTCGGGGCCGCGGGCTGGATTGGCGCCCATGTCCTCGCCCCCCTGTTCGGGGTCAACCGCCGCATCCGCACCAATCTCGCCCATGTCTGGCCGCAGCTTGCCCCACCCCGGATCAGGCAGCTCTGCCGCGAGGTCAGCGACAATTCCGCCCGGCTGATGGTGGAAAGCTTTTCAACCCGTGGCTTTTTGAAACACGCCCGCGCCGCGCAGATCCGGGGCGAGGGGCGCGATACCCTCCTGCAGGCGCTGGAAACACAAACCCCGGTGGTTCTGGTGACCGGACATTTCGGCAATTATCAGGTCTTGCGCGTGCTGTTGATGGACCGGGGCTTTGGCACTGCGGCAATCTACCGGCCCATGAACAACGCCTTTACCAACAGCCGCTATATCCGCCACATGAATGAGCTGGCCAGCCCCAATCTGGCGCGCGGGATGCGCGGGACACGCGCCATGCTTACACATCTGAAAAAGGGTGGCGCAATCCTGATCCTGAACGATCAGGCGGCCTTTGAGGGCAGGCGCCTGCGCTTTCTCGGCCAACCAGCGCTGACCATGACCTCGGCGGCCGAATTCGCGTTGCGCTTTGATGCTCTCCTAATCCCCTATTACGGGATTCGGCGCCCCAACGGGGTTGATTTCGATGTCGTGGTCGAGCCCCCGATCCCCCCTTCGACACCAACAGAGATGACTCAGGCGCTGAATGATTCACTGGAGGCCATGGTCCTTCGCCACCCCGGCCAGTGGTTCTGGATTCACCGGCGCTGGAAAGGAACCTGAGCCTCCGGATCGCACCAGCGGCGCGGGCCCGATGGGTCCACCCTAACGCAGAACCTGCGCCGCAAGGATCGGGCCCGGGCCCTTGGACTGCACCAAAACCGCCAGCGGCTCCTGCCCCTGAACCGGACGCGTCAAGGTGATCTCGCCGCGGCCATTCCACTTGCCAACCGTCGTCCAGCTGGTCACCACATTGGTGTAATCCAGCCGCAATCCGGCGTTCTCGCCCGCCTTGACCTCGACCGTCTGGCGCGGAAGAAAGCGCACCAGATGAATGACCGCCGGACCCAGCGCCTTGCCATTTCGGGCCGCGGCACGAATGGTCAGGGTGTTGCCCGCGCGGCTGAGGGAAATCCGCGCCGGGGCGGTTTGCTCGCTCTGCTGCATGATCAAACGCTGCACCTCATCGACCCGGCTGCCGACCACCTGATTGACCCCCTGCACCACCATCTGCGGCGTATAAACGGTGCGGGTGCGGCTGGCCGCGGCATAGGCCCGCTGGCGGCGCGAGAACTTGGCCGAGCCAAAGCTGTCCTTCCAGCCGAGGTAATCCCAGTAATCCACATGCAATTCCAGCGCGATCACATCCTTGCGCTGGGCCAGACGACTGAGGAACCGATCCGCCGGCGGGCAGGATGAGCACCCCTGCGAGGTAAAAAGCTCAACCACCACGGGCCTCTGACCGGCAGTGGCGGAGCTGAAAAACCCCAGCGACGACAGCACCACGGCCGGCAGCACCAGAACGGTCAGGGTCAGCGAAAGAAAAATGCGACGCATGGGATGGAAAACCTCACGGGACAGACGGAACAGCACAAGCAAGACAGGGCGAAAACGGATGTTGCCCCGTTCTTAGGCACAATTCACCCATGAGACCAATCAAGCCTTTGCGAGCAACCCGTTACAGTTGCCGCAAAACCACGCCAACGCGCACCAATCACCCGCCGGTCACCCCTTATGCACAAGATCGCGCAGCACGTATTGCAAGACCCCGCCGTTCTTGACGTATTCGATCTCAACCTCGGTATCGATCCGGCACTTCAGGGTCACATCGCGGCTGTGGCCATCGCCATAGGTCAGATGGGCGCGGACCTCGGCCAGCGGCTCCAGAGCGCCCTCCAGCCCGTCGATATCCCATGTCTCTGCGCCGCTCAGCTCCAGCGTTTTTCGGGTCTCATTGCCGGTAAACTCGAACGGAATCACCCCCATGCCCACCAGATTGCTGCGGTGGATACGCTCAAAGCTCTCGGCGATGACCGCCTTGACCCCCAACAATGCCGTACCCTTGGCCGCCCAGTCGCGACTGGAGCCAGTGCCGTAAAGCGCGCCCCCCACGACCACCAGCGGAACCCCCGCCTCCTGATAGGCCATCGCCGCGTCATAGATCGGCATCTCTGCGCCATCCGGCCCCAGCGTATAACCGCCCTCGACCCCGTCCAGCATCTCGTTCCTGATGCGGATATTGGCAAATGTGCCGCGCATCATCACCTCGTGATTGCCGCGCCGCGAACCGTAGCTGTTGAAATCCCGCGGCGCCACCTGATGTGCAATCAGATATTTCCCCGCCGGGCTGTCCGCCGGAAAGCTGCCCGCCGGCGAGATATGGTCCGTCGTGATCATATCGCCCAGCAGCGCCAGCGTGCGCGCCCCCCGGATGTTGTGGATCGTGCCCGCGTCCTTACTCATGCCGCGGAAAAATGGCGGGTTCTGCACATAGGTCGAGGCCGGCGGCCAGTCGTAGGTCAGACTGTCGGTGGTTTTCACCCCCTGCCATTTCGCGTCGCCCTTGAAAACATCGGCATATTTCTTTTGGAACGCTTCGCGCGTGACGGTCTGGTGAACCAGATCGGCAACCTCCTTGCTGGTGGGCCAGATGTCCTTGAGGTAGACGTCATTGCCATCCCTGTCCTGCCCCAAGGGCTCGGTCGTCAGATCTATATTCATGTCCCCGGCAATCGCATAGGCCACCACCAGCGGCGGGCTGGCCAGATAGTTGGCGCGCACATCCGGGCTGATCCGGCCCTCGAAATTGCGGTTGCCCGACAGAACCGCGGTGGCCACCAGATCGCCCTCGGCAATCGCCGCGCTGATCTCGGGCTGCAGCGGCCCCGAATTGCCGATACAGGTGGTGCAGCCATAGCCGACAAGGTTGAAACCGATCGCATCCAGATCCTTTTGCAGGCCCGCGGCCTCGAGATACTCGCTGACCACCTGACTGCCCGGTGCCAGCGACGTCTTGACCCAAGGTTTGCGCGTCAGGCCCAGCGCGTGCGCCTTGCGCGCAACCAGCCCCGCGCCAATCATCACATAGGGGTTTGAGGTGTTGGTGCAGCTTGTGATCGCGGCAATCACCACCTTGCCCGAATGCAGAGTGTACTCCTCGCCCGCGACGGGAACTTCCTTGCCCATCGGGCGCTTGAAATTCGCTTTCATCTCTTTGGCAAAGGCGGTTTTCGAGCCGGTCAGCGCGATATAATCCTGCGGCCGTTTGGGTCCGGAAATCGCCGGTACGATCTCGCCCATATCCAGCGTCAGCGTATCGGTATAGATCGGCGCGTAATCCGCCCCGCGCCAGAAGCCGTTTTCCTTGGCATAGGCCTCGACCAGCGCAATGCGCTCCTCACTGCGGCCGGTCTGGCGCAGATAGCGCAGCGTCTCGTCATCGACAGGGAAAAAGCCGCAGGTCGCGCCATATTCCGGCGCCATATTGGCAATCGTCGCCCGGTCCGCCAGCGGCAGATGATCCAACCCGTCACCGTAAAACTCGACAAATTTGCCGACGACGCCCTTTTCGCGCAGCATTTCCACCACCTTCAGCACCAGATCGGTGCCGGTCGTGCCCTCAACCATCCTGCCGGTCAGCCGAAAGCCCACGACCTCGGGGATCAGCATCGAGATCGGCTGCCCCAGCATCGCCGCCTCGGCTTCGATGCCGCCAACACCCCAGCCCAGCACTGCCAGACCGTTGACCATGGTTGTGTGGCTGTCGGTACCCACCAGCGTGTCGGGATAGGCCACATCCTCGCCGGTCTGGTCGCTATCGCTCCACACCGTCTGGCTCAGATATTCCAGATTAACCTGATGGCAGATCCCGGTTCCCGGCGGCACGACGCGAAAATTGCTGAACGCCGACTGGCCCCATTTCAGAAAGGTATAACGCTCCATATTGCGCTCATACTCGCGCTCGACATTCATCTGGAATGCCCGCGGATTGCCGAAATTGTCGATCATGACGCTGTGGTCAATCACCAGATCCACCTGATTGAGCGGGTTGATCTGCGCCCCCTGCCCGCCCAGCGCAATGATCCCGTCGCGCATCGCCGCCAGATCGACCACCGCCGGAACGCCGGTGAAATCCTGCATCAGAACCCGCGCCGGACGATAGGCGATCTCACGCGGGTTGCGCCCGCCCGCGTTGCCCCAGTCGCCAAAGGCGCGGATGTCGTCCAGCGTCACCGTCTTGCCATCCTCAAAGCGCAGCATGTTTTCCAGCACCATCTTCAGAACCGCGGGCAGGCGCGAGAACTCACCCAGACCGGCAGCCTCGGCGGCGGCAATCGAGTAATAGGCATATGTCCGCGCGCCAACCGCCAGCGTTCGGCGGGTCTTGGCGGTATCCTGTCCAACGGTAATCGACATGGGGCTTCTCCTGCTAGAATGGCATTTGGCACCAGTCATAGCGGCCAAACCGGCGCCTCGCAAGTGATATTGTATACCGTTGCACACAATATCTTGCACACAATTTCTCGTGAGGCCCCTTGCAAGGCAAAGCCCTTTTGTTCAGAGCTTCCTCACGGAATCTCTGAGCACCGCCGTAGTTTTGGTGCTATAATTCTGGCAGCACTTACGGGAGATGTGGCTTTGAAACGGCGGAGTTTTTCGTCGCTTGAGCAGGCCCACAAGAAGAAGTGGACCAAGCGGGAGGTTTTTCTTGGAGAGATGGATGCAGTGGTGCCGTGGGCGCATCTCGAGGCTCTCGATTTCGCCGCATTGCTCCAAACCGCGCAAGGGCCGCCCGCAGATGCCGCTTGCCACTACCCGGCAAGGTATTTCCGCAGGAAATGTCGCGAAAAGGGTGATGCTCCGGATTTATTTTCTGCAACAGTGGTATGGCCTGCCCGATTCCGGGATAACGTACAGAATCTTTCGCACATTTGCTTTTGACGACGGTTTCTTTCAGACTTTCTGAAAGAAGATGAGAATGGACGAGAACGAGAAACCTAAAGGGATGGGAAGGATCATTCATGTCGACGAGGCGCGCATTCGCGATCACCTTGGCGAGATGGTGCGTGGCACGGTCGATGAGGCGTTGAATGCGATGCTGGATGCGGAAAGCCGACCGGCAGGCCGATACGAGCGCAGCGAGGGCTGAATGCGCCGCCTGCGTGGAACCTGCCGCAGCCGAAAACGCCAGCAATACGGCCCGTATGGTTGTCATGAGCAATGTATTTTCGTGGTCATCTCTTACCTGTTCACGCGGCGGAACACGCGCCCGACACCGCGAGCATCCGCCGGTTCTGTCCTGGGAAGTTAATTGCACGGCGCCCCATCACCCAGCGTGCCGGGTTCTTCAACCGCGGGGGATAATAACCGAGCCTGCAACAGAAGGAAGGAATCCTATGGAGGCCCTTGGTTTATGGGTCCACGCCCTGGGATGTCACGTGGCGGCATTGGTCACAAGAACACACTCCATCGTTGTTCATCGGATCGGTCAATCTTGCACAGCTTTGACACGGTGCTCCTGAAGATGCCGGACAAGCCTATGGCCTGCACCTGTTCATCGACCCAACCGGTGGAGACGCCATTGATTCAAGCCGACCGGAACACCACCACCCAGTGCTCGGCTGGAAAAGGATTCACTGGATTAATGGGTTTGCACCCTAAAGAGTTGCATTGATCGCACCTCCGTCCAGCAAGATATTCTGGCCGACCATATAGCCAGCAAATTGCGAGCACATGAAGGCGCAGGTTGCGCCAAATTCCGCCGTTGAGCCATAGCGGCCCGCAGGAATCGTGGCACTGCGAGCTGTGCGTGCCTCCTCCAGGGAAATTCCCCGTGCTTGCGCAACCCCGGTATCAAGCGACACCGCCCGATCAGTCGCATGGATGCCTGGCAAGAGGTTGTTTACGACGACTCCTGCGCCGGCCACCTGCCGCGCGGTTCCTGCGACATAGCCCGTCAGGCCTGCACGCGCCGCATTGGACAGGCCGAGCACGGCAATCGGTGATTTCACAGATTGCGAGGTGATATTGACAACGCGCCCCCATTTCCGCGTCATCATCCCGGGCAACACCGCCTTCATCATCGCGATCGGGCTGAGCATATTGGCATCAAGTGCCCGGATGAAATCCTCGCGCTCCCACTCCGACCACAGACCCGGCGGCGGGCCTCCGGCATTGGTTACAAGGATGTCCGGTGCCGCGCATTGCGCCAGAACCTCCGCCCGCCCGGCCTCGGTGGTGATATCGGCGGCAACAGCGCGCACGTCGACCCCGAAATCGCGCCGCACCGCATCTGCAGCCGCCTCCAACGTCTCAGCGGTACGGCCGTTCATGACCAGATTAACACCTTCAGCAGCCAATGCCCGCGCACATCCAAGACCCAGCCCTTTTGAACTGGCGCAGACAATCGCCCATTTCCCGGCTATCCCCAAATCCATGACCTGCTCCCTTTCATAAACATACCGTGGCGAGACTAGAGGCTTGCAGCGCGTGGTCAAGCTATGCGTCCCTGCCCGATTCGTTCAAGGGCCAAAGTTCTGACAATTTTCGTCAAATCAGAATCATTTTAACCAAAGATTCCAAATCGCGTTAACGGTATGGTTGCATATTTCCCGAAATAATCCCCCCGAAAGACGCGCCAATAGTGAGGGATAGGAAATGGTACAGGTTGGAAGTTATGCGTTGTTTCCAAATCTTAGACAATGCCTTAGTTTTGCCCACGAACCTCCTGATTTATTGACTTTTTCTCATTTTGGCCTTATTCTGAGTCCCGACCATGGCGGTGGGGATTGCCTAGGATCGACAAGTGTTGTGATCCGAACGGGCTGTGCCATTCTCCAATGCGTATGGTAATTCTGGTATGAGCGTGAGCGATTCAGACAGCGAGATTTGTAATGTCTATTACGGGTCCGATTTCGTGGTGACTTCAGGCGTCAACGCCGGCGAGGGTGCCGCTAGCGCCTCCGACTCATTCGTCGGCGATACCTACGTCTTTTCCGGCACCGCAACCCCCCGGGAAATGCTGGTTTCACCCGATTCGCAAGACGATGGCAGCGCCGACCATTCACAGGCAAATAGTGACGGCCATGATACAGAATCAGGCTCGGAAATCGGCACGTTGGGACAAGGGCTGGAGTTGGACAGTCGTCTGACATTCATGGGCAATGACGGCTCAAAAGTAGAGGCATTCATCATTCATGACAGCACCGACGCCCACAGCGGCCGCGGCGAATACCTCCTACCAATGAACCCGCTTGTTCCGGGCATGGAATACACCTTGATCGACGCCAACGAAGACCCCGGTGAGTTTCACTACTCAGACTACACCTGTGTGTGTTTTGCCCGCGGCTCGATGATCCTGATGGCCGACGGCAACGAAAAACTGGTGCAAGATATTGTCGAGGGCGACCTGATTGCGACCAAGGACAACGGCCCGCAAGCCGTGCGCTGGGTTGGCGGGCGCAGCACCCCGGCTTATGGCCACCTCGCCCCGATCGTTATCAGTAAGGGCACTCTTGGCAACCATTCCGACCTGATCGTCAGCCCACAACACCGTATCCTGCTGGCCGATTGGCGCGCCGAGGTCATGCTTGGCAGCCACGAAGTTCTGGTCAAGGCCCGCGATTTGGTGAATGGCGATACAATCTACCGCCGCGAAGGCGGGACAGTCGAATATTACCACATCCTTTTTGACAATCACGAGATCATCTTTTCCGAAGGCATCCCCTCGGAAAGCCTGCATATCAACAAGACAACGCTAGATAGCCTCGCCGAGGACAGTCGCGCTGAAATTATCGAGTTGTTTCCAGAAATCGAACGAACACCACAAGTTTCGGCTGTCGCAAGCCGGATGTCACTGAAATCCTACGAAGCTTCGGCACTCTTGAAGCAAGTTGGATTTCGGTAAACCCCCCAGGGAGCCGTGCGTGAAGATTGCGCACGGTTCCTCTTTTTTGGGCCTCAAAACCATTGAGGGTCAATAAAGCGTTTCGAAAAATTGTTTGGGATATCCTCGTCGCCACAATCCCGAGAACACCAAAGGCATGATAACCCTCCCGCCTATGACAAGGGTTTCCCCGCATGCGATCTTTGCGGCAGACGGCTTGCCCTTCATAGTTCCCTCGCCTATATCGCCTCTCATGTCAGACCTTGCTTCAAACCAGCCCCAGTTGCCGCCCGAAATTGCCCGGCGGCGAACATTTGCCATTATAAGCCACCCGGATGCAGGCAAGACGACATTAACGGAAAAATTTCTGCTTTACGGCGGCGCAATCCAGATGGCGGGACAGGTGCGCGCCAAAGGCGAAGCCCGACGCACGCGCTCGGATTACATGAAGATGGAGCAAGACCGCGGCATCTCGGTGTCCGCCAGCGCCATGTCCTTTCCGTTTCAGGACTATTGGTTCAACCTTGTCGACACACCCGGCCACTCGGATTTCTCCGAGGACACCTACCGCACGTTGACAGCCGTCGATTGTGCGATCATGGTGATCGATGGGGCCAAAGGCGTTGAAAGTCAGACGCAAAAGCTGTTCGAGGTCTGCCGCTTGCGCGATCTGCCAATCCTGACATTTTGCAATAAAATGGATAGGGAAAGCCGCGATGTCATTGAAATAATCGACGAAATTCAGGAAAATCTAGCCATCGACGCCACCCCGGCAAGCTGGCCAATCGGCGTTGGCCGGGAGTTTCTGGGCTGTTATGATCTGATTAACGACCGCCTGCAACTGATGGACCGGGCGGACCGGAATCGGGTTGCGCAAAGCATCGAAATCAACGGTCTCGATGACCCCAAACTTGTCGAGCATATCCCCGACCATCTGCTTGCAGATCTGCGCGAAGGCATTGAAATGGCCCGCGATCTGTTACCCGCCTTTGACGCAAAATCGGTGCTGAACGGCTCGATGACCCCGATCTGGTTCGGCAGCGCAATCAACTCATTCGGGGTGCAGGAGCTGATGAACGGGATCGGCGCATTCGCCCCTCCTCCGCAGCCCTGCCCGGCCGAGCCGCGACAAATCTCGCCCGCAGAAACAAAGGTTTCCGGTTTCGTTTTCAAGGTTCAGGCCAATATGGACGCCAAACACCGCGACCGCGTGGCCTTTGTCCGGCTTTGTGCCGGGCATTTTCGCCGCGGAATGAAACTGACTCACGTGCGCAGCAAAAAACAGCTTGCCGTCAGCAATCCGGTCATTTTTCTGGCCAACGACCGCGGGTTGGCCGAAGAGGCCTGGGGCGGCGATATCATCGGCATCCCCAACCACGGGCAGCTACGCATCGGCGACACCTTGAGCGAAGGCGAGCAGATTCGCTTTACTGGCATCCCCTCCTTTGCCCCGGAATTGTTGCAATCTGTGCGGGCCGCCGACCCGATGAAGGCGAAACATCTGGACAAGGCGCTGACGCAATTTGCCGAGGAAGGCGCAGCCAAATTATTCAAGCCGATGATTGGTTCGGGTTGGATCATCGGCGTGGTTGGGCCGCTGCAATTCGAGGTTCTGGCCAGTCGAATTGAACAGGAATACAACCTTCCCGTCCGCTTCGAGCCCACGCAATTCACCTCGGCACGCTGGATCTCGGGACCAAAAGACGTGGTGGACGGGTTTATCGACGCCAATAAGGGCCACATGGCCGCCGATCACGATGGCGATCCGGTTTTCATGACCCGCCTGCAATGGGATATCGACCGGGTGACCCGGGATTATCCGAAACTGCATCTGGCCGCGGTGAAAGAGATGCAGATCTGAACGGCGGCGTCCCGCCTTCAGCTTTTCAGTTTGATCCGTTTGGGGCGCGGAATGTTCGAGCGCGCTACCTCCAGCCGACCGCCAAGGGCCGCTTTGCCGCCGCCTTTCCCCCCGCCTTTTCCGCCACGACGCGAGGCCACGAACAGGATGATCCCGGTCAGCCCGAACAGCACCATCGCACCGGCGGTCAGATCGGCAAGCCATGTGCCCAGCCATCCGGTCGCCCAACCGCGCGCATGCAGGGTTCGGAACAGCGAATCCCAGTAGATCTTGGTGTCCAGCAGGCGCCCCTTGGGATCGTAGGTTTTGCGCGTATAGCGTGTCTTGACCCAGTAATGCCCTGTTTTGACGGCGATAATTGCGCGGCCGGTCTCGGCCTCAAACTCGATGACGTCGCGTCCGTGATAGGTGTTTTGCGAAAGTGGGATCAGTTTTTGCCCGGGAAAGGCGCTTGACGCGACGGCCTGAGCTTCGGCCCGGTTGAGAGGCGTCGGATCCGGCCACTGGTCAAAGCGCGCCTCGTCATAGCCAGGCTTTGGCAGATATTTATAGACCAGATCAGCGTGGTTCAGATAAAGGCCCGTCAGCCCCATCAGGATGATCCACGGCAGCACGACAAGGCCGAGCCACCCGTGCAGGTTTTTCAGTAGGCTGATCATGTCAAGACTCTCGAATTTGTGGTTTTTCTTGCCCTTTCGCGCAAACCTAGCAAGGTTCAAGCAAAAATTCATCATCTGATTTGCTAAATTTACCAAATCAGCCGCGTCGTCAAACAGCTGGGGCGACGGGACCCGACCACCATGCAGCCGGCATGCAACCGGTGCAACGGTTGCGCGCGGCGCATGATATAGTGCGAAAATGTCACAAAATCGTGGCCGTTCGTCCCTTTTTGTTCTCTAAAACGAAACAATTGTGTTATTCGGTCGCGATTGGTCAAATACCCGTATCCCACATTGACCTGAAGCGGGAATATGACTAGGAAAGCCCGCATAAGACCTGCTGCAATAGCGGCAAATTTGCCGCAATGGGATCGGCCTGAAAATCTGGCCGCAAATTCGGAATCGCATGATAAAATTCACTGACCTGGAACTGGACCCGCGGGTTCTAAAAGCCGTTGAAGACGCGGGCTATGAAAAGCCCACCCCAATTCAGGCCCAGGCTATCCCCTTTGCCCTTCAGGGCCGCGACGTTCTGGGTATTGCCCAGACGGGAACCGGCAAGACGGCATCCTTCACCCTGCCAATGATCACCATGCTTGGCAAGGGACGGGCCCGGGCCCGGATGCCCCGCTCGCTGGTGTTGGCCCCGACGCGTGAACTGGCCGCACAGGTCGCCGAGAATTTCGAGATCTACGCCAAACACACCAAGCTGACCATGGCGCTGCTGATCGGGGGCGTCAGCTTCAAGGATCAGGACCGCTTGATCGATCGCGGCGTTGACGTGTTGATCGCCACTCCGGGGAGGCTGCTGGACCATTTCGAACGCGGCAAGCTAATGCTGACCGGCGTCCAGATCATGGTCGTGGACGAGGCCGACCGGATGCTTGACATGGGCTTTATCCCAGACATCGAGCGGATTTTCAAATTGACCCCGTTCACCCGGCAAACGCTGTTTTTTAGTGCCACCATGGCACCCGAAATCACGCGGATTACTCAGGAATTCCTGCATAATCCCGAGCGGGTCGAGGTCGCACGTCAGGCCACAACCTCGGAAACCATCATTCAGGCGGCCTGCGTTTTCAAACCCTCTCGCAAGGACCGCACCGCCAAGGAAAAACGCGAACTTCTGCGCGCCCTCATCACCGGGGAGGGCAAGACCCTGACCAACGCCATCGTCTTTTGCAACCGCAAGGTCGATGTGGATATCGTGGCAAAATCCCTCAAGAAGCACGGGCTGAACGCCGCGCCCATTCACGGTGATCTGGACCAGAGTGTGCGAACCCGCACACTGACCGGGTTCCGCGATGGCGAGATCATGTTCCTGATTGCCTCGGACGTTGCGGCGCGCGGGCTGGACATCCCGAATGTCAGCCACATTTTCAACTATGACGTGCCGATTCATTCTGAGGATTACGTCCACCGGATCGGACGTACCGGTCGCGCCGGCCGCGAGGGGCGCGCGATTACCTTGTGCAGCACCGCCGAGGAAAAATACCTGAGCGCCATCGAAGATCTGGTCAAGCAGCCGATTCCGCGCATTGATCCACCAAACGCGGCGCGCCATGCCGACAAAAAGCCGCCTCGGCGGGCAAAAACAGCAGAACCTGCCGCACCCGTAACCGCGGTTGAGACGGTTGAAGAAACGGCCGCACCAGAGCAAGCGGCCCCGGCTGCAGAAAAGCCCCGCCGCCAGAGCGAAAAACTGCGCGAACCCGCCCAGAACAAACAGGCTGCGGGAAAACCGTCGCAAGACAAGCGGACCCGCGACAAGCGCAAGCCCCAGCAAAAGAACGGCAAAAACGCCGTTGTTGGTATGGGCGACCACGTTCCGGCATTTTTGCAACGCAGTCTTTAGGGCATAAACCTGGAAACGGCAGGCGAGGGGTCTGGCTCAGCCCGCGACAAGGCGGTCGATCAGCACCCGAGTTTCGGGCCGTTTTCCAATTAGTTCCTGCGAAATCTTGCGCACCGCGCGGCGGATCAGCTCTTCCAAGGCGTCGTCGGAGGTCAGGATGCTGTCCTTGGCGCGGGTCAGCTGATACTCAATCCCTTCCTCGATCAACTCGGCCAGAGAATGGTTGGCCCCCGCAGGATCGGGCAGGCCGATGGTCTCAACCCGCACGCCGCCCAGCGGCTCATCATCCTCGTCAAGGATCAGGGTGACAATCGCCTGCCCGTTCAGCGCCATGCGGATGCGATCGCGCACGATCCCGTCCATCGCGCCGATCAGAACCGAGCCATCCAGATAGCTGCGCCCGGTCTCGATCTGATCGACGACCCTCGGGGCATTGCCGGCAAGGTCGACCATCGTGCCATTGGGCGCAATCACCGACGCAATCCCCGAAGCAGTGCCAAGGCGCGCGTGTTCGCGCAAGTGCCGGTGTTCGCCGTGCATCGGAATCAGGATTTGCGGTGCCAGCAGGCGGTGCATCGCCTCCAGATCGGGACGGTTGGCGTGACCTGAAACGTGGTAGAGCCCGTCATTGTCATCGACCACATCAACCCCCATTTCGCTGAACGCGTTCTCAATCCGGCCGACCGAAATCTCGTTTCCCGGGATGGTCTTTGAGGAAAACAGGAACATGTCCCCCTCGCGCAGGGTAATCCCGTTGTATTTCCCGTTGGCCAGCTGCGCCGACCCGGCGCGCCGCTCGCCTTGGCTGCCGGTCACAAGGATCATTAGCGAGCCGCGCGGTATGTCTCCGGCATCGTCCAGATCGACCGTCGGCGGAAAATCCGTCAGCACCCCGGTCGCCTGCGCAACATCAATCATCCGGCGCATCGCGCGCCCCAGAACCAGCACCGAGCGGCCCGCATCGACCCCTGCCTGCGCCAGTGTTTTCAGGCGTGCAACGTTTGAGGCAAATGTGGTCGCCACCACCAGCCCCTGACGTTTGCGGATCAACTGGGCGATGGGTTTGACCAGCGTTGATTCCGAGCGCCCGGGCTTGGGCGAGAAAATATTGGTGCTGTCACAAACCAGCGCCTTGACGCCAGCCTTGGCAATCTCGCGCCAGATGGCGGGATTATGGGCTTCACCCACCAGCGGGCTTTCGTCCAGCTTGAAGTCTCCGGTGTGCACGATGCGCCCGGCCGGCGTGTCGATCACCAGTGCCGAGCTTTCGGGGATCGAGTGCGCAACCGGTACAAAGCCGACCCGAAATGGCCCCGCCTCGGTCATCTCGGGAAACGGCGCAACCTCGGTCACGATGGCGGGGTCGCGCCCCTGCTCCTCCAGCTTCAGCCGGGCGATCTGTGCGGTAAACGGGCGGGCAAATACCGGCAAGGGCAGACGGCCATGCAGGATACCGATGGCGCCGACATGATCCTCATGCGCGTGAGTGATAAAGATGGCCTCGATCCGGTCCAGACGCGCGGTCAGCCAGGCCATATCGGCCATGATCAGATTGACGCCGGGCGAGCTGTCCATGTTGGGAAAGGTCACACCGGTATCGACCAGAATCAGTCGCTCGGCGCCCTCGGGGCCATAGCCATAGACATAGCAGTTCATGCCAATTTCTCCCGCGCCGCCAAGGGGCAGGTAGATCAGTCGGTTTTGCGCCATTAATCGGCCTTTCGATTATATGTGTTGATTTCCACAAGCCCGGTCATTGTCAGTTCGCCGTCCACATGGTCAAACAGCCCCGGTTCCTGGTCAAAAAGGGTCGCCAGCCCTCCGGTCGCAACAATTTTCATATCGCGCGCGTGCTCGGTGCGGATCTTGTTGCAGATCCCTTCGATAAGGCCGACATAGCCCCAATAGACGCCGGACTGCATACAGGCAACCGTATTCGTCCCAATAACGCTGGGCGGGCGGGTGGCATCGACATGCGGCAACGCCGCCGCCGCCTCATGCAGGGCCCGAACGCTCAGATTGACCCCGGGCGAAATCACGCCGCCGATATAGGCGCCGTCCGTATCGACCACATCAAAGGTCGTTGCGGTGCCAAAATCCACCACGATCAGGTCGCCGCCATATTGGCTGAACGCCCCCACCGTATTGACCAGACGGTCCGCACCGACCTGCGTGTCGGCATCCACCCGCACCTCAACAGGCAGTGCACAGCCCGCCTTGCCCACCACCAGCGGGCGGCAGTTGAAATACCTGTCCGCGAGCACGCGCAGATTGAAAACCACCTGCGGCACGACGGATGAGACGATCACCTCGGTCACCTCAACAGATATACCTTGCAATTTCATTAACGTGTTCAGCCAGACCCAATATTCATCCGCGGTGCGCTGATGCTCGGTCGCGCAGCGCCAGTCGGCCACGAAATCGGCACCATCGTGAATGGCGAAAACCGTGTTGGTATTTCCAACGTCAATGGCAAGCAGCATGGGGCGGTCCCTTCCTCTCAGGCAAAAAAGATGTCTGCGGCGGGGATACGATGCACCCCGTCTGACGCATTTAGGACAAGCAGACCGGCCTCGTCCACCGTTTCAAAAGTGCCGTGGATCTCGCCTTGAGGCAGGCGTGCAACCAGCGGCTGGCCCAGATGCGCGGCAGACCCCAGCCAGTCGCGGCGAATAACGGTAAATCCCCCGACCAAAAACTGCTGCTCGCGTGCGGCAAAAGCCGGGGCAAGACGATCAAGGAAATCCGTCGCCGACACCGTCAGCCCGGTTTTCCCGCAGAGGCTGACCGGAGGGCAGGCCCAAGGATCCAGCGCATCGGCCTCGGGCGCCCCGGCAAGGTTCACGCCAAACCCGATCAACAGGCTGGCGCCGACGCTTTCCAGCAGGATCCCCGCCAGCTTGCCGCCGTCCAGCAAAACGTCATTAGGCCATTTCAGGCCCAGCCGCTCGGGTGCCACCCCGACCGCAAGCAGCGCGTCATATAGTGCCAGTGCCGCCACAAACGAGCGCAGCGCCCGCGCCGCTACGCCGCCCCCGGGGCGCCATATATAGGTGGCGGTGAAATTTCCCGCGAGCGACAGCCACACTCGCCCGCGTCGTCCGCGTCCGGCGGTTTGCCGATGTGCGAGGATCCAGGTCGGGCCGCTGAGGTCGGCCTCCTGACGGCTGGCCTCGGCCATAGTGCTGTCCAGTGTTGCGAGAATACGGCGCGCAACACCGACGGGCCAAACGCTCATCGTGCTAGTTCAACAGGCTCGCAGCGGCCGCACCGGCCCATGTATCGACCCCGAACATGCTGACGACACCGGCCAGCATGAAAAAGGCCGCGACCATCAGCGCTGCCCAATGAATGGCCGGCATCGAGCCGTCCAAGGGGGCTTGTTTTTCGCCGAAATACATCAGGTAGATGATCCGCAGGTAATAGTAGGCCGCCACGACCGAGGCCAACATGGCCGCCACCGACAGCCACACCCAACCGGCGTTCAGGGCCGCCTGAATAACGAATAACTTGGCAAAAAAGCCAACCAGTGGCGGCACTCCGGCAAGGCTGAACATCAGAACCATCAGGGCGGCAGCGCGAAGGGGCTCGACCTCGGAATACATGTTCAACGCCGAGATTTCGGTAACCGGCTGCCCGTCGCGCTCCATGTTCAGGATAAAGGCAAAAACCCCCACGTTCATCGTGACATAGACCACCATATAGATCAGCGTCGCCTGCACCCCGGCGGCCGTGCCTGCCGTCAGCCCCAGAAAGGCATAGCCCATATGCCCGATCGAGCTATAGGCCATCAGGCGTTTGATGTCCTTTTGTCCGATCCCGGCAAAGGCCCCCAGAACCATCGACAGAAACGAGAGCAGGGCGATGATCTGCGTCCAGTCGCCGGTGGCGGTGCCAAAGGCGTCAAACAGCAGCCGCGCGATCATCGCCATTGCCGCCACCTTTGGTGCGGTTGCGAAAAAGGCCGTGACCGGGGTCGGCGAGCCCTCGTAAACATCCGGCGTCCACATGTGAAACGGCACCGAGGACACCTTGAACGCCATCCCCACAATCATGAACACAAGGCCGATCAGAAGGCCCAGCGACAGGTGCGCCTCGCCCTTGGCCGCGGCCAATATCCCGGCAAAACTGGTGGTGCCCGCATAGCCATAGATCAGCGACGCACCGTAAAGCAGGATCCCCGAACTCAGCGCGCCAAGGACAAAATATTTCAGGCCGGCCTCGGTGGAACGCGCACTGTCGCGCCGAAAGGCGGCGATCACATATAACGCCAGCGACTGCAGCTCCAGCCCCATGTAGAGGCTCATCAGATCGCCAGCGGATATCATCATCATCATGCCGGTCACGCTGAGCGCGATCAGGATCGGAAACTCGAATTGCAATAGCTTGTTGCGCTTGAGGTAATCCGCGCTCATCAGCAGCACAACCGCCGCCGAGAACAGCACGACCACCTTTGAAAAGCGGGCGAACGTGTCGCTGACAAAGCCGCCGTGAAAGGCGCTTGCGGTTGCTTGCGGCTCCAGCGCAATCCACAGGCCCAGCCCCGCCATTACCAGCGGAGTCAGCCAGAACAGCAGCGGTGCCTCGGCATCCTTGCCACGAAACGCCCCCCAGAGCAGCGCGGCCATGGCGTACAGCGCCAGAACCAGCTCGGGCAGGATAACAGTCAGATCAGTACCAATCATAACGGGCCGCCTTTAGTTTTGCGCCAGATGCACGAGGGTATCGGCCCCGGCAAGCGCGGTATTATATCCATGCAGCAACGCCTCAACCGAGGGGCTGACGATGTCCAGAACAACGCTGGGGTAGAGGCCCAGCAACAGGGTCATGGCCACGAGCGGGGCAAAGATCCAGCGCTCGCGGGCGGTCATGTCGGTGATGGATTTCAGGCTTTCCTTGATCAGATCGCCAAACATCACCCGCCGATAGAGCCACAGCGCATAGGAGGCCGAAAAGATCATCCCGCTGGCGGCAAAGAAGGCTACCCAAGTGTTGGCCTTGAATGTCCCGACAAGGGTCAGGAACTCACCGACGAAGCCGCTGGTTCCGGGCAACCCCACGTTGGCCATGGTAAAGAACATAAAGATCAGCGCATAGCGCGGCATGCGCACCGTCAACCCGCCATAGGCGTCGATCTCGCGGGTGTGCATCCGGTCATAGACAACCCCGACCACAAGGAACAGCGCCCCGGCAACAAAGCCGTGGCTGACCATTTGAAAGATCGCCCCGTCAACCCCCTGCTGGTTGGCGGCAAATATGCCGATGGTCACATAGCCCATATGGGCGACGGAACTGTAGGCGACCAGCTTTTTCATGTCCTCCTGCATCAGCGCCACCAGTGAGGTGTAGATGATGGCAATCACGCTCAGCCACATCACGAACCCGGCCAACAGATCACTGGCCACCGGAAACATCGGCAGGCTAAAGCGCAGGAACCCGTAGCCCCCCATCTTCAACAGGATCGATGCCAGAATGACCGAGCCCGCCGTGGGCGCCTGCACATGCGCATCGGGCAGCCACGTGTGAACCGGCCACATCGGCAGCTTGACCGCAAATGATGCAAAGAACGCAAGAAACATCAGCGTCTGCGCCCCCCCCGCGATGGTAAAGCCCAGCAGATGGATTGGCGTTGAAGAAAACTTGAACGCCAGCAGCGTCGGAATATCAGTGGTCCCGGCCTGCAGGTACATCGCCACCACCGCGATCAGCATCAGAACCGAACCAAGCAGCGTATAAAGGAAGAATTTGAAGCTGGCATAGATGCGCTCTTTGCCACCCCAGATCCCGATCACCAGAAACATCGGGATCAGGCCTGCCTCGAAGACCACGTAGAACAGAACCAGATCCAGCGCCGTGAATACCGCGATCATCAGTGTTTCAAGGATCAGAAAGGCGATCATGTATTCCTTGACCCGATGCGTCACCTTCCAGCTGGCGCCGATCACCAGCGGCATCAGGAAGGTGGTCAAGAGGACAAACAGGACGCTGATCCCGTCCACCCCGACCTTGTAGCGAAAGCCGCCCAGCCAGGCGTGGTCCTCGACCATCTGAAAGCCGGACTGGCTGGTGTCGAATTTGACATAGATGGCAATCGAGATCAGGAACACGACAACGGTGGTGATCAGCGACACCCGTTTGGCCGCCATCTGTGCAGCGGCGTCCTCTCCGCGCAGAAACAGGGCCAGAATGATCGCCGCCACCAGCGGGATGAAGGTCACAATGGACAGCAGGTTTTCCATCAGTTCGCTCCTGCGCTGATTGACATCCAGGTCAGCAAGCCGACCAGCCCCAGCACGGTGGCCAGCGCGTAATGATACACATACCCCGACTGCAGCCGATGCGCCAAACGCGTCACCCGCGGCACAAGCCCCAATGCAACGCCGTTGATGGTGCCGTCAATGACCGAGCCGTCGCCCCGCTTCCACAGGAAATGGCCCAGACGCTTGGCGTTTTGGGTAAAGACGAAATCGTAGATCTCGTCGAAATAGTATTTGTTCAGAAGCAGACGGTAGAGAACGTTGAATTGCCCGGCCAGGGCCGCCGGAATTTTCGGCGCTCGGATATAAAAGATCCACGCCAGAACAAAGCCGACCAGCATGGCAAAGAACGGCGCCGACGCAATCAGCTCGGGGACATGGTGGGCCCGGTGCAAGACCTCGTTCTCAGCCCCGGTAAAGACCGAATTGCCAAAGAACGCTTGCGATCCCGCGCCAACGAAATCACCATACCATAGCATCCCCGCAAGGGTTGCGCCGATGGCCAGCACGATTAGCGGCACGGTCATCACCCAGCCGCTCTCATGGGCGTGCTCATGGGCGTGCTTGTCGCCCTTTTCAGGACCATAGAAGGTCATGAAGATCAACCGCCAAGAATAGAATGCGGTCATCGCCGCCGCCAGAACCAGCATCACCCAGGCATATTGGCCAACGCCGGTGCCCGCCGCATAGGTGCTTTCGATGATCGAATCCTTGGACAGAAAGCCGGCAAATCCGATGGGAATATCGCCAAATTTCATCAGAGACGTGGGAATCCCGACCCCGGTGATTGCCAGTGTGCCGATAATCATCGCCCAGAAGGTGATCGGGATTTTCTTGCGCAGGTTGCCATAGGCGCGCATGTCCTGCTCATGGTGCATGGCGGTGATAACCGAACCGGCGCCAAGAAACAACATCGCCTTAAAGAATGCATGGGTAAACAGATGGAACATCGCCGCCTGATAAACCCCGACACCGGCGGCGGCGAACATATAGCCAAGCTGGCTCATGGTGGAATAGGCGATGACGCGCTTGATGTCGTTCTGCACCAGCCCGATCGAGGCGGCGATAAAGGCGGTCGTCGCCCCAATCACAGTGACAAAGGCCAGCGTGCCGGGGGCAAACTCAAACAGCGGAGACATGCGGCTGACCAGAAACACGCCCGCGGTTACCATGGTTGCGGCGTGGATCAGGGCCGAGACCGGCGTCGGGCCTTCCATGGCGTCTGGCAACCACGTGTGCAGGAACAGTTGCGCCGATTTGCCCATCGCGCCGATGAACAGAAAAAAGGTCACCATCTCGACCGCGTTCACATCCATCCAGAGGAAATGGAATTGCGTCTCGGCCAGCTTTGGCCCGGCGGCGAACACGTCGGAAAAGTTGATCCCGTCCACCAGATAGAACAGCGCGAATATGCCGATGGCAAAGCCAAAGTCACCGACGCGGTTGACCACAAACGCCTTGATCGCCGCCGCGTTGGCGCTGGGCTTGCGATAATAAAAACCGATCAGCAGATAGGAGGCAACGCCGACCCCCTCCCAGCCGAAATACATCTGCAACAGGTTGTCGCTGGTGACCAGCGCCAGCATCGCGAAGGTGAAAAACCCTAGATAGGCAAAAAAACGGGGCGTATAGCTTTCGCCTTTGGGAAATTGCGGATCATCCTTCATGTAGCCGACCGAATAGAGATGCACGAGGCTTGAGACCGTCGTCACCACCACCAGCATGATCGCAGTCAGCCGATCCAACCGGATCGACCAGTCCACCGACAGGCTGCCGCTTTCAATCCAGCGCATGATCGGAATGTGCTGGGTTTGCCCATCAAAGGTCAGAAACACCCACCAGCTCAGTGCCGCGGACAGGAACAACAGCAGCGTTGCCAGCGTGATCGCCAGCCGCTCGCCCAGCAATCTGTGGCCAAATCCGGCAATCAATGCGCCAAGCAGCGGACCGAAAAGGATGACGGTTTCCATGTTCTTAACCCTTCATCACATTCGCATCATCCACGGCAATGGTGCCACGGGTGCGGAAGAAAACAACCAATATGGCCAGACCGATCGCGGCCTCGGCAGCGGCCACAGTCAAGATGAACAGCGTAAAGACCTGTCCGGCGAGATCCCCGAGAAAACTGGAGAACGCGACGAAATTGATGTTTACCGCCAGCAGCATCAGCTCGATCGACATCAGGATGACGATGACGTTCTTTCGATTCAGAAAGATGCCGAAAATGCCGATCACGAACAGAAAAGCCGCAACGATAAGATAGTGTTCCAGTCCAATCATGGTTATAGCCCCTGCCCCGGTTTGACGTCTTTCAGATCCATGCTCGCGGCCGGATCGCGATAGATCTGCTCCAGAATATCCTGTCGTTTGATATTGGTGCGGTGACGCATGGTCAGCACGATAGCCCCGATCATGGCGACCAGCAGGATCAGACCGGACGCCTGAAACAGATAGATGTAGCGCGTATAGATCAACTGACCCAGCGCCGCGGTGTTGGTTACCCCCTCGGGGGTCACGGCCGCCCGCGCCGCCACATGGCCGGGGGCAAAGCTCCACTGGCTAAAGACCAACCCCAGCTCCATCAGCAGGATCACCCCGATCAACAGGCCAAGCGGCAGGTATTGCGCCAACTGCCCGCGCAATTCGGCAAAATCCACATCCAGCATCATCACCACGAACAGGAATAGAACCGCAACCGCGCCCATGTAAACGATGACCAGCAACATCGCCACGAACTCGGCCCCCAGCAGGACAAACAGGCCCGCCGAGGAAAAGAACGCCAGAACCAGCCACAGGACCGAGTGGACCGGATTGCGCGAGATCACGACCATCAGGCCCGAGACCACGCTGACCAGCGCGAAAAGGTAAAATGCAACGGCGGTAATGCCCATGTCCTTGTCCCCTTGCCCCGCTAGGCGGAGCCTTGTTCCTGTTGCCGCACCGGGCGGCTGTTCAAGCGACGCCCCTAGCGATAGGGCGCGTCTATTTCCAGATTGCGGGCGATCTCGGCCTCCCACATGGCGCCGTTTTCCAACAGCTTCTGCTTGTCGTAAAACAGTTCTTCGCGCGTCTCGGTCGCAAATTCGAAATTCGGCCCCTCGACGATGGCATCCACCGGGCAAGCTTCTTGGCAGAAACCGCAATAGATGCACTTGGTCATGTCGATGTCATAGCGTGTCGTGCGCCGAGAGCCATCCTCGCGTGGTTCGGCGTCAATCGTGATGGCCTGCGCCGGGCAGATCGCCTCACACAGCTTGCAGGCAATGCAGCGTTCCTCGCCGTTGGGATAGCGCCTGAGAGCGTGCTCGCCGCGAAACCGCGGGCTGAGCGGGCCTTTTTCATGCGGATAGTTGATCGTCGCCTTGGGGCGAAAGAAATATTTCATCCCCAGACGAAATCCGCCCAGAAAATCCGCCAGCAGGAAATATTTGGTTGCCCGTGTCCAGTCAATCTTGGTCATCCGATCAGCCCCCCACGACCCAACGCGCGTAAGCGCCGCCAAACAGGTGATATTGTGCAAAAAACGCCACCAGAACGACCCAGCCAAGGCTCATCGGCAGAAACACCTTCCAACCAAGGCGCATCAGTTGGTCATAGCGATAACGCGGTGTGATCGCCTTGACCAGCGCGAACAGGAAGAAGAAAAAGGCCATCTTGCCGACCATCCACAGGATGCCGTCCGGCAGGCCCGGAATGGGGCTCAGCCAGCCGCCAAAGAACAGGACCGAGATCATCGCGCACATGAACACGACCTCGGTTAACTCACCGATCATGAACAGCAAAAACGGCGTCGAGGAATATTCCACTTGATAGCCCGCGACAAGTTCGCTCTCGGCCTCAGGCAAATCAAAGGGCGGGCGGTTGGTTTCCGCTAGCGCCGAGACGAAGAACAGCACGACCATCGGCAGTTGCGGCAGCCAATACCATGAAAAGAAGCCATAATTCCCGTCTTGTGCGCGCACGATATCGCTGAGGTTCAGCGACCCCGTGGACAGGATCACGCCGATGATGATAAAGCCGATCGAAACCTCATACGAGATCATCTGCGCCGCCGATCTCAGCGCCCCGAGGAACGGGTATTTCGAGTTCGACGCCCAGCCCCCCATGATCACTCCGTAAACCACCAGTGAACTGGCTGCCAGAACGTAAAGGATGCCGACATTCATATCAGACACCACCCAGCCATCGGCAAACGGGATCACCGCCCAGACGATCAGCGGGAAAACCAGACTGATCATCGGCGCCAGAAAATAGACTGGCTTGTCCGCCCCGGCCGGCACGACGATTTCCTTGACGATATATTTGATAAAGTCGGCAAAGCTTTGCAGCAGGCCGAAAACGCCCACGATATTCGGGCCCTTGCGCATCTGCACCGCCGCCCAGATCTTGCGGTCGGCATACATCAGAAAGGCCAGTGCCACCAACAGCAGCACGATGACCAGCAGCGCCTCAAGCGTCACCAGCAGGAAAATCCCGAGATTTGTGTTGTAAAAGAAATCAACCATCTGTTTTCACATCCTCACATCTCGGCCTTACACCGTTGGAATCCCGTCACTTTTACAGTTTTCGACGACAACCTCTGCATCCAGCGTCAGGCGCCCCGCCGGCAGCGCTGCCGACACGGTATAAACCGCATCGCCGCGCCAGAGCCCATCCTTTTCGGTGACCGTCGTGCGCACGTGGCGGGCAAACCCATAGCCCCGGATCAACGCATATTGTGCCGCCGCACATTTGGCATAATCCGCAACATCCGCCTTGGTGCGCGCGCCCCGCATGACCACCTTGAAATCCACCAGATCCCGATCCAGCAGATCGGTCTCGATCCGCAAATACTGGGGGTGAAAATCCGTTTTGGAAACGTTTTGCGTCCCCTGAACCGCCGCGCACGCTGACAGCCCACCCGAAAGGGCGAACACAAGGCCGATTTGCGCGATGGCTTGGTTCAACATCACCCTACTCCGCCGCCATCTTTTCGGCCCGCGCCCGGGCCAACGCCGACAGTTCCGCCATCACCACCGAAGCTCGGGCAATCGGGTTGGTCAGGTAATAATCGCCAATCGGGCTGGCGAATTCGCCGCCTTCCAGCGCCCCGGCGGGCAGTGGCTGCCACGGGGCCTCGGCGACCACATCAACCTCGGAAAAATGCGGCACCTCGGCCACCAGAGCCTGGCGCAGTTGATGCAGCGAATTGTACGGCAGGGTCGCCCCCAATTCAGCCGAAAGCGCCCGTAAGATAGCCCAGTTCTCTTTCGCGTCACCGGGCGGGAATGCGGCGCGAAAGGCTGACTGCACCCGACCTTCGGTGTTTGCGAACAGACCGTCCTCTTCGGTATAGGCTGCGCCCGGCAGGATCACATCGGCCCGGTGCGCACCCCTGTCCCCGTGGCTGCCCTGATAGATCACAAAGGCCCCCGCGGGGATGTCGGCCTCGTCCATGCCAAGGTTGTAAACCGTCTCGGCCCCGTTGAGGGCGGCGTCCATGCCCCCTTCCGTGGTGGCGCCCAGATCCATCGCCCCGACCCGCGCGGCGGCGGTATGCAGCACCATGAATTTCGATTTGGTTTTTTCCGCCAGTTCCATCGCCGCCGCCAGCACGGCCTCGCCATCGGCGCCCTGAATCGCGCCCTGACCGACAATCACCAGCGACGGAACCTCAAGCACGCGGTCGAATTTATACTGAAGAAGGGCCGCAAGGGCTGCGCGGTCCGTGCCCACATGGGTATAGTCATAGGTCAGATCTGCCGCCTCGCCCAGCAGCGCCACGTCACAGCCATTGGCCCACGCCTTGCGGATGCGGGCGTTCAGAACCGGGCTTTCCAGACGCGGGTTGGTGCCGATCAGTTGGATCATCTCGGCGTCATCAATGTCGGCAATGCACGCCGTTCCGACATAGGCCGAGCGGTTCCCCGCCGGCAGTTTTGCGCCATCTGTGCGGCACTCGATCACTCCGCCAAGACCGGTCACCAGTTGTTTCAATGCAAAAACCGCCTCGACCGAGGCCAGATCGCCAACCAGTGCCGCCAGTTTTTTGCCCGTCATCGCCGCCGCGGCGGCGGCCAGCGCCTCGGGCCAGTCCACTGCGACCAGCTTGCCGTTCTTGCGCACATAGGGACGATCCAGCCGCTGACGGCGTAGCCCGTCCCAGATAAAGCGGCTCTTGTCGCTGATCCATTCCTCGTTCACCGCATCATGATTGCGCGGCACGATGCGCTTGACCTCGCGCCCCTTGGTATCGACACGGATATTGGCCCCCAGACCGTCCATCGCATCGATGGTTTCGGTCTTTTTCAGCTCCCACGGGCGCGCGGTAAAGGCATAAGGCTTGCTGGTCAGCGCCCCAACCGGGCACAGGTCGATGATGTTGCCCTGCAAATTACTGTCCAGCGTCTGGTTCAGATACGAGGTGATCTCGGCATCTTCCCCGCGTCCGGTCTGGCCCATCTGGGTGATGCCCGCAACCTCGGTGGTGAAGCGCACGCAACGGGTGCAGGAAATGCAACGGGTCATCTGCGTGGACACGAGCGGCCCCAGATTGATGTCGTCAACGGCGCGCTTTGGCTCTCGAAAGCGGCTGAAATCAACGCCATAGGCGACGGCCTGATCCTGCAGGTCGCACTCGCCTCCCTGATCGCAGATCGGGCAGTCCAGCGGGTGGTTGATCAGCAGGAACTCCATCGTCCCTTCGCGCGCCTTTTTCACCATGGGTGAGTTGGTCAGGATCTCGGGCGGCGCCCCCTCGGGACCGGGGCGTAAATCGCGCACCTGCATAGCGCAGCTTGCAGTCGGCTTGGGCGGGCCGCCCTTGACCTCGACCAGACACATCCGGCAGTTGCCGGCAATCGACAGGCGCTCGTGGTAACAGAACCGCGGGATCTCGACACCGGCAACCTCACAAGCCTGCAGGATGGTCATCGCAGGGTCGACCTCGACCTCGGCCCCGTCGATCATGATTTTTCGTAAGTCGCTCATCGGTCCTTGCTCCACTGTGGAAGAAATCCCACGCCTGTCTTAGCTTTCAATGCCCCGGAAGGACAGCCCATTCGTGCCGATTTTCCGAAGATTTTTTCACCCCGGATCACCCCAGAAAACACGGCCGCTCGGAGCTTGGGAAAAGGCGATATTCTTGTTCTGTTGCACATGCTTATCGGACGACCTTTAACAATTTTCCAATCTCGCTGCCGCCGGCAATTTCGGCCTTGCCCAAGGCGCAATATCCGGTTGATTTCTTCCGGTTGACGCCGTGGCTGTCCAGATAGGCGTATCCCTCGCGGCGCAACCGGGCCTGCTCGGCCGGGTCTTTCTTGTAGGCGTTGATTTCAGCCATCGAAAACCCCTGCGAACGGGCGTAATTGAGAATGCCAAAGACGTAGAGGGTGGCGGAAATCTTGCGCGCGTCAATGGTCTTGCATTTGACCCGGATCTCATTGGCCACCGCGGTCACCAGCAGGCGGTGAAATATTTCGGCGTTGTCCTTGATCAACGGGCGTGGGGCCGACCCGGCAAGGGCCGGAAACGCCACAAGCGCCGCCGCCACAGTCAGTCGAACCCGATGCATCATCAAACCGCCCTCCCTGCCCTATTCCGCCGCAACCGCGCGGCCCGAGCTGCTGCGCGCGCGGATCCGCTCCTCGACCTCGTCCCGGAAATGGCGCATCAGGCCCTGGATCGGCCAAGCCGCCGCATCCCCAAGCGCGCAAATCGTGTGGCCTTCGACCTGTTTCGTCACGTCCAGCAGCATATCGATCTCTTCCAGTTCGGCCTCGCCCCGCACAAGACGCTCCATCAGTCGCATCATCCAGCCGGTGCCCTCGCGGCAGGGCGTGCACTGTCCGCAGCTTTCGTGTTTGTAAAAGGCGCTGAGGCGCCAGATCGCTTTGACGATATCGACCGACTGATCCATCACAATCACCGCCGCCGTGCCAAGGCCCGAGCGCTGCTCGCGCAGCCAGTCGAAATCCATGATCGCCTCGCGGGCGATATGGGCGGGCAACACCGGCACGCTGGAGCCGCCAGGAATGACCGCCTTCAGATTGTCCCAGCCGCCGCGAATCCCGCCGGCGTGCTTTTCGATCAGCTCTTCGAAGGGGATCGACATTTCCTCCTCGACCACGCAGGGGGTGTTGACGTGGCCCGAGATCGCAAACAGCTTGGTTCCCGTGTTGTTCGGCCGCCCGAACGAGGAAAACCAGCCGGCGCCGCGCCGCAGAATAGTCGGCGCAACCGCGATCGATTCGACATTGTTGACCGTTGTCGGGCAGCCATAAAGCCCGGCGCCCGCCGGAAACGGCGGTTTCATCCGGGGCATGCCCTTTTTGCCTTCGAGGCTTTCCAGCAGCGCGGTCTCTTCGCCACAAATATAGGCCCCGGCGCCGTGATGCACGTAAAGGTCGAAATCCCAGCCGGATTTGGCGGCGTTCTTGCCCAAAAGGCCGGCGTCGTAACATTCGTCCACGGCTGCCTGCAGCGCCTCGCGCTCGCGGATGAACTCGCCGCGCACATAGATATAGGCGGTGTGGGCACCCATGGCGAACGAGGCCAGCAGGCAGCCCTCGATCAGCGTGTGGGGATCGTGGCGCAGAATCTCGCGATCCTTGCAGGTGCCCGGTTCGGATTCATCGGCGTTGACCACCAGATAGGCCGGGCGACCGTCGCTTTCCTTGGGCATGAAGGACCATTTCAGGCCGGTGGGGAACCCCGCGCCACCGCGTCCGCGCAGCCCCGAGGCCTTCATCTCCTCGACGATCCAGTCACGGCCCTTCTTGATGATCTTGTCGGTACCGTCCCAATGGCCACGTGCCCGTGCTCCGGCCAGTGTGCGGTCGTGCATACCATAAATGTTGGTAAATATCCGGTCCTGATCCTTCAGCATAGTCCTAGTCCTCATCCCGCTGGCGTCGCAGCCAGATCTGAAACAATACCACCAGCGCCCAGAAAAACGCCGCCAGAGCCGCCAGATCCCCGAGGATCGCGTAGCGCGGTTCCCAATTCATCTGGCCACCCAGCCAAGAATAGCCCAACCACGCCGGAAAGGTGACGAGAATGACGATGGACGCAAGGCGCGTCTGTTTTTCCGTGCTCTCCCCGCCCAAAGGGGCCTCCGTTCCGCTATCGGCGGCGCTGTTGACGCGGCCTGTTTTCGTTCTGCCCGGCCAGGTCTGGCGGGCTCTGTTTCGTTTGTCCGCTGACGCGCCCGCAGGGCAGACCGTCGCGAATATCTGTCATCACGGCGCCATCCTAACGCCGTTCAGGACGCCCCTTTGGCACCCCCGGCAGTCCCGCCGGCCGCCAGAGTTTGAGCCTGCGCCACCCAGCCATCGCGGCTGGCCCGATCCTTGAAACGGCCCAGATTTCGATCGACCCAAGCGACCTCATCGGCGCTCCAGGCGGCGATTTGCGAAAAATGCCAGATCCCGATGTCGTTCAGCAGTTTTTCCAGCGCCGGCCCGACGCCTTTCAACAGCTTCAGATCGTCGCCCTGCCCGCCTTTTGGCGCCGCCAGCATCGGCGGCTTGTGGCCGCTGGCGGTTGATGTCACCGACGGGGCCGCCCGGCGAGAGGTCAGGACCGGCACCTCGTCGCCGGTGATCCGCTTGATCGTATCGCCCAGTTCAAGCGCGCGCGCGACAGACCCGTTGTGGGGATCGCGGCCGTTTCCATGTTCGGTGAGTGCAGTCAGCCCAGTCCGCGGCTCGGCGGCGTAACGGCCATTTTGCGGCCCCGGCACCGGCACCTCGCCAGCGGCAAGGCGCCCCAGAATATCGCGCAGCTTGTCGGCGGTCAGATCCTCGTAGAAATCCTTGCCGATTTGCACCATCGGCGCGTTTGTGCAGGCCCCCAGACACTCGACCTCTTCCCAACTGAACTTGCCATCAGGCGACAGGGTAAAGGGGGTCGGGGCGATCACCTCCTGACAGACGGCGCGCAATTCTTCACCACCGCAAATCATGCAGCTGAGGGTGCCGCACACCTGCACATGGGCAACCGAGCCAACCGGGCGCAGTTGGAACATGAAGTAAAAGGTCGCAACCTCAAGCGCGCGAATATAGGCCATGCCCAGCATGTCGGCGACGGTCTCGATCGCCTTTTGCGTCAGCCAGCCCTCCTGCTCCTGCGCGCGCCACAACAGCGGGATGATGGCGCTGGCCTGTCGTCCCTCGGGGTATTTCGCGATCTGCGCCTCGGCCCAGGCCTGATTGGCGGCGGTGAAAGCAAAACTTGCGGGTTGTTCATCATGCAGGCGACGCAACATCTATCGGGTTTCCTCTGACATCGACCGGCGGCGCGCGATTTGGGTACAGGCGCCTCCGGCGGGAGTATTTGGGCAAAGAAGACAGCAGGCACGGATCATCGGTCGATCTCTCCGAACACAACATCGAGCGAGCCGATTATGGCGGCGACATCGGCCAGCATATGACCGCTGGCGAGATGGTCCATGGCCTGCAGATGCAGATAGCCCGGCGCGCGGATCTTGGCCTTGTAGGGTTTATTGGTGCCATCAGCGACCAGATAGACGCCGAACTCTCCCTTGGGCGCCTCGACGGCGGCGTAAACCTCGCCCGCAGGCACGTGGAACCCTTCGGTATAGAGCTTGAAGTGGTGGATCAGGCTTTCCATGTTGGTCTTCATGTCACCGCGTTTGGGCGGGGTCAGCTTGCCCCGTGCCAACACGTCACCGGTCGCGGTTTCCAGTTTGGCAATCGCCTGCTGGATGATTTTCACGCTTTCGCGCATCTCGGCCATGCGCACGAGATAGCGATCATAGCAATCGCCATGCTTTCCAACCGGGATCTGAAAGTCGAATTCGTCATAACATTCATAGGGTTGAGCGCGGCGCAAATCCCATGCCATGCCCGAGCCGCGGACCATGACGCCGGAGAATCCCCAGTCCAGCGCCTCCTGTTTACTGACAACGGCGATATTGACGTTGCGCTGTTTGAAGATGCGGTTTTCGCTGAGCAGCCCCTCAATGTCATCCAGAACTTCGGGGAATTCCAGCGTCCACTGCATGATGTCGTCCAGCAGATCCGGCGGCAGGTCCTGATGCACGCCCCCAGGGCGGAAATAGGCGGCATGGAGGCGCGCACCGCAGGCGCGCTCATAAAAGATCATCAGTTTTTCGCGCTCTTCAAACCCCCAGAGCGGCGGCGTCAGCGCGCCCACGTCCATCGCCTGCGTGGTGACGTTCAGCAGGTGATTCAGGATACGGCCGATCTCGGAATAAAGCACCCGGATCAGGCTGGCACGACGGGGGATTTCAACCCCGGTCAGTTTCTCGATGGCCAGACACCAGGCATGTTCCTGATTCATTGGTGCGACGTAATCAAGGCGGTCGAAATAAGGCAGGTTTTGCAGGTAGCTGCGGCTTTCCATCAATTTCTCGGTGCCGCGGTGCAAAAGGCCGATATGGGGGTCGGCCCGCTCGACGGTTTCGCCGTCCAACTCCAGCACCATGCGCAAGACGCCGTGGGCCGCCGGGTGTTGCGGCCCGAAATTGATGTTGAAATTGCGGATCTTCTGCTCGCCGGTGCGCACATCGCCGAATTTGCTGCTGAAACCGTCGCCGTCCATGTCCTGTCCGCCTACCTGTCAGATGTCTTGCTGAAGGCCATGATCCAAAGATAGATCAGCGCCACCAGCGGGATAAACGCGATGATGGCAAGCCAGCTTGGCATGCCAAAACGGGGCAGCAGACGCCAGAACGGCACCACCACCAATGCAGCGGCAATCAGGAACCAGATGATCCCGAATCCGCCCACGCCCCAACCGGCTCCATCCATCATGATGCTGTCTCCTTTTCGTCTCCGGGCAGGATGTATTCGGCTCCTTCCCACGGCGACATGAAATCGAACTGCCGGTATTCCTGAACCAGCGAGACCGGCTCGTAAACGACGCGTTTTTCCACCTCGTCATAACGCACTTCGCTGTAGCCGGTGGTGGGAAAATCCTTGCGCAGCGGATGCCCGCGAAATCCGTAATCGGTCAGCAGCCGGCGCAGGTCGGGGTGATCCGAGAACAGGATGCCGTACATGTCAAAGACCTCGCGTTCAAACCAGCCCGCCGAGGGGTGAATGGCGGTGATCGAGGGGACGATCTCGTCCTCGCGGATGGCCACCTTCAGGCGGATCCGCTGGTTCTGAAACATCGACAAAAGATGGTAAACCACGTCAAAGCGGCGCTCGCGGCTGGGATAATCCACCGCGGTGATATCGACGAGGGTGGAAAAGCGGCACTCACCCTTGCTGCGCAGAAAATCGACCAGATCGGTCAATCCGTTCAGGGTGGCGTGCACGGTCAGCTCGCCGTGCGAGATCTCGGTCGAAATGACCACGTTTTCCTGTTCCTCGGTGATCAGATCGGCCAGTTGCTGCAGCGCTTCGCTCATGGGTGTCGTCCTCGCTATCTGACGATGGTGCCGGTGCGCCGTATCTTGCGCTGGAGTTGCAGGATGCCATACATCAGCGCCTCGGCCGTTGGCGGGCAGCCGGGAACATAGATGTCAACCGGCACGATCCGATCACAGCCGCGCACCACCGAATAGCTGTAGTGGTAATAGCCGCCGCCATTGGCGCAGGAGCCCATCGAGATCACATAGCGCGGCTCGGGCATCTGGTCATAAACCTTGCGCAGCGCCGGGGCCATCTTGTTGGTCAGCGTGCCGGCCACGATCATCAGATCCGACTGGCGGGGGCTGGCGCGCGGGGCGGTGCCGTAACGTTCAAGATCATAGCGCGGCATCGAAGCGTGCATCATCTCAACCGCACAACAGGCCAGACCAAAGGTCATCCAGTGCAGACTGCCGGTGCGGGCCCAGTTGATCACGTCCTCGGCCGTGGTCAGCAAAAAGCCCTTGTCCTGTAGCTCGGCATTGAGGGCCAGCGTCGCCGCTTCTGGGTCGGCGCCGGCGGTGTTTGATGAGGTGCTCACTCCCATTCCAGGGCCCCCTTCTTCCATTCATAGGAAAAGCCGACGGTCAGCACCGCCAGAAAGACCAGCATCGACCAGAACCCCAAGGGGCCGACGTCCTTGAATGCCACCGCCCAAGGAAACAGAAAGGCGACCTCAAGATCAAAGATGATGAACAGGATCGAAACGAGGTAAAAGCGCACGTCGAACTTCATCCGCGCATCGTCAAAGGCATTAAAGCCGCACTCATAGGCGCTGATCTTTTCCGCATCCGGGTGCCGAACCGCAACGACCACGGCCGCCAGCAGCAGTACCGCTCCGATGATGATCGCGAGGCCCAGAAAAACGAGGACCGGAAGATACGCTCTCAAAAGTCCGTCCAAGGGGTCCTCCTGTTTATGGCCGCTCTCATTTTTATCTTGCCGACCTTTACCCCCGCCGCCACCCAAGGTCAACCAAAGACGGCTGCCGATCGAGGGGTTTTCGCCGTGAAAAACAGGAGGACCGGGGGTGTTTTTGCGCTCATCGCAAGGGTCGCGACACTCGCAGCATACATTTGCATACCTTCAAAAACGAATCGCTCCCAATGTCGCCTGGCACCGCCTTTGGCCGCTATCGTCGCGGGCGGCTGAGGATCGGCCAGAACAGGACCGCAAAACCGCCAAAGCCCAGCACCCAGAACGTCGCGGCCAGATCGAGAAACGGCATCGGATTGCCGACATATTCCGAGGCAACCCGGGCCAGCGCCGCAAGGATCACCGCGACATAGACCAGTGTCAGCCCCCGCCCGGCCGCCAGCATACGTCCCGAATGCCCAAGGCTGGCGCGGGTCATCATCGCCAGCGTCATCAACGCCACCGCCCCCGCAGTCCAGCCATGCGGAACCGTGGAAAAATCGCCGAACTGGCGCAGCGAAAGTTCAAAAAAACCAATCGGGACAAAGAGATACGCAACATGCAAGATCCAAACCAGAGGCTCAGCGCGCCCGCGCCAGCCGCGCCAGCGCCACAGGCGCCACAGATGTGCCAGCCCCGCAAGTGCGGCAAGGGGCGGCAGCGCCAAAAGGTCGGGCCAGACCACCCACAGCGCAAAGACCACAGTCTGGAACGCCAGCACCGCCAGATCGCCTCGACCAAAGGGGATTGGCAAAGCCCCGGCCCCCTGACGCACCAGCCAGTTGCGGGTAAAGCTGGGCACGACGCGCCCGCCGATCAACGTGATCAACCAGATGATCGCGGCCACCCCGAGACGCAGACCGATTCCGCCAAGCTCGACGCCGTGCAGCGTCTCGGCCAGAAACAGCACATCGGCCAAACCAAACACCGAAACCGCGACCAGAACCTTAAGATTGCGCCAGTTCTTCCCGGCAATGATCTCGCGCGCCAGAACCGAGACCAGCGCCAGCGGGAAAACCAGCTCGGCCAGATCGGCCAGCCACAGCGGCAAGGCCCCCGAGATCAGGGCCGCAAGCCGCCCGATCAGCCACAGCCCGGCCAGCGTCACCGTCGGCCAGCCAACCACCGGCAGACGCCCGGTCCAGTTGGGAACAGCGGTCAACAGAAAGCCCGCCAGAACCGCCATCGCATAGCCAAACAGCATCTCGTGAATATGCCAGCTCACCGGATCAAAGCGGCTGGGCAGAATGCCGCCCCGTGTCAACAGGGCCACCCACAGCAGCATGGCCAGCGCCGCCCACAGCCCTGCCGAAAGGAAAAAGATGCGAAAGCCGTGGCTAAACAGAACCGGCCCCCGATAAGCGCGACGAATTTCAGATGTAGAACGCATGACCCCGCCTCCTTCGATCGAACGGTCTCAGCAGGTCTGAGAGCGCGCTCGGCAGCGCTTGTCAAGAGCTAATGTCGATAAAAACAGTCAGATAAGACCCGCAGACCCGGATCGCGCCCTCAATCCTCGGCCGCCCAGCGCGGCTTGCGCTTGGCAAAGAAGGCCGAAATCCCCTCGGCGGCCTCCTCGCCCTGCCAGCAGGCCACCAGACGCTCGATGGTCGCATCAATGATTTCCGGGGTAATCGCCGGACCCAGAGCGCGGGTCAGGCGTTTGGCCGCCGCCACGGCACCGGGGGCCGCCTGCAGATAGGGGCTAACTTCGGCCTCGACCGCCTGATCCAGATCCTCCGCAGCCACGGCGCGGGCCAACAGGTTCAACTCGACCGCTTCAACGGCATCAAACAGGCGCGCCGACATGAACACACGTCGCGCCCGGCTTTCGCCCATACGCGCCAGAACATAGGGGCTGATGGTGGCCGGAATCAGGCCAAGCCGGGTTTCGGTCAACCCAAAGCGCGCCGCGCGCACCCCGATCGCCACATCACAGACCGAGATCAACCCCACCCCGCCGCCAAAGGCATTCCCCGAGACCCGCCCGATCAGGGGCTTTGGCAGGGTGTTGAGGTCAAACAACGCCTCGGCCAGCTTGCGCGCTTCGGCCCGGCGCTGGGCGTCGCCGGCGTCGATCTGCGCCTGCATCCATTTCAGGTCACCACCGGCGCAAAAGCTGCGCCCGCTGGCGGCCAGCACGACGACCCGCACCGCGTCATCCGCGCCCAGTTGCGCCGCCGCTGCTGAAAGCTCGGCAATCATCCGGCCCGACATCGCGTTGTGCTTGTCTGGGCGCGCCAGCGTCAGCGTCGCAACACCGCGCTTGTCGGTCTCTATCGTCAGGGTCTCAAACATGGCCCGGCTCCTCTATTCCCGTGTTGTCATCAGCCCCTCCTGCCGGACGCAACCGGCGCGCAAAGGCTGCCGCCTGCTCCAGCCGGCGCGCGTCAAGCCCGGTTTCAAACCCCAGCGCAACCAAGCGCGCATCAACCGCCTCGCTGGCCACATTGCCCGCCGCCCCCGGCGCATAGGGGCAACCGCCAAGCCCGCCCACGGCGGCGTCAAAGACCCTCAGGCCCAGATCCAGCGCGACCTCGATATTCTCCAGCGCGCGCCCGTTGGTGTCATGAAAATGCCCGGCCAGATGCGCCGCGGGGATCTCGCTCAGGACCGCCTGCAGCATGGCGCGCACCGTTTCCGGGGTGCCTTGCCCAATGGTATCGCCAAGGCTGACCTCATAGCAGCCCATGCCAAACAGGGCGGCGGCAACACGGGCCACCTGCGCCGGTGGCGTCGGCCCGTCATAGGGACAATCGGTCACGCAAGAAACGTAACCGCGAACCGGCAGGCCCGCCTTCCGCGCCGCCGCCGCAACCGGGGCGAAACGGGCCAGCGACTCATTGATCGAGCAATTGATATTGGCACGGCTGAACCCCTCGGAGGCCGAGCCGAAAATGGCGATCTCGTCAGCCCCTGCGTCAAGGGCCGCCTGAAACCCCCGCAAATTGGGGGTCAGCGCCGCGTATGAGATTCCCGGCACGCGTTTGATCCCGGCCAGAACCCGGTCGCTGTCAGCCATCTGCGGCACCCATCTGGGCGAGACGAAACTGGCCACCTCGATACGGGCAAAGCCGCAGCCCGACAGCAGGTCCACCAGCCGCAGCTTATCGGATAAGGCAATCGGGCGCGCCTCGTTCTGCAGGCCATCCCGGGGCCCGACCTCAAAAATCTCGACCCGCTCAGCCATCGGGGCACGCGTAGAATTCGCGCTCAAACAGCCGCTCGGCCCCGGCCGGCGGCAGGGCCTTTTGAAAGGCCGGACGCGCCATCAGACGCTGCAGATAGGCGTCAAGATGCAAAAACGCATCGAGACGCACGAAATGGGCCGCGCCGTAAACGGAATAACCGATATTGGTATCAATCGCGCTAAAGCCGCTGGTCAACAGGTAATCGCGCCCATCCTCCAACGCCTGCTCCAGAACCCCCAGCACCCGCTGCAGGCGCAGGGTTTCGTATCTCATTACCGTGGGCGAGCGCATCCACTCTTGGCGCATGACGATATGATGCTGCACCAGCGTCGCCAGATGCTGGCCGATGGTTTCGGCAAAATGCAGCCATTGCACCCATTCCCAATGCTCAGGGTCCGGCAACGGTCGGCCAAGCCCGCACTCGGGATAACAGGTCACCAGATATTCGGTGATCGCGCCGGTTTCAAACAGCACCCGATCGCCGTCTTCAAGCGCCGGCACCCGCCCGGCCGGCGACAACCTGCGGTAGTCGTCGTTGTAGAGCGAGCGGCGGAACGAGTGGACGACCAGATCGAACGGCAGCCCCATTTCGTAAAGCAGCACCAGAGTGCGGGTCGAGCGGCTCTCCCATCCGTGGTGCAAAACGCGCGCCATCATGCGTTCTCCTCGTCCTCAAAGCGGATCAGGGGGGCACCGCTATCCACCTGCGTCCCCGCCGGGGTCAGGATTTCCGCGATCACACCGTCACGCGGCGCGCTCAGGACGTGCTCCATCTTCATCGCCTCCAGAACCGCCAGCCGGTCGCCTTGCAGAATACGAGTACCGGGCTCGACCAGAACGGCCTTTAACATCCCCGGCATGGGCGAGTTCAAAACATTTCCCGACCCGGCAACCGCCTGACCTCGCTGCAACGGATCAATACGCTGGAAACGATAGGCGCGCCCGCGGTGGATCACAACCTCGTTGGCCAGCAGCAGAACCCGCGCGCCGGTTTTCTGCCCGTCGGCCCACCAGCTTTGACCCCGGTAACAAAAGCAGATCTGGCGCGCGCCAATCCCGACATCGACCCGATCCGCCGCCAGAACCCTGAGGCAGGCACTGAGACGCGTCTCGCCGTATTGCAATGCGATATCCTGCCCGGTAACCTGCCAGAGGTTAAATCCCGCCTGCCATGCCGCCCCCTCATCGGCAGGCACCCCCGCGCCCAGCCCCGCCGCGACGATGGCAGCCAGCCCCAGAACCACATCGTCCGGGGCGACCTCAGCCGTCAGGGGCGCCAGATCACGCGCAATCAGCCCGGTGTCCGGAGTTCCGGCGCAAACCTCGGGATGCGCGCACAGCGCCGCGAGAAAATCCAGATTGGTCACAGTGCCCGCCAGAGTGCTGTGCGCCAGCCCGCGACGCAACCGGGCCAGAGCAATCTCGCGGGTCTCGCCATGGCTGATCAGCTTGGCAATCATCGGATCGTAATACGGGCTGATGGCATCGCCCTCGCGCACCCCGCTGTCCACCCGCAGATCATCGGGAAACTCCAGCCGCTCAAGCACGCCGGTCGCCGGTAAAAACGCGTTCGCAGGATCCTCGGCATAGATCCGCGCCTCAACCGCGTGGCCGGTGATGGTCAGCTCGTCCTGCGATTTCGGCAGCCTCTCGCCAGCGGCAACGCGCAACTGCCATTCGACCAGATCAACGCCGGTGATGAGTTCGGTGACGGGATGTTCGACCTGCAGGCGTGTGTTCATCTCCATGAACCAAAAGCGATCGGGCCGCAGCCCGTCACGGGCGTCAACGATGAACTCGACCGTACCGGCACCAGAGTAGCGCACCGCGCGCGCCGCCTGAACCGCCGCCGCACCCATTGCCGCACGCATCTCGTCGCTCATCCCCGGCGCGGGGGCCTCTTCGATGACCTTCTGGTGGCGACGTTGCAGCGAGCAGTCGCGCTCAAACAGATGCACCGCATCCGTGCCATCGCCAAAAACCTGCACCTCGATATGGCGGGGCGTTTCGATGTATTTCTCGATCAGGACCGCATCATTGCCAAACGCGGCTTGTGCTTCGGCGCGCGCATGCGCGAGATTGCGCGAAAAGTCCGCCGGGCCTTCTACCCGTCGCATGCCCTTGCCCCCGCCTCCGGCCACTGCCTTGATCAGGACCGGATAGCCGATTCCGGCCGCCTCTGCGGCCAACAGATCTTCATCCTGAGCCGCCTGATGATACCCCGGCACGACCGGCACGCCGGCCGCGTCCATCAAGGTCTTGGCCGCGTCCTTCAGGCCCAGCGCACGAATTGAATCCGCCGACGGCCCGACAAACACCAGCCCCGCCGCCTCTACCGCAGTGACGAAATCGGGGTTTTCGCTGAGAAACCCATAGCCGGGATGGATCGCGCCCGCACTGCTCTGGCGGGCCGCCTGAATGATGGCCTCGCCCCTGAGATAGCTGTCCGCCGCCGCCGCCCCGCCGATATGGACCGCGTGATCCGCCATTTCGACGTGCAACGTGTCACGGTCGGCGTCTGAAAACACCGCCACGGTCTCCAGCCCCATGCGCCGCGCGGTGCGGATGATGCGGCAGGCAATCTCGCCCCGGTTGGCGATCAGGACGCGGTCAAACACTGGCACCCCCTGCCGCGGTCGGAATTTGAGTATTTTTGCAAAGAAGACATCTCCCTCTTTTTTGTACATACACTCCCGCCGGAGGCATTCATCTGAACGCTACATCCGAAAGACGCCAAAACGTGTCTCCTCAATCGCCGCGTTCAGCGTCGCTGACAGGCTGAGAGCCAGCACTTCACGGGTTTTTCGCGGATCAATGATACCATCATCCCACAGCCGCGCACTGCCATAGAGCGGGTTTGACTGGCGGGCGAACATGTCCAGCGTGGGGCGCTTGAACTCGGCCTCTTCCTCAGCCGACCAGCTGCCGCCCGCGCGCTCGATGGCCTCGCGCCTGACGGTGGCCAGAACGCCCGCGGCCTGTTCGCCCCCCATCACCGCCACCGAGGCGTTGGGCCAGCTCCACATGAAGCGCGGATCATAGGCGCGCCCGGCCATACCATAGTTTCCCGCCCCGTTGGAGGCCCCGATCACAACCGTGACCTTTGGCACGTTGGTGCTGGCGACCGCGGTCACCATCTTGGCACCGTGGCGCGCGATGCCTTCGTTTTCGGACTTTTTACCGACCATGAACCCGGTGATGTTTTGCAGAAACACCAGCGGGATCCGCCGCTGGCTACACAGCTGGATGAAATGGGCGCCCTTGGCGGCGCTATCGGAAAAGATTACCCCGTTGTTGCCAACGAGGCCCACAGGAATGCCCTTGATATGGGCAAAGCCGGTGACCAGCGTTTCCCCGAAACGCGGCTTGAATTCGTCAAAGCGACTGCCATCAAGGAGTCGCGCCAGAACCTCGCGCACGTCATAGGGCGTGCGGTTGTCAGGTGGCACGATCCCGAGCAGATCTTCTGGATCATAAAGCGGTTCCTCGGGGGAGCGAAGACAGACGGTCCGGGGTTTTTCACGATTCAGGTTTGCCACCGCCTCGCGCGCCAGAGCCAGCGCATGGGCGTCGTCCTCGGCCAGATAGTCGGCCACCCCGGAGAGGCGCGTATGAACATCGCCGCCGCCCAGTTCCTCGGCCGAAACAATTTCGCCCAGCGCCGCCTTGACCAGCGGCGGGCCAGCCAGAAAGATCGTGCCCTGTTCCTTTACGATGATCGAGACGTCGGACATCGCCGGCACATAGGCCCCGCCCGCCGTGCAGGAGCCCATGACCACCCCGATCTGGGGGATTGCGCGCGCGCTCATCCGAGCCTGATTGTAAAAGATACGTCCAAAATGCTCTCGGTCGGGAAAGACCTCGTCCTGATTGGGCAGGTTGGCACCGCCACTGTCCACCAGATAGACACAGGGCAGGTTGTTCTCGGCAGCGATCTTCTGGGCACGCAGATGTTTTTTGACTGTCATCGGAAAATAGGTGCCGCCCTTGACGGTGGCATCGTTGCAAACGACCATGACCTCCAGTCCATGCACCCGCCCGATACCGCAGATAATGCCGGCCCCCGGCGCGGCGCCGTCATACATGTCATGCGCCGCCGTCGCACCGATTTCCAGAAATGGCGAACCGGGGTCGAGCAGGTTGGCAACCCGGTCGCGCGGCAGCATCTTGCCGCGTTTCAGGTGGCGCTCGCGGGCCTTTTCACTGCCTCCCCTTGCCGCAGCCTGCGCCGCAGCGCGCACCCGTTCCAGCGCCTCCAGGTGGGCGACACGATTGGCGCGGGCAGCCTCGCTGCCGGAAACGAATTGCGAGATGATTCTGCTCATGCGCCCTTGCGCCCCCGTTTTATTGTTGCCGGATGCTGTCCAGCACCAGCGACTGTTTTGCGGTCATATCCATCAGGCAACCGATGCGCGCCGGCCCGGCTCCGGTGCCGCCCGTCCACAGCGACGCCTGATAATCACAGCTGGCGTCTCGATAGGTGATCCACGCACGTTGCATGGCGCGCAAAGCCCGGGCCTGCGATTGCGGCGTCCCGGCGAAACCCATAGCCGCGTCTTCAGCCTTGGCACGTTTCATTTCCTGCCTGTAGACCCGATTCAGCCGCCGGTCCCACCAGTTGAGTTCCTTTTCCAGACACCCGCCCATGACGGCGGTGGAATAGCCGCCGGGGGTGTCCTCCATGCAGGCATTGGCCGAGACGCTGATACAGGCTTCGCGCTGTTGCGGGGTTTTGCCGACGTTCAGGCATGAGGCTGTGTGTTCATCGCTATAAACCAGTTGTTGCGCTGCCGGCGCCGAGGCCGACCCCGCCAGCAGGCCGAGGGCCATGGCCAGCCCCGGCACCGCGTTCTTCAATTTTAACATTCTTCCCCCCTGTTATCGGTATCCGGGTCTGCGCTCCTACAATCAGGCCGTCACCTTCATCAACTCGCGCCCGCACAGCATGCGCCGGATCTCGGATGTGCCGGCACCGATTTCCATCAGTTTCGCATCGCGCATGATGCGGCTGACCGGGCTTTCGTTCATAAAGCCCGCGCCCCCCATAGCCTGCACACCCTGCACCGCGACCTCCATCGCCTTTTCGCTGGCGTAAAGCACACAGGCCGCCGCGTCCTGACGGGTGACTTCACCCCGGTCGCAACTGCCGGCAACCGCATAGACATAGGCGCGCGCGCTGTTCATTGCCGTGTAGATATCGGCAATCTTGCCCTGCATCAGCTGGAAATCCCCAATGGGTTTGCCGAACTGCTTGCGCTCATGCATGTAGGGCATGATGTGATCCAGTACCGCATGCATGACGCCAACACCAATCCCCGAGAGCACAACGCGCTCGTAATCAAGGCCCGACATCAGCACCTTGACGCCCTCGCCTTCCTTGCCCAGCACGTTTTCAAAGGGCACTTCGACATCTTCAAAGATCAACTCGGCGGTATTGCTGCCCCGCATGCCCAGCTTGTCAAAATGCAGGCTGGTGGAAAAACCTTTCATGGTCTTTTCGATCAGAAAGGCGGTGATGCCGCGCGGCCCGGCATCCGGGTCGGTCTTGGCATAGACGACCAGCGTGTCGGCATCGGGGCCGTTGGTGATCCAGTATTTCGTGCCGTTCAGCGTGTAATAGCCGTTCTTCTTTTCCGCCCTGAGGCGCATCGACACCACGTCGCTGCCGGCACCCGCCTCTGACATGGCCAGCGCGCCCACATGTTCGCCGGAAATCAGTTTCGGCAGGTATTTGCGTTTCTGTTCGTCGGTGCCGTTCAGGCGGATCTGGTTTACGCACAGGTTGGAATGGGCTCCGTAGGACAGGCTGACGCTGGCGCTGGCGCGGGCGATTTCCTCGACTGCGATGGTGTGGGCCAGATAGCCCATGCCGGCACCGCCATATTCCTCTTCCACGGTGATACCCAGCAGGCCCAGATCACCCATTTCATGCCACAGCTCAGCCGGGAAGTTGTTGGATCGATCGATCTCGGCCGCCATCGGGGCGACACGGTCCTGCGCCCAGCGGTGAACCATGTCGCGCAGAGCTTCGATTTCCTCGCCAAGGGCAAAATTCATGGAGGCGGTGAACATCGGCGGGGCTCCTGATTAATTGAACGATTGTTCATTTAATAGCAGTCCCGCGCCCGCTTCGCAAGCCAAAAGGCGGCAAGAAACCCTAAACCTCCGGCACCGTAACAGGGCGACAAAACCCCACCGTCTGAGGCAACGCACCAAGGTGGGCCATGGCGGGATCGGGCAGGGACACACCCCCAAAGCTGACATTTGCGTGATATCTTTGTGATTTGCCCTTCCAGCGCTGGAAGGTTCATGCCCGAGACATGAGTTATGAACCCTACGGCCTTATCCTCGTTCCTGTCGGCCTCGGCCTTCTCGGCTTTGTCGAGCCTTGCACGATCGGCGCGCATCTTCTGTTTCTGCGCGCCATTGCAGCCCAGCGTCGCCGCTGGCGGGCGATGGGCAGCTTCATCCTGACGCGAACGCTGGTCACCGGGCTGATCGGCGTATTGTTTGCGCTGCTCGGCCGCAGCCTGATCGATGTGCAGACTGGGCTGTGGCTGGTGTTTGGCAGCGTTTATCTGGGGATCGGGATCGGCTATGCTGCCGGCTGGCAACGCCTGTTCGTCCGACGCCTGACCCTGTCTCCGACGGGCTGGCAACGGGCGCGCAACCCTGCCCTGCTGGGGGCAGCCTTTGGCCTGAACATCCCGGCCTGTGCCGCGCCACTGATTTTCGGCCTGTTCACACTGTCGGCGGGCAGCGCCAGTCTGACGACCGGCTTTGGCGTCATGGCACTGTTCGGGCTGTCTCTATCGGTGCCCCTTTTGGGCATCAACGCCCTGTCGGAGCGCGACTTTCCCCGCCTTCAGCGACTAAAGCCCTCGCCCCGCGTCATGCGCAGCCTGAGCGCCGGTGTATTCATCCTGCTCGGCCTTTGGTCGATCTGGTTCGGCCTGTTCGTCAACCCCGAAAACTGGAGCGGCCAATGAACACGAAAGCGGGGAGTACTGACGACGCCCATCATCAACCCCGCTCCGGGTCTCGCCGGGGATTTCGCCGTGTGGCGGCCGCGGGAATCACCTTTCAGGCGGGCTCGGCCGCAGTGGACAGTTCAACCATCGTGGCAGCCCTGATCTATCAGTTGTCGGGATCCTCGCTGCTGGTGGGGGCGGTCACGGCGATCCTGCGCTTTGGCTGGCTGTCGCCGCAGATCTTCATCGGCTTTCTAGCACAAAACAGTGGTAAATCCATGCCCTATTACGTGATCGGAGCCTTTGGCCGCGCCAGCTTCATCGCCCTGATCGCTCTGGTTCTGGCGCTGGGAGGCAGCTGGCCGCACGGGGTTCTGGTTCCGCTGGTGATGGCGCTCTGGAGCGGCTATGCCTTTATCTCGGGCATCGTCGCTGTGCCCTACAACGATATCGTCGCCCGCGCGGTTCCCTCGGCGCGCCGGTCACGGCTGCTGGCGACAAGGTTTTTCGGCGGTGGCCTGCTGGCGCTGGGCGTCGCCTGGATTGCCGACCGGGCCGTGGGCACGTGGCCCTTCCCCGCCTCCTATGCCGCGATTTTTGCAATGGCGGCCGTTCTGATGTTCACCTCCTCCGCCATTTTTACCTCTCTTGGCGAGCCGCAAGGGCCAAAGCCCGCCGCCAAACCCGGTTTTGGCGCCTATCTGAAAAGCGGAATTTCCGTTTACCACAAGGACCGCCGGTTTCGCGCCTTTGTCCACGCCCAGTGGCTGGGCGGGATGGTCCTGATGGCCATGCCGTTCTACGTGGTCGCCGCCGGGCAGACCGGCTTTCCCATGGGACGCATTGCGCTGCTGTTGGGGGCGCAGACCATTGGCGCCCTGATCTCGAACCTGCTCTGGGGCTGGTGGGGCGACCACCTTGGCAAGGGCAGCCTGTTGCGCGCCATTGCACTGTTGCGCGTCGCACCGGCGCTGCTCTTGGCGGCGATGATCACTACCGGCCAGCCGGCCCCGACCGCCGCCTTTCCGCTGTTTCTGGCGATCTTTCTGGCCCTCGGCGCGCTGGCGAACGGCCTGACCATCGCCGTCATCGGCTATCTGATGGAAATTTCCCCGGCCGATCAGCGCCCGGCCTATAGCGGCTATTTCAACGCGCTGACGGCTCCGGCCTTTCTGCTACCGCTCATGGCCGGAGTAGTGGCAGACTGGAGCGGGCTGGCGCCGATTTTTACCCTCTCCGCCCTTGCCGCCGCCGGTCAGTTCCTTGTCCTGCGGCGCCTGAACCGATCCTGATGCCTCGGGCCGCGCATCGTCTTTTTTGCAAAAATACTCAAAAAAACCCAAGCGCATGTGGACACCACGCCCCTTGTTCCCGCATTGGTTGCCGCCTAAGTTCAGCAAAACACGATCCGGAGTTGCGACAATGCCATCACCAAAGACCGCCCCGCAGAGGGGCAAAGCCCTCGGCCTGCCCGAGCTTCTGGCCATCGCCCTTGGCGGCATGATCGGCGGCGGAATATTTACCATTCTCGGAATTTCCGTCGCCATGGTCGGGGTTTACGCGCCGCTGGCCATCGCTCTTGGCGGCGTGATCGCCTTGCTGGCCTCGTATTCCTACGTCAAGCTGGCGCTTCATTACATGGACGAAGGGGCCACCTACGCCTTTGTCAAAAAGAGCTACCCTGATGAGCCTTTTGCCGCCTCACTGATCGGTTGGTGGGTGATTTTCGGCTATATCAGCACGATCGCGCTTTATGCCTATACCTTCGCCTCATACGCGATCAGCTCGACCGCGTTTGCCGAGGACGATACGATACGAAAACTGGTGGCGCTGGCAGTTATCGGCGTCTTCACTCTGATCAATCTCTGGAGCGTCAAGGGCATGGGCCGGATCGAGGACATGATGGTCTATACCAAGGTCCTCATTCTGGCGGTGATTTCGGCGGTCCTGCTGGCCAACGGACAGGCCGATCTGCCCAGCCTGATCAACGAGTCGCCCGGCTTCACCGTGTTGAATCTCCTGATCGTCGCCTCGGTAACCTTCGTCGCCTTTGAGGGATTTCAACTGGTGATCAACGCCACCAACGACATGCAAGACCCCAAACGCAACATTCCGCGCGCCATCTATTGGGCGATTGCGGTTGCCGCGGCGGTCTATGTCATCATCGCCAGCGGCGCCATTCTGGCCATTCCATTTGACGACATCATCCGAAACAAGGAGTTCGCCCTCGCTGCAGGGGCGCGCGATACGCTGGGGGTCTGGGGCAATGTTCTGGTCATTGCCGGCGCCCTTCTGGCAACGATGAGCGCGATCAGCGGCACGCTTTTTGGCGCATCGCACCAGCTGGCAGCGATTGCCGAGGACGGCTACATGCCCGCCCTGCTGAGCCATCGCAGCGACGGCATCCCCAAACGCGCCATTCTGCTGATGGCGTTAAGCGCCGGGGCACTGGTCGTCGCCGGCAGCCTGCGGGTCATCCTGGAATTTGGCAGCGTCACCTTTTTGCTGGTCTCCTTTCTGATGGCGGTGACCAACCATCGGATGCGCGTAAAAACCGGCTCGAATAACGCGCTGACCGTGTTGGCCATGGCAGCGCTGCTGGGGGGCACCGCGTTCATCCTCTATTACGAAGCTCTCCACGCCCCCGAGCAGCTGACCTTCATTCTGGTGATCTATGCGCTCCTGACCACCGGCGCCTGGCTGTTTTCACAACGCCTCAAAAAGCGCCGGAGAGCGCAGAAATCCGCGTAACCTCGGCCCGGATGATACGGGCAATCAGGGCGCAATCCGCAAGGTCAAAGGTCAGCGGCAGGCGCATGTCCATCAGCCCGTCCAGCACCCGGTCGGTCTGTGCCATCGACCGGGCCGGAGCATAGGTCCAGCTGTCATAACGCGAGGTAAAGGCCACCGGCTCGGGCGCGCCAAACCATTTCAATTCCACCCCGCGCGCCGCCGTCGCCGCAAGCAGCGCCCGGATCTGGTCGGCGGAAAATTCCGGCAAGCAGAACTGGATCGATGACCCGACAAATTCTTCTTCGGCCGGGCGCGCGATCAACCGCAGCCCAGGGGCACCGCTGAGCCCCTCCTCAACCACCCGATAGCGCCGGTTCCAGCGGGCAATCTGCCGGTCGAGATCGGCCAGTTGCGGGCGCAGGATCGCAGCGCGCAGATTGTCCATTCGCCCCGAGCAATTCGGCGTTTCCAGCCGCAACCGCGCAAAAACCTCGGCTGGCGGTGCCGCGAGGTGGCGCTCATACAGCATGTAACTGCCCGACAGCAGAATGGCCCGCGCCATCAAATCGGCGTCGTCGCTGACGATCAGCCCCCCCTCGCCCGAGTTGACATGCTTGTAGGTCTGGGTCGAATAGCAGGCCACCCGCCCAAAGCGACCTGACAGCGTCCCCGCCCAGCGCGCGCCCATGGTGTGGGCGCAATCCTCGATGACGGTGACGTTGGCGGCCGAGCAGATCTGCATCAGACGCCCCATGTCGCAGATGTGGCCGCGCATGTGGCTGAGCATCAGAAAACGCGCGCCGGTCTCTTTGATTCGTTGTCCAAGATCGTCAAGATCAATGACCAGATCGGCGCTGACCTCGACAAATTCGGGCCGCGCGCCGATGTTGGCGATGGCCCCCGGCACCGGCGCAAGGGTAAAAGCGTTGGTCAGGACCGCATCTTTCGGGCCCGCTCCGGCAGCGCGCAGGGCACAGGACAGCGCATAGCCCCCCGAGGCCACCGCAAGGCAATATTTCGCCCCCATCCGCGCGGCAAATTCCACCTCCAGCCGCGCCACCTCGCCAACCTCTCCATCGGCGACGTTGTAACGGTGCAAGCGCCCGCTCTGCATCACCGACAGGGCAGCCGCGATTGACGCGTCTGGCAGGGGCTCCTGCTGGGTGAAACTGCCTTTGAAAATATCTGTCATGCCAGTGCCTCATGCGCCCTTGGCCGCTCTGGAATTCCGCGCGCAGCCATGGATTGCCCTTTATTCGCCATCACCTCCGCCCCGGCAACAGCCGCGCAACGATGGCCGGCAGGTCGTCAAAATGCGCCAGCAGCGCGTCCGGCCCAAGCGCCGCAACCTCGCGCCCCGCAGGGCCAAAGCCGACCAGAACAACGGGCAGACCAGCCGCCCGCGCGGTTTCAAAATCGGTTCTGGTGTCGCCAATCAGAACCGCCCGGGAAGGATCGCCGCCAAGGCGCGCAATCGCCGCGCAAAGCGGGCGCGGGTCGGGCTTGCGCCAGGCCAGCGTGTCGGCCCCAATCACGGATTTGAACCAACCGTCCAGCCCCAGACGAGCCAGCAACGTCAGGGCCAGCGCCTCGGGCTTGTTGGTGCAGACCCCCAGAGCATAGCCCGCCTCGTGCAACGCCCCCAGCATCGGCACGACCCCGTCATAAAGCCGCGTGTGCCGGTCGATATCGGCAGAGTAATGGGCCAGAAGCGTGTCGAAATGGGCGCTTACATCGGCCTCGGTCCACGCCAGACCAAGGCGCGAAAACCCCAGCCGCAGCATCGCCCGACCGCCGTTGAAGGCCACGGCCCGATCCGCCTCGGGGTCCAGCTGCGCGCCTTTGCCCATGTCGCGAAAACAGGCGTTCGCTGCGGCAATCAGATCGCCGCTGGTATCGGCAAGGGTGCCGTCAAGATCAAAGATAACGCTGTCCATGCGGATCCGCCGTTTTGCCCCCGGAGTTGCCCCGTTTCTTTGGTGTTGCGCGCGCCCCTCGGCCCGCTTGCGGCCATTCTGGCACGTTGTGTAACGATCCGAAAGGTTTGTTGATCAGGTTTCCCTTTCCGCCCCGCCCCGGCATGGCTAAGAAGAAGATATAATTTTCACGAGGTCATAATGCCGTTGTCATTCATCATACTTGCGGCCGGTCAGGGAACGCGGATGGGCTCGGAGCGGCCCAAGGTTCTGCATCCGCTGGCCGGTGCTCCACTTCTGGTCCATACGCTGAAGACGGCGGCAGCGATGGCCGCAGACAAAACCGTCGTGGTGGCCGGACACGGGGCCGATCTGGTCAGACAGACGGTGGCCGCCCACGCCCCGGACACCGAGGTCGTGGTGCAGGCGCGCCAGTTGGGCACCGCAGACGCGGTCAAGGCGGCCCGCCCGGCGCTGGCGAACGGCTCGGCCGCCGGGGACAGCATTGTCCTTTATGGTGATACCCCCTTCATCCGCCCCGAGACGCTGGCCAAAATGCAGACCGAACGCAGCAACGGTGCCGCCGTCGTCGTGCTGGGCTTTCGGGCGCGCGATCCGGGGCGTTATGGCCGCCTCATTCTGGATCAGGGCGGCGCCTTGCAAAAAATCGTCGAGGCCAAGGACGCCACCCCCCAACAGCTGGCGCTGGATTTCTGCAACTCGGGCGTCATCTGCGCGCCGACAGCGCTGCTGTTCGAGCTGCTTCAGAACGTGGACAACAAGAATGCCAGCGGCGAATATTACCTGACGGATATCGTTGCTTTGGCGCGCGCGCGCAATCTGGCCTGTGCGGCGGTGGCGTGCGACGAATCCGAAACGCAGGGCATCAATTCCCGCGCCGAGCTGGCCCGCGCCGAGGCCGTCTTTCAGGACCGAGCCCGTCAATCGGCGCTGGCCAATGGAGTCACGCTCAGCGCCCCCGAGACCGTCTTTTTCGCCCATGACACGGTGATCGGCCGTGACGTCGAAATCGGGCCGAACGTCGTCTTTGGCCCCGGCGTCACGGTGGAAAGCGGTGTAACCTTGCGTCCCTTTTGCCACCTTGAGGGCTGTCACGTCAGCCAGGGCGCGATCATCGGCCCCTTTGCCCGCCTTCGCCCGGGCGCCGAGATCGCGGACAACGCCCATATCGGCAATTTCGTTGAAATCAAGAACGCGCTGGTGGGTCAGGCCGCCAAGGTCAACCACCTGTCCTATGTGGGCGACGCAACAATCGGCGCCGGGGCCAACATCGGCGCCGGTACCATCACCTGCAATTACGACGGGGTCATGAAACACCCCACCGTGATCGGCGCCGGGGCGTTCATCGGCTCGAACACCGCGCTGGTGGCGCCAGTTTCGGTGGGCGCCGGGGCCATGACCGGCTCGGGCTCGGTCATCACCCGCGATGTGCCGGATGATGCGCTGGCCCTCTCGCGGGTGGCCCAGGACAACAAGGAAGGCTTTGTCGCCCGCTACATGGCGCGCCTCAGAACGATCCGGGAGCGCCGGAAAAACAAATCGTAATATATTATATTGAAAGGATTTTTTCATGTGTGGCATTGTTGGGGTTCTGGGAACGCACGAGGTTTCGCCGATTATTCTGGACGCCCTGAAACGGCTGGAATATCGCGGCTATGACAGCGCCGGGATTGCCACGATCAGCAACGGCACGCTGGCGCGGCGGCGGGCGCTGGGCAAGCTGATCAACCTGTCTGACCTTCTGGTGCATGAGCCGCTGCCGGGCAAATCGGGCATCGGCCACACCCGCTGGGCCACCCACGGCGCGCCAAGCATTGCCAATGCGCATCCGCATCAGGCCGGACGGGTTGCGGTGGTTCACAACGGCATTATCGAAAATTTTCGCGAGCTTCGCGCCGCGCTGGCCGCCAAAGGATGCAATTTCCAGTCCGACACCGACACCGAGACCGTGGCCCTGCTGTTTCAGGATCACCTTTCCGCGGGGTTGAGCCCCAAAGAGGCCGCCCGGCACACCATTTCGGCGCTAAACGGGGCCTTTGCGCTGTGTTTCCTGATCGAGGGCGAAGAGGACCTGCTGGTGGTCGCGCGCAAGGGCTCACCGCTGGCCATCGGCCATGGCAAGGGCGAAATGTATGTCGGCTCGGATGCACTGGCGCTGGCACCGATGACCGACCGGATCACCTATCTGGAAGAGGGCGACTGGGCCCTGATCACCCGCGCCGGGGCGCAGATATTTGACGCCGAGGGCCAGCCGGTCACGCGCAAGATACGCGAAATTCAGCGCGACGCACTGGCCAATGACAAGGGCGGCTACAAACACTTCATGGCCAAGGAAATTGCCGAGCAACCCGGGGTTCTGGCTGATGCGATCGGCCATTATGTCTCGGCCGACCGGCGCCGGATCGAGATTGATGCATCGATTGATTTTACCCACGCCAGCCGCCTGACGATGGTGGCCTGCGGCACCGCATTTCTGGCCTGCAACGTGGCCCGGTACTGGTTTGAGTGTCTCGCACGCCTGCCTGTGGAACTGGATGTTGCGTCAGAGTTCCGCTATCGCGAGCCGCCACTGGCCGCCGATGCGTTGGCGCTGTTTGTCAGCCAATCCGGCGAGACCGCCGACACGTTGGCGGCCCTGCGCTATTGTTCGGGCAAGGTGGCAGAGGTAATTTCGGTGGTCAATGTCGCCGAAAGCACGATCGCACGCGAAAGCGATCTGGCCCTGCCGATCTATGCCGGGCTTGAAATCGGGGTGGCCTCGACCAAGGCCTTCACCTGCCAACTGACCGCCCTGTTCAGCCTTGTCGTCACCGCGGCACGCCAACGCGGGCACATCAGCCCTGAACGCGAAGCGGCGCTGGTCGCCAGCCTGTTGAGCCTGCCCGCCATCGTCACCGAGGCACTGGCCATCGAGCGCAAGGTCCAGCACATTGCCCGCAGCCTTGCAGAAAGCCGCGACATCCTGTTTCTGGGGCGCGGGCAGATGTATCCGCTGGCAATGGAAGGCGCGCTGAAGCTGAAGGAAATCAGCTATATCCACGCCGAAGGTTACCCCAGTGGCGAGCTTAAGCACGGCCCCATCGCGCTGGTGGACAAAGCCGTTCCGGTGATCGTCATGGCCCCACGGGACGCGCTGTTTGACAAGACCGTCAGCAACATGCAGGAGGTGATGGCCCGGGGCGGCAGGATCCTGCTGATCACCGACAAGGCCGGGGCCGAGGCCGCTGGCGAGGGCGTCTGGCAGACCCTGATCCTGCCGGATGTGGACGAAATTCTGGCCCCGATCATCTATGCTATTCCGGCACAGCTGCTGGCCTATCATACCGCGGTCACCAAGGGGACAGATGTCGATCAGCCGCGCAATCTGGCGAAATCGGTGACCGTCGAGTGATCACCCCCGGGCACGCAATTCGCGGCGCATGATCTTGCCGGTTGCGGTCATCGGCATTTTGTCGATGACCTCGATCACGCGGGGGGCCACATGCGGGGACACGCGGGTTCGAACGCGGGCAATCAGCTCGGCCTCCAGCGCGTCGCTGCGCCTGGCGCCATCGCGCAAAACGACAAAGGCCTTGACGATCTCGGTTCGCACGGGATCGGGAATACCCACCGCCGCGGCCATTGCAACATCGGGATGGCCGGTCAGGCAATTCTCGATCTCGGTCGGCCCGATTCGATAGCCCGACGAGGTGATCACATCGTCATCACGGGCCGAAAAGGTCACATATCCCTCGTCATCCATCACCCCGAGATCGCCAGTTTTCAGCCAGTCTCCGACATATTTTTCCGCCGTTTTTTCAGGCAGTTGCCAGTATTCGCGGAACATCACCGGATTGCCGCGCCGAACCCCGATCTGGCCGATCTCGCCGCGCGGCAGCTCGTTGCCCTCGGCATCCATGATGATGACGTCAAACCCCGGCACCGCCTTGCCAATGGCCCCCGGTTTCTGCACGCCGATCCCAGCCGAGGAGGTCAGGCAGAGGTTGCACTCGGTCTGCCCATAGGTCTCGTTGATGGTCACGCCCAGCGCGCTGCGCCCCCAGTCCAGCATCTCCGCCCCTAGGGACTCACCGCCGGACATGACGGTGCGTATCCCAAGGCCCGCCGGCGCCTTGAACTGACGCATCAGCTTTAACGCAGTCGGCGGCAGGAACATGTTGCGAATCCCCTGTCGCCGGATCAGCGCATAGGCCGCCTCGGGATCGAATTTTCCCATCCGGTGCGAGATCACCGGCACCCCGTAATATAGGCTGATCATCGCGATATTCATCAGCCCGCCAACCCAGGCCCAGTCGGCGGGGGTCCATGAGATATCCCCCACCCGGGGGAAAAAATCGTGCTGCAGCTCGACCGCGGGGCGGTGACCCAGCAGAAAGCGATGCGCATGCAAGGCGCCCTTGGGCGGGCCGGTAGTTCCCGAGGTATAGATGATCACCGCCGGATCATCGGCGCGGGTTTGAACCGGCTGAAACCGATCCGAGGCGGCGGCGATGTCCTCATAAAACCCATGCGCTCCGTCTTCGGGCCCTTCGATCACGGTAATCACCGAAAGCTGCGGCAGCCTGTCGCGGATCGCGTAAATCTTGTGCAGATTGGCCCGGTCCGTCACCACCGCCCGCGCGCCGCTGTCCTGCAAACGATAGGCCAGCCCGTCCTCGCCAAAGAGGGTGAACAGTGGCAGGCTGATCAGGCCCAGCTTGAAACAGGCGAAATGCGTCAACAGCACCTCAGGGCATTGCGCCAAAAGAACCGCGCAACGGTCGCCACGCCGCAATCCCCGCGCGCGAAAGGCATTGGCCAGCGCGTTCGAGCGTCGCTGCATCTGCCCATAGCTGTGAACCTCGGGCGCGCCATCCGGGGTGATGTGAATCACCGCTGGCCGCTCTGGATCGGCCGCCGCCCAATCGTCACAGCACGCCACCCCCATATTGAACAGGGTCGGCACATCCCATGAAAACCCGGCGCGCAGCTGATCCCAGCCGGCGGGCGCATGAAACAGCTTGCGCTCCGGGGTCTGGTTCGGGGCCGTACTCATTTGCGCAGCCGGAAAACGATCAGCTCGGGCAAGGTGGTCAGCGGAATTTCCAGCGCCCGCATCGCCGCCAGCGAAATCTGGCTGCCACCACCCTTGGGGCCGTCCTTGGGCATCAAGACCAGCTTGATACTGTTGCCATTACTGGCCCAGATCACACGCCCGGGCGCGGCCTTGGTGACCAGCGGCGTCTTCAGCCAGAACCCGGGGTCGCTGACGGCGCCAAGACTGGCAATCGTCTTGCCCAGCTTTTTCTCGTGCTGGCCTTTCCGTCCGGCCTGTGCAGCCTTGCGCTCGGCTGGGGTGGTGACATCCAGAACCTCGGCGGTCTGGGGCGCCCCCACCGCGGCGATACTGCCGGGGCGGTGTTTCGGAAAAACCGTGGTTTCACCGGGCTGATGCACCGGCACACAGGCGGCATTGGCCGGATCGCAGCCCAACGCCGCCTCGGCCGGTGGCGGTGCCCGCTTTGCCACCCGCAGAAACGGCAGCGAGAATTTGCACCCCGCCAAAGTCAGGACCAGAAGAACCAGCACCACAGGTTTCAGGCGCGCGCAAAATGACCGGGGTTCAAACATCATGCCCCCAGACTAGAGGCGATTGTGCCGCGTTTCAACGTCTTGCGCGACACCCCTTGAAACGATAGTCTGGCGCGCATGACAGATGAACCCAAACTTATCGACCCGTTCCAGCGCGCCATCACCTATCTCAGGGTTTCGGTCACGGACCGCTGCGATTTCCGCTGCGTCTATTGCATGTCCGAGCACATGACCTTTTTGCCCAAAAAGGACCTGCTGACACTGGAAGAGCTGGATCGCCTGTGCTCGGCCTTTATCTCGCAAGGAGTGAAAAAGATCCGCGTGACCGGGGGCGAGCCGCTGGTCCGGCGCGGCATCATCGGCTTTTTTCAGGCCATGTCACGACATCTGGACAGCGGCGCCCTGTCTGAACTGACGTTGACCACAAACGGCTCGCAGCTCCATAAATACGCCGCCGAGCTTGCCGCGGCAGGGGTCAAACGGGTCAATATCTCACTTGACACGCTGGATGAAAAGAAATTCGCAGAGATCACTCGCTGGGGTCGTCTGGCACAGGTTCTCAAGGGGATCGACGCCGCACAAACCGCCGGGCTGAAGGTCAAGATCAACATGGTCGCGCTGAAGAATTTCAACGATTCCGAGCTGTTTGACGTCGTTCAGTGGTGCGCCGAACGCGGCATGGACCTGACCCTGATCGAGGTCATGCCCATGGGCGAGGACATCGGCAACGAGGATCGTCTGGGCCAATACTGGTCGCTTGACGACGTCAGGACGGCGCTTGCGGCGCGCTATCACCTCAGCCCGCTGCCCGATTCAACGGGCGGCCCGGCCCGCTATATGCGGGTGATGGAAACCGGGCAGCGCATCGGCTTTATTACCCCGCTCAGCCATAATTTCTGCGAAAGCTGCAATCGGGTGCGCCTGACCTGCACCGGGCAGTTGTTCCAGTGTCTCGGCCAAGAAGGTGAGTTTGATCTGCGCAAGGTTCTGCGCGACAATCCAACCGAAGAGGCGCCTGTGATCACAGCCCTGCATGAAGCGATCACACATAAACCCAAGGGCCATGATTTCGACTATTCCCGCCAGTCGGTTTCCGGTAAAATGACCCGTCATATGAGCCATACCGGCGGCTGAGCGGCCCTATCCTATAAAACAACGTGTTTTCATATCGTTGTGGGGTATTGTTGATGTTATTGTTTATATTAACTCATCGCTCAATAAAACAATCCACAGGTTTTCCAGTTCATGTGGATTATGAGGATAGATGCACAATATATTGAAATATCACGCCGAAATTCCCCGCAAAAGCCGCGCCCGGGCCGGGGGGATCGACGCAACCTCAAGCCCGGTAAAGACGTGAATCGTCCCCAGATCGGGATCGATCACCGCATGATCCGACACCCACCCCCCCATCGCCAGATAGCTGCGAAGAAGCGGCGGCATCCCTTTCATTGCGCGGGATAAATCCGGTTTCGCAAGCGGCTCAAAGCGGATGATATGAGGCGCCCTCTCGGTTGGGCGCCAGCGCCGGGGGGCGGCAAATTTTCGGGCCAGCAACGCAAAACTGTCGCAATAAGGCTCGGGCCGGGTGCCGCTGAACGAGCTGCAGCCAAACAACATCCCGATGGCATTTTGGTCCACATAGGCGCCCAGTGCCCCCAACGCGATGCGCGGGATATCCACATCCGAGCGCGTAGGATCAATGCAGAACCGACCCATCTCGGCCATCGGGGCGGGATAATCAGCAAAGCCCGCCAATCCGTAAAACTGTGCCGAATAACTGTCGGCAATGTCGCGCCCACAGCCAAAGGCGCGCAGACGAAAACAGCAAACCAGCCCGCCCGAGGCGATATCCTCGATCAGAAAATGTTGGCAGAGCGGGTCAAACCGGTCCCTGTCCAGACCATCAGCCGTCTTGCCCTCCGGTTGCCGAAAGCAGCGGAACCGCAGGCGTTGCGCCCGCCTGACATCGGCATCACCCCGGGCAAGCCGCACGCGATAGCGCCCCTTTCGCAAGAGGTCAGCGGGTGGATCAGCGGACGGGGTGGAGGCCGGAAAACCGTCGCTCATACCGCGGCTTTGATCCCAATTTTGGGTCCGCCTCTGGCCGCGAAGCTCAGGTCTCATCCTGCGCACGGGCCTCAAACACATCAAAGGGCACGCCCGGCTCATCCTTGGCACCGCGGATAACCAGCGAGGTTTTGACGCTGGCCACGTTCTCGGCCGAGGTCAGGTTCTCGGTCAAAAAGGTCTGGAACGTGGACAGGTCCGGGGCCACGCATTTCAGGATAAAGTCGATTTCGCCATTCAGCATGTGACACTCGCGCACCAGTGGCCAGCTGCGGCAGAGATCCTCGAATGCTGACAGGTCCACCTCGGCCTGACTGTGCAGCCCGACCATGGCAAAAACCTGCACCTCGAACCCCAGCGCGCGGGCATTGACGTCGGCGTGGTATCCGCGGATCAGACCGTTCTCTTCCAGCGTGCGAACGCGGCGCAAACAGGGCGGCGCCGAGATGCCGACACGCCGGGCCAGCTCGACATTGGTCATGCGACCGTCGGCCTGCAATTCGGCCAGAATATTCCGATCGATTGGGTCCAGCTTCGAGACAGACATCTTGACTCCTGACTTGGGTGATTTGGGCGCAAATTACCCAATCGCCGGAGTGGACGCAATAATATTTCGCGATTGCGCAAGATTTATTCCCCCGCTGCGGCAAATGGAAAACTTGTCACAGGATCAGGGCCGCCCCTTCCCCTGCGGCGGCGGCGATCCTATATAGCGGGCAACCACATTTCAACGATCGGATAATGACATGACCGAGACCCGCCACACCCGCCTTCTCATCATCGGTTCCGGCCCGGCAGGATATACCGCCGGGGTCTATGGCGCGCGCACCATGCTGCAGCCCATCCTCGTGCAGGGGATCGAGCCCGGCGGCCAGCTAACCACCACCACCGAGGTCGAAAACTGGCCCAGCGAAAGCGAAATTCAGGGGCCGGAGCTGATGACCCGCATGGAGGCGCACGCCCGCGCCATGGGGACCGAGATCATCAGCGACATGATCAATGACCTCGACCTCTCCAAACGCCCCTTTACCGCCCGCGGGGACAGCGGGACGATCTACACCGCCGACGCGGTGATCCTTGCAACCGGCGCCCGGGCCAAATGGCTGGGGCTGCCCAGCGAGGAAAAATTCAAGGGCTTTGGCGTCTCGGCCTGCGCGACCTGCGACGGGTTCTTTTATCGCGGGCAGGAGATCGTCGTGATCGGCGGCGGCAACACCGCCGTCGAAGAGGCGCTGTTTCTGACCAATTTTGCCTCCAAGGTCACCTTGATCCACCGGCGCGACACCTTGCGCGGCGAAAAAATCCTGCAAGAGCGCCTGTTGAAGAACCCCAAGATCGTGCCTCTGTGGGACAATACTCTGGAAGAGGTTCTGGGCACCGACGAGCCGCTGGGCGTCACCGGCGTACGCACGAAAAACGTGAAAACCGGCGAAGTGACGGAAATCCCCTGCAAGGGGGTCTTTGTCGCCATCGGCCACGCCCCCGCATCGGAACTGGTCAAGGATCAGCTGGAAACCCATATGGGCGGCTACGTCAAGGTGCAGCCGGGCAGCACCGCAACCTCGATCCCCGGCGTTTTCGCTGCCGGAGACCTGACCGACCATAAATATCGTCAGGCCGTCACCAGCGCCGGCATGGGCTGCATGGCGGCGCTGGATGCCGAGCACTGGCTGGCCGCGCAAGAGGATTAGGGCGCGTCCAGCGGGCTCAGAAAAACGCCTGAAGACCCGTCTGCGCCCGTCCCAGAATCAGGGCGTGGACGTCATGGGCCCCCTCATAGGTGTTGACCGTTTCAAGGTTGACCATGTGGCGGATCACCTGAAATTCCTCCGATATCCCGTTGCCGCCGTGCATGTCGCGGCTCATGCGGGCGATATCCAGCGCCTTGCCGCAATTGTTGCGTTTGATCAGACTGATCATCTCGGGGGCGGCGCTGGCCTCGTCCATCAGACGCCCGACCCGCAACGCCGCCTGCAGGCCCAGTGAAATCTCGGTCTGCATGTCGGCCAGTTTCTTTTGATAAAGCTGCGTTCCCGCCAGCGGTTTTCCGAATTGCTTGCGGTCCAGCCCATATTGCCGTGCCGCGTGCCAGCAGAACTCGGCGGCGCCCATCACCCCCCAGGCAATTCCATAACGCGCCCGGTTCAGGCAGCCAAACGGCCCCTTCAGGCCCTCGACATGGGGCAACAAGGCGTCCTCGCCCACTTCGACCCCCTGCATGACGATCTCACCGGTGGTCGAGGTGCGCAGAGACAGTTTGCCCTCGATCTTGGGTGCACTCAGCCCGGCCATGCCCTTTTCCAGAACAAAGCCGCGGATCTTGTTGCCGTGGGCCTCGGATTTGGCCCAGACCACAAACACATCGGCAAAGGGCGCGTTCGAAATCCACATCTTGGTGCCGGTCAACCGATAACCGCCGTCGATCCGCGTCGCCCGGGTTTTCATGCTGCCGGGGTCCGAGCCAGCGTCGGGCTCGGTCAGACCAAAACAGCCGATCCATTCGCCGCTGGCCAGCTTTGGCAGGTATTTCTGCCGCTGCGCCTCACTGCCATAGGCATAGATCGGATACATCACCAGACTGGACTGCACGCTCATCATCGAGCGATAGCCGCTATCCACGCGTTCGACCTCGCGCGCCACCAGCCCATAGCTGACATAGCCGACGCCCAGCCCGCCGTATTCCTCGGGGATGGTGGTTCCCAACAGGCCCATTTCGCCCATCTCGGCGAAAACCTCGGGATCGCGGGTTTCTTCACGAAAGGCGGCGATGACCTTTGGCTGCAACTTTTCCTGCGCATAGGCGCGGGCGCTGTCACGGATCATGCGTTCGTCCTCGTGCAGTTGCGTTTCCAGCAAAAAGGCATCGTCCCACTGGAATGACGACAGGTCGGGGGCATCCTTGGGCTTTAGCTTGGGTCGGTCGGTCATTCGGAAACTCCTTGGGCATGGTGATCATCCCCTTGGGCGTATCGGAAGGTGCGGCAAAATTCAATCGAGCAAAGCGGCCGGGGCAGGCCAGAGATTCCAATCCACCGGAAAGAATTGATCAAATGCGCCATTCTGGTCATGCGGCAGCCAAAATGACGCCATATTTCAACGTTAGAAACCGGCGGTGCCGCGGCTTTTGCGGTGCCGAATCGGCCCATTGGGCCATCTTCAGTCGAGTGGTGATATGCGTATCGAGAAAACTGTCCCATTGATCTTGGCTGTCGTTCTGTCGCTTGGCGCGGGCGCGGGCGCGTTTGCGCGGACCATATATTTTGGCACCGTGGCCGAGTTTGCGCCTTACAACATGCTGGACGACAACGGCACCGTTCAGGGGTTCGAGGCGCAGTTGCAACAACGCCTCTGCGCACGGGAAAATCTGGACTGCGCCTGGGTTCCGGTGCCGCGCTCGGATCTGGCACGGGCGCTGCAAAGCGGCGATATCGATGTCATCCTGTCCGCCTATCGGATCACCGCAGCGCACAAGATCTATTTTGACCTGACAGAGTCATATTTACCATCGGCGCCGGGCGCAATTCTGATCCGCGGGCACAGTGGCCCTCCACCCGCAGGCAGCCGTGTTGGCGCGCTGCAAGGCTCGGCCGCGGCGGATCAAGTCCTCAAGAACGGCTGGTCTCTGGTTACCTACACGACACCGACAGACGCTATTGCGGCGCTGAAATCCGGGGCAATCTCGGCCTATCTCGGGGACAAGGCGCATTTGAAAAGTGTATTGAAAACCGCATCCGGCGAGGGGCTGCATCTGGCAAAAAAAGAGATCCCCCTTGATGGCGGATTGGCCATGGCGGTGCGCCGCGCATCGCCCGGACTGCTGGCGGTTCTAAACGCCGGCATCCGGTCACTAAAGGCCGACGGGACGCTGGATCAATTGATCGCTCACTGGTTTGTCGCCCAGAAGGCCGAGGTTCAGGACGCCGGAAATTAGAGCGAGCCCTCCCCGTTTCGCACAATTTGATCAAATTTTGATTGACCTCCCCCAAGGCAACGTAATAGGTCTGCATCAGGGAGAGGCTCACGATGGTCGCGGGCCCTTGTGACAAGAGCCCGCAATGGATGCCGATTTCAACATCTGGCTCAAGAGCCACCCCGAGATCACCTCCCTGCGTCTGGCCGTATCGGACCTGAACGGCGTTCCCCGCGGCAAAAGAATCCCCTCCCCCCACGGCATCAAGGCGTTCGCCGGCGGCGTGCGCATGCCGCTTTCGGCGCTGAATGTCGATATCTGGGGGGCCGATATTGCCGACAGCCCGCTGGTTTTTGCCAGCGGCGATGCCGACGGAACGCTATTTCCCACCGGACGGGGGATCGTCCCGATGCCGTGGCTCGACAGCCCCGGCGCGCTGCTGCCGCTCTGGATGTCCACGGATGACGGCCACCCCTTTGTCGGCGACGCCCGCCACGCCCTGAACGAGACCCTGCAAAAATTCGCTGCCCGCAACCTGCATCCCGTGGTGGCAATGGAGATGGAGTTTTACCTGCTCGACGGGCACAGCACCACCCCGAGGCCGCCGCAAATTCCGGGACGCCCGCAGCGCCCCGAGTCACCAGACATCCTGTCGCTGGCGGGTCTGGATGCGTTCGAGGCCTTTTTCACCGATCTTTACGCGACCTGCAAAGCGATGCGGATCCCCGCCGATGCAGCCAGTTCCGAGGCCGGGCCCGGGCAGTTTGAAATCAACCTTCTGCACGGCGACGCCATGAAGGCCGCCGACGACGCATGGCTGTTCAAGCTGGCCGCCAAGGGGGTGGCGCGCAAACACGGGTTGCAGGCCAGCTTTATGGCAAAACCCTATCCCGATCAGCCGGGTAACGGGCTGCACACCCACATCTCGCTGCTGGATGGTGATGGGCAAAACGTGTTTGCCGCCGCGCCTGGCCCTGCCAATGCCGCCGCCAACACCACTGGCGCGCCACTGACTCAGGCGATTGCCGGGATGCTGGAGATGATGCGCGATTCAACGCTGGTTTTTGCCCCCCACGGCAATTCCTATCACCGCCTTGCGCCAGACAGCCACGCCCCGACCTCGGTCTCATGGGGGCATGAAAACCGCACGACGGCCCTTAGAATCCCCGGAGGTCCGGCCGCGGCACGACGCATTGAACACCGCGTGGCAGGTGGCGACGTGAACCCCTATCTCATGCTGGCCGCCATTCTGGGCGCTGCCCTTCACGGCATCGAGCACGCTCTCATCCCCCCCGCCGAGACCCGCGGCAACGCCTATGAGGCGCCGGCGCCACAGCTCTGCACAGACTGGCGCGACGCGATCGACACCGCCGCGACCTCGGCAAGGCTGGGGCAGATCCTGCCGTCAGGGCTGATTGACAATCTGGTGCGCTGCAAACGTCAGGAGCTGGCCCGCCTTGCGGCAGAAAAACCCGAGACCCGCGCGACGCGCGAGATCGCCAGCTATCTTGAGACTGTCTGAGGGGGCTTGCGAGGATGCGACCAAGGCTGTTAGCTAGGCCCCGCCCCGGCCGAACAGAGGGGGACAGGCCGCAAACAGGCCGCGCCAACAACGCAAAGGCCCGACGCGCCCGCAAAGGCAAACCCCGGCAATAACCGGGGATACGACAACAGGTGAATGATGAGAATTGGAATATTGCAGAGCGGTCACGCCCCTGAGGGCCTGATTGCAGACTATGGCGACTATGGCGAAATGTTCCCGCGCCTGCTGGACGGCGGCGGGTTTGACTTTGATGTCTACAGCGTCGTTGACGGGGTGTTCCCGGATTCGATCTATGATTGCGACGGCTGGCTGGTGACCGGCTCGCGCTTTGGCGCCTATGAAGACCTGCCCTGGATCCCGCCGCTCGAGGTTCTTTTACGCGCCGCCTATGAATACCGTCTGCCGGTGGTCGGCATCTGCTTTGGCCACCAAATTCTGGCGCAGGCGCTGGGTGGACGGGTGGAAAAATTCGCCGGTGGCTGGGTGGTCGGCCCGACACAGTATCAGCTGCCGGGCGAGGACATGACCCTTTACGCCTGGCATCAGGATCAGGTCGTTCAACGCCCCGAGGGGGCCGAGGTAATCGGCCGTTCGGACACCTGTGAAAACGCGGTTCTGCGGTATCAGGACCGGGCGCTCTCGTTTCAGCCGCACCCGGAATTCGACCGTGGCTTTATTGAACATCTGATCGCCACCCGCGGGCGTGGAACCGTCCCCGAAGAGCGTCTGGAACAGGCCCGCGCCAAGCTGGGGCAGCCAATCGCGCGCGCCCGCGCGGTGCAAATGATCACGGATTTTTTCAACCAACCCCGCAGCTGAGGACGGCCCCGATGGACAGCGCAAACACATGGCTCAAGAAATTGCCGCAGGCAGCACTCGATTACATCGGCGCGCGGCGTGTCGAAGAGGTGGAATGTATCGTCTCGGACATGCCGGGCATTTCCCGGGGCAAGGCCATGCCGGCATCGAAATTTGCCCACTCGCGGCACATCTATCTGCCGGATTCGATCTTTTATCAGACCATCACCGGCGGCTGGGCGAATTTCGAGGGTGAAGAGCGTTTTACCGACCCCGACATGGTGCTGACGCCGGATTTCTCAACCGCAACAGCCGCCCCCTGGGCCGCGGATCCGACCATCCAGATCATCCACGATATTGCCGATCAGGCAGGCAATCCGGTGCCCTTTGCGCCGCGCAACGTGCTGAAAAACCTCGTCCGCCTCTATGCCGAAAAAGGCTGGGCACCGGTGGTTGCGCCCGAGCTGGAGTTTTACCTCGTCGCCCCCAACACCGACCCCACCCGCGAGGTCGAACCGCCCTTCGGGCGCTCGGGGCGCCGGGTTCCGGCCAGTCAGGGCTATTCCATGAGCGCCGTGGATGAATACGGCCCGATCATTGACGACATCTATGATTTTGCCGAGGCACAGGGGTTTGAAATCGACACCATCATCCACGAAGGCGGTGCCGGGCAGATCGAGATCAACCTGCCCCACGGCGATCCGGTGCGTCTGGCCGATCAGGTGTTCTATTTCAAACGCCTGATCCGCGAGGCCGCGCTCAAGCATGACTGCTATGCAACCTTCATGGCCAAACCGATGCAGGACCAGCCGGGCTCGGCCATGCATATCCACCATTCGATTCTGGATCTGAAGACCGGCAAAAACATCTTTTCCGACGACAGCGGCGCCGAAACTCCGGCGTTTTTCCACTTTATTGCCGGGTTGCAAACCCATTTGCCCGCGGCCACGGCAATGATCGCGCCCTATGTCAATTCCTACCGGCGCTATGTCCCCGATTATTCGGCCCCGGTCAATCTGGAATGGGCGCGGGACAACCGCACCACCGGGCTGCGGGTGCCAATCGCCCCTCCGGCGGCACGGCGGGTCGAAAACCGGCTGGCGGGGATGGATTGCAACCCCTATCTCGGCATCGCGGCCAGCCTTGCCTGCGGCTGGCTGGGCCTGCAGGCCGGGGTCATGCCGCGCCCGGAACTGAAGGGCAATGCCTACACCACCGAAGGCAGCCTGCCGCGATCTCTGCGCGAGGCGCTGATGGCTTTTGAGGCCTCCGAAGCCCTGCGAGCGGCCGTAGGAGCGGCATTTGCCGAGGTCTATGCCGCCGTCAAATGGTCCGAGCAGGACGAGTTTTTTCACGTCATCAGCCCGTGGGAACGCGAACATCTGCTGATCAATGTCTGAGCCGGGCGATGCCTGAGCCCGCCTTGCGCACCCCCCGCGCCCTCTGCCGGGCGTTGTTCGAGGCCGCGGTCAAAACCGCCCTGCCGGCGCGCATCGTTCCGGGCAATCTGCCCTCGCCGCCCAAGGGTCGCACGCTGGTCGTTGGCGCGGGCAAGGCATCCGCCGCCATGGCCCGGGCGCTTGAGGCCGTCTGGGAGGGCCCCCTCTCCGGGCTAGTGATCACGCGTTACGGCCATGAGGTCGCGTGCCGGAAAATCCGCGTCCTTGGCGCCGGCCATCCGGTGCCCGATGCCGCCGGGCAGGCGGGCAGCGCCGAAATCCTTGCGCTGGCTCAGGGCCTTGGCCCCGATGATTTGATGATTGCGCTGATCTCGGGGGGCGGGTCGGCGCTTTTGAGCCTGCCGGTAAGCGGCGTCAGCCTCAGGGACAAACAGGCGCTGAACACCGCCCTTTTACGCAGCGGCCAGCCGATTGGCGCCATGAATACCCTTCGCAAGCACCTCTCGGCAATCAAGGGCGGACGTCTGGCGCTGGCCGCTTATCCGGCGCGTTGCGAAACGCTGGCCATCTCGGATGTGCCCGGCGATGATCCGGCCACCATTGCCTCCGGGCCGACGCTGGGGGATGCCAGCACGCTGGCCCAAGCACGGGAAATCCTGCGCCCGCTGGCGACGCAACTGCCACAGACCCTGATGGCGGCGCTGAAGAACCCCGCCAACGAAACGCCCTTTCCCGACGATCCGCGGCTGGCAGACAGTCACGCGCGGATCATTGCCGCGCCGATGATGTCCCTTGCCGCCGCGGCCGATCTGGCACGCGCGAACGGCTATCAGGCGATCATCCTTGGTGATGCAATCGAGGGCGACGCCGAGGTGGTCGCCCGCGACATGGCAAAAACGGCGCTGGCCATGCAGAAACGGCAGCGCCGGGTCGCGCTGATCTCGGGTGGGGAAACCACCGTCACCCCACGGGGGCACGGCAGCGGCGGGCGAAATGTGCAGTTCCTGATGGCGCTGGCCAAGGCCCTGAAGGGGGCCCCCGGCATCGTTGCCTTGGCCGCTGACACCGATGGTGTGGACGGCAGCGCCGAAATTGCCGGTGCGCTGATCGACCCCGACACCCCGGCGCGCGCCGAAACGCTGGGGTATCCACTGGCGGCGGCGCTGGCTGCAAACGATGGTCACGGATTTTTTGCCCGCCTTGACGATCAGGTCGTGACCGGCCCGACCCTGACCAATGTCAACGATTTCCGAGTCATCCTGATCACCCCCTGAAGCACCGGCATTTTTGGCGACATTGGGGAAAAACCGCGCCTTGCACAAAGAAGCCGGTGGATTTCCGTCGCCCCTTGTCTTACAGTTTTTCCGAAACAAAAATTCGGAAAACCAAAACATGCCAACGCTTACCACCTCGGTCTATGACGCCGAACCCATTCCGCAGGACGCCCGCGACGAGGTTCAGTCGCTGCTTAAATCCGGCGATCTCTTCCGTTATACGGCACCGCTTGGGACGCCGGCGCCGGTGACCCGTCTTGAGCAGGATTTTGCCGCCCTTATGGGGGTAAAATACGCGCTGGCGCTGAACTCGTGCTCATCGGCGATCTTTCTGTCGCTGGCGGCGCTGGGGATTCGCCCCGGCGATCGGGTTCTGATCCCGGCCTTCACCTTTGCCGCCGTCCCCTCGGCCGTCATCCACGCCGGAGCGCAGCCGATTCTGGTCGAGGTGGGGGATGATTACCGCATCGACCTTGATGATTTTCGCGCCAAGCTCAGCCCGCAGGTCGCCGCCGTGGTAATCTCGCACATGCGCGGGCAGACCTCGGACATGGACGCCATTCTGGAGCTGTGCGCGCGCGCCAACGTGCCGGTGATCGAGGATGCGGCCCATTCCCTCGGCACCCTCTGGAACGGGCAGAAGATCGGCACGCTGGGCAAGGTCGGCTGTTTTTCCTTCCAGTCCTACAAGCTGGTCAATGGCGGCGAAGGGGGCATGCTGATCACTGATGACGATGATGTCATCGCCCACGCCATCATCATGTCCGGCGCCTATGAGCACAACTGGCAAAAGCACCTGACCGGCAGCAACGCCTTTGCCAAAGTCCAGAATGCGCTGCCGCTTTATAACCTGCGGATGAACAACCTGTCGGCGGCCGTCATTCGCCCGCAACTGGCCGAGATTCCACGGCGCGTACGCGACGGGCGCGCCAACCACGACCATGTCGCCGCGCGCCTGAATGCCTCGCCATATATCGAGGTTCCGCCGCCCCTGCCGCAAGAGTTGCGCGCCCCTGATTCGATTCAGTTCAATCTGGTAAATTTTTCCGAATCCGAAGCGCGCCGTCTGATGGCCGAAACCAAGCGCAGTGGCGCCCCGGTGTCGGTCTTTGGGCTGCACGAGGACAACGCCCGAGCCTTCTGGAACTGGCACTTCATCGGCAATATCCCGGAGCTGCCGAAAACCCGCGCGATGCTGATGAAGGCCTGTGACATGCGCCTGCCCGCCCGTCTCAGCCGGCCTCAACTGGACGCGATTGCCGACAGCGTGCTCGGCGCTGTGGCCACGATCAAGGCGCCAGCGACCAACCTTCAACGCGCAAGGTCGGCCTGAGCCACGGCATTTCCTGCAGACACGGATCAACGACCAGACCCTGCAGCAACGGGCGCAACCGCGCCGCCATGTCATGCGGCACGGGGTTGGCCGAATCGCGCCGCGCGAACAGGGAAATCCGGCGCGACAGCGGCTGAAATGGCAACGGCATCACGTCCACCCCCTTGCGAAACCGCTGCGCTCGCGTCACCCCCAGCGGGGTCGTGATCGTCCAGCCCGCGCCGCTGGCCACCATCGCCATGATGGCGTGGTAGCTGTCCAGCTCGAACCGCCGCGGGATGTCAAGATCGAGGATCTTGAGATGCGCGTCGATCTGGCGGCCCATCATCTGACGTGAGGAATAGCGAATGAACGGCAGATCCAACAGCGCCGCCAGAATATCCGCGTCCGAATCCATATCTGGATCGACGCATCCCGGTGGCGCGGCCACCAGAAACGGATCGGTCAGCAGCGGGTGGACCTCCATCCACTCGGCCGACAGGTCAAGATCCGCAGCCACGATCACGTCCAGCGTCCGGCTTTCCAGCATCTCGGCCAGACGATAACTGGCGCCGGTCTCCAGCACGAAATGACAGGTGCCAAGGTCGGCGCTCATCTCCGACAACAGACGCGGAGTCACGTCGGCGTCAAAATCCTCGATCATGCCAAGGCGCAATTGCCGCAGGCGGCTCATGTCCAAGGAGGTCAGTTCCGAGCGCGCCGCAAGGACCTCGCCATCGATGACCCGGGCGCGGCGCAGAAACAAACGCCCGGCCGCGGTCAGGCTGACCGGGCGCGCGCCACGGTCAAGCAGGCGCATCCCCAGCGCGGTCTCGAGATTGCTCAACTGCTGGCTGACCGTCGAGGGGCTGGCCCCCAGACGCGCCGCGGCCTGCGAGATCGAACCGGCCTCGATCGTCGCCAGAAAAATCTCGACACCCCAGAGGGTCAATCGGGTCTGAGGGTCCGCCATCCGCCGCGCCGCGCTCAGAGCTGGTTCAGCTTGGCTTGCAGCGCCGCAAGCTGCCGCTTGATCTCGTCCAGATCCTCCGCTGCCGGGGTGGGCGGGTCGGGAACCTCTTTCTTGCCCCAGTTTCCCATCATCGCGGCCATGAATTCCTGCTGTTTTTTCTGCCAGCCCTCAAAACCGCCAAAGGCCGCCATGGGGTCGGGCAGCGCTGTCTGGAGGTTTTCGATCAAATCTGCCTGCTGGCGCTTTAACAACTCAAAGGAATTGGCCAGAAACTCGGGAACAAAGCTTTGGGCAGTGTCGGTGTATGAACGCACGAGATCGGTTAACACGTTGATTGGTAACATGTTTTCGCCCTTGGATTCGTGCTCGGTGATGATTTGCAACAGGTATTGACGGGTCAGGTCGTCACCGGTTTTCAGGTCGACAATGGAAACGTCCCGCCCGGCCCGGATAAACCCGGCGATATCCTCCAGCGTCACGTAATCGCTGGTTTCGGTATTATACAACCGCCGGCTGGCGTAGCGTTTGATCAATAGCGGCGGCTTGGCATCGGTCATGGGGCGGGCCTTTCATGTTGCACCGCAGCAATGCTAGCGCAGAAAGGCACAAAAAAAAAGAGCGGGCGCAATGGCCCGCTCCAGAGTATCACCAACAGGGAGGAAATGGTGATGGGAAATCGTGATCAGGCGGCTTTCGCCGTGGCCTTTTTCGCTGCAGGCGCAGCCTGTGCGGTGGCCTTTTTGACCGCCGCCGTGGTTTCGGCCTGCACCTCTTTGCCAGCGGCCAGCATCAGTTCGACAGTGTCCATCTGGGCCTTTTTGGCAACTTCGGCAAAGGCGGCGACATGCTCGGAGGCGGCCTCGACCGACGCCGAAGCAAACTCGGCAATCGCCTTGGAATAATCGGCCGGCTCGTCATGGGCGGTCGAAACGGTGGCGAACTTGTCCAGCGTTTCCTTGGTCCATTTGCTGGAAATCTCGGCGTTTTTCGCGGCGGCCTCGAGGGCGACCTTGCTGAATTTCTCACCCAGAGCGGCGCTGGTCTTGAAGGCGTTGTTGAACATGTTCATGTCAACGGGCAGGTCGTCGAACATTTTCATGAACGGGTTCTCAAAAGAAGTCTTGGCCATTTTCTTTCTCCAGGGAAAGGGGTTTCTATGCGTCTGAACCCCATATAGACGCTGCATCGCGGCATTTCAAGAGAAAAATGCTGCAACGCAGCATATTGCCAGTTTTTACCAGGGAATCAAGGTATTGGCTTGGCTGTCACATAGGATCCCGGGGCCGGTTCGATCACCGGATGGGTGGAATCTCCCAGGTTTCGCGCCGCCACCATCGCTCCCGAGCGCCGTCCCAGCCATTCGGCCCAGCGCGGCCACCATGAGCCGGCATGGAAACTGGCCCCCGCCTTCCAGCTTGCCGGATCCTTCATCGGCGTGGCGTTGGTGTAATGGCCGTATTTGTTGCGCGACGGCGGGTTGACGATGCCGGCAATGTGGCCGCTTTCGGACAGGATAAAGGTCTTGCTGCCGCGCATCTTGTTCAGGCCAACAAACGAGCTTTGCCATTTGGCGATGTGATCGGTCTCGCAGGCGATGGCGCAGATCGGCGTCTTGATCTCGGTCAGATCGAGGGTCTCGCCCAGCACCGTCAGTGTACCTTTGGACAGCTTGTTGTCCACGCAAAGGTCATGCAGATATTCCCGCGCCAGCCGCGCCGGCAGGTTGGTTCCGTCACCGTTCCAGTAAAGCAGATCAAAGGCCGGCGGCGCCTCGCCCATCATGTATGAGCGGATCGCCGGAGCATAGACCAGATCGTTGGCGCGCAGATACGAAAACGTTCGCTGCAGAAAAAACGAATGCAGATAGCCCTTGCGCGCGACCTCGTCGTCGATCCCGCCAAGGAAATCCTCGTCCAGAAACACCCCCATTTCGCCGGGGTCGGTAAAATCCGCAAGGGCAGTGAAAAAGGTCGCGGCGCGCACCGATTTGTCGCCGGTTCTGGCCATGTAGGCCAGAGTCGCGGACAGCAGCGTTCCGGCGATGCAATAGCCGACCACATTCACCTGCTCCTGTGCGGTGATCGCCTTGACCTCGTTGATCGCACTCAGGAACCCCTCCTGAATATAGGTATCGATCCCGACATCCGCATAAGAGGCATCGGGGTTGACCCAAGAGACCACGAACAGGGTAAAACCCTGCTCGGTGATCCATTTGATCAGGCTGTTCTGGGCCTTTAGATCGAGGATATAGAATTTATTGATCCAAGGTGGAAAGATGATCAGCGGCGTCTTGTGAACTCGTGCGCTGGTCGGGGCGTATTGGATCAGCTGGAACATGCGGTTCTGAAACACGACCGCACCCTCGGTGGTGGCGATGTTGCCGCCAACCTCAAAGGCGTCGGGATCGGCCAAGGTCACGGCCAGCGCGCCATCGTGGGTCTCGATATCACGTACGAGGTTCTCCAGCCCGTCAACCAGCGATTGCCCATTGGTCTGAACGGCACGCTCCAGCGCATCTGGATTCGAGCCCAGAAAATTGGCCGGCGACATCAAATCGACGATCTGGCGGGCGAAAAAATTCACCCGCTGCCGGTCATGCTCCTTGAGCCCCTCAAGCCCGCCAATCGCGTTTTCGATGGCCTCGGCGCTCATCAGATATTGCTGTTTGAGGAAATTGAAATACGGGTGGGTGGTCCACATTTCGTTCTTGAACCGCCGGTCCGCCGGGGTCGGATCCTCGGGAACCATCTGCCCCTTGGCCAGACTTTCCTGCGCTGCGACCCAATGTTTCAGCGACTTGCCCCAGTATGAGACCTGCTGCTCGATGATTTTCGAGGGGTTGGTCATCATCTCGGAAAGATAGGCGGCCGCGGCTTTGGCATAAAGGTCCTGCCCCGGCCCCTCAAGAGCGGGAGACTTGTCGCGCTGCGCGGCAAGGGCGTTGACCAGTCGCTGCGTCAGCGCCTCGATCTTTTGCAGATTGGCGTTCAACGTCTCGATGTTGCGCTCCGGGGTCACATTTTTCGCAGACATTTTATGCAATTGCTCCTGACCAACACTTGTGCATTATAAGCCCCACCACATATCCCATGTAAAGGCAGCGCTGGGGATCGGCCGGACAACAGGCCGATCGGACCATCGCCGGACCATCTGAACGAGCCATCTGAATCGGGTTAATAGACATGAACAAGAATTTTGCAACCTACGACATGTTCGAAAGTTACCGACAGGGCAGCGCGTGGCTGGGGGCCAGCGCCAAGGCATTCTGGTCGAACCCCGTCTTTGGCTTGTCGCCAAGCCCGGTGCCCGCCACCCTTGCCGCCTGGGGAGAGGTGACCGAACACGCCTTTTCACGGATGGTAGCCAAGCCGGACTGGGGGATTGAATCCATCGTCACCCCCGGCGGCCACGAATATGTGGTGCGGGTCGAGAAAGTTCTTGAAAAACCGTTCGGAGACCTGATCCATTTCGCCGTCGAGCGCCCGCAGCCTGCCCCGCGCCGGGTGTTGCTGATCGCGCCGATGTCGGGCCATTACGCGACCCTGTTGCGCAAAACCGTCCACAGCCTGCTGCCCGATTGCGAGGTCTATATGACCGACTGGCACAATGCGCGGGACATTCCGGTGTCCAAGGGCACGTTCGACATCGAGGACTTCACCCTCTATCTGGTTGAGTTCATGCGCCATCTGGGGCGCGACACGCATGTCATCGCGGTCTGCCAGCCGGCGCCGCTGGCGCTGGCCGCCACGGCGCGGCTGGCCGAAGACGACCCGGACAACCAGCCCCGCAGCCTGACCCTGATCGGCGGGCCCATCGATCCCGATGCGGCGGCCACCGACGTCACCGATTTCGGCCGACGCGTGACCATGGGCCAGCTCGAACGCTCGGTCATCCAGCGGGTCGGGGTCAAGCACAAGGGCTTTGGCAGGCTGGTCTATCCGGGGGCGGTGCAGCTGTCCTCGTTCATCTCGATGAATCTCGAGACCCACATGCAGGCCTTTGCCCGACAGATCGCCAATGTCGCCCGCAATCAGGCCGCCGAGCATGACCGGCACAATGATTTTTACGACGAGTATCTGGCAGTGATGGACATGACCGCCGAATTCTACCTCTCAACTGTCGAGCGCATCTTCAAGGGGCGCGAGATTGCTGACAACCGATTCAGCATCAAAGGCAGACCCGTGGATTTTTCCCGTATCACCCGCACCGCGGTCAAGACCGTCGAAGGGATGGAGGACGATATCACCGCGCCGGGCCAGTGCATCGCCGCACTGGATCTGCTGAGCGGGCTGGATGCCAGCAAAAAGGCCAGCCACCTCGAACCCGGTGCCGGGCATTACGGGATCTTTGCCGGCAAAGCGTGGCGCCGGAACATCCGCCCGCTGGTGCTGGATTTCATCGACGCAAATTCCGGCGCGCCGCGTAATCCCTCCTGACGGGTCCTCCCGACCGGAATCACTCCAGCCAGATCGGGTTCGACCACGCCTTTTTGCCGTCCGCGTCAATCAGCGTCACCCGGCACCACGGACTGCCCTCAAGGCGGTTCAGGGGCAGCTTGGCCTCGGTCAGCCCAGAGCCCACAGAGACCGCGGTGCTGACCCCCGCCCCCATGAGGGTGATCGCCCCAACCGGGCCCGTGCGCACGTGGACATGGCGATCGTCCAGCCACAGATCGACGAACTCGGGTCCGCATGACGCATAGCTTGCCCCCGCCTTCAGCGCCGCCAGCAGCGCCTCCGGCGTGTTTTCCTCGGCCTTGACCATGGTCCAGCCGCCAAAAGCATCGTAATTATCATGGTGGAAATGCGCATCATCCGTGGCGATGAAATCCAGCCGACGGCCGGAATTGGCCAGAAAATCCGCCGTGTGCAGGCCGCGCCCGCGATCGCATTCCACCTCGGAGCCGTGGTTGTAGACCTCGACCGCATGGGCCGCCCTGATCGACAGCGCGTCCCGTTCGCTCAGACCCGACCATTCCGGATGCACAAGAACGACATAGGCCCCCGCCGCCGCCGCCCGCGCGGCAATCTCGGGACCGCTTTCCTGATCGTCTACGGGCACGAAAAACGGCGAATTGGAGGGAGCAAAATCCAACGGCAGACCCAGCGCCAAAATATGCCAGAGCGCGCCATTGTCCATGGCACCGGAATGCAGCTCGGCCCCGATAATGGTGGTGAACCCGTCCTGACGAAAGGTGCGCGTATCGGCGATCGGGTAATCGAAAAGCCCGACAAAATGTTCGGTCAGCGCAAGGAAATCATAGCCCTGCGCCCGATAGCGCGCACAAACCTCCGCAACCTCGAGCGCCCCGTCAGAGAGGGTCGAATGGGTGTGCAGGTTGCCCTTGAAAAAGCGACCGGGATTGGCAAAAGCGGCTGGGTGCATGGGGGTCTCCATAACGGCAGGATCTGATTCGCGGCCTTCTACCGCATCAGTGTGACATGTGTGTCACGCGCGAAAGCGGCTGAAATCCGGCGCTCTCTTGGCCAAAAACGCCGAGATACCCTCCGCCGCCTCGGCTCCGCCCTGTGCATTGGCCATGGCAACACGCTCGGCCTGCATCTGCCGGGTCAGATCGTTTTGCCGCGCCGACTGCGCCAGCGTCTTGATCGTCGCCAGCGCCTCGGGGCCACGGCGAAACAGCCGCTCGGCCAGCTCTAGCGCGACGCTCTCGCACTGCCCCGGCTCGGCAAGGCTGTTAACCGCCCCCAGCGTGAACAGGCGCTCGCAGGATATCCGGTCGCCAAGCATCAGGATCTCGTTGACCAACTGGCGCGGGGCGAATTCCGACAGAAAGGACGTACCACCACCATCCGGGGTCAGTCCGACCCGAACGTAGCCCATCGAGAAACTGGCGCTGCGCGCGGCCACGATCAGATCGCAGGCCAGCGCCAGAGAGGCCCCGGCCCCCGCTGCGCCCCCCTCGATTGCGGCGATCACCGGGCGCGGACAGGCGCGGATCGCCGCGATCACCTCATGCAACCGTCCGATGGCGGCCATGCGCGCGTCAACCGACATCTCGGCGCGCGTTTTCAGGACATTCAGATTGCCGCCCGCACAAAAATATCCGCCCGCGCCGGTCAGCACCACCGCCGCAATTCCCGGGTCATCCGCAGCACTGTTCAGGGCCGCGATCAGCCCGTCGTAAAATTCCGGAGACAGGGCGTTGCGCGTTTTCGGAGCGTTGTTGACCACCCTCAGCGCCACGCCGGTACGTTCAATCAGGACCGGCTGGCTCATGTCGCTTCTCCCAGCCGGATATAGCGGCTGAGGTGGTAATCCCCGTCGCCCATCTCGTGGCCGATCATAATCAGGCGTTTGACATAATGGCCCAGCGGGTATTCCCATGTCATGCCCATGCCGCCGTGCATCTGCACCGCCTCTTCGGCAACAAGGGTGCCGACCTCGGCAACGGTATATTTCGCCGCCGACAGGGCGCGCGCGGTCGCGATCCCGTCGGTGGTATCGCCAGAGAGCGCGGCGGCGGCGTTGATGACCGCGGCGCGGGCCTGTTCAATCTCCAGAACCAGAGTGGCCATGCGGTGCTGCAGCGCCTGAAAGCGGCCAATCGGTTGGCCAAACTGCTTGCGCGTGCGCAGATATTCAAGGGTCATGTCGCGGATGACATCCATCAGGCCGACCGCCTCGGCGCTGAGGCACATGACCCCGCGCCCCAGCACCGATTGCAGCGGTGCCCACGCCTGCCCGGCACGCCCGATCAGCGCCGTTTCCGGCAGGGTGACATCGCCAAGCGTGATATCGCTGACCCGCCCGCCATCAATGGTCTGACTGCTTTGCAGGGTAACCCCGTCTTTTGGCCCGTCCATCTCAAGCAAAAACAGAGACAGCCCGTCCTTATCCCCCGGTACGCCACTGCTCCGGGCCGAACAGATCAGAAAATCGGCACTTTCGGCGGCGCGCACCACGGATTTTTTCCCGTTCAGCACCCAACCGCCATCGGTTTTTCGGGCGGTGGTCTCGATATGGGTCGGATCCCAGCCGTCATTGGCCTCAAAATGCGCAAGGGTGGCCTGTTTTTCGCCCGAAACCAGCCCGGCGAGATGTTCTTTTTGCCCCGACTTCGTTTTCGGGTCTGCCGCTTGCGCCAGCGCACCCCCGGCCAGCACCGCACTGGCCAGCAACGGCTCGACGATCAGGCCGCGTCCGACGGCCTCAAACACCACCATCAGATCAAACCCTGCACCGCCATAGCCGCCGTCCCGGGGGTCAAACAACGCCCCATGCACGCCGAGATCGGCCAGCGCCCGCCATTTTTCAGGGGCGTATCCCGGAACCCCGGCGCCGGCAGCCAGACGCGCGTCCAGCGGGTAATCCTGCGCGACAAAGCGCGTCAGCGTATCGGCCAGCATCCGCCGCTCATCGGTCTGTTGGAAATCCATGCTATAACCCCAGCATCATCTTGCTGATGATGTTTTTCTGAATTTCGTTTGAGCCGCCAAAAATACTGATCTTGCGGTTGTTGAAATACTGCCGGGCGACGGGGGCGGCGTAATCGGGACCCAGCGTCGGACCGTTATAGCCCGGCTCAAACGCCTCGGGCTGAAAGGGCGCGGCATAGGCGCCCAGCGCCTGACGTTTCAGGGCGTCGATCTGCTGGCGAATCTCGGTGCCCTTGATCTTTAACATCGAGCTTTCAACCCCTACCGAGGCCCCGTTCCCCGAGTCGTTTCCAGCCCCCTGCGCAGCGTTCCACAGGATGTGCAAATTGGCGATCCGCGCGTTGTTCAGAGCAATCTCGGCGCGAGCCATGCGCGCCGCAAACAGCGGGTCCTGCGCCAGCGGGCGCCCGGCGCGGTGCTGATCGGCAGCGATCTGTTTCAGTTCCTCCAGCGCCACCATGGAAAAGCCGATCCCGGCGATATTCGTGCGCTCATAGGTCAGCAGGTATTTGGCATAGGTCCAGCCCTTGTTTTCCTCTCCGACCAGATTTTCCACCGGCACCCGCACATCGGTAAAAAAGACATCGTTGACCTCATGCGTGCCCTCAAGCAGCAGGATCGGTCTGACCTCGACACCGGGGGTGGTCATATCCACCATCAGAAACGAAATCCCCTGCTGTGGTTTGCCCTCGTTTGAGGTGCGCACAAGGCAGAAAATCATGTTGGCGTACTGGCCAAGCGTCGTCCATGTCTTTTGCCCGTTCAGGATATAATGGTCCCCCTCGCGCACGGCCCGCATCTTGAGACTGGCCAGATCCGAGCCCGCCCCCGGTTCGGAATAGCCCTGACACCACCAGTCCGAGCCATCCAGAATGCGCGGCAGCCAGGTCTTCTTTTGCGCCTCGCTGCCGTATTTGATCAGGACAGGCGCCAGCATAGACAGGCCGAACGGGACGACGCGCGGGGCATAGGCGCGGCAACATTCCTCTTCAAAAATATGGCGCTGGATCGGGGACCAGCCGGTGCCGCCGTATTCCTTGGGCCAATGGGGCGCCAGCCAGCCCCTACCGTTGAGAGTGCGGTGCCAGCCCTCCATATCGGCCTTGGTCAGGCGCTGGCCCCGACGGACCTTGTCCGCCAGCGCCGGGTCGAGATTGTGGCGTAACCAGTCGCTGACCTCGGTCTGAAAGGCGCGCTCATCAGGGCTCAGGCTCAGGTCCATTTCGGGGCTCCCGTCAGGTTTGTCACACTTCTGTCCGCTTGTTCAGATCGTCAAGGCTGCTCCCCTCGGCGACCAGGTCCACCAACAGGTCCGAGGCGCGCCAGAACTGCGGATCCTCGCGTGCATAGTCCCGCAGCCGCCCGAGAATCACCTCCGGCCCGACCATGTCGGCATATTTCATCGGCCCGCCCCGCCAGCGCGGAAATCCATAGCCGTAAATCAGCGTCACATCGATATCCAGAGGCCGCAACGCGATTCCTTCGGCCAGAATATTGCAGCCCTCGTTGATCATCGCCGCCAGATAGCGGTTCTGGATTTCAGCATCGCTGAAGGTGCGCGGCGTGATCCCCTTTTTGGCGCGCTCCTGATCTATGATTGCCAGAACCTCGGGATCCTCGACGCCGGTGCGCGCGCCTTCGTCATAGCGATAATAGCCGCGTCCGGTTTTCTGCCCGAACCAGCCCCGCTCGCAAATCCGGTCGGCGATTTCGACATAGCGTTCCTCGGGCGGCCGGGTTGGTGCCTTGCGCTTGCGCGTCGCCCAGCCGATATCGCCGCCGGCCAGATCGCTGACCTGATAGGGGCCCATGGGATAGCCAAAGGCACGCAATGCCGCGTCGATCTGATACGGAGAGGCGCCGTCCTCGACCATGTAATCGGCCGCGCGCCGGTATGTCGCCAGCATCCGGTTGCCAATAAAGCCATCGCACACCCCGGCGCGCACCGCCACCTTGCCCAGTTTTTTTGCCAGCGCAAACGCACTGACGACAACATCGTCGCTAACCTTTGCGGGGACGACAATCTCCAGCAACTTCATGATGTTGGCCGGGGAAAAGAAATGCAGCCCGATGACATCCCCGGGCCGCGAGATCCCGGCTGCAAGGGTGTTGATATCCAGATACGAGGTGTTGCTGGCCAGAATTGTGCCGGGCCGCGTGACCTGATCCAGCCGGGCAAAGACCTGCTGTTTCACCGCCATGTCCTCAAACACGGCCTCGATGACAAGATCCGCGTCACCAAGGGCCGCGTAATCGGTAGCGCCCTGCCAGCGGCCCATCGCGGCGTCTTTTTCGGCCGCACTCATCCGGCCCTTGGCGACGTTTCGCTGAAACACCTTTTCAACCGCGGCGCGCCCGTGCGCAAGGCTGTCCGCGTCGCGTTCGATCATCGTGACCGGCAGGCCCGCGTTCAGGATCGCCACCGCGATTCCGGCCCCCATGGTGCCCCCGCCAACCACGCCCAGACGGTTCAGGGGGCGGGGCTTTGCGCGGCTGGCCTCGGGGATTCTGGCGGCCTGACGCTCGGCAAAAAAGGCGTGGATCATGCCCTTGGACTGGTCCGAAGCAAGGCACTCCATGAAGGCGGCGCGCTCAAGGCGCATCCCCTCGTCAAACGGCACGCGCGCGGCAGCCTTGATGCAATCCACGATCTTGAACGGCGATTTCTGCCCGCGGGCCCGGCTTTGCAACCGGGTCAGACGCTCAGCAATGGCGGCATCATAGGCGGCCATGTCAGCAAACCCCGTGCCCAGCTTGCTGGTGGGACGCACCAGCGCCCCCTCAAGGATCAGACGCACCGCAAAGGCCTGTGCGGCAGCAGGCAAATCGCCGCTGTCGCAGACCTCGTCGAGAACCCCGATCTCCAGCGCCTTGGCCGCAGATATCGGCGTTCCTGACAGCATCATATCCAGCGCCGGTGCCGCCCCGGTCAGGCGCGGCATCCGCTGGGTTCCGCCAGCGCCCGGCAACAGGCCGAGGTTGACCTCGGGCAGACCAAGGCGCGCCGCGGCATCGGCAATCCGGTAATGGGCCGCCAGCGCGATCTCATAGCCACCGCCCAGTGCGGTGCCATGCAGCGCCGCGATCACCGGCTTGGGACAATCCTCGATCGACTGGCAAACGTCCGGCAGCAGCGGCGCCTGCGGCGGGGTACCGAACTCGCGGATATCGGCCCCGGCCGGAAAGGTACGCCCGGCGCCGATAAGGATCACCGCCTTGACCTCGGGATCACCACCGGCAAGCGAAATTCCCTTGGCCAGACCTTGTCGCACGGCAAGGCCCAGTGCATTGACCGGCGGGTTGTCCACCGTGATCACCGCCACCCCGGCGTTGATGGCAAGCGAGACATTCTGGCTGAGTTCGGTCATCTTTTCTTTCCCCTTCAAACCGCGGCAAGACCGCCATCGACGGACAGGGTCTCGCCGGTCATGAAACTGTTGTCAGCGTGGGCGGCAAACAGGATCGCCTGCACCACCTCGTCCACCTGCCCGATCCGCCCCATGGGAATCCCCCGGGTCAGCGCCGTTTCCGCCGCCTCGCGCCCGGCCGGGGCCGCATCCAGATAATCCGTCAGCATCGCCGTATTGGCAAACGAGGGGCAGACGGCGTTGATGCGCACCCCTTTGCGACCATATTCCGCCGCCGCCGAGCGGGTCAGGCCGATAACCCCGTGCTTGGCCGCCGCATAGATCCCCAGAAACGGCGAGCCGACCAGACCTGCCGCCGAAGCGATATTGACGATCGCCGCCGGGGTGCCCTCTTCGGCAAAGCGCGCGGACATCACCGGCAGTTGCGCCTGCAGGGCATAAAAAACCCCCATAAGGTCAACATCGATCACCTGACGGGCCAGCGCCGGATCGGTCTCGGGGATGCGCTGCATGGGACAGACGATTCCGGCATTGTTCACCGCAATATCCAGCCGTCCGTACTTGGACAGGGCGAGGTCCACCAGCGCATCATGGCTGGCCGGATCGCGCACATCGCCGGCCAGCCAGACCACATCCCCCGGCATCGCCTCGGCTACCGCCTGCAGCGCATCACCGTCGAGGTCGGACAGCACCAGCAATGCGCCGCGCTCGGAAAAGACCTCGGCGGCGCGGCTGCCAAAGCCCCCGGCCGCGCCGCTTAACAGCACCGTTTTTCCGTCAAATCGCATCCCTGTCCCCTTTGCTTTGTCGCTGTCAGAACAGCTGGTTGGCCATCGCTGCCAGCACCGGAATGGCCTTGGCCATTTCGCGTGCCCGTGTCGGGTTGCTGGCGTTGCCGTCATGCGCCCGCCGCACGACTCCTTGCAGGATTGCGGCAAGGCGGAAAAACGCAAAAGCCAGATAAAAATTCCAGTTCTCGATCCTGTCGATGCCACGGCGCGCGCAATAGGCGGCAACGTATTCGTCCTCATCCGGCAGGCCAAGCGCCTGCCGATCCAGCCCGCCAAGGCCGCGCATTCCCGCCTGATGCGGCAGGCGCCATTGCATACATTGATAGGCCAGATCCGCCAGCGGGTGACCGAGGGTGGACAACTCCCAGTCCAACACCGCAAGGACCTCGGCACTGTCGGGGGCAAAGATCATGTTGTCCAGCCGATAATCCCCGTGAACCAGCGTCGTCACCCCGTCATCGGCGGGCATATGGGCCTGCAACCAATCGATCAGCCGGTCCACATCGGGGTTCGGTACCATGACCGAGGCGCGATACTGCTTGACCCAGCGCCCGGTCTGGCGGGCAAAATAATTCCCCGGGCGGCCGAAATCCGACAGGCCGACGGCAGCGACATCAACGTTGTGAAGGGCCGCCAGTGTCTTGTTCATGCCGTCATAGATCGCTCGGCGCTCCGAGCGGTCCAGTTCAGGCAGCGCCGGATCCCAAAAGATCCGCCCCCGCAGGTAATCCATCACGAAAAACATCCGCCCCAGAGGGTTGTCCGCATCGGCAAGGTGGATCATCGCCGGCACCGGCACATCGGTTTCCCCGAGGGCCCGCATGACGCGATACTCGCGGTCCACCTGATGGGCCGATTTCAACAGCTTTCCGGGGGGCTGCGCGCGCAGCACATATTCGCCCGAGCGCGCCTTCAGATGATAGGTCGGGTTTGACTGGCCAGTGCCGAATTTCGAGACCGAGACCGGCGGCTGGAACCCCGGCACATGCGCCGCCAGATAGGGACCGAGGGCGGCGATCTGATCATCCTGCGCGTGCTCAGTCACCGGCGGCCCCCTTTGCCTTGGCGGTTTTTTCAGCCGCCTCTTTCATCACATGCAGCACCACCTGCTCGGCCACCAGCGCCGGGGTCTCGATCCCCTCGATCTCAACGGTGCTCTGATAGCGGCACATATAGCGCCCAGGCTGCTTTTCGACCGCCTCCAGCAGCCTGACCGAGGCACGGATACGCGCCCCCACCGGCACCGGGTTCAGAAACCGCACCTTGTTGAGGCCATAGTTGATGGTCATTTCCTTGTCGCCGATCTCGGGAAAAACCTGATGACCGAGATGGCTGAGCAACGACAGGGTCAGAAACCCGTGCGCGATGGTCCCGCCATAGGGGGTCTCAGCGCGGGCGCGGACGGGGTTCACGTGGATGAACTGGTGGTCCTCGGTCACATCGGCAAAGGCATCAATGCGCGCCTGATCGATCAACAGCCAGTCCGAATGCCCCAGCATCTGGCCAGAAAGGGCAACGAATTCCTCGATCGAGACCATCGCCTACTCCAATGCCGACTGGAATAGGTTGGGCGCCGTCTCAAGATGGATCCCCCCGCAAAGCGGCAGGACCGCGCCGGTCACATAGCTGCCGCCTTTTCCGCACAGAAACAGGGTGGCGGCGGCAATATCCTCGGGCGCGCCCACCCGCCCCAGCGGCACATCGGCACCAACCTTGGCGGCCATGGCATCGTCGGCGGTGGCGAACGCCGTCATTTTCGAGCGGAACGGCCCCGGCGCAAAGGCGTTAACGGTGATGCGCTGACCTGCCAGCTCCTTGCCCAGAATACGGGTGATCTGATGCACCGCCGCCTTTGAGGCCGCATAGGAATAGGCACCATCCCCCATGGCAACCGAGCCCATCACCGAGCCAAGGTTGATGACCCGCGCCGGATCGGCATCGCTGGCCGCCGCCCTGAGGTCGGGCAACAGCGCCTGAGTCAGATGAAACAGCCCGGCCACGTTGACGCCCATGACCTTTTGCCACGCTGAGTGGGGAAATTCGTCCAATGGCGCCCCCCAGGTGATTCCGGCGTTGTTGACCAGAATATCCAGCCGCCCGGTGCGCTCCCGCAGCTCGGCAACGATAGCGTCAATTCCCGCTTCGCTGCCAACGTCGCCCTGAAAGGCCTCGACCGATCCGGACATCCCAAGGGCGTTAATCTCATCCGCCGCCGCCTCGACTGCGGGCAGCTTGCGCGAGCAGATCAGGACCCGCGCGCCCCCCATGGCCAGAGCCTCGGTCACCATGCGGCCGATGCCGGTGCCGCCCCCGGTGACCAGCGCGACCTTGCCGGTCACCCCGAAAAGCTGGTTCAAGTTCATCTCATCCCCCCTGCGATTCAACCGCATCCATTTCGGCGCGCCCATTTTCGGCGCTTTCAATCCGGCGTTCCCAATCCATAGATTGACAACATACCAATCAGTATGTTTCTGTTCGCCATCACTTGTAAAGACCAAATCGCAGCACCGAACACAGTTAGAGAGAGCCCTCAGGATCGTGGTATCAGCCTCCCCCGAAAAACGCCCCAAGGCGCCGCCCGAGCAGGTTCTGGACGCCGCCGCCGCCTGTTTCATGGAAAAAGGCTATTCCGGCACCTCTCTGGATGACGTGGCCCGGCACATGGGCGCCACCAAGGGGCGGATCTATCACTATTTCGGCTCGAAATCCGAGCTGATGCACGCGGTGCGCAAACGGGCCATGGAAATTAACTTTGCGGTCATCCGCCCGGCCTATGACAGCGCTCTGCCGCCGGGGCAAAAATTCCGCGAGATGGCCTTTGCCCATGCGCTGAACATGATGGAGGAACAGGCCTATCAAAAGGCGCTGTTTGACAGCCTGCACCTGCATATCACCGCTGGCAAGGGCGCCCGGCTGAGCCCCGGCAACGACGCCCTGATGGCGGAATTCATCGCCGATCGCCGCGCCTTTGAGGACATGTTCCGCGACGTCCTCAGGCAGGGACGCGCCAGCGGCGAGTTTCACTACGGGACACTCTCCTACACGCTGCACACGACGCTGACCATGCTGAACTCGACCATCTACTGGTACAGTCCCCGCCCCGACGAAAGCCACGCCGACCGGCAGCGAATCGCACACGAAATCGTCACCATGGCCCTCGGCGCGCTGGGGGCCACAGCCATTACAAACGACCAAAGGACAAGCCCATGATGAATCTTGGAATAACCGACCGGCTGCAGCCGATTCTGGACAAGGTGAAGGCCATGGTCCAGGACGAGATCGCACCGCTGGACGACGAATTTCTGGCCGAGGTGAATGTCGGCGACCGTTGGCAATATACCCCCCGCCAGACCGAAATCCTCGAAGGGCTGAAGGCCAAGGCACGCGCCGCCGGGCTGTGGAACTTTTTCCTGACCGACAGCGCCCGGGGGTTTGGCCTGACAACGGTAGAATACGCCTATCTGGCCGAGGAAATGGGCAAATCCCATCTTGCCGCCGAGGTTTTCAACTGCTCGGCCCCGGACACCGGCAACATGGAGGTGCTCGAACGCTACGGCAATGACGCCCAGAAAGAGCGCTGGCTGAAACCGCTGCTGGCCGGCGAAATCCGCTCGGCCTATCTGATGACCGAGCCGGGCGAGGCCTCATCGGACGCCACCAACATCTCGATGTCTTGCCTGCGGGAGGGCGACGAATATGTGCTGAACGGCGAAAAATGGTGGGCCTCGGGCGCGGGTGACCCGCGCTGTGCGCTCTATATTGTCATGGTCCGGACCCCGGACCCCAGTCGGCGCAAACATCAGCAGCACGCGATGGTGCTGGTGCCCGCCGACACGCCCGGCGTGGAGAAGCTGCGCCCGATGCAGGTTTACGGGCAGGACGACGCCCCACACGGGCATTTTCACATCCGCCTGAGCAATGTGCGCGTGCCGGTGGAAAACCTGCTGCTGGGCGAGGGGCGCGGCTTTGAAATATCGCAGGGCCGCCTTGGGCCGGGCCGGATTCACCATTGCATGCGGGCCATCGGGCAGGCCGAAAAGGCGCTGGAGCTGATGTGCAAACGGGCGCTCGAGCGCAAGGCCTTTGGCAAGCCGATCGCCAAGCTGGGCGGCAATTTTGACATCATCGCCAACAGCCGGATGGAGATTGAACAGGCGCGCCTGCTGTGCCTGAAGGCGGCCTGGATGATGGATCAGGGCGACGCACGGGCGGCTGCGCCATGGATCAGCCAGATCAAGGTGGTGGCACCGCTGGTCGCCCTGAAGGTCACCGACGAGGCGGTGCAGATGTATGGCGGTCAGGGGATATCGCAGGACACGCCACTGGCGCGCCAGTGGACGCATGTGCGCACGCTGCGCCTTGCTGACGGGCCGGACGCGGTTCACCGCATGCAGGTCGCCCGGGCCGAGTTGAAAAAACACACGCAGGAAAAGATCTGACCCCTGCCCTGCCGGACACGACAGACCGGGGCGGGGGCTGCAGCGGCCCCCGTTTCAGGCCCCGGCTTTATGCGACGGACGGACGTTGGTGCGCAGCCCGCCGGTTTGGTTCGCCGTTTCGGTTCGCAATCCCAATCCCCCGTCTCAATCCCGCGTCTCAGACTTGAATTCGGCCTCCAGCTTCTGTTCCAGCGCCACCAGATCAGCGGGCAGTGGCAGGCCAAGCCCCTTGAGTTCGGCCAGTTTCTCGCGCACTTCCTCGTAAATCTGATGGGCGTCCTCCGGGGTCTCCGAGGCCTGGTCCATCAGCATTTCAATGGCTATCTTGATGTTTTCAAATGCCATGTGTCTTCCCTTTCTTGTAATTGTCTGGCCTTTCCTGTGGTCGGCTGGTCGACCTAGCGCCGGGTCGCACAATCCCGACAGAACGGGGTGTAGGGGACAAGGTCCAGCCGCTCTTCGGAAATCGCCTCACCGCACTCCACGCAATAACCATAGCTGCCCGCGTCCATGCGCGCCAGCGCCGCTTTGATCATGCGGATTTCCTGCTCGCCGACGCCGCCCAGCCCTTCCAGAACCTCGTCGCTTTCGCGTTCAGACACGCGCTCGGCGGTGTCGGGGTTTGGCGCCACATCCAGCACCTCCTCGATGCCCTCAAGTCGCGCGGTCAACTCGGCAAGTCGCGCCGTTAGCTGGTTTCTGCGTTTTTCCTGACTTTTCATGGCCCCCCAGATCCCTCTCAGACCCTTTGGGGGCCAGAGTAGAACGGCAGATCAGAGCGGCGCCTTGACCTCGATCAAATCATCCGGCCGAGGTCGGGCCGTCATTGACCGGGCAAAAGGTCTGATGCAAATTGCGGATCACCGAGGCGACGCGCGTGTCGGCAAGGCTGTAATATATGGTCCGCCCGTCGCGACGGGTGTTGACGCAGCCCTCCATACGCAGGCGCGCCAGCTGCTGCGAGACATTCGGCTGCTTGGTCTCCAGATGCTTTTCCAGCTCACTGACCGAGCGTTCGCCCTCGACCAGCTGGCACAAGATCATCAAACGCGCCGTGTTGGACAGCGTCTTCATCAATGCCGCCGCCTCGTCGGCGCTGGCGTGCAGGTCCTCGACCAGTCTTGCGTTTTCCAACGTCTCTTTTTCCGATTCCGTATTCATGCTAACCTCTTGCTCGGAACCATATGGAAAAATCCCGATGCCGGCAATAAAAAATTAATAGTTATCAATATTGATATATGTGAAAATATCACCATCTATACCGGAAAGACAGCCAAGGAGAGCCCCATGCAGCCCAAAGTCAAAGCCTTTTTCGACCACGCAACAAACACCATTTCCTATGTCGTTCAGGACCCAAACAGCAGCAAATGCGCGGTGATCGATTCAGTCCTCGGATTCGATTATGCGTCCGGCCGCACCAACACCGATTTTGCCGACGGGATCCTCGCCTATATCAAGGAAAAAGCCCTAGAGGTGGAATGGATTTTGGAAACCCACGTCCACGCCGACCACCTCAGCGCCGCCCCCTATATCCAAGAGGCCGTGGGCGGCAAGATCGGCATCGGCGACAAGATCACCGTGGTTCAGGAAACCTTTGGCAAGGTCTTTAACGAAGGCACCAGATTTCAGCGCGATGGCTCGCAGTTTGACGCGCTGCTGAAAGAGGGGGATGACCTTCACATCGGCCAGATGCGCTGTGACGTCCTGCACACCCCCGGCCACACCCCGGCCTGCCTGACCTACCTGATCGAGGACACCGCCTTTGTCGGGGATACGCTGTTCATGCCGGATTTCGGTACCGCCCGGGCGGATTTCCCCGGCGGCTCGGCAGAGATGCTGTATGATTCCATCCAGAAAATCCTGGCCCTGCCCGATGAGACCCGGGTTTTCGTCGGTCACGACTACAAGGCACCGGGGCGCGAGAATTTTGCTTGGGAAACCACCGTCGGCGCGGAAAAGCGGCACAACGTCCATGTGGGCAATGGCATCACCAAGGATGATTTCGTCAAGACCCGCAGCGACCGCGACGCCCAGTTGGCAATGCCGCGCCTGATCATCCCCTCATTGCAGGTCAACATGCGTGCCGGTCACATGCCCGAACCCGAAACCAATGGCACATCCTATCTCAAACTGCCGGTTGACGCGCTCTAGGGCAGATGCGACATGCCGCTAGAGGACAAAAAAGAGGATTCGCCCCGGCGCGACGTTCCCTTCATGCACAGGACAGCACCCGATGAAAATTAGCCTGCTGGCCCCGGATTACAGCGTAAGCGAACAGCTGACCGAGGCCGATCTTGTCACCGTCAAGGCCGAGGGGTTCAAGACCGTCATCTGCAACCGCCCGGATGAAGAGATCGACCCGGCACTGCACGCAAGGTTCATGGAAGCCGAAGCAAACCGTCTGGGCCTAGATTTCATCTACAACCCGGTCTCGTCGCGCGGCTTTACCATGCCCAATGTCGAGCTGCAGACCGAGGCCATCGACACCGCGAAAAAGCCGATCCTCGCCTATTGCCGCTCGGGCACGCGCTCGACCGTGTGCTGGGCGCTGGCCCATGCCGAGCGCCTGCCGGTGGACGAGATCATCCAGACCGCGGCCAAGGCCGGCTATGACATCGGCAAGCTGCGCCCGCAGCTTGAGGCAATGGCCGAGTTCGGCTGACAGCGCGTTTCATCGCAGCTGTTGCGGGTGCCGGGATCAGCGGAAAACCGCGCGGCACCCGAATTTGACGGGTCTATGCCCTAGCCCCCGGGCAGTTGGTCGGCAAGGTTGACCCGCCCGACATTGCGCAACATCTGACCGATAAAGGACACCCGCTTGATCCCGGTGGTGGTAATGCGCCGATTCAGGGCAATCACCCGGCCATCGGCAAGGGTAAATCGCTCGATATTCTTGACCACGCCGCGCTTGTCAAAGCTGATCGCCACCAATTGCCGGTCGACGATCTTGTCCGCATTATAGGTGAAATGGCGCACCCGGCTGGACACGTAATACCAGGCGTTGTCCGACAAAACGCCGGTGCTGGCCGGACGCCCGATCGCCTTGGCAACCGAGTCGCGGCTGTCCACGCCGACCGAGATCGCCTTCAGCTCGGCGTCGGTGGGCGCATAGCCGTGGTTCGAGTAGGTCGCCGCGCAGGCGCTCAAAAGGCCGGCCATCGCCAGAACCAGCAGACCGTGCCGCAACCCGACTCCACCCCAGACTCCCGCTGTTGGCCGCTGTCTTGCCATGTGACCCTCGTCTCCGTCATTGCAAATCCCACTTGTGGGCTTATCGAACACATGGCAAACACGCAAGAAAGTTGGGGCATATTGCAGATTTATCTGCCGGGGGTGGCCCAAAAATGTCAAATGCCGGAGAGAGCCCCGGCCCCAAGGACCCAAGCGAGGACCCAAGCATGGCCGCCAGATCCGACAAAATCGCGGTTCGGACCTTGAAGGACACCGGCGACAACCCGTTTTGCCTTGTGCCCGACGCGACCTTTTGCGCCGAGATCGCGGCTTTTCTCGATCTGCTCGGCCTCCGAAAACTGCGTTTTGAGGGCACGCTCCGCCCGATAGGAGAAACCGACTGGCTGCTTGAGGCCACGCTTGGGGCGACTGTCACCCAGCCCTGCATCATCACCGCCAAGCCGGTCGTAACGCGTATCCAGACCCCGATCCGGCGCCGCCTGCTGGCCGATCCGCCGCAGCCAAACCCCGATGAGGACACCCAATTTGACGGCGACGACGAATGGGACCCGCTCGAATCACAGATCGACCTTGGCGCAATCATGACCGAGTCGCTGGCCCTCCATTTGCCCGAATTTCCGCGTCTGCCCGGCGCAACGCTGGGAGACTCGGCCATTTCCGTCCCCGAGTCGGCGGAGAATGCCGATCAGCCGGTAAAACCTTTTGCATCTCTGGCCGCATTGCGCGACAAATTGAAGGAATGACCCTGAATATGGAAAAAGGGCTTGCGAAACTTTGTTTTCCGGCTATTTTCGCGGCTTCCTTTCCAACCCGCGTTGGCAAGCCGTTATGCCTGTGCATGACGTCTTGTTGCGGCGGGCCGAAAACCGGGCGCGTTGTCGCCCCCAAACCGAGGTTGTGACATGGCTGTCCCACAGAATAAAATCACGCGTTCCCGCCGGAACCAGCGCCGGTCGCACGACGCTCTGGTGGCTGATAACCCCAACGAATGCCCGAACTGCGGTGAGCTCAAGCGCCCGCATCATGTGTGCCCGTCCTGCGGCCATTACGGCGAGCGCGAGGTCATTGCCCAGGCGGACGATATCGACCTGGACGAAGACGCCGCGTAATCCCGCGGCCGGAGGCATCGTCGCATGACACCCGGAGCAGACGGCAAACCCGGCTCTGAACCCGGAACAGTCATTTCCGTCGATGCCATGGGCGGGGATCGCGGCCCGGCAGCCATTGTTTCCGGTCTGGCCAAATCCGCCAGCCAGAACCCGAGTATCCGGTTTATCCTGCACGGGGACGAAGCCCGCCTTCGCCCCCTTGTCAGGCGGCGTCGGCAACTGGCCGGAATCTGCGAAATCCGCCACGCGCCACAGGCCGTGACGATGGAGGACAAGCCCAGTCAGGTCGTGCGCAACGGTCAGGACACTTCGATGTGGCACGCCATTGAATGCGTGCGCAATCACGAGGCCTCGGTTGCGGTCTCCTGCGGCAACACCGGCGCGTTGATGGCACTGTCCATGATAAGGCTGCGCAAGCTGCCCGGCATTTCCCGCCCGGCCATCGCCATCCTCTGGCCCTCGGCCAATCCGCAGGGGTTCAACGTCATGCTGGATGTGGGCGCCGATGTCCGCGCCGACGCCAACGACCTGCTGCAATACGCGCTGATGGGGGCCTCTTACGCGCGCAACGGCCTTGCTCTGGCCCGCCCGCGCGTCGGCATTCTGAATGTCGGCATCGAGGAAAACAAGGGGCGCAGCGGCCTGAAAGAAGCCGCCGAGATGGTCGCCGCAGCCGCAACAGCCAATGATTTCGATTTCGTCGGTTTTGTCGAGGGCGGCGATATCCCCTCAAACCGGGTCGATGTCATCGTCACCGACGGCTTTACCGGCAATGTCGCGCTGAAAACCGCCGAGGGCACCGCCTCGTTCGTGCGGCGCCTGCTGGCGCAGGCCTTTCGCCACACCCCGCTGTCGCGCATCGGCGCGCTCTTTGCCCTGACCTCGTTGCGCCGCCTCAGCCGCCGGATCGACCCGCGCCGGGTCAATGGCGGTGTCTTTCTGGGCCTCAACGGCACCGTCATAAAGTCCCACGGCGACGCCGACACAACCGGCGTTGCCGCGGCGGTCGGGCTGTCCTTTCGACTGGCACAAAACGGGTTTTCAGAAAAGCTGGCGGCACGGGTTGCATCCCGCCTCGCCGCGGACGACAATAGTCAGTCAGACACCCTGACCGGCAGCCGGAGGGGGTAACCCGGGCAGGACAGCCGGACGGGGCAAACAGACGGGCAACCAGACAGGACAACGGAATTTCATGCAAACCCATCGTGCGATCATCAAGGGCGTCGGCCATTACCTGCCCGAGCGCGTCGTTCCCAACAGCGAATTTGAAAAAACGCTGGACACCAGCGACGCCTGGATCCGCACCCGCACCGGGATCGAGCGCCGTCATTTCGCCGCCGAGGGGCAGCTGACCTCGGACCTTGCCATCCGCGCGGCACGGGCGGCATTGCGCGATGCGGTTCTCAGCGTGGACGAGATCGACGCGGTGATCGTGGCCACCTCGACCCCGGATCAGACCTTTCCCTCGACCGCAACCAAGGTGCAGGCGGCGCTGGACATGACCCACGGCTTTGCCTTTGATCTGCAGGCGGTCTGCGCGGGTTTTGTTTTTGCCCTCAGCAACGCCAATGCGATGATCGTCTCCGGGCAAGCCCGGCGGGTGATGGTGATCGGCGCCGAGACCTTCTCGCGGATCATGGATTGGCAGGACCGCTCGACCTGCGTGCTGTTTGGCGACGGTGCCGGCGCGGTGATCCTCGAAGCATCCGAGGGCACCGGCGGGCCGAACGATCAGGGGATTCTGGCCACCGACCTGCATTCGGACGGGCGCTTCAATTCACTGCTCTATGTCGATGGTGGCGTATCCTCGACCCAGACCACCGGCGTGCTTAAGATGGAAGGCCCCGAGATTTTCAAACATGCCGTGCAGAAACTGGCCCAGACCGCCGAGACGGCGCTGGCCAAGGCCGGGCTGACAGACCGGGACGTGGACTGGATCGTGCCGCATCAGGCCAACCTGAGAATCATCAAGGCGACCGCCCAGAAAATGCATGTTCCCATGGAGCGCGTCGTCGTCACCGTGCAGAATCATGGCAACACATCCGCCGCCTCGATCCCCATCGCGCTATCGGTCGGCGCGGCCCGCGGACAGATCAAACCGGGCGACCTTTTGGTTGCCGAAGCCATCGGTGGTGGCCTCACCTGGGGCTCGGTGGTCCTGCGCTGGTAGGCGGGAACGGCAATTTATCGCCTGTTTCCAAGATGTTGAACTTGACTCTCAATTCCCTTTCTCTCTATCTTTCAAGCATAGTCCTAGGGGGGAATTTGAATGATGGGTAAAACATTGACGCGCATGGACCTCAGCGAAGCCGTTTTCAGCGAAGTGGGCCTGTCCCGCAATGAATCCGCCGAGCTGGTGGAATCCGTTCTCAAGCATCTGTCCGACGCGCTGGTCGCCGGAGAAAATGTCAAGATATCGTCCTTTGGCACCTTCAGCGTGCGCAACAAGAACGCCCGGATCGGGCGCAACCCCAAGACCGGCGAAGAGGTGCCGATCCTGCCGCGCCGCGTTCTGACCTTTCGCCCGTCCCACCTGATGAAGGAACGCGTGGCGGCCGGAAACCGGCGCTAGGCCGGGCGGGCAGGCCATGGCAAAATCACCTGACGCATTCCGAACCATCAGCGAGGTCTCGGACTGGCTGGGAACCCCGGCCCATGTGCTACGCTTTTGGGAGAGCCGCTTTTCCCAGATCAAACCGGTCAAACGGGCTGGCGGACGGCGCTATTACCGACGCAACGACATGCTGCTGCTCAGCGGCATCCGCCGCCTGTTGCACGAGGACGGGCTGACCATCAAAGGTGTCCAGAAAGTCCTGAAAGAACAGGGGGTTAAATACGTCAGCTCGTTGGGAAACGACCCGCTTTCGGTGGTCCGCGAACCGCCCGGACCCGAAACAAGACCGGACGAGACTCCGGCCCCCGTTCCGAACGAAACCGAGCATAACGAAACCACCTCGAACGAAGCCGAGCCAAACCAAACCCAGCCGAGCGGAACCAAACCGAGCGCAGCCGAGCCGTCGCCGTCGCCCGAACCCGAGACGGCAGAACCCGAGCCCGCACTCAAGGCTGGCCCCGAAACCATCACCGAAATCCCTGCTGAGGGCGCTTCCGGGAGTGCCTCCACCCCCCCCGATCCCGCGCCGGTGAACTTTGATGACGACGCCCGCATGGCCCGCATTCGCGATCTTTACGCGCGTCTCGCCACCCTCAGGGACCGGGTCGCGGCAGGTGTCGAGGCAAATTGACCCCGCCCCGATTTTTCGCCGCTTTCCCGCTTGCCCTTGCCGGCAAATCCCGTATAACAGCCAAACGTCGGGCTATAGCGCAGTCTGGTAGCGCGTTCGTCTGGGGGACGAGAGGTCGCAGGTTCGAACCCTGCTAGCCCGACCAACCATGCACCGGATTCGGGCCGCCGCCCCCCAAAGCGGCCTCTCTCGGGGCGAGAGATCGCCCTCGGATGCGCAAAAAATCAGGGGGCGCCCGATGAGCGAAATCCAGACCGGCGTTCTGCCCGCACAATCCATTGGCAAGATGATCGAGCGGGGCGAAATCCTCGGCCAGCCGCCAGTTTCCGCCGCCCAGATCCAACCCGCCAGCCTTGATCTGCGCCTCGGATCGACCGCCTTTCGGGTGCGCGCCAGCTTTTTGGCGGGGCCGGGGCGCACGGTCGCTGATCGCCTTGCCGACTTTCAGATGCACACGATCGACCTCAGCACCGGAGCGGTTCTGGAAAAGGGCTGCGTTTATGTCGTTCCGTTGATCGAACAGCTCGCCCTGCCCGATCAGATCGGCGCGGTGGCCAACGCCAAAAGCTCGACCGGGCGGCTGGATGTGCTGACCCGCCTGATTACCGACGAAGGGGTCGAGTTCGACCGCGTAAGCCCCGGCTATCACGGGCCGATTTATGCGGAAATCTGCCCGCGCTCGTTTTCCATTCTGCTGCGCCCGGGGATGCGCCTGAACCAGATCCGCTTTTCCTGCGGCTCGGCCACTCTCGACGACGCCGCACTGGCCGCGCTGCACGCGCGCGAAACATTGGTCTCGGGCGAGGCCCATATCGACCACGGTCTGGGGTTCAGCGTCGATCTGCGCCCCAAGGGTAGAACCCTGGTCGGCTATCGGGCCAAGGCCCACAGCGGCGTGATCGACCTTGACCGGATCAACCACTACGCCCCGCGGGATTTCTGGGAAGAGCTGCACAGCGACAGCGGCGAAATCATCCTTGATCCGGATGCCTTTTACATCCTCGTCAGCCGCGAGGCGGTGCATATTCCGCCGCTCTATGCCGCCGAAATGGCCCCCTATCTGGCCATGGTGGGTGAGTTTCGCGTCCATTACGCCGGCTTTTTCGACCCCGGCTTTGGCCACGCTCCGGCCGGTGGGCACGGCTCACGCGGGGTTCTGGAGGTGCGCTGCCACGAGGCCCCCTTTGCGCTGGAACACGGGCAGATCGTCGGCCGTCTGGTGTTTGAACGCATGTGCGCCATGCCAACGACGCTCTATGGCGCCGAGATGGGCTCGACCTATCAGGGGCAGGGACTGAAATTATCGAAACATTTCAGAAGCTGAACAAAGGCGCCCCCCCGCAGCACCACGGAGGAGCGCCCCTTCTTGCCATCGCGCCCTAACCAACGATGACAAAAAAGCCCACGATCAACAGGCCCGCCAGGATCGTCGATCCTGCGACCCATCCCGCCAGCTTGCCGCCGTCCCATTGAACGCCGCGCGCGGCGATGATGTATCCCAGTATCAGAAAGACCAGAAGATCCAGCACCCCGTGCGTGACCCAGTGGTGGCCGACCACCGCCATCAGGTTATGCACCGCCGGATAGCTTTCTTTCAGCATCATCAACAACGCGTTAAAGATGACCGCCACCGAATAGGCGATACCAAAACCGGTGACATTCGGGCTCATCAATTCAGGACCTTGCGCTTGTTTGACAGACATTTTCCTGCTCCTTACATTTTCGCCAAAAGGGCCACTTTTACGCCCATTCCGATGACGGCACCCGCGCCTTCCATCGCCAGCGCTGACAAGACGACCAATCCCGAAGTCCACAGGACCAGCGACCGTGCCGCCTTGCTGGCATAGACCTTGGCCGAGGCCGCGATCGGCAGGAATGTCGCCAACAAGAGCACGATAAAGAACAGGTGTTCTTTTGACTCCATGAACAACCCATGCGCCCAGGGCCAGGGTCCCGCCTTGATGACGGCCTTGTCCGCACCGTAGTAGAACACATAGAAATACCCCGCTGCCAGATAGGCCAACCAGATGAGCACGCTCGACAGAATCGCCGCCGAGCGCATTCTGTCGATGTTGGTCTCGCTGACATTCAGGGCCTCGACGAACACCCACAGCGCCGCGGCCATGCCAAGGACGCCAAATGTCGGGTGGATCAAAAGCCAGATTTGATGAGACATGCTTCTACTCCATTCAGTCTATGACTGGCGGAGCCCCTCTATCCGAATCGTAGATACGAAACCCCGCCGATCTGAATCTGCAAGGCGGCACCGCGCCTGCGAGGAGAAGGGCAAGACATCTGGCCTTGCCGGTCGGCTCGTCGGGTCCCGTCTCCGGTCCCGTCTTGCCGGTCCGTGTTCACGAACCTTGCGTTTCTCATAAACCGTGACGTGTTTTTGGCCATGATCGAGATCAAAAATCCCGCCGGGGGGCAAAAAAATCCGGCGACCTGCCGCCTTTGCGCCCCCTGCCCCGCGCCCCGGCCTTGCGGGGGGTCAGAACATCTCGTCCTGCCCGGCCCCGGGGTCGTCCCAATCCTCGTCATCCCCGGCCTCATCGGTGCCGCTGACGCCCGGCATGGCCACAGGGGGCGGACGGTTATCCAGCAGGCCGGCATCGCGCAACTCGCGTATTCCCGGCAGGTCCCGGGGGCTTTCAAGGCCAAAGTGGTTCAGAAAATTCTGGGTGACGATAAAGGTCACCGGCCGACCCGGGGTCATGCGTCGGCGCCCCAGCTTGATCCAGTCCAGCTCCATCAACAGATCTACCGTTCCGCGTGAGACCGAGACCCCGCGGATTTCCTCGATCTCGGCCCGGCTGACCGGCTGGTGATAGGCGATGATCGCCAAGGTTTCGATCGCGGCGCGGCTCAGCTTGCGGGTCTCGACCCGTTCTTTCTGCATCAGAAACGACAGATCGGGGGCGGTGCGAAAGGCCCAGCCATCGCCCAACTTCATCAACTGTACGCCGCGCCCCTGATAGCGTTTACGCAACAGCGCCAGCGCCTCGGCCGCGTCGCAGCCATGGGGCATCCGCTCCTGCATATAGGCCAGGCTAAGCGGCTCGGCCGAGGCAAACAGCAGCGCCTCGACCATCCGTTCCTGCTCGGCCAGGGGCGGCGCCTGAAACAGGCTTTCGCCGGGCGTTTCGGCGGTGTGCATTTCGGCGCTGTCGGGCTCCACTCAGGCCTCCTTTCGTCTCAGCATGATCGGCGCGAATGTCTCGTGCTGTCGCAGCTCGATCTGCCCCAGCTTGGCCAGTTCCAGAGACGCCGCAAATGTCGCCGCGGTGGCCGAGCGGCGTTTTTTGGGGTCTTCCGTCCAGCCCTCGGGCAGAAACCGCGAAATATCCCCCCACTCCACGGCCTCGCCCAGCAGCGACTTCATCCGCTCCAAAGCCTGTTCCATGGTAAAGATCGATTCGCGCTTCAGCGTCAGGGGCTCAAAATCATCGCGGGTGCGCACTCGTGCATAGGCCTGCATAAGGTCCAGAACCGTTGCCCGATATTCGGTCCGGCGCACCGCGCGCATGTCCTCGGGCAGGCCGCGGGCAAAAACATCCCGCCCCAGCCGGTCGCGCCCCATCAGGCGCGCCGCGGCGCGACGCATGGCCTCCAATCTCTCCAGCTGAAAGGCCAGATGAGCGGCCAGCTCCTCGCCACTCGGCCCCGCATCCTCGGGGTCGGGGGGCAGCAACAGGCGCGATTTCAAAAAGGCCATCCACGCGGCCATCACCAGATAATCCGCCGCCAGTTCGATCCTCAGCATTCCAGCGCGGGTAATAAAGGCCAGATATTGCTCTGCCAACTGCAGAACGGAAATCTTGCGCAAATCCACCTTTTGCGTCCGGCTGAGGGTCAGAAGCAGGTCGAGCGGCCCCTCGAACCCGTCCACGTCAACAATCAGCGCCTCGGCCCTGAGCCGCGCTTCGATTTCGTTTGACGCGCCAAAGCCATCGGAATCAAGAGGGTGTGTTTTGTCCATCGCCCGACACCATAAGCCGCTCTGAGAGCTCCGCCAAGAGGGAGTCGCGCTCTATTTCCGGGCCGGGCACCCGCCGTGCCATCGCCCGTGCGGCCCGCGCCACCGCCCGCGGTCCCAGCCGCCCCGCCGCCGCCGCCACCGCCGTCATTTCGGCAAGATCGCCGTTGCAATGCAAAACCACGTCACAGCCCGCCGAAATCGCCTCACGCGCCCGCCGGGCCAGCGGTCCCTTCAGCGCCGCCATCGACAGATCATCGGTCATCAAAAGTCCGTCAAAGCCAATCTCGTCCCGGATCAAGCCAATCATGCGCGGTGACAGGGTGGCGCATCGCAGCGGGTCAAAGGCTGCATAAACAACATGCGCCGTCATCCCCAGCGGCAGGTCCGAAAGCGCCGCAAAGGGGGCAAAATCCACCGCCCGCAACTCGGCCGCCGAGGCCTCGGTCAAGGGCAGCTCAAGGTGGCTGTCGGCGTTCGGGCGCCCGTGGCCGGGGATGTGTTTGAGAACCGGCAGCACGCCGCCAGCCAGCAGCCCCTCGGCCACAGCCCGGGCCGCCTTGGCCACGGTATCGGCGTCGCCGCCATAGCACCTGTCCTTGATAATCGAATGTGTCGTCGCGCCCGGAACATCGGCAATCGGCGCACAGTTGGTATCAATGCCAAGGTGGCGCAGCTCATCAGCAATCAGACGATAGCGGATCCACATGGCCCGCGCGCCCTGCCCGACCCTTGTCCGGGCCATCTGCTCGAGCGCCGGCAACCACTCCAGCCACTGTGGAGGGCGCAGGCGCGCCACCCGCCCGCCTTCCTGATCGATCATGATGATGGCGTCGCGCCCGACCGAGGCGCGCAGATCCGCCGTCAGCGCCGAAATCTGCGCCGGAGTCTCCAGATTTCGGGCAAACAGGATGAACCCCAGCGGGTTCGCGGCCGCAAAAAATCGTGCCTCATCCTTGCTCAGAACCGTCCCCGCGCAGCCAAAGATCGCGGCGCCGACGCTCATCAGCGCGCCGTCACCGGAATACAGGGCGTGCCCCGCGCCAACAGCGCCGAACACAAGCGGCGCGAATCTCCGAGCGAGGAAAACCCGACCATCCGCAGGCGGTAGAAACTGCGCCCGCCGCTTTTTGCCACCTGAATATAGCGCTTGCGCCCGCCAATCAGGTCGCCCTGACGTCCAACGATGCTGTTCCACTCGTCAATCGCCGTCTTGCGATCGTCAAACGCCCCGAGCTGCACCATGAAGGTGCCCGAAACGACCGAGGCCGGATCGACATCCACCGCCGACAGCGCCGCCGTGGACGCGCTATCGGGAAGGGTGGCCACGGGGCCACTACCCGATGAGGTCACCGATGCCTTGGCCCCGCCGGTCAGCAACGGCGCCAGCGTCGCCACCCGCACCCGGGCCCGTGGGCGCGGCGAATGTTTGACCCCCGGCAGGCGCGCGACATTGGCCACCGCCGTCATGTCCACCGCCTCGCTGACCGCAATCTGCATCGCCCGGTCAATCGCCGCCTGCGGACTGTCGGCATTGGCCTCGGGGCCGCGGGTGGCGGCGCTGACGTCCCGCACATTGCTGGGGGCTTGGGCCAGACGCGTCTCATGCACCCGTGGCTTCAACTGGGCAACGGCAATATCCTCCGGCGTCAGATCAACTGGGCTGGGTGCCAGCACCACGGTATCGGGGGGGGCACCAACGCCGCCGGCGGCCTGCACCTGATTGACCGCAAGTCCCTGATACGAGATCGTCTCGCCGCCGGGATCGCTGGGAAGAACCCGCATCGGGCCCGCCATGGCCCGGATGACAGGGACCGCGGTGACGTCCCGAACCGAGATTCTGTAGCCCCAGACTCCAAGGCCCACAACCAGCCCGACCGAGACCAATCCACCGATCCAACTGGTGAAAACCGATATCCCTTGCCCTGACGACACCTCAGCTTCGGGGGTGTCATACCCGTAATACGACTGCTCCGCCATTTGCCCGCCTCTTGATCACATCGCATATCTTGTGGATGCGCCTGCAATATCCCCCGTATGTCGTTGCCGCTGCGCTTTTATCGCATTTCGTCAACCGGGGTTACGCCTAGAATACCAAGACCGTTTGAAATCACAATGGAAACTGCTGTTATAAGGGCCATTTTTCCTGCCGAGCGTTGCGGATATGACTCTTGCAGAAAACGAAGCTCGGGCAAATCATTGCCCTTGTTCCACAGACCGTGAAAGACGCTGGCAAGATCATAGAGGTAAAACGCGACCCGATGCGGCTCATGGTGGCGGGCGGCCAGCTCCAGCAGGCGCGGCCATTCCGCCAGCTTCTTCAGAACCGCCAGCTCCGAAGCATGGGCGATTTCCGACAGGTCCGCCCCTCGCAGATGGGCGGGATCGCAAGCAATCCCCGCCGCGGCGGCTTTTTTCAAGACCGAGTTTATCCGGGCATGGGCGTATTGCACATAAAACACCGGATTGTCGCGGGATTGTTCCAGAACCTTGGCAAAATCAAAATCCAGCGGCGCGTCGTTCTTGCGCGTCAGCATCACAAAGCGGGTGACATCCGCCCCGACCTGATCGACCACATCGCGCAGGGTGACAAATGTGCCGGCGCGTTTGGACATCTTGAACGGCGCACCATTCTTGAACAGGCGCACCAGTTGCGTCAACTTGATGTCAAGCGGCACCCGGGCATCGCTGAGCGCGCGAACCGCCGCCTTCATGCGCTTTTCATAGCCGCCGTGATCGGCACCCAGAACGTCGATCAGCCCGTCAAAGCCGCGCGCGATCTTGTCATAATGATAGGCAATGTCCGGGGCGAAATAGGTCCAGCTGCCGTCCGATTTCTGCACCGGACGATCCACATCGTCGCCGTGCTCGGTCGATTTGAACAGCGTTTGCTTGCGCGGCTCCCAATCCTCGGGCCGCTTGCCCTTGGGCGGCTCAAGGTAGCCCTCGTAAATCAGCCCCTTGTCCTTCAGAACCGCCAGCGCCGCCTCGATCTTGCCAGTGCCATAGAGGGATTTTTCGCTGAAAAAGACGTCCATCTTCACGCCCAGCGCCGCCAAATCCTCGCGGATCAGATCCATCATCGCGTTGGTCGAGAAAAGACGCAGCTCCGCCAGCCATGCGGACTCGGGCTGATCCACCAGTGAATCGCCGTATTTATCCTTCAGCGCCTCACCGACGGGGATCAGGTAATCACCGGGATAGGTCCCGTCCTCGAACGAGACCGCCCGGCCATTGGCCTCAAGATACCGCAGATAGACCGACCGCGCCAGCACATCGACCTGCGCACCGCCGTCGTTGATATAATACTCCCGCGTCACCTGAAACCCGGCGAAATCCAGCAGCGCCGCCAGCGCATCGCCAAACACCGCCCCCCGGGTGTGCCCCACATGCAGGGGGCCGGTGGGGTTGGCGCTGACGAATTCGATGTTGATCCGCTTGTTCTGCCCCATCTCCGAGCGCCCAAAGTCGGCACCCTTTTGCAAGATGACCGGCAGGATCCCGCGCCATTTGTTCGGCGAAAGATGAATGTTCAAAAACCCGGGCCCGGCCACATCCACCGCGGCAATGGCGGGCTCTGCGCGCAGCTGCCCGGCCAGCGCCTCGGCCAGATCGCGTGGTTTTTGCCCGGCGGCACGAGCCAGAACCATCGCGGCGTTGCTGGCCATATCCCCGTGCAGCGGGTCTCGTGGCGGCTCGACCGTGATTGCGCCATAGTCCAGACCGGCTGGCAACCGGCCCGCCTCCACCAGCGCCTCCAGCGCTTCGAGAACAACGGTCTTGATGTCTGAAAAAAGGTTCATCTGCTCGATCCGCAATTGCCGCCGGAATATGGGTTGGCTGCGCTCTAACACAGGTCAAATGCGTGATCCAGTGGGGAAAGTCATCTTACCACGGGGCGTGCGCGCGCGCCGTCAGCCAGCAAGGACCGGAAAGGCCCCGCGCAGCCCTTCAAAAATCATGCCAACTGCCACCGCCGCCAGAATAAGCCCCATCAGACGGGTCATGATGTTCATTCCCGTCACCCCCACCTCATGCGCCAGCCAATGCGCCAGCGACAGGGTCAGCAGGATGATCAGGCACACCAGCGCGATCACCACCAGCGCCACCGCCACCCCCCCAGCGCCGGTGTATTCATTGCCAAACAGGATCACCGTGGTCATCGAGCCGGGCCCCGCCATCATCGGAATAGCCAGCGGGAAAAACGCCGGATTCTCATGGGTTTGTGCGTCAATCGCCTCTTCGGGGAGGTGCCGCATCCGGCTGGGGGTTGCGCGCAGCAACGAGAGCGACATGATGAAAATCAAGATCCCGCCAGCGACACGAAAATCATTGATGGTGATCCCGAACAGGTGCAGCACCCCGTTGCCCCCGACCAGAACCACGGCCAGCGAAATGAACACCGTAACCGAGGCAACCAGCGCCACGGCACGCCGCTGCGCCGCGCTATATCCATCGGTCAGGGCAAGAAAGATCGGCACCACCGTCAGCGGGTTCATGATTGCCAACAAGGCGGCAAACAATTGCAGGGCCTGCTTGCTATCCATGCACTCAACCCATCGACATCGGATCGACCAGCTTGCGATACTCGTCAATCGCAAAGCGGTCGGTCATGCCGGCAATATAATCAGCAATCACCCGCGCCTGCCGGGCAGTCTCGACGCCGACGCCCCATTTTTGCCACCCGTCCGGCAACATGCCGGGATCGTCCATGAAGATCGCGAACATTTCGCGCACGATTTGGGCCGCCTTGCACCGGGTGCGGCGCACCTTCCAGTGGCGGTACATATGCTTGAAGAAAAACGCCCGGATCGCCTTGAGGTCCTCGAAAACCGGCGCCGAAAAGCGCACCATCTGATGATCGGCGCCACGAACCGCGTCAACCGAACGGGGCGCGGCCTCGGCAATCAGACGTCGGCTCTCGTCGATGACGTCCTCGACCATAAAGCCGAACACCCGGCGCAGCGCCTCGTGACGGCGGCGGATGAAATCCAGCTCGGGATAAAGTGCATCGACCTGATCATAGGCGCGCCCGATGATCGGCAACTCGCGAATCTGCTCTTCGTGAAATAGCCCAGCGCGCAGACCATCGTCCAGATCGTGGTTGTTATAGGCAATATCGTCGGCAATCGCGGCAACCTGCGCTTCGAGACTGGCGAATGAGTCCAGCTCCAGATCGTGAACCGCGTTATAGGTCGCCAGCGCATCCGGCACCTCGCCCCGCACCGGCCCGTTGTGTTTTGCCAGCCCCTCAAGGGCCTCCCATGTCAGGTTCAACCCGTTGAAATCGGCATAATGGCGCTCAAGCAAGGTGACGATCTTGATCGCCTGCGCGTTGTGGTCAAACCCGCCATAGGCGGCCATGCACGCCGCCAGCGCATCCTCGCCAGTGTGCCCGAACGGGGTGTGACCCAGATCATGCGCCAAGGCCACCGCTTCGGTCAGGTCAAGGTTCAGGCCCAGAACCCCGGCAATCGTGCGCGCCACCTGCCCCACCTCGATCGAGTGCGTCAGTCGGGTGCGAAAATAGTCGCCCTCGTGCTCGACAAAGACCTGTGTCTTGTGCTTCAGACGCCGAAAGGCGCTGGAATGAATGATCCGGTCCCGGTCGCGCTGAAACGCACTCCGATGCGCGCTTTCCTGCTCCGGGTGCAGGCGCCCGCGTGATTTTTTCGGGTCACAGGCATAATCCGCCAGCATGGCTCTGGTCCTCAATCTTGTTCTTGTGCGCCTTTGCGCCTATATATGTGCGACCAGTTGTAGAACAAATCGGATGCCACTGACAGATGGAACTTGCACTGCCCCCCAAGGTGACCGACCGGGCCTTTGCCCGCTTGGCCGAAATCAACGCCGCCGCGGCCGAGGCCAAACCCCTGCGCGTCGCGGTCGAAGGCGGCGGCTGCTCGGGCTTTCAGTATGACATCAAGCTGGATTCCCCGGCAAAGGGTGATCTGGTGCTGGAAAAAGACGGCCAGAAAGTTCTGGTTGACGCCGTGTCCCTGCCGTTTCTGGCCGGAGCGACAATTGACTTTTCCGATGAACTGATCGGCGCGCGTTTCGTCATCGACAATCCGAACGCAACCAGCTCATGCGGCTGTGGCACCAGCTTTTCGATTTAGGGTCCGGACTCTTGGGCCTGTCGACGCCCCCACCGGGGTCGAAAACGCTTGCCAAGACCACCGCCCAGCCGCTAAACACCGCCCCGATGCCCCTATAGCTCAGCTGGTAGAGCAACTGATTTGTAATCAGTAGGTCCGCGGTTCGAGTCCGTGTGGGGGCACCATCAATTAGATATAACCATTTGTTTTTTATCAATATATTGTAACTCGAGATTATTGTATCCCCCTAATTATCCCCCTTGCGCTTCGTGGTAAGTGGTCATTTTTGCCGGTTTTCCGTCCGAGCTATTTTTATAGCGTATAGAAATACTCGCGCGGGTGCTTACCAAAGGCCAATAGAATCGATCGGCCCCGGTTCCGAATATTCGCTCATCCTTGCTTCACGCGGCCTGCCAAACCCTCGATCAAGAATTGCGCAGGCCGTTGAAATGCGGGCGGTGTCGCTTTGGCCCTTTTGGGCAACACCGCCCTCAGTCAGAGTAGTTGCCGCAGGGCCTCAAAAGAGAATGATGGCCTGACCGGCGCAAAACTCAACCCGTCCGGAGGTGCCTGAAATCAATTTCCATCACTTTAGAGACACAATCAGGAATACGTTAACACGTGACGGCCTTGATTCGGGCGATAATAATCAAACTGACAGGAGAGGGAATGGGCAACAGATCGCGGACAGTGCCGAGCATCGGGTTGGCCCTTGGAGGGGGTGCGGCACGTGGGCTGGCGCATATCGTGGTGCTGGAAGCGCTGGATGAGCTGGGGATCAAACCGTCATTCGTCGCCGGCTGTTCGATTGGTGCTTTGCTCGGGGCCGCTTATGCGTCGGGTCTGAGCGGCAGCGAAATTCGCGAACATGCGCTTTCGGTTCTGGGCTCGCCCGGCGCGGCGGCGCGGCACTTGTTCTGGCCTGTCGGGCGAGAGGCGAAAGTAAACCCCATCAATCTGGGCCTGTTCCGCCCGGTTTCATTAAACGGTCTTGGGCTGGTGCGGCTGGTGTCGCCGCCGGGCATGGCAAAGCGCATCGAGGACACGTCCATTCCGTTTGCCGTCAGCTCCACCGATTTTCACGCCGGGTGCGAGGTTACGCTTGAAACCGGAGACATGGAGGAAGCCGTGGCGGCCTCAATCGCCATTCCCGGTGTGATCGAGGCGCCCCGGCTGAACGGCCGGATCATGATCGACGGCGCCTATACCAACCCGGTGCCGATGGATCACGTGCGCAGGCGTGGCTGCGACGTACTGGTCGCGGTGGACGTAACCGGCATGCCAGTTGAGAGACTTTCTGAAAAGGTACCGGGGCCGGCTGAACTGATCCTTGGCAGCACCCAGATCATGCAAAAGGAGATCACCCGGCTCATGGCAGACACAATGCGGCCCGATGTGATGATCGTCCCGGAAATTGACCGATTCGGCGCGCATGATTTCCTGAAGATCAGGGATATCCTCGCCGCCGCCGAACCCGAGCGAGACCGGTTGAAACGCCGGCTTGAGCCGTTCCTATCGGGACGTCCAAATGGGGGTTGAGCCTTGTTCCGCGGGCAAGGGTCGCCAGCCCGTCCGGCCACGGGCAAGCAGATCTGTTTGAGTCTCCGGCGATGAGGGCCTGATGAAAGAGCTGAAGCTCCGCTTGATAGAGCGCGGCTGAACACCTCAATCATGTGCAGATTTTTCGCGCCGCTCACGCGCCAGTGTGCTCAACCCCAGATCATCGAGAATCGCATAGAACCCCGGCAGGACAAATAGGACGACAAGGGTGGACGCTAGCAATCCAAAGGTGACGCTGGTGACCAGCGGCTTGAGAATCTGCGCTTGCTTGTCGGTCTCATAGAGGATCGGGAGCAGGCCGGCGATCGTTGTCAGAGATGTCAGGAAGATGGCCCGAAACCGTGACCGTGCCGCCTTGCCCGCCGCCACCGCCACGGTCAGGGACGGGCCGTGTTCATGCTTGACGAAATCCACCAGCAGGATCGAGTCGTTTACAACCACCCCCGCCAGCGCCACGTAACCCAGGATCGACGGCATCGAAAAATCCAGCCCCATCGCCATATGCCCAAAGATGGCGCCGATCAGCGACAGCGGAATAACCAGCATGACGACGATCGGCTCGACATAGGACTGGAACAGAAAGCTCAGCAGAAAGAATACCCCGATCAGGCCGATGGCAAACCCCTTGAGCATGGATTTCTGGGTCTTTTTGGCTTCGGCCCGCTGTCCTTCGATATCCAGTTTGACGCCTGGATACCGCTTCAGCAGGCCCGGCATGAACCGTGCCAGAGTATCGCCGAGAATGGCGTTGGTGTTGGCGAAACGGGTGTCGATGGTGCCTTGGATGGTCACCGTGCGAACGCCGCCCTCGTGGTTGATCCGGTTCCATCCCTGGCCGATATTGACCCGCGCCACGACGGAAAGCGGCACCGTCGATCCATCTGGGCGAGTGATGACAAAATTGTCGAACTGGCGCATCGCCCCCTTGTCATGGGCGTCAAATTGGGCGGTCACATCCACCCGCTGCCCATTGATCTGAACCTCGCTGATGGTGGTGCCGTAATAGGCGGCGCGCAACTGATCGGCGATCAGGCTGGCGGTCACGCCCATCGGGCCGGCGGACCTGGCCAGGGTGATCCGCAACTCGCGCTTGCCGGGGCGCAGATCATCCATGACCGAGGTCACTCCGTTGTATTTCCATAGCCAGGTCTGCAATTCGAGCGAGGCCTTTTTCAATCTTGCCAGATCGTCGCCTTTTAACCGCATGTCGATGGCGACACCGGCCGGGCCAAGCCGCGTTTCGGCATATTTCAGGCTGATGACATCCGCCACCTTGCCCACCTCCTTGCGCCAGGCGGCCATGATCGCATCGGAGGTCAATGTGCGGACCGACGAGGCCAACAGATCAACGCTGACGGTGGCCACGTTGGGCCCGCTTTCAAAGGCGTCGCGGTTCAGCCCGTAAGACACTGAAACATGGCGCACGAGCGGCGCGCCGCCGGGCTGCTGCTGCGAGAGCCTCTTGTTGATCTGCATGAGGCCGTGTTGAACCCGGGCGACGACCACTTTGGTGCGCGCCAGCGGCGTGCCCTGGGGCAGCAGGATCCGGGCCGCGATGGTGTCGCCGTCAAGCTTGGGAAAGGCGATGATCTTCAGGTATCCGCCCATCACCATCCCGACGGCGACCAGCAGCAAGGCCAAGGCCAGACCGGTCACCAGATAGCGCCAGCGAATCGAAAGATCGACCAGCGGGCCGACCAATCGTTCGCGGGTAAAGGTCATTGTACGCTCCACAGCGTGGCGCACCCCGCCCTCTCTGCGCGGGGTTTCCAGTGTGTGCAGCAGGTGGTGCGGCAATATCAGATAGGCCTCGACCAGCGACACCGACAGTACGAACAGCATCACCACCGGCACCACGCGCAAAACCGCGCCGATGTTTCCCGACAGAAAGGCCAGAGAGCCAAAGACCATCGCCGTGGTCAGAAACGAGGCCAGAACGTCGGTAAAAACCTGTTCGGTCCCCTGAACCGCTGATTCAAACGCGCTCAGGCCCTTCTCGCGCAATCGGACGATGTTTTCGGCGATCACGATAGCATCGTCCATCAGCAGCCCGACCACCACTAGCAAGCCGAGCGCTGTCATCATGTTCATCGAATAGCCTGCCAACCACATCAGCGCGATACCGCCCATCACCGACACCGGCAGCCCCATCGCCACCCAGAAAGAAAACCGCAACCCAAAAAACAGCCACAGCACCAGGAACACCAGTGCCAGCCCCTCCAACCCGTTGCGCTCGACCAGGTTGAGGCGTGTGCGAACCACGCTGGCGCCGTCCGCAGTGACCTTCATCATCACCCCCGGCGGCGCCTGTTTGCGCGCCGAGGCAAGAAAACCCTTCACCGCGTCGATGACCCGCAAACTGTCGTCGGCGCGGGTCTTGGTTATGTCCAGCACCGCGGCCGGCTTGCCGTCAAACAGGATCGCATTATCGCTGTCTTGCTCGAATTGCCGGCTGATGTCGGCGATGTCACCCAAGCGCACCTGCCCGCCACTGGCCGAGGAGCGCACGATCAGCGATGCCAGCGCCTGCGGCGTCTGGCGCTGTTCGGCAACCCTGATCAACAGGGTTTCGGTGTCGGTCTTGATGCTGCCAGCGGGCAGATCGAGGCTGGCCGATCTGATCGCGCGGGCTGCGTCCGACACCGAAATGCCAAACCGGCGCAGGGCCGCGGGGTGCAGGCCGATGCGCAACTGACGGGTGGAAAATCCGCGGATGTTCACCTTGGGAATGCCGCCCCAGCGCAACATCCGGGTGCGGATCTGCTCGGCATAAGCCTCAAGATCGGTGCGTGATTTCGGCCCGGTGATCGCCACCGACGCCACGAAGGAGGTCAGCCCCAACGGTTTCACCTTGGCCGGGTCGGCGTTGGCGGGAAAATTGGAAATGGCGTCGATTTCGGTTTTGACATCCGCCGTGAACGCCTGAAAGTTTTCGCCCTCCTTCATCGTCGCAACCGCGCGCGCCAGCCCCTCGCGAGCTTCGCAGGACTGGGTGTCGATCCCGGTCACCGCGTCGAGCGCGTTTTCGATCGGCTGGCAAATCGCGGTTTCCACATCTTCCGGGCGCGCACCGGGATAGGGAACGGTAATTTCCACATCGGTTGGCTGGGTTGGCGGAAAAGTGTCATGCAACAGCGACGGGCCGACGAACAGACCCCACAGCAGAAACAGAACCATCAAAAGGTTGGCAACGGTGCGATGAGCGGCGAAAAATCGGATCATCTTACTTGTCCCGCGTGCCGCAACGCGGATTCAAGCGCCTTGTCCTCGCTTGCCTGCAACAGCATCCCCTCGATGATTGGCGATGGCGCGCTGACCACCACCCTTTCGTCCGGCTTCAGCCCCCGGGTGATCAGCGCGACTTCGCCCTGCAGCAGACCCGCCGTCACGGCACGGCGGCGTAACCGGTTGTTGGCGTCGGCAATCAGCACCTTGCCATGGCGAAGGGCGCTGCGCGGGACAACGATCCCCTTGATTGGAGGACTGCTCAACGTTACCTCGACGAACATTCCCTTGGTCAGCGGTGGTCGTTGGCCGGGTTTGGCGCCGGAATAGGCTGTCTCTATGCGCACGATAACCCCCAGCGTGCCAGATTTCTGGTCGATCGTGTCGCTGATGCGGTCCACCGCGGCGGGCCAAGACAGCGTCTGTTTGCCCAGCCGCAAATGCACCGCCGCACGCAGGCCCATGTCATGCAGAAAACGGGTCATCGCCTCGGGGCTGATCGCCGGTTTCGCCTGCGCGGCGGGATCGGTGCGATGCAGGCCCAGCATGTCATTGATCGAGACCTGTGCCACCACTTCGGCGGAGCCGACACCATCAAGCGATGCCGCAACCTGCCCGGCGCGCACGAACTGACCCACCTGAACCGTGGATTGCGAGACTCGCGCGGCAAACGGAAGGGTCAGGGTGGTGCGCGCCAGATTCAGCTCGGCTGTCTTCAGCTTGGATTGGTTGACCGCGATCTGCTCTTGTTGCACCTCGCGCGTGGTGGGCAAAAGCGCCAGTGAATTCTTCAGGTTCAGCACCTTTTGTTGCTGCACCAGCCAGCTTGCCTGTGTCGCGTCCAGCGCGGCCTGACTGTTGGTTCCGCTGGCCACGAGTTTTTTCACGCGCTCCAGATCGCGGCTTTTGATGGCGAGGGATTTACGCTCGATCGCAAGCGCGGCAAGCTGGTTCTTTCGAGAAATCTGCAACTCGTCCAGCTTGGCCCGGGCGGCGCGAATATTTGCCTTGGCCTGAGCCACCGCCAACTTGAAATCAGCCTGCGACAGTTTCAGCAACACTGTCCCCTTCGGCAGGATCGCCCCCTTTTCCAGACGCGGATTGACATAATCGGCGGTGGCGCCGACTTCGGGGATGGCCTCAAAGACACGGGTCGGGCGCACCAGTCCGTATCCGGTGATCCGCGGGGCTAGAGGAATTTCCTCGGCCCTGACAATCCTGACGGCGGTTGCGCGCTCGGCAACGGGCTGTTGCGCGGGAGGGTGTCGGTTCAGGATGACATATCCCAACAGACCGCCACCGAGGGCCAAGGCTGGCAGGGTGATGAAGATCAGTTTCAGGCCGGATTTCATGCGTATCTCCAAAATTACGCTGCCCGCAATTAACGCCCGAAAGTTTTCCGGAATGGAAATGCCATGAAGGGTGGGAACGGCGGCCAAGTCGGCACGACGCTAGCAGAATAAAAGTTGCAAACGTTATGATCGCTGTCATACCGGCGACACCGAATCCGCATTATTGCATGGCGGTACGAAACGGCACGCCCTTGGCAAACCTGCCGAACCGAAAGGAACCTCGCAAGTGAACCGACTGCAATATCTCACGCATGAGCTGCTTTTCCGCCGCGGGCGTTCGCTTGCGACGCTGCTGAGCATCGGAGTTTCGGTGCTGGCGGCGGTGCTCCTGATCTCGGTTGCCACCACCTATTCCAAAGCCGTGCAGGCGCCGATGAAAAGCGTGGGTGCCGATATCGTTGCACAGCTTTCCGGCGACATCCCCAAGGCGCTGAAGGGGCTGGTGTTTCCGCACCCCAATGCGCTGCTGCCCGCTGATGAGGTCGCAAGGATCAAGGCCCTTCCAGGCGTCGTCAGCGTTACCCGCGGCGTTTACATGTGGGAGCTGCCGCCCAACCCCTACAAATCCATTCTCGGGATCGAGGACGGGCCGGCGGGGCTTGGCAATCTCAATGCCAACATTACCGTGGGCGAGGCGATCACGCCAGACAGCAACGCCATCCTGATCGACAGCGATTATGCCGCGAAAAACGGGCTGAAACCGGGGGACCGGCTGTTGATCGGGACGCGAAAATTCCCCGTCGCGGGAATCGTCGATGCGGCGACCGGCGGCAAGGTCGTGCGCGCGGATGTCTACATGCCGATCCGTCTGGCCCAGAACCTCGCGCTTCATGCGCCGCATGTGCAGGATCTTTACCCTTTTGGCCCCGATGATGCCAATGAGCTGCTGATCAAGGTTGACAGCCGCGATCTGCGCGCCGTGGTCGAGGGCATCGGCGCGATCCTGGGAAAGAACGCCGTGATCTCAAGCGGGCTCAGCTTTCAGGATACGCTGAACAGCGTTCTGTTCCTGTCCCGGCGGCTTGGCCTGATCCTTGCGCTTGTGGTGGGGTTGTTTTCCACGGCGTTCGTTCTGCGCGCGACCGCCTCGGCCGTCAATGAGCGCCAGCGCGAAATGGCGCTGCTGCAGGCGATCGGCTGGACCCGTCGGCAGATCGCCTGGCAGGTGATCCTGGAAAACACCGTGCTGGCCGTGCTCGGCAGCCTTGGCGGCATTGTGCTGGCGCTGATCATCGCCCGGCTGAGCGGCGGGATCCAGATCACCATCAACCTGCCCTGGGATCTGAGCTCGACGCCGCATTTCCTGCCCGAAGCCACGCGCGATCGCAGCCAGATCGTCACCATGCCGCTGGATATCTCGCCCGGCCTGATCGCGATTGCCGGGCTTGGCGGGATTGCGGTCGGCTTTCTTGCGGCCAGCATCGCCACTGCCCTGAAACGCGCGCAGCCCTGGACGCTGCTTGGAGCCGAATGAAAGTGAAAACGATGACCGAACCCGCCATTCAGACCGAAAACCTTGTCAAAAGCTATGGCTCTGTCGAGGTGATCCGCAACCTGTCGCTCGACGTGCCAAGGGCGCAGTTTTCCGCCATCGTCGGCAAGTCCGGCTCGGGCAAAAGCACGCTTCTGGGGCTGATCTCGGGGCTCGAAACCCCCGATGCGGGCCGCGTGCTGCTGAACGGCACCGACATCTTCGCGCTCGATGACAAGGGCATGGCCGAAACCCGTCGCCGCCAGATCGGCATCGTGTTTCAGAGCTTCAACCTGGTGCCGGCGCTCAGCGCATTGGAAAACGTGCTGCTGCCGGTGGTGTTTGACGACAGGTTGAGCAAGGCCGAATACGAGGTCCGCGCCCATGATCTGCTGTCGCGGGTCGGGATGGAGGCCCGCGCCAGCCACCGCCCCGGTGCGCTGAGCGGCGGCGAGCAACAGCGTGTCGCCATCGCTCGGGCGCTCATCAACCAGCCCGCGATTCTGCTGGCGGATGAGCCGACGGGCAATCTCGACGAAACCACTGCCGCGGGCGTGTTCGATCTCTTGACCGGGCTCACCCGCGATATCGGCACCACGCTTTTGATGGTCACCCACGACATGGATATCGCCGCCAAGGCGGACCGCGTCTTTGAAATGAAAAACGGAAAGGTAGAACAATGATCACCCGCAGAACCCTTCTGGGCGCGCTGGCGGCCAGCACAGTTGCGCTCGGCATGGGCGCGCTTGGCACAGGTGTCGCCCGCGCCGGCACCCCGGTGCATGTCGATATCGTCGCGCTTGGCCACTGGCCGGTGCAAAAGGCGCTCGATCCCGTGCGCGTCCTGCTCAAGGGCTATGGCGACAAGATCGCGGTGCAGGAATTCGATGCCGAAGCCGATGACGGCAAGGCGCTGATAAAAAAGGCCGGAAAACAGGGCCATGTGCCACTGTTGATCCTGATCGACGGGGCCTGGCAGTTCAAGCGCGCCGATGGCTCGGCGGTCGAATTCTTCAGCTTCCCATCGGGCGCGGCCAACCCGCTTGGGGCCCTGGGTTCGGGAAGCTGGAGCGTTGACGATCTCAAGGCGGTGCTCGACGCGAAGGTCGGGGGCTGAGCCGTGGCCCACCCGCTCTTGCACTGGCGTTATCTGACGCGCGAAGCCGGCCACCGCTGGAAACGCACGGCGCTGACGGTTTTCGGCATCGCAATGGCGGTGACGCTGGTGCTGTTGCTCGACGTGCTGGGGCGGGCCTTCATCGATGTTTCGACCCTGCCGTTCAAAAGCCTCAGCGCCGATCTGCTGGTGCAGCGCAGCGCCACCAAACAGGCTCTGCCCGATCAAATGGGCGTGATCCTGCCCTATTCGGCCCAGCCGATCAGCAGGACGGAGCAGGAGCGGCTGGCCAACGAAGATGGCGTATCCGCCGCAAACGGCTTTGTGCTGTTGTGGAATCTGGGCCGGGGACGGTTTTACACGATCAGCGGGCTCGACCTCGCCGCCGGGCCGCCCTATCTCGGCCCGGCGAAGATCCGCGACTGGATGTTCAAGGGCCGCATCGCCCGCCCTGCCAGCCACGAGGTCGTGGTCGAGCGCCACTATGGCGCCTTTTACCGGATCAAGCCGGGGGCCAAGGTCACCTTCAACGGGCAGGAATTTACCGTCACCGGCGTGGTGGACATTCAGGGCGGCGGGCAGTTCGTTGCCAGCAATTTCTATATGGATATCAACGAGGCGCGCGCCCTGGCCGGGTTGCCCCCGGATGCGGTCAATCAGGTGTTTCTGAAGGTTGCGAATATCGACCGGACCGAGGCGATCAAGAAACGTATCGCCGGATGGCTGCCGCAGGCGTCGATTGTTTCATCCGGCTCGATGCTGCAACTTTTCGGCGGCATCTCACAGGTCATCGGCCGCTTTCACGGGATTGCGATTCTCGGCGGTGCTCTGGCGGCGGCGGCGCTGATCGCCACGCTGCTTTCCGGCGCCATGGCCGAGCGGCGCAAAGAGGCGGCAATCCTGCGCACGGTTGGCTGGAGCCGTCGGCAGACCCAACGCCAGCTGATCGGGGAAGCGACCTTGCAAGGGCTGATCGGGGGGGCGCTGGCGCTTGTCTTTCTGGCCGTCGCTCTGGCTGCGCTTTCCCATGTTGAATTGCAGATCCCGGCCAGCATGGGCGGTGAAAACCCCGCCAGTTTCGCCAAGGGTGCGTTTCAGGCACCCCCCGAAAGCGTCGCCCTGCCGGTCAGCGCCACGATCTGGGACTGGCTTCTTCCTCCGATCCTTGCCGCGCTTTATTGTGCCGCGACCGGCCTTGTCGTCTCGGCCCGTCTGACCGTCGGTTCGCTCTGGCGCACGATCAGGGGCTGAGCCGTGGCCCCCGCCGAATATGGTCTTTACTTTGCGCTGACGCTTGCGGTCTCGACGGTTTTCGCGATGGGCGGTGTGGGCTCGGCGCTCGGGCTGGTGCCGATCCTGCATATGCTCGGCATCCCGTTCGACCCCGCCCGCGCGCTCGGGCTGTTTGTCAACACGGCCACGACCTCGACCGCCTCGCTGATGAACTTTCGCCGCGGGGTGCTGGAGGTTCGCACGGCCCTGCCGCTGGTGATCGCGGTGCTCGTTGCCACCCCGCTCGGGGCGTGGAGCGGCAAGTTCGTGCCGCATATGTGGGTGCACGACCTGATGACCGTTTTCCTCATTGTGGCGGCGCTGCTGATGTTGTTCACCCGGCGCGCAAGCGTGATCCAAACGCCAAGACGCTGGCTGCTCTGGCCGATCGGCGGCGTTGTCGGTGTGATCTCGGGCCTTTTGGGCGTGGGTGGCGGTATGCTGATGATGCCGGCGCTGATCCTGTTGGGGTTCGATGCCAAAAAGGCTGCGCGCGCCATCAGCTTTGTCATCCCGTTTTCCTCGGGCGCCGCATTTTTCACCTATCTGAGCTTTACGGACATGGACTGGGCCTTGCTGGGCACCGTTGCCATTGCCGCGGCAGCGGGTGGCTATTTCGGCCAAAACATCATGAACGACCGACTGAGCCCGGCACAAGTCAAGAAAGGCATTGCCGTCCTTTTGCTGGTGCTGGCGGCCAAAATGATCTGGGCGCATTTCCGGATGCTGTGATGTGACCACCGGGAAAAAATGCAGAAGATATGACCGAACCTGGGGCAATCCCTCTCCCGACCGGTGGATGCCTGCATTCACCGACAGGGGGGTATGATGCGGTGAAGCATCTGGTTCTGAACCGGATCGACACGCGCCCGTCACGGCTCGATCTGGAAATTTATCCATATCTTCCCAAAGCCCGCGTCGACGCGACGGATCCGGCCAATTATCTGAGCCTGATGTCAGAGGTACCGGCATGACCGATACGCCCCCTGGAACGCGCTTGCTCTTTGAAGGGCCTCGCGATCCAGCGGGCGGCACGCTATCACATCGACTGGCCCAGTTTTACACCGCGATTTCGCCCAGTTTTACTCCGGGATTGACAGTTATCCATTGATGCGCCCAACAGAACAGGCCGCAGATCTCACGGGTCTTGCGCCCATCGCCGGTGACAGCAACGCCATGCGCGGCAAACACTCTATCGCGGGCGGAAGGCGCCTCCTCAGGCATGTGAAGTTCCAGGCCGCGGATGCCGCAAGCCATCACAACCCGGCCCTGAAGACTTTCGATGAAAGTGTGCGCGCAGAAGGAAAACTGCACAAAGGCCTCATCACAGCCTTTGCGCGAAAGCGCGTCACGATCACGAATGCCCTGTGCCGGTCACGACAAGAACGGGCACCTCAAGCCGCCTGAGGAATTCGGTTGCTAACTCGCGTGCGGATCCGGGCCGGCAACAACCCCTGAAAAGAGCCGCCCCATGCCAGGCAGAGAATCGCTTATGCCGGCCAACTGAAGCATATGCCACGCCAGCGCCTGATTGCTCGAGATCACGGCGAGCCCGGTGCGGGCCTCCATATCGTCCAAAATGTTCAGGCAGCGCAGATTGGTGCAGGAAATGAGAATGGCATCACAGGGGGCCATCCGGGCCACCCGTTCGACAGCTTTCAGGATGGATGCCTCGGTGATGCGCGCGACGACATGGTCATTGGCCTCTTCAAACGATCCAAACCCGGCGATTTCCAAACCGGCCTCTTCCAGTTTGCGCCACATGCGCGCGGACACTTCGGCCACATAGGGCGTGACAAAGCCCAACCTTCGTGCGCCGACATGTCTTGCGGCGGCAATGATCGCCGCCAGCGGGTCGGTGACCCGGGCCGTGGGACAAACGGATCTTATGGCGGCGGAGACCTTGTCCGATCCGATAACGGTTGCGCCCGACGTGCATCCGTATCCGATCACGTCAAAGGCCAGCGATTCGGGCAGAAGCCGGGCCGAGGCTGGCAGATCGGCTTCCATCCGGGCCAGCGTTTCGGGCCGGATTTCCGACACCATCGGAATACGCGAATGGTAAAGCGCGACACCCGGTAGCCGCATCATCCGCGCGAATTCGTGTTCCAACGTCTCGTCCGTCTCAAGGACGATCACCCCCATGTTGGCGCGGGTGCCGATACCCTCATCCGTTTCAAAATCCAGTTTCATTTCAATCCCCTCAGATCGCCGGTAACTCGGGCGCTGTGCGGGTGGTCAGCAATTTAGCACCGTCCGGGCGCAGGACGATGTTTTCCTCATGGACCATGATGCGCCCGTCACCGTATCCCACCGAGGGCTCCAGCGTCAGCACCATACCTTCCTTCAGCACCGTTTGGTCAAAGGCGGCAAGAGAGGGCCATTCGGTCAGCTGCATGCCCAGCCCGTGGCCCAGACGGCCGATATTGCCGCCCTCATCATCCATTTCGGAAATAACGTCCCGCATCGCCTGAAACAGCTCGCGACAGGTGGCGCCGGGACGCGCAGCCGCAATGCCGACCTCGGTCGCCCGCCACAGAACATCATGGGCCCGCCGGGACATGTCATCGGCGTAGCCAATCGCCCAGTTGCGATCGAAGTCGCAATAATACCCGTCCCATGTGGCCCCGGTATCGAGCATCATGATGTCGCCCCTGCGCAGCGGGCGACGCGTGGGTGGAGAGATCACATCGTGATAGCCAGCCTGATCTGCGCCCCCGACCAAATAGGGAACGTCATCGGCCCCCTGCGCCAGGGCCTCGCGGCGAAAGGCGCGGAAGGTCTCTTCGAACGGCTGCCCGCAATGGGCCAGATCGGGCACCCGGGCGAAGGTTTCCGATCCGATGGCGCAGATATGGCGGAGCTTTGCTATCTCGGCCTCGGATTTGACCATCCGCAGCGTGCGCATGATGTCGGTCGCGTCCGCAATGGCAAGGCCGGGCAGTGCTGCCAGCAAGCGTTCGTAATCGCCAAGCGGCATGCGTAGCGCGGTTTCGTGGCCTTTCAGCACGCCAATTGTTGCGCCCGATTGTGCCAATGGCGACAAGAGCCCGACCAGCAGGCCGATGCCGTCATCGCGCGGGGCCGGGGCGCTCCAGCTGCGGATGTCGTCCAGCCAGGTCTGGCGCATCAGGGCCACGCCGATTTCCGGGATGATCGCGATCGGCTTGCCCTCGATCGGGACAAACAGGAACCAGGGACGTGTCGGGCTTTGCCAGAAGGCGGTATGAAAGCCGCTGAAATAGCGCACTTCCGGCTCGGTCATCAGCAGCAGGCCCGCCAGCCCTCTCTCGGCCATGAGGGCCTGCGCCCTGCCCGTGCGGGCGGCATGTTCGGCCTCCAGAAAACCGCGATCCGGGCGGGTGGGTCTGGTGTCAGACATGGCCTTTTCCCTTCACGAGACGGGCAAAGACCTCGGGGTCGGTGACCCCCTCCGAGCCGAACAGCAAAATGCGCGAGGTTTCGTTCAGGCCCAGCCTGGCGGACAGGTCCCGGGATCGGCGCGCCGCAATTGCCGCGGCCAGCCCGGCCACGGCGCTTTCCCCGGCTTCGATCTCCGGGTCGCCGAATTCCGGCCGCGCCAGTGCGCGCATTGTCGGGCCTACGATGCTGTCGGGGATGGTCAGAAAGTCGCTGGTTTCCTCGGTCAGGATTTCCCACGCCATTTGCGATGGCTCTCCGCATGAAAGCCCCGCCATGACGGTTTCTTCCGCGATCCTGACAGCGGTTGGCGCGCCGGCGCGTGCGCTTGCGAGAAGACAGGCCGCCAGTTCGGGTTCGACCACGACCAAGCGCGGGGCATTCACCCCCCAGTACTGACGCAGGAATGCGGCAACCGAGGCGGCCAGCCCCCCGACGCCGCCCTGCACGAACACATGTGTCGGGGCCTGTTCCAAGGCCACGCAAGCCTCGCGGGTCATGACGCCATAGCCTGCCATCACGTCGCGGGGCGGGTCATGATACCCTTCCCACGACGTATCCGAGACGACAAACCAGCCATTTGCCTCGGCGTCCTGGCGCGCGAGCGCAACCGAGGTATCGTAGTCGCCATCTATCCGGATAACCTCGGCGCCCAGGTCGCGCATGGCCTGCGCACGCGCTTCACTCACCTGAGCATGGATGTAGATGCGGCAGCGGGTGCCGACACGGCGACACCCCCAGGCAAGCGAGCGGCCGTGGTTGCCGTCGGTTGCGGATACCAGAGTGATTCTGGCGCATTCCTGCCTGTATTTCCCGGCGCGAATGTCAGCTGGCGCGATCTCTTGGCCCAGGCGGTTCGACAGCTCGCGGCTCAGTACCCGCATCGCCGCATACGCCCCGCCGAGCGCCTTGAAGCTGCCCAGCCCAAAGCGCGGGCCTTCGTGCTTGTAATCCAGGCGGGCCACGCCGATGACCTTTGACAGGCCCTCCAGATTGATCAGAGGCGTGGGGGCGTAGCCTTCCCATGCGGTGATTTCATCCCAGGCTTCGGCAAAGTCCCCTGGTGACAAGACGCGCATGGCAGCATCGCCGAATGTGGGCGACCCCGAAACGTGGTTAAGCGTGGCAGCGGCGAACACAGTGGTCATCTTTGCGTCCTTTCTCGCGGGCAAACGCTGTCTGCCCCGGTTTTCCATGCGCTCGGTAGCCGAGGCAAGGCTGGCCCGAGGTGGTTTCAATTCCTGGCCTTTCGGTTCGTGCCGCCAGTTTCATGTCCCATCCGCGCCAGTATGCGTTCCCCGGCGTTCAGGGCACAAGGAAAGAATGGCACCGTCGCGGTGATGGCCTGTTGACGGTCCCCTTAAGCGCCGCTGCGCGAAGGATTTCAGTTCCAGAGGCGTTCCCGCACCAGGGTCCGGCGCATGCCGGCCGGCGTCTCGATCTCAAGCCGTATTTCGCGTCATCAAATGCCAGGTTTACCCCCGAAAGGTGCGCTATCGCGGGGTGGCCAAAAACGAGGCGCGGATGTTCAGCCCCCTTCTCGGGATCATGCTGCGCATAACCCTGCCGGGCAATGCATGGCGCTGGCCAACCTCTATCTCGCGCGAAGGGTCTGTCTGAAATCAGGAAAACAAGGGTAAAACTCGCCGCGTGAGCGGTCTCAAAATGGCTGGCGCCAAGCATTCGTGCGGCAATCGAAAACCTACGAGAACCAAAAGCTCTGTTGTTCAGACTCTCCTTAGGAAACGGGGTCAAACCCGCAAGACTCAGACGCCATGCACCGCCCCATCAACGGCCTTGGCCAAGGCCGCTGACGGGGCATTCATAGCAAATGCGAAATACCGACGGGCGTAGACCTATAACCTACCCGCCTTCCGCCCTCCGCCCTTCAGGCACAGGAATAGGCGCCTGCCCCGGAGGTGGCGAGCCCCGCGCGCACCAGCCCCTCGGCAAGGCCGACGGCGCAGGCCACGCCGTCGATCACCGGCAGGCCGAACTCGTCGGACAGCCGCGCCATCAGGTCGGCCATGCCGGCGCAGCCCAGAACGATGGCTTCGGCCCCGTCCTCGCGGATCGCCAGGCTGATCTCGGCGCGGATCCTGTCGATGGTGGCCGGATCGCCCTCTTCGAGCTTCAGCACCGGAATGTCGGTGGCGCGCACCCGGGCGCATTTGCGCGCCAGCCCGTAGCGCTCGAGATTGGCTTCCAGCCCCGGCACCGAGCGCGAAAGCGTCGTCACCACGCTGAACTTGGCGGCGACGATGCCGGCCATGTGATAGGCGGCCTCGCCGATCCCCATCACCGGCACCGAAAAGGCGCAGCGCAGCGCATCGACGCCGGTATCGTCGAAGCAGCCGACGATGATCGCATCCACATCCCTGTGCCGGCCCGCTTCCTCGAGCAGTGGGGGCACGCAGATGGCGCCGTCCAGATAACCTTGGATGCAGGGCGGCCCGCCCAGCGAGGTGGCAGCGACGATCTCGGTATCGGGATGGGCGCTCGCGCGGGCGGCGGTGGCGATCTTTTCGGTCATCGACACGGTCGAGTTCGGATTGACAACCAGCAGTTTCATGCCGCGGCCCTTAGAGTTCGCCGCCCAGATAGGCGGCCTTGATGCGCTCGTCGTTCAGCAGATCCCTGGAGTTGCCCTCGATCACCACCTTGCCGGTTGCCAGGGCATAGGCGCGGTTCGAGATGCTCAGCGCCATGCGCGAGTTCTGCTCGACCAGCAGCACCGAAACCCCCTCGTCGCGGTTGATCGCCACGATCGAGCGGGCGATGTCCTGCACCAGCTTGGGCGCGATGCCGAGGCTCGGCTCATCGAGCAGCAGCAGCCGGGGCGCCGCCATCAGCGCGCGCCCGATCACCAGCATCTGCTGCTCGCCTCCCGAAAGCGTGCCCGCCGCCTGACCGAAGCGCTCCTTCAGGCGCGGAAAGCGGGTGAGCACGCTTTCCAGCGTCTCCTTGATCCCGGCCTTGTCGGAGCGCGAAAACGCGCCCATCATCAGGTTGTCCTTCACCGACATGTAGGGAAAGACGCGCCGCCCCTCGGGCACCATGGCGATGCCGAGCTTGACGATATCCGAAGGCGGCATCCCGTCGATCCGCCGGCCCTGGAAATGCACCGATCCGCTGCGCGGCCGCGCCAGCCCGGTGATCGCCCGCAGGATCGAGGATTTGCCCGCGCCGTTGGCCCCGATCAGCGCCACCGTCTCGCCCTGATCGAGGCTGAGCGAGACGCCCTTCAGCGCATAAACATGGTCGTAATAAAGTTCGACATCGTTGAATTCGAGCATGGACGTCATGGTTCAGATCCCGACCTCGTCATCGGCGCTGCCCAGATAGGCCTCGATGACTTTTTCATTGTTCTGGATTTCCGAGGGCGTGCCCTCGGCGATCTTCTCGCCAAAGTTCAGCACCACGATGCGGTCGGAAATGTTCATCACCGCCGGCATGTCGTGCTCAACAAGCAGGATCGTCACGCCGCGCGCGTCGCAGACCGAGCGCACGAGGTTGACGGTGCGCATGGTTTCCTCGGGGTTCATCCCCGCGAAGGGCTCATCAAGCAGCAGCACCTTCGGGTCGGTCGCCAGCCCGATGGCGATGCCGAGTGCGCGCAGATGCCCCTGTGGCAGGTTACTCGCCAACTCCTCCGCCATCGCGCTCATGCCCATGAACTCCAGCAATTCGTCGGCATAGCGCCCGAAGGCAGCGATATCCGCGCGCGCCGTGCGGGTGCCCCAGAAATAGCCCGCAAGCGAGGCTTTTGCGCGCAGATGCTGGGCCACGATCACACTTTCACGCACCGTCATGCTCTTGAAGATGGTGGTTTCCTGAAAGGTCCGCACCACCCCCAGGCGCGCCACCACATGCGGCTTGAGGTCGGAAATCCGTTTGCCCTCATACAGCACCTCGCCCGACGTGGTGCGCAGAAAAGAGGAGATTAGCTTGAACAGCGTGGACTTGCCCGCACCGTTGGGGCCGATCACCGAGAGGATCTCGTTTTGGCCCACATCGAAGCTGACATCGTTGACCGCCGTCAGCCCGCCGAATTTCTTGGTGACGCCGCAAACCTCTAAAAGCGCGCTCATTTCCCGCCCCCCTTGCCGAGCTTGCCAAGCCGCAGGCTGAGAAGGCCGTTGGGCAGGAAGCGGATCACCAGGATCAGCAGCACCGAATAGACCAGCAGTTGATACTTGCCGAGCGTGAACAGCAGATCCCAGCCGAAATAGAGGGTCAGCGTGCCAAGCATCGGCCCGAACACATAGCCGAGCCCGCCGAGGAAGCAGTTGAGCATGAAGTTGACCGAATCTGTCACCTGAAAGCTCGACGGATAGACCGACTGCGAGATCGAGCCGAACAGCGCCCCGCCGATACCGCCAAAGAACGACGAGATGGCGAAGATGATGATGCGGATATAGGCGATGTTGACACCTATGGAACTGGCTAGTTCCTCATTCTGCTGCATCGAGCGGCAGATGTGGCCAAGGCGCGAATTGACCAGCCGCCAAAGCGCCAGATAGGTCAGCACCATCAAGATGCTGGCCATGATGTAGAAGGCCAGCTTGGTATCGGCCATGCTGTCAAAGGGCGGGAGGATCTGTAGCCCGAGGAGGCTGATCCCGCCGGGAAGCGGGATCGAGGTGATCCCCTTGGCGCCGTTGGTGATCGGCAGCGCCAGGGCGACGAGTGTGACCACTTGGGTCAGAACCAGAGTGATCATGGCGAAATAGACCCCGCGCAGGCGCAGGATTGGCAGGCCGATCAGCACCGAAACTACGGCAGCAAACAGTCCGGCCACCAGCAGCGAGATCCAGAACGAAACCCCCGCCTTGGCCACCAGTATCGCCGAGACATAGGCCCCGATCAGCGCGAATGCCCCCTGGCCGATATTGATCCGGCCGATATAGAAGGTCAGCCATACCCCGGCGCTGGCGATCGACAAGAGGGCGACGGAGGTGAGGGTGAAGTAGAAATCCCACCGCCCGGTTGCCGCAATCACAATCGGCACGCCGACGAAAATCGCCAGCAGGAAGATGCCAAAGCCGATCAGTTGTTTGGAAGTCACGCCATTCATGCTCTTATCCCCAGGGCTTGCCCATCAGGCCCTGGGGCCGGATGGCAAGGAAAATCATCAACGAAATGAAGATCACCAGATAGGTGATGTCGCCATATTGCGAGAGCACCGCCAGGCCGATGGCCTCCATGAAGCCCAGGATGAACCCGCCGGCAATCGCCCCCGAGATGACGCCGGCGCCGCCGATCATCACCATCATGAAGGCCTTGATCGAGGTCGGCCCGCCCATGCCCAGATTGATGCCGGTGATGGTGACCAGGAGTCCGCCGACCAGCCCCGCCAGCATCGCCCCCAGCGCAAAGCCGATGGTCGAGTAGCGGTCCACGTTGACGCCCATCAACTGCGCCGCCGTCCGGTCCTGTGCCAGCGCCCTCAGCGCGCGCCCGGTCCTGGAAAACTGCATGAAGGCGATGAAGGCAACGATCGAGAAAATCGCCAGACCGCAGATCAGGATCCGGTCATAGGGCATGATAATGCGGAAATCCCAGTTCAGCACGCCGTTGACGATCTTGGGCACACCGCGCTGCTTTTCGCCGAAGATCAGCAGGATCAGCGCGTCCAGCAGAAAGGCGATCCCGGCCGCCAGCAGCATGGTGCTTTCCTCACGCGCCGATCCCTTGATCACCGGCGCGAACAGGAAGCGCTCGATCAGCGCCCCCAGCACCGCCAGGGTGACGCAGGAGGCCAGCAGCGCCACGATATAGGGCAGGCCGAGCTGGCCGTAGATGGTGTAGGTGACGAACCCGCCGATCACATACATCTGCCCGTGGGCAAAGTTCAGCACGTTCATCAGGGCGAAGATCAGGGTCAGACCCAGCGCGATCATCGCGTATTGCGCCCCCAGATAAATGCCGTTGGCCAGCACCTGTTCCATATGTTTCCCCGCAAATTTCCTGTTCCCGGGCCGCTGGGGCCCGGGATTTCAGCATTGATGGTTTTGCCCGGAAGGGTCAGTCAACCGTGGCGACGAACAGGGTCTTGAACGCGCCATTCTCGAAGGTGTTGACCACCAGCGGCACCGCGATCTGACGCTTCTGAGTAAAAGATGTCGTGCCCACATAGGTCAGCTTGGCATTGCCCTTCATGAAGGGGTTGGGCGCTTCGAAGGTATCCATGGTCTTCTGGAATTCCTTGACGTCGTTGATCGCCTTCGGATTGGCCGCCAGCGTCGCCAGGATGTATTCCAGCGCATAGACCTTGGTGTTGGATTCGTCGTTATACTCGCCGAACATCTTGGTGTAGCGCTTGACAAATTCCTTCATTGCGTCCGAAGCCAGCTCAGGGGTCGAAGCGCCACCCACAGAAATAAAGCCATTGGCCAGATCGCCCGCGCCCTCGCGCAGCACCTGCGCATCCTGTGCGGTTTCGGTGGAGATCAGCCCCTGATAGCCCAGCTCGCGGGCCGAGCGGATCAACTGTGGCGCATGCGCCGGCGAAACCCCCGACAGCACCAGAAGATCGGGCCGCTGGCGGATCACCGGGGTCAGAACAGGGGTAAAATCGGTGGTGTCGGGCTGGTAGGTGACGTTGTCGGAGACCACCTTGAGGCCCAGCGCCTTGGCCGCTGCCACGCCGCTGGTGCGCTGGCTCAGCGGGTCCGATTCATTGGCCGCCACGAAGGCCACCGTCTTTACGCCCTTCTTCTCCTTCAGATACTTGTAGATGGCCGGGCCCGACTGGTAGTTGGCCACCATCGCCAGCACCGCGTTCGAGGCGGGCGGCGTGTAGAGCGATTTGGAAAACGCGTAGGGGAAATACATGATCCCGTTGGCCTCGGCCACCGGACGCACCGCTTCGGCGCCGTCATCGGTGTTGGGGCCGACCACATAGTGGATGCCCTCCTGGGCCATCTTATCCATGCCGGCGATCGAGCGCTTGGGGTCCTTCTGGTCGTCGAAGCTGACGATCTTGATGTCGTAGGTGGTGTTGCCAATCTTGTAGCCGCCGGTTTCATTGATCCAAGCGGCGCGGGTTTCCATCGAGCGCTGGTTGGAAATGCCCCAAGCCGCTGCCGGGCCGCTGGTCACGCCGACGAAGCCGATCTTCAGCACCGGGTTTCCGGCGAACACGGCTGTGGATTGCAGCGCGACCAGCGCCGTCGCAGCCAGAGCCGATTTTACAAGTGTCCTTCTTTTCATTGCTAATCCCCTGTTGGTTCTTGGTGATGCGCGCAGACCGCCTTTCAGGCGTTCATCCGCTTGCTGTCCTGCCCCGTGATCCAACGATTGTTAACAATCAGTGTCAACAATTTTTTGACTGATCGTACGCAATAATGGCATGGTTCTTCCAGTCCTGCGGGGCTATGGTGACATGAAATTGCGCCCGCTCGTGGCGCGCGGCGAACGCAACTAGGAGCAGGATTTGGCGCCTTCAAAGCAGGCAACACACGCGCAGGAAACGAAATTTTCATCCGGCCCGGACGAAAAACTGATCGTCGAGCAGATCTATAACGCGGTGATGGAGCAACGCCTTGCGCCCAATACCAAGCTGAGCGAATCGCGCCTGTGCGAAATCTTTGGAGTCGGGCGGATGCGGGTGCGTCGGGCGCTTCTGCTGCTTTCCAGCCAGGGGATCGTCGAGCTCAAGTCGAATCGCGGCGCGTTTGTCGCCTGCCCCGATCAGGGCGAGGCGAACGATGTTTTCGAGGCCCGGCTCCTGATCGAGCCGCCGCTGGTGCGTCAGCTGGCGCTTTCGCACAGCGATGATCTGCTGACGCTTCTGAGCGCCCATATCGCGCGCGAGGACACCGCCCGCACCAAGCAGGAGCGCACCGAGATGATCCGCCTTTCGGGAGAATTCCATCTGCGGCTGGCCGAGGCCACCCGCAATCAGGTGCTGGTGCGCATCCTGCGTGAGCTGGTCACCCGCACCTCGCTGATCGTCGGGCTCTTTGGCATTTCCGGGCAATCCAGCTGCCCCGATAACGAGCATATGGAGATTCTCAGGGCCATCAGCCAGCGCGACCCGGCGCGCGCCGAACAGCAGGTGAAAAGCCATCTGGAACATATCCGCAGCGGCCTCTCCATGGACGAGCGCAAGGGCCGGCCCGACGATCTGCTCAACGTTCTCGGCCGAAGCTGAGCGCCGCGTAGGGCTTGCCGCATTCCGTAGGGTAACGGGACATAGGGAGTGGTGTACACCCTCGGCCAGACGTGAACGAGGAAAGGCCCCGAAACACCGTCCGGGGCCTTGTCAATAAGTCGTAATTCCAATCAGAAGGTGATCCGATAGCGTGCGAATCCGTCGGCCCCGTCACCCGCTGGGGCAATCGAGACCCCCGGCACATCGGCAGCATATTGTGCCCCTGCCGGTCCCGTATCAAACACCACGCTTGCCCCCTTGATTGGCGCCAGCGACCAGTTGCCATTGGCCTTGGGATTGACCGTGCCCTTTTCAACCAGATAGCGCACCAACACATCGCGGTTGGTATCCGGCCCCTCGAAAATCACGGTCGTGCCGTCATTGCCGGGGAAAGACCCGCCACCACCGGCCCGGTAATTGTTGGTCGCAACCACAAATTTCTGTGCCGGATCAATGGGTTTGCCGTGAAACTTAAGGTTGATGATGCGGTTTGCATCGGGGTTGAGCAAATCGCCCTTGGTGGAATATTTCGACGGCTGCGTCAGGTCGATCTGATAGGTCACACCATCAATCACGTCGAAATTATAGCTGGGAAATTCGGGGTTGAGGAGCGGCTGATCGGCCTTTCCCGGTGACACTTGGTTGAAAATCCCGGCCGAGCGTTCCAGCCAGTTCTTGACCGTCGCGCCGTCAATCAGAACCGCGCGCACCGTGTTGGGATAAAGATAAAGGTCGGACACATTCTTGATCGCGACTGGCCCCGGCTTGACGTCGGTATAATAATCCGGTCCACCACGTCCGCCGGCCTTGAACGGGGCCGCTGCGGAAAGGATCGGCAGCCCCTCCCATTTGGTGCCTTTCATCATCTGGCGCATATACCAAAGCTGCGCGTTTGAGACAATCTGAACCGACGGGTCATCCGCCACCAGCGAGAAATAGGAATAAAGCGCCGCATCGGTTTTGCCCACCGGCCTGCGGATATATTCCAGCGTCGCCTTATGTTCCTTGGCCACGGACTCCATCACGTCTTGTTCGCTTTTGACCAGCGGGATTTTCTTGCGCCCGTCGCGTTTGTAAATTGGCCGAGTCGTGCTTTGGGATGTGGCGATGCGCCATGTGCCGCCGTCCTGTTCCAGCATCAAATCGATCAGCCCCATATGCGAGCCCCAGAACCCGCCCATTGTGGCGGGTTTGCCCATCAAGGTGCCGTTTTCCACGTCCACCCCGTTGCCGGTTTTGAATTTCTTGCCGGGGAAAACCTTGTGCTGGTGGCCGGTCACGACCGCGTCAATTCCGTCGATCCCCGCCACATGCAGAGAGGCGTTCTCCATGCCGCTGCTCTCGCGGTCATTGGTGATGCCCGAATGGGAAAGCGCGATAATGATATCGGCGCCCGCCTCCTTCATTTCAGGCACCCATGCGCGGCCTGCCTCAAGGATATCGCGGGCGGCGAATTTCCCCTCAAGATGGGCGCGGTCCCAGTTCATGATTTGCGGCGGAACAAAGCCGATCAGACCGATTTTGATCTTGTGGACCTTGCCCGCGCCATCGGTGATCTGGCGATCAAGAATGATATAAGGCTTGACGTGCAGCGTATCGCCACGCGGGTTCGCGCCCAGTTTCTGGCCGAAATTGGCGTTTATAATCGGATAGTTAGCCCCCGAATTCACCTTGTCCAGAAACGACACCCCATAGTTGAATTCGTGATTGCCAAGCGTGCCAACATCGTATCCAAGCGTATTCATCGCCTGAATGATCGGATGCAGGTCGCCCTCTTTCATGCCACGTTCATAGGCGATGTAATCCCCCATCGGATTGCCTTGCAGATAGTCGCCATTATCCACCAAAAGGGAATTTGTCGCCTCGGCCCGGACCCCCCGGATGATGGCGGCCGTGCGCGCAAGGCCAACGCTATCGCTGGGGCGGTCGGCGTAATAGTCATAAGGCCAGACATGCACATGGATATCGGTCGTGGACATGACCCGCAGATGCGCCTGATTGGCCGCCGCGCGCGCCGAGAACGGATGCAGCGCAATCAACGCCCCTGCCGCCGTCCCCCCAAGAACAAATTTCCGCCGGTTAATGGGTTGATTGAAAGACATGAGACTCCCCCTATTTTTTGGACTAATTATTGTTAATGATAGGCATTACGATAGGCTCCTTCCCGAATCTTGCAAGAATTTTTTGACCGATCAATAAAAAATCAACCGCCAAAACCGGCTGCACGTCAGGGGTGATCACCCCGGGAGTCTCGACGATATCGTGAAAAATCGTGGCACTCTTGCCGATTGCTCGCAAAACTGTGGGGCAGGATATGGGGTAAACGGAGAGGGCCTGGGCCAAGGTCCTCCCCATCCAGAATGCCGGTTGGACGATGGAGTGCGCGACCTGTTCGCGCCGCGCAGTTGAGTTCCAACAGCTTGGCGCACACGCACCTTGTGGGCAGTGACGATGCGCGGCGTATAGATCACGCTGGCAGGCGACGGGCAATCTTCTCAACACTATCCTGCGATGCACTGGCACGGGGGCGGCGATGCGTCTGAGGATCTGCCTTGTCCGTCAATCCCCGTAGAAAACTATGCCGTGGCGATTAACGGTCTCATGATACCTTGCTCGGGCCGTCATACGAGCAGCGCCTCGATCCGCACGCTCTCGAATTTCGAGGCCGTGCGGAGAATGTCGGCGCGCTCCATCAGGCAGAATGCGGTAGCCAGCCCGTCGGCCATCGCCGCGGTATCTGCCGATACCGAAACCTGCGTCCATGAAGCTGCGGGCCGGCCGGTGCCCGGGTCGAATATGTGGCCGATTTTTCCCGATGAATCGAGAACCGTACCCATCGGGGCCGATGTGGCCAGAGCACGATCGGAAAGCGCCAGACGGGGTGACAGAACCGCCCCGTCGGGACTGCGGATTCCGACACGCCACGGGCCGCCGCCCGGTCGATGGCCAAGGGCGTGAATTTCGCCCATATCGACGAGAACGTCGCGCAACCCCCGGGCGCGCAGGAGCTGGGCAATCCGATCGGAAATATAGCCCTGCGCCACGCCGTTGAGGGTGATCGCCATGCCGGGACGCAGGAAATATATCCGGTCGGTGTCAAAGCGGACAAGATCCCAGCCGACAAGGCGGCGCGCCCTGCTTGTCTCGGCGCGGTCCGGCAGACGGTGCTGCCTGATGGCATCGGCATAAAGCGTCCACAACGGCTGCACGGTGGGGTCAAAGGCGCCGTTCGTTTCTGCGTGAATGGCGTCTGCCAGCGACAACAGTTCGAGAAATTCGGGCGCAGGGTTGCGCAGGACGCCCGTCTTGTTCAGCCGCGACAGCGCCGAATGGGGACGGTAGAGGCTGAAAATGTCTTCCAGACGGTTCAACTCCGATTCCACCCGCCGAAACAGCGGACGTGCCTCTGCCAGGGTCATCCCCGCGAGGGTCAAACTTGCCCCGGCGCCCAGGGCGATACCGCGCCAGCTGGCCGCAGGCGCAGCGCCACGCAGGCTTGGCGGTAGCGCGGCAAGGCCGGCGGTGGCGGCGCCGATTGCGATGAATCGGCGGCGCGAGGCGGGCCGTGGCGGGCGTTGCGTCAAACGAGTCATGTCGGTCAGTTCCCTTTCATGTTTTCTGACGGTGTCATCTTCATCGGGGCGCCCGCCATGTTGTCGGCCCCCATGTCCATGCGCGGTTTGTCCATGCGCGATTTCGGCTCCGCGCCCATTGTCATGGCAGGGTCCATCACCGGTTGGTCAACCGCCTTCAGGACCGCATCATCGGGAATGGCATCGAATGTTGTCACGGTGCCCCCCTTTTCGCGGGCGAATTTTTCGGCATCCCCGCGTTTTGCGAAGGGTGCCAGTTCGGGTGCCCCCATGCCGCCCCTGACATCGGCGCCGATAACGTAGAATGCCTTCCTGCCATCGGTCCAGTTGTCGCGTCCCGGCTTTTGCCAGCTGCTGGCGCGCCCCATGTCGTTGACGTAAAAGGCCAGAATCGGGGCCGTGCGTTCGGGCTGTTTCATATAGGCCACACCATCGCGCACCTGGGCAAAGAACAGCGGCTCGTCCACCCCTTCCAGGATGATCTGCGCCTTGGGCCCCGGCATGTTGACCAGCAGCATGTGGCAGAAATAGGCAACCGTCTCATCGGTGACCGGCTTGGGCGGAGGCATGCTCGCGGAGGTATCGTCGCGGCATCCCGCGAGCAGGACCACGGCGACGAGAAGTGCGTATCTGATCATGGCTCGACCCTTTTCAGTGCAAGACGCGCCAGCGCCAGAACAGCCGGTGGCCAGCCGAACATCGACAGCAGCACCGCCCAGCCGGGCAGCCCGTTGGTGGCTCCGGCAAGGCCGGATGCCAGCGCCACCTTGCCGGCGCCCGAGAGGTTGAAGATGCGAAAGGCGTCGGCCGGGTTGGCCGCCAGCAGCAGCGGAAACAGCTTGCGGGTAAAGAATCCGCCCCCGTCATAGACCAGCGCCCCCAGAAGCCCGAGGTCGTAAAGCACGACAAACAGGATCCACACGCCGATCGCCAGCCCCGCCGCGGCGCTGGAGCTGCGGGCCGTGGCCGACAGCGCATAGCCGATCGCCAGAAAGCTGGCCCCCAGGACAACCGCGCTCCAGCACAGGCGCAACAATGCGGCAAGGCTTTCGCCGCCGACGCCGCCGGCCAGCCATGCCGCCAGCCCGGCAATGCCGAAGCCGAGGAACACCGCCAGCGACAGCACCACCAGATGCGAGACCAGCTTGCCCAGCAGCAGCTCGCCGCGCGAAACCGGGTAGGTCAGCACCAGCGCCAGGGCGCCGCGTTCGACCTCGCCCGCGATGGCGTCAAATGACATCAGCAGCGCCAGGAGCGGCACCAGATAGACCGAAAGCGTTGTCATCGAGGCAACCGAGACCGTCAGCAGATCGACCCCCAGCGCGCCGGTGGGGGCCGCGCCCGCAAATGTCAGCGCCAGCGAAAACAGCACCATCAGCGAGGTGGCGATCAATATCCAGCGGTTGCGCAGCGCGATGCGCAGCTCGGCCCCGGCAATGGCGAAAATGCGGCGCATCATGATCCGGCCTCCCCTGCGGCATAGTAACGGTACAGATCCTCAAGGCTGGGAGGCACGAGATCGACATCGGCCACCGCATCGCCCAGCGCGGTGATTGCCTTCAGCCGCGCCATCTTCTGATCGGCCAGGCAGGACAGTTCCACCCGGCAACCATTCATCCGGTTGCCACCAAGCGCGCCGGCCACCTCGGCGGCGTGGCCCTCGGCGGCCTTCACGCGAATCCGGATCGGCAGCCCCGCACGGCGGCGCAGGTTTTCAAGGCTGTCCATCGCCACCAGCCGGCCCGTGCGCAGGATGGCGATGCGGTCGGTGCGCGCCTCAAGCTCGGTCAGGGCGTGGGACGAGACCAGCACCGCCGTGCCCTGCGCGGCCATGTCATCGACGATGCCATAGAAATCATGCCGCGAGATCGGGTCCAGCCCGCTGGTGGGCTCGTCGAGCAGGGCAAGGCGGGGTCGGCCCAGCAGCACCTGTGCAAGGCCCAGACGCTGGCGCATGCCCTTGGAATAGGTGCCGACGCGGCGGTGGGCGGCCTCCGCGAGGCCGACGCGTTCGAGCAGGGGCATGCATCCGTCAACCGGCTGCCCGGCGAGGCGGGCAAACAGCACCAGTTGTTCGCGCCCGCTCAGCGATTTGTGGAACACCACCGATTCCGGCAGGTATGATGTGATCCGACGCGCCTTGCCGTCGCCGGGACGATTGCCAAACACCGAAATACTGCCGCCGTCGATCCGGGTCAGGCCCAGGATCATGCGGATCAAGGTGGTCTTGCCGGCGCCATTATGGCCCAGCAGCGCCATGCGCTCGCCTGCGCGCAAGCTCAGGCTGACATCCTTGACGGTCTCGCGCGGGCCCTGCCTTTTGACGACATTGCGCACATCGAGCATGTCGTCCCTGCCCTCAGCTGCCGCTGCCATGGCGTGCCTCCCAATCCGGTATGTCCATCTTGACGGGGTTCATCAGGGGATGCCGGTCAACCACCCCGCCCGGCAGCAGCGCCGGAAAGGCCGATTGCGACCAGCGCACCAGCTGCACCGCGGGTGAGCCCAGCAACAGGCGCGCGGCCGGTTGTGTCCACAGCACCCGGTCAACGGCGTCGTTGGGCCGAAAGATGCCCTCGGCAATGCCATCGCCGTTCAGGTCATAGGCGGAAAAGTTGCTCCAGTAGTTGCCGCGGCCCCGATAGCTCCAGTCGATCCATTTGGTGCCGACATATTTCACCTGGATGCGATTGCCGACAAAGGCATTGCCGCTGACGATGTTGCGTTCCGAGCCGGCGGTGAAATGGATGCCGATGCCGCAGCCCTCGATCCGGTTGCCGGTGATGCGGTTCTTTTGCGCGTCATAGACGAAGATGCCGCGATCCCTGACGCCTTTCAGCAGGTTGCCCGAGATCACGCTGTTGTTGGTATAGTTCAGCATGATCCCGTAATCGCGGTCATCCAGCGAGATATTATCGGTGACCTTGACGTTGTTTGAAAACATCACCGCATAGCCCAGATGGTTGCGCGTCGAGATGTTGCCGCTGACGACGCTGTTATGGGTGTACATGTAATGCACCGCAAAACGCAGGTCGCGAAAGCGGTTGTTGCGAAAGATATCCCTGTTGCTGGTGTTGACGAAAATGCCGTCGCGGCCATAGCGGATGTCGTTATCCTCGACGATCAGCCCGGGCGCGTTCCAGACATAGATGCCGTTGCCGCGGTCGTTCATGCGCTTGTCGCGCCGCCCGACGATGATGTTGCCGGCAACCCGCGCATTGATTGCGCCATGAACATCGACGCCCACCAGATTGCCCAGCATGACATTGTTTTCGATGCGGGCGTTGCGCCAGCCGCGCGGCAGCTTGACGGCGCTGTCCAGCGTCTGGTTGGACGAGCCCGATCCCCGGATCGTCAGGCCGCGTATGGTCACGCGTGACGCCCGCACCGTGATCACGCTGCCCTTGCCGTTGCCCTGAACCACGGCCTTGCCGGCGCCCTCGATGGTCATCGGCCTGTCGATGACGACGGGGCCGGCATAGGTTCCGGGGCCGAGGCGCAGGACATCCCCCGCCCCGGCCGATTTTACCGCCTCGATCAGCGCGCCCCCGCCCGGCGCGATCTGGCGCAGCGCGGCGGCCGCCGGTGTGCCCGGCAGCAATGCCGCCGCCAGCAGGATGGATGCCGTCAGCACCCGCCCCTGGCCGTTCACGCTGGAAGGGACATTGCCCATCGAGACGTTCTCCTTCATCCGATCAGGCCGGCCTGACCAGCATCCGGCCGCGCATCTCCATGTGCAACGCGTGGCAGAACCACTGGCAATAATACCAGTGGACACCGGGCAGATCGGCGGTGAAGGTCACCGACGAGGTTTCCTGCGGCGAGATCTCCATCGCGATCGAGTGGTTCGACAGGGTAAACCCGTGGGTGACGTCATCGACATCGTCGATATTGGTGACATAGACGGTCACTTCGTCGCCCTGGTTGACCTCGAATTTCTCAAGCCCGAAAACCGGGGCCTGCGAAGTCATGTAGACACGCACCTTGTTGCCGTCGCGGATGACCTTGTTGTCCTCTTCCAGAACCACGCCGTCCTTTTTCGCCTGGGCGACGGCATCGGCGAACATCTTGTCGTCGCGGGTCCACAGGCTTTTCGGATTGACGATGTCGGCCCGCACGATGATGGCATCGTGAGGTTCGGCAAAGTTGGGACCATCATGGACAACCTTCAGCTGGTCATCTGATACGGACAGGTCGATCAACTGGTCGTTCTCGGGTTTCAGCGGGCCACAGTTGATGAACCGGTCCTTCGAGAACTTGTTGAGCGACACCAGCCATTTGCCGTCGGCCTCAAGGGTTTCGCCCATGGACGAGTGGTTGTGACCCGGCTGGTACATCACGTCGATCTTGGCCAGAATCGGATCGACATCCTCGCCATTATAGGCGCGGATCGCCTTGTCGATGTTCCATTTGACAACCTGACTGTCGAGGAACAACGTGGTATAGGCGTTGCCCTTGCCGTCGAAGGCGGTGTGAAGCGGGCCAAGGCCCAGTTCCGGTTCGGCCACCACGCAGGAACGCGGATCGGCATTCTTTTTGAACAGCGCATCCACCTTGGTCACGTCGATCACCGAAACCGTCGGCGACAGCTTGCCAGCGATGCAAACGTGGCGCTTGTCAGGGGCGACGTTGACGCCATGCGGGTTGTTGGGGATCGGGATGTAACGGGTATAGTTCTTGTTGCGCCCCTTGCGCCCGTCCAGAACCGGCACGCCGTTCAGCATCTGATAGTCACCAGCCTTCACGCCCTTTTCGATCTCGGCGATGTTGAACACCACGACGTGATCCATATCGGCGGCGGTCATTTCGGCCAGGTTCATGCCCATTTCCGAGTTGTAGCTCGATGCAAAGGCGTATTTGCCCTGATAGTCGGCATCGCAGTTGTCGAGGTTGCCGCTGACGATAACCTGCCAGGCGACCTCCATCTTGTCGCCGTCGATGGCGGTAAAGATGTTCACATACTTGTCGGGTTCATCCAGAATCTTGCCGTCATTGACGAGCGGGCTCTCGTGCTCGCCATTGGCAAAGATGTATCCCGTGCGTGGATATTTCTGCGGCCGCATACCGTGGATATCCTGCGTGTTGGGGACCTGGATGATCTTGTCCACCTTCATCACGTCGCAACGGATCCGGGCAACGCGGGTGTTGGCCTTGTCATTGGCAAACAGGTAGCGCCCGTCATAGGTGCCGTTGGTGAACGACATATGCGGGTGGTGCAGGTCGCCGTTGTCGTAAACCACCTTGCCGCGCTTGGCGAGAAACTCCTTGCTCTGGGGCAGCAGACCTTCGGTGAGGATCTTGAGGCTTTCATTGGTGATGCCCCAGCCGGTGGCGCTGTCGCGGTTGAACACCGGAATGCGCATCAGCTCGCGCATCGACGGGAAACCGATGATGCGCACCTCGCCCGACTGGCCGCCCGACCAGAAGCCGTAATATTCATCCAGCTCGCCGGGTTTGACATAGATCTTGCTCTTGGCCTCGGCGCGCGCCTTGTTGGCAGCGGCAAGCCATGCGGCCGGAGTTGTCGCCACCAATGCCCCGGTTGCGGTCGCTCCCAGCAATCCGCGGCGGGTCACTTTGATTTTGTCATCCTTGTCAGACATTTCGGGTCTCCTTTTTCCCGGATTGATCAGCCAGACGGCGCTCCATTGCGGCCCGGCTGGCTTCGATGGCCGCGCGATCCTTTGCACGGCGTTTCAGTTGCTTGATGACGACAGGACATTTCGTGTCGCTCTGATACAGAACCTGGCAATGCAGGCAGTTGATACATTCGTTCGGGTTGATCTCGCCGGTGGGATGGATCGAATCCACCGGACATTCGTTGGAACAGGTCTGACAGGGGTTGCCGCATTCGCGATAGCGTTTCAGCCACTGGAACATGCGCATCCTGGCCGGGATCGCCAGCGCGCCGCCGAGCGGACACAGATAGCGGCAATAGAAACGTTCGATGAACAGGCCGGCAAACAGCAGCACCAGAACATAGGCGACATAGGGCCAGCCACGGGCGAATTTCAGGATAATCGCGGTTTTGAAAGGCTCGACCTCGGCGTAATGCTCGGCCAGCGGAATCGAGGCCAGCGAGATGCCGAACAGCACCAGGAAGATCAGGTACTTGAACGGCCACAGCCGCTCGTGCAGGCCCCAGGGCAGGCGGACCTGCGGCACATGCAGGGCGCGCGCGATCCTGTTGGTCAGCTCCTGCAGGGCACCAAAGGGGCACAGCCATCCGCAATAGGCGCCGCGGCCCCAGAACATCAGCGCCACCGCGACCGACGACCACAGGATGAAGATCATCGGGTCCAGAAGGAACGCATCCCAGGTGAACCCCGTGCGCAGGCTGCCGGCCAGCGCCATCAGGTTGACGACCGACAGCTGGGCATTGGCGTACCAGCCGAGGAAGACCAGCGTGACCGTCAGATAGGCCATGCGGAACCAGAAAAAGACGCGGGCGTTGCGGGTGGCCTGTTTCTGGAAAAAGAACACCCCCGTCAGCACCAGCAGCATGGCCAGCAGACCGGCGATCTCGTATTTGCGGGTCAGCCAGATCTTCTGCCACAGGGCGGTCTTGGCGGCGGCTTCCTTTTCGTCGGGCGACATCGCCCGGGCGGGGGCGGCCTGGCGCACCACCGGAACAAGATACTTGTCCGGCAGGCGATAGCCGAGGTGATAGGTCAGAAAGGCCTTCTTTATCGGCCCGATGGCACGATGGACAAGCAGGTTGAACGACCAGGGCGCGGTCGGGTCGAATTCCGCATCCGCCGGTATCTTGAACAGGTCGGTTTCGGAAAACGCGGGGGCATCGGGGGCCGCGATACGGCCAAGACGGCGGTGGTCGCGGTCGTGGAAACGCACCGTGCGGTCGCCCTGGGTCACGGTGATGCGGTCGAAGATGCCGCCGCGCACATAGCCCGTGCCCTTGAACGAATAGCGCCCGCGCCCGACCACCAGAATGGCCTGTTCGCCCGGTTTCAACCAGGCTTTGAGGTTCTTGTATTCTCCGTCCCCCAGCAGGCTGCGCCCGATTTCGGGCACGCTGACCAGCGCCACGGCAACGTCAAGATAGGTGTCGTTGGGATCGCCCTTTTCGGGCCGGGCGGCAGCCTTCTTGTTGCCGCTGCGCGCAAAGGCGTCGTTGATCTGGCCGACATCGAGGGTGATCCGCCGAATGGCGCCCTCGCCGAGCAGGTCCTGCCAGCCCCGGGCCGGGCCCGCTTTCTGGCTGATGGTGAATTTCGGCCCCGCACCCCGATCGGCGCCGTGCATTCCGCCCAGCCCGAGAGCGCGCGAAACCTTGATGCTGGCGCGCAGGATGGTGTCGTCGATGATCATCACCGTCACCGTCGCCCCCGACACGATATCCAGCTTGTGCGACGCGCCCTTCGCCTTGACTTCGGCCTTGAGATCGGTGCCCGCATAGCTGTGGATCAGTCGCCTGATCCTGGACTCCGGGATGCCGACCAGCACGATCGGCTCGGAATGCTTGACCAGCCTGGCGCCGGTCACGACGGCATCGGTGGACACCCCGACGATGATATGAATCGGTTTGCCCGAATAACCGATGGTGCCGACGAAATCGGAGGTGGCAAAGGCCCAGCCGACAGTCTTTCCACCCTTGAGGATGGGAACGACAGGAAGGTCGGTGCGAATCTTTCCAAATGCCTCCGCGCCCGGGAAAACGTCCGCCGCCCGCACTTTCACGAGATAACGGGAAAGGACCGATCCGGTCGGGGTTTTTGCCGCCAACTCCATCGTGGCAAGGGGATAATAAAGGAAAAAGGCGAAGATGATGGGGAGGGTTTTCAGAATTCGGCGCATGTTTTCCTCGATATACTCGCCTCAGCTATAACTCTGCCCACAGTGCGGGCCTTGACGATGGTCAAGTCGCAGAGAGAAGTGCGATTTTGTCGCAGCGGATTGGAAAGTAACCGGGGCCTGTTGACGTTTACCGTGGATCAGGCGGGAAAGTGGCAGGCCACCGCCTGACCTTGCGGGCCTTGCAAGATGGGCGCGGTTTGCCGGCAGAGCGCCGCCGCCTTGGGGCATCGCCCCGCAAAGGCACAGCCCGGCGGAATGTTGACGGGGCTTGGGGGATCGCCACTGACCACCGCCTCGCGGCGATAGCCTGCGGATTTACGCCGCTCAAGCGAGGGCGCGCTGTCAAGCAGGGCGCGCGTATAGGGATGGCGCGGTGTTGCAAAAAGGCTCTGGCGGCTGGCATATTCGACGATCTGGCCCAGATACATCACCGCAACATCGTCACACAGAAATTGCACCACCCCCAGATCATGGCTGATGAACAGATAGGACAGGCCCAACTCGTCTTGCAAGCGGCGCAACAGGTTCAGGATTTGCGCCTGAATGGCCACATCCAGTGCCGAGACCGGCTCATCACACACAATCAGGCCGGGGTTGGTTGCAAGGGCGCGGGCAATCGAGATCCGCTGCCGCTGCCCGCCCGAGAACTGATGCGGAAACAGCGCCATCTGGTCCGCCCTCAGCCCGACGAGGGAAAACAGCTCGGCCACCCGCTCGGTGCGGCTGTCAGGGGTGCCGATCTCTAATAAATCAAGCGGCTCACGCACGATTGCGCCGACCCGATCACGCGGGTTCAGGGCCGAATAGGGGTCCTGAAAAATGACCTGAAGGTTGCGGCGCTGAAGGCGCATCTGCTCGGGCGTGAGGCGCAACAGATCCTGCCCCTCAAATAAAACCGATCCCTGCCACGGCGAAACCAGCCTGATCGCCGCCATCGCGGTCGTGGTCTTGCCCGAGCCACTTTCCCCCACCAGCCCGAGGGTGCGCCCGCGCCGCAGACTGAACGACACCTCGCGCACCGCATGCAAATAGCGCCGTGGCGCAAACGGGCGCGCTCGCGGCATGGCAAACCGGACCGAAAGCCCCCGCACGTCAAGCAATGTGTCCGTCATGCGCCGCCCGCCGTCGGTTGTTGTTGTGGTTCATGTGCATGGCACGCCACCGCATGAGGGCCGCCTTTTAACGCCGGCATGTCCGTGCAGGCCGCAAATGCCCGATCGCAACGGGCCGCAAAAGCACAGCCTTTGCCCAACAAATGCAGCGGCGGCACGATGCCGGGAATTTCCGCCAGTGGCGGCGGGCGATCGGCGGCGGCAACCTCGGGGTCAAGGGCGGGAATACACGCAATCAGCCCTTGGGTATAAGGATGCCCCGCATGATCAAGGATCGCATCGGCGCGCCCCTCTTCGATCATCCGTCCGGCATACATTACCGCCACACGGTCGGCCATTTCGGCAATCGCGCCCATGTCGTGGGTTATCATAATAATCGCAACGCCGTAATCCTCTTGAATCTGGCGCATCAGATCGAAAATCTGCGCCTGCACGGTGACATCCAGCGCGGTCGTCGGCTCATCCGCGATCAATACCTTCGGGCGGCACGATATCGCCATTGCGATCATCACCCGCTGGCGCATTCCGCCTGACAATTCATGCGGATAGGCGCGCGCCCGACTTGCCGGTTCCGGGATGCCGACGGTTTTCATCAGCTCGATCGCGCGCTTGGCGGCCTCGGTGCGGCTTACATCCTGATGCAACAGGATTGCCTCGGCGATCTGGTCGCCAACCCGGAATACCGGATTGAGCGAGGTCATCGGCTCTTGAAAAATCATCCCGATATCGCGGCCACGCAGACGGCGCAGACGGCCCTCGCGGGCGCCGACCAGCTCCTCTCCCTGAAACCGGATCGAGCCTGCGCTGATGCGACCGGGCGGCGCGGGGATCAGCCCCATCACCGCCAGCGCGGTGATCGACTTGCCACAGCCGCTTTCCCCGACGACGCCCAGGGTCTCGCCCTCGTCAAGGGAAAACGACACCCCGTCAAGGGCCGTGACATCGCCGTAGCGGGTCGAAAATTCCACCTTGAGGTCGGTGACCTCCAGCAGGGCTGCCATGCTCAGCGCTCCCTCATTTTGGGGTTGAAGGCATCGTTCAGCCCGTCGCCGATCAGGCTGACGGAAAACACCGTCAGGAATATCGCGATGCCGGGGAAGGTCACCGGCCACCACGCATCAAGGATATATTCCCGATTGGCCCCGATCATCATCCCCCAGGACATGGTGTTGGGATCACCAAGGCCAAGAAACGAGAGACCTGCCTCAAACAGGATCGCAACCCCGACCGTAAGGGTCGCCGACACGATCAGGGGCGGCAAGGCATTTGGCAGGATCACCCGCCACATGATCCGCCGGTCCCGCGCCCCGATTGCGCGCGCCGCGGTGACATATTCCAGTTCGCGGATTTTCAGGAATTCGGCCCGCGTCAGGCGTGCGGTCTGGGGCCACATCACGATCCCGATGGCAAACGAGCTGGTGAGCAGCGACGGCGAAAACAGCGTCACCAGCACCATCGCAAACAACAGCGCCGGCAAGACCTGAAAAAATTCGGTGACGCGCATCAAAAGGGTATCCACCCAGCCGCCGAAATATCCCGCGAAGGCGCCAATCGTGATGCCGATAACAATCGAAAGGGCCGCGGCCGAGGCCCCGACCACCATTGTCGGCGCGCCGCCTGTCAACAGGCCGGTCAACAGGTTGCGCCCCAGATAATCGGTGCCAAAGACAAAGCCGTCCTCGCCGGGCGGGGTTTGCGGCGCCCAGACGATCTCAAACGGGTCGCCACCGTAAAGCGCGCCGTAAATCACAATCGCCAGCAGGATCAGGAAAACCACCGTTCCGGCCATTGCCGGGCGGTTGCGGCGAAACATCCGAAATGCCTCGGACAGGGGCGAGACGGCCTCAACCACCGGCGCATCGGGCGCGGGTGTGGAATGTTGCGTGGCGCTCATCTGCGGCCTCCGGTTGTGCGAATGCGCGGATCGGCAAGGCGATAGCCAAGGTCGGTCACGATATTGGCAACCACCACCATCGCCGAGCCGATAATCAGGATGCCAAGGACGGTCGGGTAATCGCGTCTGAGGATCGAATCAAACGCCAGCGTTCCCATGCCCGGCCAGTTGAACACCGTTTCAACCAGCAAGGCGCCGGAAATCAGGTTGCCAAATTGCAGGCCCGCGACCGTCAGGATCGGCAATATCGCGTTTCGCAAGGCGTGCTTGAATATCACCCGCATTTCCGGCACGCCCTTGGCGCGCGCGGTGCGCACATAATCCGCCCCCAGCACGTCAATCATCGACGCCCGGCTAAGCCGCGCATATTGCGCCAGAAAAATGATCGCCAAGGTAAAGGCGGGCAAGAACAGGTGGCGCGCGACATCCCAGCCATAAGACAGCCACCCTGTCGCCGCATGGCGCGCCGAAACCATCCCCTCGACCGGAAAAACCGGAATCCATGAGGCAAAGAGGATAATCAGCATAATGCCCGTCCAGAACACCGGCAGCGCATAGCCGACGGTCGAAATAACCGACACGATGGCCGAGACCGGACCATTGGGTTTGCGGGCGGAAAACACCCCCATGACCACGCCAAGCAAGATCGACAGCACTTGCGCGGCAAGCACCAGCAGGATGGTCGCCCCGACGCGACTGCCGATCAGTTTTGAAACCGGCTGGTCAAAATAATAGGACACCCCCAGATTGCCGGTGGCGATCTGGTGGAGGTAAATCCACAACTGCGTTGTCATTGGCTGGTCCAGCCCGTATTGGGCGCGGATCTCGGCCAACAATTCCTTGGTGATACCGCCCATGTCACCGGCAATCACCTCGGCCGGATCGCCCGGTGCAAGGCGGATCAGGATGAAATTCAGCACCACGACGAAAAACATCAGGATAACACCGTAAATCAGGCGTCGCAGAATATAGCCCAGAGTCTGCATGTCCCCCCCGATCACTGCAAAGGCAGGCCGGATATTGCACCGGCCCGCCCTCTGGCCTTAGGCCATTGATATATCATCCATAGACTGCATCGCCCCCCAGATCGACATTGGCGGATTCTGGATCCGTTTGTCATAGGCGGTGTGATAGGGCAGGGCGTTGATCCAGTAAATCGGCAGGTCATCGCCGACGATCATCTGGAACTGGTCATAAAGGGCCTTGCGCTTGACGACATCCTGTTCCGAGGCCGCGGCGTTCAACAGTTTGTCCACCTCGGGGTTGGAATAAGACTGGGTATTTGACCAGATCACCCCTTTGATGATGTTGTTGGACAGATAGGTCCGATGCACCCCGATCACCGGGTCCCCCCAGTTGAACACCACATCCATTGTCATATCAAAATCATGTCCGGCAACGCGCTTGGCCCAGGTCGGGAAATCAGGCGCGGCACGCACATCAACCTTGATGCCGATTTTCTTTAGTTGCGATTTCAGATATTCGGCCACCGATTTCTGCTGTTCGGCGGGGCCGGGGATATAGTCGCAAGTCAGGGTAAAGCGCATGCCGTCGCTGCCCTTTTTATGGCCTGCATCCTCAAGCAGGGCATTGGCCTTGGCCAGATCCAGATCATAGGGCGGGATCTTGGGGTTGAAGAACGGGCTGCTTTCGATAATCGGGCTGCGCTGGGGTTTGGCAAAGCCGCGCATCAGGGCCTTGGTGATAAAATTCCGGTCCGTCGCATAGCCGATCGCCTGCCGCACCCGCTTGTCGTCAAGCGGCGCCTTGGCGGTGTTGAAGGCCAGCCAGTTGATCGGCCCGATCGCGGCATATCCCTTGTCGGTAATATCCAGATGCGCGACCTTTTTCAGCCGCTTGATCTGCTGGCTCGAGGCCAGATAAGGGGCCATGTCGGCATCGCCATTCTCCATTGCGATCACAAAGGCCGAGGGGTCGCGGATGATGCGGATTACGATCTCGTCAAGATAGGGCCGCCCGGGAATAAAGAAATCGTCAAACCGTTTCAGGCGAATCTGCTCACCCGGTTTGAACTCGACAAGCTGGAACGGACCCGAGCCGACCGGTTTTGAGTTGGCCGGATGCGTCTTGATGTTCTGGCCATCGCCATAAACATGCTTGGGAATAATCACGCAAAGCGCCGAAGATAGCGCCAGCAACAGCGCCGGATGCGGCTTGCTAAGGTTGATCACTGCGGTATGGGCATCCGGCGTCGCAACCGAGTCAACCGGCGCAAACATTGATTTGAACGGGTGGTTTGCCTTGATCGTCATGATCGAGAATTCCACATCCGCCGATGTTACCGGCTTGCCATCATGGAATTTCGCATTTTTGACAAGGTTCAGTGTGACCGACAGGCCATCGTCTGCCACGCTCCAGCTTTCGGCGAGATAGGGCTGCGGATTCCAGTCGGCGTCAAACTTGAGGGGGGATGCAAAAAATCTGTGTTCCGGGAACGCCGGTGGCGATCCCCGACTGGACCGCAGGGTTCAAATGGCGTGGCACCTGACTTGAGGCGATCACCAATGTGCCGCCCTTTTTTTGCGCGAAAACCGGTTGTGTCCCGATGGCCGACGCGGCGGTTACCGCCGCCGCCGTTCCGATCAGGTCGCGTCTGGTTATGGTCATGTCTCTCTCCCTGGTTCAAGTGTCCGCTGGCAGGCGGACGTCTCTCTGATCAGGCTAGCAACAGGGCGTCCCTTGGGAAAATAGGTTTTTTAGGGCGACTTCCACAGGTTTTTGGGCCTTTGGCGCGGCTCCCTGCCAATCCCCTCAGGGGCCGGTGTCAGAGGCGGGCGTCAGGACCAGATCCGAAAACGCCCCGTTTGCGGCCAGTTCGTCGGCCATCGAAATGAACCTGTCCACCACCGCCGGCCGTCGCGTTCCCGCAGGCAGGGCGATGCCGAAAAACGGCGCATGGACATTATCGGAAATCGGGCGAGAGGCAAAACCCGATTTTGATTCAACATTGCCAAAATCGAAAATATTCAGGATCGAAAACCCGAACCCGCCCGCCACCAACGCCCGCGCCATTTCTGCCGTCTTGGTGGAATGGGCAACTTCCGGCTCCAGCGCGAACTGGTGAAAAAGGTCGGTGTAATATTCGGTTGCAAGGGGCAGATCAAGCATCACCATCGGCAAGCGGCTGAGGGCCTTTAAACTTACCGCAGAGTTTCTTGCCAACGCATGATCTGCCGGCAGAACGGCATAGGGGCGGGCGCGAAACAGCGGCACGAAATCAAAATGCGCATCCAGCGATTGACGATAGGTCAGCGCCAGATCGGCGCCGCCGTTTGCCAGCAGGCCGAGGATTGCGGACATGTCCCCTTCTTGCACCTTGATGCGCACACCAGGATAGCGACGCGCGAATTCCTTGAGCAGCGGCGGCAGCACAAACGGTGCGGTGGTCGCATAACACGCCAACCTCAGCGTCCCCACCGGATCGCCCGAGATCGCGGCAAGTTCGCTTTCCAGCAGGTGTGCTTCGTCCAAAAACCGAGAAATCAGCGTCAGGACTTCGCGCCCCGAAGGGGTTTCGCAGATTCCCTTGGCCGGGGTGCGCATGAACAGATCAAACCCCAGCACCGCCTCGATTGAATCGATCGCCGCCGTGACCGAGGATTGCGAGATATTCAATTCCGCCGCCGCGTTGGTGATTGATCCGGTGCGTCCGGCGGCCTCGACATAGCGCAATTGTTTCAGCGTGAAATGCATCGCGGTCCCCTCGTTCGTCCAATCCTCCAATTTTCCGAGGTTTCACCCAAGTTAAATCTATTTTTCCGATGAATGAAAGGCTTTTACCCTGTGCGGGACCACAGGCGGACCAAAACCCCGCCAACGACAGGATGGGAGCCAAGATGCAGGACCAAACGCCAGAAACGGTGATCTATGCCGCGCGCAAAATCATCACAATGGATTCAAACCGGCCAGAGGCCACCCATGTCGCGGTCCGGGAGGGGCGCATCCTTGCGGTCGGGGACGAAACCTGCGCCGATCCGTGGGGTGGAGGCAGGCTCGACACGCAGTTTTCAGATGCGGTGTTGATGCCGGGCCTGATTGAGGGTCACGCCCATCTGATGGCCGGTGCGATGTGGGCCTATCCCTATATCGGCTATCACGACCGGCTGGACCCTGACGGAAATCTGTGGCCAGCCTTGCGCAGTATCGACGCGGCAATGGCGCGCCTCAAAGACGCCCAAGCCGCGATGGAGGCCGATCAACCGGCCGACCAACCATTGGTGGCATGGGGGTTTGATCCGATTTTTCTGCCCGGCGAGCGCCTCAATCGCCGCCACCTTGACGCGGTTTCGACACAGCGCCCGATTGTTGTCATGCACTCCAATTTCCATTTGTTGACAGCCAACAGTGCCGCCCTCGCGCTTGTCGGGTATGACAGCAATCCCAACATCGAAGGGGTGGCGCGGTTTGACGATGGCAGCGCCAGTGGCGAAGTGCAGGAAATGGCCGCGATGTTCCCGATCCTGCGCCGCCTCGGGGTTGATTTTCGCGGCCTCGCCCGCACCGAGCGCGCGGTGCGTGATTTCGGCAAAACCGCAAGGCTGGTGGGGGTGACGACATGCGCGGACCTGTTCAACGACCTGCCCGAGGAGGACCTCGGAACACTGCTGGCAATCACCGGCGAAGCGGATTTTCCCTTGCGCATCGTGCCGGCGCTGAACGGCATTACCGGCGCCCCCGAGGACATCGCCACCCGCGCATTGGAGCTGAAATCGCGGGCCACGGACAAGCTGCGGCTGGGGGCGGTCAAGCTGATGAATGACGGCTCGATCCAGGCCTATACGGCGCGCCTGAAATGGCCCGGATATATCACCGGACACCCCAACGGGATCTGGAACATGCCGCCCGAGCAACTGTTGACCGCGGTCGAGGTGATCCATGCCGCGGGCGTGCAAATGCACATCCATGTCAACGGCGACGAGGCCAGCGAGGCCGCCCTTGACGCGCTGGACAGTGCGCTGAAAAAGACCCCGCGCGGCGATCATCGCCATACGCTGCAACATTGCCAGATGGCGGACGAGGCGCAATTTCGCCGGATGGCGGCGCTTGGCGTGGGGTGCAACCTGTTCTCAAACCACATCTGGTATTTCGGCGACCAGCATTACGAGGTGACAATCGGTCCCGACCGCGCCGAACGGATGGACGCGTGCCGCACCGCGCTTGACTGCGGGGTCACGCTGACGGTGCATTCCGATGCGCCGGTCACCCCGATGGCGCCGCTCCATACCGCGTGGGCGGCGGTCAATCGCCTGACCCCCAAAGGCCGGATATTGGGCGAGGCACAGCGCATCACAGTGCCCGAGGCCCTTCATGCGATCACGCTGGGGGCGGCCTGGTCGCTGAAACTTGACAAGGAAATCGGCTCAATCGCCTGTGGCAAGCGGGCCGATTTTGCGATCCTTGCCGATGATCCACTCAGCGTCGCGCCCGAAAATTTGCGCGATATCGCGGTTCTTGGCACGGTTATGGGCGGTCGGGTGCATTTATCGTGAGGGCAAAACGGCGTGACCCGCGCGCGCGGGGCCAGTGGTTTAGTTGCCGCCACCAGACCCGCTGTCGGGCGGCGGGGTGATGGGCGGCAAGGCCCTCGCGCCGCTGCCGATGAGCGTCATTTCCGGCTATCTCGGGGCGGGGAAAACCACCTTGATCAATGCGCTTCTGGCCAACCCGAGCGGCCGGATCATCACCGTTCTGGTCAATGATTTTGGCGAAATCGCCATTGATGCCAGCCTCATTCAGAACCAGAGCGGCGACACCATCACCCTGACCAACGGCTGTGTGTGCTGCACGCTGGGCGGTGATCTTTATGACGCGATCGACTGCATTCTGGCCAGCCGCCCGCGACCTGACTGGCTGATCCTTGAAACCAGCGGCGTGGCCGATCCCGCCCGCATCATGCAAATCGCCGTGGCCGAGCCGGACCTGACCCCGGCCCGAACCGTGACGCTCATCGACGGCCTGAATTTTCTGGGCCACATGGGCGATCATCTGCTTTACGACAGTTTGGCGCGCCAGGCCCGCAGTGCCGATATTCTGATCCTGTCAAAATCCGATATTGCCCGACCCTCCGAACAAGACCGCCTGTTGGAGGCACTGGCCGCCCTTGCCCCCGGCGTGCCTGTGCGCGTCGCGCCCAAGATCGCGGATATCGTCGAGAGTATCCTGCGTCTGCCCCCCGCGCGGGATAATTCGCCGCAAAACCAACCCGCTTTGACGCCGGAAAACGCGCCTGACCACCACCACGGCGCGCAATACGCGACATGGCATTACCGCGGCGAGGGGCGCGCAACATTGGCAGCCCTCAAACAGGCGTCAGCACCCGAAACCTCGGGATGTTTGCGCCTGAAGGGCCACCTATTAACGCCCGATGGCGAGCGTTGGCTGGTCCACCGCGCGGGCGGGCAATGGTCGGCGATCCGCGCGCCAGATGATGCAGAGCCGCCGCGAACCGAACTGGTGGCCATCGGCCTTGAGGCGCGCTTTCGCGGCGAAATTTTGCAAGCGGTTTTCAGTGGCCAATAACGCCCGCGCACAAACAGGGTCGGCCGCCAGAACGCGGCGGCCGGGATGATCGCCCCTCCGCCGACACCAACGGCACCGGCGCCCTGAGGGGTGATTGCCGAATGAGCCGTGTCTTGTGCGGGGAATACGCGACTTATGACCCGCCTGCCTGTATCGCCAGACGCGCCCGCGCCTGCAGGGCCAGAATCGGAACCAACAGAACAAGACCAATGGCCATCGATTCAAGACCGGGAGCGATGAACAGGAATGATACCAGTCCCAACCATATCCTTTGAATGTGGTTCAGAGGGGCGATCAGGAACCCCGAAAAGGCAACGCCAATCGTGCCGATGCCCAGCATGGCCCCGACAAGCGTGACCGCAAACGCCTGCCACGTGAACCCGTCTGCAACCAATAAAAGCGCCGGAGAATAGACAAACACGAACGGGACCAGCGCCTTGGCGATACCCAGACGGAACGCGGTGTTGCCTGTCTTGAACGGGTTGGAACCAGCGATTCCCGCAGCGGCATAGGCAGCCAGTGCCACGGGTGGCGTGATATCCGCCAGCACCCCGTAGTAGAACACAAAGAAATGCGCAACCAGCGGCTGCACGTGCAACTGGGCCAATGCGGGGGCCGCGACCGAAACAAGGATGATATAGGTTGCAGTGGTCGGTATTCCCGCCCCCATCAGGATGCAGGAAATCGCGATGAATACCAGCGAGAAAAACAGCGCCCACTGCCCAATCTCGAAATAGCTGAGGGGCCATATCTGCGAAAAAAATGCGCCGAAATCATTCGCTGTCTGCACCACCACATACCCGAGGCGAAAACCGACCCCCGTCAGGGTGACAACCCCGACAACAATCCCGACCGCGGCGGCAGCGGCACCTACCGCAAGCGTATTCTTGGCCCCCGTCGCCAGTGCGTCCCAGAGGTCGGGGAACGTCAGCCGGTTCTCTTTATTCAAAAAGCCAACCACGACACAGGCAATGATACCGTAAACGGCGGCAAAATCAGGCGTGCGTCCGCTGAGGATCAGGTAAACTAGGATCACCAGCGGTATGATCGACAACCAGCCTTCGCGGATGACCCGCCAAGCCTCGGGCATCTCGTCGGCGCGCAGGCCCCGCAGACCCAGCTTTTTGGCCTCGAGATGAACCATGATGAAGATGCCGAAATAGTGCAGCAACGCAGGAAACAGCGCCGCCGCCAATACGTCTCGTAGCGGGATTTCCAGATACTCGACCATGATGAATGCCGCGGCGCCCATGATCGGCGGGGTGATCTGCCCGCCGGTCGAGGAGGTCGCCTCGACCGCTCCGGCGAAATGCGCGGGATAGCCGGTGCGCTTCATCGCCGGAATGGTCAGAGCGCCAGTGGTCACCGTATTGGCAATGGATGATCCCGAAATCGTTCCCATGAAAGCGGAGGAAAAGATCGCCACCTTGGCCGGCCCGCCGGCATAGCGCCCGGCAATCAGCATCGCCAGATCAATGAACAGCTGCCCAAGGCCAATACGCGTTGCCAAGACGCCGAAAACGATGAACAGGAAAACAAATTTTGCCATCACGCCGATGGCGACGCCGTAAATCCCCTGATTGGTCATATAAAGGTGGTTGATCAGCCCCAGCCAGCTTGTCCCCCCGTGTTTGAGCGCGCCCGGCGCATAGGGTCCGAAAACGGCAAAAAGGATAAAGATGACGGCGATGACAGGCAATGTGATGCCAACGGAACGGCGCGTCGCCTCGAGCGTCAGCACCACCAGTGCGGTTCCCATGAAAATATCCAGTTGCGAGGGATTGCCCACCCGCTCGGCCAGAACCTCGGCGGGCAACAGCGGCAGATAAAGCGACGCCCCGACCGCCAGTATTGCCAGCACGATATCAAGGATATTCACACCGCTGACGCGATACCATGCAGGCGGTGCCAGGGTATCTGTTCCCTTTTTGCTGGCGGAAAACAGCAGAAATACCAGCCCCAGTACAAAAGAAAGATAGATCCCGCGATGCAAAACTTCGCGGATCAGGCCGAACCCGGCGGCATAAAACTGATAGGCGGACATCGCCACCAGAAGGACGGAAATGACCGCCGCAAGTGCTGGGCCGGTTGGTCGAAAGGCTGTTTCGGGATCGTATTTCCGCTCGATCTCGGCCAGTTTCTTGGCGTCAAGGCGTGCGCTGTCATCTGTATCAAGGGTCATTGCTGTCATCTTTTGAGGGGCGTGAGGAGGCGTCAAAAACTATGAAATAACGAGTATTCAGAAAAACCCGGACGCCAGTGACGTCCGGGTTCCGGTTTGTTCCGAAGTGCTGGCCTATTTGATCAGGCCGACCTCTTTATAAAACCGCTCAGCACCCGGATGCAGTGGAATGCCGATGCCGTCCAGCGCGGTTTGCAGCGTGATCGACTTGCCCTTGGCATGGCCCACGTCCAGAAGTTTGCGGGTCTTGTCGTTCCACAGCGCCTTGGTGATCTGATAGATCAGCTCTTCGGGTTCCTTGGCGCTGGTCAGCCATTGCGCGCCCACGGCCACGGTGGTGACGCCGTCAACGCCCTTGTAGGTGCCCGCAGGAATGTCGCTTGAGGCAAAAAATCCGTATTTTCCAGTCAGTGCCTTGGCCACCGCGCCGTCGATCGGTACCAGCTTGATCGGCACCGCCGAGGCCAGTTCCACCAAGGATCCGGTGGGATATCCTGCGACCACAAAGAACGCGTCGATCTTGCCATTACGCAACGCTTCGGAGGCCGCGCCGCCCTTCAGGGCCTCGGCCCTGACGTCGCCTTTGCTCAGCCCGGCGGCCTGCAGGATCAGGTTGGCGTCCACATAGGTGCCCGAGCCCGGCTCGTCCAGCGACACCCGCTTGCCCTTGAGATCGGCAACCGAGTTGATGCCGCTGCTCTTTAGCGCCACCAAGTGGATATGCTCGGGGAAAAGCGCGGCGATGGCGCGCAGATCCTTGGCCGGGGGCTTGCCTTTGCGGGTGCCGGTGCCAGTGTAGGCCCAGTAGGCCACGTCCGATTGGGCAAAGCCGCTGTCGCGCAACCCCGAGATGATGGCGTTGATGTTGTCAACAGAACCGCGCGAGGAAACCGCCGAGGCAATCAGCCCGTCAACCCCGCAACTACCGCCCTTGTCGCAGGCACGCGATCCCGGCGGCTTGGAAATGGCATTGGCAATAACGCCGCCGACCGGATAATAGGTATAGGCGGTACCGCCCGTGCCGATCGTGAAAAATTTCAGATCTTGTGCTGCCGCGGCAGTCACGAACCCACCTACCAAAACAGCGCCCAGAGCCGCTGCCTTGATGGATTTGGATAAGAATGACATCAATATTTCCTTCCTGAAGTAGTCAACTTTTTTCAGCGGGCGATATTCACCCACCTCCCCGGATTTGGCCCGGCGACTTTCCTATTATAGCGGGATTTTTTGTGCCGTCTTGTATTTTCTCGGATGTATTTTGCGACCGTTCGCACATGCCCGCATGGTGGCGCCCCTAGCGCGACGCAGGGTTTTGGAAGTTCAATTCTGTCACAATGAGGTGGCTTGCGTTCTTATCCGGTGTTCTTGCCCTGTGCGACAACAGAGACGACGGCACAGGCTCGCGCCCCATCCCGTGAGCAGCGGCCGACCCCGGGGCGTAGAAAACCCGCCCCTCAGAACGGAATATCGTCGCTGCCGGAAACGTAACTGGCCACCACCTTCTTTTCGCCAGCCTTCTCGAACGCGACCGACAGTTTGTCGCCTTCGATCGCGGTGATCTTGCCATAGCCGAATTTCTGGTGAAAGACCCGCTCGCCCAAGGCGAACGAGGCGCTGGCCTCAAGCGAAACCACCGGGGCGCGCGATGCCTGCCCACCCGCGCGCCCCGTTGCGCGGGCCTGCATCCGCCGCCACCCCGGAGAGTTATAGACATCCGCCCGCGAAGCGCGCGTTTCCACGTCGGCCAGCCCGCCCGACATGCCGCCCGGCCGCGCTGCGCCGTAGCCACCGCCATAAAGGCCCGGCGGGGTCAGGACCTCGACATGCTCGGCGGGCAATTCGTCGATGAAACGTGACGGCAGCGCCGATTGCCACTGGCCATAGAGGCGCCGGTTGGCCGCAAAGGACACCGTACACAGCAGCGCCGCCCGGGTAATCCCGACATAGGCGAGGCGGCGCTCTTCCTCCAGCCCCTTCAGGCCGGTCTCGTCCATCGAGCGCTGGCTGGGAAACAGGCCATCCTCCCACCCCGGCAGGTAAACCACCGGATATTCCAGCCCCTTTGCGGCGTGCAGGGTCATGATCGTCAGCTTTTCATCCTCGCCCGCCTCTGCGTTGTCCATGATCAGAGCGACATGCTCCAGAAACCCTTGCAGATTCTCGAATTCTTCCAGCGCCTTGACAAGCTCCTTGAGGTTTTCCAGACGCCCCGGCGCCTCGGGCGACTTGTCCGCGGTCCAATAGTCGGTATAGCCGCTCTCCTCCAGAATGGTGCGGGCCAGATCGACATGGTTGACGCCATCGCGCGCGCTGGCCCGCCAGCGCAACAGCCCCTCGACCAGACGCGTCGCCGCCTTGCGATAGCGCGCCCCGAGGCTGCCCTCCTTCAGCGCAATCGCCAGCCCCTCGCATAACGAGACCCCATGCGCCCGCGCTGCCGCCACCACCTGCTGCATCGCCTTCTCGCCCAGCCCCCGTTTGGGGGTGTTAAAGATACGCTCGAACGCCAGATCGTCATCAAAGCTGACCGTCACACGGAAATAGGCCATAGCGTCGCGGATTTCCAAGCGCTCGTAAAAACGCGGCCCACCGACCACCCGGTACGGCAGACCGATAGTCAGAAACCGATCCTCAAAGGCGCGCATCTGATGGCTGGCGCGCACCAGAATGGCCATGTCCTCCAGCGACATCGGCTGCAGAGCGCGGCTGCCCCGGGTCAGCGCCTCGATATCCTCACCGATCCAGCGCGCCTCTTCCTCGCCATCCCAATGGCCGATCAGACGCAGCTTTTCGCCCTCGACCCGATCCGTCCACAGGGTCTTGCCGAGGCGGTTCTCATTGGCCGCAATCACCGCCGAGGCTGCGGCCAGAATATGCGGGGTCGAGCGGTAATTCTGCTCTAGCCTGATCACGGTTGCCCCGGGAAAATCGTTTTCAAACCGCAGGATGTTGCCCACCTCGGCCCCGCGCCAGCCATAGATCGACTGGTCGTCATCGCCGACACAACAGATGTTTCGATGTTCGGCCGCCAGCAGGCGCAGCCACAGATATTGCGCCACATTGGTGTCCTGATACTCGTCCACCAGAATATAGCGAAACCAGCGGCGGTATTGGGCCAGAATGTCCTCATGGGTCTGAAAGATCGTCACGACATGCAGCAGAAGATCGCCAAAATCCACGGCGTTCAGGGATTTCAGGCGCGCCTGATAGGCCGCATAAAGCTGGGGCGCACGACCATTAAACGCCGAGGCCTCAGCCAGCGGCACCTTGTCCGGGGTCCAGGCCCGGTTCTTCCAGTTGTCGATGATCCCGGCCAACAACCGCGGCGTCCAGCGTTTCTCGTCGATGTTTTCGGCCCGAATCACCTGCCGCAACAGGCGGATCTGATCGTCGGTATCCAGAATGGTAAAGCTGCTCTTGAGGCCCGCCAGCTCGGCATGGCGACGCAGGATCTTGACTCCCAGCGCATGAAACGTGCCCAGCCAGGGCATCCCCTCAACGGTTTCACCCAACAACTGCCCGACCCGCTGCTTCATCTCGCGCGCCGCCTTGTTGGTGAATGTTACCGCCAGAATCTCGTTGGGGCGCGCCCGCCCGGTGACCAACAGATGCGCAATCCGTGCGGTCAACGCCCGAGTCTTGCCGGTGCCGGCCCCGGCCAGCATCAGGACCGGACCGTCCAGCGTCTCAACCGCGGCGCGCTGCTCGGGGTTCAACGCATCAAGATAGGGCTGCGGTCGCGCCGCCTGTGCCTGCGCCGCCAGACCCGAGCCCGGCGCGGTGGTCATGTCATCTCTGCTCATGGCGCCGTTCTAGCCCATCGCGGCGGCAAGGGAAAGCACGGTTCCCGAAATGTTCTACACTGTTTTCACCAATCCTCAACCTTTGCCCGCCACAGTCCGGACAAGCGGCACCCCATGCCGAATCGCAAACAGGATGACCCATGCTGAAAAAACTCGCCAACCGCCCGGGCATCAGGGTGCTGAAATCCACGGTGCGCCCTCTCGCCATGGTTCTTGCCGTCTCGGCCTTTGCCTTTGGCGCTGTGGTCTTTCTGCCCGGCCCGATCGCCGACCGCCTGCTGGCCGACAACATGATCCAGGCCTCGGCCAAATGGAACCAGCGCATCCTGAAACTGCTCTCCAAGGGGCGCACCGCCTTTATCAGTGGTCGCATCAGCCCGAAAGACGGCGAAAAACTGGACCTGTTCACCACCAGCAGCGACGTGTTCCGCTTCAAGATGTTCACCAGAAGCGGCCGGATATTCTATGCTACCCGGGTCTCCGAAGTCGGAAAACTGAACAAAAAAACCTATTTCCATTCGATCGTGGCGCAGGGTCACAGCTATTACAAACGCAGTCAGACCTCCCTTTCCGATCTGCCCGAGCTCAGCCGATCAATGCCCGGGGATCCTGGGCGATCCCGGCTGATTGCCGAAATCTACATGCCAGTCTTTGATCAGGGCCGATTTATCGGCGCGACCGAATTTTACCGCGACATCACCAACCTGCGGGCCACTTTTTCCCAACGCGTCCGTTATGTGCTGGCCATTTTTTCAGCGCTGGGGGCGCTGATCGCCGGGGGTGCAATCGCCGCTGTATTCATGGCGGGCAGCAGCCGGATCCGGACCGAACACGCGCGGGCCGAAAAGGAAAAACTGCTGCTAGATGAACAGATGCGCCTCGGCCGCGAGGTGCGCTTGCTGTCCGAATTAAACGAATGGCTGCAATCCAGCCGCTCGCTCGAAGAATTGTTTGATATGGTCAACGCATTCATGACCCGACTGTTGCCCAACTGCGCTGGCAGTATCTACGTCTATTCAAACTCGCGCGACGTTCTGGACGGCGCATGCAGTTGGAACGGCGGCGAGTTACACGACCACATACGTCCCGAGGCCTGCTGGGGCCTGCGCCGTGGCCGGACCTATGCCTATGGCAGCAGCGAAATCGACTTTGTCTGTGGCCATATCAAACAGGACGACGGCCGCCCCTATATCTGCTTTCCGATCCTCGCCCACGGAGAAACTGTCGGCCTGATGTCTCTGATGGCAACGGAAAACGCTGAATGCAAGAAATTTCAGGAGATCCGCAAACTGGCGCAGATGTGCGCGGAACAGATCAGCCTGGCCATCGCTAACGTGCGCCTGCGTGACCAGTTGCACCACCAGTCCATCCGCGACCCCCTGACCGGATTGTTCAACCGTCGCCACTTTACCGAAACCCTGCGCCGTCACATCGAACACGCACAACGCGACAACCTGCCGGTCACGCTGGTTTCGGTGGACGTGGATCATTTCAAGAGATTCAACGACAATCACGGCCATGACGCGGGGGACATGGTGCTTCGCGCCGTTGGCGCAGCAATGGATCGCCTGTGCGATGGCGATGAGCTGCCCTGTCGCATCGGCGGCGAAGAATTCATGGCCCTCCTCCCGAATACGACTCTGGCCGATGGGGTTAAAAAAGCCGAAAAACTACGCAAGACGGTCTCAGAAATCAGCGTGCGATACGGCGACAAAACCCTGCCGCGTATTAGTATTTCTCTCGGGGTAGCCACGTTCCCGAACCACGGGACAATCCCCCAAGACCTGATCAAATCCGCGGATAACGCATTATACGCCGCCAAGGCAAACGGGCGCGATCGCACCTCGGTCGCCGGCGCGGGTGAAGCCGACATCCCCAGCGCCAAGCTGAACCCGGCGCCAGCGTCTCCCAAAGCTCAGACTGCAGGCAAGAACAGTTCGGCAGCGCCCAATCCGGCTGACCACGCCAAACCAAAACAGCGCCGAAAACCCGTAGCCGAACCAACCAGCCACCCGGCAAGATCAATGGCAGAAAACCAAAAGACAACACCGGTCGAGAACAAACTGGTCCCTCCTGAGGCAACTCCCACCCGCGATGACCCACGCACCGCCGCCTGAGCGTTCGTGGATCCAACCCAACATTTCGGTCCACGAGGATCTGTCCTGACAGATCAAATTATCACGAAATTTGACTTGCGGGCCTGGAATATCTGGCGTCCATGGTGGGACTCAAATGTAGTGTTCGACCCGCTAACGCGACGTACGTGCCAGCAGCACCACAGCAACAAATCCGACGGCCATGACAATCACCGCCGAAGGCGCCGCATCGGTAAGGTTCTCCAGTGACGCCTGATCGTAAACACGCGTCGCCAGTGTATTAAAGCCGAACGGTCGCAACAACAGCGTCGCGGGCAACTCCTTGACGCTGTCCACAAAAACAAGCAGCAACGCCGTCGCAACCGAACCCCGGATCATCGGCAGGTAGACCCGCCACAGCGTTCCGACCGCAGACTGCCCCAGCGAGCGTGCTGCCATTGGCAGGCTGGGCGATATCCGCCCCATCGCTGCATCGGCCGCCCCTTGTGCCACTGCAAAAAAACGCACGAAATAGGCCAAAACGATGGCAAAGGTCGAACCGGTCAACAACAGCCCCGGGTCATAACCGGTCAGTGCGGCAACCAAATCAGCCAGCCGCTGGTCCAGCCCCGCCAGCGGGATCAGCAGCCCGATCCCCAGAACCGCCCCCGGTGCCGCGTATCCAATGGTCGTCGCGGGAAGAATATAACCCGGCAACTTTCGCCCACTGAGACGCACGCCATAAACCATCAAAACAGCCCCCGCGACAGTCAGCACCGCCGCAATTCCTCCCACCTGAACCGTATTCCAAAGCGCCCGAAGCAGCGCCGGATCTCCCCAGGTATCGGCATGTTCAATGGCATGCCAGCCGATCACTCCGGCGGGCAGCGCAAACCCGACCAGAAACGGAACAAGACAGAGCAGAACCGCCGCCAACGCCTTGACCCCATGCAAACCGCGCGCGTCTATCGGCGCCTGCCGACTGGTTGTTCGGAAAAATCGTACCCGCCGACGCCCCACCTTTTCGACCGCCACCAGAACAAACACCAACCCCAGAACCACCAGCGCGATCTGTGCCGCCCCACCCGCGTTCGATGCCTCCAGCCAGACCGTAAAAATCCCCGTGGTCAGGGTCTGAACCGAGAAATACTCGACAGTGCCAAAATCGCTGGCGGTCTCCATCATCACGATCGCCACCCCGGCGGCAATCGCTGGGCGCGCCAGCGGCAACCCGACACGCCAGAAACTGCTCCACGGACCGCATCCCAGCGCCCGCGACACATCCAGCACCCCGACAGACTGCTCGCGAAAGGCGTTGCGCGCCAAAAGGTAAACATAAGGATAAAGTGCCGCCGACAGCACAATGACTGCCCCAAGACGCGACCGAATCTCGGGGAACACATAATCGCGCGCCGATGTCCAATGAAACACTGCCCGCAGCGTGGTTTGGACTGGCCCGGCGTACTCCAGAAAATCCACCAACGCATAAGCGCCGATATAGGCCGGGATCGCCAGCGGCAACAACAGCGCCCACTGCAACAGCCCGTGCATCGGAAAGCGATACATCACCACCAGCCAGGCAGCGCCGACTCCGACCATGGCGCTAAGGGTGCCGACCGAGACCATCAAAATCAGCGTATTTCCAAGATAGCGCGGCAGGGTCGTGGCCAGAAGATGCTGCCAGACACTGCCCCCCGGGCCCAGCGCGATCCACACTACCGACAGGATCGGCAACACCACGAACGCCGCGATGACCAAGCTGACGAGGGTCCACACCCCGATCCTCGGCAGGCGCTTCGCGGCGCTTATCTGACTTGTTTGCTCAACCATTTCTCCCGCCCATAGCCGAAAGCGGTTTCCCTGTCCAGAAAAGCCGGTATAATCAGCACAAATCACAAAAAGAACGAGCACCCGCCTCCCATGCAAATCGTCTATCACATCGGCGTCCACTGCACCGACGAAGGGCAGATCCAATACTGCCTGTCGCGCAACCGCCGGCTGCTGGCAACCGAGGGCATCATTATCCCGCATCCGGGCAAGTTCCGCCCGGTGATCCGGGAAACCGTGCAGGGGCTGAACGGCGCCGTGCCCCCCCCCGCCGCGCAGGAGGCCATTCTGGATTCGATCTTGACCGAGGATGATCCCAAACGCGTCATCCTCTCGAACGACGGCTTTCTCTGCGGCGTTCCGCGCATTCTCGCGGGCGGCACGCTCTATCCCGATGCGGCAGAAAAGTGCCAGAAGCTGTTCAACCTGTTTCACGACCACGAGGTGGAATTCTGCATCGGCATCCGCAACCCGGCGACATTTCTGCCGGCAGTTCAGGCCAAGCGACCCAAGGGCAGCTTTGCCGACCTGCTGAGTCGCGCCGATCCGATCAGCCTGCGCTGGTCCGAGGTCATCGCCCGCATCCGCGCGCAACTGCCCGAGGTGCCACTGAAGGTCTGGAGCAACGAGGATACCCCCTTTATCTGGCGCGAATTGCTGCAGGCGATCACCGGACACGACCCCGCCACCCAGCTTGCCGGGCTAGACGGTTACCTCGCCACCATCATGATCCCCGAAGGGATGGAGCGGATGGAGGCCTATCTTGAAACCCATCCCCCCGCGAACGAAACCCAGCGTCGGCGCATCCTGTCCGCGTTTCTCGACAAATTCGAGATCGACGACGGTACGCAGGATGTCTCGGCCCCCGGCTGGACGATGGACTATATCGACGCGCTGACCGACATCTACGAAGAGGACCTGTTCGAGATTGAGCGCATGCCCGGCGTCGAATTCATCTCGCCATAGACTGCCAAACCGCCCCGTCAAATCACCCTCGCGGCAGGCGCCTCGCCAGTGCCCGCGCCGGGTCTACATCCCGAGCGCTTCCTTGTAGAGTTCCAGCACCGCCTCTTCCTCGGAAATATCCGCCGGATCGCGTTTGCGCAGGGCCACGATCTTGCGCAGAACCTTGGTATCATAGCCCCGCGACTTGGCCTCGGCCATCACCTCTTTCTGTTGCTCGGCAATATCCTTTTTCTCGGCGTCAAGTCGTTCATATCGCTCGACAAATGCCCGCAGTTCGCTGCTGGTCACCCGGTAGGTGGCGTCGCCTGCACTGTCGTCCATGGTGTTCTCCTTCTGCCTCGACAAGCTCCTTTCCTAGCCGCCCGAAAGGCCGCATTCAAGCCCCGCTTGCGCAGAGCGCCCGATTTCTTTAGGCAGGCACAGATCCCGCCCCCACCCTGTCAAAACGCGCGGCCAAACACCACGCGGCCAAACACGGAGCGCACATGGAAATCCTGATCTATATCGGCAGCTTTGTCGCCGGGCTTGGCCTTTTGGGCCTTGGCTATTGCATCTGGCTGGCCTTCAGCGCCAAGCGCGCCGGTCTACCCGATGCCGAGATGAAGGCCCGCCTGCAACGCATCGTCGCCCTGAACATGGCCGCCCTCGGCCTGTCGGCGCTGGGGCTGATGATGGTCGTGGTCGGGATCGCCCTATAACGTCCGCCCCGCCGCCCGCTCGACCGAGCGGATCGCCGCCCCGATCAAACGCAGGTTCAGAGCCGTGGAAAAACGGTGATCCGCCCCCTTGACCAAGGTCAGCCGGATGTCATCCCCTTCGGCATGATCCAGCAGGCGCAGCGCCACCGAGACCTCCACATCCCGATCCGCCGTTCCCTGCAACAGGCGCACCGGAAAAGGCAGATTCAAGGGTGTGCGCAAAACCAGATTGTTGCGGCCGTCATCAATCATGCGTTTTGTGATCACATATGGCCCGTCTTCATATTCGCTGGGCAGTTCCAACCGCCCATCCCGCACCAGCGTCTCGCGTTCGGCCTCGCTGAACCCCGCCCACATCATGTCCTCGGTAAAATCCGGCGCTGCGGCGACCCCCACCAGACCGGCCACGCGTTCAGGCATGCGCCGGGCCAACAACAGCGAAATCCACCCCCCCATGGACGAGCCCACAAGGATCACCTTGCCAGTTGTCAGTTTTGTGATCACAGCCGTCGCGTCTGCCGCCCAATCGCCGATGCTGCCGTTCTGAAAATCGCCCTCGCTCTGCCCGTGACCGGAATAATCAAACCGCAAAAAGCCGCGCCCCTGCGCCCGGGCCCAGCCCTCCAGAAATGTTGCCTTGGTGCCGTTCATGTCCGATTTGAAGCCGCCGAGAAAGACGATCACGGGCCCGTCTCCGGGGTTTTGGCGATAGGCGATGCGACGGTTTTCCGGCGTGGTCAGAAATTGTACTTCGGACATGGGTTCTGCTCCGTTTTCATGAAAGACTCGTACCCTTGACTTGCCGCAAGGGTCGCGCCATATCAAGCCCCTGACCGCAACCGGGCGTTTCGTAGGCGCCAAACCGAGGAGTGCGCCGCATATGGCCGACATCACCCTGACCTTCCCCGATGGATCGAAACGCAGCTACCCGGTAGGCACCACCGGCGCCGAGGTGGCGGCCAGCATTTCGAAATCGCTGGCCAAGGCGGCCATTTCCTGCAGCATCAATGGCGAGCATCGCGACCTGACGCGCCCGATCGAGGAAGACGCCGAAATCGCCATCCACACCATGAAGGACGAGAACAAGGCGCTGGAGCTGATCCGCCACGACGCCGCCCATATCATGGCGCGCGCCGTGCAGGAGCTGTGGCCCGACACCAAGGTCACCATTGGCCCGGTCATCGACAACGGTTTCTATTACGATTTCGACCGGGACGAGCCCTTTTCCAGCGAAGACCTTGCCCTGATCGAGAAAAAGATGCGCGAGATCATCAATCTGCGCGACCCCGTCCGCACCGAGGTCTGGGAGCGCGATCGCGCCATCCGTTTCTACGAGGACAATGACGAACCCTACAAGGTGGAACTGGTCGGCATGATCCCCGAGGGGCAACCGATCCGCATGTATTGGCATGGCGACTGGCAGGATCTGTGCCGCGGCCCGCATCTGGTGCATACGGGGCAGGTTCCGGCCGATGCGTTCAAGCTGATGAGCGTGGCGGGCGCCTATTGGCGCGGCGACAGCAACAACGCCATGCTGCAGCGCATCTATGGGGTGGCCTTTCGCAACAAGGCCGAACTCAAGGCCTATCTCAACATGCTGGAAGAGGCCGAAAAGCGCGACCACCGCAAGCTGGGCCGTGAAATGGACCTGTTCCACATCCAGGAAGAGGCCCCCGGCATGGTGTTCTGGCACCCCAATGGCTGGGTTCTCTATCGCACATTGCAGGATTACATGCGCCGCCGGCAGATCGCGGACGGCTATCAGGAAATCAACACCCCGCAGGTGGTTGACCGCAAGCTGTGGGAGGCCTCGGGCCATTGGGACAAATACCGCGAAAACATGTTCATCACCGAAATCGACGAGGAACATGCCAATGAAAAGCGGGTGAATGCCCTGAAACCGATGAACTGCCCCTGCCATGTGCAGGTCTATAACCAGGGCCTGAAATCCTATCGCGACCTGCCGTTGCGCCTGGCCGAATTCGGCTCTTGCCACCGTTATGAAAGCTCGGGCTCCATGCACGGCTTGATGCGGGTGCGCGGGTTCACGCAGGACGATGCGCATATCTTCTGCATGGAAAGCCAGATCGCATCCGAGACCGAGAAATTCATCAACCTTTTGACGCGGGTCTATAACGACCTCGGGTTTGACAGTTTCGACATCAAGTTCTCGACCCGCCCCGAGGTGCGCGCCGGAACGGATGCGGTCTGGGACCAGGCCGAGGCGGCGCTGGAAAATGCCATCAAGGCGCTGGGCCTGCCTTACGAGATCGACCCCGGCGAAGGGGCGTTCTATGGCCCCAAGCTGGATTTCAAGCTGACCGATGCGATCGGGCGCGAATGGCAGCTGGGCACGTTGCAAGCCGATTTCGTGCTGCCGGGGCGTCTGGGGGCCGAATATATCGGCGAGGATGGGGCCAAGCACACGCCCGTCATGCTGCACCGCGCGACGCTCGGCAGTTTCGAGCGCTTCCTCGGCGTGTTGATCGAACATTACGGCGGGCGCTTTCCGCTGTGGCTGGCGCCGCGCCAGATCGTGGTGGCCTCGATCGTGTCGGATGCCGATGACTATGTGCTTGAGGTCACAAGCAGGCTGCGCGCCGCGGGGCTGCGGGCCGAGGCCGATGTGCGCAACGAAAAGATCAATTACAAGGTGCGCGAACATTCCCACGCATTGGTGCCGGTCATTCTGGCCTGCGGCATGAAAGAGGTGGGCGAGGGTACGGTGTCGATGCGGCGTCTGGGATCCAAGGGATCGAGGGTCGCCCCGCTTGACGAGCTGCTGGGCGAGCTGGTTGCCGAGTCGACACCGCCGGATTTGCGTTAGCATCCCGCACCTGCAAAACAAAAGGGCCGCAACATTGGCGGCCCTTTTTGGTGTCAGGCGCGACCTATTTGAATATGACCGGCGAGTAAACCATGTCGCCCCCATCCGCCGCCGAGTGGCAGGCGATGCAGCCCACGTCCTTGCCCTTAGCCACCTTGCCGGCAAGGCTCATTCCCTTGGGGTTCTTGTCCAGCGAGCCATCGGGCAGGAATTTTGCCCAGAACCAGTTCTTGTCCTCGGGGTCGAACCCGGCCTCGCGACGGAACATGACGGTAATCGCGCCGAGATGCTTGTCGGGATTGTTGGTGACCTCCTCCTTGGTCACCCCGGCCGGACCAAAGTTGCGCTTGACGATCAGATCGCCGGTGCGCCCGTCGATGGTGGCCTTGGTGATAAACAGTTCCAGCATCATGCCGTGAGGCTCGGTTCCTTCATAGGGCGCCGAGTGGATCTCATTCGGGCCTGCCAGCCGCTGTGCGACCATCGCCGACCAGACCTTGGACGCAAAACCGACATCGCCCTTGCTACCAAAGGGCGGTTTCATGGCTGCCGCTTTTTTCGCTGCTTCAGCCGCTTTTTTCGCCGCCGCTTCCTTGGCCGCCTTGGCCTTGGCTGCCGCCGCAGCTGCCGCCTTTTTCTTTTCCGCCGCCGCCTGCGCCGCGGCCTGCTCGGCGGCCATTTGCGCCGCCGCCTCCTGCTTGGCATTCTGGTTCGCGTAATAGGTATACCCGCCAATCCCTACGACCAGCACAATGATAATCAGAGACAAATTCTTCATCGCATCTTCCCTTCCCCTCACGCCGCCCAACAACAGGGCCGCATCTGATGGTTGATGTTGGCGGCGGGACACTGCGACAAACAAGCATTTTCTTGAAAAAGGGCCAAAACCCTTCAAAGCGTCACACTCTCTTGATAAATCGTCAGCAAAGCGGAGCGAAAACCTTGACGTCGCGGCCAATCTCGTGGACTGAAGAGCCTACTTGAACACGGCGGCCCGGCGCATTAGTTTGGCCCCGTCACAGAGACACGAAAAAACCGCAAGCAACAAAAGGACTCGAAACCCATAGCCCGCAGACCTCACAACGCGCCCCCGACGCGCGACACCGGACCCCGCGTGAACGAGCGCATCCGCGAAACCGAAATCCGATTGATTGGCCCCGAGGGCGAAAACATCGGCGTCACCACCCCCAGACATGGCATGCAGCTGGCCGAAGAGGCCGGTCTCGATCTGGTCGAAATTTCGCCAAACGCCAGACCTCCGGTCTGCAAGGTGATGGATTTCGGCAAGTTCAAATACGAGCAACAAAAGCGTGAGTCCGAAGCCCGCAAAAAACAGAAGACCATCGAGGTGAAGGAGGTCAAGTTCAGGCCCAACACCGATACGCATGATTATGATGTCAAGATGCGCAATGTGGTCCGGTTTCTTGAAAATGGCGACAAGGTCAAGGTGACGATGCGCTTTCGCGGTCGCGAGATGGCGCACCAGAACCTCGGGCTGGAGCTGTTGCGCCGGGTCGCCGCAGATGTCGAAGAGCTTGGCAAGGTCGAGAACATGCCAAAACTGGAAGGCCGCCAGATGGTAATGATGATCGGTCCGGCGCGCTGATCCCCTACCAACCGGGGCGCTTTGGGGTGATTTTGGCGTCAAAGCGGCCGCTTGTCAGCCGCTGGCGAGGCTGATCCCGGTGGCCCTGAGTAATTTTCACTCTGGGCCCCGTTTTTCCCAGCCCTATTTTTCTCAGCCCTGCTTTTCCCAGATGTGAACGACATCGCCCCCCAGAGCCCGGCTTTCCACAAGGGAAAAGCGCGCGTGATCAGCCAGTGAACGGCGGGGCAGCGGCGCCACTGACGCCCGCCCCTCTGCCCCCAGCACCAGACCGGCGGTGAACCCAACCAGACGATCCACCAACCCGCGGCCCAGCAGCCCCGCGGCCAGCCCGCCGCCGCCTTCGCAAAATACCCGGGTCACGCCAAGATCTGCCAACCGGCCCAGAACGTCGTCAAGGTCAAGATGCCCCACTGGCGTTGTCTTGCAAACCAGCAGCCGCGCCCCCCGGGCCCGCCAAGCCGCCTGCTCGGCCGCCCCGGCATGCGCACCAATGCACAGGACCACCGGGTTCGTGGCTGCCCCCTGCCCCAGACGCCCGTCCGGATTCGAGACCAGATGCGTGTCGCAGACCACCCGCAGCGGTTGGCCGACCTCGCCGAGATCACGAACCAGAAGGTTCGGATCATCGGCCCGACTGGTGCCCGAGCCGACCATGACCGCATCATGGGTTGCACGCAGATAATGCACATAGCGCCGTGCCTCGGGGCCGGTGATCCAGCGGCTTTCGCCGCTTTCCGTCGCAATCCGCCCATCAAATGAGCTGGCCAACTTCAGCGTGACCATCGGCCGGTTTCGGGTGACCCGAGACAAAAAACCGGCCTGATCGAAACGGGCTTCGGCCGCGCGACAGCCTTCGGTGACGGCGACACCGGCGGCGCGCAACATCTGGTGCCCGCGCCCCGCCACCCGTGGGTCCGGGTCGGTCAGGGCCGTAACCACCCGGGCGACCCCGGCCCGGATCAGCGCCTCGGCACAGGGCGGGGTCTGCCCGTGGTGGGCGCACGGTTCAAGCGTGACATAGACACTCGCCCCCCGGGTCGCATCGGGCGACTGCTCGTCGGCGGCCTTCAGGGCCATGGTCTCGGCATGGGGGCGCCCGCCGGGCTGGGTCCAACCGCGCCCCAGAACCCGCCCGTCCCGGACCACGACCGCACCCACCGCGGGGTTTGGCCAACTGCGTCCCAATGCACGCCGACCCAGCGCCAGCGCCAGCGCCATCCAGCGCAGATCGGCGGGGCTGTGGGTCATGGTCAGTCTTCGTCGAGGATGGGCGGACGCAGCTCGTGGACGAAATCCTCGAAATCATCCGCGGCCTGAAAGTTCTTGTAAACGCTGGCAAAACGCACATAGGCCACGGTGTCGATCCGGGCCAGCGTCTCCATCACGATCTCGCCAATCCTGTCTGACTTGATGTCGGTTTCGCCAAGGCTTTCAAGACGCCGGACGATGCCCGAGATCATCTGGTCAATCCGGTCGGGATCGAGCGGGCGTTTTTGCAGCGCAACCCGGATCGAACGCTCGAGCTTGTCGCGGTCGAACTCTTCGCGCCGACCGTTTTTCTTGATCACCACGAGATCGCGCAACTGCACCCGTTCATAGGTGGTAAAGCGCCCGCCACAGGCCGGGCAGGCCCGACGGCGACGGATGGCGACATGATCTTCTGCCGGACGGCTGTCCTTAACCTGGGTGTCGATATTTCCGCAAAAGGGACAACGCATATTCGTGATTTCCTTGTGGTTGGCCTGCTGAACGGCCCCACTATAGGCGGCTGTCAACTCTTTGTGTAGAGGGTATGTTGCGCTACAAGATGCTGGCTTGACCCCGAACATCTATTGGCAATAATCACGCGGGCACCGAAAAGGCGAATCCGGATGACTTCTCGCAAATTGTGGCTGTTGATATTGGCCCTCGTGCTGGTGCACGCGGTGCTGGCCAGCGCCCTGCCGCTGGTCGAGGACGAGGCCTATTACCAGATGTGGGCCAGCGTGCCGTCGGCGGGATATTATGACCACCCGCCGATGGTTGCGTGGCTGATCGCCGCCGGAGAGGCGCTCTTTGGGCCAGGAAATCTGGGCGTACGGGCGGCCTCGATCGGGATTTCGGTGCTGGTGCTTCTGATGACCTTTCGCATGGGGACGGTGCTGGGGCAGGACCGCAACAGCGGCTTTCGCGCATCCTTCTATCTGGCGGCGATGGTGCCGATGGCTGCGTTCGGCTTTGCGGCGACCCCCGATCCTGCCTCGGTGCTGTTCTGGACCGCCGCAAGCTGGGCGCTGGTCGAGGCCAACAGTCGCCGCGCGCCCAACTGGTGGCTGGCGGTCGGCCTGTTTGCCGGGCTTGGGGTGCTCTCGAAATTCACCAATTTCTTCTTTGGTCTGGCGCTGCTCATCTGGCTGTTTGCAACGCGTCAGGGCCGAAGCTGGTTGCGCCATTGGCAGGTCTGGGCCGGTGCGCTGTGTGGTATTCTGGTGCTGGTGCCGTTTTTGCTGTGGAACATGCACAATGGCTGGGTTGGTTTTCAGCGCCAGTTCGGCCGTCTGGGCGAGGCCGAGGGGTTCTCGTTCCTGCGGGTTCTGACCTTTTGGGCGTCGTTTGCGGTGCTGGTCACGCCCCTGACATTTGCGCTGGTGGCGCGCGGAATATTCCGGCCCCGCACCCCCCGGGCCGACGACCCACAGGTGCTGATCTGGCTCAGCGCCCCGCTGGTTCTATACCTCAGCTATCACGCCATCAAGACCACCGCGGGCGGCCAGTGGCTGGTGCCGATATTTCCCAGCCTCGCCGTCCTCGCGGCAAGCCGCACCCCGCCCCAGGGCTGGCTGCAGAAATGGGCGGCCCCCGGAGGCTTTCTGCTGAGCGGCGCGTTGATGCTGGTGGGATTCTGGCCCGGGCATGTCATCATCCCCGGTCACAATGCATTCACCCAAGGACGGGGCTGGCGTGAGCTGCGCCACGAGATCGCCAGGCGCATGCAGGCTGACGACGCGGTCTGGATTGCAACGGACGCCTATGGTCTGACTGCGCAGCTCTGGCATTACATGGGAAAGGACGTGCCGGTCCGCTCGATGACGGGCCGAGCGCGCTACCTGTTCCGCCCGCCTTTTCCAAAGGCCCTCTGCAGCAAGAAAGGGCTGTTTCTCAGCCGGACCGCCTTTGCCGGGGGAGTGCCCTATTTCCGCATCTCGCGCCCAGAGCCGGGCCTTATTCGCCATGAGGGCAAGACTCCCTTGATGCGCTATTACGTCGCCGAGGTCAGCCACCCCCTGCCAGCTTATGCGCCGGCCTGCGCCGCACCCTGAACCCGACGCCCCGGGGTTGTGCTGGCCGGATGTGCCAGCGGCGCAGCATTAACCGGCCCTAAAGGGTCCACTCATCCTCGCCCCTGACCTCACCAATCGCCATCCACGAGGCGCGCACCCGGGCAACCTTGGTATCTCCCCATGTCTTGAACACGATGGTAAAACCATTCTCGGTCACGCTGGTGGCCGAGATGTCCGCGCGTTGGTTGGTTTTCTGGTCCATGTCCCACATATCCAGCGAGACATGCACGGCGGGGACGCTTTTGAACGGCGTCTTGAAGCGCACGCGAGTGCGCCGCTCACGCGGGCCGGTTCCGGTCCACATTTCGCCATCGTCTTCAAAATCGGAAAACAGAACCTTGCTGCCCTGCAGAATTCCGATCAGATGGTTTCGGAGTCTCAGCATTTGTCCCTTATTTCATGAATTTTCCGTTTCGGCACGAATATCTGCGCAAAATGTGAAAGAAATAGGGCGACAACAAAAAAACCCCGCCTCGGTGGCGGGGTTTTCATAACAGAACCTAAATGGGCCCGTCTTAATCCATCATATCCAGAAGGTGGACCAGATCGGCCACCAGTTTTTCCCCGATATCGCGGGTGTCCGGCTCGGCTGCGGCGGCTTTCTCGCGTGCAGCCTCGATTAGCGCCTGAATTTCCTCGCGCGTGCACAGTTCGCGTGGGATGGCCTTTTCCGCCAGAACCGAAACCGCGCCAGCGTTGATTTCAACAAAACCGCTGGTGACGACGAACTCGCTGATTTCGCCGCCGCTATCCGCCCGCAAAACACCCGGACGCAAGGAAATCACCATCGGCGCATGGCCCGGCATAGCGGTCATATCCCCCTCGGATCCCGGCAGATCAACCGCCGAGACCTTGGCCGAGGCCAGCATCTTTTCCGGGGACACAAGGTCAAATTGCATCATATCGGCCATTCAGGGCCTCCTTGGATTACGCGGCTTCCGCAGCCATTTTCTCGGCTTTGGCGATCACGTCGTCAATCCCGCCGACCATATAAAAGGCCGCCTCGGGCAGGTGGTCATATTCGCCGGCCACAACCGCCTTGAACGACTTGATCGTTTCCTCAAGCGGTACCTGCACGCCGGGGCTGCCGGTAAAGACCTGCGCAACATCGAACGGCTGGCTGAGGAAACGCTGGATTTTCCGCGCCCGGGCAACCGTCAGCTTGTCCTCTTCAGAGAGCTCGTCCATGCCGAGAATGGCGATGATGTCCTGCAGAGATTTATAGCGCTGCAAAATCCCCTGCACGGCAAAGGCCACGTCATAATGCTCTTGTCCGACGATCGCAGGGTCCATGATCCGGCTGGTCGAATCGAGTGGATCCACCGCCGGGTAGATCCCCAATTCCGAAATCGCGCGGCTAAGAACCGTGGTCGCGTCAAGGTGCGTAAACGAGGTTGCAGGCGCCGGGTCGGTCAGGTCGTCGGCGGGCACGTAAATCGCCTGAACCGAGGTGATCGATCCCGCCTTGGTCGAACTGATCCGCTCTTGCAAGTCACCCATGTCGGTGGCCAGCGTCGGCTGATAACCGACCGCCGAGGGGATCCGGCCCAGAAGGGCGGAAACCTCGGACCCCGCCTGCGTAAAGCGGAAGATGTTATCGACAAAGAACAGAACATCGGTGCCGGACTGGTCGCGGAACTGCTCGGCCACTGTCAGACCCGACAGGGCAACGCGCATCCGCGCTCCCGGCGGCTCGTTCATCTGGCCGTAAACCAGCGCCACTTTGCTTTCGCCCAGATTGTCGGGAACGATAACGCCGGATTCGATCATCTCGTGATAAAGGTCGTTGCCCTCGCGGGTCCGCTCGCCGACACCGGCAAAAACCGAATACCCCGAGTGAACCTTGGCGATGTTGTTGATCAGTTCCATGATCAGAACCGTCTTGCCGACGCCAGCGCCGCCAAACAGCCCGATCTTGCCGCCCTTGGAATAGGGGGCCAGAAGGTCCACGACCTTGATGCCGGTCACGAGGATCTCGCTTTCGGTGGATTGCTCGGCGAATTCCGGGGCCGGCTGGTGGATGGCGCGGCGCTCTTTGGTGTTGACCGGGCCTTTTTCATCAACGGGCTCACCGATGACGTTCAGGATTCGGCCCAGCGTGGCATCGCCCACCGGCACCGAGATCGGCCCGCCGGTGTCGGTCACCTCGGTTCCGCGCACCAGACCCTCGGTTGCGTCCATGGCGACCGTGCGCACGGTGTTCTCGCCAAGGTGCTGCGCCACCTCAAGGATCAGCCGGTGACCGTTGTTGTCGGTCTCCAGCGCGTTCAGAATCGCCGGCAGTTCGCCCTCGAAGTGAACGTCGACAACAGCGCCGATCACCTGGGTAATTTTTCCTACGACTTTAGCCATATTTTCGTCTCCGTCTTAGAGCGCTTCCGCGCCCGAGATAATCTCGATCAATTCGTTGGTAATCGCGGCCTGACGCGAGCGGTTGTACTCGATCGTCAGCTTGTCGATCATTTCGCCAGCGTTGCGGGTGGCGTTGTCCATTGCCGACATGCGCGCCCCCTGTTCGGACGCGCCGTTTTCGAGCAGCGCGGTGAACACCAGCGTGGTCATGGCGCGGGGCAACAATTCGGCCAGAATCTCGGTTTCGTCCGGTTCGTATTCGTAAAACGGGACGTCACCCTCGGTCTCAACCACCTCGGCGGGGATGAGCTGCTGGGCGGTGGGGATCTGCGCGATGACCGACCGGAAGATGCTGTAAAAGATCGTGCAGACATCGAACTCACCGGCATCGAAACGGGCCAGAATGTCATCGGCAATGCCCTTTGCATTGTCATAGCCAAGCTGCTTGATCCCCGACATGTCCACATGCCCGACAAAATATTCGCCGTATTCGCGGCGCATCTGTTCGCGCCCCTTCTTGCCGACCGTCAGGATTTTTACCGTCTTGCCGCGGGCAATCAGATCGTCGGCGTGCTGGCGTGCCAGTTTGGCGATGGAGGAATTGAAACCACCGCAAAGGCCGCGCTCGGCCGTGGCGACGACCAGCAGGTGGACGTCGTCCTTGCCAGTCCCCGCCAGCAGACGAGGTGCCGAGTCTGACCCCGCGGCACCTTGGGCGAGATTGGCCATCACAGCGGCCATGCGCTGGCCATAGGGGCGCCCCGCCTCAGCCGCCTCTTGGGCACGCCTGAGTTTGGCCGCTGCAACCATCTGCATGGCCTGCGTGATCTTGCGCGTTGATTTAACGCTCTCGATCCTGATTTTAAGGTCCTTGAGGTTTGCCATCTCAGCAAAGCTCCTTGTTCCCAGAGGCCACGGATTTAGCTGAAGTTTTTCGCAAACTCTTCAACGGCGGATTTGATAGCATCCTCAAGATCGCCTTTGACCTTGCGGTCATTGTCGGTGATGTCGGCCAGCAGGTCGGCGTGGTTCTGACGCACGTGGTTCAGAAGGCCGGCCTCAAAGCGGTTGACATCCCCGACCGCGATCGGATCGAGATAGCCTTTGGTGCCAGCGTAGATCACGATGACCTGCTCGGCGTTGGTCAGGGGCGAATACTGCGGCTGCTTCAACAGCTCGGTCAGGCGCGCCCCACGGTTCAGCAGCGCCTGTGTCGCGGCGTCGAGGTCCGAGCCGAATTGGGCAAAGGCGGCCATCTCGCGGTATTGCGCAAGCTCCAACTTGATCGAACCGGCAACCGATTTCATCGCGTTGGTTTGCGCGCTCGACCCCACCCGGCTAACCGACAGGCCGGTGTTCACAGCCGGACGGATACCCTGATAGAACAGTTCCGTCTCAAGAAAGATCTGCCCGTCGGTGATCGAGATCACGTTGGTCGGGATAAAGGCCGAAACATCGCCACCCTGGGTTTCGATGATCGGCAGCGCGGTCAAAGAACCGGCCCCATGATCTTCGTTCAGCTTGGCCGAACGTTCCAGCAGGCGCGAGTGCAGGTAAAAAACGTCGCCGGGATAGGCCTCACGCCCCGGCGGACGACGCAAGAGCAGCGACATCTGGCGATAGCTGACCGCCTGCTTGCTGAGATCGTCGTAGATGATCAGCGCATGGCGGCCATTGTCACGGAAATGCTCGGCCATTGCGGTGGCGCCGTAGGGGGCGAGAAACTGCAGCGGCGCCGGATCCGAGGCCGTTGCGGCAACGATGATCGAATATTCCAGCGCGCCGGTTTCTTCCAGTTTCTTGACCAGCTGCGCCACGGTCGAGCGTTTCTGCCCGATGGCGACATAGACGCAATAGAGCTTTTTGCTTTCGTCGTCGCCCGCGGCGTCGTTATAGGCCTTTTGGTTCAGGATCGCATCCAGCGCCACAGCGGTCTTGCCGGTCTGGCGATCGCCAATGATCAGCTCGCGCTGGCCGCGGCCGATCGGGATCAGCGCATCGACCGCTTTTAGGCCGGTCGCCATCGGTTCATGCACCGATTTGCGCGGCATGATGCCCGGCGCCTTGATGTCGGCCTGGCTGCGTTTCTTGGTCTTGATCGGGCCCTTGCCGTCAATCGGGTTGCCCAGACCATCGACCACGCGGCCCAGCAGCTCATCGCCGGTGGGGACGTCAACGATGGCGTTGGTGCGCTTGACCGTGTCGCCCTCTTTGATCTCGCGGTCCGAGCCAAAGATCACGACGCCGACATTGTCGATTTCAAGGTTCAGCGCCATACCGCGAATGCCGCCGGGGAACTCGACCATCTCGCCGGCCTGAATGTTGTCCAGACCGTAGACCCGGGCGATCCCGTCGCCAACCGAAAGAACCCGGCCCACTTCGGCGACTTCTGCCTCCTGCCCGAAATTCTTGATCTGGTCCTTGAGGATTGCAGAAATTTCTGCCGCTTGGATACCCATTATCCGACCTCTTTCATTGCATTTTGAAGATTGGAGAGTTTCGAGGCAATCGAGCTGTCGATCATTTTCGAACCCACTTTTACAACAAGACCGCCGATGAGGCTTTCATCCACGGTCGAATTTATATTCACTGTCTTGCCAACCGATTTTTTCAGTGCCGCGGTCAGCTTGGTGATCTGCGCCTTGGTCAGCTTGCGTGCAGAGGTGACCTCGGCAGTGACCTCACCCTTTTCGTCGGCAATCAGATCGCGCATCGCCTCGATCATCTGGGGCAACACAAACAGGCGGCGTTTCTGCGCCATCAGTTGCAGCGTGTTGGCAACCATGTCGCCAAGGCCCATGGCCGACGCAATCGCGGCAATTGCCCCGGCCTGCTGTGTGCGGCTGTAGATCGGCGAGGAAATCAGGGCGTGAAAATCGGTGCTGCCCTCCAACGCCTGAGCGAGTGCGGCAATGTCCGTTTCAACATCGGCAAGTTTTCCGGCGTCTCTCGCCAGTTCAAACAAGGCCGTTGCATAGCGCTGGGCAATGCCAAGTGAGATTGAGGCTGGTTCGGCCACGGTGACCCTTCCGGTTTCTGTATTCCAGCGCAATGTCGCCAAAACGCTGGCAGGTTGAAGAAAGCGTTCACAATTCTGTGCACGGCAAAATCGGCGCGGTGATAACAGAGCTTGGGCAGACTGGCAACCGCTTAGGCCGTCCGGCTCTTTAATTTTATTTCTTTATTTTCAGTTTGTTACATTGGATTAGCACAAATGTGCGACGCTTTGAAGCTGCAAAAAAGGCGGGAATACAACGGTTTGGGGGGAATCTGCATTCGTTTCAGCCGTTGCCCCCGAATCCAGAGCCTGATCCAAGGCGTGATCAGGCGCCTGCCCTGACGTAAAATCTGCGGTCAAATCGGCAAGCCGACCCCCCAATCCAATCTTATGCCGTCCGATCTTACCCACGATCCCGGCGCCCGACCAGAGGCGAGGGCCCATCCGGCCGCCGCGCCGTTGGGGACACCCGCCCCGAGGCGGGGTGCGGATGCGGCCGGGCGATGCCGCCAAGCACCGTCAGCGGGCGGCGCACCGCCTCGGGCAGACCGCGCTGGGTCGGGGCATAGACGCGTTTTGACGCCTCGACCAGCAGCACGCCACCGGCCAGATGCGAACTGATGGCACTGCCCGCGCGCTCCCACATCGGCGAGAGCTTCAGCCAGAACCGCTTTTGGCTGGGCGGGCTGAACAGGGCCGCGGCGTGACGCTCGGGGATAAAGCGGTGCTGTTTCAGTTGCGTCTCGATCTGGCGCAGACTGTAGGGGCGTCCCTGCCCGAACGGCGTGACATCCCGGCGCGACCACAGCCCCGAACGGTTGGGCAAAATGAACAGCGCCCGACCCTCGGGGGCCAGCAGACGCCAGACCTCGTTCAGCAACGCCCCCGGCTGTTCGGAGGTTTCCAGCCCGTGCAAAAGAACCAGCCGGTCCACCGAGCCGGTCTGAAGCGGCCAGTCGGTTTCGTTGACTAGAACCGAGACATTGGCCCGCCCGTGCGGCCATGCCATCACCCCCTGCGGCCCTGGCATCAGCGATATGACTCGCCGCGCCTCGGACAAATAGGGGCGCAACAGCGGCACCGAAAAGCCATAGCCGACCACGTTCAAGCCAGCGACACTCGGCCAGAAATCCCGCACCCGGGCCCGCACCGCACGCTGGGCAAGCCGGCCAAGGCCGGTTTGGTAGTAAAACGCCCTGAGGTCTGTCACGTCCAAATGCATTGCATCCGCGTCCCGGATAGAGGATTGTTCCTCCAGACCTTGGATAACAATCAATGGACAGGAAATCCATGACTCTTGAAATTCTGACCATCCCCTGCCTCAGCGATAACTACGCCTATGCCATAAACGACAGCGACAGCGGCGAAACCGCGGTGATCGACGTGCCTGACGCGGCCCCGATCCTGCGAGCCATCTCGTTCAAGGGCTGGGGGCTGTACCAGATCCAGCTGACCCATCACCATGACGATCACATCGCCGGGGTCGAGCTGTTGCATCAGGCCATCGAGGCCCCGATCATCGGGGCGCGGGCGGACATGGACCGACTGCCGCCGCTGGAACTGGCGGTCTCCGAAGGGGACACGTTCGCGTTGGGAACCGAGCCGGTCCACGTCTATGACGTCTCGGGCCACACCAAGGGGCATGTCGCCTATTACTATCCCGGTGCAGAGGCGCTGTTTACCGGCGACAGCCTGATGGTGATGGGCTGCGGGCGCCTGTTCGAGGGGGATGCACAGATGATGTGGGCCTCGCTCTCAAAGCTGATGGAGCTGCCAGCGCAGACGCGCATCTATTCGGGCCATGAATATACCGCGGCCAACGCCAAATTCGCCATGTCGATCGAGCCCGAGAACCGGGCGCTGATCGAGCGCACCCGGCAGATTTCCGAACTGCGGGCGCGGGGCGAACCGACCATGGGGGCAACGCTGGAACTGGAACTGGCCACCAACCCTTTTCTGCGCGCCGCCCGCCCCGAGGTCAAATCGGCCCTCGGCATGGAGGGCGCGCCGGACTGGCAGGTCTTTGCCGAGATTCGCCGCCGCAAGGATAATTTCTGATCCCCCGCCCCCGCCGCCCCACGGGGCCAAACCCAAGCGGCCAGAATGCGGCATTTGGTGTCTTTTTCGCATTTCGTGAAAAGATTTGAGGAAAAAGACCTTGAAGGCGCCATAATAAAACCGAAGTTTAAGACTATCCATGGCACTGTTGCGATGGGTCTCGGGTCTGGCTACGGACCCGGGTTATGATGGGAGGGCTGATCATGCCGTCATTCTCGAACACACTTGAACAGGCGATTCACGCCGCGTTGGCGCTGGCCAATGAACGCAAACACGAACTGGCAACGCTGGAACATCTGCTGCTGGCTCTGATTGCCGAACCGGATGCGGCCAAGGTGATGCGCGCCTGCGGCGTCGATCTGGACGTGCTGGCGAACTCGCTGGAAACCTATATTCAAGACGAGTTGACCTCGCTCATCTCCGATATCGACGGTTCCGAAGCAGCCCCCACTACCGCCTTTCAACGGGTCATCCAGCGGGCCGCGATCCATGTCCAAAGTTCGGGACGAACCGAGGTCACCGGGGCGAATGTGCTGGTCGCCATCTTTGCCGAACGCGAAAGCAACGCCGCCTTTTTCCTGCAAGAGCAGGACATGACCCGCTATGATGCGGTCAACTATATCGCGCACGGGGTGGCCAAAGATCCCGCCCATTCCGAAAATCGCCCGGTTGCCGGAACCGAGGATTTCACCGCCGATGCCGAGGCCACCATCGACGGCGAGACCAAGGAAACCGCGCTGGACAAATACTGCATCAATTTGAACTCCAAGGCCCGGGACGGCGATATCGACCCGTTGATCGGCCGCAGCCATGAGGTCGAGCGCTGTATCCAGATCCTCTGCCGACGCCGCAAGAACAACCCGCTTCTGGTGGGCGATCCCGGGGTGGGCAAGACCGCCATCGCCGAGGGACTGGCCTTTAAGATCGTCTCGGGCGAAACCCCCGACATCCTGAAGGACTCGACGATTTTCTCGCTGGACATGGGGGCCCTGCTGGCCGGCACCCGCTATCGCGGCGATTTCGAAGAACGCCTCAAGGCGGTGATGACCGAACTCGAAGACATGGACGACAGCATCCTTTTCATCGATGAAATTCACACCGTGATCGGCGCCGGTGCCACATCAGGCGGGGCGATGGATGCCAGCAACCTCTTGAAACCGGCGCTACAGGGCGGCAAGCTGCGCTGCATGGGCTCGACCACCTACAAGGAATTCCGTCAGCACTTTGAAAAAGACCGGGCGCTGTCGCGGAGGTTCCAGAAAATCGACGTCAACGAGCCGACGGTTCCGGACGCCATCAAGATACTGAAAGGGCTGAAACCCTATTTTGAAGAGCACCACGACATCAAATATACCGCCGACGCCATCAAGACCGCGGTGGAATTATCGGCGCGCTATATCAACGACCGCAAACTGCCGGACAAGGCCATTGACGTCATCGACGAGGCCGGCGCGGCGCAACATCTGCTGCCCGACAGCAAGCGGCGCAAGACCATCGGCGCAAAGGAAATCGAGGCGGTGGTGGCCAAGATTGCCCGCATCCCGCCGAAAAACGTTTCCAAAAACGATGCCGAAGTGCTGCGCGACCTTGAAACCGCGCTGAAACGGGTGGTGTTCGGGCAGGACCCGGCGATCGAGGCGCTGGCCTCGGCCATCAAGCTCAGCCGCGCGGGGCTGCGCGAGCCTGAAAAACCCATCGGCAATTATCTGTTTGCCGGCCCGACCGGCGTCGGCAAGACCGAGGTCGCCCGGCAACTGGCCGACACCCTAGGGGTCGAACTGTTGCGTTTTGACATGTCCGAATACATGGAAAAACACGCCGTATCGCGGCTGATCGGGGCGCCGCCGGGGTATGTGGGCTTTGATCAGGGCGGGCTGTTGACCGATGGCATTGACCAGCACCCACACTGCGTTCTGCTACTGGACGAGATCGAAAAGGCGCACCCGGATGTCTATAATATCCTGCTGCAGGTGATGGACCACGGCAAGTTGACCGACCATAACGGGCGCACGGTGGATTTCCGTAACGTCGTTCTGATCATGACCACGAACGCCGGGGCCAGCGAGCAGGCGAAATCGGCAATCGGCTTTGGCCGCGACCGGCGCGAGGGCGAAGACACCGCCGCCATCGAGCGCACGTTCACACCCGAATTCCGCAATCGTCTGGACGCGGTTATCAGCTTTGCGCCGCTGTCCAAAAAGGTCATTTTGCAGGTGGTGGACAAGTTTGTGCTGCAACTCGAGGCGCAGCTCATGGACCGCAATGTGGTGATCGAGCTGACCCGGCCCGCCGCCGAATGGCTGGCGGACAAGGGCTATGACGACCGGATGGGCGCCCGCCCGCTGGCGCGGGTCATTCAAGAGCACATCAAAAAGCCTCTGGCCGAAGAACTGCTGTTTGGCAAGCTGGCCAAGGGCGGCTTTATTCGCGTGACGCTGAAGGATGGCAAGCTGAACCTCATCATCGAAAAACCCGAACATCCACGGATTTCCGGCAACAAGCCGCCGCTACTGACCGCCGAATAAAGCGTTTCGACAAATTGTCGAGACAGCCTCAGCGCCAAAAGCCCGGGAACGTCAAAGGCGTGGCAGGGTTTTGGCGACAAGAGGTTTATGCCGAAACGCTGCAGATTGCTCACGTCTCCCTCGCCGACCCGTTACGCGCCCCGCCCCCATGCAATTTGTCGCCCGCGCAATTTGGTGGGGTGCCGCGTTTCAGCGTTCGGTGAACTTCAATTCGATCCGCCGGTTCTGCGCCCGCGCCGCCTCGGTATGGGCCGGGTTTATCGGCTGGTATTGCCCAAACCCTGCTGCAGCCAGACGGTTCGGCGGGAACCCCAACTGGTCCACCATGTAGCGCACCACGGACAACGCCCGCGCCTGACTGAGTTGCCAGTTGTCCTTGAATTCGCCATTCCCCTTCAGCGGCGTGTCATCGGTATGCCCGTCAACCCGCAGGATCCAGTCGATGTCCGGCGGGATCTTGTCCTTTACGGCACTGATCAGCCGGGCGATCTTGGCAATCTCCTGACGACCTGCATCGGACAGATCCGCCGAGCCCTTGGCAAACAGCACCTCCGAGGAAAACACGAACCGGTCGCCGACGATCTTGACGCCTTTCTGATTGGCCAGAATATCGCGCATCTTGCCAAAAAATTCGGATTTGAACTTTTTCAGGTTCTTGGCCTCTTTTTCCAGACGTATGCGTTTTTCCTCTTCCAACTGGGCACGGCGGCGCTGTTCCTCGGCCACCCGCCGTTGTTCCTCGGCCACCCGCTTTTCCTCGGCCGCGACCCGGGCCAGTGCGATATTCAGGTTCGAGCCCAGCGCCTTGATCTGAACCTGCGCGGCACTGTCCTTGGCCTTGGCCTCATCCAGCAAGCCCTGCAGTTCGTTCAGCTGCTTGTGCAAACTGGCGGTCTGCTGGTTCAGCAGCGTGATTTTGCGCTGGTCTGCGGCGCTCAACGCCTTTTCCTTGCGCAACAGGTCGTTGGCCTCGGCCAGCAAGACACGGCGTTGCTCGGCCTTGCTCAGCATGACCGAGGCATCCTTTTCGGCGGCCAGCTTGGCGGCAAGGGCGGCGGCCAGACGCTGTTCCAGATCCTTGCGCGTCTTTTCGGCGTTGGCCTGCAGTGTCGCGGTTTCCTTGCCTTTGTTCTCGAGCTTGGCAACCAGCGCGGCAAGGCGGTCCTTCATGCGGGATTTGTCCCCCTCAAGCGTTGCGACGCGCGCCGCCAGCGCGGCCTTGTCGCCCTGAAGCGCCGCGATTTTTTTGCCGGCGTCCGCTTCAATCGCTGCGGCGTTGTCCTTGGCCGCCTTGGTCGCCGCCTTGGCCTTGTCCTCGGCCAGCAACGCCGCCGCCAGCAGCGTATCGACCTTCTTGCGTGCAACCCGGGCCGCCGCCAGAAGGGTCAGCGTGTCCTCGGCCTTTTTGCGCTGCTCTTCCAGCGCCAGCGTCATTGCCGTCAACTCGTCGTTGGCGTTCTTCAGCTTTTCACGCAATGCCTGCGCCGCCGCCGCCTCAGCCAGCCGCGCCTTTTCCTTTTCGGTCAGCCGGGCGCTGGTGTCCGCCAGCTTCTGCCGCAGCGCTTGGGCCGCGGCCGCTTCGGCCAAACGTTTCTTTTCGGCTTCGCTCAGAGATGTCTGCGATTTTGCCAACCGATCCTGAAGCGCCTTGGCCGCCGCCTGAACCGCGAGTTTCTGCTTTTCGCTGTCGCTCAACCCCTTTTGCAAAACATTGATCCGGGCCTGCAGAGCGGCGATTGTCTGGGCATTTTCCGCCGCAGCGCTGGCTTGGGCCGTTTTCTGCCGATCGAGTTCAGCCGCCAATTTGGTCAACTGCGCCTCCAGATCCGAGACGTTCCCCTTGGATTTTCCCAACGCGCCACGGGTTTCCTCGAGCGCCGCCAATGCAGTCTGCAACGTGGTCTCGCGCTTGGCCAGCGTGGCTTTGGTCTGGGCGATCAGGGCCTCCATTGCCGCCCGTTTGGCTGCCGCCAGCCGAGCCGCCTCGGCGCTGGCGTCAATCTCGTCGCGCGCCTTGGCCAACGCCAGTTGCAAGGCTTCTTTCTGCGTCATGACCCGCAGCTTTTCCGCCTCGACATCAGAGATGCGCGCCTGCAACGCAGCATTGTCGCTTTGCCCCTTTGCCAGCTTTGACTGAAGATCGGCATTGCTGACATTCAGGCGTTTCTGCTCAGCCAACAGCGAGGCCACCTGCGCTTCGAAACTGGTGACCTGCGCCTCATATTGCTGCAGCTTTTTTTGCTGGGACTTGGTTTGCTGGCTGAGTGTTGCAATCAGCGCCGATTTCACCTCGTCGGCGGATTTTGCCTTGCTCAGCTTGCTATCGAGCTGCTCAACCCGCGTTTCCAGCCCATCGGATTTCTGCTGCTCGAGGCCCAGTGCCTTGGCCAGACTCGAAACCTGCTGGCTGAGGTAATTCAGCTGCGTGTCCTGGGTCGTGATCTTTTTCTGCAGGACGAACTGGACGATCATGAAAATTGTCAGAACGAACATCAGGATCATCAGCAGCGCGGTCATCGCATCGACAAACCCGGGCCATATCGTGGCGCTGAACTGCTGGCGACCGCCGCGGCGCATGATTGCCATGAGCTAGCCCTTTCCGCGGACCGACTGGGGCTGGGTCGGAGGCCGCCGTCCGAGGCTGCGGATCGATTTGTTCAGGGTGGCAATGTCGGCGCGCAGCTCGGCGATGGTATCCTGACGACCGGCCGACATTTCCTCGAGGATGCGCAGCAACTGCACGTCGATGCTGCGCAGGCGCATCCGTGATTCCGCGTCGATGGCGTCATCGTCGGACTCGATTGCAACCGCCCCGCCGGTCTTGGCGCGTTTTTCCTCGACCTCGCGAACCTTTTCCAGCAGCTCGGCGACGCGCTGCTGGCCCTCGACGATATGCTGCTGGCCGCCGGCAATCCGACCTTGATCGTCTGCAATCCGGCCCAGAATTTCCGTTTGTGCGCTGACCGCCTGCGTCTGTCCGGCAATGGCCTGTGCAATCGCCTCATTGGCACCCGAGCCCGCCATGCCCTCGCCCAGTTTGGTCAGCGATTGGGTCAAAACCTCGATACGTTGGCTGTTTTCGGCCTGAATGTCCTCGGTGCGGATAAAGGTCTTGTGCAGCTCCTCGACGCTCTCGGCCAGTCGGTGGAAGGCCAGCGCCAACTGATCGCTGTCGCCGTCGGCGGCCGCGCTTGCCGCCTCAGTGTCGCCGCTGGAAAATCCCACGCGGGTAATGGTGGACAACCATTCCTCGAGATCACGGTAAAAACGGGCCTGCCCGTGGCCGGTGAAAAGGTCGAGCAAGCCGACCACCAGTGAGCCCGCCAAGCCCAGCAGAGACGAGGAAAACGCGGTGCCCATGCCACCAAGCTGTTTTTCCAGCCCGGTCATCAGGCGGCCGAAAACATCGCTGGCGGCCTGCCCCTCGCTTGGCGCCAGAGAGCGGATCGTTTCCACCACCGCGGGCACCGTCGTTGCAAGACCGTAAAACGTCCCCAAGAGGCCAAGAAAGATCAGCAAATTCAACAGGTAACGGGTAATCTCCCGGGTTTCGTCCAGCCGCATCGCCATTGAATCGAGGATCGAGCGCGAGGACGAGGCGCTGATGCTCATCCGGGCGCTGCGCGATTTCAGCAAGGTGGCCAGCGACGTCAGCAACCGCGGCACCTTCATCGTTTCGTGCCCCGGGCGGCCCATGGCAAAGCCTTCGATCCAGCTGACCGAGAAAATCAGCGAAAAGACCTGCCAGAAACAGCTGGCCACACCAATCAGAAAGACCAGAACGATCACCCCGTTCAGATAGATATTGGCGGTCACGATCGACAGGATCGGCTTGTAGGCCAGCCACGCCCCGGTGCCCACCAGCGCCACGATGACCATCATGGTCATAATCTGTCTTATCGGTTGTGAAAACTTTGGCTCAGCTTTCGTTTCTGCGCTGTGCATTAAGACGCCCCTGAATTCCCGAGTGCTGTTCTGGTTTGCGGGACAATAGTTCGCTTGCTACCTTCTGCCAATAATCGACTTGGCGATAGATGAAAACCCCTGACAAGTGGTGAATAAACTAGCATAGTTGCGGAAATTGCTACACATTGGCCACAATTCTTGAACAAACAGGAGAAATCATGAACAGCTTGGGTTCCGTAAGTTCAACCGGCATGACGGCGCTGGTGGTTCTGGTCTTTGCCATCGTCCTGATCGTGATGATGGTCAAATCCATCCCGCAGGGCGAGGAGTGGACGGTTGAGCGGTTTGGTCGCTACACCCGCACGCTGAAACCCGGTCTGCGGTTCCTGATCCCGATCATGGACAAGGTGGGCGCACGCATCAACATGATGGAAACCGTCCTTGACATCGAAAAGCAGGAGGTCATCACCAAGGACAACGCACAGGTTTCCGCTGATGCGGTCGCGTTCTATCAGGTCGTCGATGCGGCACGCGCGGCCTATGAGGTGCGCGATCTTGAGCGCGCGCTGACCAACCTTGCGATGACCAATATTCGTTCGGTGATCGGCTCGATGGTGCTGGACGAAAGCCTCTCAAACCGCGACGCGATCAACTCACGCCTGTTGCAGGTGATCGACGAGGCCTCAAACCCCTGGGGCGTCAAGGTCACGCGAGTCGAGATCAAGGATCTTTCGCCACCGCCCGACATCAACGAAGCCATGGCCCGCCAGATGAAGGCCGAGCGCACCAAGCGGGCCGATATCCTGCAAGCAGAGGGACAAAAGCAATCCGCGATCCTGAAGGCCGAGGGCGAGCGCGAATCGCAGATCCGCGAGGCCGAGGGCCGGCGCGAGGCGGCGTTTCTGGATGCCGAAGCGCGCGAACGTCAGGCCCAGGCCGAGGCCAAGGCAACCGAGATGGTCTCAAAGGCGATCGCGGCGGGAGATGTGCAGGCGATCAACTATTTCGTTGCCCAGCGCTATACCGAGGCGCTGCGCGATGTCGCCGCCTCGCCCAACAGCAAAACCGTAATGATCCCGCTTGAGGCCAGCGGCCTGATCGGCTCGATCTCGGGGATCGCGGATATCGCCAAGGCCGTCACCGACAACAAAAAGGGCTAGCTGATGCAGCTTTTCCAGTTTCTTGTCGGCATATCGCCATGGTGGTGGGTGGCGTTTGGCGTTCTTCTGGGAGCGATGGAAATGGCCACGATGTCGTTTTTCCTGATTTGGCCGGCGCTGGCAGCGGGGCTGATCGCCGGGTTGCTCGTGGTCGCACCTCAAACCAGCGGCGAAGTGCAGATCGCGGCATTTGCCATTCTGGCCATTATCCTCACGTTTATCGGGCGCGCCTGGATCAGCCGTCTGGACGATGGCGGCGAAGCAGCCCGCACGATCAATTCACGCGCCGATCTGATGGTCGGCAGGCAGGGGCAGGTGATCGAGCGGACCGGCACCGAAGGCTATGTCCTGATTGACGGCATCCGGTGGCGAGCAATCTGGCCCGAAGGCGCCAAGGGGGCCCCCGGAGATCAGGTGATCGTTGCCCGCGCCGAAGGGATGACCCTTTATATCGAGGCCTGATTACAAAGCGTCCTCATGGGTCCGCCCGGCCTCGACCCCAATCCCGGCGAGATCGCGCACCCGGGTTTCCAGCCAGCTGAGGTCGCAATCCTCGATCCCGAGGCTGCGCAGATGCGCCGCGGTGTTATAAAGATAATCCCGGTTCGCCCCGCGCCCGCCCGTCGCGCGGGCAATCACCTGCGCCTGCTCTTCCAGCGTCAGGGCTCCGCAATACTGGATGTGATCGGGGTCCATGACGTAACAAACCGCCTGCACCTGTCGCCCATCCTCCAGCCGGACCCTGTGGATCTGCTCGAGATAGGCCGCCGAGACCAGCTCACGCGCGCGCAGGTCGTCCAGCGTCTGCGCGCAATCTTCCGCGGCGACATGAAAGGCCAGCCCATCACAGGCCGAACCCGGCTTTGGGTCAAGGGCCAGAACAAGGCCCGGGGCAGCAGCCGTGCCGCGATGATGGATCGAGCGCATGCAAAACGACCGGGCAAAGCCGTCAAGCCGCGCGATGTGGCGGGCATCAAAACGAAACTCAGGCTGCCAGATCAACGAGCCATAGCCAAAAACCCACATCCCGCTCTGTTCCATTCCGCTGGCTCCTGTTTGTCGGCGGTGTATAACCGGACCTTGAGGAAAACGAAAGGAATAGCCACATGCGCCGGTTCATGATTTTGGTTCTGCTGGCCGGGGTGCTGTGGGGGGGCTACTGGTTCGTGGGGAAATCCGCGAAATACGCAGCCATGTCCGCTTGGATTTCCGAGCGGCGAGCGGCGGGATGGACCATCAACTATTCCGATTTTCGGGTGGTCGGTTTTCCCAACCGCTTTGACAGCCGCTTTCGCGATCTCGACATCTATGACCCGGTGGCCCGGATTGGCTGGCGCGCGCCGTTGTTCAACATTCTGGCCCTCAGCTATCAGCCGAACCACATCATTGCGGCCTTTGCCCCGGACCAGCACATCACGACAGGCGCCGAGCGCATCCGCGTCAAGAGCAGCCGGATGATGGCCAGTCTGGTCTTTGCCCCCAACACCAAGCTGGCGGTCCAGCGGATCACCTTACGCGCCAAGGACCTGAGCCTGATCAGCAGCAGCGGCTGGACCTCGGGCGCCAAAAGCATCGCCATTTCAACCCGTCAGGGAAATGCGCCGTTTTCGCATGAGGTAGTGTTTGACATCAAGCGGATCAGCCCAACCCACGGCCTGCGCCATAATCTGGACCCCGCCGGCACATTGCCAAAGATTATCGACACGATCTATCTGGACACAGTTCTGGGGTTCAACGCTCCGTGGGACCGCCTTGCAATCGAACAGGGCGCGCCCGAGGTCACGGGGATCGAGATCAGAAAGATGCAGCTTGGCTGGGGAAAACTGGGTCTGGCGGCCCAAGGGCAGTTGCAGGTGTCAAAGGACGGCACCATCAGCGGCCGCATCCGTATCGACATCAGGAACTGGCGCGGGGTGTTGGCGCTGTTTCGCGCCTCCGGCGTTTTTAGCGCCAATCTTGAGGCCTCGATCCGGACCGCATTGGGCCTGATGACAGCGGGCACCAGCAAACCGGATGAGCTGAGCCTACCGCTGACCCTTGCAGACGGCCAAATGTCACTGGGACCGGTGCCCTTGGGACCGGCCCCGCGATTCATCAGAAATTAGGGCCCGTCGGAGGGAAATAGGGCGAGGAATTCTCCCCCCTATCGACAGTAAGGCCCACCACGGTAATGCGCCGTGTCGAAATGGAAATGATCCTGATGATAGCGGTTGGCATCCGGCCCCAGCACCGTGCCAAATGGCCCACAGGCGCTGTCGTGCAGGCGGCGCAACAGCCGTTTTTGTCGCCAGTTATGCCACCCCTCACGCACTGTGATCCGGGTTCCGTCCCGGGTCGTGAAAGCGCCAATATCAATGGCGTGCCCCTTGGCGTGTTCAGACAGCTTTGCGCCGGGGCGGCTGTTGCGGGTGCGACAGGCATAATGGGACAGGATCGTTAGCTTGGCAATACCACCGCCGCGACCGCGGAACATCGGCTTGAGCGAGCGGCCGATCCAGCCTCGCAGGGTGCGAGCGGTCGGGCAATCGAGGATCGACGGCTGGCTGAGGCTGACCCCGTCAATCGAGGTGATCTTGACCGGGTTTTCAATGCGACAGCCAGGCAAGCGGCCCTGAATGGTGGGAATCCGCTGCCCGTGAATCGCCGGATCACCACAGACCGTGCCAGCGGCGAAACTTTGCCGCGGGGCGGGATCGTACTGAAACGGAGCGGCTGGCGGCACCATTGGGGGCGGCAAGCGGCGCAACAATCGCGTCCCGCCGACCCGGCGCTGGCCCAACCCTTGCGGCGCAAACCCGGGGCGTGGGCGTGGGCGCGGGGAAATAAACACCGGCGCGCTGCTGGCAAGGGCAAACCCGGTCGCATCCGCCAAACCCCGCGGGCCAGTGGCAAGCGCATCCTGAGGGGCATCCTGAGGCGCGCCTTTGGGCATCTCGGGCGAGGCCGCTGTCGTGCCACCGGGGAGGGTGTCGGCAGCATCGGGAACAAAGGAGATCACCGGTTCGGACGGGCGCGGGCGCGGGCGGATTTTTGCGCGATAGTGAACGACAATGGTGGGGCGCGAAGGCCCCTCGGGCAGCGGCATGACCCCGATTGAGCCTGCCGGGATGTTGACCGCCCCCTCGGGGATCACGGTGGGTGCAGGAGCAGATGCTGCGGCAGGTGCCGCGTTTGGCGAAACCCTGGGCAAGACGCTCAGGCGCGGCAGCGGTCGGGGCGAAATATATGGCGCGTCCGCCTGAGCGACGCTGGCCAGCACCAGCCAAAACCCCAGCCACAAACCCAGCTCGATAGCCCACTTGAAGCCGGGGCCACCCCGCCGCCAGCGGACCGCGACAATGCGCATTTGTTTACCCTTTTCAGTCGATATCGACGCGCCCAAAATCCGGCGCTCCGGTATCTTGCCCAGCTTCGATGATACCACGCCGGATCGCTCTTGTGCGGGTAAAATAATCAAACAGCTGCTGACCGTCACCACGCCGGATTGCGCGCTGCAAATCAAACAGCTCTTCGGTAAAGCGGCCCAGAATCTCCAGCGTGGCCTCGCGGTTGTTCAGAAACACATCGCGCCACATGGTCGGGTCCGAGGCGGCGATGCGGGTGAAATCCCGAAACCCGGCGGCGGAATAGTTGATGACCTCGCTTTCGGTCACCCGCTTCAGATCGTCGGCCACCCCGACCATCGTATAGGCGATCAGATGCGGCGCATGGCTGGTCACCGCCAGCACCAGATCGTGATGTCCAGCCTCCATTCGGTCAACCTTTGCCCCCATCTTTTCCCAAAGCATACCGAGACGCCGAATGGCGGCCTCGTCAGTGTCGGGAAGTGGTGTCATCAGGCACCAGCGGTTCTGAAACAGGCTGGCAAATCCGGCCTCGGGGCCCGAATGTTCGGTGCCCGCCAACGGGTGGGCAGGGACAAAATGCACGTCCTTGGGCAGATGCGGGCCGATTGCGCGAATGACCGCCCCCTTGACCGAACCGACATCGCTGATCGTTGCCCCGGCCTTCAGATGCGGGGCAACCTCGCGCGCCAGTTGCTCCATCGCGCCGACCGGAACGCAGAACACCACCAGATCGGCATCCTTGACCGCCTCGGCAGCAGTGGAAAAGACCGCGTCCACAAGACCCAGTTCCAGCGCCGTTTTGCGCGTCTTTTCGGTTCGCGCATGGCCACCCATCCAGCCGGCCAGCCCGGCCTCACGCATGGCGCGCGCCATTGACGAGGCAATCAGCCCCAATCCCAGAAACGCGACCTTGTCATAAATCGCTGCCATCACCCCTGCCCTTTCATGAATTCCGTCAAGACCTCGATGACGCTCTGACAGGCAGCCTCGGTGCCAATGGTGATGCGCAGACATTGCGGCAGCTTGTAGCCCTTGACCTTGCGCACGATGATTCGATGCGCGCGCAACGCCGTGTCCGCCGCATCGGCGGTCGCCGCATCCGAGAACCGTGCCAGAATGAAATTGGCATAAGAGCGATCGGACGGAATGCCAATTTCCTTCAGCTCGGCGCGCAACAGCTCTCGCAGCCGGGCGTTCTCGGCCCGACAATGGGCGACATGCTGCTGATCCAGAACCGCGGCGCGGGCCGCCTGCAGCGCCGCCCCCGTCAGGTTGAACGGGCCGCGCAGCCGGTTCAGAACATCGATCACCTGCCGGGCGCCATAGCCCCAGCCGATGCGCAGCCCCCCCAGCCCGTAGATTTTTGAAAACGTCCGCGTCATGAACACGTTTTCATGGCTCTCCACCAGCGACAGCCCTCCGTCATAGCCCTCGGCAAACTCGGTATACGCCCCGTCCAGAACCAGCAGAACATGCGCCGGCAACCCTTTGGCCAGACGGGCAAGGGCAGCCTTTTCCAGCATCGTGCCGGTGGGGTTGGCAGGGTTGGCAATAAACACAAGGCGGGTCCGTGGCGTGCAGGCGGCGAGGATGCGGTCAACATCGACACAGCGGTTCTGCTCGGCCACCTCGACCGGGGTTGCCCCCGCCGCAAGGCAGGAAATCCGGTACATTGAAAAACCGTGCGTGGTGTGGATGACCTCATCCCCCGGCCCGGCATAGGCGTAGCAGAGCCAGGCGATCACCTCATCCGAGCCATCGCCGCAAATGATCCGCGCCGGGTCCAGCCCGTGCACCTCGGCGATTGCCGCGCGCAGTTCGGCGTGGTCCGAGGGCGGATACAGGGCCAACTGATCCGCACAGTCCCGAAACGCGGCGATCGCCCGGGGGCTGGGCCCCAGCGGGTTTTCGTTCGAGGACAGCTTTATGACCGGAGCCGTGCCGGCCAGCGTGCTGTCGCCGCCGACATAAAGGTCGATATCCATGATCCCCGGCTTGGGGGTGATCCTTTGGGCCATGACTGAAATCCCGTTCTTGTCCTGTCCGGGGTTGTAACGGGCCGTAAATTGATTGACCAGCCCGTCGGCGCGCAATGAGGCCCTACCCTTGCAATGCCCGCACCCCGATGGCCCCCTCGCGGGCGTTTCGCAAGGCGCGCGCGGCCGAGTGGCTGCCCGCGGCGGTCGTGTAATAAACGATCCGGTCCATCAGGGCGACGCGGCGGATGTCGCGGCTGTCCTCGACCGCCTGGCTGCCCTCGGTGGTGTTAAAGACCATGTGGATCTCGCCGTTTTTCATCATGTCAACAATATTGGGGCGGCCCTCGTAAACCTTGTTCACACGCTCCAGCGTGACCCCGGCGGCCTCCAGAAAATCCGCGGTGCCGCGGGTCGCGACGATCTGAAAGCCAAGGCTCTGCATGATTTCAGCAGCTTCGACCATCATCGGGGTCTTGTCGCTGTCCTTGACCGAGATAAACAGCTTGCCGCCATCGGGCATCTCCTGACCAGCGCCCAACTGGGCCTTCAGAAAGGCGCGCTCATAGCTGCGGGCCCAGCCCATCACCTCACCGGTCGAGCGCATCTCGGGGCCAAGCAACGTATCGACGCCGGGAAAACGGTTAAAGGGCAGTACCGCCTCCTTAACCGAGAACCACGGGGTATTGGGGTCGGCCAGCGTCAGTGGATCGGCCAAAGGCAGGCTTTCGTCGGCGCGCGGATTGCTTTTATAGGGTGGCCGGGTGGCGAAATGCGACAGAGGCTCACCGGCCATCAGGCGCGCGGCAATGCTGGCAATGGCGCTGTCCGTGGCCTTGGCGACAAAGGGCACGGTGCGGCTGGCGCGCGGGTTGACCTCGAGGATATAGATATCGCCATCCTTGATGGCAAACTGCACGTTCATCAGCCCAACCACGTTCAAACCCAGTGCCAGCGCGCGGGTCTGCTTGTGCAGCTCGGCCACGATTTCGGCACTCAGCGAATAGGGCGGCAGCGAACAGGCGCTATCGCCCGAGTGAACCCCCGCCTCTTCGATATGCTGCATGATACCGGCGACATGGACATTTTCGCCGTCGCACAGCGCATCGACATCGATCTCGATCGCGCCGGTCAGATAGCTGTCAAGCAGCACCGGGCTGTCGCCCGATACAACCACGGCCTCGTTGATATAGCGTTTCAGCTGGGCGTCGTCGCGGATGATCTCCATCGCCCGCCCGCCCAGCACGTAGGAGGGGCGGATCACCAAGGGATAGCCCACGTCCCGGGCGATCTCAAAGGCCTGCTCCGGGGTCGAGGCGATGCCGTTATAGGGCTGTTTCAGGTTCAGATCATGCAGCAGTTGCTGGAAACGCTCGCGATCCTCGGCTAGGTCGATGGCGTCAGGGCTGGTGCCCAGAATCGGGATGCCTGCCTCTTGCAGCGCATCGGCCAGCTTCAACGGGGTCTGGCCGCCAAACTGCACGATCACGCCATGCAGGGTGCCGTTTTCCTGCTCGATGCGCAGGATTTCCATGACGTGTTCAAATGTCAGCGGCTCGAAATACAGTCGGTCCGACGTGTCGTAATCGGTCGAGACCGTTTCCGGGTTGCAGTTGACCATGATGGTTTCATAGCCGACGTCGCTGAGCGCGAAACAGGCGTGGCAGCAGCAATAGTCAAACTCGATCCCCTGCCCGATCCGGTTGGGGCCACCGCCGAGGATCACCACCTTCTTGCGGTCGGTCGGGCGGCTTTCGCATTCGACGTCGCCCAGAACAGGGGCCTCGTAGGTCGAATACATATAGGGCGTCTGGGCCTCGAATTCGGCAGCGCAGGTGTCGATCCTCTTGAAACAGGCGACCACATTCAGGCGCTGGCGGGCCCGGCGGACCTCACCCTCGGTGCGGCCGCTCAGGATTGCCAGACGGGCATCGGTAAAGCCGTAGATTTTCAGGCGGCGCAGGCCCTCCTCGGTCAGCGGCAAGCCGGATTTGCGGATTTCCGCCTCGATCTCGACGATCTCGCGGATGCGCGCGATGAACCATGGATCATAGGCGGTCGCGTGGGCAATATCGGTGTCATTCAACCCTTCGCGCATCGCCTGAGCGATCAGGCGCAGACGATCCGGTGTCGGGGCCGAGATCGCCCGGATCACCGCCGCGCGCCCTGATTGCGGATCCTTGGCGCCGTCAATCGCGATCTCGTCAAACCCGGTCAGGCCGGTTTCAAGGCTGGCCAGCGCCTTTTGCAAACTTTCATGGATGGTGCGGCCGATGGCCATGACCTCGCCGACGGATTTCATTGCCGTGGTCAACGTGGCCTCGGCACCGGGGAATTTTTCAAAGGCAAAGCGCGGAATCTTGGTCACGACATAGTCAATGGTCGGCTCGAAACTGGCCGGGGTCACGCGGGTGATGTCATTGTCCAGTTCATCCAGTGTGTACCCAACCGCCAGCTTGGCCGCAACCTTGGCAATGGGAAAGCCCGTGGCCTTGGAGGCCAGCGCCGAGCTGCGCGACACACGCGGGTTCATCTCGATCACCACCATGCGCCCATCGGCCGGATTAACCGCCCATTGCACATTCGAGCCGCCGGTCTCGACGCCAATCTCGCGCAGGACCGCGATGCTGGCCGTGCGCATCATCTGGTATTCCTTGTCCGTCAGCGTCAGCGCCGGTGCGACGGTCACGCTGTCGCCCGTGTGCACGCCCATCGGGTCAAGGTTCTCGATACTGCAAATGATGATGGCGTTGTCGGCCCGGTCGCGCACGACCTCCATCTCGAACTCTTTCCAGCCCAGCAGGCTTTCGTCGATCAGGATCTGGTTGACCGGGCTGGCATCAAGACCACGCAGGCAGATGCTTTCAAAATCGGCGCGGTTATAGGCCACCCCGCCGCCGGTGCCGCCCATGGTAAACGCCGGGCGGATAATCGCCGGTAGGCCCACCTCCTCAAGCGCGTCAAGCGCCTGTTCAAGGCTCTCGGCAACCGCGGCCCTTGGGTTCTCGATGCCCAGCCGGTTCATTGCCTCGCGAAACAGCTTGCGATCCTCGGCCATTTCGATCGCCTTGCGGTCGGCGCCGATCAACTCGACCCCGTATTTCTGCAGCACCCCAGCATCATCAAGCGCCAGAGCCGTGTTCAGCCCGGTTTGCCCCCCCATCGTCGGGAGCAACGCATCCGGGCGCTCTTTTGCAATAATCTTGGCAACGATATCTGCGGTGATCGGCTCGATGTAGGTGGCATCCGCCAGCCCCGGATCGGTCATGATCGTCGCCGGGTTGGAGTTGACGAGGATGACCCGATAACCCTCTTCCTTCAGCGCCTTGCAGGCCTGCGCACCGGAATAGTCGAACTCACAGGCCTGACCGATAACGATTGGCCCGGCGCCGATGATCATGATGGATTCGATGTCGTCTCTTTTTGGCATGACCGCCCCTCATGCGTCCGCCCGCGAACCCGTCAGAGGGTCGCGCCACGATTCCGCGATTTGCAAATTGTCGTGGTTATAGTCGGCTGGTCGCGCCTTACAAGGTCAATTCGCAGACAAGTGGCGCTTTGGTCAGGGTGGGCCCGGCCGTTCTGGCGAAAAGCCGGGCCCGAGAGGGGCACAGGGTCAACTGGCGGGCGTTTTAACCGTCGCGCGAAAAAACGCCTCGCAAAGCCCCCCTATGACAGGCCACACAATCCGACATCGCCTTGGGTGACCTGTATCTGTTATCATCACCGCCCTGCGTACCGTGATCGACCTTGAACCATGTGAACTCGGTGATTCTGGCCGGGGCAATTGCCGGTGTGATAGAGGCGTTCCCGGCATCTCTTGCACCGCCCCGCGCCCTCTTGGCATCAGCGGCGTGGTGCATGAGATAGGTGGTGATCGCCCGGCGGGTGGGCGCATCCAGATCTGCGTTGGTGCCAAAATGCCGTGCCAGCGTCCGCATGATCCGTTGCCATGAGCGGCGCGGCATCAGCGCCGCCGGATAGGCCATGTGACAGGCCGAACATTCTGCCTTCCACGCGGCGCGATTGATTTTCGCCTGTCTCTCGGCACTGACCGCGCGCGCCGGTGTGGGATGAACAACGCCCAGAACCAGCATTGCCACCAGCACCGTCAGGGCGACCCCCGATTCCTTGAGAACAAGTCGAAGTGGCGTTGTCACGGCTCAATATACCCCTATGGTTGCGAGGTCGTCTGTGCCGCAAGCTGCCCAGCAATGAAATTGGATTTTCGTTTAGGCGGGAAAATCGGCGGCCTCTAAAACCAAAGTTTAGGCATAACCCCCCCATAAACCTGCACAAGACTGTCCGCGATCTGGTGTTACCACGCCGAGGTTGCGCTGGTGCCGCCATCAACCGCCAGAACCGCGCCGGTAATCCATGAGGCAGCGGGCGAGGCCAGAAACAGGACTGCATTGGCGACCTCTTGGGGCAGGCCTGCGCGCCCCAACGGACAGGATTTTTCCCAGCGCGCCAGACCTTCTGGCCAGTCGCGCTTTAGTCCGGCGCGCAGAACAAGGCCCGGCGCCACGGCGTTGATTCGCACCCCCTGCGGGCCGAATTCGCCGGCCATGCCCCGGGTCAGAGCCTCAAGTGCCGCCTTGCTGGCCGCGTAATCGAGATGGCCGGGGGCCGGGGCGCGGGCCTCGATTGACGAGATATTGACAATCGCCCCCCCGCCGTCAGGACATTGGTGCAAAAAGGCGCGCGACAGTTCGGCCACCGCTCCGGCGTTGGTGGCCAGCAGATGGTCGAACCCAACCTCCCCGTCCAGCGCCTGATTGGCCGCCCCGTTCACCAGAATATCGACGCGCCCAAGCGTTGCCTCCACCTGCGAGAACAACCCCGCGGCAAAACCGGACGCGGAAAAATCGGCCTGAAAGGCACAAGCCCGCCCCCCAATGGCGCGGACCTCATCGATCAAGCCGGTCGGATGATGTTTGGCGTAGTGCAGCGCCACCGCCGCGCCTCTTTGGGCAAAACCGCGGGCGATTTCTTGGCCAAGCCCCCCGCTGGCCCCGGTGACAAGAACAGTACGGCCGGAAAATTCCCCGCTATTTTGTGCCGTCATGCCGCCCCCTTTCAAAGCGATCCCGCAGTGATCATGTGCAACAATATCCGCCGGATCCTCTCACCTCCCTGACCGGCATTGGCCAGAACTTCCTCCAGCGTGTCGGGCTGTTGCTCGGGGCCGCCGGTCGCCACGTTGGTGACCGCGGAAAAGCCCAGCGTCGCCATGCCGCAATGGGCCGCGGCGATCACCTCGAGCACTGTCGACATGCCGACCAGATCGCCTCCGGCCAAGCGGAGGAACCGCCGCTCGGCACTGGTCTCGAATTCAGGGCCGTGAACGGCAGCATAAATCCCCTCATGCAAGGGTGTACCAAGGGTTTCGGCGGCCTGACGCGCCGCCTGTCGCAGCCCCCGATCATAGACGTTCGACATATCGGGAAACCTGACTCCCAGCCGGTCGTCATTCGGCCCTTTCAGCGGGTGCCGGTTGATGAAATTCAGATGATCCGCAATCAGGACCGCATCGCCGACGCGATAGTCGGAGTTCAGCGCACCGGCAGCATTGGTGACGACCAACCGCGCTGCCCCGAGGGCGCGCAGTATATAGACCGGCAGCACGATGTCCTCATCGGACCAACCCTCATAAAGGTGAAAGCGGCCGCTTTGGGCCACCACCGCGCGCTCGTTCAACTGCCCCAATATCAGCTCGCCCTTGTGCGAGGGCGCGGTCGAGCGGGGAAAGCCGGCGATCTCGGCATATGAGATACGCGCCCCCACCGCAATGTCGTCAAGGATCGGCCCGAGGCCAGTTCCCGCGACCAGCGCCAAGGATGGTGAAAACCGATGCGCAAAATCCGAACTGTCCCGGATCGACGCCACCGCCGCCATGACGCGGTCCTGAAACCCGGGCCTCATGGGCGGGCCTCCAATGCCGCGGTAATCTGCCCTTGCAAGGCACGGGCGGCAGCGGTCAGGGCGGGCAGGTCGCTCGTCAGCAAACGGTGATCTCCGACCACCCGACGCCCAGCCACATAAACATCCCGGACGTCTCCGCGACCGGCAGAAAAGACAAGATGGGTGATTGGATCGAACATCGGGCTGGCGTGGGGCCCGTCAATGTCCAGCAGGATGAAATCGGCGCGCTTTCCCGCCTCAAGCGAGCCCAAACGCCCCTCGGCCCCCAGCGCGCGCGCGCCGTTCAGCGTCGCCATATGCAACGCCTCGCGGGTTGAGACCACAGCGGCATCCTCGCTTGCGCCCTTGTGGATGGTGGCGGCAAGGCGCATCGCCAGCCACATATCCATGTCATTGCCGCTGATCGGCCCATCGGTGCCAAGCGTCAGATTGATGCCGCGCGCCTGCATCGCGGCAACCGGCGCAAAGCCCGAGCCCAGCTTGAGGTTGGACAGGGGATTATGGGCGACATGGGTTCCGGTCTCGGCCAAAAGGTCCATCTCGGCATCATCAACATGAACGCAATGGGCCAGTACGCTGTAGGGTGATAGAACGCCAAGTGCCGAAAGGTGGCGGATGACGCTGGTGCCGTATCGCTCGGCAATGGTCTGCTGCTCGACCCGGGTTTCGGCGGCGTGAATGGAAAAGAACCCGCCGTGGCGTCGGCTTTGGGCAAAGGCAGTACGAATTCCTTCGGGGCCGACGGTATAGGCGCCGTGGGGCAGCGTGCCGACAAAGGCAAGCCCGACGTCGCCATAAGCCTGAAACAGCGCCTCGGCATCGGCCTCGCGCCGCTGCGCACCATAGCCGTCCATCCCCGGCGGATCGAAATATATCCCGCCCGAGGCCAGGCAAATCCCAATATCGCGCGCCGCGGCAAAACTCTGATCGGCGTGCCAGAACATATCCATCACGCTGGTCGTGCCACCAAGCAGCAACTCGGCAAAGCCGAGGCTTGCACCAATCCGGCAGTTTTCGGCGGAACCAAGGATCGCCCCCTCCGCGGTCCAGACGGTTTGCAGCCACGCCTCGAGCGGCAGGTTTTCAACGAGGCCGCGAAACAGGCTGTCACCGCAATGGGCATGCATGTTGATCAGCCCCGGCATCAGGATCCGCCCCTCGGCGTCCTGCCGCGCAGCTCCGCTCAGAAAGGTCGCGGGCAACGCCTCCTGCGGGCCGATCCAGACGATATCTGTCCCTGCAACCACCATCGCACCCTTGGCAAAAACGGTATGATCACAATCGCAGGTGACGATCAGGGCATTCTCGATGATCTGATGTGGTTTTGGTGTCATCCTTGATCCTTAGCCGGGTTACGGTGGTTGCGATAGGCCAGCGCCAACACTCCGAGCGCCAGCAGGTAAGGCAGGGCATCGGTGAATTGTTGCGGCATTCCAAGCCCCTGAATACGAAACCCCAGCGCGTCGATAAAGCCGAAAACGACCGCGGTCAGCAACACCAGCCACATGCGCGCATTGCACATCAAAACGATGACAACCGCAATCCAGCCACGCCCCGAACTCATCCCCTCGGTGAAAAGTGTAACGTTCGAGATCGACAGCTGCGCCCCGGCCAGACCGCACAGAAGGCCGCAGATCACCAGCGCCTCGGTGCGAATGACGCGGGCGTTGACCCCCGCCGCGGCCAAGGCAACCGGGTTCTCGCCGGCCGCGCGCAACCGCAGCCCAAAACTGTGCCTGGCCAGTAGCGCTGCCAGCAGCGGCACCAGAAAAAGCGCCAGCCAGACCAGCAGGGACTGCGCGGCAAAGGCGCCGCCGATCACTGGAATATCCCGTAGCCCCGGCAGGCCAAACTGGGGCAGGGCAATGATCCGCGGGCTGTCAAAACTGCCGCGCGCACCGAAAACCGCTCGCAATAGATAGGCCGAACCGCCAAGGGCAAGGATATTGAGGCCGATGCTGACCACGATATCGTCGCCCCCCCGCCAGACTGAAAACCACGCAAACAGCAGCGCCCCGCCAAGACCGGCTGCCGCGCCAAACAACAGCCCCGTTTCCCAGGACTGGAACGCATAGGAACCCGCCATCGCAGCAAAGGCACCGATCAGCATCAGGCCCTCAAGGGCAATGTTGAAAACCCCTGCCCTCTGGCACAGAGATCCCCCCAAGGCGGCCAGCAAGATCGGGGTGAAAAACCGTGGCAGTGACTGAAACAGGGCCGGATCCAGAAACACGCTCATGCGCCCTCTCCCGTCGTATTCTGCAAAAACCGTTGCCCGCCCGCGGCCAGAAACAGGATAATAACCCCCTGCACCACCTGTGCCATTTCGCGCGGGATTCCAGCGGAATGTTCCAGCCCCGCCGCACCGGTCTGAAGGGCGGCAAATAGAAATGCCGCGGGCAGCACCCACAGCGGATTGACCCGCGCCAGAAGGACGGCCACCACCCCGGTCCAGGCGTAAAGCGGGATCACCAGCATCCCGTCGACATAGCGGTGGGCGATGCCAAACACCGCGACAAACCCCACCGCTCCGGCAATCGCGCCACTGCCGAACAGGATCTGGAAATACATTCGTGTCACCGGGAAACCACTGGCCCGGGCAAACTCGGGGCTGATCCCCTGCATCCGCGCGCGATACCCGAAAACCCGCGACCGGTCGACAACAATAATGGCAATGCCAAAGGCAGCCATCAACAGCACCCCATAATCGAGGATCGTGCCGCTAAAACGCGGCAGATAGGCGCCATGCGCAATGCGGTGGCTCTGGGCGATACCGCTGTTGACGTCGCGCAAGGGGTGAGAGACCAGATAGGAGGCGATAAAACTTGCCGGATAATTTAGCAACAGCGAGCCGACCAGCAGCGGCACCGACAGGACGCGCTCAAAAAATCCGGCGAGCAACGCCCACAACCCTCCGGCCAGCATCGCCGCTAGCAGCGACACGACCCCGACCAGAACCCCCGGGCCGGGCAGATATATCCCCACCAGTGCCGCCACCAGACCGCCGATCACCAACTGCCCCTCGCCGCCGATATTGATCAGGCCGGCACGAAACGACAAAAACACCGACAGCGCCATGCCGCCGATCAGACTGGTGCGCGACAGGGTTGAAAAAAAGTTGAAATGACCGCGCCCACCTGCCGCCCCGTCCAGAAAGGCCAGAACCATCTGCCAGAGGGACGGGAACAGCACCAGTGAGACCAAGACCGCCCCCGTCAGGGCCAGCGGCCAGAACAGACGGTGTCGGAACAAGGTCATGCCGCCCCTCCGATCTTGCCCGCCATGGCCGCGCCGATCCGATAGGCATCCAGTTCGGCACGAGGAAAAATCCCGTTCATGCGTCCGTCATAGAGAACCCCCACCCGGTCGCTGAGCGCGAACAGCTCTTCCAGATCGCTTGAGACCAACAGGACCGCCGCCCCCCGGGTCGCCGCCGCCAACAGGCGTTGGTGAATAAAGGCCATCGCACCGACATCCACCCCCCATGAGGGGTTTTCCGCGATCACAAGGCTGGGCTCTGCCGCCAGTTCCCGCCCGACGATGATTTTCTGCTTGTTGCCCCCCGACAGGTCGCTGACCCGCTGCATCGGGCCGCTTGCAGCCACGTCGTAATCGCGGATGACTTCGGCACCGCTCTGGCGCGCGGCGCGCATCCGCAGCCAGCCGCGCCGGGAGAATGCCCGGCTGCCCTCGCGCCCGGCAATGGTGTTTTCATAAATCCGGGCCGCATCCGCCAGACCAACGCGCATCCTGTCCTCGGCCAGATAGGCCAGCCCCATCCTGCGCCGGGCTCCGACATCGAGACTGGTGATTTCCACCCCGCCCAGCGTAATCTGTCCGGCACTCAGCGGCACCAGCCCCACCAGCGCCTCGACCAATGGTTTCTGACCATTCCCCGCAACCCCGGCAATGCCAAAGACCTCGCCCTCGCGCAGGCTGAGCGACAGGTTTTCCAACGCCAGTGGCCCCTCGGGGCGCGCCACCGACACCCCCCGGACCTCAAGGGCAATGCCGGCTTTGCGGCTGTCCGTTTTCGGGGGCGAAGCAATCTCGCGCCCGATCATCGCGCGCGAGATCTGATCTCGGGAGGTCGCGCGCGTCGGTGTTTCCTCAATCTTCCGGCCCGCGCGCATGATCATCACCCGATCCGAGACCTCCATCACTTCGTCCAGCTTATGGGTGATTATGACCACCGCGCGCCCGTCGTCGCGCAAGCGCCCGAGCATCTGGAACAACCGATCTTTTTCGTGCGGGGTCAAAACCGCCGTTGGCTCGTCCAGAATGATCAGGCGCGCGGCGCGAAACAGCATTTTCATGATTTCGACCTGCTGGCGCGCATGAACCGGCAGCTTTCCGACCGGCTGATCCAGAGACAGTGAAAAGTCGAACTGTTGCATCAGCTCCTGCACCTCGGCGCGCCGCGCCCGATAATCCACAAGGCCGGATCGCGTCGCTTTCTCGGCCCCCACCAGAATGTTTTCCAGCACGCTGAGGCCGGGAAACAGCATGAAATGCTGATGCACCATGCCAAGGCCTGCCTTGATGGCGTCGCGGGACGAACGAAACGAGACCTTGTGACCGGCGACCTCGACATGGCCGGAATCCGGCGCCAGCATCCCGAAAAGGATATTCATCAGGGTCGATTTTCCGGCCCCGTTTTCCCCGACGATAGCCAGAATTTCACCAGCAAAGAAATCGACCGATACGGCATCAACCGCCTTCAGCGGTCCAAACGCGCGGCTGACGTCAACAAGGCGGCCCAAAGCCGCCTTGTTGAAAGGTCTCTGCGGATGCGGATCAGGCATCAAGGTAAACCGCTTTTTTGCTGCTCTTTCGCGTGCATTATTTGGCAAACATCGGATCGGCAATCTTCAGCTTGCCCGAAATGATGTCATCGGCCACCGCACGCACCTTGGCAACGACCTTGGGTTCCTTGGCGACCAGACACTGGCTGGCGGCCAGAATCTTGTTCGAACTGACCGAGAGCGACCCCATGCCTCCCTCTTTCAGACCATAAGAGACGATCGGCGCGCCCTTGCCCGACAGGATTGAGCCGATGGATTTCACGATTACCGTATCCACATGTTTCAATGTGTTGTCATAGATGCTGCCCGGCGCGCTGGGGCAATGGTTGACGTCAACCGACAGAACCTTGTAGCCGGCCTGCTTGGCGCCTTCAAAAATGCCAAAGTCCCCACCGGCGGTGACCGCAAAGATCACATCGGCCCCGGCGGCATGGAGGGCCAGCGCCTGCTCTTTAGCGCGCACCGGATCGGCAAACGGGTTTGCACCACCGACCCATCGCACATCGACCTCGACCTTGGGATTGACGCTTTTCGCACCCATCGCAAAGCCGTCAGTATAACGGTGCAGAAACGGGATATCGAGCGCGCTGACGGCACCGATCTTGCCGGTTTTGGTGTTCATTCCGGCGATGACACCCATCAGGTAGGATGGCTCATACTCACGGAAAACCGCGCAACTGACATTGGCCGGACGGTCCTTGAAAATGCACTGGTCCACGATCAGGAATTTCGTGTTTGGTGCGGTCGGCGCGACATCCATCAGAATATCGTTGAACTCAAACCCCAGCACAACAACGACGTCCGCCCCCTCGTTCACGGCGGCGTTGACATTTTCAAGGCGCGACTGGGGTGAGTCGCTTTCGAATGTCTTGACCTCGGCGCCGTATTTCTTGCCCGCCGCCTCGATTCCGGTCTTGCCCATTTTCAGGAACGCATTGACGCCGATTGCATCGGGCGAAACAAAGATGAACTTGAGAGGCTTGGCCGCATGGACCGCTCCGGCCAGCGAGATCGAGACAGCAGCCGCCGCCAAAAGGCCCAGCGCGTGTTTGCATTTCGTTAAAATATTCATGTGATCACCCTGTTGATTACTGGTGGTTTGTCACAGCCGCAGCCACAGACACGGCCCCGCCGCACCACCCGACTGCTGCCGGTCCGGCTGTTGTTCCCGGACGGTTTATTGCGTTTGACAATAGTCAAGGCTCTTGTATTTTGTCAAGCTGCACCGCCGCTTTCTGTCGGCCGCAGTCGCAACGAGAAAGAGAGCATCGATGCTGACACCGATCAAAGCCCGCAAACCGACCGAGTTCTATACGCGTGAGCGGTGCTATATCACCGAAATCCTGAACCATGCCGACAGCCCGCATATGTCGCTGGCGCGATGTCGGGTGGCCCCGGGCGTAACCACCGAATTGCACCGCCTGATCGGCACGACCGAGGTCTATATCATCAAGAGCGGCACCGGCGAGATGAACGATGGCTCAAACAAATGGCTGGCCGTCGGCGCGGGCGACAGCGTTGTGATCCCGCCGGGCAGTTGGCAGCGCATCCGCGCCACCGGCTCTGATGAGCTGATCTTTGAGGTGATCTGCACACCGCGATTCCAGCCGCCCTGTTATGAGGGCGGCGACCCTGATCAGGCTTAGCGCCCCATCAGGCCCGGCAGAACCGTGACGATCGCCGGGAAAACGGTGATGATGACAACGCCAAGTAAAAGCAGCATGAAAAACGGCAGGGCATGGGCGGCGATCCTGAGGATATTGATGCCAGTCAGCCCCTGAATAACGAAAAGGTTAAAACCGACCGGCGGGGTGATTTGCGCCATCTCGACCACCAGTACAAGGTAAATTCCGAACCAGAGCGGATCGATCCCCTCGGCCTGCACCATCGGCAGGATGATCGAGGTGGTCAAAACCACCACCGAAATCCCGTCAAGAAAACAGCCCAGAACGATAAAGAAAACCGTCAGCGCGGCCAGCAATTCAAACGGGCTGAGGTTGAATGTCCCGATCCACGCCGCCAGATTGCGCGGGATGCCGGTGAAGCCCATGGCGATCGTCAAAAATGCCGCCGCCAGCAGGATGAACGAGATCATGACCGAGGTGCGTGTGGCCGACATCAGCGCCTCGCGGGCCTTTTGCCAGCCAAAACTACCCGACGAGGCGGCCAGAATGGTTGACAGCAAAACCCCCAGCGCGGCGGCATCAGTAGGCGAGGCAACGCCGGTATAGATTGAGCCGATCACCCCCGCGATCAGCAAAATAACCGGGATCAGGCGCCTTGAGGCGGCCAGTTTCTCGCCAAGGCTGGGGCGGGCATCCTCATGCGGGATAAGGCCGGGATTGATCATCGCGCGCGCCATGACATAGCCCGCAAACAGCGTCACCAGCATTAGCCCCGGCAAAATCCCCGCGATAAACAGGCGGGCGATGGATTGTTCGGTCGCAACCCCGTAAACGATCAGGATGATCGAAGGCGGGATCAACAGGCCCAGCGTGGCCGACCCCGCAAGCGTGCCGATAATCAACGACTCGGGGTATTTGCGGCGCGTCAGTTCCGGCACCGACATCCGCCCGATGGTGGCCGCCGTTGCGGCTGAGGACCCGGACACAGCAGCAAAGATCGCACAGCCCAGAATATTCACATGCAACAGACGCCCCGGCGCGCGGCCCAGCCACGGCGCAAGGCCGGAAAACATATCCTCGGACAAGCGCGAGCGCAGCAAAATCTCGCCCATCAGGATAAACAGCGGCAGCGCCGCCAGCGGCCACGAATGGCTATGCCCCCATAACGTCGTCGCCAGAACCAGCCCGACAGGCGCTGGCGAAAACGCGACAATCGCAACAAAGGCCACAATCAGCAGCGACACCGCCACCCACATGCCTGCAGCGAGCAACACCAAAAGCAGCCCGAGGAGGGTGGCAAAAACCATCGGATCGCTCATTCCACGCCGCCCTCGTCAACCAAAACCGGCGCGCCCTTGCGCCAGGTCTCTAGCGCGGTATCCAGAAACGCCAGCGCCAACAGGCCCAGCCCCGCGACCATAAAAATCTGCGGCACCCACAGTGGAATGGCAATGATGCCCGGCGATTTGTCGCCAAAACGCCAACTCTGACCCAGCAGCGACGCGGCAAACCACGTGGCATAGCCCGACATGACGCCTCCGCCCACAAGGGTCAGCACCTCAAGCCACAGGCGTGGACGCGGCGCCAGCAGTTGCACCACCAGATTGACACGGATATGGGCGCCGTGACGCAGGGTATAGGCCAGCCCCAGAAAACTGGCCGCGGCCAGAAAAAAACCGGCGAAATCGGCGTAAGACGGGATCGTATAGGCCAGCGACGGGCCGCCAAGACGCGCAAGGATATTCAGCAGGATCTGGGCCGAGACGACAAGGCATATCAGCACGATAAAAAACGCCGCAAGCCCCCCCGCAAGGGCATAGAGCCGGTCAAGAAATACGCGCATCAAGCCCCCCGATCAGGCCGCCCCCGTCATCGGGAGCGACCAGTTTTATCCGTTACACCACCGCCGCCGTTTTCAACAGTTTTCGGCGACGGATATGGCGCCTCAGCCGCCCTGATAGGCCTTGAGGATCGCCAGCGCATCGGGGCTGGCCTTGGATTTCCAGTTGCCCAGCATCGTCGCGCCGATCTTTTTCAGACCCGACATCAGTTCTGCTGAGGGCTGAACGATTTTCATGCCGTGATCCGCCATCACCTTGGTTTTCGCCGCGGCCTCGGCCTTGGACATATCCCAGCCGCGCTTTTCGGCCGTGGCAGCGGCATCCAGCACTGCCTTTTGCACGTTTGCCGGCAGCGCATCAAAGGCCGCCTTGTTCACCACCACGATGTTTTTCGGCACCCAGGCGTTGATCGGGGTGTAATAATTAACGAAATCCCACGCCTTTGAGTTGGCCCCTGTCGAGGGCGAGGTAATCATCGCCTGCACCTGTCCGGTGGCAAATGCCTGCGGGATATTCGGCGCCTCGATCTGCACGGGCGAGGCCTTGGCAAGGGTCGCAAATTCCTCAAGCGCGGCGTTGTAGGCGCGAAAACGCAGGCCTGCAAGATCGGCCACGGTCTTGACCTCACCCTTGGTGTAAAGGCCCTGCGCCGGCCACGGCACGGAAAACAGCGGCATCAGCCCCTGTTTGGCCAACAGCTTGGTCACGACCGGCTTTTGCGCCGCCCAAAGACGCGCCGCATCGCCATAAGAGGTGGCAACAAACGGCTGGCTGTCAATGCCAAAGGCCGCATCCTCGTTCGAGAGGCGTGACAGGAAAAACTCACCGATCTGCACCTGACCCGAGCGCACGGCGTTCTTGATTTCGGCATGTGGAAACAGCGATCCGGCCGAATGAACGGTGATGTTCAGCGCGCCATTGGTCGCCGCCTTCACGTCCTTGGCGAAATGGTGGATATTGATCGTGTGGAACGTCGTGTCGCCATATGGCGTGGGCATGTTCCATTCGGTTGCGACAGCCGGACTGGCCAACCCGAGAGCGACGGCAAAGGCCGCGGCATGTTTCATCATCATCTTTTTTTCTCCCAGTTGAAACCCCCCGGAGGAGCAGCAGTGGGCGCCACAGCGCGAACTTCTGCAGGGCGGAGGCGACATTCATGTCGGGGCGAAGAATGGCAGAGGTCCGTCATCCATTGCAAGAGGTTTTGCCCGACCACTCCTCTGGTTGCGCGCGCTGCTTTGGTGTTTGTCCGGCCGCTCCCTGCCCCCGGGGGAGCTGCGCCGTGGCTCCGGCATCATGTAGGGCACCCATAGCCAACAGGGAACACCCGTCGCGCGCGGCAAAACGGGCCGCAGCCATTTTCAGCCCTGCAGCCCGCTTCAACCCGTTGGATTTGCGTGTTTTATATGCGAAAAACCGGGTCGTGGCCTTTCGCAACACGCGTTAACGTGCACTCAACGCCTTGCCAATCACCGAGACCAGACGCAAGGCGTCCTGCGTCCCCGGATCGTTGACCAGACGCAACGCGCCGCCAAGGCCGCCCTTTGCAGGGGTTTCGCGTACCGCCTCATGCGCCTCGGCCAAGGCCCCCAGAAGGGTCGCAAGCGTATCGCCGATATCCGGGCGCTCGATCAGGCGGATCAGGTTCAAAAAGCCGTCCGAACGCGTCAGCCGGTCAATCAGGATCATGCCCTCGCTGGCCACCCGAGCCAGTCGCGTGACCATATCGTCGGTCAACGCATCCTGCGCCGAGCCCACCAGCCGCGCCATCTCGACCAAGCGGTCAAGATCGCCGTTCTCAACCAGTGCCGAAATCGCCGGCAGCGCGCGGGCAACGCCTGAGCGGTTGGCCTTATCCAAAAGGTCCATGCCGCCAGCCGCCGTCCCCGCCAGTCGCGTGACCATATCGTCGGTCAACGCATCCTGCGCCGAACCGATCAGCCGCGCCATCTCGACCAAGCGGTCAAGATCGCCGTTCTCAACCAGTGCCGAAATCGCCGGCAGCGCGCGGGCAACACCCGAGCGGTTGGCCTTATCCAAAAGGTCCATGCCGCCAGCCGCCGTCCCCGCCAGTCGCGTGACCATGTCGTCGGTCAACGCATCCTGCGCCGAGCCCACCAGCCGCGCCATCTCGACCAAGCGGTCAAGATCGCCGTTCTCAACCAGTGCCGAAATCGCCGGCAGCGCGCGGGCAACACCTGAGCGGTTGGCCTTGTCCAAAAGGTCCATGCCGCCAGCCGCCGTCCCCGCTAGTCGCGTGACCATATCGTCGGTCAACGCATCCTGCGCCGAACCGATCAGCCGGGCCAGATGCACTAGGTTATCGAGATCGCCGTTTTCGACCAGCTCATCCACCAGCGCCTCAGCCCGCGACCGGGGACCGTCCCCGGGAGAAGTCTTTGCTGTGTTTGCCATGACCAGACTCCTCAGAGAAGTCCGCGTGCGGACGCCCAGTAAAGTTGGTTATAGGCCATCTTGAACCAGTGAACAGCCTTGTTCGGCGCTTTTGGATTGGGCGGGTTGTTATAATCGAACATGGCGTAGGTCGCCCGTTCCTTGCCCGCTTCGATAAAGCAGAACACCTTGCCGTCATAGTCGCGAACGGAGGTGCCGAACTTGATCAGCGCCGCCAGATTCTCGGCCACGGCCTCGGCCTCGAAATGCGCGGTTGAGCCAGCTTTCGAGATCGGCAGGTTGGTGGTGTCGCCGACGATATAGACGTTGTCGCGACCATCCATTTTGAGGCTGTGCCGGTCGGTCGGAATAAAGCCGTTGCCGCCGAGATTGTTGTCCTCGATCACCTGCATGCCCCGATGCGGCGGCACCGCAATCAGCAGATCGGCATCGACGGTTTCGCCCTCTTCGGAATGAACGATCTTGTTGCCGTCCACCTCTTTCATGTTGAAAAGTGTGGTGGTGTTGATGCCAAGGCGCGCAAATTCGCCGGTTGCCCATTCGGCTACCGGGGCCAGCGCGTGAATCCGGCCGATGGGGTAGGTGTACTGGAACTGCACCTTGTCGGCGATGCCCTTTTCCTTGAAATAGTCATGCAGAACAAAGGTCACCTCAAGCGGGATCATCGGGCATTTGTGGGGCACTCCAACGACGATACCAACCGTGCCGCCCTTGAAGTCGCGCACCTGGCGCAGCATTTCCAGCGCCGCCGCTTCAGTATAGCAGTTGACCGAATTTTCGGCCAGCCCGGGGATGGTTTCAGGTGCCGCGCGCGAACCGGTGGCGATCACCAACTGGTCGTAGCTGTGGGTCTTGCCCGATTTGGTGACGACCTGATTGTTGTCCAGATCAAAGGTCACGACCGGATCAACGTGGAATTCGACCTCGGGTTCGAGCAGGCTGCGCTGGTCGCGATAGAGCTCATCGGGCGCCATGCGACCGATTGAGGTATAAAGCAGCCCGGGCTGATACATATGCTGGTCCGAGGCCGACAACATCGTGACCTGAGCCTTGCCCGAGCGCAGCTCGCTCTCTAGGCGCCGGGCCAGATTGTTGGCCACGATCGTGCCCCCCATGCCTCCGCCAACGATCAAAATCTTCATCTTGCAATCCTCCTAGTTTCCCTGTTGCGCCGTGTCATTGCGATAGTGTTGGGCGACCGTGTTCGGGTGCTAAACCTCTTTTCTGGCCGTCTTTGCGCTGCATTTTGATATCCGGCGCCGCGCAGCGCGACGACGCCGGCCCGGATGTAACCCCCCGGGGTGATCCACGGAACTGCTCCCTGGACCCGATACTTATCGCGCTATTTCGCCTTGCGCACGATGATGTGCCAGACATCACCCTCCTGCGTGGTTTCAACCATGTCGTGCCCAACCTTGTTGATCCATTCCGGCACATCGTTGACCGAGCCCTCGTCGGTCGACAAAATCTCCAGCTCATCGCCGATCTCAGCCTGTTTCATGGCGGCGATCAGCTCCATCAGCGGCCCCGGACAATAGGTTCCGCGGGCGTCAATTATCTTGCGTTCTGACATGATGTTCCCTTTGCTCAGAAGCTCCAGCACTGGCCGCCCTCGGCCTCGCTGAGAAATTTCGTCAATCCCATCGGCTCGGTCACGAAGGGTTGCAGCGCATCTTTGCCGATCTCCATCACGTCCATCGCCATCGAGCAGGCGTAGATGCGGGCGTCCCCCAAATCCACAGCGCTTTCGAACAGGTCCAGATAGGGGGGCATGTTCTTGCCCTCCATCAATTCCCCAAACGCGCCCTCGTTGGTCGGCGCCGGCGCATTTTCGCGCAGGAACAACGGCAATGCGTTCATGGACAGGAAAACGGTAACATCAAAACCGCTAACCGCGGCCACCGACGCCGCCATCGCGGCGAACTGCACCTTTTCGCGGCTACCCGAAAGCACCGTGATACTGATTTTTGACAATTCTGTCTCTCCCCTTGGTATCCGCTCCTGTTTGCCGGAGTCGGGCCATTGATCGTTTTATCGTCACCCCGCGACGCACTGGACGGGGAGCATCGTGGCCATTCCCGACGCAAAACCGCCGATCCGGGAATTGCCGGCCCACAAGACCCCGCCGCGCCGGGAAATCCTCCCTTTGCGAGCGCGCAGTCGAGATTTCTCTTCTGTGCTGCTGAAATGCTTGCTATCATGAAATGAGACAAATGTCCACAACTTGGTGCGTCATAATATGAGAATACTGCTCACGGGGTAATACACCATGCATTTTGAACGGCTTATTGCCCTGCTCGAACTGATCGCTGCGGCTGGCCGGCCGGTCAGCGTGGCCGAGTTGCAACGGGCAACGAACCTGCCGCGGCCGACCTGTTACCGGCTGCTGCAGACGCTGGCGCAGCACCGGCTGATCGCCGCGCCGAACAATGACGGGCGTTACCTGATTGCCGAGCGGCTGATCCGCATTGCCCTGCTGGGGACGTCGGATTCCGATATCTGCCAGGCGGTCGCGCCGGTTCTGCGCAAGGCGGCGGCACAGCTGGGTGATACGGTGTTTCTGTCGCGTCTGCGCGGTGGCGAGGTCGAGATCATCCACGCGGAAATTCCCGACGATCCGACGCGGCCCTATATCCACCCCGGCCTTGGCCGACGACCACTGCACGCCTGTTCCTGCGCCAAGGCCATCGCCGCCTTTGCCGAACCCGCCTTTCAGCAGCAGCTGCTCAATGACGATCTGGCCCGCTTTACCGAGCACACGAAAACCAGCCCCGCGGACATCCGCGCCGAGCTGGATGCCGTCGTTCAACGCGGCTTTGCCGAGTGCAATCAGGAAATCGAGACCGGCATTGCCAGTGTCGCGGCCCCTGTGCGTCTGGGCAATGTAGGGGTGACCTTTTCGGTTGGCGCAACGGGATCGGCGCGCAAGTTTTCGACCCGTTACCGCGAAAAACTGGGCGAAAAACTGACCCGCATGGCAGATGAGGTCAGTGGCGCGATCCAGCTTTGCAACCTGACCCGCGGGGAATGACCGCGCAGGAGGAACAGCCCGCCGAACCATCGCGCACATTACTGCAGGTCAACCCAGACCAGATGATGCCGTGTCCCCCCCTTTGCCGCGGCCCTGACCAGCCGCGCCGCCTTGCGGCCGGGAGGCGGCCAAAAGACGCCGGCGGCAACAACTTTCAGATCCGCCGAGGGCAGCACGTAATCGACACGCATGTTCCCCGGTCCCTTGCGCTCATCCCAATCCACCGTATCAAGACCGGCAGGGGTCCGGTGGGTGAGATTTGCTCCACCCTGTCGTCGGACGGCCAGAATCGCCCCCGTGCTGGAGGGCGCGGGATCCTGCAAGACGCGGCTGGACAAAAGCCCTTGAATCGCATCCTTGCGCCCGGCCCCGTCCAGAGGATCTATGTTCAGATCGCCCGCAACCACGAACGGCGGTAAAACCCCACCCTGACCGATCAGGCGCGACCAGAATGCCACCTCGTCATGGTTACGCCGCCCGTTCCGATCCTCGGCCCCGTCAAAAACCGGCGGGGTCGGATGCGAGATCAAAAGGTGCAATAGACGTCCCGGCCCGAGTCGCACCGGGACCACCCAGTGATTGGTCGAGGACAGGCGCTGGATTTTCCACGCCTGCCGCGACGGGAATATCCGCCCAAGGGCGTCGCGGGGTTTGAGGGCGCCGGGAAAATCACGCCAGAGCCCCGCCGTGTAATCCTGAACCTCAGAGGCGATGATCGGCAGGCGGGACAGCACCGCCATCCCCCCAGCACCAAAAAATCGTCCATACCCTTGCGCATCCCCCGGACCATCGGTTTTGCCGTCGCCATCCAGATCGACGCCGCTGCGCAGCCCGGAATTCGGTGCCCGACTGAATATATAAGGATAGGCGACGCCACGTTTTTTCAACGCCCGCCCAAAGGCCCCAAGCGCCGCCTGATCGGCATCATAGTCAAAGCCGCTTAGAACCAGAATATCGGGCCTGACACGGGTGATGATCTGCAGAACCGCGCCAATCTGCCGATCCTTGCCGGCGCGAATGTCGCGCAACAGCACCCCGGGCCCCCGTCGGGTCAGCGATACATTGTAGCTGGCCACCCGCACCACACCGGCGCTGGCCGCGACAAGCAGCAGCAGCCAGATCAGGCTGGCGCAAAATCCGATACAGCAGGCGCGTGCAGGCGATCCCGCTTTTGCCGGATAAGGCGCGCAATCTTGCCCATGGCGATCCCGCGCATGAACAAACTTGCCGGAAGAAATGACCATACTGCCATCGTCCAGATCAGGGTTTGGCTGCTCTGAATGGAGGCGAAATCGTAGTAGGCCGACGACACCTCCGCAACCAGTGGCATCAAGAATGGCAGGGTAAACCCAAAGATTACGTTAACGCGAGCATCTCGAGTCAGGCGGGCCTCGACATCAAAGCTGCTGGCCGGATCGAATGTCGGCAGATTTACCCAAATATTGAATGAGCCACGCCCCAGAGGCCATGACAGAACCCGCATCGATATTGCGAAAACCGCGAGCGAAATCAGTGAGATCACATAGCTGAGCCCGGCGGCCGAGCGGATCAGTTCGGTATTCGCGGTACTTCCGTCATTGGTCAGTAGCGTGGTCAGAATCCGTACCGGGCTGAACGGAAAATCCATCGCCTTCCCGATCAACAGACCAATCTGGCGAATCACGCGGGCCTGCTCTCCGCCGCTGCCATCGCTGCGGAACATCAAGGCCAGAAAGATCACGGTCAGAAACAGCGACACGAAACGGATGCGGTTAAAGGGCGGCGCAAAGCGGAACTCGATCAGGCCCGGATGTGTCGAGCCGTATTCAAACATTGTCAGAGCCGCCCCCACCAGCGCAAACACCATGGAGAGATCCTTGGTGCCTGACCCGATTCCCGGAAGCACCAGCGATGGCGTTGCGATCAACAACGCAACCAGAATAGCCCGAATAGCCGCTCCAAATAGCCGAGACGCCATTTTGCCCACCTTCACTGCGGCCGACTCCGATACATTGCCGAAACCTGTGTCCGCATGATCCCCGCTGCGTGCCGGGGTGCCTCATTTTCGCCGCAATCTTGCCTTGTTTTGGACAAATCCGTCAACCCCTTGAGGAATCACGCGGATTTTTTGCCGCTTTTTGCCAAAAATCTGTTTCCCGTTTGCATCATATCAAAAAGGGCCGCGCCCGCTGGCCCGGTCGAGCAGGGCAAACGGGGCGTCATCACAGGAGGGGCACCAAACATACACGAGAGAGCCGCCCCCGGAGCAAACCCCGCGGGCGGAAGGCCGCCTTAAACCCAGGGCATTCTGGCCTGATACGCCTGCTCGAACGTTTCGATTGCCGACTTTTTTTCAAGCGTCAAGGCGATGTCATCCAGACCGTTCAGCAAACAATGTTTGCGAAACGGATCAATGTCAAAGTGGATTTCGGTGCCGTCGCTGGCACTGATTGTCTGGCTTTCAAGGTCCACCGTGATGCGGGCGTTTTCACCGCGTTCGGCGTCCTCCATCAGGGCGTCAACCTGATCTTTGGGCAGTTTGATCGGCAGGATACCGTTCTTGAAACAGTTGTTGTAAAAGATGTCGGCAAAACTGGTCGAGATCACACAGCGAATGCCAAAATCAAGCAGCGCCCAAGGCGCGTGTTCGCGCGACGAGCCGCAGCCAAAATTGTCGCCGGCAACAATGATCTCGGCCTTCCTGTAGGCTGGTTTGTTCAACACGAAATCGGCGATCTCGTTGCCGTTCTGGTCATAGCGCATCTCGTCAAACAGGTTCTTGCCAAGGCCCGAGCGTTTGATCGTTTTCAAGAACTGCTTGGGGATGATCATATCGGTGTCGATATTGACCAGCGGCATTGGCGCGGCAATGCCGGTGAGCTTTTCAAACTTGTCCATCACATCATCTCCCTTACATCGGTCAGGCGCCCTGTCACCGCAGCGGCGGCGGCCATTGCCGGGCTGACCAGATGGGTACGGCCGCCGCGTCCCTGGCGGCTTTCGAAATTGCGGTTGCTGGTTGAGGCACAGCGTTCCTGCGGCGCCAATTGGTCGGGGTTCATGGCCAGACACATCGAGCACCCCGCAAGGCGCCAGTCGGCCCCCGCGTCGCGGAAAATATCGGCCAGACCCTCGGCCTCGGCCTGTTCGCGCACAAGGCCCGAGCCGGGAACGATCATCACGCGCATCCCCTCTTTGATCTTGCGCCCCTTGAGGATGGCGGCAGCGGCGCGCAGATCCTCAATCCGGCCGTTGGTGCAGGAGCCGATGAAAACCGTATCAACCGGAATTTCCGTCAGCGGCGTGCCCGGTTTCAGCCCCATGTAGTCAAGCGAGCGGCTGACGGCCTCAACCTTGCCGCCCTCAAAATCGTCGGGGTTCGGCACGACCGCGGTGATTGGCAGCACGTCTTCAGGGCTGGTGCCCCATGTGACAACGGGGGCGATATCCTCGGCGCGCAGTGTCAGAACCTTGTCAAATTCGGCGCCTTCATCGGTGAAAAGGGTGCGCCAGTAGGCCTCGGCCATTTCCCATGTCGCGCCTTTGGGGGCGTGGGGGCGACCCGTGACGTATTCGAACGTCGTCTCGTCAGGGGCGATGATGCCCGCGCGTGCGCCGCCCTCAATCGCCATGTTGCAAACGGTCATGCGGCCTTCCATCGAGAGGCTGCGGATTGCCTCGCCGCAATATTCGATCACATGGCCGGTGCCGCCCGCGGTGCCGGTGGCGCCGATCACCGCAAGGGTGATGTCCTTGGCGGTGACGCCCGGTTGCAACTGACCGGTGATCTCGACCTTCATATTTTTGCTTTTCTTCTGGATCAGGGTTTGCGTGGCCAGAACGTGTTCGACCTCGCTGGTGCCGATGCCGTGGGCCAGCGCACCGAACGCCCCGTGGGTGGCGGTGTGGCTGTCGCCGCAGACAACGGTCATTCCCGGCAGGGTCCAGCCCTGCTCGGGGCCGACGATATGGACGATCCCCTGACGAATATCATCAACCGGATAATAGACGACGCCGAAGTCGCGCGCGTTCTTGTCCAGCGCCTCGACCTGAATGCGGCTTTCCTCGTTTTCAATGCCGTTGGCGCGGTCCAGCGTGGTCGGGACGTTGTGATCCGGCACCGCGATTGTTTTGTCAGGGGCGTGAACCGGGCGGCCGGCCATGCGCAGGCCCTCAAACGCCTGCGGACTGGTGACCTCGTGAACCAGATGTCGATCGATATATAAAAGGCAGGTGCCGTCAGCGTCCTGATGGGCGACATGGGCATCCCATATCTTGTCATAAAGGGTCTTGGGACCCGTTTTCTGGGGGGCGGTCATGTTTCTCTCCCGCTATGTGAATGTCATTGGGTTGGTTTTCTCATACGCGTCTGGCCTGCCAAAGCCCAGCTGCGCCGCGGCGATCAGCACAAGACCAGGAGGCTCAGCCGCCCGGCCGAATTTTGCCGAGTCAGCGTTTGGCCGGGACACGATATCGCGCCGCGACCAGTGTCAGCACTTCTGCATAAAACCGCCAGGGTAATCGTGCGTGGTCAGCCATGTCAAAGATGGGTTTCATGCCGCAAGGGTGTAACGGGGTTTGCCCGTAACGGCAAGGGATCGGCAGGCGGTGATTACGAAGAATATCCGGCCGTGGCCCCGGCAAGCACCGCGGTTGGCATCCCGATTGGCCGGGATCAAACAGCCGCCAAAGCCGCCACAAATCGCGCCGGGACCGAAGAGCCAAGGATCAAGGGCGGAAACGATCAGGCACGGGCCTCGCGCGGGGCGACATGGTAGGGCCATATAAAGGATCGCGTGGCAGGATCATGTCAGCAGGATCACGTAACAGGACCACTTGCCGGGGGCATGGTGGGCGACCCTGGAATCGAACCAGGCATGGGTCACCCCGGCGGAGTTACAGTCCGCTGCCGCACCTTGCAGCCCGTCGCCCGTTCGCACAAGCACCATCCGGCCCTTGTTGAACAGGGCGTGGATACTGTTCGCGGCCGGACACGTCAACAGGAAATTCAGCCAAAATCCAGGCACCTCGACGCGCTTGCTTTTGCTGGGGACAAGTGGCATGGCTTGGGCCGGATTTGAACGGAACAGGCCATGGCCCCACGCGACCGAAAGAAACCCGTATGGGTTGTTGAAAAAGAGCGCAACCGAAAGGGCGAAGGCCCCGGCACGCTGTGGCTCTTTGGCCTGCATGCGGTGCGCGATGCGCTGCTGAACCCCGAGCGCAAGAAACTGCGCCTGATCCTGACCAGGAATGCCGCCGACAAACTGGCCGAGGCGGTGGCCCGGTCGGAAATCACGCCCGAAATTGCCGACCCGCGCCGTTTCCCGGCGCCGTTGGAGCCGCAATCCGTGCATCAGGGGGCGGCAATCGAGGTTTTTCCGCTTGAATGGGGCTCGGTCTCGGAACTGTGCGCGCCGCGGGGCGATACGCCGCTTCTGTTGCTGTTGGATCGGGTGACGGATCCCCATAACGTCGGGGCCATCCTGCGCTCGGCCGAGGTGTTCGGAGCCCGCGCGGTGATTGCGCCTTTGCGCCACTCGGCACCGGAAACCGGCGCGCTGGCCAAGACGGCCTCGGGGGCGTTGGAGCGCCAGCCTTATCTGCGCGTCCAGAATCTGGCCAGCGCCATGCGGGCCTTGAAAGAGATGGGCTATTTCCTGATCGGTCTGGACGGCACCGCGGATGAGACGCTTGAAACCGTGCTGGACAAGCTGCCGCCAGTGGCAACCGCGCTGGTGCTGGGGGCCGAAGGTCCGGGACTGCGCAAGCTGACCAAAGAGACCTGTCATACCCTGGCCAAGATCCGGTTCGCCCGCGGGTTCGGCTCGCTCAACGTGTCCAACGCCGCGGCGGTCGGCCTTTATATCACCATGCAAAAGCACAAGGACTAAGCCATGGACTGGACCACCCCGATCGACATCTATTGCGAGCGCACTGCGGTCGGACTCTGGAACGAGCCGTTCAATGCGCTTAGCAATATTGCCTTTGTTCTGGCCGCCTATTGGGGGTATGCCAGCGCCCGCCGGTTGGGACGTCTGAACGGGCGGATATGGGTGGCAATCCTGTTGGCCGGCTCGATCGGGCTGGGCTCATTCCTGTTTCATACCTTTGCCAACCACTGGTCCGAATTGGCCGATATCATTCCAATCTGGAGCTTTGTCGTCTGGATGATCCTAGTCATTGTCTGGTCCATGTCCGGGGGCAGCCTAATCCGGGCGGCCTTTGGCGCAGTCAAGATTTTTGCGCTGGTCGGTCTGGTGTTCTGGTTCACCTCCGGGGTGCTGCTCAGCGGCACCGGCACCTCGGCGACCCGCCTTGGCCTGAACGGATCCGAGCAATACGCGCCGGCCCTTCTGGCCTTGTACATCTTTGCCGCCATCACGCTTGTCCAACGCCACCCCGCCGGGCGCTGGCTGGGCTGGGCCGCCGTCGTCTTTACCATCTCGCTGGTTTTCAGAACGGTAGATCTGGCCGTCTGCACGCCGCTGCCCATCGGTACGCATTTCGTCTGGCACAGCCTCAACGGGCTGATGATCGGGCTGCTGCTGCAGGCCCTGGTGCGCCATCTATCCAGCCCCCGAGTCGATGGGGCCGCTCACAACCGATCACACTAATATCATGTGACCTTTAAATCGCCCTGCGGCACACTATATTTATTCAGGAAGCGCGATCACGGAACATGCGTTTCCCATCACTGTCCCTCGTTCCGCACTCGCGTCCGCCGCTCCCCCGCTGCGGACGCTTTTTTGCGGCCTTTTTGCCGCCCGGCATGGAAAACCCGACGGCAATTCTTCATGCCATCCCCTACATCCCGTTCTCGGATGGCTCAAACAGCTTGACCTTGCGTTTGCCGTGCTTTTTCGCCGCCAGATCGCGTTTGTGCTGCTTCAATCGCGCCTCCAGCGCCGCCATTGATCGCCGGTAAATCCAGCGGACCCCGTCGACATGGCGTTTGAGTGCTTTCAGATAGGTCTTTTCCGCTTCAATGGCCCCAGTATAGCTGCGCGGCGAACCCTTTTTACCCAGTTTCACAGAAGTGCGATATTTTTGTCCTAAGAAGTTGCCCTTTTCGGTGCCGTAAACATGAACCCAATAGGCCAGTTGGCGCAGCTTTTTTCTGGAGACATTCCGGCCATCAAAATATTTCCCGTTGTGTTCCCACCACCTGTTCTTGTCCTTCTTGATTTTCTTGAGCGTTGTATCAATGCGCTTTTCGATTTTCTTGAGGGCATGGGCCCTTTTCGAGAAGGCATCGATGGCGTTCTGGATGTTACTGGAACTTGCGTATTTCGACATCGACAGGTGCATCCTATCCTTGTCGCGTCTTGCGTGATTTTGAATGGATCTGCCAACTGCATCAAAGCCCGAAGAATATTTGCGCGCTGCCGTTGCCTGATATTTGTTCCGTCGCCGGTGTGCCCTCGTTTTCTTCACAAGGGTATTGATCGATTTGACTTGGGCCTTGGTTGCGTCGACAAAATGCCGGGTTGGACCCGCCTGCCCGGCTAGCGGCACGAAAAGAAGCAGCGCCCCAAGAAGAACCCCCAGATATTGTTCTGTCTGTATCATAGCTGTAACTCCGTCATCAGACCCCGCGGGCTTCACCAGAATAACGGTGACCCGACAAGGGAGCGACGCGATCTTACCACAAACCCGAAAATTTACGAAAAATTTTCTGTTCGCCGGCCTGCACCTTTGCTATGACGCAGCCATGACCAAGACGCCTTCTGATGATCTGTTGCGAAAAATCCTTCGGGAAACACGCACCATAGCCTGCGTCGGGGTATCCACAAATCCCGTGCGCCCCAGTTACTTTGTCGCCCGCTATCTGTCGATGAAGGGGTTTCGGGTGATCCCCGTCAATCCCGGCCACGCGGGGGAGCGGCTGTTTGGCGAGGAAATCCGCGCTGATCTGGATGCAATTCCCAAGGATATCAAGGTCGATATGCTGGATTTGTTCCGCCGGTCCGAACATGTCCCCCCGATTGTTAAGAAGGCGCTGCAGGTCTTGCCCGGGCTCAAGACTGTGTGGATGCAGATCGGCGTTGAAAACCCCGAGGCCGCCCGAATGGCCACGGAAAAAGGCCTGCAGGTGATCCAGAACCGCTGTCCGAAAATCGAATATCAGCGGCTGTTCGGAGAATTGCGCATGGGCGGCTTCAACACCGGGATCATTTCCTCAAAGCTGTGATCGATCCCGTCCCGAGCCGCAGGAAAGCCCGGCGCGGTCGCTTGCGCTCTCTTGCCTCCGCCGCAATCCCCTCTTACCCTTGCTGCAGAAACATGACCAAAGGAACCACCCATGGGCGACACCACAGATTTCGGCTTTGATACACTCCAGATTCACGCCGGCGCGCGACCGGACCCGGCAACAGGTGCCCGCCAGACCCCGATTTACCAGACCACAGCCTATGTCTTTCGTGACGCGGACCATGCGGCGGCCCTCTTCAACCTGCAAGAGGTCGGCTATATCTATTCGCGCTTGACCAACCCGACGGTTGCGGTCCTGCAAGAGCGTCTTGCCACCCTCGAAGGGGGAATCGGTGCGGTCTGCTGTTCCTCGGGTCATGCGGCCCAGATCATGGCGATCTTTCCGCTGATGGCCCCAGGGTGCAACATCGTGTCCTCGAACCGTCTTTATGGCGGCACGATCACCCAGTTTGGCCACACGATCAAGCGGTTCGGCTGGTCTGCCAATCTTGTGGATTTTGACGATCTTGATGCGGTGCGCGGCGCGATTGACGAAAATACCCGTGCCGTTTTCTGCGAAACGATTGCCAATCCCGGCGGCTACATCACCGATCTCGACTCGATTGCAGCCATCGCCGACGAGGCGGGGATTCCGCTGATCGTGGACAACACCTCGGCCACGCCCTATCTCTGCCGCCCGATTGAGCACGGCGCGACGCTGGTGGTTCATTCGACCACCAAATATCTCACCGGGAACGGCACCGTCACCGGCGGCTGCATCGTGGATTCAGGTCGCTTCGACTGGTCGAAAAACGACAAGTTCCCCTCGCTCAGCCAGCCCGAGCCCGCCTATCATGGGCTGAAATTCCATGAAACATTCGGAAATCTGGCCTATACGTTCCATGGCATCGCAGTGGGGCTGCGGGATCTCGGCATGACAATGAACCCGCAGGCCGCCCACTACACACTGATGGGGACCGAGACCCTCAGCCTGCGGATGGAAAAACACGTGGCCAATGCACAAAAGCTGGCCACATGGCTCGAAGCCGATCCCCGGGTCGAGTTCGTGACCTACGCCGGGCTGCCATCATCTCCCTATTACGAGCGGATCCAGCGGATCTGTCCCAAGGGAGCGGGGGCCCTTTTTACCGTGGCCATCAAGGGCGGCTATGAGGCCTGTGTCAAACTGGTGGACAGCCTTGAGATATTCAGCCATGTGGCCAATCTTGGCGACACGCGCTCACTGGTGATCCACGCCGCCTCGACCACCCACCGGCAACTGACCCCCGAGCAACAGCAGGCCGCCGGAGCCGCCCCGAATGTAGTGCGTTTTTCCATTGGCATCGAAGACCCCGACGATCTGATTCGCGACCTCGATCAAGCGCTGGCGCGGGCGGTCGCCTAGCAAAACCGTCAGGTCCAGTTGACATCGGCGCCGCCGGGCAGGGCTTGGCGCGCCCGCATCGGCATATCATAGGCCAGCCCTTGCGCGTCGCAAAACCCGGTCACATGGCTGTCCGCCAACAACAGAAAATCCAAAACCGCGGCCAAAAAGTCGGGGTTCGAGGCAATCTCGGCCAGATCGCCGACGCCAAGGCCTCCGGACGACAAAAAGATTTCCAGCAGCTCCGGGTCGCCCGCCAGCCACGCCAGCGCCTGTGCCCCAATCTGCTCGGCCCGAGCCTGTTCCATCATTTTTCCTGCAACCCCGCGTAAATTCCGAACGTGGAAACCCTTTGTTAATAAGTTCGGCCCTAAATGCAAGAAACGAACGATAAGGCTACGCTCGGCAACTCTCGGGAGGGCAAACATATGACCGGACGCATTCTGGTTGTCGATGACATCCCGACCAACCGCATGATCCTGCGCGCCAAGCTGGCGGCCGCGTATTACGAGGTGTTGCAAGCGGAAAACGGCAAGGACGCCATCGCCAAGGCCATTGAACAGCAGCCGGATCTGATCCTGCTGGACGTCATGATGCCGGACATGAACGGGTTTCAGGTCTGTCAGGCGCTCAAGTCCGACCGCAAGACCGCCCATATCCCGATCATCATGGTCACCGCGCTGGTTAACGCGCGGGACCGGCTGAGGGGGCTGGAATGCGGGGCCGACGATTTTCTGAGCAAACCAATCAATGATCTCGCGCTGTTTTCCCGTGTCCGAAACCTGTTGCGGGCAAAATTCATGCTGGATGAACTGCAACTGCGGGACAGCACCACGCTGGACCTTGGCCTTGGCAGCCCGCCGCTGAGCGCGGAAGCGGCTCTACCGGAGGATGGTCGGGTTCTTCTCGTGCCTCGGGACACCCCCGCTGGCGAGCAGATTACAAGCGCCCTATCAGATCATAAATGCCTTGAAATTCAGATGGTTACAAATGCGGAAGAGGCAATCGATCTGGCCTCGCAAGCCCCCCCCGATGTGTTCGTCATCCACGCCCGGCTGGGCCAATTCGGGGATGGGCTGCGGCTTGTCTCGCATCTGCGATCCCGCCCCCGCACACGACACGCCGGTCTGATTCTGATCGTGCCCGAAGGCGATCAGAAAACGGCGGCAAAAGGACTGGATCTGGGTGCCAGCGATTATATTTTCGACCCCATAGATTCATCCGAGCTGATCGTTCGACTGAAAAGCCAGATTCGCCGCAAGCAGATCTCGGACCGGCTGAGGGACAATGTCACAGACACGCTGCGGCTGGCAGTCATCGACCCACTGACCGGCCTTTACAACCGCCGCTACGCGCTGCAGCACCTTTCGAAAATTTCCGCCCGATCGGCAGAGACGGGCAAGAGCTTTGCGCTGATGATCCTCGATCTCGACAATTTCAAACAGGTCAATGATCGACACGGCCACGCCACCGGTGATCTGGTGCTGAAGGAATTCTCGCGCCGGATTCAGGAAAACCTGCGCGGCATCGACCTTGTTTCGCGAATCGGTGGTGAAGAGTTCCTCGTCGCCATGCCCGATACCTCCGAAGCCGAAGCGCGCATTGCCTCGGAACGGTTGTGCCGGGTCATCCACAAAACCGCCTTTCCCTGCCCGGCATTAACCAAGGGAATGCAGGTCACCGTCAGCATCGGCGTCGTTCTGGGCGCCCCCGGTGAGGCCGATGTCCATCATTTGCTGGAACAGGCCGATCAGGCCTTGTACGCCTCCAAGAACGATGGTCGAAATACCGTCACGCTTTACAATTCAGCGGCCGCGTGAGGGCGCCTGAGGTCCGGGCATTCGGCGCCCCGTTTCGGCACCCACGCAGGTCACCTTTGCGACATCCCGCCGCAAGACAGCATGTCCCAGTTCTTTTTCGTCTCAACCGGCCTATCTGAAAGGCAGACGAACAGGATATCCCATGACACACACACAGCTGGAAGAACGCCCGGTCAAGCAGGCCATGATACGCGGCTTGCGCATGAAATGCCCGAACTGCGGCAGCGGCCCAATCTTTCGGGCCTATCTGAAAACCCGCGACCACTGCCCGGTCTGCAATGAGGACCTCAGCCACCAGCGGGCCGACGATGGCCCGGCCTATGTCACGATTCTGGTCACCGGCCACATCATCGCGCCGTTGATGTTTTACGTCTACTTCACCTTCCGCCCCGATCCCGTCGTAATGGCCCTTGGGTTTTCGGCCGCCTTCATTGCCATATCCCTATTCGTCTTGCCACGCCTGAAAGGCATGTTCATCGCCCTGCAATGGGCCAAGCGAATGCACGGGTTTGGCGAGGTATCCGACCACGAAAGCAAACCGGAAACGGCGCATTCCTGACGCGGGCCCGATCGCGAACCTGAAAGGGGCCACACACGGGCCACACACGGACAGCCTTCTGGACAAAAGCCATCTGTTCCGCCTATCAAGAGGCTCACAATACAGGTTGCTCCCGAATGCCAAAGTCCGCCATCCGCAACGCCGCAAGCGTGATATTGCTCCGAGATCGCAAGAGCGCGCCACGCATCCTGATGGGACAGCGCGGCGCATCAGCGGCCTTCATGCCTAACAAATTCGTCTTTCCCGGCGGCGCGCTTGATCCGAGCGACGCAAAAGTCCCGCTTGAGACCGCCCTTGCCCCCCAATGCATGGCCCGATTGCGCAGCGAAGCCGACCCGACGCTGGCCGAACCCCTGATCCTGACCGCCATCCGCGAAGTCTGGGAGGAAACCGGCCTCAAGCTTGGCACCCCGTCAGGGCGGGCAAAAGAAATGTCCAGCACGGTCCCGCCGGATTGGCAAAGCTTTTTCGCCCACGGAATCATGCCCAGCGGGGCGGGCATGCGCTTTGTTTTTCGCGCCATCACCCCACCGGGGCGACCGCGTCGTTTCGATGCCCGATTTTTTCTGGTGGATGCGGATCGGGTCGCCACCGATCTTGACGACTTTTCAGAGGCCTGCGACGAACTCAGCCACCTGCAATGGATCCCGCTGCAGGATGTGCGCGCCTTTGATTTGCCCTTTATCACCGAGGTCGTGCTGGCCGAGGTCGAGGCCAGCCTTGAACAGCCGACACGCGACAGCCGCGTCCCGTTTTTCTTCAACGCGGACGGACGATCAAATTTCCACCGCATCTAACAGCCGCATTTCTCAGTAGGCTTGGGCACGCCAAGGACGTCGACGGGTTTGCATATGAAGCGCGCCGGATCAAAGGATTTAAGGGCTTTGTGCGAATGGGAATGAACGCGACGCGCTCCGGGATTAGAATAGGTCCAGAATCAGGGACTCTTATATGGCAATCGGCGCAGAAACGTTCTTTCTCGATCCCAATTTTCAGGGCAGCTTGCAGCGGCAAATCCAGCAGATTGTCGCGTCGGCCATCCTGTCGGGGAGATTTCTGCCCGGCGAGAAGATGCCCTCGTCGCGCAAGCTGGCCGCGCATCTGGGCATTTCGCGCATCACCGTTACATTGGCCTATAACGAACTGGTGGCAGACGATTATCTGACCTCGGCCAGCCGCTCGGGTTATTTTGTTTCAAAATCCGCGCCGATCTCGCCATTGCCTGAGCAACCACCCCACCAGACCCGCGACCGGGTCAACTGGGACCGCGTCATTCGCCACAATTATACCGGCGGCAAACTGGTTGAGAAACATTTCAACTGGCGCCAGTACCCCTATCCGTTTATCTACGGTCAGGCGGATATTTCGCTGTTCAACCAGTCCAGTTGGCGCCTTTGTGCGCATCAGGCGTTGGGCAAAAAGGAATTCGACAGCCTGACCTCGGATTACGGCGAAATGGATGATCCCGAATTGATCAGCTTTATCGCCCGCCACACATTGCCCCGCCGCGGAATCCTTGCCCGACCAGAACAAATTCTGGTTACGCTCGGGGCGCAAAATGCGCTCTGGATGGTGGCGCAAATCCTGCTGTCCCGAGGCCAGAAGGTTGTCATCGAAGACCCCGGATACCCCGGCTTGCGCGATATCCTTAGGCACTCGGGTGCGCAGGTTTTACCGCTGCCAGTGGATGAAGATGGCCTGCCGCCAGACCTTTTGCCCCCCGGTATCGACGTGGTTTTCGTCACCCCCAGCCACCAGTGCCCAACCACTGTCACCCTGCCCATCGAACGGCGCCGCGATATGCTGCGCCGCGCCGAAAAGCACGATTTTCTGATCGTCGAGGATGATTACGAGTTTGAAATGAGTTTCCTCAAACCCCCAACTCCGGCGCTGAAATCTCTGGATGAGGATGGGCGGGTCATTTACGTCGGCAGCTTTTCAAAATCGCTGTTTCCGGGTCTGCGTCTTGGATATCTGGTCGGTTCCGAGCCGTTTATCCGGCAGGCCCGGGCCCTGCGCCACGCGATCCTGCGCCACCCGCCCGGCCATATCCAGCGCACGACGGCGTATTTTCTGGCCCGCGGCCATTACGACGCGATGGTCAAACAGATGCGGGACGCCTTTCTGAAACGTCGCCAGCGCATGGCCGCGGCGCTGGCCGACACCCCGCTTGAGGTTGCGGGCAGCGCCAGCTTTGGTGGCTCGAGCTTCTGGTTGCGCGCGCCCGAAGAGGTGGACACGACACAGCTGGATCTTGCCCTGCGCGCGCGCGGCGTTCTGATTGAGCCGGGGCAGCCTTTTTTTGCCGGTCAGACATATCCCCGCAACTACTGTCGGCTGGCCTATTCGTCGATCAAGGCCGAACGGATCGGCGAAGGCGTGGCCCGGATTGCGCAAGAGGTCGGCACATCTCTGGAGCTATTCACGAATTGAACTGGACCTAACGCGGCCCATTCCCTTGGCTCATAATGGGGACGAGCGGCGCGCATTCCGCTCATTTTCGCGATCAGGCCCGCAGATTGCGGCCCCCATCCAAGGACATTCCAACGATGAAAATGACCACCGAAGAAGCCTTTGTCAAAGTTCTTCAAATGCACGGCATCCGGAACGCGTTTGGGATAATCGGCTCGGCCTTCATGCCGGTCTCGGACAATTTCCCCGCTGCTGGGATCAGGTTCTGGGACGTGGCGCATGAATGCAACGGCGGCTACATGGCCGACGGTTTCACCCGGAGCACCGGAGAAATGGCGATGATCATCGCCCAGAACGGCCCCGGAATCACCAATTTCGTCACCTGTGTCAAGACTGCCTACTGGAACCACACGCCGATGCTGCTGGTCACTCCGCAGGCCGCCAACAAGACCATGGGACAGGGCGGATTTCAGGAACTGCCGCAGATGAGGACCTTTGCCGATATCGTCGCCTATCAGGAAGAGGTCCTCGACCCGTCGCGCATCCCCGAGGTTCTCAATCGCGTCATCACCAAGGCCCGCCGCCTGTCAGCGCCGGCGCAAATCAACGTGCCCCGCGATTTCTGGACCCAGGTGATTGACGTCGAGCTGCCGCAAATCATCGAGTTTGAGCGCCCGACCGGTGGGCAGGAGGCGATTGCCGAGGCCGCACGCCTGTTGAGCACGGCCAAGTTCCCGGTCATCGTCAACGGCGCCGGTGTGGTGCTGTCCGGGGCCATCCCGCAGTCACAGGCCCTCGCCGAGCGGCTGGATGCTCCGGTGTGCTGCAATTACCAGCACAATGACGCCTTTCCCGGCAGCCATCCGCTGTTTGCCGGACCGCTCGGGTATAACGGATCCAAGGCCGCGATGCAGTTGATCTCGCAGGCCGACGTGGTTCTGGCGCTCGGCAACCGGCTGAACCCGTTCTCGACCTTGCCCTGTTACGGGCTGGATTACTGGCCCGATCAGGCCAAGCTGATTCAGGTCGATATCAATGCCGACCGGATTGGCCTGACCAAGCCAGTCAGCGTCGGAATCGTTGGCGACGCGGGCAAGGTGGCCAGCGCCATCCTGTCCCGGCTGGCCCCCGATGCCGGCGAGGCTGGACGTCAGCGACGCCGCGAGGTCATCGCGGACACCAAATCGAAATGGGCGCAGGAACTGGCGTCGCTCGACCATGAAGAGGATGATCCGGGCACCACATGGAACCAACGCGCCCGCGCCGCCCGCCCCGACTGGCTGAGCCCGCGCAAGGCTTGGCGGGCGATCCAGTCAGCCTTGCCGCAGGATGCGATCATCTCCAGCGACATTGGCAACAACTGTGCCATCGGCAACGCCTATCCAACATTCGAAGCCGGCCGGAAATATCTGGCCCCGGGCCTGTTTGGGCCGTGCGGATACGGATTTCCCGCGATCATCGGCGCGAAAATCGGCAACCCGGACACGCCGGTCGTCGGCTTTTCCGGGGACGGCGCGTTCGGGATCTCGATGAACGAAATGGTCGCCATCGGACGCGAGGGCTGGCCGCCGATCACCATGATCGTGTTTCGCAATTACCAGTGGGGGGCAGAAAAGCGTAACTCGACCCTCTGGTACAACGACAATTTTGTCGGGACCGAACTGAACGAGGGGGTCTCTTATGCCGCCATCGCCCGAGCCTGCGGTCTTGGCGGCGTCGAAGCGCGCAGCATGGACGCGTTGACCGATGCTCTGGCAACCGCAATCAAGGCGCAGATGGACGACGGGAAAACCACCTTTATCGAGGCCCTGATCAATCAGGAGCTGGGCGAACCGTTTCGCCGCGACGCCATGAAAACCCCGGTTCCGGTGGCGGGGATCGATGCCGCGGACATGAAGCCGCAGCGCTGATGCGCGTCGCATAAAGCGGGCGTCGAATATTGGCCCGCCAAACCGGCATGATCGGGGGCAGACGGGTTCGGTGACTTTTGGCCAACGGACCCCGCCCCTGCGCCAGAACCGCCACCGCCAAACAGACCCTTTGGCGGCTGGCGCGCTCAGGCCAGACTGAGTGCGATTTCGCTGGCGGCGACGATATCATTGATGCGCGCGCCGCGGGACAGATCGCATACCGGGCGCTGAAACCCCTGCAGGACCGGGCCGATGGCCTGCGCGCCGGCCAGTTCCTGCAACAGCTTATAGGCAATATTGCCCGCATCCAGCGAAGGAAAGATCAGGACATTGGCAACATCTGACGTCATCCCCTTTCTGGCCGCGATCTCGGAATTGAGGGCGGCATCCGCCTGCACCGGCCCGCGAACGCTGATGCCATCCTTTTCCAGGATTTCACAGGCGGCGCGCACGGTCTCGACACTGGCTCCACTGCCGCTGCGGCCGGTGGAAAATGACAGCAAAGCCACCTCGGCATGGCCCAGCAAAGCTTCAGCTGACCGGGCCGAAGCCCGCGCAATCGCAGCCAAGCCTTGGGCATCAGGCGCGACATTCAGCGCACAATCGGCAAGAACCAGCGTCCGCCCGTCGGGCCACACCATCACGAAAAAGCTGGACGGAACGCTGACCCCTTTGCTCAGGCCGATAACCATCGCCGCCGCTTCGATCACCCGGCGAGTGGGAGAGACAGCACCAGCCACCATCGCATCTGCCTCGCCTGCAGCTACCATCGCCGCCGCCCGAAACAACGGTTTCTCCAACATCCGCAAGGCCAGCGCCGGTTTCAGCCCAGGGCGCCGGGCCAACAGAAACTCGATATATTCGGACGCGGGGCGCGCGACATCCAGAAACACCGGCGTGATCCGGCCCCGATCCGCCAGAATCGCCGCGGCCTTGCGAATGCGCGCATCGTCCGCCTCGGGAAAAACAACACGCCCACGCGCCATGCGCGCCTTGTCCAGAACACCCATCTTTCCCCTCCATTTCAGCATCAGGAGACTGACATCATGGCAGAAAACGTCAAGATCAACCGCGGCCTGAAAGGGATATATTTCGAGCGCTCCAGTGTCAGTAAAATCGACGGGCGCGCCGGAGAGTTGAGCTATCGAGGCTATTCGATCCATGATCTGGCCACCCACTCGAGTTTTGAAGAGGTCGCCTATCTTCTGATCCATGGCGCCTTGCCCAGCGCCGCGGAATTGACCCGCTTTGAGCAGACGCTGCGCGAAAACCGAACGCTGCCGCAGGCGGCATTCGACATCATTGCGCGGATCAAGACCGGCCATCCCATGGATGTTCTAAGGACCGTGGTGTCGGCGCTGGCGGCGCTGGACCCGGACAGTCAGGAGGTCAGCGAAGCGGCCTTTGTGCAGAATGGCCTGCGTCTGATCGCACAGCTGCCAACAATCATTGCCGCCCATCAGGCGATCCGAAACGGTCGCACGCCGATTGCCCCGGATCCGGCGCTGTCACATGCCGCCAACTGGCTGTGGATGTTGAACGGCCAGCGCCCCAGCGCCAAGGCGGCCCGGCTGGCGGATGTGGATTTCATTCTTCATGCCGAGCACGGGGCCAATGCCTCATCCTTTGCCGCGCGGGTCACGGTGGGGACCGAGGCCAACCTGCACGGCGCCATCGTCAGCGCCCTGTCCACGCTTGCCGGCCCCGCCCATGGGGGGGCCGCCGAGGATGTGATGAAGATGGTCACGGAAATCGGGACGCCAGAGCAGGCAGCCGATTATGTCGCCAAAAAGCGTGCCAGGCGCGAGGCGGTCACCGGGTTCGGTCATCGCGTTTACCGGGCCGAGGACCCCCGGGCGCGGCATCTGCGCGAGGGCGTGCGCGAATTGTCCCGTGAGATGGGCGCGCCGCAATGGTACGACATATTGCAAGCGGTCGTCGACGCGATGCGCCCCTACGCCCGGCACGGGTTGAACGTCAATGTCGATTTCTATTCCGGGGTCATCTATCAGTTGCACGGGATCCCGATGGACCTCTACGTCCCGATCTTTGCCATCGGGCGGATGCCCGGCTGGATCATTCAGTGCCTTGAGCAGTTGCGCAGAAACATCCTGATCCGTCCGCTGACGCTGTATGACGGACCAGAGATGCGCCCCTATGTGCCCCTGAGCGAGAGGGAGGAATGAGCGCGCGCACCCAATCCCCTCGCCAGGGTCTTCTCAGCTGGGCGCAATCATTTCTCGTCCCAGATTTCGTTTGCACAGATTGCGCCCCCAACCATGCAGCCCTTGATCGACAGTTTCTTGTTCGAGCCGATGACTACGGTGCCATCAAACGTCATGAATTTTGGCATATCGGGATGCTTCATCTTGTTACCTTTGTAGGTGCCCGCGCTGACCTTGGTCATGCCGTGACACATCTCAAAGTTGTCGCTGGTGCGGCGGCAATAAAGCTTGCCCTTGCTGGTGAATACGCGCACTTCCTGAGTGCCCTTGCGCATGTAGGTCTTGTTGACCTCAGCCGCGGATACCGCCGAAACCGCCGCTATCGAAAACACTGCGGTCAGGGCCGCCCCTATCAGTTTGTTCATCTCTCACTCCCTTTGTTGAACTGTCCGGTCGCTTGTTTGCCCCGTGTCGTTGTCGTGCTGTTGTCCGGTCAGGGTATATTAGGATGTGCTAAAATGCAAACTCTTGAATATGGCGCCTTGAAATGAATGGCCTGCGAAAGCCCCCAAAAGGGACACAAAGCGAAAAATCCACGCCAAGGGGCGACATGAAGCCGCAAATCCACGCAAAACGCCATTGAATTCTGGACAGTTGCCAAGCGAGACGGTTACTAATATTCAAATACACTAATATAAGACCAAGACCCAACGACTTCGACAACAGGGATGCAGGGAACCACACATGCCCCCATATGATCAGCCAGCGCTGGATACCTCGCCCGAGGTCAGCGACGAAATCCGCAAGACCACCTGTTATATGTGCGCCTGCCGCTGCGGCATCAACGTGCATATGAAAAACGGCAAGGTCAAATATATCGAGGGTAACCGTGACCACCCGGTCAATCGGGGGGTTCTGTGTGCCAAGGGCAGCGCCGGCATCATGCAGCATTACGCCCCCTCGCGCCTGAAGGCCCCGATGAAGCGGGTCGGGGAGCGCGGTTCGGGCGAGTTCGAGGAAATATCCTGGGACGAAGCGCTGGACATCGCCGTCAGTTGGCTGAAACCCCTGCGCGAGCAAAGCCCTGAAAAAATGGCGTTTTTCACCGGGCGCGATCAATCACAATCGATGACCGGCTGGTGGGCGCAGGCCTATGGCACGCCCAATCACGCCGCCCACGGGGGGTTCTGCTCGGTCAATATGGCGGCGGCGGGCATCTACACGATGGGCGGCAGTTTCTGGGAGTTCGGCGCGCCGGACTGGGAGCGCACGCGACTGTTCATGCTGTTCGGCGTGGCCGAGGATCACGACAGCAACCCGATCAAGATCGGCCTGAGCAAGCTGAAGGAAACCGGCGCCAAGATCATTGGCGTGAACCCGATCCGCTCGGGCTATAACGCCATCGCGGATGAGTGGGTGGGAATTACCCCGGGCACTGACGGGCTGTTTGTTCTGGCCCTGATCCATGAATTGCTGAAGGCGGGCAAAGTCGATCTGGATTATCTGATTCGCTATACGAACGCGCCGTTTCTGGTGATCGAAGACGCGAACTCGCCAGAAAACGGGCTGTTCCTTCGCGACGAAAACGATAAGCCTCTGGTCCTTGATCGGGCCACTGGCAAGCCGGTCGCTTTTGACACCCCGGGGATCAAGCCGGATCTGGCCGGCAGCTATCGTCACGGCGGCGCCACGCATCGTCCGGTGTTTCAACTTTTGGCGGAAAAATACCTTTCGGACGAGCACACACCCGAAGCGGTCGCCGAACAATGCGGGGTTCCCGCCGAGCAGATCAGGCGCATCGCAGCCGAGCTGGCCCATGTGGCATTTGAAGAAGAAATCGTCATCGAACGCCCGTGGACGGACTGGAAGGGCGAAAAGCACGAGCGCATGATCGGGCGCCCGGTCTCGTTTCACGCGATGCGCGGCATCTCGGCCCATTCCAACGGCTTTCAGACCTGCCGGGCCCTGCATATCCTGCAAATCCTGCTGGGCAGCGTCGAGGTTCCCGGCGGCTTTCGCTTTAAACCGCCCTACCCCAAACCGGCCACCGCGCATCCCAAACCGCACGCCGGCTATGCGCCGGGACAACCGCTGGACGGGCCGCATCTGGGGTATCCGCAAGGCCCCGAGGACCTGCTGCTGGACGAGAACGGCAACGCCAAACGCATCGACAAGGCCTTTACGTGGGAGACCCCGCTATCGGCCCACGGGCTGATGCATATGGTGATCTCGAACGCCCATGCCGGCACACCCTACAAGATCGACACCTTGTTCATGTATATGGCGAACATGTCGTGGAACTCATCCATGAACACCTCGAAAGTGATCGAGATGCTCAAGGACAAGGATGAAAACGGCGAATACGTAATCCCGCGCATCATCTATTCCGACGCCTACAGCTCGGAGATGGTGGCCTTTGCGGATCTGATCCTGCCGGACACGACCTATCTGGAGCGCCACGACTGCATCAGCATGTTCGACCGCCCCATTTGCGAGGCCGAGGCCATGGCCGACAGCATCCGCTGGCCGGTGGTCGAGCCGGACCGCGACGTGCGCCCGTTCCAGTCAGTGCTGATTGATATCGGCTATCGCCTTGGCCTGCCCGGCATGGTGAACGAGGACGGCAGCCCGACATTCAAGGATTACGCCGACTACATCCAGATGCACGAACGCCGCCCCGGCGTCGGCCCGCTGGCCGGCTTTCGCGGCCCCGACGGCAAGGGCGAGGGCCGTGGTGAGCCAAATCCAAACCAGATCGAGGCCTACAAGGCCAACGGCTCGTTCTGGATCGGTCATATCCCCGAGGAGGCGCAGTTCTTCAAGCCCTGGAATGCCGCCTATCAGGACTGGGCGGTGGCCCGCGGCCTTTACGACAAGCCGCAGCCCTATGTCTTTCAGCTCTATGTCGAACCGATGCAGAAATTCCGTCTGGCCGCCGAGGGGCATGGCGACCACCAGCCCCCCGAGCATCTGCGAGAGCAAGTCAGATCGACCATGGACCCGCTACCAATCTGGTGGCCGCCGGTCGAGGAAACCATCGTGGACACAAAGGAATTTCCCTATCACGCCCTGACCCAGCGGCCGATGGCGATGTATCACTCATGGGGGACGCAAAACGCGTGGCTGCGCCAGATTCACGGTGCCAACCCGTTGTTCGTCTCAGGCGAGATCTGCGATGAACACGGCTTTACCGACGGCGACTGGGCGCGGGTCAGCTCGGCCCACGGCTCGATCACGGTACCGGTTTCGCGCATGGATGCCCTGAACGGCAAGACCATGTGGACGTGGAACGCCATTGGCAAACGCTCGGGCGCCTGGGCGCTGAAAGAGGACGCCTCAGAAGCAACCCGCGGCTTTCTGCTGAACCACATCATCCACGAATTGCTGCCGCCAAAGGGCGACGGGATGCGCTGGACCAATTCGGACCCGATCACCGGGCAGGCCGCCTGGTTCGATCTGCGCGTCAAGATCGAAAACGTGGGCAAGAAACCGGACGGGATCAGCTTGCCTCATACCCCGCCCGAGACCTCGCCGGTCGGGGTCGGACCTGACACCCTTGAATACGGGAAGGACTTTTCATGACCGCCCTGCCCCAGACCACCGAAAAAAAATTGGGCCTTGTGATCGACCTCGATATCTGCGTCGGCTGCCACGCCTGTGTCGTCAACTGCAAGGAATGGAATACGTCAAACTATGGCGCGCCCTTGTCGGATATCGACCCTTACGGGGCCGAGCCCATGGGGACATTTCTGAACCGGGTCCACTCCTATGAGGTAAAGTCCGAGGGCTGCAATGCGCAAACGGTGCATTTCCCCAAATCCTGCCTGCATTGCGACGACGCGCCCTGCGTCACCGTCTGCCCAACCGGCGCCAGCTACAAGCGGGCCGAGGACGGGATCGTGCTGGTCAACGAGGACAATTGCATCGGCTGCGGCCTCTGCGCCTGGGCCTGTCCCTATGGGGCGCGCGAACTGGACCAGATGGAAGGCGTGATGAAGAAATGCACGCTCTGCGTCGATCGGATCTATAACGAAAACATCCCCGAGATCGACCGCTTGCCCGCCTGCGTCAGAACCTGCCCAGCCGGGGCGCGTCATTTCGGCGATTTCGCCGATCCCGACAGCAATGTGTCCCGTCTGAGCGCCGAACGCGGCGGGATGGAGCTGATGCCCGAGCAGGGCACCAAGCCCGTCAACCGGTATCTGCCCCCGCGGCCCAAATCGGACGTGACCGCCGAAAACAAAATCGACCTTCTGGCGCCTTATCTTGCGCCCATGGACGAGGCCGACAGCGCCAAGGGCTTTCTTGGCTGGCTCGACAAAGCTCTGGAGAAAATCTGATGCATCCCGCACCTTCCGTAATCGTTTTCACCTCGTTGTCGGGCCTTGGGTTTGGCCTGATGTTCTGGATGGGCTTTGGCGTGCCGGACGTCTTTGGCTGGACGGCGTTCTGGATGTATTTCGTCGCCTATGCGCTGGCCGTCGGGGGGCTGATCGCCTCGACCCTGCACCTTGGCAACCCGCAACGCGCCATCAAGGCGTTCTCGCAATGGCGCACAAGTTGGCTGAGCCGGGAAGGCGTGGCTGCGGTGCTGACGCTGCTGGTTGTGGCCGCCTATGCCATCGAGCTGATCTTTTTTCAGAGCCGCTATCCGCTGTTGGGCTGGATTGGCAGCCTGCTGGCGATTGCAACGGTCTTTACCACCTCGAAAATCTATAACCAGTTGAAAACCGTGCCGCGCTGGAACCTGCCGCTGACGCCGCTGTTGTTTCTGACCTATGCGCTGGCGGGCGGGGCGCTGCTGGCTGGTCAGGTGCTGACGGCTGCGGTGTTGCTGCTGGTGCTGACCGGGCTGCAGATGGTCGCCTGGCAGATGGGCGACAAGGCCTTTGCCAATGCCGGGCACAGCATCGAAACCGCAACCGGGCTGGGGCATCTGGGCAAGGTGCGGCAGCTGGAAAATGCCCATTCCAGCCCCAATTACCTGATGAAAGAGATGGTCTATGTGGTCGCGCGCAAGCACGCACAAAAGCTGCGGGCGATTGCGCTGGTGACACTGGGGCTGTTGCCTGCAGCGATCCTGTTGTTCCTGCCGTTCAACCACGCGCTGGCGTTGGTCGCAGTGGCCTCGCATCTGATTGGTGTCTTTACGGCGCGCTGGCTGTTCTTTGCCGAGGCCGAGCACGTCGTGGGCCTCTACTACGACAAGCGCTGAGTCATGCCCGCGGCACTTTATGTTGGTGACGCCGACTCGATCCGGCGGCAGAAAAAAATCACGCGCGAGAGCACCTGGATCCGGTTCTCGCGCGGGGCGGCCCATGCCGGAGACTGCATGGCCGCCGATGATCCCGACCTGTTCGGTTGGGGCGCGCTGCTTGAACATCTCGATGAGGACCGGAAATTCGGCTTTTGCCTGATCCCGGTCGGCGAAGTCCTGAAAATCCGCCGACGCCTTGCCGGACGGGGATTCAAATTTCTGGCCCGCGACGCCTTTATCGGCACGCGCGACGACGTGATTGAGGCCATCCGTCCCCTCACCGCGCGCCCGCTGCCCGACGGGACGCGCCTTGTCACCCCAAGCGACCCCGAGACAATCGCGGCCCTGCAACGGCATATCACCGCTTCGGGTCTGCCGCCGCGCTGTGGCGAGATGCTGGTCGGCCTGACCGTCCCTGGCGTCACCCTCGGCCTGATTGACGCGGCAGGACAGGTCATTGCCAGTGCCCATGCACGCCTGCCCCACAACAAATACAGCGACCACGCCGAGCATGCGATCATCGAACAGATCGCCGTGGCGCCAAAGCATCGCCAGCAGGGTATCGGGCAGATCATGACCGCGCGGATTGCCCAAGAGGCGCTTAGCCAGCTCGCGGCCGATTCGATCTACGCCGATATTAACGCAGATGACCTGCCCGCGCGCGTGCTTTTGGAACGTGCAGGCCTGACGATCGATGGCGGTCTGATCTGTGGCGAGGCCATCCCCGGTCGGCTGCGGTTTTAGTGCGCAGACCCATTAATCCCGGTTTTTTCGGCGACAGCGTTAAATCAGGAACACCAGCAGCAAAATGCTGGCCATCACCAGAAAGATACCGGCCAGTTCGCGCACGCTGCTTTTTTCGTGAAAGACAAAGATCGATGCAAGAAAGGTAAAGACCAGTTCAACCTGCCCCAGCGCCTTAACGTAGGCGGCATTTTCCAGTGTAAACGCCATGAACCAGGCAAAAGAGCCCAGCGCACCGGTCACCCCGACAAGCCCGGTGACCCTCCAAGCCCGCGCCAGGGCACGGATTTGGCCGGGCGTGCGCCAGCGCAGCCAGAGGGCCATCAAAATGCTCTGAAAAACCGTGACATAGGCCAGTGTGACGGCGGCGCGAATCATGAAATCTCCACCGCCAAGGGCCAGCGATGCGCCGCGATATCCGGTCGCCGACATTCCAAACAGCGCCCCCGAAAGCAGCCCAAGGCCGGATGCCCGGTTGAACACCCGCCCCCGCCAACCCAGCACCGAGGCTGATTTTGGCGGATCGGACACCAGAACGACACCGACAAGGCCGACCGCGATGGCCAAGAGGCCCATGATCGAAACCGTCTCGCCCAGAAGGATCAGCGAAATCAGCGCCGTTTGTACCGTTTCGGTCTTTTTCAAGGTGATCCCAACGGTAAAATTGCGCAAGGAAAACAGAGCGACAATGCAGAGCGTTGCCAGAATCTGTGTCACCCCACCGGCCGATGCGAACAGCAAAAACCGCCAGGAAATGCTCGGCAGCGTGCGCCAGCCGGTGCCGGTTGCAACGGCGACAAACAGCACCGCCAGAGGTGCGGCAAAAACAAATCGTGAGAACGTCGCGCCACCGGTTGACAGGCGCGTGTCCTTCAGGTGTTTTTGCAGCATGAAGCGCAAATTCTGCATGAAGGCGGCAAACAGCGTTATCGGGATCCAGAGGCTCATGCCCCTCTTCTGACACGCAGCCGAGCAAAGGTCGAGCCGACAGCAGATGTTCGCCCCCAAAGGCCCTCGCCCCGACCCATGGGCCCCGACGCCAACAGCGGCAACAAGACGACAACAGGAGCCCATATGACCGATCGTAAGAAAACCTCCGAGCAGCCGTTTGAAATCTCGCTCAGCAAGGAAGAATGGCAGGCGCGCCTGACCCCCGCCCAATATGCCGTCTTGCGCGAAGAAGCGACCGAACGCGCCTTCTCCAACAGCCACGGCACCGAGAGCTCGCCGCTGCTGAAAGAGGAGCGCGCCGGTCTTTACCATTGCGCGGGATGCAGCTTGCCGGTTTTTCCCAGCACGACAAAATTTGACAGCGGCACGGGTTGGCCCAGCTTCTGGGCGCCGCTTGACGACAGTGTTGGCACGCGCAGCGACCGGCGACTGTTGCGCCGCCGCACCGAGGTTCACTGCAAGCGCTGCGGCGGGCATCTGGGCCATGTGTTCGAAGACGGCCCGGCGCCAAGCGGCCTGCGCTATTGCCTGAACGGTCTGGCCCTGACCTTTCAGCCGGAATAATCGGCGCCCCGCCCCGACGCTTGGGTTATGGTTTAGCACTCGGGCGTTGCCCAACCGCACGCCCGATCCCCTCAGGGCGGGGGAGCTTGGCGTGATGGGCCTCGATCATCGTCAACTTGTCAGCAATATGGTCTGCCGGCGGGCTGGCGCGACGGGTTTTCAGGCTGACGTGGATCAGAATCTGCTCGCCCGTGGCCAAAAGGCGGCCCGTGGCATCGCTCATCCGGTTAAAGATATGCATCTTTTTGCCCCGACCCGACAACAGCAGCGTGTCAACGCGGATTTTCCCCCCGGCGCGGACCTCGGCGAGGTGGCGGATATGGGTTTCGGCGGTGAAATAACTGCCGCCGCTGGCGATATAGGCCGCATCAACTCCAACCATTTCCATGAAACGGTCGGTTCCCTTGCTGAATGCCTCAAGGTAGCGCGCTTCGTTCATGTGGCCGTTATAATCGGTCCAGTTGCTAGGAACGACCTGTTCCAAAACCCGCACAGGAGCCCTGAAATCCGGCTCGGGATCCGCGGCCCGGCGGGCGTCGTCGGCCTGATTCAGGCTGTGCCCCGCCCCCCAGTCGCGCCCCTTCAGGGCCCGCAAAATGGCGACGAGATTATCGTCACGTATCTGCTCAAGCTGGCGCGGATCCCGCCCGCCGGCCTGCGCATCGCATTGCTGGCCAACCATTTCAACAAAAGTATCAGTTAGCTCGGGCACATCTGTCAGCTTGGTCCACGGCCATTTCAGACAGGGACCGAACATCGCCAGCATGGCCCGCATCCCGCCCTCGCCACCTGCCAGATGAAAGGTCTGCATGGTGCCCATTTGCGCCCAGCGCAGCCCTGGGCCAAAGGCAATGGCGGTGTCCAGCTCTTGCGCCGTGGCAACCTTGTCTTTCAACAACCACAGCGCCTCACGCCAGAGCGCCTCTTGCAAGCGATCCGACAAAAACCCCTCGATCTCGACACGGCAGTGCAGCGGATACATGCCAAGGGCGCGGTAAATCCCGGTGGCTTCGGCAATTTTCGCCGGGTCGGTTTGCTGGCCGGCAACAAGCTCGACCAGCGGCAACAGATACACCGGATTGAAGGGATGAGCGACGATCAGGCGCTGAGGATGGCACATTTTCGATTGCAGATCGCTGGGCATGAGGCCCGATGTCGATGACGCGATCAGCCCCGTCTCGTTCACCGTTTCGATGGCCTCATAGACGAGGTGCTTGACCTCCAGACGCTCGGGGACCGCCTCGATCACCAACGGCACATCCCGGGCGGTTTCGGAAATGCTTTGACAATACCGGATGTGTCCCTCGGCTGGTGGCCTTGTGTCCCAAAGCCCCGGCAACGCCCGGCGCGCGTTGGCCAGAACCGCTTCGGTCTTGTGCCGTGCAGCGGGGTCCGGGTCAAAGACGCGTACATCCCAGCCGTTCAGCAGCAAACGGGCTGCCCAGCCGCCGCCAATGACGCCGCCACCGATGATGGCGGCCTCGTGCTTTGCTCCGCTCATGCCATGGCCCGCTTTTCCAAACCCAGTCGGGTCCTGACCTCGTCGGGCCCGATCACCCGTGCACCCATGTTCTCAACGATGCTGACGGCGCGCTCGACCAATTGCCAGTTTTCGGCCAGAACGCCTTTTTCCAGCCAGAGATTATCCTCAAGTCCGACACGCACATTGCCGCCAGCCAGAACCGAAGCCGCGACATAACCCATCTGGTTCCGCCCCAGCGAAAAGGCCGAGAACGTCCAGTCCGGCGGCACATTATTGACCATCGCTATAAAGGTATTCAGGTCATCCGGCGCCCCCCAAGGCACCCCCATGCAAAGCTGCACCATCGCCGGAGCACGCAGAACCCCTTGGGAAACCAGTTCTTTTGCAAACCAGAGATGCCCAGTATCAAAGGCCTCGATCTCGGGCATGACGCCAAGCTCGGTCATCATCCTGCCCATCTCAACCAGCATCCCCGGCGTGTTGGTCATTACGTAATCGGCCTCGGCAAAATTCATCGTGCCGCAATCAAGGGTGCAGATTTCCGGTCGGCACTGGCGAACGTGGGCGACCCTTTCGGCGGCACCGGCCATGTCGGTGCCCTGCGGCGATAGGGGCAGAGGACGCTCCGTCGGGCCAAACACCAGATCGCCCCCCATGCCCGCGGTCAGATTCAGAACCACATCCGTTTCGCTGTCACGGATCCGCGCCGTCACCTCGCGGTATAGGTCAAGCCGACGCGACGGAGCGCCGGTTTCCGGATCGCGCACATGGCAATGGACAACGGCGGCGCCAGCCTTGGCGGCGGCAATCGCGCTGTTTGCAATCTGCTCGGGTGAACGCGGGACATGGGGGCTGCGCTCCTGGGTCGCGCCCGATCCGGTGACAGCGCAGGTGATAAAGACATCTCGGTTCATGGCAAGGGGCATTGGGGTCTCCGGCAAACGAATCATTGTCCCGTTCAGGGTAGCATCGCGCAACCGGGGAGATCAGCCAAATCCGACATTCAGGGCGACATCCGGGGGATCTTGTGACTGGTCCTGCGACTCTGGCGTGCGGCCCCGGGAAATTTTTGCCCTTCGCGCCGACGGCCATCCGGCTTTGCCTCCGATTTTGCCCTGCAGGGCTGGAATTCGGCCCGTGACGGGTTGAGAACATTTAATGAACATTATAGGTTCTCCACCATGCACATGCCCCTTTCCACCACGTCTTGCACGGCCGCACCGGCGCTTGGTTTTCTTGACGGCCTGACCCTTGCCCGAGCGCGGGCGCATGAATTCTGCGGTCCGGCCCGACGCAGTCTGGCGCTGTTCGTGGCACGGGCGCTGAGCGGGCCGGTGATCTGGATTGTCCCCGCCCATGCACGCGACCGGTTGCATGGTCAGGGCGTGGCCAGCCTGATCGACCCCGGACGGCTGCTGCTGGTTGCACCCCGCCGCCCCGAAGATCTGCTGTGGTCCATGGAAGAAAGCCTGCGGGCCGGCTGCAGCCCTCTGGTTCTGTGTGAGTTGCCCGCCCCTCCGGGTCTGACCCCGGTCAGACGCCTGCATCTGGCCGCGGAAACAGCCGTGCGCGAAAAAGGCCAGCACCCACTTGGCCTGTTGCTGATCCCCGGCGATGGTGGCGCACCGGGGGTCGAGAGTCGCTGGCACCTGAGCCCGACCCGCAGCGGCTGGCGGCTGGAGCGTCGGCGGGCCCGCACCCAGCCGCCGATGGCCTGGGACATTTCCGCAGAGGCTGAAAAAGGGGAGATTGGAAAAATTGTCCCGACCCCGAGGCAAGATGTGGTCAATCTCCGTCATTTTTGAAACAATACCAAAAAATTGGAAAGATTGTTCATGCACATTCGAGCTGCCACGCCAACGGACATCGCTGCCATTCTGGCCATCTGGAACCCAGTCATCAGAGACAGCGACATGACCTTTAACAGCCAGGAAAAGACCCCGACCCTGCTGGGCGAAGAGCTTGGCGGAAAAGCGAAAAATACGCACCCGTTCCTGCTGGCCTGCGCTGGCTCGGACCTGCTTGGCTTTGCGACCTACGGGCAGTTTCGGGCCTCGAATGGCTATGCCCACACGATGGAGCATACGATCATTCTGGCGCCTGACGCGCGCGGCAAGGGGATCGGGCGCAGCCTGATTGATGCGCTCGAGGCCCATGCCCGCCACCACCAAGTCCACTCGATGATCGCCGGGATCAGCCACGCCAACACACGGGGCCTCGCCTTTCATGCGGCCTGCGGGTACCGGGAAATCGCCCGCCTGCCCGAGGTTGGCTTCAAATTCAACCGGTGGTATGATCTCATCTTGATGCAAAAACGCCTGTCTCCGCTCTCCGGGACAGCCATCTGACAAGGCTTGCTCCGGTTTCATGTCTCTCTGGTCACGCATATCCGATGCCATCGCCGCCCTCCGAAAAGGCGAGAGCCTCTCGAATGTCTTTGCCAAGCTGCGCACCCCGCCCGAGCGCTCGGTTGCCTTCACCATCGCGGTTATCGCGCTGGGGGCAAAAATGGCCAAGGCCGACGGGCGTGTGACCCGCGATGAGGTCGCTGCCTTTCGCGAGGTCTTTTACATCCCACCCGGCGCCGAAATTCAGGCCGCTCGGGTCTATAACCTCGCCCGTCAGGACATCACCGGCTATGAGACATATGCCCGCTCGATCAAATCGATGTTCGGCGACAACATGGGGGTGCTCGAGGATATTCTGGAAGGGCTGTTCTTTATCGCCATGGCTGACGGGGAATACCACCCCAACGAGGATGACTTCATCCATACGGTTGCCCAGATCTTTGGCCTGTCCGATCAGCGGTTTCGTTCCTTGCGCACACGCTATGCGCCGGATGCGCCGCCCGATGCCTATGACGTGCTGGGTGTCACGCCAGAGACGCCGCTTGAGGAAATCCATGCCGCCTGGCGCCGGGCTGTGCGCGAAACCCACCCCGACCAGATGATCTCGCGCGGGGTGCCCGAGGAGGCCATCAATCTGGCCACCGCCAAGCTGGTTGCGATCAACCGCGCCTGGGAAGATATCTCAACCCGACACGGTTGACGAATCGGACTGCGCGCGGGGCGGTATTACAGTGGATTGAAATTCGGCGCGCACGCCCCATATCAACAGGAACAGGTCAGTGCCCATCGGGTCCTGATCCTGCGTCCCGGGCCTTGGCTTGCTACACCAAAACCGCGTCGAACGCCTTGAACTTTCCCTGCCGCTGCCCTTATGTCAGGGGCACTCCAATCCCGAACCAAAGGCAGCTTTCATGTTCACACGCCCCCTCTTTGCCCCCGACATCCCGCACGCCACACACAAGGCTGGCGACGGCCCCGCACTGGCCGGTCTGCCAGAATGGGATCTGCGCGATCTCTACCCGTCGGCGGATGGCCCCGAGATCGGCTCGGATCTGGAGTGGCTGGCCGGTGAATGTGCCAGCTTCGCCGCAGATTACGAGGGGAAACTGGCGGATCTGGATGCGGATTCGATGCTGGCCTGCATCCTGCGCTATGAAAAGATCCAGAATGTTGCCGGGCGGGTCATGTCCTTTGCCGGGCTACGCTACTATCAGAATACAACCGATGCCGAACGGGCCAAATTCCTGTCGGACATGCAGGCCCGGATCACCGATCTGTCCACCCCGCTGGTGTTCTTTTCACTGGAAATGAACCGCCTGACGGACGCGGCTCTGACGCAGATGTACGGCGCGAATTCCGACCTTGCTCGGTACAAGCCGGTGCTGGATCGTATGCGCGCGATGAAACCCTATCAATTGTCCGACGAGTTGGAAAAATTCCTGCATGACCAATCGGTTGTCGGAGCCGCGGCCTGGAACCGCCTGTTTGACGAACACACCGCAGGGTTAAGTTTTTCGGTCGATGGTCAGGAGTTGAACCTTGAAGGCACGTTGAACCTGCTGACTGACCCCAAGCGCGAAACCCGCGAAGCCGGGGCACGGGCCGTCGCCACCGTTTTCCAAAAACATCTGCCGCTTTATGCCCGGATCACGAACACTCTGGCCAAGGAAAAAGAGATCGAGGACCGCTGGCGCAAGCTGCCAAGCCCGCAAGCCAGCCGTCATCTGGCCAATGATGTCGAGCCCGAGGTGGTCGAGGCGCTGCGCAACGCGGTCGTTGACGCCTATCCACGTCTCAGCCATCGCTATTATTCGCTAAAGGCCCGGTGGCTGGGGCTGGATCGTCTGGAAATATGGGATCGAAACGCCCCTCTCCCCGAGGCGCCGCAAGAAACCGTAAGCTGGGACGACGCGCGCCGCACCGTGCTAGAGGCATATGGGGCGTTCTCGCCAAAAATGGCGGCCATTGCCGAACCCTTTTTCCAGCGCGGCTGGATTGATGCCGAAACCAAACCGGGCAAGGCTCCGGGGGCCTTTGCCCACCCGACTGTCACCAATGTCCACCCCTATATCATGCTGAATTACCTTGGTAAACCACGAGACGTTATGACCTTGGCGCATGAGCTGGGGCATGGCGTACATCAGGTTCTGGCCGCTGATCAGGGAGAATTGCTGTCCTCGACCCCGCTGACCCTTGCCGAGACGGCCAGTGTCTTTGGCGAGATGCTGACCTTTCAGAAGCTACTTGAGGCGGCCCCCGATGTGGCCACCAGAAAAACGCTTCTGGCTGGCAAGGTCGAGGATATGATCAACACGGTCGTACGCCAGATCGCTTTTTACGACTTTGAGTGCAAGCTCCACGCGGCCCGCGCCGACGGCGAGCTGACCCCCGAGCAGATCAACGCGTTGTGGATGTCGGTTCAGGCCGAAAGCCTCGGGCCGGTGTTTGATTTCATGGACGGGTACGAGACCTTCTGGGCCTATATCCCGCATTTCATCCACTCGCCGTTTTACGTTTATGCCTATGCGTTCGGTGATGGTCTGGTGAATGCACTTTACGCCGTCTATCAGGAAACCGGCGACGGATTTCAGGACAAGTATTTCGATATGCTGAAAGCGGGCGGCTCAAAACATCACAAGGACCTGTTGGCGCCCTTTGGTCTGGACGCCAGCGACCCGGCCTTCTGGGACAAGGGCCTTGGCATGATCGCCGGCATGATCGACCAGCTTGAAGCGATGGAAGAGTAGGATATTTCGGCAAATATTCTTATTTCCAAAACCCGGCCCCCGCTTTGGCGTTCGCGGGCTTTTGGCGGCAAGAATGCCTCGGCAATCCATCGAAACGTCTTGGGTCAGGCGCTGGCCAAGCGGTCCTGCCAGCGCTGGAATTCGGCGCTGGCGGGACGCAGATCAAGCGCGACCCTGATGGCGGCCCGCGCATCGTCGAGCTGCCCCAATTCAAACTGTGCGCGACTTTGCTGACGATAGGCGTGCGGCATCGTCGGATCGATTGAAATCGCCCGCTCAAGGGTGTCGAGCGCGTCGTCACACGCGCCTGCGTTGATTTGCAACCGGGCCAATTGCACATGGTGGCCGGCATGGTTGGGGGCCAGCTTGACCGCGGTTTTGGCGGCGGAGACAGCCTCATCCTGGCGCCCCAGCTGCGCGACCGCATTGGCCAGTTGAATCCGCAACAAGGGATCGCGCGGCGCCAGATCAACACCTTTTTGCAACTCGGCTTCCGCCCGAGACCAGTCGCGCGCCTTGGCGTAAAGCGAGCCCAATTGACTGCGGATACGATAATCCTCGGGATAAAGGCTAACCGCCTGCAAAAGAAGCTCCATCGCGCGATCCCAATCCTTGTCCAGCTTGGCCCGACGCACCGCAACGTTAAAGAATACCCGTGAGCGGGCCCCCATCTCGCCCAGTTTTTTCAACATCGGCGCGGCGCGCTGCTCATTCTTGGCGCGAGTCATGATATCGGTGAACAACAGCAGGCCGCGTTCGTCGCCCTCCTCCATCAAAACGGTTTCCATGGCGTCAAAGGCGGCTAGTGCCTGTGGGTGTTGATAGTCAAAACCGAAATTGGATGGATAATCGTTAGGCGCCTTGAAAAGGGTCACCGCCCCGGGAGAGGCAATCAACGAATATATCTCGCGGGCCAGATCACCGGGCGTGAACTCGGGGAAATGAACCACGATCTCCCGGTGATCAACCTCGACAAACCGCTGCCCCAGCCATTCGATATCGGCGCTCGACAGTCGATCTTTTTGCAGCGTTCCGCCCGTTGCAAGCACTGTGAAAAGAGACGGGACGATGCTGCTGGCCGCACAGTCCGACAGATCGATGATTTCGTAAAACCCGTCCTGTACACCGGGCAATGCGGCCAATATATCGTGTTCAGGAGCGATGTCGTTTACCTCAAGTGAGGTTGACGAAAGCTCGGGGTGATCCTTCTGCCAGGTTTGGGTTCGCCCGGAGGGGCCGACCAACAGGCGGTGTTTTTCAGAGGTCGCCCGGCCCTCGGCCAGAGGGGCCTTGGCTATTGCGACCATATTGTGAAAGCGTTCAATCCGCGCGATATTCTCGGCATTCTTTGGAATATCGCCGCCAGTCGCAAGAGCGCTAAAAAGATCGCGGAAAAAGCCCACCGAGTTTGGCGCCTCCATCTCAAGAGAGCCACCAAACCGCGGAAAGAACGAGGTCTGGACGTCCTCGGCCACATAGATGCCCCCCGCCGCCAAGGTCTGGAACAACAGGCCGAACGAGGTGACAACATGCTCGTTCTGATGGCTGCCATCGTCGATGATGATGTCAAACGGTCCATGCGCGCGGACCGCCTCGGCCAGAAACCCGGCATCGACCTGACTGCCCTGCAGAATGGTCACCCGCGGGCCGAGGTCCATCTCTTTTTTCTGGATATCCAGACCGACGATCTGCCCGTTCGGGAAAAAATCGCGCCAGACTTCAAGCGATTCGCCGCCACGGTCGGCATCCTGATAGCCCCCAACACCGATTTCCAGCAACCGGACGGGGGCATCTTTCAGGTGCCGAAACAACGCATAATAATTCGGCGTATAATCATGGTAGCCGAATTTATCGGTTCCGTATTTGATCGCCAGTCTTGTCAGTGGGTCAATCGTTCTGCCTGTCATTTTCCCTGCCTCATGGGTTTTCCCGGGCAGAATGCCGATTTTCTTGTCAAAAAAGCAGGAATTTTATGGTTTTTTTCAGGCATTCAGGACCGGCGGGCAGGACCGGCAGGGCAGAACACGCCTGTCATGCCGATTTCAACATGCCTTTCTTTGCCGCCAGATCCCGCATTTTCTTTTGCAGTTTCTCAAAAGCGCGCACTTCGATCTGGCGAATCCGCTCGCGGCTAACGTTATATTCGCCGGACAGGTCCTCCAGAGTGACCGGCTTATCCTGCAGCTTGCGCTTCATCAGGATATCCTTTTCGCGATCATTCAACCCTTTGAGGGCCTCGGTCAAAAGGGCACGACGGGCCTCAAGTTCTTGCTTTTCGGCATAATCCGAGGCCTGATCCGCATCCTCGTCCTCCAGCCAGTCCTGCCATTCCGACGACCCCTCGCCATCCGAAGAGACCTGCGCATTCAGCGACGCATCGCCCCCGGACATGCGCCGGTTCATCGAGATGACCTCTTCCTTGGTAACGTTCAGGTCATTGGCGATTCGCTCAAGATGTTCGGGGTGCAAATCGCCGGTTTCCAACGCCCCGATACGGTTTTTGGCCTTGCGCAGGTTGAAAAACAGCTTTTTCTGGGCGCTGGTCGTTCCCATTTTGACCAGCGACCACGAGCGCAGGATATATTCCTGAATGCTGGCCCTGATCCACCACATCGCATAGGTTGCCAGACGGAACCCCTTGTCGGGATCGAACCGTTTAACCGCCTGCATGAGGCCGACATTGGCCTCGGAGATGACCTCGGCCGTGGGCAGGCCATAGCCGCGATATCCCATGGCGATTTTCGCCGCCAGACGCAGATGCGAGGTCACCAGCTTGTGTGCAGCACTGGTGTCCTCGTGATCCACCCAGCGCTTGGCCAGCATAAATTCTTCGTCCGGCTCCAGCATTGGAAACTTGCGGATTTCCTGCATGTAGCGGTTCAACCCCTGCTCGGGCGATGGTGCCGGAAGTTTGGTATAGCTCATGTAGCCCCCTGTGAGTCACGATTTTGCATCGTTCCTTTTGACCTATGCCGTCAAAACGTAAATTTCAAGTTACCGCTGCTGCGCGCAAGGCCTCAAGAAGGGTGCACATATCCGCCGGAAGTGGTGCCTCAAAGGACAACATCTGATCCGTTGACGGGTGGCGAAATCCAAGGGTGGCAGCGTGCAGGGCCTGACGTGGAAACCCGCGCACCAGATCAACCGTCGCGGCAGGCAAATTCTTGTGGCCGATGGTGCGACGCCCGCCATAGGTCTTGTCCCCGATCAGCGCATGGCCGGCATGGGTCAGGTGAACCCTGATCTGGTGTGTGCGTCCGGTCTCAAGCCAGCAATCCACGAGCGCCGCGACAGTGCCAAAGGGTTCAAGAACCTTCAGACGCGTAATCGCGTGGCGCCCCGCATTGGTCACCACCGCCATACGTTTACGATCATGCCTGTGGCGCGCAATGTTGCCGGAAATGCGCACGATTGCGCCGTCTTCAAAGGCAACGCCCGAGACCCCGGCGAGGCGTGGGTCGGCCCGTGATGGCACCCCGTAAACCACCGCGCGATAGTGGCGTGAGATCGAGTGATCGGCAAATTGCGCCGCCAACCCGTGATGGGCCCGATCGCTCTTGGCCACCACCAAAAGGCCCGAGGTGTCCTTGTCGATTCGGTGGACGATTCCCGGACGCTTTTGCCCACCGATACCTGAAAGGCTGTCGCCGCAGTGAAATAAAAGCGCGTTGACCAGCGTTCCAGAGGGCGAGCCGGGGGCCGGATGAACCACCATGCCGGCGGGCTTGTTGACAACGATCAGATCGGCGTCTTCAAACACCACTTCAAGGGGAATGTCCTCGGGGGCGGCGGAAATTTCACCTGCCGGGGGCAGGGTCACACACCAGACCTCGCCCGGTCGGCTGCGTGTTTTCAGGTCGGTAACGACATCTCCGCCCTCGCGTGAGACCGCTCCTGCGGCAATCAGGCGGCCCAGATGCGAACGGCTGAGGGCAACCCCCTCTGGCACTACAGTGGCCAAGGCCTTATCTAGGCGGGGCGGGGCCGGGTCTCCGATCACAAGGCGAAGGATGGTATCAGACATGGACGATTCTCCCGGCGCGGGCGCAGAGCCCGCCAATCTCAGATTTCTCAGGATTCTGGTCACGATCCTGACCGCCTCCATGATTGGGGGACTTGTAACGGTCATTGTCCTGATTGTCATCAAGGTGCCGGAGGTGGTGAAAACCGCTCCTGTACCGCTGCCTGACACGATCGTGTTGCCGGACGGGTCGCAGGCAACGAATTTCACCCGCGGACCAGATTGGTATGGCGTGGTGACCCGGGACAATCGCATTCTGATTTTTAACATCAACGACGGCCAGTTGCGCCAAACGATCCGGATCAAGCCCCGCTGAATTATAGGACCCGAGGGCCGGAGCGCCTGAGTTTATACCCGCGACCCTTGCAAGATGCCTCTTCAGGACCGATATTCGCGCCATGTCACTGCCGTCTGGTTTTTTGGATGAACTGCGTTCCCGCGTGTCGCTTGCCCAGGTGGTCGGGCGCAAGGTCAGCTTTGATGCGCGCCGCTCGAACCCCGGCAAGGGGGATTACTGGGCGCCCTGCCCGTTTCATCAGGAAAAAACGGCCTCGTTTCATCTGGATGACCGTAAGGGGTTTTATTACTGCTTTGGCTGTCATGCCAAGGGCGACGCCCTGAGTTTCGTGCGGGAAACGGAAAATGTCGGCTTTATGGAGGCGGTCGGGATTCTGGCACGCGAAGCAGGCATGACCATGCCCGCCCAGAGCCCAGAGGCGCAGGCAAAATCGGACCGCCGCGACCAACTGTTCGACGTGATGGAGCAGGCGGTGCAATTCTTTCGACTGCAGCTGAACACGGGTGCCGGCAGCCTCGCGCGCAAGACCATTAGCGACCGGGGACTGAGCCCCGAAACGGTCGAGCGATTCGAACTTGGGTTTGCGCCCGACAGCCGCACCGCCCTGTTTGCCCATCTCAACGGAAAGGGGATCTCGCCCCAGGCCATTATCGAGGCCGGGCTGGCGATCGCACCTGACAGCACCGGCACGCCCTATGACCGGTTTCGCGGCCGTCTCATGTTCCCGATCCGCGACTCACAGGGGCGCTGCATCGCATTCGGCGGGCGCGCCCTCAACCCCGGCGCGCGAGCCAAGTATCTGAATTCGCCGGAAACACCCCTGTTTGACAAGGGCCGCACGCTGTTCAACTTTGGTCCGGCGCGCGAGGCGGCAGGCAAGTCCGGCACCCTGATCGTCACCGAGGGCTACATGGATGTGATCGCCCTGACACAGGCCGGATTTGCCCATTCCGTCGCCCCTCTCGGCACCGCCATTACTGAAACGCAAATCGCCCTGATGTGGCGCATCGCCCCCGAACCGATCATCGCCCTTGACGGCGACACCGCCGGGCAACGCGCGGCCATGCGTCTGATCGATTTGGCGCTGCCAATGCTGGAGGCGGGGAAATCCCTGCGCTTCTGCCTCTTGCCCGATGGGATGGATCCCGATGATCTGGTCCGCACCGAAGGCCCCGCGGCAATGAGCACCCTTCTCAGTGGTGCGCGCCCCTTGATCGACATGCTCTGGCAACGCGAAACCGAGGGGCAGGTCTTTGACAGCCCCGAGCGACGCGCGGCGCTGGACCAGCGATTGAAAGCAGCGCTGGCAATGATTCGGGATGGCGCCGTTCGAACCCATTACAAGGCTGCCCTGAGAGAGCTGCGCGCCACCCTGTTTGCGCCGCGGGGTAATGGAGAGACCTGGCAGGCCGGTGGGCGTGGAAAATTCCGCGCTCGGGCCGGGGGACAGCTCAAAACTCCGGCGTTTCTGGCAACACCAGGAGCGAAGGCCTCGGTTCTGGCACAACCGGCCAACAGTTCAGACCCCGGCGAGCGCCTGCGCGAGGCAGTCATTCTGGCGCTCTGCCTGCGCTATCCCGAAATCATCGTCTCGTTTGAAACGGCGCTGGAAAAACTGCACCTGACAGCCCCCGAACACGACCGGCTGCGCCGCGCCCTTTTGCAGCATGTCCGCGATATGGGCGAGACCGGCAAGGATCTGACCGGCAAGGATCTGTCAGCGGAGCTGGCACAGAAAATTGGCGCTGACGAGGTTGAAAAGCTGTTCTCGTTGCGCCATGTGCAGATCGCGCCCGCCATTCGGAAACCGGTCGACAGCGAGGTGGCGGCAATGGCGCTGGCCGAGGAACTGGCCAAGCTGGAGGCCGCACGCGGCAGCCGGGTAGAGATCGACGAAGCCATGCAGGACATGGCCGGTCTGGTGGACGAGGGGCTGACCTGGCGCCTCGGTCAGGCGGCACAGGCGCGCGAAAAGGCGAATCGCTCGACCCTGCCCAAGGGCGGAACCGAGGCTGAAAATACGGAAAACATGTCCAAATACCTGCAAAATCTGATTGATAGTGAGGTTTGGGTAAAGAAAAAGCATTAAAGTGCATTGCGAATCAGTGATTCGCCGTGTTGATTCGCCTAAACGAATCAGACGCGCCTCACCTTTTGTGATTCGCCTTCCAATATGGAGTATAGAATGGCTGCCAAGGATACTGACGCGACAAAGCCCAACGACCAGCAGGAAGCCTCGGCTCTGGGTGACATGAGCCAAGCCGCCGTCAAGAAAATGATCGGGGCCGCCCGGCAGCGCGGTTATATCACCTATGACGAATTGAACAAGGTTCTTCCGCCAGAACAGGTCTCGAGCGAGCAGATCGAGGACGTAATGTCGATGCTCAGCGAAATGGGCATCAACATCATCGAGGACGAGGAAGCCGAAGAAGAAGAACAAAAATCGACCCAGTTGGTGAAAACCTCGGAATCCAAGGAGGTCGCGGTTGCGACCACCACCACCGAGACACTGGATCGCACCGACGATCCGGTCCGCATGTATCTGCGCGAAATGGGAACGGTGGAACTGCTGTCGCGCGAAGGTGAAATCGCCATTGCCAAGCGGATCGAGGCCGGGCGCAACACCATGATCGCGGGGCTTTGCGAAAGCCCGCTGACCTTTCAGGCAATCACCATCTGGCGTGACGAATTGCTGGACGAGGAGATCCTGCTGCGCGACGTGATCGACTTGGAAACGACATTTTCCGGGGCGACCGAAAACGACGACGAGGAAAACGTCGCCGATCCCTCGACCCCACCGGTCACCGCCGCAGGCGACCAAAGCAGCACGCCAAAGCCCGCAGACGCCACAAAAGAGCCCGAGACCGACGCCGACGGCAACCCTCTGGCCGAGGATGATGACGACGATGAGGACGAACAGGCCAACCTGTCCCTTGCGGCAATGGAGGCGGTGCTGAAACCTCAGGTTCTGGAAAAACTGGATCGGATCGCCCATGACTATGCGCTGTTGGCAGATATGCAGGACAGCCGTATCTCGGCAACGCTAAATGAGGATGACACGTTCTCGAAACGGGACGAAAAAACCTATCAAAAGCTGCGCTCGGAAATTGTCGAGCTGGTGAATTCGATGCATTTGCACAACAACCGGATCGAAGCATTGATCGACCAGCTTTACGGGATCAACCGCAAGATCATGTCGATTGACAGCCAGATGGTCAAACTGGCCGACCAGTCGCGTATCAACAGGCGCGAATTCATCAACGCCTATCGCGGGCTTGAACTGGACCCCACATGGCTGGATCAAGTGGCGCAGAAGACCGGGCGCGGATGGAACACCTTTATCGAGCGTTTTCGTACCCAAGCCGAAGACCTACGCGCCGAGATGGCCGAGGTTGGGCAATATGTAGGGGTGGATATTTCGGAATTCCGCCGCATCGTCAATCAGGTGCAGAAAGGCGAGAAAGAGGCCCGCATCGCCAAAAAGGAAATGGTCGAGGCCAATTTGCGCCTGGTCATCTCGATCGCCAAGAAATACACCAACCGCGGATTGCAGTTCCTTGACCTTATTCAGGAGGGCAACATCGGTCTGATGAAGGCGGTGGACAAGTTCGAGTATCGGCGCGGATACAAGTTTTCGACTTACGCCACATGGTGGATCCGCCAGGCGATCACGCGCTCGATCGCCGATCAGGCGCGCACCATCCGCATCCCGGTCCACATGATCGAAACCATCAACAAGCTGGTGCGCACCGGCCGGCAGATGCTGCATGAAATCGGCCGCGAACCTACGCCTGAGGAACTGGCGGAAAAACTGCAGATGCCGCTCGACAAGGTGCGCAAGGTGATGAAGATCGCCAAGGAGCCGATCAGCCTGGAAACTCCCATCGGCGACGAGGAGGACAGCCAGCTGGGCGATTTCATCGAGGACAAGAACGCCGTCCTGCCGCTGGATTCGGCTATTCAGGGAAACCTGAAGGAAACGACGACGCGGGTTCTGGCCAGCCTGACGCCGCGCGAGGAACGGGTGCTCAGGATGCGCTTTGGTATCGGCATGAACACCGACCACACGCTGGAAGAGGTCGGTCAGCAATTCAGCGTTACCCGCGAACGCATCCGGCAGATCGAGGCCAAGGCGTTGAGAAAACTCAAGCACCCCAGCCGCTCACGCAAGTTGCGCAGCTTTCTGGACCAATAGTCCGGGGCCGGCGGAGGTCGCCGCCAAGGGGAGATATTTTCCCACGACAAGGGTTGAAAAATCCGACGGCTGCGCAAATATATTCGTTAGATCGAATATATTTGCGCCGGAGAAACAGCCCATGGCCAACCCAAAGAAAATCACTTGTCTGGAGTGCGGCGCGCTGAATCGCGTGCCTGCTGACAAACTGTCCGCCCACCCCAAATGCGGCGTGTGCGGTGCAAAGTTGAACGAAGGCAAGGTGCGTGAACTTGACCCCAAAATCCTGCAAAAGGCGATCCGAAACGACGAAGTACCGATCGTCGTCGATTTTTGGGCCCCCTGGTGCGGTCCCTGCCGGATGATGGCGCCAGAATTTGCCAAGGCGGCACAGCAAATGGCCCCGAACGTTCGTTTCGCCAAGATCAATACCGAAGAATTCCCGGCGGTCTCCGCGGCGCATGGTATTCGCGGCATCCCGCTGTTGATCGCCTTTCAGAACGGGCGCGAAATCGGGCGTCAGGCCGGGGCGGTTCCGGCCGCCGGAATCGTGCAATTCCTGAAATCGAAAACCGCCATCAAAGCGTGATCTGACGTCTTGACTCTGCGGCGCTGGCGGGTCACATAACGCCTCGATGGGGCCGTAGCTCAGATGGGAGAGCGCGTCGTTCGCAATGACGAGGTCAGGGGTTCGATCCCCCTCGGCTCCACCAACCGTCAAAGGACAGATCAGTGTAAGGAGCGTGTACGGAACCTACCGCTCGGCGGTGGCGTTGGGGATGAATCTGGCCTCGAACCCGTCCGTTTTGCCGCTTGCCGGTGAACGCAGTTGCAGTTGCCCGCCCGCGCCGGTGGCGATGGTGCGCGCAATCGACAGACCAAGGCCGGTGCCATCAGCCTCGGTGGGGCCTCGTTCGAAACTGCGCGTCAGACGGGTCAGGTCGCGGGGCGAAAGAACCGTGCCGCCATTTGCAACGCGAAAGGATCCATCTGCCCCCAGAGTAACGTCGATCGTTTGCTCCGGATCCCCGTGTTTCAGGGCATTTTCGATCAGGTTCCGCACCAGAATCGCAAACGCATCGAGGTCGATCCGCGACAGAACCGGCGCGTCCGGCTTATTGAGGTGGATCCGGGCACGGTCTGCCTTTTGCGTCGATAACTCATCCAGAATCATCGCGACGATCGGCCCCAGATCATGGCTTTTCTCGGCAACAAGGCCGCCGCCTTCGGCCTTGGCAAGTTGCATCAGCTTTTCCGACAGGCGGGCCAGGCGGTGCAGGGAGGATTCAATATTTCGGGCGCGCTCCAGCGCTGCGGGGTCCGAGATTTCCGCCATCAGGCGCTGTGTCTGAGCCAGTGCCGCGGCCACCGGGGTGCGCAGTTCGTGGGCCGAGTTCGAGGTAAAGCTGCGCTCGGCCGCCAGCGTGCGCTGCAGGCGGTCCAGCAGGTTGTTGATCGCCTCTGCAACGGGCTTGACCTCGGTAGGCAATTTCCGCAGCGACACCGGCGCCATATCGCCGCTGCCACGTTTTTCGATTTCGGCCCGAAACGCCTGCAACGGGCGCAGCGAGATATGAACCAGAACCCACACCGCAAGGATGCTGAACGGGATCATGACGCCCAGCGGCGTGGCAAGGCCGGTAAATGCCTCGTTCAAGACCTCGGTGCGACGCGACAACGGCTCGGCCACAGCGATCGTATAGGCGCCATCCTCGACCGAATCAAAATAGATCCGGTGGGTTGGCGAATTGACAAATCCGGTCTGCGTGAACGGCGGAAATATCGTGTCGTCCGCTGTGCGCGAGCGCAGCAGGATTCGCCCGTCGCGGTTACGCACGATATAGGTGAAATATTCCTTTTTCATATGCAGCGCATCGACCGAGCGGGCGACTCCGTCCTCTTCCCGGTCGGTGATATCCAGAACCGCCAGCGGCAGCAGACGCTGGGCCGTTTCCGCCAAGGCGCTGTCAAAGGCCTCGTCCATTTCACGGCGAAGGTTGCTGACGGTGACAAAGGCCGCCGAGGTCCACATCAGAACCACCCCCAGCACCAGCCAGACGGCCAGCCGCCAACGCAGGCTGCGCGGCATCACTTGCCCCCTCCGCCACCGCTGCCCAGCCGATAACCAACGCCGCGCTGGGTCTCCAGAACCTCGCGGCCCAGCTTTTTGCGCAAGCGGCTGATGTGGACCTCGATCGTGTTGCTCTCGATTTCGGAGTCAAAGGAATACAGGCGCTCTTCCAGACGGTCTTTGGACAGGACTTGACCGGGGCGCTGAACGAACGCCTCGAACAAAACCCATTCGCGCGCCGTCAAGGTGACCGGCCGACCGTTCCGGGCAACGTAGCGCGCGGCCAGATCAACCTCGAGTTCTCCAATTGTTATCAATGGGTTGGGGTTCCCCGCATAGCGGCGTGAGACGGCATTCAGGCGGGCGGACAGTTCGGTCAGGTCAAATGGCTTGACCAGATAATCGTCAGCTCCGGCATTCAACCCCTCGATCCGGTCCGACAGTTGGTCAAGCGCCGTCATAATGATCACCGGGGTGACATCCCCGGCCGCACGGCGTTTTTTCAGAAATACGATCCCGCGCCCGTCCGGCAACATCAGGTCCAGCAGGATGAGGTCATAGGATGCGCTGGCGACATGCTCTTCTGCATCGTCAAGCCGCGTCACCCAATCGATGGAATGCCCGTCCGAGCGAATCTGGTCCTGAACCGCTGCCCCCAGCACGGTATCGTCCTCGATCAACAGCACCCGCATCATCCGTCTCCTTTATCAGTTGCGCAACCATGTCCGATTGCCAAGCTGACAGCCAGCTTAACGGAAATCCGACCCCGGGTTCAGGCTGCTGTCAGCCACCGGCATAATAAGAGCGTGCAGCCGCTGCACAAGCGCTGTCAAACCGGAGTGACAAGATGAAACGCCCTGCTGTGACATTCTGCCTTTTTGCGCTCCCCGTTGCCGCCGGCCCAAAACGGCCTGATAACAAAGGGAGCAGAGCCTCTGGTGGTCGTAAAATAGTAACCCCTTTGGTTTAGCCCGAGAAATGGGGTTGCACCTTGGAAAGCGAATGGTCATGAAACCAGGAAAATTGATACCGGCGCTGTTGATCGCGCAACTCGTCGGAACCACCGCACAGGCAGGCAGCATCCCGTCTGCGGCCCGGCGCGAGGAAAAATGTCTGGTGCCTCTTACCCAGTGGCAATCGCGCGCAACACTGCGCGCCCGGGCCCGCGAGAGAGGATGGAAAATCCGCCGGATCAAATCCGAGGACGGCTGCTATGAGATCAAGGGTTGGGACAAGACGGGGCGCGCATTTGAGGCCCTACTCCACCCCAAAACCCTCGACCCCGTAAGGATCGAATATGACGACGATGAAAGAGACTGGTTGAAGAAACCGAAAACTGACAACTGACAGCAACACCGAAGACTGAGCAGAAACGGAGAAAGAAAAATGGTAAAAGTCTGGGACCCGCTGGTCCGTATATTCCACTGGAGCCTTGTCGTGTTTTTCGGCATCGCATGGATCACCTCGGAAGGGTTTGATTCGATTCACGCGTGGACCGGATATATTGCCGGGGGGCTGATCGCCTTTCGCCTGATTTGGGGATTGATCGGACCGCGCTACGCGCGATTCAGCAATTTTATCAAGGGGCCGGGAACCGTCATCGACTATCTGAAGGCGATGGCCGCGCATAAGGAAAAGCGCTATCTCGGACACAACCCCGCCGGTGGTGCGATGATCGTTGCCCTTCTGATCACGGTGGCCATCACGGTCTGGACTGGATGGGAAATCACCCAACCCCAATACGCCCATTCCGACCTGATGAAAACCTTGCACGCCTTTATCACCAGCGTCCTGATGACCCTCGTGATCGTTCATATCGGCGGCGTCGTTCTGGCCGGTTTGCGCCACAAGGAAAACTTGGCGCGCTCCATGGTTACCGGCGAGAAACGGGCCCCGGAGGACGGCGATATCGCCTGACCCCAGCGAACCCGGGAAACTCAACACCAGCGCGGGCCCCCTCCAAACCCCGCGCGTCACGAAAACGCCCTGCCTTGCGGGGCGTTTTCTTTTTTGCGCCCAGCAAAGGGGCGTCCGCCCCGCACAGATCAAGCAACAGGCACTGCAGCAGCAAATCCGGCAGGCCCCGAATCATCAACAATACTGCCAACGATTCGGGGGCCGCGGGTCACGGGATGAACGATGCCCATCACCTGACCCGAATGAGTCCCTATTCCCCGGCTTATGCCGCCAAACAGCGGAATTTACGTCCTTATTCGCTGAAAAAACGCCAACCTGACGCCCACCTGAAGCGGTTTCCCCGGTTTCGTAAGGAATGGTTCAGACGCCTCGGGCAAAACAGGGGCAATCAAAGTTGAACAATGGAGAATTGAAATGAAAACCACAGTTGCAAAACTGGCCATGACCACCGCACTGACCGGCGCCGTCATGCTCCCTGCGGCAATGGCCAGCGCCCGCCCTCTGACCCTCAGCGCGACCCTGAAGAATTACCGCTCATCCCCGGCCTATCTGGCCATTTACGTCACCGACGCCAAAGGGGCCTATCAGGGCACGCTCTGGATGGCGGGCGGGCGGCCGCAATTCTATCGTCACCTGATCAGCTGGAATCGGGCGACACGGGGCAATCTGGCCGAGATCTCAGGTATTACCGGCGCCAGCGTCGGTTCGGGGCAAACGCTGAATGTCAAGCTGGACGTGGTCAATGCGCTGTTTGATGCCGGCTATGTCCTGCACATCGACGCCGCCGTTGAAGGCTGGCGCGAAAGCCCCTCTGACGTGGTTGTGCCGCTGACCACCAAGGGCGCCGGCAAACCCGTTCATGGACGCCACTTTGTGCGCTCGTTCAAATATTCCTTCTAACAGACCAACAGGACGGGAGCGCCCCCATGCTGCGCCAGTTTCATAAATTTCCGGGGATCGTTGCCGGAGTTCTCGTGGCTTTCCTCGCCCTCAGCGGGGCGATCCTGTCGGTGCTGCCAACGATTCAGCGTGTCGAGGTGCCGGCAACTCCCGCCACCCCGGTCAGCATCGCGCAGCTGGCCGGTCGCATCAAGGCACATTATCCAAGCGTCGAGCAGATCCAGAAAAAGCCGTCGGGCAAGATCGTCGCCTTTTACTATGTCAACGACCGGCCCGTCTCGGTTCTGATCGACCCGGCCACCGGCAAGGCGGTCAAGGACTTTGCCCCCTCGGGGTTTGAACGGTGGATGAAGTCCCTGCACCGCTCGTTATTGCTTGGCGATAAGGGCCGGATGATCGCCGGGCTCGGGGCCGCAGCCATGATCCTGCTGTGCTTTTCCGGCGTCTGGTTGTTGCTGCGGCGCATGGGCGGCTGGCGACACCTGTTCGGCCGGGCGCGGGGCACGCTGGTGCAGCGCCTGCACGTGGGAATCGCCCGCTTTGTCGTTCTCGGTCTGACCCTGTCGGCGTTGACTGGACTTTACATGACGCTGGTGACCTTCAACGTGCTCTCGGACGGGATGGCCACGGGACCGATGTTTCCGACCTCGGTCAACGGGGGCGCAACGATCCCGGTCAGTCAGGTGACGACGCTGCAAAAAATCGACATCAGCCAACTGCGCGAACTGGTCTTTCCCTATGCCGGGGATCCCACCGATGTTTATACCCTCAGCACCGCAAGCGGCGACGGTTTTATCGATCAGGCCACCGGACAGCTTTTGTCCTGGCAGCCCCTCAACACCAAACGGCGTATTTTTGAGTTCATCTACATGCTGCACACCGGCAAGGGCCTCTGGTGGATGGGGCTGCTGTTGGGGTTGGCCTCGCTCGGCGTGCCCTTCATGGCCGTCAGCGGCACCCTGATCTGGTGGGCCAAGCGCAACTCACGACCCAAAATTTCGCGGAACGTGCGTGCTCAGGCGGCCGATACGATCATCCTTGTGGGCAGCGAAGGCGGCAGTACATGGGGGTTCGCCAAGACCCTGCACGATGCGCTGAGCAACGCCGGACACAAGGTTCATACTGGCCCCATGTCGGCGCTGGCCCCGGCCTATCGCTCGGCCGAACGGATGTTCATCTTTGCCGCGACCTATGGCGACGGAGAGGCCCCGCAATCTGCCAAGGGATTTCTTGCCCGTCTGGCCAAAATCGAAACTCCGCCCAGCTTTCCGGTCAGTGTTCTGGGCTTTGGCGACCGGCAGTTCCCGCAGTTCTGCCAATTTGCTGAAACCGTGCGCACGGCGCTGGACAAGGCAGGATGGCACATGCCCATCCCCTTTGAAACCATCGACCGCCAGTCAGTGCAGGAGTTCAATCGCTGGGGACAGCAGCTGACCGCCGGCAGCGGCGAGCAGATGACCCTTGAACACGTTCCAAGCCTGCCCAGAACCCATGCCCTGACCCTGATTTCGCGGCGCGACTATGGCGCCGAGGTTCAGGCCCCGACCAGCATCCTGTCATTTGCGCTGCCTCGCACCGGCCTGTGGAAACGCCTCACAGGCCGCGGGATGGCCCGGTTTGATGCGGGAGACCTCGTGGCCATCCTGCCGCCAGACAGTGCCGTGCCGCGCTATTACTCACTTGCTTCATCGACTCGGGACGGCGTGCTGGAGATCTGCGTGCGCAAACAGGCCGGAGGGCTGTGCTCGGGCCATCTGCACAGCCTGCAATCCGGCGACAGCGTTCAGGCCTTCATCCGCCCGAATCCGGCCTTTCGCCCGGCACGCGGCAAGGCGCCGGTGATCCTGATTGGCGCCGGCACCGGTGTCGGCCCGTTGGCAGGGTTCATCCGGAACAACAAAAAGGCGCGTCCCATGCACCTCTATTTTGGCGCCCGAGACCCTGCGTCTGATTTCCTTTACGGCGAGACCATACCCCAGTGGTTGGACGAAAAACGCGTAACCCGGGTCAGAACCGCCTTTTCACGGGTGTCAAACCGCGCCTATGTTCAGGACATCATCCGGCAGGATGCGGAAACCCTGCGCAAGCTGATCCGCGAAGGGGCGCAGATTCTGGTCTGCGGCGGTCGTGAGATGGCTGGCGGGGTGATGGAGGCCATGGCCGATGTGCTGGCCCCGATGAACCTGCAACCGGCCACCCTGAAAGCGCAAGGACGCTATGCCGAAGATGTCTACTGATTACCCTGAACATCACCTCGGCGGCCCGACGATGGGCACGCGCTGGACCGCCACCATCGTCGATCAACCGGGCCTCGATCTGTCAACAGCAGGTGATGCCCTTGGTGCGGCAGTCGATCTGGTGGACCGGCAGATGTCAACCTGGAAACCCGACAGCGATCTGATGCGTCTGAACCACGCCGCACCGGAGGTCTGGGTTTCCCTGCCCGCCGAACTGATGCAGGTCCTCACCGCAGCGCTGGAAATTGGTCGCCTCAGCGACGGAGCCTTTGATATCGGGCTGGGGGAGATCGTCAACGCCTGGGGCTTTGGCGCAGCGGGGCCGGCGGATATCGACGCCATCAAGCGCGCCCTTGCCGCCACGCATAGGCCCACCCATGAGACGCTGGAGTTGGATCCCGCTCAGGGCCGGGCGCGCAAGAACACCGTGGCAAAGATCGACCTCAGCGGCATTGCCAAGGGGTTTGCAGTTGACATGATGCGCCGCGCAATCGAGCAGTTGGGGATAAAGAACGCATTGCTTGGCCTTGATGGCGAGCTTTACGCCAAAGGGCACAAGGCCGATGGCACCCCGTGGCCCATCGCCATCGAAAAGCCCGATTACGAGGCCCGCCTGCCCCTCAGCGTGATCGCCTTTCAGGACGCCGCCATTGCCACCTCGGGGGATTACCGCCATTGGGTCAACGTTGGCGACGTCCGGCTGGCCCACACCATGGATCGGCGCCGCGGTGGGCCAGTTCAGAATCCGGTGGCCTCGGTGACGGTGCTGGCGGCAAGCTGCATGGTCGCCGATGCCTGGGCGACCGCACTGCTGGTCCTCGGCCCTGAAGACGGCCCCGAACTGGCACGCCGGCAGGGGCTGGATGCACTGTTCATCCTGCGTGATCGGGACAATTTGCGACAGATTCCGGTCGGCATCGCCTTTGATGCGGCCTGAGATTCCCTGCGAAAAAGAGACCGTTGTGCCGTTTTGTCCGGTGACAAAGTCAGATTTGCTTTCTATGTTGCAGCAAATGCGATGCCTAAATGGCCCGTCTTGTCGGGACGCGTGGGTGGTGTTGCTTTATGATAACCGTTTGTATTTGAATGGAATTTGAGGGTACCGTGAAGGTTTGCCGTCGCGAAATCGAGAAATCCATGGGGGTGATGCTGAAATACGCGTACGCGCTCAGTCGGGATTCCGATCTGGCCTGCGACCTGGTTCAGGACAGCATCGTCAAGGCGCTAAGCGCCCGCGACCTGCCCAAGCGCCACGAGTCCTATCAACCCTGGCTGTTCTCGATCCTGCGCAACGTGTTTTTCGACCAGTTGCGCAGACGGCGACGGCAAAACGACTATGTGCGGGACACCGTCGAACAGGACCTTCGGGACTCGCCAGAACAGCGGATCGAGGAAAGCCTGATCAACCGTATCACGGTGCGCGCCGGGCTGGACCGCCTATCGGACGCGCATCGCGAGATCTTGGTGCTGGTGGACATCGCCGGGTTCAGCTATGGCGAGGTCGCCAATCTGCTGGGCGTGCCACGGGGCACAGTGATGAGCCGGTTGAGCCGGGCCCGTCACAGCCTGCGACAAGAAATATCAACAGAAAACCTCCACATGCTGGAAAGCGTGGGGCAGCCCGAACACCGAAAGACGCTCAGATGACTGGCAACGACTATCCCGCAGAAACATTGAACGCCTATGTGGACGGCGAATTGAACGGCCCCGAGGCCGCGGCGCTGGTGCGCGATCTTGTCGGAAATCCGACCCTGGCCCAGCGCGTCTCGGAACTGACGGCGTTAAAGGCAACCGTGCGGACGATCTATGACGACCTTCCCTGCAAAAGCCCGGACCTGCAAAAACTCTATGCCGAACACGACCGGCAACGCGCCGGTCTGGCCCGCGGCTGGCACAAGCTGCGCGAGATCTTTCCCCAATTCGTTCGCACCCATTGGGCGATGGCGACAGGCGGTGCCCTTGGGGTTGCTGTTCTTGCCGGTCTGCTTGCGGGGTGGCTGGCGCTGCAACCTGCATCGGACGGGGTGATCGCCGAGGCCATCGCCGCGCATCGTCAATGGCTGCAGACCCCCAACACCGACAATCCGGGCAAGGGCGCGACCCAGCTTGCCGCCTTTGAGGCAGTCAATCGCAAGATTTTCATTCCCGACCTCAGGGCCAGCGAGCTGCGCATCACCCGCGTCTCGCCCTTTGGGGTCAACGGCGTTCATGTCGGTTATCAAGGGACACGCGGCTGTCATCTCAGCCTGTTCGTTCAACCGACATCGGCCCTTGGGAATCTGCCTCTGGACGCCAGAATGGTTTCGGCGAATGAGGCCTATCGGTGGCGCCTCAACAGTCTGGATTACGTCTTGCTGGCCGTGGGCATGGACCCCGAGCGGCTAAAGCTGATTGCTGATGATGTCTATCTTGCCGTAAAGCGTGGACAACCGTTCGACCGTCAGACCCGCATGGCGTTGCGCCTCAATCGCCAGCAAAGCGTACCCTGCGCAGGTTAGGGCATCGACGTAGCAACCGGATCTTATGCGGCCCTAGCCGCTTGGCAAAGCCTTTGGCCTCCCCAAAAAAGAGTGCCGCAATTTCAAACTGTTGCCGAAAAAACCTGAAAAAAACGCCGATTTTCCATTTTATCAGGGAATAATCAGCATCTCTCAAACGTCTTTCATGTATTCGGTGCCCAGAGGTTCCCCTCGCTGGGGTATGGGCGCTGGTGTCAAAAAACTCAGGGAGTAACCTATGACGAAAGACCAGAAATCCGGCAGCATGAGCCGCCGCCAGTTCCATCGCCTTGCCGGCATGACCGTCGCCGGTGCCGCTGTTTCGCCGACCGTCGCGCGCATGGCTGCCGCGGCAACGCCGAACCCGTCGGACATCATCGCCGGTGTGAACCCGACCATGATCATCCACAACGCCAAGCTGGGCGTCATGGAAACACCGCTGACCCTGCTGCGCGATCACGATATCACCCCGAAAGAGCTGATGTTCATCCGCAACCACTTTCCGCCCGCGGGCAAGCAGGCCTGGATGGCAACCACCGATGCCCCCATGGTCAAAGAGTGGAACATCCGCATCGGCGGTCTGGCCGTACGTCCGCGCACGATCACCCTCAAGGACCTCGAAGGCATGGAGCAGGTCAAGCGCGTGTCGGTAATGCAATGCGCTGGCAACGGCCGCAGCTTTTATGCCGCCAAGGCCAAGGCCCCCGGCGGACAGTGGAAACATGGCGGGCTGGCCAATGTCGAATGGGAGGGCGTCCCGCTGAAGGCCGTTCTTGACAAGGCCAACGTCGGCCCCTCGGTCGAGGCACGCTTTCTGACGGCAAACGGGGCAGACGAATCCCCCGCTGCCAAGGGTGCCGACCTGATCAAGAGCTATCACCTCGAGGATACGGCCCTTGATCACGCTATCCTTGCGATCAAGCTGAACGGTGAGCCGATCCCCGCAGTGCATGGCGGCCCGGTCCGGCTGATCATTCCGGGGTATTACGGCAACATGAATGTGAAGTTCCTGAACGAACTGAGCTATGAGAACATGCAGTCGCCGACCCCCTTCCAGTCCAAGGCCTACCGTATGGTCAACAAGCCGGTCGAACCGGGCAAGTTCACCACCCGGGATTACGATCTGGGCAACAGCCACCCGACCTATGGCTTCAAGATCATGAGCGTAATCTTTGCACCGCTCGCCGAAGACAAGGTCAAGGCCGGACCGGTGGAAATCCGCGGCGTGGCCTGGAATGACGGCACCGCTCCGATCACCTCGGTCAAGGTTTCCAAGGACGGTGGCAAGAGCTGGGAACAGGCGACGTTGAAGCTCTCGGACAGCCCCTGGGCCTGGCATCACTGGTCTCTCAAGACCAACCTGTCCGCAGGCACGCATACGCTGCGCGTGATTGCTACGGACTCTCTCGGCCGGACCCAGCCGATTGATGGCACCGCCCTCTGGAACCCGAAAGGGTATGAGTGGAACGGCGTGGATCTCGTCAAGGTCACCGTAAGCTGACCTGACCTCCCCGCGGGGTGCAAACGTCTGTTTTGCGCCCCGATTTTCATTCCAGTTCCGATCTGTTGCAATCGCGCGCGCGGATTGCACGGATATTTATGGGCGTCTTTCGTATCGCCCGACCCACCCGACAAAGAGGGATTTAACGTGACACCGACATCCTCGCCCCTGCCGCTGCCCCCAACCCACCACCGAACTGGCGCGGTTGCAGCCCTGGCGCTGGCCACCCTGATGCAGATCCTCCCCGCCGGTCCGGCCGCGGCCACCGAGTTCAACCTGCCCCAAGGCCCAAACAGGGCGCTGATCTACGCCAAATGCCGCACCTGCCACGATCTTCAATATGTTGTGGAAAGCAAGGGCATGAACGCCAGCGCATGGGATGGCCTGATCGACGACATGGAAGGTTTCGGGGTGGACCTGACCCCCGATGAGCGCAAGAAAATTGTAACCTACCTGCAAACCTACATGGGCGACACTCCGCCCCCCGCGCCAAGCGCAACGCCTGAGGTCAAAACCAAGGTTGACGGTGCGAGCGTGTTTGCCGAGAATTGCACCGCCTGCCATCAGGAGGATGCCAAAGGGATCCCCGAGACCTTTCCGCCGCTGGCGCATAACTCGGACCTGTTCCTTGCTCGCCTGTTCCCGGTCAAGGTTCTGCTGAACGGCATGACCGGGGCGCTGCGAATCAAGGGCGCGCCCTATGAGGGGGAAATGCCCTCCTTCAGCCACCTGTCGGACGCCGAGCTTGCTGCTGTGGTCAATTATCTACGCCAGAGCTTTGGCAATGACGCGCTGGCAACCAAAAAGATGGCCGCCGTTACTGCCGATGACGTCAAAAAACTGCGGCAATCGCCGATGGACCCCGAAAAGGTCCTGGAATACCGCGCATCGCTTGAATAGCCGGACCGCCCGGGGCCATTTTTCGACCGTATAACGCATCTGGAAAAGCGCGGGGACAATCTTCGCGCTTTTCAATTTTCAGGCGATATCATATGTTGGAGCTGTCCGGTTCCCTTAACCAGTTCGGAGTTACATGTCCCTGATCCAGACCCTGCGCACAACCAAAGAGTTGGCCGCATTTTGCACCGCCGCCGCCTCGGCTGCCTATATCACCATCGACACCGAGTTCCTGCGCGAACGCACTTATTATTCCAAGCTGTGTCTCGTGCAACTGGCCTTTCGGGGCGACGGCCAGAGCGATGCCGCTCTTGTCGATGTCCTGTCAGGGCAGATGTCGCTTGAGCCGCTATTCACGCTGTTTCGCAACCCCGATATTGTCAAGGTTTTTCACGCCGCCCGTCAGGACCTTGAGATCTTCTTTTTTGAAGGCGACGGGGTTTTCCCAAAACCGTTTTTCGACACGCAGGTCGCGGCAATGGTCTGCGGGTTTGGCGAACAGGTGGGCTATGAAACGCTGATTCGCAAGATCGCCAAGCAACAGATCGACAAGTCCTCACGCTTTACCGACTGGAGCCGCCGACCGCTGTCGGACAAGCAAAAGGCCTATGCCCTTGCCGATGTCACCCATTTGCGCGACGTTTACGAATTTCTCGCCGCCCGCATCCAGCAAACCGGACGCAGCAAATGGGTTGATGAAGAGGTCGCGATCCTGACCACACCGGAAACCTATCTGATCCGCCCCGAAGACGCCTGGAAGCGCATCAAGACCCGCAGCAACTCGGGCCGTTTTCTGGCCATCGTGCGCGAACTGGCCCGATTTCGGGAGGATTATGCGCAAACCCGGAATGTTCCGCGCTCGCGCGTTTACAAGGATGATGCGCTGCTGGAGCTGGCCTCGGCCAAGCCGAAATCGCTGGCCGACCTTGGCAAGACCCGCCTGTTGCTGCGCGATGCGCGCAAGGGCGCCATCGCCGAGGGCATTCTTGCCGCTGTTTCCGCCGGACTGTCCTGCGCTACCGGAGATATGCCCAAACCCCGCCCGGCGCGCGAGAAAAAACAGGGAACCGAGGGCCTTTCGGACCTTCTGCGGGTGTTGCTGAAGGCCAAGGCCGAAGCAGCAGGCGTTGCGCAGAAATTGATCGCGACGGCCACAGAGTTGGACGAAATCGCCGCAGGAGAGGGCGACGTCAAGGCGCTCCACGGATGGCGGCGCGAGGTCTTCGGGTCCGATGCGCTGGACCTTTGCGCCGGAAAAATTGCGCTTTCGGCCAATGGTCGCAGCGTTAAACTGATCCGCCTTTAGCGTCTGGACCCATATCGCGTAGACCTTATTGCGCCGCCTGTTGTTGCGGCGCCCCACCGGCGCGCAAGGCCTCCAGCAATTTCGCTCGACGCTGCTCATAGGAGGCGATGGCGGCCAGTTTGACCGGGCCAAAGCCCTTGATCTGCAGCGGCAGACGGGCGATCTCGATGGCAATGTCTAATGTATCGGGTGTAAGGGCGCCCAGAACCTCCTGCATGTCGCGCTCATATTGCGCCAGAAGATGGCGCTCGGCCCGGCGCTCGGCACTGTAGCCAAAGGGATCGAACGCGGTTCCGCGCAATCCCCTGAAGCGGGCGAGAAGGCGAAAAACCGGCAGGATCCAAGCACCAAAGGCGCGTTTGGCCGGCCGTCCGTTGGCGCCCTTCTTGCTGAGAAGCGGCGGTGCAAGATGGAAGGTCAGGCGCAAATCCCCCTCGAATTCCTTCTCGACAAAGGCGCGGGCCGACGCCACATGCAGCCGCGCGACCTCATATTCGTCCTTATATGTCAACAGCTTGTGGTAACCTTCTGAGATGGCTTCGCGCAGGTTCTCGTCACTGGCGCGGGCCAACAACGCGCGATAACGCTCAGCCAGCGCGGCATTCTGGTAAAGGGTGATATGGGAAACTTTGTCGGCGATGCGTTGGTCCAGAGATTTCGGCATCTTTGGCGCATCCTCCTGCAGGGCCTTGGCCGCATCCTCGGGATGCTCGACCGCCCAGCGCCCCAGATCAAAGGCGCGCATGTTGCCCTCAACCCCGGCGCCGTTCAGCTCGATTGCGCGCAACAGGGATTCACGGCTGATCGGCACCATTCCGGCCTGCCACGCCGCGCCCAGAATCATCATGTTGGAATAGATTGAATCTCCCAGCAGCTTACGCGACAAGGCAGTCGCATCGAAAAAGCCGACATTCTCCGCCCCAAGCCGTGCCTCCAGCGCCAGCCGTAGCCGGTCGCTGGGAATCGAGAAATCGGTGTTGCGGGTAAAGTCCCCGGTGATGATTTCGTGGCTGTTGACCACGGCCCTCGTGCGACCCTGTTTCATCAGCCCCAGCGTGGTCGAGCCGGCAGAGACCACCAGATCGCCACCGATCACCGCATCCGCCTCGCCAACGGAAACCCGTATCGCATTGATATCATCCGGTTTTTCAGCAACCCGGCAGTGGATATGAACGGCGCCACCCTTTTGCGCCAGACCTGCCATTTCCATCATCCCGGCGCCTTTTCCATCGACATGCGCCGCCATCGCGACAATCGCCCCGATGGTGACAACACCGGTTCCGCCGACGCCGGTGATAACAAAATTCCATGTCCCGTCGATCTGCGGCAAGGTCGGCTCGGGCAGGTTGGGCAAATCAATCCGGGTGCCGGTGGATTTTTTCAGCTTGCCGCCGGAGACGGTGATAAAGCTGGGGCAGAACCCGTCGATGCACGAGAAATCCTTATTGCAACTGGATTGGTCAATGGCCCGTTTGCGGCCAAACTCGGTTTCCAGCGGCACGATCGAGACGCAGTTCGACTGCACCCCGCAGTCACCGCATCCCTCGCACACGTCGGCGTTGATGACCACGCGTTTGTCGGGATCGGGGAACAGCCCGCGCTTGCGCCGGCGACGTTTTTCCGCCGCGCAGGTCTGGACGTAGATGATGACCGACACGCCCTTTATGGTGCTGAATTTCTTTTGCACATCCATCAACGCATCGCGGGTGAATTTTTGCACGGGGGCGGGGAATTTTGACAGGTCGAGGTCTTCTTTCGGGTCGTAGACAAGGGCAATATCGCGAACCCCCATCGCCACCAGCTCACGCGCGATCCGGTCCGCCGAAAGGTCGCCCTCGTTGTGCTGCCCGCCGGTCATCGCCACGGCATCGTTGAACAGTATCTTGTAGGTTATGGTGGTACCGCTGGCCAGTGCCGCGCGGATCGCCTGCACCCCGGAATGGTTGTAGGTGCCGTCACCGAGGTTCTGGAACACGTGATCGCGGTTGGAGAAATGCGATTCCCCGACCCAGTTTACACCTTCACCGCCCATATGGGTAAAGCCAAGCGTGTTCCGATCCATCCACTGCACCATGAAGTGACAGCCGATCCCGGCATAGGCGCGGCTGCCCTCGGGCACCTTGGTCGAGGAATTATGCGGACAGCCCGAGCAGTAATAGGCCAGACGGCTGGCAATTTCCGGCGCGTTGTTGTTGCTCTGCGCCTCGTTCAAAAGCTGCAGCCCGGCCTTGATTCGGTCCGTCGCGCGACCCTCTTCCTCGAGGATTCCAGCCAGTTTTTGGGCGATCATCACCGGCTCCAGCGCATAGCGGGTCGGGAACAGTTCTTCGCCGCGGTCGGTCTTCCAGCCATAGACCCGGCGGCCGCGGCGGTCGTCAAAGATCGCTTCCTTGATCTGCACCTCCAGCAGCTTGCGTTTTTCCTCGACCACAATGATCAGGTCCAACCCTTCGGCCCATTCATGGAAACTGGTCATATCCAGAGGCCAAGTCATCGCCACTTTGTAGGTGGTGATCCCCAGACGTTCGGCCTCGGGCGCATCGATCCCCAAGAGGGTCAGCGCATGCTGCAGGTCCAGCCAGTTCTTGCCCGCCGCAACGATGCCAATCTTGGCCCCGGCCTTTCCCCAGACCCGTTTGTCCAGCTTGTTGGCGCGCCCAAAGGCCTCGGCGGCAAAGCGTTTGTAATCCTGAAGGCGGGCTTCCTGTATGATGCGGTCATCCAGCAGGCGAATATTCAGCCCGCCCTTTGGCATCTCGAAATCCGTCGGCAGGACGGTCTGGATCCGCGCGGGATCCGTCTGGACGACGGCGGTAGTCTCGATCGTGTCCTTCATCGACTTCAGCCCCACCCAGCACCCCGAGTAGCGGCTGAGATCATAGCCGATCAGACCGAAATCCAGAATCTCCTGCACCCCGGCGGGCGACAGAATCGGCATCATGATATCGACAAAGGACCATTCGGACTGGTGCAGCGTGGTTGAACTTTCGCCGGTGTGGTCGTCCCCCATGATCGCGATCACACCGCCGTTTCTGGAGGTTCCGGCCATGTTGGCGTGGCGGAACACATCCCCCGAACGATCGACCCCCGGACCCTTGCCATACCACATGCCAAAGACACCGTCGTATTTGCCCTCGCCGCGCAGTTCGGCCTGCTGGCTACCCCAAAGGGCGGTGGCCGCCAGATCTTCGTTCAACCCCGGCTCAAACAGCACATTGGCCGCGGCAAGGGCCTTTTCGGCCTTGATCATGTTCAAATCGACCCCGCCGAGAGGCGAGCCGCGATAGCCCGTCACATAGCCCGCCGTGTTCAGCCCGCGCGCCTCGTCCCGTGCCTTTTGCATTAGCATCAGGCGGACCAGCGCCTGTGTGCCATTCAACAGCACCTGATGTCGGGACAGGTCATAACGATCATTGAGGCTGATTTTGAGGTTGCTCATCGGACTCTCCCAAGACTGCGGCATTTGCGCCATAATAGGTCATTATGTCTGACCTACAAAGTCAAATTTTTGTTTTTCTTTGTTTGCAATAGATGACAAGCGCAGCATATGGTGCGCGCAAGAAAACATTACAAAAACAGGCGAAGAACATGGATTGGGACAAGCTGCGGATATTTCACGCCGTTGCCGATGCGGGAAGCCTGACCCACGCAGGAGACACCCTGCACCTGTCGCAATCCGCCGTCAGCCGCCAGATTCGGGCCCTAGAAGAGAGCCTGAACGTCACCCTTTTTCATCGCCACGCCCGCGGTCTGATCCTGACCGAGCAGGGTGAACTGCTGTTTGGCGCGACAACCTCTATGGCCAAGCGACTGGAAGCGGCCGAAGCGCGCATCCGCGACAGCGAAGATGAGGTTTTCGGCGAGCTGCGCGTCACCACCACTATCGGCTTTGGCACGCTCTGGCTGGCGCCGCGCCTGTCCGCGCTCTATGACAAATACCCCGATCTCAGGATCGACCTGATGCTGGAGGAACGGGTTCTGGACCTGCCGATGCGCGAGGCGGACGTCGCCATTCGTATGAAAGAGCCCAGTCAGGCCGATCTGGTACGCCGCCGTCTGATGTCGGTGCGCGTCAACCTGTATGCCTCATCCGAGTACCTTCGCAAGAACGGCGTGCCGGAAACGCTGGAGGATCTGAAAACCCACCGCATCATCAGCCAGAATTCCGGTGCCCCGCAGGTCGCAGCCAGCGCGTCGATGATCCGCAAGCTGTTCTCGACGGCGATTGCCTCGCATCTGACGGTCAACAATTATTTCGGCATCCTGCAGGCCGTCCTGCAGGATCTGGGGATCGGAGTTCTGCCCCATTATCTGACCGATGATTTCCCGCAACTGGTTCAGGTTCTGCCCGAAATCGGCAGCAACGAGGTCCCGGTCTACCTCGCCTACCCCGAGGAACTGCGTCATTCCAAGCGCACCCAAGCCTTTCGCGATTTCGTGATCGAAGAAGTGATCGCCTTTCGGCGAAAGAACAAAGACGCCTGATTTCAATATGTTAACGCAGCCATGCGCCGCAGTTATAGCGGATATGCATGAATTCCAGAGTTTTTTTCTTGAACTGTCAGCAGTGCATCCCTATCTGAATTCGTGAAGGCGGTGGTTGAGACTTCTCCCGCTTCCTTCACCTCCCTGTTGGACTTAAGGCCGAGCTTGTCTCGGCCTTTTTTTTTCACACTCCCCAAACTGGGGGGGCGGGACAATTTCGCCCTTTCCGGGGCCGGCGATGACGCCTAAAAGGCGCGGGAAACCATTGGGGGAAAACCGATGCAAACCGAACCCGAAATTACCGCGGCGCTGGTTGAGGCGCACGGATTGAAGCCGGACGAATACCAGCGCATCCTCGATCTGATCGGGCGCGAGCCCAGCTTTACCGAACTGGGTATTTTTTCGGCGATGTGGAATGAGCATTGCTCATACAAATCCAGCAAGAAATGGCTGCGCACCCTGCCGACCACCGGCACCCGCGTCATATGTGGCCCCGGCGAGAACGCCGGCATCGTCGATATCGGTGATGGCCAATGTGTGGTTTTCAAGATGGAAAGCCACAACCACCCCTCGTATATTGAGCCCTATCAGGGTGCCGGCACGGGCATGGGCGGGATCTTGCGCGACGTCTTTACTATGGGCGCACGCCCGATTGCCGCCATGAACAGCCTCAGTTTCGGCCGCCCCGAGCATCCCAAAACCCGGCGCCTGATCAATGGCGTGGTCGAGGGGATCGGCGGCTATGGAAACTGCTTTGGCGTGCCCACCATTGGCGGCGAGCTGCGCTTTGACCCCGCCTATGATGGCAATTGTCTGGTCAACGCCTTTGCCGCCGGATTGGCGGATACCGACAAGATTTTCTATTCCGCCGCCAGCGGCGTTGGCCGCCCGGTGGTTTACCTCGGGGCCAAGACCGGACGCGACGGGGTTGGCGGCGCGACCATGGCCTCGGCTGAGTTCGATGACACCATCGAGGACAAACGCCCCACCGTTCAGGTTGGCGATCCATTCACCGAAAAGCGCCTGATGGAGGCGACGCTGGAACTGATGGCAACGGGCGCCGTCATTTCCATTCAGGACATGGGCGCTGCGGGGCTGACCTGCTCGGCGGTCGAAATGGGGGACAAGGGCAATCTGGGCATCCGGCTGGACCTTGACAAGGTGCCCGTGCGCGAACGCGACATGAGCGCCTATGAAATGATGCTGAGCGAAAGTCAGGAACGCATGCTGATGGTTCTCGACCCGGAAAAAGAGGACATCGCCAAGGCGGTTTTCGACAAATGGGATCTGGATTTTGCCATCGTCGGGCACACCATCGCCGAGGACCGCTTTGTCGTCATGCACGCCAACACGCTGAAGGCTGACCTGCCGCTTAAGGCACTGTCGGGCGAAGCGCCGGAATATGACCGTCCTTGGGTGCCGGCACCTGCGCCCGCGCCTCTGGGGGCCCTGCCGCCGCTTGACCCGATCGCGGCGCTCCTGACCCTGATCGGCTCTCCCAACCATTGCTCACGCGCTTGGGTCTATGAGCAGTACGACACGATGGTCATGGCCGACACGGTTTTGCCCCCCGGCGCGGATGCCGGGGTGGTGCGGGTTCACGGCACGAAAAAGGCGCTGGCCTTCACCGCCGACGTGACGCCACGCTATTGCCGTGCCAACCCGTTTCGCGGTGGCGCGCAGGCCGTGGCCGAGGCCTACCGCAACCTCTGTGCAACCGGTGCAATACCGCTGGCCACCACCGACAATCTGAATTTCGGCAACCCGGAAAAACCCGAGATCATGGGCGAATTCGTTGGCTGCATCAAGGGAATCTCGGCCGCCGTCACCGCGTTGGACATGCCCATCGTGTCTGGCAACGTCAGTCTTTACAACGAGACCGACGGTCAAGGAATCCTGCCCACCCCAACGATCGGGGCAGTAGGGCTGCTGACCTCCCTTGACGACATGATCACGATGCGCCCCGAGGCTGGCCAGCACATGATCCTGCTCGGCGAGAGCCGCGGCCATCTGGGGCAGTCCGCCTATCTGGCCGAAGTTCTGGGTCGCCGCGAGGGGGATGCCCCCGAGGTCGATCTTGAGGCCGAGCGCGCCGCCGGAGAACTCGTGCGCGCGCTCTGGGCGCAAGACCTGATAACCGCGGCCCATGACCTATCGGACGGCGGGCTGGCGCTGGCGGCAACCGAGATGGCCCTTGCGGGTCAGACTGGGATAAACCTTGCCCCCGGCGATGCCGGCTGGTTCTTTGGCGAAGATCAGGGCCGTTATCTGCTGGCCACCGAAACCGTCGATTCATTGCTGACCGCCGCCCGCAAGGCCGCTGTTGCAGCCCGGGTGGTCGGCCGATTTGGCGGCACCGAGATCAGGTTGGGCGAGGCTACAGTCCCGCTTGCCCGGATCAAGAAGGCCTTTGAAAGCGGCCTTGATGCGCTCACCTCGGCCTGAGCGGCCGCGTCAAATCCGCCGCTATCGGCCCGCCAGCCCTTGCACAGGGCCCGGCGGCAGCCTACATCTTTGGGAAATCAACGAAGGGTACCCCGCATGGCCATTGAACCCGCCGAAATCGAACGCCTGATCCGCACCGCGTTTCCAGACGCAAAAATCACGGTGACGGACCTTGCCGGAGACGGCAATCATTACGCCGCCGAAGTCATTGAAGAATCCTTTCGCGGAATGAACCGCGTCCAACAGCAGCGTGCCGTTTATGCAGCCCTCAAGGGCAAGATGGACGGCCCCCACGGCGAGTTGCACGCACTTGCCCTGACAACCAAAGCACCGGAGTGAACACCCATGACAACCAGCGCCAAAGACACCATCAAGGAAACCGTGACCAATAACGACGTGGTTCTTTTCATGAAGGGCACCGCCAGCATGCCGCAATGCGGCTTTTCCAGCCGGGTCGCCGGGGTGTTGAACTACATGGGGGTGGCCTTCAAGGACGTCAATGTTCTGGCCGATGACGAGATCCGTCAGGGCATCAAGGATTACTCGGACTGGCCGACGATCCCGCAGCTTTACGTCAAGGGAGAATTCGTCGGGGGCTGCGATATCGTGACCGAGATGACCCTGTCAGGTGAGCTGGACAAACTGCTGGCCGATGAAGGAATCGCCTTTGACAAGGACGCTGCCGACAAGATCCGCGAAGCAAACGGCTGAACCCAACGACGTCAAATCCTCTCCATCGCTGCGGCGTGGCCCGTTTGAACAATGGGCACCACGGCCCGCGTGCACCAAACCCCCGATATTTCAGGGGCTTGGCGCCAGCGGCGCGGGTTTTATCTGACCTAGGCGAAAACCTCGGTCAGGGCGTTGTCGATCGCACCAATGATTTCATCGATATTCTCGCGGGTCACGATCAGCGCCGGACTGAGGCAGAGCGTGTTGTTCATGCCGTTCAATGAGCGATTGGTCGTCCCGATGATCACCCCTTGGGCCATGCACGCCGCAGCCACCGCCTGAACGCGGGCCTCATCGACCGGTTCCTTGGTCTCGCGGTCCGCGACCAGCTCGGCGCCGCAAAACAGACCCTTGCCCCGAACATCGCCGATAACCTCGTGCTTGGCCATCAGACCGTGCAGACGCTCGATCAGATAATCGCCCATCTCGCACACATTCTGTAGCAGGTTTTCATCCTCGATGATGCGCATATTTTCCAACGCCGCCGCCGGTCCCGCCGTGCAGCCGCCAAAGGTCGAGATGTCGCGGAAATAATCCATCGGATCGTCGGGGTGTTGCTTGAACATCTCAAACACCCGCTCGTTGGTCACGGTGCAGGAGATCGCGGCGTAGCCACTGGCAACCCCCTTGGCCATGGTGACGAAATCGGGCTCGATCCCGTAATGCTGATAGCCAAACCACTTGCCGGTGCGCCCGATCCCGCAGACGACCTCGTCGATGTGTAAAAGGATGTCGTATTTGCGGCAAATTTCCTGCACCCTTGGCCAATAGCCCTCGGGCGGGGTGATCACGCCACCGCCCGCAGTGACCGGCTCCAGAACGATCGCACCGACGGTCTCGGGGCCCTCGCGCAAGATGACCTCCTCGATTGCATCAGCAGCGCGGCGCCCGTATTCGGAATCAGGGACATCCCATTGCTTGCGGTATTGCAGACAGTGGGGCACCTCGACAAAACCCGGCGTGAAGGGGCCATATTGTGCCGCCCGCTGCGGTTGCCCCGAAGTGGACAGGGTGGTGATCGTCGTGCCGTGATAGTCGCGGTCGCGGTAAAGGATCTTGTATTTCTTGCCGTCGTATTTCTTGTGCGCGATCTGGCGCACCATCTTGTAAACCTTCTCGTTGGCCTCCGAGCCGGAGTTGCTGAAATAGACGCGGCTCATGCCCGGCATTTTTTCCAGCAACTTTTCAGTAAACAACGAACTGGGAATAGAGCCCGCCGTGCCAGCAAAATAATTCAGCTTCACGAGTTGCTGGCGCACCGCATCGGCAATGCTTTCCCGGCCATAGCCGACATTGACGGTCCAGACAGCGCCTGAGACCGCATCCAGATATTTCCGTCCCTTGGCGTCCCAGACGTGTATCCCCTTGCCCTCGACCATCACCATCGGGTCCTGGGTTTCATATTTCTTGTGCGAGCTGAGGTGATGCCAGACATTCTTGCGATCCGCCTCGATGATTTTTTCCATGTCGTTGGATGAGAACCCTGTGTCCATTGCCTTGATCCTTGTGCTGCCGGCTGTAGGGGATTGCTGGCCGGGGTTGAAATGGCGGCGCCAAGGTCCGTTCCACATGAAAACGGCGCGCCCGCCAAGGGCCAAAGCGCGCCATCCATCAGGAGAACAGACCGCGTTTACGGCGCATGTCCGCAGATGAGTGTGGCGCATGAAAGCGCCCGTGAATAGGTCCAGAAAAATGTGCGTTTAAGACCAGATTGCGCGGACTCTACACCCTGCCCCGCGTTTATTCCGTTCCACTCCGCACAGCCTCGGAGGCTCGCGTCCCGGCCGCCTTTCTCTGCCCGTAGGGAACCGCATAACCGTGGGTCAGCATCCAGTTGTTGACGTCAAGATCACCCAGAAAGACCCGCGCGAGGTAGCGACCATATTTGCCCTGCTTGTCATGGCCGTGCTTGTCCTTGATGGTGCAAATCACCACGTCGCGCCCGCCGATAAGACCACGCAGTTTGTCGCGGGAAATGATCGCACGCTTTTTCTCCGCCGCCGTCGCCTCGCGAAATTTCCGCCCCTTCAATTCCGGCGCATCAATCCCGATCAGGCGCAGTTTTTCATTCATCCGCCCAGTATGAAACCCAAGGGCGATATCGGCCCAGATTGTATCGCCGTCGTAAACCCGGACAACCTTGGCATTGTACCGAGAGGGCCCGTCGCACTGAGGCGCAGCCAAAGGCTTAACCGGCGATACCCCTGCAGCATACGCAACGGCTGGCAGCAACAGCACGGCAAGCAGCGCCTCGACAACCCTGACAGGCATATGTTGCGAATCATTCTTAAAGTGACGCATGCCATCCTCCAATCCCGATGCACGAACAGGTTAACAAATTATTAACAAAAATAACAGCCGCCACACCCGCCGGCCCACCTTGCCCTGCAAGCCTCAATAATGCTCTAATGGCGGCAACCGAAAATCATAAAATTCGAGCGATACCCATGCCTGCCCGCGACCTTCTTTCCGCCGACCCCGGCCAAGCCAGCTACACCGCCAGCGACATCGAGGTTCTGGAGGGGCTGGAGCCTGTGCGCAAACGCCCCGGCATGTATATCGGCGGCACCGATGAACGCGCGCTGCATCATCTGGTGGCCGAGGTTCTGGACAACGCAATGGACGAGGCCGTTGCCGGCCACGCCAGCCGGATCGAGGTCGAGCTCCTGCCCGATCACACGGTCTCGATCAGCGACAACGGGCGCGGCATTCCGATTGATCCGCACCCCAAATTCCCCGACAAGTCGGCGCTGGAGGTGATCCTCTGCACATTGCACGCGGGCGGCAAGTTCGGCGGCAAGGCCTATCAGACATCGGGGGGCCTGCACGGGGTCGGGATTTCGGTCGTCAACGCGCTTTCGGACCGAATGCGGGTCGAGGTTGCTCGCGGCAAGCAGTTGTTTGCACAAGAGTTTTCCCGCGGCCTGCCGCAGGGCGGGCTACAGCATCTGGGCAGCACCCAAAACCGGCGCGGCACGCGGGTGCTGTTCCATGCCGACACCGAGATCTTTGGCCAGAGCCTGCGCTTCAGGCCCGCGCGGCTGCTCAAGATGGCGCAATCCAAGGCCTATCTGTTCTCGGGCGTTGAAATCCGCTGGAAATGCGCGCCCGAGCTGATCGGCAAGGACGCGGATGTCCCGCCCACGGCGACCTTTCATTTTCCCGGCGGGCTGGCCGATTATCTGGCCGAACAATTGAACGGCAGCGCAACCTATTCCGAACATCCCTTTGCCGGGCGAGTCGAATTTTCCGAAAAATTCGGCCCCGACAAGGCGGGCGCGGTAGAGTGGGCGATCAACTGGACACCGGCGCGCGATGCGTTCATGCATTCCTATTGCAACACCGTACCGACCCCTGAGGGCGGCACCCATGAAGGGGGCTTCTGGGCCGCGATTCTGAAGGGAGTGCGCGCATATGGCGAGCTGGTCAACAATCGAAAAGCGGCACAAATCACCCGTGACGATGTGATGTCCGGGGGCTGTGCCATGGTCAGCTGCTTTATCCGTGAACCGGAATTCGTTGGCCAGACCAAGGACCGTCTGGCCACGCTCGAGGCGCAGCGACTGGTGGAAAACTCGGTTCGTGACCATTTCGACAACTGGCTGGCGGGCGACAAGCGAGCCGCCGGGGCGATTCTGGATTACCTTGTGCTGCGCGCCGAAGAGCGCCTGCGCCGACGGGCCGAAAAAGAGACCCAACGAAAGAGTGCCACAAAAAAACTTCGTCTGCCCGGCAAGCTGACCGATTGCACCGCGACCAATCGCGAGGGGACCGAACTGTTCATCGTCGAGGGCGACAGCGCCGGAGGCAGCGCCAAAATGGCACGCGAGCGCAAGACACAGGCGCTGCTACCGCTGCGGGGAAAAATCCTGAACGTGCTGGGGGCGGCCAGCGCCAAGATGGGGCAAAACGCGGAAATCAACGATCTTTGTCAGGCTCTCGGGGTGGGACTGGGCGCGAAATTCAATATCGAGGACTTGCGCTATGACAAGGTCATCATCATGACCGATGCCGATGTGGACGGCGCCCATATTGCGAGCCTGTTGATGACATTCTTCTTCACCCAGATGCGGCCCTTGATCGACCACGGACATCTTTATCTGGCCTGCCCGCCGCTCTATCGGCTGACACAGGGGGCAAAACGCGCCTACGCCACCGATGAGGCGACACGCGACCGCCTGTTGGAAACCGGCCTTGGGGGCAAGGGCAAGATCGACATTTCGCGATTTAAGGGTCTGGGGGAAATGGATGCAAAAGACCTGAAGGAAACCACCATGAACGCCGCCACGCGCCGTCTGATTCAGGTATCGATTGATGAGGACACACCGGGCGAAACCGGCGCCCTTGTCGAGCGCCTGATGGGCAAGAAACCGGAAAAGCGGTTTCAATACATTCAGGAAAACGCGCGGTTCGTCGAGGAGCTGGATGTTTAAATCGCGCCAGCGGTTAACGCATTTTGTGGATCTATGCCCTAAATCGTGATCCAGTCGCGCGAAATGATATCGTGCTGTTGCAATTTCGGATCGGCCAGCCAGCGGCGTGGCGAGATGACAATCTTGTCAGCACGCGGGTTCAACCACGCCCCCCACCACGAGAACGAGGAATTGGCCAGAATATGATGGCGGCAGGCGCTCATCAGGCGGATGTCCTCATAGCTGGTGGCCGGGGTGTTGTGGCCAATGATCCGCAGATGATAGGGCAAGGACAGGTTGTCTCGAACCCATTGGGGATCATCTGAAAAGGCAAAAAACGTCGGCTGTTGCCCTGTCTTTTCGGCGATCATCTCGGCTGCGGCGCGGTAATAGTCCAGATCACAGGTCCCGTAAATGGCGTTGAACTTGGCGTTGGTAACGTAATCCCCGCGCCGGATATGCAGCGAGACGGCTAGTGTTTCGCCAATCTCGGCCAGCACCTCGGCGTTTTCGGTGCTGGGCGGTGTCACGATACGCAAGGCCGCACGCACCTCATCAGCGTAATCCTTGAAGTAAAGCTCACTCTGCCAATAGCCGCTGAGATAGGTGTTGTCCTGAAGGGTTTCAAAGGCCGGATCATAGGCGAGGGATTTTTCCCGAAAGATACGCCCGCGATACCCCCTGAGCTTTGCCATCAGATAGGTGCAAAGCCCGTCATAGGGGACCGCAGGCACGTCGCGCGGATGGGCCTCGCGGGCGCTGTGGCTGAAATGGTGGATATATAGGTCGTCCTGAACCGGCAGGTTGCGCTTGAAATAGCGCGTGTCCAGCCGCATCTCGACCCCCAGACGGGAGGCTAGCGCGCGCCCGGTTGCGATCTGAAACAACTGGTTTCCCAGCCCGCCCACAATCTGCGTCGTAATCAACGGTTTTCCTTTCCCCGCGCTTTTAACCGGGACCACGGCGCTTGGCAAAGAATTCGCGCAAAAGCGCCGCCGATCGGGCCTCGGAAAGGCCGGAATAAACCTCTGGCGCGTGGTGGCACTGGGGGTGCGTGAACACCCGCGCGCCGTGATCGACACCGCCGGATTTCGGGTCCGACGCGGCAAAATAGAGCCGCCGGATGCGCGCGCCTGAAATCACCCCGGCACACATCGCGCAGGGTTCGAGCGTCACATATAGGTCGCAACCCGTCAGGCGCTCACGCCCCAGCAGGGCACAGGCGGCACGAATGGCCAACATCTCGGCATGCGCCGAGGGGTCATGATCGGCGCATGTCCGGTTTCCCGCCCGGGCCAGAACCTCGCCCTGCGGGCCGACGACAACCGCCCCCACCGGCACCTCACCACGCTGTGCGGCACGGCGTGCCTCGGTCAGGGCCGCATCCATATGGCTGGTGAACTTGCTCATTCCCTTCAGATGCCCCGTGACGCGGGCCCGCGCAAGTCATGTTTTGCTTGGAGTGGCGAGTAGAAGCCGCTATGCCCCCCCCATGACAGAAGAAACCACAAAGGGCGAGCGGATCGCCAAGGTTCTGGCCCGCGCCGGTGTCGCCTCGCGTCGCGAGGCCGAGCGCATGATCACAGCGGGTCGTATCAGCATTGACGGGGTCAAGATCGACAGCCCCGCCCTCAACGTTTCCCCGGATGCCCCAATCGAGGTTGACGGAAAGCCGATTGCCGCCGCCGGACGGGTGCGAGTCTGGCGATATTACAAACCCCGCGGGCTGGTGACCAGCGCACGCGACGAAAAGGGCCGCGCGACGGTATTTGACAACCTGCCGGCCGATTTGCCCCGGGTGATCAGCATCGGACGACTGGACATCAACTCGGAAGGGTTGCTGCTCCTCACCAATGACGGCGAGATCAAGCGGCGTCTGGAATTGCCCTCGACAGGGTGGGTGCGCAAGTACCGTGTCCGCGTGAACGGCGCCCCGCTTGACGAGACCTTTGCACCGTTGCGCCGTGGCCTGACCCTTGAGGGGCAGCGTTTTCAACCCATGCAGGTTGTCATCGACCGCCAGCAAGGCGCTAACGCATGGCTAACCATCAGCCTGCGTGAAGGCAAGAACCGCGAAATCCGTCGCGCCATGGAGACCGTCGGCCTGAAGGTCAACCGTCTGATCCGCACCTCTTACGGCCCGTTTCAACTGGGCGACCTGAGCCCGGGCGAGGTGGTCGAGATTCGCCCCCGCGCCCTAGCCGATCAACTGGGCCTGACGCCCCCGACCGGCACCGCACAGCCCAAGGACCGCCCCACGTCAAAGCGTAAAAAAAACCCCCATCGCGCAAATGACCCGTCAAGATCCCTGCGCGGCAGGTCCGGAAAACGCCCGGCGCGATAAACCAGTCCGATCGGGATGCCCCGGGTCAGGAAACCTTCAGGTTGCCTGCACTCTTGCGCCCGTCGCGTCCGTCGATCAGCTCATACTCGATCGCCTGATTGTCCTCGAGCCCGGTCAAACCGGCCTCCTGAACGGCGGTGATATGAACGAACACATCACTATCGCCTTCTTCAGGCTGGATAAATCCATATCCTTTTGCAGAATTGAACCACTTTACAGTGCCTTTAGCCATCTCTTCATTCCCCCCGAGATGGGCGCCCACCCTTTTGCGAACGCCTTCCACGATGTTTTGCGCCGCACTTTCAGGGGGCCTTCGCCAGTCCAGTCGTGTCAGCCGTCAAACCTCGTGGCCCTGAGCATACCCCAAAAACGGGAATTTTCAAAACACTCTGTTTGCCGATCAAACCCGCACGCGGAAACACTTGGCACCGGACCTTTCCTGCCATGGGTCCTGACGCGCGTTCGGGTTGCACCGAGGGCGCGCGTCTCTTACCCTTGCGCGCAGTCGATTGATACCGAAACCCCGCAGACATCGGAGACGGGAATGAGCCAGATCTTGACCTTTCAGAACGCCGGCGACCTTGTGGTTCTGATTTTCCTACAGGCAGTTCTGGGTTTTGATAACCTGCTATATATCTCGATCGAATCCGGGCGCGCCCCTGAAAACAGCCAACATGCGGTGCGATTTTGGGGAATTCTGATCGCGGTTTTCCTCAGAATCCTACTGCTCTTTGTCATGATCCAGTTGATCGAGCGCCTCAAGACACCGTTCTTTACCTTTGCCCTGCCCGGCCTTCTGACCGGGGGCGTGAATTTCGCAACATTGGTGTTTCTGTTTGGTGGCACATTCATCATCTACACCGCCTTTCGCGAGATCACCCACATGCTGTCGGTCGAGCATCTGGGGACCAGCATGGGCCACACCGGGCGAAAATCCGCCGTTTCCGTGACCGCCCTGATCGTTGTCATGAATCTGGTCTTCAGCTTTGATTCGATCCTGTCCGCAATTGCCGTAACCAAGGTCTTTGCGGTTCTGGCCACAGCCATCCTCGTTTCCGGGCTGGCGATGCTGCTGCTGGCCGACACGGTCTCGGACTTTCTGAAAAAGAACCGGATGTATGAGGTTCTCGGCCTGTTCATCCTGCTGATTGTCGGGGTCGTCTTGCTGGGAGAGGCCGGGCCGGCTGCGGCCCACGCGACCGGGGATGAAACGCTCAAGATCGTCGTCTTTGGTCATGAGATCATCCCGATGTCAAAATCCACCTTCTATTTCTCGGTCATCGTTCTGGTCGTAGTCGAGATCGTGCAAAGCGGCTATCAGCGCAAGCTGGCAATCGAACGCCAGAACCAGAAGCCAAGACCATGAGCGACGTTTCAACGGACATGCCCCGTCACCCACGCATGGGCGGTATGAACCGGACCTGCGACCTGACGATCTGCTTCGGGACTCCAGACCCTGCGTCTCTGCCAAGGCCCGGCCGTGATCACGAAATTCTTGACGCGGAAATGGGTGTAATGCGCGCAAGTTTGCGCTATCAAGGCACGGATATTTGAAAGGAGAATTGTTTCATGGTTTTATTGGACAGGACTGGGACCGCACCGGCAGGCGCACCTGTGGAGACAGTGGCCGCGCAGAAGATGCAACCCGCCATCCTTTGCCCCAAAAGGCGGGGCCTGAAATGACGCGTGCCAATTACCCTGATGTCTGGCCTGATGCCCAGATCGCCCACCCCGCACCCCGCGCCCGCCACATACCCACGCGGGTGATTGTTGTTCTCGGCCTGACGCTTGGAACCCTTGCGGGCTGTGCCAACTTGCCCAAAACCTCAAAGGTGCCCAATCCCGCCCAGACCACCACACCCCAGCGCACCCAAGAAAGCCTGCAGCTTGAGCGCTACTATGCCAATGTGCAGCGCCGGTTTCTGGCCCAGGGTCTGATGCGTACCGACGACGGCAGCAAGGACGCCCCTTTCAACGCGCGCACGCTGGTAAAGGATTTCCTGACCGTCGCCCTCAGGGACGAATATTCGCTGGTTGGCAACACCTTCCTTCCCACCCAGGCCAAAAGCTATCTGCGCCGCTGGGAGAAACCGGTCCGCATCGGGATCGTCTTTGACCCTCTGATCTCGGCCAAGGTCCGGGCCAAGGATCGTGCCGACCTGAAACGCTATACGCAACGCTTGGCGCGCCTGTCCGGCCTGTCAATCACGATCACCGACAAGAACCCGAATTTTACCGTCCTGTTCCTCTATAAGGGGGCGGCGAAGAAAATCGGCCCGCTTCTGCGCAAGCGCATTCCGGGGATCTCAAATGTCGTCGTGCATGAAATCGAGAACAGCCCGCGCAATACCTTTTGCGTCACCTACGCCTTTTCCGATGAAAGCAGGAGCAGCGCCTATACATCGGCAGTCATCCTGATCAAGGCCGAGCACAGTGACCTGATGCGCCTCTCCTGTATCCACGAAGAGGTGGTGCAGGCGCTGGGCCTTGCCAACGACAGCCCGAACGTCCGGCCCTCTCTTTTCAATGACGACGAAGAATTCGCGCTGCTGACCCGACATGACGAGCTGTTGCTGAAAATGCTTTATGACAAGCGCCTGAAACCGGGCATGACCGCCAAGGACGTGCGACCCATTCTGCCGGCGATTGCCCGGGATGTCCTGAAAGGCAACAGTTAAAGCGGATCGAGAAAAGGGTGAATTGCTAAAACCCCGCCGCGCCTTTGCCAAGGTCGGGGTTTTAGCGATGAAGATGTCTCGATCAATTGTCGAAACCCTCTATTGACCGCGAAAGAACAGAGCAATGCCCGAAAGTTGGTGATGGGGTGATTGGGTGGCATATCATGGCGGTGTTGACGCGCCGCGATTCTCAGAGAGAAAAGGATATGCCACATGAAAAACGATACGATTTTGGAGTTCACCG
>JALUYI010000018.1 GCA_027013095.1 Paracoccaceae bacterium | reverse complement strand
CGGTGAACTCCAAAATCGTATCGTTTTTCATGTGGCATATCCTTTTCTCTCTGAGAATCGCGGCGCGTCAACACCGCCATGATATGCCACCCAATCACCCCATCACCAACTTTCGGGCATTGCTCTGCGCGGTGAGAACGCGGGCGTCTGGCAGCATCTCGGTTGATACAATCTGAGGCGGCGCGGTCGGCGCGACAGCCGTTTGCCACGTGCTGTTAGCAGAAAAGAAAGAGTGTAGCTCGGTGAGTCGGCGGGTGGGGGGAGGCGTGTCAGTGCCAGTTCTGATGTCCAGGACAAGATGCCCCGGACTGAAATCGCTGGCCGTGGCGATCTGGCCAGCGCCAAGGGTCAGATCAAAGCCGGTACGGGGATGCGTTTCCAGCCGAAGGTTCAAAAGCCGGGACCTTGGAATGCGCGTGAATACCGCGCCGAGATCGGCCCGCAGCGCTGTCGCTGAAAAGCCGAGAAAATAGCCGTCCTTTTTCCGGATGAGAGCCCAGTGAATGCCAACGGGATACTTGAAAACAAGGCGCGTATAGTGCTTGTGTTCACCGGAACGGACATGGATTGTCACTGGTTTTGCCCAGACCACGCTGCTGCAAAACAGCAACAGGAGGGATGTCAGGGCCAGCCGCCTCATGTTTCGGCCCCTTGCTTTACCTCTTTCAGGGCGCTCTCCACTTCGGTGAATGACGGTCGAAGTTGTCGGGGAATATTTTGTCGGCCAACCTCGATGCAGATCGTAGCGGGATGGTGGTGCAGGTTTGCGATCAGGACTTCGCGGATCAACTGGTAGAAGCTATGGTCCTCCTGCACGGCCCCCTGGACCCGGACCGCAGTTGGAGCGACCAGTCCGTAGGCAAGCAACACGCCAAGAAATGTCCCCACAAGGGCACTGCCGATCAGTTTGCCGAGGATCTCCGGCGGCTGGTCGATCGAGCCCATTGTCTTGACGATTCCAAGGACGGCGACGACAATGCCGATTGCGGGCAGACCATCGGCCAGTGCCTGCAGCGCGTGGCTGCCGTGCAATGCGTGTTGCAGATCATGCTCGACCCGCTTGTCCAGAACTTCTTCGACCTGATTGGGATCGTTATAGTTCATCAATCCGGCGCGCAGGGTGTCCGAGATCAGGTTGGTTGCTTCGGCATCGCCGAGAATCCTTGGGAACTTGGAAAAAATCGTCGAATTCTGGGGAGTTTCAATGTGTTCTTCAAGTGCCATGGGGTTTTGTGCGGCGAGTCGAATCAGCTCGAACAACAGAGTCAGGAGGTCACGATAGTCGCTCTTTTTCCAGTGTGAGCCCTTGAACAATTTTGCGATGTCTTTGGCGGTGTGTTTGATCGCCGAAACATCATTGCCAATGATGATCGTTGCGATTCCCGCCCCGACGATCATGGACCCCTCGGTTGGCATGGCTTCGAGGATTATGTCCAGGTTCCCGCCACCGAGTACGAATCCGCCGAAGATCACAACGAAAATCATAATCAAACCGACGATGCCAACCATTCAGTATCTCACCTATCAGGGCGCAGCCAGAGTCGACCCACGGGAATCATTGCGGCAGAAACATTAAGAAAACTTGATCAGCCGCCGGATTTCTTGAAAATGTTCGCGTTTCGTCCGGCAATCACGAGGCTGATTGCATAGGCCCTTTGTGGCGGCAGGCTGGACATAATCCGGGCCGCTGCCTCGGGACGCATTCTGGCCAGAAAACCGGCGGCGAACTTGGGGTCCATGGTTGCGAACAGCCCGGCTGAGTTTCGCGGTTTCATGTTTTCATAGACCGCGGTCAGTTTCTGGATATCCTTTTCCGCGGCGGAATTCGCGAGGGCGAGAGTGGCGCGCAGGCGGGCCTCTGCCTTGAGCAGCGCGGCCTTGTCCTGACGTGTTGCCTGTTCCTCGGCCTTCAGTGCCTTCATGCGGGCGGCCAGAGTGCTCTCGCGTTGGTCAAGTTGGTGGTTGCGGGCCTTGATCGCGCTGAGGAGAGCGGCAATATCTGGCGGCTGGGCACAGGATTTCACGCGCCTCGGCACTGTGGGCAACGATGCCGGCCCCGGCGTGTCAGTTGCCAGCGTCTCTTTGGCCAAGGCGACGCTGTGGGCGCCAAAGCGCAACACCCCCGACAGGATCAGGCAGATAAAAACCACACGCAGCAGCCCAAAGGATGCCCAGGACTTCAGCCGCCGTTGTGGATAAGACCTAGTGGCAGGGTGGGTCCGCGATTGTTGCGCTTTGAGATTGGCCGTCATGATACTCTACCTTTCTGGTTCTCTCTGATGTTGGTCCCGATCTGCTGCTTCTTTATCCCGAGGGCCCGGGACCCCTGCGCCACGCTTTGTCGTGTCACGGCGCGGCGATGCGTATTGGGGCTCATGCAGCGATGCCAGCAAAAGTTCCATACGCCGAGATGCGGCATCGGCCTCTTGCGTCAATGCTTCGATTCGCGCGGCCCGTTCGGCGGTTTGATCGGACAGGCTGCTCAGGGTCGTCTGCAGGCTGTCAACCCGCTCGGACAGGGTGGCGATAGCGTTTCCAACCCCGGTGTCCATATTGTTAAGGGCGCGCAACCTGTTGGCCAGCACCCGACAATAAAAGGCGGCCCCGAGGGCGGCCAGAAACAACAGCCAGTCCGCGATGATGGTCATTTGATTGCTCTCCTCAATTCAGGACGAATTCGGTGATCAAAAGGTCCCGAACCTGTCCTTTCCCGGTGACCACCTGAACCCGGCGCAGCATCTGGGCGCGCAGAATGGCCAGCGCGCCGGGGTCCTCGATGGTGCGTGGTTCGACCGCGCGCAGATAGCTGATCAAGGTATCCATCACCCGCGGTTTCAGCAGGCTTACCGCCTCGATATTGCTTGGGGAAACCTCGAGGCTGGCCCGAAAGCGCAGGTGCTGATTGGTGGGGCTGTCGGCGACCGCAATCACGATCGGATCGAGTTTGACAAATCCGATTCCCGGCAACGGGGCCTTGTCCTGTTTTTTTGCCGCCGTATCTTTTTTGGCGCTGCCGGGTGCCTTGATCATGCCGGAATAGGCGGCATAAAATCCGCCGGCGCCGAATAACAGGGCCGCAAGCAGGCCAATCAGCAGGCCCATCACGCCGCCCTTCTTGTTTTTTTTGCTTCCCGTTTCGGTCTGTTCGCTCACGGCAACCTCATGTCGCAGAAATTCTTTCCTTGCGGTCGTTTTATCGTGAACCGACTAACCAATTCTTAAGACGGTTGCGCCAATCTCCCGACATACGGCCCGGAATCAGAATGAATCCGGGGAAATGCAAAGGGTTTGACATTGCAACAGATTCTGAATGTCTGGACTGCGCTGGATACGAAGCGTCGGATCACCGTCGCGTTTGCCGCCATAGCGATGTTTGCGGCGATCCTGTTCATGGCGCAGATCGCTGGGAAACCGTCGTTGTCCCTGCTCTACTCAGGGCTGGATCCAGCGGTTTCGGGCAAGATCGTCGCGGCGCTCGAACAAAGTGGCGTGACCTATCAGGTCAGGGGTGACGCCATATATGTTGACGCATCCCGACGCGACCGGATGCGGATGTCGCTGGCCGAGCAGGGGCTGCCATCATCCGGAAGCAGCGGCTATGAACTGCTGGATAACCTCTCGGGCTTTGGCACCACCTCGCAGATGTTCAATGTCGCCTATTGGCGGGCAAAGGAGGGGGAGCTTGCGCGCACAATCCTTGTCTGGCCCCAGATCAAGCTGGCGCGTGTTCACATTGCAAACCCGCCCTCGCGCCCCTTTGGAACCCCGACCAGACCCGTCGCATCGGTCACGGTAAAACTCTCGGGCGGAGCGCTGTCTGCGGCGCGCATCCATGCCTTGCGATTTCTGGTGGCGTCGGCGGTCTCGGGCCTGGCACCAAAGGATGTTTCGGTGATCGACGCGGACCGCGGGCTGCTGACCGCGGATCAGGATCAAGGTGGCAGCGCTGGCTATGCCGGGGCGAGGGCCTTGCGCATGAAACAGAATATAGAAAGGCTACTTGCCGCCCGCGTTGGGGCCGGGAACGCCGTGGTGGAACTGTCTCTGGATACCTCAAAGCAGGCGGAAACCATCGTTCAGCACAGCTTCGATCCCCAGTCCCGCGTCGCCATCAGTACAGACACCGAGGAAACCTCGGGGAGCGCCTCGGGAAATGACGGTTCGGCCGTGACCGTTGCCAGCAATCTGCCCTCGGGAAACACATCGGGTGGCGCTACCTCAAACAAGAGTTCCAGCTCAAAAACCCGAGAGCGGGTAAATTACGAGGTCTCGGAAACCACGCGTAAACTGACGACAGGACCGGGAAAGGTCAACCGAATCAGCGTCGCCGTTCTGGTGAACGGCATAACCGACCCGACCAGCGGCAAATGGGTCGCGCGTCAGGACAGCGAGCTTGCGTCATTGCAGGAACTGGTGAAATCCGCCATCGGCTTTGATGCCAAACGCGGCGATGTCGTCACCATAAAATCGATGAAATTCCCACCCCTGTCGCAAGCCGGGACAAGCGCGACACCGTCAATGCTCCAAGGATTGATGGTTCACGCTCCTTCACTCATCGAGGCGGCGTTGCTGGCGCTGGTGGTTCTGGTCCTCGGGCTCTTCGTCATTCGCCCGGCTCTGGCCAATCCCGAACGGTTGCTAGCCCCGCCGGGGGCTGAGGACGGTCTGGATCATCCCGGGCAAATGCTGGCAAATGGGGCATCTGCATTCCCCGAGTTCCAGTCCACTCCCCCGGCCAACGATCCCGTCGCGCAGCTGAGAGAGATCATTTCAAGCCGCCAGGAAGAGGCTGTGCAGGTTTTGCGCAACTGGGTTGAGACCGGCGAGGGTGAGCAGATCTCATGATTCGTCCTTTAGCACTGGAAAGATTGTCGTCGTCAGAGCCGTCGAACGCTGCTGTGTTCGTCTCGGTCGCGCACCTGAAAATGCTGCAGAAAAAAGCCTATGCCCAAGGGTTTTCCAAAGGCTGCGCGCAGGCCCGAAAAGAGCTTGAGGGCCACGAACGCGCGCTTGTCCTGCAGATGTCAGAAAAGGTGCAGGACATCGCTTTCACCTATGCCGAAGCGCAGAAATCGGCGCTGAAATCGCTGTCTCCGCTGTTGCGCGGCATGATCGAGCTTGTCCTTCCTGAAATCTCCGGCCCCGGTCTGCGCGCTGCAGTCGTGGGCAAGCTCATCGAGCTTGCAAAACAGGATCCCGGCACCCCGATTTGCGTCAGTTGCGCGCCTGAAATGCTGGACCCCCTTCGCGACTATCTTGAGCGCCATCCCGAGTTGTCGGCCCTGCCGGTCCTGTATGCGGATCCTGCGCTGGCGCCTCTGGATGTTTCGATCACGGCCAAAAGCACAGAACTTTCCATCTCGTTTTCAGAGGTTCTGACCCTGATCGAGCAGGAAACCACGACCTTTCTTTCACAGCTGAACGAGGAGCATGAGCATGGTTGAGACCCCAAACGATGCGCCCCCCCCACAAGGCTCTGATATGGACCGCGATGCCCTTGCGGCCAGTCCCTTCGGGCAGGTTCCGATCGAAATATCCATCACCATCGGCCATGCCCACCCGCTGGTTTCTGAATTGATGGCGCTGCAGGAGGATTCGGTTCTGCCACTTGACCGGCGCATTGGCGACCCTGTGGACCTGACCATCGGTGGCCGGCTGATCGCCCGCGGCATCCTGAAAGAGATGGACTCTGAAACCGACACTCAACTGGCCGTCTGCCTGACCGAGGTTGTCGAGCTGAAAGCAGGGCAATAGAATGCGGACGCATCTTTCCGTTGCTTTGGTCTTTCTGACCTTGGTTGCATTGTTCCTGACCGGGCAGGCCCTTCAGGCCCAGCAATTGAGCGTCGATTTCGGAAATCAAGGGTCGCTGACGCTTCGGAGCATTCAATTGTTTGCACTTGTGACGCTCCTCAGTATTGTTCCGGGCCTTGCGATCATGATCACCTGCTTTCCCTTCATGGTGACGGTGTTTTCGATCCTGCGTCAGGCCATCGGGTTACAGCAGGCGCCCCCGAACATGATGATCATAAGTCTGGCGTTGTTTCTCACCTATTTCGTGATGGAGCCGGTTTTTAACAAGGCGTGGAGCGACGGCATCGATCCGCTCATCAAGGGCACGATCCCGCCCGAGCAGGCCTTTACTCTGGCGATGGCGCCGTTTCGCAAGTTCATGCAGGCGCGGATCGATCCGGCGACGTTGAAAATTCTGCAAAACGCCCGTGGTCTGGCCCCGTCAGCGGCCTCCGGCACGTCGTCCGATCTTGCGACCTTGCTGCCAGCCTTCCTGCTAAGCGAAATCCAACGGGCGTTTGAGGTCGGATTCCTGATTTTCCTGCCCTTTTTGATCATCGACCTCGTGGTGGCAGCGGTCCTGATGTCAATGGGCATGATGATGGTGCCACCAGCAATCGTCTCGCTGCCATTCAAGCTGGCGTTTTTTGTCGTCTCCGATGGCTGGGGGCTATTATCCGGCGCATTGATCAGGAGCTATCATTGAAAAACCCGACCCCAGTTCTGACCGCGGCCCGGCCCTCCGGCGGTATTGATCTCAGCGGCGCGACCAAGGCGGCATTGATCCTGAAGGCGCTGAAATCAGGGGTGGAGGCGGCGGCGAGAGATCTTGCCGAACACGCTACCAATTCCGGATGCGCCCCTCTGGATCCTGCCACTGCCCATGAGGCGGTCAAAGACCTCATTCAGGAATTCACCCTGTCCCTGTCACGAATCGACAAACCCAAGAGGGACAGCACGTCGCCAGTAACACCACCCAAGGCTCCGGACCCCGCGCCTGAACCCAGCCGACCTTTTGCCCCATATCCGGGCCCAGTTTCCAAGGCGATGTTTCCCGATACACCGGAAAAATTTGCCGCCCGTCTTTGCGGGGAACATTCAGGCGTCATTGCCCGTGGCCTCGGGATGGCAAATGATGACTTTGCTACCCGAACTCTCCGCCTGATGGAGCCGCTCAAGGCGCAGCAGGTCGCGCTCCATCTGGTAGACCAAACGCGACATTCAAGCCCCGCCGCGGACGCTGCGGATTCCAGACAAGTAACCTGAATATCGAGATAATTTCATCCAGACCAAAAATCCGGGCCGGCTCTCTGGCGATTCAATCGTTTGTCGAAACGCCATGATCGACGATCCCTGCGTATGTCGCAAAATCGAGCGCGTATTTTTCCCGCAACTTCTGGTGCAAGGATTTTGCAAGGTCCAGCGGCATTGGCGCAGAGACATTCACCTGTGGCAGGACCAGTTTCTGGCCAAGCTTTTCCTCCATGAAATACAGAAAACCGGCCATGTTCTCATAACGAAACAGATGATCGATCCCGACCTCGCCGCGACTTTTCGACAATTGCCGCGCCTGTGAGCCCAGACGCGCATAAGCCGGCCGATCAGTCTCCTGAAGATAAGCGTTTACAAATTCATCAAAACTCAGCCCACTGGTGCTCTTTTCACTGCCAAGCAACGCGTCACGTTGCCGGTAGCGATACCAGCTGCCCAACCACGAGACCGGCTCGCGCATCAGGGCAACCGTCTTGATCTCGTCCTTGCCCTCCTTTTTCAGCCAAGGACGAATAAAGCGGTTGAATCGCTGATGCGTCATATGTTTGACAGCAGGTGGCCGACTGAAATGCACCGCCGCATAGGGTGCCAAGGCCTGCTCGATCGCCGTCGTTCCGGTCTTTGGGACGGAAAAGATGACAAGATTTAAATTCCATAAAATCAACATATTATGGGATATTCCTCATGTTAAGGTCAGGTTGACACGTCGGTTAAAGTAATTTTAATCAATTCAAAGAAAAATGGAATTACAAATTCCTGTTGATTTGTTCACCATTTGGCCTCATAACAAAGAGAACGCAACAGGAACATAAGCGGCGATTGCCGCCAAACATCAGATATGAAATAAGAGGGCCAAATGGCATCCCTTCTGGATTTTAGCGAAAGACGCAACATGGACAAGGAAAAGGCGCTGGCTTCGGCTCTCAGCCAGATTGAACGCAACTTTGGCAAGGGCTCGATCATGAAGCTTGGCCAGAAGGGGGTGATTGAAGATATCAAGGCCACGTCCACGGGATCGCTCGGGCTGGACATCGCGCTTGGGATCGGGGGCCTGCCAAAGGGGCGCGTGATCGAGGTTTACGGCCCGGAATCCTCGGGGAAAACTACTCTGGCGCTTCACACCATCGCAGAAGAGCAGAAAAAAGGCGGAATTTGTGCCTTTGTCGATGCCGAACACGCCCTTGATCCACAATACGCGCAAAGGCTTGGGGTCGATGTCAACGAACTGCTGATCAGTCAGCCCGACACCGGCGAACAGGCGCTTGAAATCACTGATACGCTGGTGCGTTCCGGTGCAGTTAGCATGATCGTGATTGATTCGGTGGCCGCACTGACACCGAAATCTGAACTTGAGGGCGATATGGGCGATGCGCAGGTCGGGGCGCAGGCCCGCCTGATGAGCCAAGCCATGCGCAAGCTGACGGGGTCGATCAGCAAGACGAACTGTATGGTGCTGTTTATCAACCAGATTCGCATGAAGATCGGCGTCATGTTCGGCAGTCCTGAGACGACGACCGGGGGCAACGCGTTGAAATTCTACGCTTCTGTGCGACTCGACATCCGGCGCATCGGCGCGATCAAGGACCGGGATGAGGTGGTTGGTAATGCAACCCGTGTCAAGGTGGTCAAGAACAAGGTTGCCCCCCCGTTCAAACAGGTGGAATTTGACATCATGTATGGTGAAGGAATTTCCAAGGTGGGCGAATTGCTGGATCTGGGTGTAAAGGCGGGGATTATCGAAAAATCCGGCTCTTGGTACTCTTATGGGGATGAGCGGATCGGGCAGGGACGTGAAAATGCCAAAACCTTTCTGAAAGAACATAAACAGACCGCATGGGATATCGAGGACAAGATCCGGGCCGCGCATGGTCTGGAATTCGATCGCCCGGCTGATCTGGGCGACAAGGAGACTGTTCTGGAAGCATAGGCTTTGGTGGGCTACGGCGTGGGGTCTGGACCCGACATCTGTTTTTTGTCCGCGGACTGTGGACAGTTTTTCTGTGTAACGCTAAACCTTGCTGGATTTTCCTTAGCTGCAGGATCCTCTCATCATGCCCAGCCTGAACGAAATCCGTTCAACATTTCTGACCTATTTCGAGAAAAACGATCACCAGATCGTTGATAGCTCGCCACTTGTGCCCCGCAATGACCCGACGTTGATGTTCACCAATGCGGGGATGGTGCAGTTCAAGAATGTTTTTACCGGTGTAGAACATCGTGATTACAATCGGGCAACCACCAGCCAGAAATGCGTGCGCGCCGGAGGCAAGCACAACGACCTTGATAATGTCGGATATACGGCACGCCATCATACTTTTTTTGAAATGTTGGGGAATTTCAGCTTCGGCGATTATTTCAAGGAACAGGCAATTCCGCTGGCCTGGGATCTGATTACAAAGGAATTTGGCATAGACCCCGAACGCCTGCTGGTGACGGTATATCACACCGATGACGAAGCTGCGGACATCTGGAAGAAATACGCCAAGCTGCCGGATGAGCGGATCATCAGGATTGCGACCAATGACAATTTCTGGTCCATGGGGGATACAGGCCCCTGCGGCCCCTGCTCGGAAATTTTTTACGACCACGGGGACCATATTGCCGGTGGGCCTCCGGGCAGCCCGGATGAGGATGGAGACCGTTTCATCGAAATATGGAATCTGGTTTTCATGCAATATGAACAATACGCCGACGGAAATCGCGAGGCTTTGCCGCGGCCCTCGATCGATACCGGCATGGGATTGGAACGTATCGGCGCGCTATTGCAGGGCAAACACGACAATTACGATACCGATCTGATGCGGGATTTGATCGAGGCCTCGGCAAACGCCACCTCGACCGATCCCGACGGACCGGGGAAAATGCACCATCGCGTGATCGCGGACCATTTGCGCTCGACCTCGTTCCTGATTGCCGATGGTGTTTTGCCTTCCAATGAGGGGCGCGGCTATGTGCTTCGCCGGATCATGCGCCGGGCGATGCGGCATGCACAACAACTCGGCGCGGATGAACCCTTGATGCACCGTCTGGTTCCGGCACTTGTTGCGCAAATGGGACAGGCCTTCCCCGAGCTGGGTCGATCGCAACCGATGATTGAGGAAACACTGCTGCTCGAGGAAACACGGTTTCGCAAAACGCTGGATCGGGGGTTGAAACTCCTTGAGTCCGAGGTGTCCCGGCTGCCGCCGGATGCCGCGCTGCCGGGAAAGACTGCCTTTCGCCTGTATGACACCTATGGTTTTCCGCTGGATCTGACGCAAGATGCGCTGCGCGAGCAAGGGCGAGGTGTGGATATCGAGGGGTTCGATGCCGAAATGGCGGCGCAAAAGGCTAAGGCGCGCGCGGCTTGGGCGGGCTCGGGCGAGACCAGCGAGGACAGCCTCTGGTTTGATCTTTTTGAGACGTTCGGTCCGACCGAGTTTCTTGGATATGACACCGAGATTGCCGAGGGAGAAATTCTGGCGCTGGTGCAAGATGGATCTCGCGTTAAGCGCGCCAAATGGGACGAGCCGGTTCAAATTGTCCTTAACCAGACCCCATTTTATGCGGAAAGCGGTGGGCAGATTGCAGATCAGGGGGTCCTGAAAACCGAAACCGGGCAGGCCAAAATTCTGGACGTCAAAAAGCGCGCTGGCGTGTTCGTTCACTTCGCAAAAGTGACCGAAGGAGAGCTGACCCCAAAGGCCGCAGCGGAATTGACGGTTGATCATGAACGGCGCCGCGCCATTCGTGCCAATCACTCAGCAACGCATCTGTTGAACGAGGCCTTGCGCCGGACGCTCGGATCGCATGTGGCGCAGCGCGGGTCCTTGAATGACGCCGACAGGCTGCGGTTTGATTTCAGCCATTCGCGCGCCATGAGCCCGACCGAATTGCGCAAGGTTGAGCGGGACGTCAATCATTTCATTCGCCAGAATACCCGGGTTGAAACGCGGATCATGACCCCCGACGAAGCCCGCGATCTGGGCGCGCAGGCTTTGTTTGGCGAAAAATACGGCGATGAGGTGCGGGTTGTTTCGATGGGGATTGAGGCGGGTTCGGGCAAGGGCAGCGACGGCAACACCTATTCGCTGGAACTTTGTGGCGGAACCCACGTGGCACGCACCGGTGATATCGGCTGTTTCAAACTGATCAGCGAAAGCGCCTCGGCAAGCGGCGTGCGCCGGATCGAGGCGCTGACCGGAGTGGGCGCGCTCGATTACATCGCTGCCACCGAGGACAGTTTGACCGAGGCCGCGGTGGCTCTGAAAGCGGCAAAATCCGAGTTGCCGGATCGGATTCGCAGCCTGATCGAGGAGCGACGGCAGTTGCAGCTGGACCTTTCTGATCTGCGTCGCAAACTGGCGCTGGCGGGCAACGGGCAAGGCGAGGCGCCAAAGGAAAAAACCATCAGCGGCATTCCGTTTTTGGGCCAGATCCTTGATGGTGTTTCCGGCAAGGATCTGCGCACCTTGATTGACGAACACAAATCGCGCATGAAATCCGGTGCAATCCTGTTAATTGCAACTGGAGGGGACAAGGCGGCGGTGGCGGCCGGGGTGACCCCGGATCTGGTGGCGCGAATTTCGGCAATTGATCTGGTCCGAACTGCGGCCGCAGCACTTGGCGGCAAAGGTGGGGGCGGGCGTGCGGACATGGCGCAGGCCGGCGGCCCGGACAGCAAGAGCGCGCCAAAAGCCTTGGCCGCGGTCGAGGATTTTCTGGAGGAAGTGAAATGACAGTTTACGCAATGGTCCACATCGACGTCAAAGATGCCGAAGCATATGCAAAATATGCCGCTCTTGCTGGCCCGGCGGTGGCAAAATATGGCGGTGAGTTTCTGGCGCGGGGCGGCGCCTGCCAGCAGATGGAGGGGCAGGGGCGCGCGCGCAACGTCATTATCCGTTTCAAGGACATGCAAACGGCTCTCGCATTTTACAACGGTCCGGAATATCAGGCCGCGCTGGAATACGGGCTGCCCGCCGCCGAGCGCGAGTATACTTTTGTCGAGGGGGTCTAAAAGGGCAGGGGCCTCAGGTCAGGCCGGCGAGAATTCGCGCCCAACTGCGTATTCCCTTGTGATAGCTTTCAAGGTCATATTTCTCGTTGGGTGAATGGATCTGGTCGTCGTCATGACCAAAACCGACCAGCAGCGCATCCATGTCGAGGATTTCCTTGAAATGTCCGGCAATCGGGATTGAACCGCCACAGCCGATATAGGCGGCGCTCTGCGACCACTCGTCGGAAAGCGCGCGGCGCGCGGCCTCAAAGGCGGGGTTTTCGGTGCTCATCTGGCTTGCTGGCGCGCCGTGCCCCAGCGGGAATTCGACACCGCAATCGGCCGGCAGGCAGGATTTGACATAGGCGACGAAATTGGCGTGGATCTGTTCGGGGTCCTGCGTGCCCACCAGACGAAAGCTGATCTTGGCCCGGGCTTTTGCCGGCAGAACGGTCTTGAACCCATCTCCTTCATACCCGCCAGAGATCCCGTTGACCTCGCATGTCGGTCGCGACCAGATCATTTCCAGCGGTGTGCGGTCCTTTTCACCGGCGGGCAGAGACAAGCCGACATCGCCTAAAAACTGTTTGGAATCAAATGACAGTTTCTGCCACTGGTGGCGAATCTGCTGCGGGAGGTCCGGTACACCGTCATAAAATCCGGGCAGAGTCACGCGTCCCGTCTCATCGTGAAGACCCGCGATTATGCGGCTGAGAACATGGATCGGGTTGCGCGCAATCCCCCCATACATGCCCGAGTGCAAATCCTTGTTTGCGCCTGTGATCACAACTTCTTCAGCCAGGAGGCCGCGCAGCATGGTCACGATTGCGGGCGTGTTCTGGCCAAACATCCCCGTGTCGCAGATCAGCGCGATATCGGCCTTCAACTCGGCCGCGTTTTCACGCATGAACGGAACCAGTGAGGGTGAGCCGCTTTCTTCCTCGCCCTCAAAAAAGATCGAGACGCGCGCGGGCAATTGCCCGTTCACTGCCCGCCAGGCGCGACAGGCCTCAAGAAAGGTCATCAACTGTCCCTTGTCATCGCTGGCACCGCGTGCGCGAATAACCGTCCCCCCGGGGGTTTTCTCCAGCCGGGGCTGAAACGGAGGATTATCCCAAAGGTCAACGGGATCAACGGGTTGCACGTCATAATGACCATAAAACAACACATGCGGGCCCGAACCTTCGGCGTGGGCAACAACCATTGGATGGCCCTCGGTCGGTCGGGTTCCGGCCTGAAAACCAAGGTCTGAGAGCGCCTTCACCAGCCAGTCGGCGGCACGGGCGCAGTCATGTTTATAGGCCGGATCCGTCGAGATCGAGGGAATGCGCAGCAGTTCCATCAAACGGTCGGTGGAATTTTCAAGGTCGTCGTCAATATGTGCCAGAACCTTTTCAAGCGACATCAGGGGATTCCTTTCGTTGAATGACGCGAAGCTATCAGCCCAGGATCGGCTGTCCAGTTGAAAATGCCGCTCGGAAGAGGGCTTAATTGTTTGTAAAGCGGCGACAATCGGGCCTGCATTGACGGAATTTACCGAAAATATGGATAATTTCCGCGTTCTGCCGTTTGAACTTGGGTGCGCGCTTGCGTATCAAAAGGGAAGCGGTGCGATGGAACGCGCGAACAATGATCGGCAACAATGGGGAGCCTGACGGTGAAAAAGTTCAAGTTTGTGTGTGGCGGCGCGGTCGTCGTGGTGGTTGCCGGTTCGATCGCGGCATTTGCGCAGGGCGTTCCGCATGCGCGACAGGTTGCGCGGCAGCTTTATCGCACTGGGAAGGGCAAGGCCGAGGTTCAGATCTTGCGACCCGATCTGATCCCGGCAGCGTTGCTTCCGGCGATCAAGGCAGCGGGGCAGATCCAGAAATATTACGAGGCGATGGCCGTCAGTCCGGACGAGGGGCTCGAGGCGGGCTCGGCCTTTCAGGCGATCAATTATCATTCGGTCGCGGCTGCCGAAGCCGCAGCAATTTCTGGCTGTAGTTCGAAAAAGAAAAAGCAATCAAGTGATTGCGTGATTGTTGCCCGCTTTGTTCCAAAGGGATACAAAGGGCCGTCGGCCTTTAGCCTCAGCATGAATGCAACCAAGGTTTTCCGCAAGAAATACCGCTTTGCCGGACGCAACAAAGCCTTTGCAATCTCGCCTGCCAGCGGCAATTGGGGATATGCGACGCGGGCGGCTTCGCTGGCGGCGGCGCGCGATGCAGCATTGGCAAAATGCGCGAAAAAAGCCGCGGCGGCAGGGGCAAACGATTGCCGGGTTGTGACGGAAAATTAGGACCCGCCCGTTCAGTCATATTCGCGCGTCCCGGTCACGGATCAGGTTTTGGGTCGATGGCGTGCGCAAGGGGATGATGTTGCAGGACCAGAGCCTTTAGGCGCGCGTCCAGAACATGGGTGTAGATCTCAGTGGTCGAGATATCGGCGTGCCCCAGCAGGGTTTGAATGACCCTGAGATCGGCGCCGTGGGCCAGCAGATGTGAGGCAAAGGCGTGACGCAACACATGGGGGGTGACCTCGCGCGACCCAAGGCCGGCGGCCTCGGCAAGTGTCCGCACCAACCCATAGAACCAGACGCGCCCCAGATGCCCTTCTTTTCCGCGACCGGGAAAGAGAAAGGGCGAGGGCGGACGACCGGTTTTCTGTTGCCTGCTTTCCTCGGCCCCATCGCGCAGGCTGAGCCAGTTTTGCAAGGCGATGCGGGCGCTGTTTGAAAGCGGCACCATGCGTTCCTTGCCCCCTTTTCCCCGGATCAGGAGCATGTGAGGGTCGCCCCGGGCGGCGTTGACCGGCAGCGAGACCAGTTCGCTAACACGCATGCCCGTGGCATAGAGAAGCTGCATCAGGCAGAGCGTGCGGGCGCTTTCATACGGCGTATTCCCGAATTCGGCGGCGCAGGTCAAAAGCCGGTCAACCTCCTGTTCAGTAAGGGTTTTGGGGAGGCTCTTGCGCCGAGCCGGGCCTTTTATTCGAGCTGCGGGGTCGTCTTTTCGCCAGCCTTCCTCAAAGGCAAAGCGAAAGAATTGGCGCAGGGCCGAAAGCCGCCGGGCCCGGGTCGCAGGCGAAAGTCCGCCAGCATCGAGGGACAGCAGATAGGCCTGAATCTCCGCCCGCCCCAGTGAATCAAACGTTAGATTTCGTGCCGCAATGTAGGTGGCGAAATCACCGAGATCGCGGCTGTAGGCTAGAATCGAATTGTCAGAGAGGCCCAGTTCGGCCCGCGCCGCCTGCAGAAAACCCTGAATTTTCGCGCGCATCAGCCGCGCTGCTCCAGCAGCAACAGCTCGATTGCAGTGCGCCGCGCCGTATCCTCAAGGCCAACCGCACGAAAAACCGCAAGGGCAGTGCGAATGTCCCCGGGGTCTGCGAAAGGGCCGTTTTTCAACAGCAGCATTGCCTTCAGGATCGCTTCGCCAAGGCGGCCCTTGGACAGCAGGTCAAACAGCGCCCCGCGGGGGGCCGGTTGCAGAAATGCATCCGAGATTGCTTTTTGCAGCGGCCCCTTGGGTGTTATTCCATCCAGTCGCCCCAGTGCAACCGCCTGAACAAAAATGTCTTTCTGTTTCTTGGGGGTGAATTTTCGGGCCGCAGATTCGTAGGATTTGGACAGCATCTCCAGTTTGAACGTGATCGCGCGGGCCGGTGGGGTCAGGGCAAAACCCATCAGACGTTCGGCGTAATGCGCGGCAAACGGCACCACAAGGCCGACGTCCCGCATCTTGTCATAGGCCGGGATCAGGGTTTTTGACACCTCTGCCGCATCACCCGACAACAGGGCCACGTCAAAGGCCTGAATGGCCGCAACTCGGTCCCAGATCCCGCCCGAGGCGGCCGGGGGGCGGGCGGTATAAAGCTCGATCAGGCGGTTCGGCGTAAGGGCCTGTAGGCGCACCAGACGCTCGGCGGCCTCGATTTCAGAGCGCCATGGGCTGTTGGCGGACAGATCGGCGCTTAGAAATGCTGGTGGCAAGGCCCCCTTGGGCCGCGGTTGGGCGATCGCCTCGCGCATGGCAAAGTCAAGCGGCGTCAGGGGCGAGGGCACCGGCAGGTCCGGGGTCCCCTCATACATGCCGGGGTCAAGGAATCGGGCCAAGAGATCCGCATCGGCCTTTTTGATGAACCCCAGCGTTTCGCCTGTCGCAAGGGTGACGGCGGCGGCGTTCCAGTCGCCATTGCGTGCAAGGCAAAAGATGCGCGCCTGCAAGGTCGGGGCAAAGCCGGGGGCGGCCTGCATGGCCGTACAGGCATGATCCACATGCCCGGTCAGCAGGCTGACATCAAACCATCGGCGAAAAATTTCGGCTTGATCGGGACCGGCGCGTTCCAACAGGGCCTGCGCCTGTTCCAGCGCCCCCAGATCCAGCAATTTGTCGGTGCGCGCCAGCAGCAAGCGTGCGCCGCTGGTATCGCCGGTGGGGGCATCGACCTCGGCTAGCAGGATCGTGTAGAGCATCGACAGCAGCGCCGGAAGGCCGTCGGTGGGTTGCTTGGAAATCAGTCCGGCAATCGTCTGCACATCGGAATCGCCCCAGAAATTGCTGGGCAGCCCCGAGATCGAGCCCGGCAGCAATCCGACCGCGTCTTTTTGCACATCGCCAATGCGGCTGACGGTAATCTCCGGCTGCGCTGGCGCAGAGTCGGGGGGGGAGGAAGGCGCTGTGGTTGGTGCTGTGGGCGACTGATCAGAAGGGGTCGTTGGGAGTATCTCTGCCGGGGGTGGTGTCGCGGTCGTCTGATCGCCGCTGCCCGCCGTCGCGCCGTCTGTGCCGGTATCTGGCGCATTTACGGCGGAGCCTGCGGGGGTGTTCGCGAGGGGCTGCGGGCCCTGAGGCACAGGCGTCTGCCCCGGCGGCGGTGTCGGCGTTGGCACCGGCCGGGCGGGTTTTTCCTTGACCGATTTTGACAGCCAGTCGATGGCGGATAGCGGTGCTGGCCCCGCAGGCTGTGGTCGTGCTGGCCCCGCAGGCTGTGGTCGTGCTGGCCCCGTAACCTTATCTGGCCCCTCAGCCTTATATTGCGCCGGTCCGGCCACCAGAGGTTGGGCCAACGACAGGGCCAGCACGCTCGCGGTCAGGGCGCGTGGGCTAATCCACATTGATCGTCACCGCGGTTTCAGTCGGTTGGCCGGGGGCGGAAAAGTCTCCCAAAAAACTGTAGCCGGTCACCACCGCGACGCCGATAACGACCAGAATGAGACTCCATTTCAATATGCGCCAGATCATGCTCTTGCCTCGTGTTTCAGCCCGCATCGGGGCTTTGGCTGTATTTCTGTTTCACTATATATTGCTTTGCCGGTGATTTCACGTCATTCAGGCGCCAGTTTATCACGCTGCGGGAAAATCGAGGGAAATCGGCGGAATGTCGCGCTATATGTTGCAGAAATCGGTGGTGATGGTCGGTATGATGGGCGCGGGCAAGACGGCGGTGGGCACGGCGCTGGCGCATCTGATCGGGGTTCCCTTCCTTGATTCCGACAGCCAGATTGTCGCTGCGGCGGATCTGAGCATCGCGGAGATTTTTGAGACCTATGGCGAAGATTTCTTTCGCGAAAAGGAATCGCTGGTCCTGAAGCGCCTGCTGGCCGGCACCCCTGCGGTCCTGTCTACAGGAGGAGGCGCGTGGCTGCGGGACGAGAACCGCGCCCTAGTTGCGAGGCTGGGCCTGTCCGTCTGGTTGAAGGCGGACCCACAGCTTTTGTGGTCGCGGGTGCGCCACAAGGACACGCGACCGCTGTTGCGGGTTGCCAATCCGCGCGCCAGATTGTTTGAATTGCTGGCCGCGCGCACCCCCTTTTACCGCGAGGCGGATCTGGAGGTCGAGGCGGGGCCCAACCTTTCGGTGCAGGACATGGCGGACAAGGTACGAAAGGCGTTGCTGGCGCATCCCTCGGGGGTGTTGCGCAAGGTGGCCACGGAGAAAGGCAAAGCACATGACTGAAACGCGTCTGAGGGTCGAGCTGGCCGCGCGGGCCTATGATATCCACATCGGACCGGGCCTGATCGCGCGTGCCGGTGCGCTGATCGCACCTTTTTTGCGCCGTCCAAAGCTGGCGATCATCACCGATCAGACCGTCGCCGCCCTGCATCTGGACAGCCTGCGCGAGGCGCTGACCCAAGCGGGGATCGAACACGCCGCGCTGGCCCTGCCGGCGGGGGAAGCAACCAAATCATGGGATCGCCTGCAACAGGTGATCGCGTGGCTGCTTTCTGAAAAAATCGAACGCGACGATATCGTGGTGGCGCTGGGGGGCGGGGTCATTGGCGATCTGACCGGCTTTGCCGCGGCCATTCTACGGCGCGGGGTGCGGTTCGTGCAGATCCCGACGACATTGCTGGCGCAGGTGGACAGCTCGGTTGGCGGCAAGACCGGGATCAACACCGCCGAGGGCAAGAATCTGGTTGGGGCCTTCAAGCAACCGACGCTGGTTCTGGCCGATATCGCACTGCTCGGAACGCTGAGGCCGCGGGACTTTATCGCCGGATATGGCGAGGTGATGAAATACGGGCTGTTGGGGGATGCGGCATTTTTCGACTGGCTCGAGGAAAACGGCCCGGCGCTGGCGGCCGGAGACATGGCGGCGCGAGCCTATGCGGTGCGCCGCTCTTGCGAGATGAAGGCCGAGATCGTCGTTCGGGACGAGTTGGAACACGGCGATCGTGCGCTTTTGAATCTGGGGCACACCTTTGGGCACGCGCTGGAGGCCGCAACCGGTTATGACGGGGCGCGGCTTTTGCATGGCGAGGGCGTGGCCATCGGGGCGGCGCTGGCGTTTGAATTGTCCCAACAGCTGGGCTATTGCGCGCAAGAATGCCCCTCGCGCCTGCGCGCGCATCTGGCGCAAATGGGGATGATGAGCGATCTTGCTGACATCAAGGCCGATCTGCCCGATGCGACGGGCCTGCTGGCGCTGATGGCGCAGGACAAAAAGGTCAAAGACGGGCGGACCCGCTTTGTGTTGGCCCGTGATATCGGGCAGGCATTTGTCGCCGATTCGGTGGATCTGGCCGCGGTTCGCGCGGTTCTGGAGGATGCGCTTGCCGCGCGGGTGGGCTGAACCCTTGTAGAAGGCAGGTTTAGGCGCTGCAGGAGGCCCCGCCGAGCACGCAGAATTTCGCGCAATGCCGGTGCTTGAGATAGACGTCCGAGCCGGCCTCATAGAGGGTTTTCCCCATCTCGAAGGCCGGATCGTAAGGCAGCAATGTACAGGCCTGAACGACAGCGTGATCAGCGCCCCGGTGCTTGATCACCATGCGTGATCCGGCGCACATCACATCAGCCGCATTCTTGTTTAATATCCCCCAGCAAGATGTTGTAATTTCTGGAACATCTGCGGTCTCGTCCATTTCGGGAAACAGCACGGTCCGGCTGGGATCATGGGCGTCGATGGCCAGATCATGGCGGCGGAACAGGGCGGCATATCCGGCCCGCGAGCGCGCTTCGGTTTCCGACCAGAGCGTGCGCCCCGCTACCGCCAGTTGGGCCCCTAGATCGCGAAGCCACAGCATGCCTTCGATCGCGCAGGCAAAACTGCCCTGACCGCGGATCTGGTCGTTGAACTCGGCCATGTGGTGATCCAGTGAAACCCTCAGCGTCAGCCGGTCGCCGAACCGCGCGATCAACCCGGCCAGCCCCTCCTGCATTTTCGGGCGCATCATCGGGCGCATGGCGTTGGTCAGAATCAGAACCTCAAAACCCCGGCTCAACGCCTCGTCGGCCATGTCGATCATGGCCGGGTTCATGAACGGCTCACCCCCGGTAAAGCCGATTTCGCGCACCGGCCAGTCATCGGTGGCGATCTCATCCAGAAACGGCAGCATGTCCTCCCGCGTCAGATACGCCAGACGGTCGTTGAGCGGCGAGCTTTCGATATAGCAGTTCACGCATTCGATATTACAGAGGGTGCCGGTGTTGAACCACAGGGTTTCCAGCCGGCGCAGCCTGACCGATGCTCGTGCCTGCCCGTCGGCGGTGAGGAATTTATCCTGAAACTTGTCAAGAATCGGGTCGGCGAGCGGTTGGGGACGGGCCGTTCTGAGAGGCGAGTTCATGCAGTTTTTCCGAATACTTGCGCGATTTATGCCATAAAACCACATTTTCGCGCGGCTGCCAGCCCCGAAACCCGCACCCACGCAGATGTGAAGCCCCGTGCGTGTTATCGTGCACAATGTCGTGCGCGATCTCTCCGCGTCTCCAACATGCGTCGCCGGTTGCGCCCGGTCGTATTTGTCGTGATATCGTATTTGTCGTGATCTGGAGCGGGTAACGGGAATCGAACCCGTAACTTAAGCTTGGGAAGCTCGCGTGATACCTTTTCACCATACCCGCGCAGGCGGCTTCCTAAGCCGCACCAAGGCGCGCGTCAAGCGGGATTTCACCGGCGGCGTCTGCGGCGGCGTCCACCGCCTGTTGGACCGCCCGCGCCGTCGCCACTCTGACTGTTGAAATTGACATCGGGCAGGGTGACGATGCTGTTGAGAACCGGGAACGGCTCGACCGCGTTGGGGATGGCGCTGGCGTTGACGAAATGCTCTTGAAAGCGCGGCTCGATGGCGGTCTCGATCTTGTCGATCCGATGCACGAGGGTTTCGATCTCGCGGCGCGAGCGACAGTTCAAAAGGGCAATGCGCGCCCCGGTTCCCGCCGCATTTCCAGCCGATGAGACCCTGTCCAGCGGGCAATCGGGGATCATCCCCAGAACCATCGCGTGCAAAGGCGAGATATGCGCCCCGAACGCCCCGGCCAACACGATCCGATCAACGCGATCGACCTTCAGCTTGTCCATCAACAGCCGTGCCCCCGAATAAAGTGCCGCCTTGGCCATCTGGATTTCGCGGATGTCGCGGTTGGTGACGGTGATCCTTGGCCCGCCGGCGGCGCTGGAATCGTGCAGGAGGTAGGAATAGGTGCGGCCCTCAAGGATGGTGCGCGGGCTGCCGATCTGCTCGGGACTGCCGATCAGGCCGTTCTGGTCCAGGATACCGCTCATGCGCATCTCGGCCACAACCTCGATGATACCAGATCCGCAAATACCAGTGATTCCAGTATCTTGTGTCGCGTCATTAAAGTTAGGATCATCAGACCACAGCGGGCAGCCGACGACCTGAAAACGCGGCTCTTTGGTCTTGGGATCGATTCGAACGCGTTCGATCGCACCGGGGGCGGCCCGTTGGCCGCTGGAAATCTGCGCGCCCTCAAAGGCGGGGCCGGTGGGCGACGAGCAGGCCAGTAGGCGGTGCCGGTTGCCCAACTGGATCTCGGCGTTCGTCCCGACATCCACCAACAACACCAGATCGTCGGAGAGGTGGGGCGTCTCGGATAGGGTCACCGCTGCCGCATCGGCGCCGACATGGCCGGCAATACAGGGCAGGATATAGACCTGTGCAGCAGAGGGCAGGGTGCTCAGCTCCAGCGCGCTTGCATCAAGGTTCATGGCCTGCGAGCTGGCCAGCGCAAACGGGGCCTGACCCAGCTCATAAGGGTCGATCCCCAGCAGCAGGTGATGCATGACCGGATTCATCACAAACACCGCGTTCAGAATCAGCCGAGGTGCGACATCGGCCTCGCGTGCGACATCGGCGATCAGATCGTTCAGCCCGGCCCGTACTGCGGCGGTCATTTCGCGCGCGCCTTCAGGGTTCATCATGGAATAGCTGACGCGGCTCATCAGGTCTTCGCCAAAGCGGATCTGCGGGTTCATGACCCCGCCCGAGGCAAGCACCGCGCCACTTTTCTGATCGCAAAGATGGGCCGCGATGGTGGTCGAGCCAAGGTCGATCGCAAGGCCGTAAATGCCGCCATCGTAAAACCCCGGCCAGAGCGCCAGAATCTGAGGCGTACGGTCATCTCCGGCATCGTGAATGGCGCAGGTTACGCGCCACGCGCCCTTGCGCAGAATCGCCTGCAAGCTCTGCAGGACATCCAGACCGGCGGTCAGCGGCGGCAGGTCCCACTGCGCGCTGAGCGCCGCGCCGAGACGCTCCAGATCGCCCGAGGGGTCGTGCATGTCCGGGGGCTCGACCTCGACATAATAGAGACGCACGGCGGGGTTCATCACGATATTGCGGACCTCGGCGCGCTTGCGCACAACCTGTTTGTGGACCTGGCTTTCGGGCGGGACATCGATCACCACATCGGCCTGGATTTTGGCCTGACAGCCAAGGCGCCGCCCGTCGGGCAGGCCGCGCTTGGATCGGTAGCGCTCTTCAACTGTGTTCCAGGGGCTTAGCGCCGCGGATGCGACCGTGATCCCGTGTTTGGGAAACTCGCCGAACATCGGCGTGATCTGGCAGCGCGAGCAGATTCCCCGCCCGCCGCAAACCGAATCAAGATCGACCCCCAGTTGCCGGGCCGCCTGCAAAACCGGCGTTCCCGGCGCCACATGGCCGCGTTTTCCGGACGGGGTGAAAATCACAAGTGGATTCTGCTCTGACATCGTTCTTTCCGCATGGTTTGCGCCTTTGTAACGTGCTGAGACGTGGCGGCAAGGTCCAGGGCGGCAGAAGAAGTGTCAGTTGCGGCAGCGAGCCCGCGCCTAGCTCCACCAGCTGAGCACATCCATGCCAAAAATCATCACCAGAATCGGCACCGGAGACACCGCCAGCGCAAAGGTGACAAGGATCAGGCGGGTGTTAAAAATGCCGCTGAGACCGGCCACCATGGCAATGCCGCCGCCGCCGCCAATCAGCGCATTGCCGGGAATATTGAGGGCCAGCGCCACGGAAAGATAGCGATAGCGCACCAGCGGTACCTGCAACCAGCGCGGCAGACCTTGACGCAACATCTGCAGCCGCGCCGTGTGGTCCAGCGGCTCCAGCCGCTCCAGCAGCCGCACGATGCGTTTTTGCCCCAGATCGGCAAAACCGCCCTTCAGCACCCCAAGCGGCACGTGCCGACCGAACAGATAGGCGATGCTGAGCCCGGTAAAGGTGGCCAGAAAGACGAACGGCGCAATCCGCGCGCCCTGCATCATCAACAGCGATACACCAACCTCGACTCCGGGCACAAAGGGCACCGCCATCAGGATCGCATAGACGACAAGCCCCAGCACCATCACGCCGCCGATTGCAACCCGCGTACCGGTTCCCGCGGCACCTTCGATTGCCGGCTTGACCCAGTCCAGCCCGAGGCTGACCAGCGCCACCAGCCCAAAGATCAGCAGCAGGCGCAGGATGGTGCGCATCAGCGCCGGCCAGAGATCAGGCACTGGTGCCCCCGTGGCAAAAGCATGGGCAAGGCAGGATCGTCAGGGACATATCATTGGCTGCACTAGGGAACGGTCACCCAAACCTAACAGCGGCGACGGTGCTTGTCGCGTCCGCAATACCGAGTTGACGCCGAAGTGATGGGGGTGGGGTCAACTGGGGCGACGGCGGCGGCGGCGTCCGGCGCGTGCGCCCCGGGCTCCGGCCTCGACCTCGCCTTCGGCCAGTACCGGCTTGTTAGCCCTGATCCAGTCGGCCCCGTGGGGGTCGTTGTTCATCAGGAAATTGGCGGCGCGAATGGCGTGCATCTCTTGCGGGCGCACCGGATTCATGATGGCACTGGTCATGCCGCTGGCAATGGCCATGGGCAGGAAGGCGGCGTTAATCCCGTGCCGGTTCGGCAAACCAAAGCTGATGTTGGAGGCCCCGCAGGTGGTGTTGACGCCCAGTTCGTTGCGCAGTCGGCGCACCAGTTGGAATACCTGCAAACCCGCCGTCGCCATGGCCCCAATGGGCATGACCAGCGGGTCCACCACGATGTCATGCGCAGGGATGCCAAAATCGGCGGCACGCTCGACGATCCGCTTGGCCACGGCAAAGCGCACGTCGGGATCCTCGGAGATGCCGCTGTCGTCATTGCTGATGGCAACGACGGGGACGTTGTATTTCTTGACCAGCGGCAGGATGGCGGCAAGGCGATCCTCTTCGCCGGTCACCGAATTCAGCAGCGGCCGCCCCTCGCAGACTGCCAGACCGGCCTCAAGCGCGGCCGGAACCGAGCTGTCGATACATAAAGGAACGTCAACAAGCCCTTGAACCAGCTTGATGATTTCCGTCATCAGAGGCGGCTCGGTCTCGTTGGGATTGGGGTTTGAGTTGTAAACCACACCGGCGTTGATATCCAGCATCGTCGCCCCGGCGGCCACCTGTGCAAGCGCGTCCTTTTCAATGGTCGAGAAATCGCCCGCTTCCAGTTCGGCGGCTAGTTTCTTGCGCCCGGTGGGGTTGATCCGCTCTCCGATCACGCAAAAGGGTTGATCAAATCCGATGATCGCGGTCTTGGTTTTTGATTCGACAACAGTCTGTGTCATAAGTCGGGTTCCTCAGGAGTTCGGTGCTGGCGCGGCCGGAGTGGCCTTGGCGTGGTCTATAGCCCATGTTGCGCCCGCTTTGATACCGCCCAGCGGGAAAAAATGCACCCGTGTGATATTGAAATCGGGGTTTTTTGCGCGATGCCGGGCAAGCTCGGCCAAAAATGACGTGGGCTCGAACGGCAGCAAAAGCTTGGTCACATCCCGCGCCCGGCGTTGCAGGACGCGCAGCGACGGCCCGACCCCGCAGGCAATGGAAAATTTGATCATCGTCTGAAGTTTTGCCGGCCCCGCCACGCCGATATGGATGGGCAGATCGATTCCCGCCTGTTTCAGGCTATCCGCCCAGCGGATGACCGGCGCCGTTTCAAAGCAGAACTGCGTCACGATCGCCATTTTGGCATCAGTACGGTTGGCATAATCCTGCTTGCGCATGAGCGCGGCATCGACATTGCGCCGCCCGCCGTCCGGGTCGATGTCCCGGTTGCCCTCGGGGTGGCCGGCGACATGCAAACGCCCAAAGCCCGCGGCATCGAAAAGGCCGCTCTCCAGCAGTTGCAACGAATCGACATAGTCGCCCCGGGGCCGGGACAGGCCGCCGGCCAGCAGCAGCGCCTGATCAACATCTGCTTCGTCGCGATAGCGCCGGATCCATTCTGCCAAGGTGGCACGATCGGGGATCAGGCGAGCGGGAAAATGCGGCATGACCGGGAAACCCTCGGCGCGGATGCGCGCGGCCGTCTGGATCATCTCGTCAATGGGCGTTCCGTCGATATGGGCGATATAAACCCGCGTCCCCGCTGGTAGGAGCGGGCGGAAATCGTCGATTCTGGCGGCGGTGCGGGGCATGACCTCGATCGAGAACCCGTCAAGGAAATCGGCCAGCGGTGCATCAAAGGGCGCCACGCTTTCCAGTTTTCGCCCCAGTCCCATGCGTGCCATCGGTTCCGCTCCTTTTGCTGTGTTGCGCGGCGCAAGCGGGGGCTATTTCGGCCCCGTTTCCCAGCCGTCGTTTTCGATCAATGCCTTTAGACGGGCGTCGTCATAGGCCGCCTCCAGTTGCGCCGTTTGTGCCGCGGCTATCGCCTGACCTTCGCCGTCGGCCGAGCCCGTGACCGCCTTGCGCCAATCTGCCAGATAAGCATCGGTGTCGCGGGCGCCAACCCTCATCGCGCATCTGTCAATGGCCTTTTCAAAACGCTCCGGCAACTGCTTCTTGTTGGCGCGCCGGCCTTTTCCGACGATGACCTGCGCGGGAATATCGCGCCAATAGACGATGGTGATATCGGGCATGGGCCGATTCCTTTCATGTGTTAAGGGCCTTCTAGGCGCGTTTTTGCCGCCGTCGTGGCCGGTTTCCGACTTTGGCGCAAATATAAGCGACCTTGCGGGATGGCACAGGCAAAAGAAATGGGCCGTGAATTTGCACACGGCCCATTGTAAAGGTTTCGGGGTTGGATCAGAACGGGATGTCGTCGTCCAGACCGCCAACCGGGGCCGAAGGGCCGCCCGAGGCGGGTCCGTTGTCAAAACCGCCCGATGGCCCGTTGTCATAGCCGCCGCCCTGATCATTGCGCCCGCCCAGCATCACCATCTTGCCGTCAAAGCCCTGCAGGACAACCTCGGTCGAATAGCGGTCGTTGCCCGACTGGTCCTGCCATTTGCGGGTTTGCAGCTTGCCCTCGACATAAACGGTCGAGCCTTTGCGAAGATATTGCTCAGCCACCCGGACCAGCCCCTCCTGAAAGATCGCGACCGAGTGCCATTCCGTGCGCTCGCGCCGCTCGCCGGTGGATTTGTCGCGCCATGTTTCGCTGGTCGCAATGCGCAGGTTGCAGACCTTGCCGCCGTTCTGAAATGTGCGCACCTCGGGGTCGCGCCCCAGATTGCCAATGATAATGACCTTGTTGACCGATCCTGCCATGTTGCCCTCTCCAAGTCCTGTGTTGTTGCGTGTCGTCCCGCGGCGGGCCTGTCGCCCCGCCCGATCATGCCTCGCCATTTGTTCCCGTCGTTCAGTCCGAACGTCGATTCCTTTGCGTGTTCGACATGGTTTACAGGGCAACGGCAAAAGATGAAAGACAGATGAATTTCCGTGTCGATTTTTCTTTTTTTGCAGCGGCTCGCCCTTGCCTGTGCCACCTGCGCCCGCGGCTCCTGTCCTGCCTTTGCGTCAGCGTCCCTTGCAGTCACGAGCGCGAAAAGCTATGCCAAGGGGGGCTGCAATTACCGCGGCTCTTGACGGGGATGACCGACATGCTTTCGGACGGGCGCATCATTTTTCTGACGGTTCTGATTGTTGTCCAATTGTTCTGCGCTTCGGTCTTTGTGACCGATGTCATCCACGAAAGCCGCCTTCCCTCGGGGATCAGTTTTCATCTGGTGATCGAGGCCGTTGCCACCGTCGGCCTGATTCTGGCGATCTGGATCGAGGTGCGGTATTTCCGCGATCTGATGCGGCGAAACGATCAGCAAGAGCGCAGCCTGCGCGTGGCCACCGGGGCGCTGAGCGGGGTCATCGAGGATTATTTCAGCGAATGGAGCCTGACCCCGTCCGAGCGTGATGTTGCGCTTTTCGCCATCAAGGGGATGAGCAACACCGAAATCGCCGGGCTGCGCGGTTCAAGCGAGGGCACAATCAAGGCGCATCTGAACGCGGTTTTCCGCAAGGCCGGCGTTTCGGGGCGCAACCAACTGGTCAGCCTGCTGGTCGAGGACCTGCTGGGAAAATCCCTGATCGAGGAATAACGTCAGTGGCTTTGCCTTGGGACAACCATTCACGTCTGGCGCTGCTGACCTTGCTGCTGGGCGCGCAGCTTGTGCTGGGGCAGGCGGGTTTGGCGGGCGGCAAAAGCCATTGGGGCATCAGTGCGGCTCAGAAAAAGCTGCTCGATGGGCGGCTGGCAACGGAATACGAGGATTCAAAACGCCTGTTGCCGGAAAACCCGGATCTGCCGCGCTATCTCGGTGAATATCACGGAAAATACCTGCCCATGGCGGAAAAGGCGGCGGCGGAATTTGGCGTGCCCAAGGATATTTTTGCCCGGCTGATCCAGATGGAGAGCAACTGGAACCCCGAGGCCCGCTCGGCTGACGGGGCCATCGGTCTGGCCCAGCTAATGCCCGATACCGCGCGCCGTCTGGGTATTGATCCCTATGATCCCGAGGCAAATCTGAAAGGTGGCGCGCTTTATCTCAAGCAGCAATATATGCGGTTTCGCAGTTGGAAGCTGGCGGTGGCCGCATATAACGCTGGTCCCGAGGCGGTGGTCGCCTATAAAGACGTGCCGCCGTTCCCCGAGACCGAATCTTATGTCAAAACCATTATGGGCCGGTAATTTCAGGCGGCTGAATGGTCTTTGGCAATCAGCGCTCGATGGCGCCGCCCGCGGCCTGCCAGTGGAACAGCCCGCCAAGGTTGTATACCTCGGAAAAACCGAACTGCGCCAGCGCCTGACCGGCCATTTGCGAACGCGCGCCCGAGGCACAATAGACGGCAACCGGCTTGTCGGTGCTCAGCGCCGGGTGAAACTCGGGGTGGCGGGGGTCGGCCTTGGTGTTCAGCATGAACAGGGGGATATGAATGGCCCCCTTGGCCTTGCCGCTCTGGGCGACTTCGTTGTGATCACGCACGTCGATCAGCGTGATCTCACCGGCGGCGGCGCGGCGCACGGCCTCTTGGGCAGGCAGCGGGCGCACGGCGGGTTGTGCGTTTCGAAACGAGCGGGCAAATCCGAAATTCATGTCGGTCTTCCTTTTTGGTTGCGTGTCTTTCTGGCCTTCCCTGACCGGAAATTGTCGTCATGTTGAGGGGAATATATGCGTTCTTTCTAATATTTCCAGAAAATAATTGCGTGTTTTGGAATATATTTTTTTATCTATAAAAAACCGTCATATAAGGTATATTCTTCATGTTGACGCCGCCCGCAACGGAGTTTTTTTTGCCCACTCGTGCGGCAATTTTCTGGGGCGTATTCCGGCCTCAGCCCTGATAGGTTGGGATTTCAGGAAAGACAACGCACGATTCGCCCTTGAGAACGATCACGGTTTGTTCCAAACAGAGGACAAGGATTGGCACAAGGCAGAAAGCCGGAGCATCACCCAATGGTCGAGCAGAAATTTATCGAAATCAGGGGCGCGCGCGAGCATAACCTGAAATCCATCGACGTCCGAATTCCGCGCGACCAGTTGGTGGTGATCACGGGGCTGTCGGGCTCGGGGAAATCGAGCCTGGCGTTTGACACCATCTATGCCGAGGGGCAGCGCCGCTATGTCGAATCGCTGTCGGCCTATGCGCGCCAGTTTCTGGACATGATGCAGAAACCCGATCTCGACCATATTACCGGCCTCAGCCCCGCCATCTCGATCGAGCAGAAGACCACCAGCAAGAACCCGCGCTCGACGGTGGGCACGGTGACGGAAATCTACGACTATCTGCGCCTGTTGTTTGCCCGCGTGGGCACGCCCTATAGCCCGGCGACGGGCCTGCCGATCGAGGCGCAGCAGGTTTCCGAGATGGTCGATCGCATCATGGCGATGGAGGAAGGCACGCGCGCCTATCTGCTGGCCCCCATCGTGCGCGACCGCAAGGGCGAATACCGCAAGGAGTTTCTGGAGCTGCAAAAGCAGGGTTTTCAGCGGCTCAAGATCGACGGGCAGTTCTATGAAATCGAGGACGCGCCCAAGCTGGACAAGAAATTCCGCCATGACATCGACGTGGTGGTTGACCGCATCATCATCCGCGAGGGGCTGGAGACGCGGCTTGCCGACAGCCTGCGCACGGCGCTCAATCTGGCCGATGGCATCGCCATTCTGGAAACCGCCCCGCGCGAAGGCGAGGGCGAGGCCGAGCGCATCACGTTTTCGGAAAACTTTGCCTGCCCGGTCAGCGGCTTCACCATTGCCGAAATCGAACCGAGGCTGTTTTCCTTCAACGCGCCCTATGGCGCCTGCCCCGATTGCGATGGCCTTGGGGTCGAGCTGTTCTTTGACGAACGCCTGATCGTGCCGGACCCGTCTCTTTCGCTGTATGACGGTGCGCTGGCCCCCTGGCGCAAGGGAAAGTCGCCCTATTTCCGCCAGACGATCGAGGCCATCGCCCGCCATTACGGCTTTGAACGCGACACCCCCTGGCGCGACCTGCCGGAAAAGGTGAAACAGGTCATGCTGCACGGATCGGGCGACGAGGAAATCCGCTTTCGCTATGACGAGGGCGGGCGGGTTTACGAGGTCAGCCGCGCCTTCGAGGGGATCATCCCCAATATGGAGCGCCGCTATCGCGAGACCGACAGCAACTGGATCCGCGAGGAGTTCGAGCGTTACCAGAACAACCGCCCCTGCGGCGCCTGCGGCGGTTATCGCCTGAACGAGGCGGCGCGCGCGGTGAAAATCGGCGGGCTGCATGTGGGGCAGGTGGTGGAAATGTCGATCCGCGAGGCCCGCGACTGGTTTGAGACCCTGCCCGCGCAGCTGAACGCGCAAAAGAACGAGATCGCGCGCGCCATCCTCAAGGAAATCCGCGAACGCCTTGGCTTTCTGGTCAATGTCGGGCTGGATTACCTGACGCTGTCGCGCAATTCCGGCACGCTTAGCGGGGGCGAAAGCCAGCGCATCCGCCTGGCCAGCCAGATCGGCAGCGGGCTGACGGGGGTGCTCTATGTGCTGGACGAGCCCTCGATCGGGTTGCACCAGCGCGACAATGGCCGCCTGCTGGACACGCTCAGAAACCTGCGCGACCAGGGCAATACGGTGATCGTCGTCGAGCATGACGAAGAGGCGATCCGCGCCGCCGACCATGTGCTGGACATGGGGCCGGGGGCAGGAGTGCATGGCGGCAGCATCGTCGCCGAGGGCCCGCCGGAAAAAATCGCCTGTGACCCGGCGTCATTGACCGGCCAGTACCTGTCCGGCAGCCGCGAAGTGCCCATCCCAGCCGAACGCCGCGTGGGCAATGGCAAGTTTCTGGAGATCAAAGGCGCGACCGGCAACAACCTGCAGACCGTGACCGCGCGCTTTCCACTGGGCACCTTCACCTGTGTTACCGGGGTCTCGGGCAGCGGCAAATCGACCCTGACCATCGAAACCCTGTTCAAGACGGCGAGCATGCGCCTGAACGGCGCGCGTCAGACGCCGGCCCCCTGCGAGGCGGTGCGCGGGCTGGAATATCTGGACAAGGTGATCGACATCGACCAGCGCCCCATCGGCCGCACGCCGCGCAGTAACCCCGCCACCTATACAGGCGCCTTCACCCCCATCCGCGACTGGTTCGCAGGCCTGCCGGAGTCAAAAGCCCGCGGCTATAAACCGGGGCGCTTCAGCTTTAACGTCAAGGGCGGGCGCTGCGAAGCGTGCAAGGGCGATGGAGTCATCAAGATCGAGATGCACTTTCTGCCCGATGTCTATGTCACCTGCGAAAGCTGCAAGGGCCGCCGCTATAACCGGGAAACTCTGGAAATTCTGTTTAAAGGCAAGAGCATATCAGACGTTCTTGAGATGAATGTCGAGGCGGCCGAGCAGTTTTTCAAGGCGGTTCCCTCCATTCGGGAAAAGATGACGGCGCTGATGCGGGTGGGCCTTGGCTATGTCAAGGTGGGCCAGCAGGCAACCACCCTTTCGGGCGGCGAAGCGCAGCGCGTCAAGCTGTCCAAGGAGCTTAGCAAACGCTCAACCGGGCGCACCCTCTATATTCTCGACGAGCCGACGACGGGGCTGCATTTCGAGGATGTGAAAAAGCTGCTGGAGGTTCTGCACGAGCTGGTCGATCAGGGCAACACGGTGATCGTGATCGAGCACAACCTCGACGTCATCAAGACTGCCGACCATATCATCGATATCGGTCCCGAGGGCGGCGATGGCGGTGGTCAGATCATCGCCACCGGCACCCCGGAACAGATCGCATCGCTGAAAACCAGCTATACCGGCCAGTATCTGAAGGACGTCCTGACGGCCAAACGCCGGTAAGGCGCGCTCAGCTGTCGTCCTGTTTGTTCGTGCGCAGGCCCAGAACGGTGTAGATCGGGCAGCTTGACATGACCGCCGTGAACAATAGGACCAGCCCGACAATCAGGCCAACCCAAGTCCAGGTCGTATGCGCATACATGAAAAAGACCGCGATCAGTACGACCCCGATAATGGCCCGGATGATCCGGTCGATTCCGCCGACATTATTCTTGAACATGGTTTTTCCCCACCTGTAGCGCCCAATTTATGGGCATTGTACCTACAATATACGGTATGACGCACAATATGTCACCGTTTATTGCAAATCGTACCCCAGACCGGCCCGAGGGAAGGGACCGGCCTGAAACACGTCCGCCCTGCCGGGTCAGCTCTTTTTCATCGGGCAGGTCGACAGACCGAAGATTGAGTAGAGCGGGCAGGAGGACATCAGCGACGTGGCCAACGGGATGATCCCGATCAGCAACAGGTTACGATAGCCAAGATCGGGATAGATGAACCATGCGCCCAGCATCACGATCCCCAGAACAAAACGCAGGATACGGTCCAGCGAGCCGACATTTTTCTTGAACATTTCAGTTTCCTCATCAGGTTTGCAAGCCCCCTTTGGGGCGTTTGATGAGGTCGTTCTAGCACCCGTCGTCATTCGCGTCGGTGACTTGGTCACAAAGGTCAGAAAATTTATCAGGAATTTTCTGAAAATTCGCGCAACCCGGCCGCGTCGGTGATTTCCAGACTGCCCCGCTCCAGACGCAACAGCCCGCGCTTCGCAAACGTGTCCAGCCGGCGCGACACCACCTCGCGAGCGGTGCCGACCTGTGTTGCCAGCTCTTGATGGGTGGCGTGCACCGTGCCGCTGTCATCGACCCGGGCCAGCAACGCCCGGGCCAGACGGTTCTCGACGCGCACAAAGGCGACCTGCTCAAGCAGGTGCATCATGTTCTGAAACCGCTTGGCAAAGGCGCCGAAAACAAAGTTGCGAAACGCCGGAGAGCGGGCCAACAGGCGCTGAAACAGATCGCGCGGAATAAGGGCCAGCTCGCAATCTGTTTCACAGATTGCTTCGGCGGAATAATCCTCGTCCCCCAGAATTCCCAAGGTGGACTGCACACAGGTTTGCCCCGGGGTGATGTCGTAAAGCAGGATATCACGCCCCCCCGGTCCGGTCAGATAGACGCCGACTCGCCCAGACAGGACGATGGCAAACCCGCGCACCGCATCGCCGGGGTGAAACAAGATGCTGTCACGGGGGAAATGACCGGCATGAACCCCCTGAAGCAGCGCACGTGCCTCGCTATCCAGCATCTCGGACAAGGTGCTGCGGGCAATCCAGTCGGACATTTCGTTCCTTTCCATGCGGCCCAATACCGCCGTCAGCGGGTGCAGGCCCTAGCTGCGGCTGCGCTTTTCAAACCGGGGCAGCATGGCCGAGAAATCCGTCCCCTTGCCATCCTCGTCCTCGACGAAGGTCTTGTAAAGCGACGTGGCGGCCGCGCCCAGCGGCGTGTCGGCGTCAACGCTTAAGGCCGCCTGCTGCGACAGACGCAGATCCTTCAACATCAGTTCCGAGGCAAAACCCGGCTTGTAATCATTGTCCGCCGGGCTTTGCGGGCCAACGCCGGGGGCCGGGCAATAGGCGTTCATCGTCCAGCTGTATCCCGACGAGGTTGACACCACGTCAAACATCTTTTGCCGCTCCAGGCCCAGTTTGTCCGCCAGCGCAAAGGCTTCACAGGTGACGATCATGGTCGCTCCGAGGATCATGTTGTTGCAGATCTTGGCGGCCTGCCCGTTGCCCGAGGGGCCGCAATGGACTGCCTTCTGGCCCATGATCTCAAACAGCGGCGCGGCCTTGGCAAAGGCCTCATCCGAGCCCCCGGCCATGAAGGTGAGGGTACCTGCGGTTGCGCCGCCAATCCCCCCCGAGACCGGCGCATCCGCGGCCAGCAGCCCCGCGGCAATGGCGTCACTGGCAACATCGCGGGCGCTGTCCACATCCACCGTCGAGCAATCCAGAAACAGGGCGCCCGCCTGCATTGCCGGGATGATCTCGGCGGCCACATGACGCAGGATGTCTCCGTTCGGCAGCATTGTGATCACAACCTCCTGCCCGGCGGCGGCTGCTGCCCCGCTGTCGGCGGCAACAACGCCGTTGGGGCAGGGGGCAACAACGTCAAAACCCGTCACCTCATGCCCGGCAGCAACCAGATTGGCGGCCATTGGCGCCCCCATGTTGCCCAACCCGATAAACCCGATTTTCATGTCATCTCTCCTTCAAGTTCAGCCTCTTGTCCCCCAGAGGGGCCAGCAATGCGCTCACCTCGCCCGGCGGAACCGCGTCAAGCGCCCGGTGCCGCCAGCGCGGCTTGCGGTCCTTGTCGATGATCGCCGCGCGGATGCCTTCCAGAAAATCGGCATGTTCCTGCGCGCGGAACGTATAGCGAAATTCAAGGTCAAGGGCGGTGCGGATATCGCATGTGCCAGCCCGCAAGCGCTGCAAAAGCTGAACCGTCACCGCCATCGACAGCGGTGAGTTGCGCTGCATCGCTTCAAAAGCCTCCTGCGCCCGTTGATCGGCATCATCCTGCACCGAACGGGCAATCTCTGCAAGCGTCGCGGCGGAAAAATGGCCGTCGATCCAACCCTGCAAATCACCAAGCCGACCCGGCGGCGGGGTGGCGGAAAAATTTGTGATCACAGATGCGTCACCGCTTTCGGTCAGCGCGTCAATCACCGTGGGCCACTTTAACTCAGGGACGTAACAATCGGCAAAACCAGCATAAATTGCGTCATCTGCCGTCATCCGTGTTGCCGTCAGGGCCAGATATTCACCCAGATGTCCCGGTGCCCGCGCCAGTAACAGCGAGCCCCCCACGTCGGGCACAAGGCCAATGCCGCATTCAGGCATGGCAATCCGGCTGCTCTCACCGACGATCCGGTGCGTGCCATGGCAGGAAATTCCAACACCACCGCCCATGGTAAAGCCCTGCATCAGGGCGACATAGGGTTTGGGGAATTCCGCGATCTTTGCGTTCAGGCGGTATTCGTCGCGCCAGAACTGCTGGCCGTGGGAAAAATCGCGGTTGCGCCCGTGGGTGTAAAGCTCCTGAATATCGCCGCCGGCACAAAAGGCGCGGGTGCCCGCCGCGTCGATCAGAACCAGCGCCACCTGATCGTCGTTGCGCCACGCGTCAAGTGCCGACTCGATCGCAAGGCACATGGGATAGCTGAGCGCATTCAAGGCCTTGGGGCGATTGAGTGTGATCCGCCCGATGCGCCCCTGTTTGCGGATCAGGACCTCCTCAGCCATGTCCATGCTCGGCCAACAAAGCGCGGGCGGTGATCAGGCGCATGATCTCGTTTGTGCCCTCAAGGATCTGGTGCACCCGCAAATCGCGCACGATCTTCTCAATGCCATAATCCGCCAGATATCCGTATCCGCCATGCATTTGCAGACAGTCATTGGCCACCCGAAAGGCCGCGTCGGTCACAAAGCGTTTGGCCATGGCACAGAATTTGGTGGCGTCGGGCTGGCCCTGATCCAGCTTCCATGCGGCCTGACGCAGAAAGATGCGCGCCGCCTGCAAGTTGGTCTCCATATCAGCCAGACGGAATTGCAGCGCCTGAAACTGGTCCAGCGTGCGGCCAAAGGCGCGCCGCTCGGCCATGTAGCTGAGCGTCGCATCCAGCGCCGCCTGTGCTCCACCCAAGGCTCCGGCGGAAATGTTCAGCCGACCGCCGTCAAGCCCGTTCATGGCATAGGTAAACCCCTTGCCCTCCTCGCCGAGAAGGTTCTCGGCCGAGGCAAGACAATCGTCAAACTGCACCTGTGCTGTCGGCTGCGAGCGCCAGCCCATCTTTTGTTCCGGCGCGCCAAAGGACAGGCCGGCGGTCCCGGTCTCGACGATTACGGTCGAGATGCCCTTTGGCCCCTCATCCCCGGTCCGGCACATCACCACGTAAGCGTCCGAATAGCCCCCGCCCGAGATGAACGCCTTGGTCCCGTTCAAAAGATAACCCGCATCGGTGCGTTTCGCCCGTGTTCGCAGCGCCGCCGCGTCCGATCCCGAGCCGGGTTCCGTCAGGCAATAGCTGACGATGGTTTCCATGCTGGCCATTTTTGGCAGCCAGCGGGATTTCATCTGCGGGCTGGCGAATTTGTCGATCATTCCGCCGCACATGTTGTGGATCGACAGGAATGAGCCCACCGAGGGGCAGGCCATCGCCAGCGCCTCAAAGACCAGCGTTGCGTCCAGCCGCGACAGGCCCGAGCCTCCGTATTCTTCCGAGACATAGATCCCGCCAAGACCCAGCGCGCCCAGTTTCGGCCACAGCTCGCGGGGGATCGTGCCAGCAGCCTCCCACTCGCGGGCGTGGGGTGCGATTTCCTCCTGGCCAAAGGCATAGGCCATGTCGAAAATGGCGGTTTGTTCTTCTGACAGGGCGAAATCCATCATGCTCTCCGGGGTTTGGGACAGGATCTGACCGCGTGTTTACGGGGCAAATGTTGCAGGAGTTTTACAAAAGGGGCCGGCAAAAGGGGGCGGGCGTATGGCCCACTGGTTTTTGACGCCTCCCGACAGGGCGCACCACCCGCGCCAAAGATCGAAATCTTGGGGGATGACAGGGGCAGGGCGAAGGGCCGCTTGGGCCCCTCGCGCCATGTTTTCGGGCCGCTCAGTCCATCGCCTTGAAATGGAACTCGCCGCCTTCCTTGATGCCTGATGGCCAGCGCGCGGTCACGGTTTTGGTGCGCGTGTAGAACTTGAAGGAATCTGGCCCGCACTGGTTCAGATCGCCAAAGGCCGATTTTTTCCAGCCGCCAAAGGTGTGATAGGCCAGCGGAACCGGGATTGGCACGTTGATCCCGACCATGCCGATATTGATCCGGTTGGCAAAATCCCGGGCGGTGTCGCCGTCGCGGGTAAAGATCGCGGTGCCATTGCCGTATTCGTGATCCATCGCCAGTTTCAGCGCATCGTCATAGCTGTCGGCGCGCACCGTTGACAGGACCGGGCCAAAGATCTCCTGTTTGTAGATGTCCATGTCCGGCGTAACATTGTCAAACAGGCAGGCCCCGACGAAAAAGCCGTTCTCGTAGCCCTGCAATTTAAAGTCGCGCCCGTCCACCACCAGATCGGCGCCCTGCTCGACGCCGCGGTCCACCAGACCCAGAACGCGCTCTTTGGCGGCGGCAGTGACCAGCGGGCCGTAATCGACGTCGTCTCCTGCGGTGTAGGGCCCGATCTTCAGGCTTTCCACCCGCGGGATCAGTTTTTCGATCAGCTTGTCGGCGGTGTCCTTGCCCACCGGAACCGCAACCGAGATGGCCATACACCGTTCGCCCGCAGCCCCGTATCCGGCCCCGATTAGCGCGTCCACCGCCTGATCCATATCGGCGTCGGGCATGATGATCATGTGGTTCTTGGCCCCGCCGAAACATTGCACCCGTTTGCCGTTCTCGCAGCCACGCGCATAGATATACTGGGCGATGGGGGTTGAGCCGACAAAGCCGATGGATTGCACGGTTTCATTATCCAAAAGCGCATCCACCGCCTCTTTGTCGCCGTTGACCACCTGAAAGACGCCCTTGGGCAGGCCGGCCTCTTCCAGAAGCTCGGCCAGCATCAGGGGCACCGAGGGGTCGCGCTCGGAGGGTTTCAGGACAAAGGCGTTGCCCGCCGCAAGTGACGGGGCAAACATCCACATCGGGATCATCGCCGGAAAGTTGAACGGCGTGATGCCGCCGCAGACGCCCAAGGGTTGGCGCATGGAATACATGTCGATGGCCGGGCCCGCACCTTCGGTATATTCGCCCTTCATGAAATGCGGCGCGGCAAAGCAGAATTCGACCACTTCAAGGCCGCGCACCACATCGCCCTTGGCATCGGGAAAGGTCTTGCCGTGCTCGCGCGACAGGGCCTCGGCCAGCTTGTCCATGTCGCGATTCAGAAGATCGGCAAATTTCATCATGACCCGGGCACGGCGCTGCGGGTTGACGGCGGCCCAGGCGGGTTGCGCGGCGGCGGCGATGGCCACCGCGGCGTCGATCTCGGCCTTGGTGGCCAGCGGTGTCTTGGCCTGCACCTCGCCCGTGGCGGGGTTGAAAACGTCGGAAAACCGGCCGCTTTCGCCTTTGACATGGGCGCCGTTGATGTAATGTGTAAGTTCCTGCATCCGAAAAAACCTCCCCTAACGGATTGACTGTCCGGGCGCATGTTAGTCTTGCGTTTTTGTCTTGTGGAGCGCTAATTTCCCAAAAGTGTTTTGCGTTATTGCAAAGGAAAACCATGCAGCACCTGAACTGGGATGACCTGAAAGTGTTTCTTGCCGTTGCCCGACTTGAAAGCCTTTCGAACGCCGGAAAGGCGCTCAGGATGGACCCGGCGACGGTGGGGCGGCGGATCGCCCGGCTTGAGCGCGGCCTCAGCGTCCGGCTGTTTATCAAGTCGCCGCAAGGCTATGCGCTGACCGAGGCGGGCGGGCGACTGCTGGCCCATGCCAGCGGGGCCGAGCGCGCGGTGATCGGGGTGCTCGAAGAGACCCGGGCACCCGAGAACGTGCTGTCCGGGCCGGTGCGGATCGGCGCGCCCGATGGGGTTGCCAATTATCTTTTGCCGCAGATATGCGCCGGAATCTGCGATGCAAACCCCGGGCTCGAGGTGCAGATCGTCGCCTTGCCGCGGGTCTTTAACCTGTCCAAGCGCGAGGCCGACATGGCGATCACCGTCAGCCCGCCTCAGACTGGGCGCCTGACTGTGAAAAAGATCGCTGACTATCACCTGCATCTGGCTGCCAGCCGGGCCTATCTGGACAGCCATGCGCCGATCGTGACCCGGGCCGATCTGTCGGCGCACAGGATGATCGGCTATATCCCCGATATGATTTTCGATTCCGAGCTGGACTATATGGATGAAGCGGGCGAGGGGGCGCAGGTCCGGTTGATGTCCAATTCGGTCTCGGTGCAGATCAACTGGGCCCGAATCGGCGCCGGTGTCTGCATCGCCCATGATTTCGCCATCCCCGCCTATCCCGAGCTGTGCCGGATCCTGACCCATGAGGTCTCGCTGCGGCGGGCGTTTTATCTGATCCGTCACGCCGATGACCGGCAGGTGGCACGACTGAACCGCTTTGCCGATCTGCTGAGCGCCGCCTTGCGCAGCGAGATTCGCCGGCTGGAAGCGTTGGCTTGACATAATATGTCGCAGAAGGCACCATCAAAGCAATAATATTCAACCAAGGAGGGTGCCATGCTGGTCAAGAATATTCTCAAGGGAAAGAAAATTCAGGAGGTCGCCACTATCCCCTCCACCGCCAGTGTCGCCGAGGCGGCCGAACTGTTGTCGGCCCGGCGTATCGGGGCGCTGGTCGTTTCTGATGACGGGCAGGCGGTGATCGGCATGTTCTCCGAGCGCGACATCGTGCGAGAGTTGGGGCGCAAGGGGGCGGTCTGCCTTGGCGAGACGGTGCGCGATTTGATGTCAAAGACCATCACCACCTGCGCGCCGGACGACACGGCGGATGCGGTCTTGCAGAAAATGACCGACGGGCGCTTCCGCCATATGCCGGTGATGGATGGCGGCAAGATGATCGGCTTGATTTCGATTGGCGACGCGGTGCAGGCGCGACTGTCGGAAATTACCATGGAAAAAGAAGCCCTTGAGGGAATGATCAAGGGTTTCTGACCTCAGGCGGCATCGACGGTCCGACAAAAAACCGCCGCCGCGCATTATTCACATTGAACCTGCCGGGGTGGCACAATAATGTTCTGCCAAGTGTTTCCTCGGACAACTGGAGCTCTGTGATGCGCACCGGACTTTATCCTGGCACGTTCGACCCCATTACCCATGGGCATATCGACATCATCCGCCGCGCCTGCACTTTGGTGGATCGTCTGGTGATCGGGGTGGCGATCAACCGCGACAAGGGGCCGTTGTTTTCGCTGGCCGAACGGGTGGCGATGATTGAGGCCGAATGCGCCACGGCGGCCAATGACACCGGAGTTGAAATCATTGTCCATCCGTTCGAGAACCTCCTGATTCAATGTGCCGAAGAGGTCGGTGCCGGAGTGATCGTGCGCGGCTTGCGGGCGGTCTCGGATTTTGAATACGAGTTCCAGATGGTTGGCATGAACCGGGCGATGAACAACCGGGTCGAGACCGTATTTCTGATGGCTGACGCCTCGCATCAGGCCATTGCCTCACGTCTGGTCAAGGAAATCGCCCGGCTGGGCGGGGATATCAGCAAATTTGTCCCCCCCGTGGTGGCCCGCGCGCTGATGGCAAAATACGCCACGCGCTGACTTGCCGCTTTCCCTTGTGCAGGCTTTTGCGTAAGTTCGCGGGAAAGTCACACTCAGGAGGCAGAAATGGCCAAGATCAAGGACCCCGAAAACACCATCATCATCGAGCTCAAGGACGGTCCGGTGGTGATTGAACTGATGCCCGACATCGCCCCCAAGCATTGCGCCCGGATCAAGGAGCTGGCCCGCGCCGGGGCCTATGATAATGTGGCCTTTCACCGGGTGATCGACGGGTTCATGGCGCAGACCGGTGATGTCGCCAACGGCAATATGGAAAACAATTTCAATATCCGCATGGCCGGCACGGGGGGCTCGGACCTGCCCAACGTGCCCGCGGAATTCTCGCGTATACCGTTTGATCGTGGTACGCTGGGAGCGGCCCGTTCGCAAAACCCGGATTCGGCCAATTCGCAGTTCTTCATCATGTTCGATGATGGCCATTTCCTGAACGGGCAATATACGGTCTATGGCCGGGTGATCTCGGGCATGGAAAATGTCGATAAGATCCAGAAAGGAGAGCCGCCCATGAACCCGGACCGCATGATTTCGGTCCGTGTCGCGGCGGATGACGCATGAAAAAAATAATCCTGACCATCATTGTCCTTTTGATCCTGCTGATCGGTGGGTTCATGGGATACATGTATCTGACTCAGCCCGAGATGGAGCCGGTGCCGCCCGTACCACCTGCGGCAAGCTCGTCCATCGACAGCCAGAGCACGATCAAGACAGCAGCAGCCGTCACGCCAAAGGGCGTGACGGGGCTGACCGATGTTGCCGCCCCGGCGGCGCGGGACCGGCTGATCATTCAGGTTGGCGGCAGCGAAACCGGCAAGATCGAGATCGAACTGTTCAACGACATCGCCCCGCATCACGTCGCCCGGATCGAGGCGCTGGCCCGCGCTGGCGCTTATGACAACGTGGTCTTTCACCGGGTGATTGCCGGTTTTATGGCGCAGACCGGCGATGTCCAGTACGGCAAACGCGGCGGTGCGCTGGTTCGCGCCGGGATGGGCCGTTCGGGTCAGCCAAACCTGAAGGCTGAGTTTTCGAACATCGCCTTTCGCAAGGGCGTGGTCGGTATGGCGCGAGGAAATGATCCCGATTCTGCCAATTCGCAATTTTTTATCATGTTTGACAACGCGCCTTTCCTGAACGGGAAATACACGGTCGTCGGGCGGGTCCTCTCGGGGCAGAATATCGTTGAAGGGATCAAGAAGGGCGACCCCAACCGCAACGGGGCGGTGACGGCGCCGGACTATATGACCAAGGTCACGGTCGTTCCGGCAGGTTGATCTTTTTATGAAACCTCGTCATCATTTCCCCCATAAACCCCGTTAATTCCACCCCGCTTGTGCCAGATACTCTGCCCGATGCCGGATGATGATATCTGCGTGAGGCAGGGTGGTTTTTGACCCTCGCCTCTGACAGGTTGTCTCTGGGCATCCGAACAAGGGGAGACAACATGCGATCCTTCATTCATGCAACCCTCGCCGCGGCGACCCTGTCGCTGGCCGGGATCACCGCCGCTGGCGCACAGCCCGCCTATTGGCTGAACGAATGGCCAAACACGGATTTTGACAAGTCGTCCGTGGCCTTTTCCTCGATCATGAGCGGCGGTCCCCCGAAAGACGGAATCCCCGCGGTGGACGATCCCCAATTTATCCCGGTGGCCAAAGAAACCCGCCTTGGCGCCCGCGAGCCGGTGGTAACGTTGGAATTGCCGGGGCGCAGGCCACGGGCCTATCCGGTGCGCTATCTGATGTGGCACGAGATCGTCAATGACGTGATCGACGGGCGCAAGATTTCGGTGACATACTGCCCGCTCTGCAACACCGCGATCGTGTTTGACGGCCAGTTCAACGGTCAGCCGCTGACCTTTGGAACGACAGGCAAGTTGAGAAACTCGGATCTGGTGATGTATGACCGGCAAAGCGAAAGCTGGTGGCAGCAGGCGACCGGCACCGGAATTGTCGGTGCCCATACCGGCGACAAGTTGACCAAGCTGGTCAGCTGGATGGAAAGCTGGGCCGAGTTCCGGACGCGTAACCCCAAGGGGCTGGTGATGGATCAGCCCAGCACCAACCGTCCCTATGGCAGCAATCCCTATGTCGGCTATGATGGAGCGCCGAAACCGTTCCTTTACAATGGCGAGATGCCGCCAAAGGGGATCTCGCCTTTGATGCGGGTGGTGGCGGTGGGCAACCGCGCCTGGCCCATGGACCGGCTGCGCCGCGAAGGCACGATCCACGAGGCCGGGCTGGTGATCTCGTGGACCAAGGGGCAGGCTTCGGCGCTGGACAGCCGCTCGATCAAGGACGGCAAGGAGGTCGGCAGCGTGCGGGTGCGTGACGGCAACGGCAAGGACGTGCTGCATGATGTTGAATTCGCCTTTGCCTTTCAGGCCTTTCATCCCAAGGGAGACTGGATGACGGGGCAATAGGGGCCTCGATTTCGGCAAAAGGGCGGGGGCGGCGAACGAGCCGCGGTGCGCCGCCCTATTTTGCTGGCAACAGGTGCGAGATCCCGACCGCCGCGGCCCGCGCCAGAGCCGGGTCAAGCGACATCTGCAGATAGTCGCCGCGCCGCCAAAGCTGCGCCTGATCGTCGTAAAATCCGGACAGGAAATGGCCGCTCTGCCCGGTGGAAATGACATAGACTGAACTGTCGGGGTCGGAAAAATCGTAAACCCCGCGATAGCCTGCGCCATGCACGTTGAGATAGGGGTTTGGCCCCGTCGCCTTGGTCTTTCCGCGCATCAGGGTATTGTCTCCGCCCGAGGTGGACTGACGAATGTTGACAAACCATTTCAGCACGGGAACCGTGCCCAGAATCTGATGGTCCTGCGTGGCCTGATGCGCATCTCCCCACCGCCAGCTTTCGACCTTTGGGCCATAGGTCTTTGCCAGTTCGGCCAGCGCAATGTCGAGCGCGCTGCGGGCAATTTCTGTGCAGGTCTCGACCTTTGTGGTTTGCACGATGTCGCACCAAGCCGCAGCGCCGTTTACGTTGCGAAAGACGCGCTCCAGAAAAACCGGGTCGGGGCTGGAGAATTTTTTCGCCAGCGGGCCCAACTCATCGCGGATCAGTTGCTGTTGCAGGGCCCGCATCCAGGCCGCATAAATCAAGGGCTCGGGCAGGTGTTCGTTCATTGCGCCGTTCCACTGCGCCAGCAGGTCCAGCGCTGTCTTGCGCATCAGGGCCGGACCGGCGGGTGGCGGCGTCTTGACGGCAAACCACAGATCCCTTGCGATCAGGGGCAAGAGGGCGCGGGCCGAAAATGATACCTCGTCCAGCTGCGCCTCGATAAAGCTGGCGCGCGTATGCACCTTGCGGCTGCCCAGCAGTTTTTGCAGCCGCTCGATCCGCTGAGTATCGCCCCAAGTATAGCTGATATGATTGGGAAACGGCCGGTCCACGATCTTGTTGTTGGTGTTGGCAACGATCCCACCCAAGGGGTTGATGATCCGGGGATTGTTCTCATAGGGCAGGTAGCCGCGCCAACGGTTCTGCTCCAGCCAGCCAGGGGTGGGCAGGCGGCCCTTGCTCTGGTTGCCGGGCTGGCGGGCGGGCATCTTGCCGATCATTTGCAGCGCGATCGAGTTTTTGTCCACCAGCGTCAGGTTTTGCGAGGGGGCGGTGAACTGGCGAACCGCGTCGATCGCCTTGGCGACGGTTTTTGCCCGCATCAGCCTGAGGGCCGCGGTCATCGACAGATCCTTGGGGTCCAGCGCCGTCCACGACAGGGACATCACATAGCCGCGCGGGGTGATCCGCCCGAGGTCATAGTGGGACCCCGGAATGACCGGCCCGTTCTCGGTCCAGCGTAGCAGGCGGGTGACGGGCGGCGCGCCCTTGATCTGGATGACAGTCTTGCGGGTGACAAAGGGTTTGAACCCGCTTGGGGTCAGATATTCGTCCGGGTTGTCGGGGTTCAATTTCTCCAGATGCAGGTCCTGATCATCCATGTAGGACGAGGTCAGGCCCCAGCCGAGGTCGGCGCTGCGCCCCAGCAGAACCGGGGGCATGCCGGGAATGGTCGCGCCGATCACATCGCCGCTGCTCAGCTTGAGGCGGGCCAGATACCAGATCGTCGGGGCCGAGAAATCAAGATGCGGGTCATTGGCCAAGAGCGAGGCCTTGCCCGCGGTCCGTCCGGGGGCCGCGGCCCAGGCGTTGGAGGCGCCGCCAAACCCCATCGGCGCCAGCGGATCCAGCGCCAGAGACAGCGGATCCTTGCGCCTCGCGCCGCCCCCCCCTGCACCGCCCGTCGCGGACGCAAAGCGCGTGTCCTTTGGAAACAGGCTGCCGTAGCGGGGCAGAGCCATCAGACCGGGGCCGGGGGCGTCCGGCAGAATATCCTGCAAGCGCGATTTGCGCCCGCGCAGCGCCAGCGAGGTCTCGGCGCGCAGAACCTCGGCGCGAAGGTGGGTGCTGAGCTTGAGCGCCATCAAGCGCATGATTGCCAGTGAGTCAGTGGCCGTCCACGGCTGTATCTTGTTGGAAAACAGGAAAAACTCCGGCGCACCACGGCCCAGCGCCTGGCTGCGGACGGTGTTGATCCAGGCGTTGACGCCGCGGGCGTAGGCCTCAAGCTGGGCGCGCTCACGCGGGGCCTGATATTGCAGGGATTGCGCCGCCAGACCATAGAGATCCAGCCGCCGGACAAAGTCGTCAATCGACAGGGTGCGCGGCCCGAACACTTCCGAGAGGCGCCCCTGTGCGGTGCGCCTGAGCAGCGTCATCTGCCACAACCGATCCTGCGCATGGGCAAAGCCGAGGCCGAAAAAGCTGTCGATGTCGGTGCGCCCGAAGATATGCGGCACGTCATGGCTGTCCCGCACGATCTCGACCGGGGCCGAAACGCCGTTGACGCGAAAATCGGCGTTGTAATCGGGCAGCGAGCGCGCCGCCAGATACCATGCCAGCCCCAGAGCAAGAACGCCAAGCGCAAGAGACGCAACGAAAATTCGCAAGAGCCAGCGAAAGATAAGAGCCATGAACGAAGATACCTTGTTGACCCGCGTCTTTTAGCAGGCCAGAACTTGACGAACAAATGATTTAGAGCCGCGAAAGGGGGGCGGAATGGCAAAATGTGCATTTATCGGTCTGGGCGTGATGGGATTTCCCATGGCCGGGCATTTGCAGGCGGCGGGCCATGAGGTCTGCGTCTATAACCGGCATGAGGACAGGGCGCGGGATTGGGTCAAAAAGTACGGCGGTTCGATGGCCCCGACCCCGCGCGAGGCAGCCAGCGGGGCGGAATTCGTGCTGAGCTGTGTTGGCAATGACGACGATCTTCGCGCGGTCACTCTGGGCGATGACGGGCTGCTGGCGGGGATGGCCGAGGGGACGGTCTTTATAGACCACACCACCGTATCGGCCCGCATCACCCGTGAGCTGGCAGAGTTCGCCAAGAAAAGGGGGATCTCAATGGTCGATGCGCCAGTCTCGGGCGGGCAGGCGGGGGCCGAAAACGGTGCCCTTTCGGTCATGTGCGGGGGCGAGCCAGAGGCTTATGCGCGGGCGGCGGCAATCATCGCCCCCTATGCCAAGGCCGTTGCCCATCTGGGCGACAGCGGTGCCGGGCAACTGACCAAGATGGTCAACCAGATCTGCATTGCCGGGCTGGTTCAGGCGCTGGCCGAGGGTCTGCATTTTGCCCAATGCGCGGGCCTTGACGGGGCTGCGGTCGTCGATGTCATTCAGCATGGGGCGGCGGGCTCATGGCAGATGGCCAATCGCTATGAGACCATGCTTGACGACCGGTTCGATTTCGGCTTTGCGGTGGATTGGATGCGCAAGGATCTGGGCATTTGCCTGAGCGAAGCACAGCAGAACGGCGCCAGCCTGCCCATCACCGCCCTTGTGGATCAGTTCTATGGCGATGTGCAAAAGATGGGGGGCAACCGCTGGGATACCTCCAGCCTGATCCGCCGCCTGAAGGTGCCGTGAGTTAAACGCCGCGGGTTAAAACGGCGTGCTATCCGGGTCTGCGGATGACGTGATCTAGCGGATGATGCGCGAGTATTTCGTCCCCTCAAGGGTCGCACCCACGATCAGTCCGGCGCGCCCGTAAATCAGTGCCACCACCGGCGAGCGCAGCTTGGTCGTGTCGATCCCCACGTTGTCGCCCTTGTTCTTGACCACATATTCTACATCCGCCCCGACCTGCCAGCCGCTGGAGGCGCGGAAATCCGCCAGCGCGGCGTCATTCATGAAAAACAGCGTGTGGGCGTATTGTTGCAGCCCGAACTGAAACCCGTAGGTGCCCTTGGCCACCGAGTAATACTCGACCGGAGCGCCACCGATCACCAGCGCCCCTTCCCCATAGGCACCGCCCCAGCCAAAGCCGACCTTGGTAATCGTCGGCATCACCAGCATTCCCGCGGCCCGATCCGCCAGATCGCGTGAGCCGGGAACCTCGGAATACATTTGCTGCAGTGCCAGATCGACCCGATAGTTGATCTTTTGGCCTCGCGAATTTCCGATCCCGTTGCCGCAGGCCGCCAGCGTGCTGCCAACGCCCACCAGAAATGTCCGCCGTGTCCAGATATTCATTCGGATTGTCCTTAAACTACTCGGTTGACCGGTCTTTCTGCCGGTATTGTTGCCGCATTATAGAGGATAAAGGCGCTGCTGTCACCTCGACCGCGCCCGAAAGACCCCGGATCGGCAAAGCTCCGCCAGTTGCAGGGAGGTGCGCAGAACCGGGTCCGGCCCGCCGTTGTCACTCGTTCAGGATACGCGCCGCCGCCGGAGCGAAATAGGTCAGGATACCGTCGCATCCGGCCCGCTTGAAGCACAGCAGGCCTTCCATCATCGCCCGTTCAGAGTCGATCCAGCCCTCGGCCCCGGCCCCTGCAATCATCGCGTATTCGCCCGAGACCTGATAGGCAAATGTCGGCACGCCAAAGGTTTCCTTGGTGCGCTGGCAGATGTCCAGATAGGGCATCCCCGGCTTGACCATCACCATATCAGCGCCTTCCTGAATGTCGCGGGCGATCTCGCGCAGGGCCTCATCGCTGTTGGCGCTGTCCATCTGATAGGTCTTCTTGTCCCCTTTCAGGGCCCCCGCAGCGCCAACGGCATCGCGGAATGGCCCGTAAAACGCCGAGGCGTATTTGGCCGAATAGGCCATGATCAGGGTGTCGCAAAACTCGTGTTGCTCAAGCGTCTGGCGAATCATGCCAATGCGTCCGTCCATCATGTCGCTGGGGCCCAGAATATCCGCCCCCGCCTCGGCATGTCCCAGCGCCTGACGTTGCAAGGCCTCCAGCGTTTCGTCATTCAGGACCACGCCGTCGCGCACGATCCCGTCATGCCCGTCTGAATTATAGGGGTCCAGCGCCACATCCAGCATGACCGCGATTTCCGGCACTTCGGCCTTGATTGCCCGGGTGGCGCGGTTGACCAGATTATCGGGGTTCCAGGCCTCCTCGGCGCTTGCGGTCTTGCGGTTTTCCGGTGTGTAGGGGAAAAGCGCCAGCACCGGAATGCCCAGATCGGCCGCTTCACGCGCTGCCAGAACGGCGTTGTCGATGCTCAGACGTGCAACCCCCGGCATCGAGGCAATCGGCTCGCGCAGGTTCTCACCCTCGCGCACGAAGATCGGCCAAATCAGATCCGAGACGCTAAGGCGGGTCTCGGCGACCAGCGCCCGCACGCCCGGGGTGCGCCGCAATCGGCGCGATCTGTTGACAGGAAACGGAGCAATGATCGGGTGCATGGGCCTCTCCTTGATGGAATTGCCGCGTTTTGCCATGCAAACAATGCGTTTCACAAGAAAATAAGCGGATTTTTCGCTAGAAATTCCTGTCTCAGGCGCTAGTGTGCCGCCAAACTCTGAAATTCAGGCCAAAAACAAAGGGACAAACCTTGGATTGGTACACGAGCGTCATCGAGCTGATCGACATGCGATCCTTTACCAGCGTATGGTACTGGATTTCACTGGCGGTTCTGTGGTCAACCACCGCTCACTGGACGCTGGGGGTGCCGTTTGATGCGGTGACCCGGGCGCGCCGGGCCGGAGCCACGGGGCCGGCGCAGGAGGATCTGGAGGCGCTGGTGCGCCTGAATTGCCGCCGCATCGTTCATATCATGGATGTTTCGGGAATCTGGGTCATCGGGCTGGGATTTTTCGTGCTGGCCGGGCTGGCGATGCTGGGGTTTTTCTATCGGCTGGAATTTGCACAGGCGGTGTTTCTGATCGGCGCGCCATGGTCGCTGGTGGCGCTGTTGTCGGTGCGCCACGCGCGGGTCTTGATGCGCCTGAGCATTGAGGGGCAGTTGTTGTGCTCGCGCCTCGCCCGCTATCGATTCTTTAACCAGTTGATCGGCCTGACGGCGATCTTTATCACCGCGTTCTGGGGCATGTGGCATAACCTCAGCGCGACCGTCCTGTGACCTTGCGACCGTCTTGCCTGTCGGCCCCGGACCGCTGCGATGCCTCAGCGCAATAAGGCCACCCTGCTGACCGTCGGAGGCGCACCCGAGGGCTATGATGCGCGCCTTCTGGTTGCGCGCGTTGCGGCGCGGCAGGGGCCGGTTCTGCATGTTGCGCGCGATGACAAGCGCCTTGAGGAAACCCTGAAGGCGGTGCGGTTTTTTGCCCCCGAGCTGCCGGTTTTCACCTTTCCTGCGTGGGATTGTCTGCCCTATGACAGGGTCTCGCCAAATGCCGATGTTTCCGCCGCGCGCATGGCGACGCTGGCAACGCTGGCAGCGGGGTTCTCGCGGCCATTTCTGCTCCTGAGTACGCTCAACGCGGTCACCCAACGGGTGCCCCGGCGCGACCTTCTGGCGGGGGCGGTGTTTCAGGCCCGGGTCGGCAGGCGGATCGACGAAGGGGCGCTGCGCGATTTCCTGTCGCGCATGGGCTTTAGTCGCGCGCCAACGGTGATGGAGCCGGGGGATTATGCCGTCCGGGGCGGCCTTATCGACATCTTTCCGCCCGGCGCGCAGGGGCCGGTGCGCCTCGACCTCTTTGGCGACGTTCTGGAGTCTGCCCGGCGGTTTGATCCTGAAAGCCAGCGCACCACCGAACGTCTGGAGCGGGTCGAGTTGGCGCCGGTGTCCGAGGTCATTCTGGATGCCGAAGCGATCCAGCGGTTTCGCCAGAACTACCGCAACGAATTCGGCGCCGCGGGCCGGGATGACGCGCTTTACGAGGCGGTTAGCGCCGGGCGCAAACATCAGGGGATGGAGCATTGGGCGCCTTTTTTTCACGACGGGATGGAGACCCTGTTCGATTATCTGCCCGGGGCTGAGATCTGTCTGGACGAGGGGGCAACGGCCGTGCGTCTGGAGCGCTGGGAGACGATCGCCGAGCAATATGACAACCGTCTGGAGGCCTTGAACAACAAGGCGCGGCTGGATTCGGTTTACAAGCCGTGTCCGCCCAAGCTGCTTTATCTGGACGATGAGGCGTTTGAGGCCGCCGTCGCCCCCCATGCGCGGCGGCAGTTTCTGGCGCTGCCGCAGGGTCTGGGCCCCGGGGTGGTGGACGCAGGAGGACGGATCGGCCGCAATTTTGCGCCCGAGCGTCAATCGGAAAAAATAAACCTTTTCCGTGCATTGGCCGACCATATTCAGGTAAAAAAGACCGAAAGTCAGGTCATACTTGCCAGCTATTCCGAGGGTGCGCGCGAGCGCATGCAGCATCTCCTGGCCGATGAGGACGCGCCGCCCGGTACCCCAATTTCCAGCTTTAACGATGTTCCTGACGGCACCGGCGGGGTCTTTCTGGCGGTCTGGGCGCTGGAGCACGGTTTTTGCGCGCCGGGGCTGACGGTGATTTCCGAGCAGGATATCCTTGGCGAACGTCTGGTGCGCAAGACCTCGCGGAAACGCCGCGCCGAGACCTATCTGACCGAGGCCAACGCCCTCAGCCCCGGCGATCTGATCGTGCATCTCGATCATGGGATCGGCCGCTACACGGGGTTGGAAACCATCACCGCCGCCGGGGCGCCGCACGAATGTATCGCGCTGGAATACGCCGGGGGCGATCGCCTGTTCCTGCCGGTCGAAAATATCGAACTGCTCAGCCGCTATGGTCATGACGAGGGGCTGCTGGACCGCCTTGGCAGCGGTGCCTGGCAGGCCAAAAAGGCCAAGCTGAAGCAGCGCATCCGCGACATGGCCGACCGCCTGATTCGCGTGGCTGCCGAGCGCGCCTTGCGCCGGGCGCCGGTGATGGAGGTGCCGACACACGAATTCGACCGCTTTTGCGCGCGCTTTCCCTATACGGAAACCGACGATCAGATCCACGCGATTTCCGATGTGCTGACGGATATGGCCGCGGGTCGGCCGATGGATCGGTTGATCTGCGGCGACGTCGGCTTTGGCAAGACCGAGGTGGCCCTGCGCGCCGCCTTTGTCGCGGCAATGTCCGGGGCGCAGGTGGCGGTGGTTGCCCCGACGACCCTGTTGGCGCGTCAGCATTTCAAGTCGTTTGAGGCGCGATTTCGCGGATTGCCGATCCGGGTGCGGGCCCTGTCGCGCTTTGTGTCGGCCAAGGAGGCCGCGGCCACCCGCGAGGGGTTGGCCAAGGGTTCTATCGATATTGTGGTCGGCACCCACGCGGTGCTGGCCAAGTCAGTCAGGTTCTTTAACCTCGGCCTGCTTGTCATTGATGAAGAACAGAAATTCGGAGTTGTCCACAAGGAGAGGCTAAAGCGGCTGCGCTCGAATATTCACGTTCTGACGCTGACCGCAACGCCGATTCCGCGCACCTTGCAACTGTCGCTCTCCGGGGTGCGGGACCTTTCGATCATCGGCACCCCGCCGGTCGATCGGCTGGCCATTCGCACCTACGTTTCCGAGTTTGATACCGTCACCATCCGCGAGGCGCTGCTGCGCGAACACTACCGCGGCGGCCAGTCCTTTTTCGTTGTCCCCCGCATCAGCGACCTGCCCGAGATCGAGAGCTTTCTTGGCGAGCAGGTTCCCGAGGTCAGTTATATGGTCGCCCACGGACAGATGGCGGCTGGTGAACTGGACCGGCGCATGAACGCCTTTTACGATGGTGAGTGCGACGTCCTGCTGGCCACCACCATCGTTGAAAGCGGGCTGGATATCCCCACCGCCAACACCATGATCATTCATCGTGCCGATATGTTCGGTCTGGCCCAGCTTTACCAGATTCGCGGCAGGGTCGGGCGCAGCAAGACCCGGGCCTATGCCTATCTGACCACCCGAGCGCGTCGCCGCCTGACGCCAGGGGCGGAAAAGCGCCTGCGGGTTCTGGGCTCGCTGGACAGTCTGGGGGCGGGGTTCACGCTGGCCAGCCAGGATCTGGATATTCGCGGGGCGGGCAATATTCTGGGCGATGCGCAATCGGGGCAGGTCCGTGAGGTGGGCTATGAACTCTATCAATCGATGCTGGAAGACGCGATTGCCAAGATGAAGGCCGGCGAGATGGAGGGGCTGTCAGAGGCGGATCAGGACTGGGCGCCGCAGATCAATCTGGGCGTGCCGGTTTTGATCCCCGAAACCTATGTGCCGGATCTGGACGTGCGCCTTGGCCTTTATCGGCGCCTCTCGGCGCTTAGCGAAAAGGTCGAGCTGGAGGGCTTTGCCGCCGAGATGATCGACCGTTTCGGGAAATTGCCGAAAGAGGTCAACATGTTGCTAAACATCGTGCGGATCAAATCCATGTGCCGCCGCGCCGGAATCGGTCGCCTTGACGGGGGGCCCAAGGGGGCGGTGATCCAGTTTCACAACGACAAGTTCGCCAATCCCGCCGGGTTGGTCGCCTTTATCGAGGCCCAGAACGGTCTGGCCCGGGTGCGCGACAACAAGATTGTCGTGCGCCGCGACTGGCGTAAAAGCAGCGACAAGGTCAAGGGCGCCTTTGCCATTGCCCGCGATCTGGCACAATTTGCCCGGGTTACAAAAAAGTAAACTTCGCCCCTCTTGCGATTTTTCTCCGCTCACATAGCTGTGAAGCAGAAGGAAAGACAGGAACACATAAAAAGGGGTATCGCCATGACGGATCACGTCCAACATCCATTTCAACACGTCTGGGGCTGGTTTTTCGGCATCGGTCTGCTGTCGGTGATTGGCGGCATTCTGGCGCTGGCCAATCCCTTTGTCGCCTCGATCACGGTGGCCATGCTGGCGGCCTGGTTTTTTATGTTCGTCGGCGCGGTGCAACTTCTGCAGGCGTATCAGATGCGTGCACAACCGGGGTTCTGGGGAACGCTGCTCTGGGGCGCATTGATGGTCCTGATGGCGGTTCTGTTCATCCTGAACCCGCTGGCCGGGGTGATGTCGCTGACCTTGATGGCGGGGATCGTTTTCCTGCTGATCGGAGCGGCCAAGATCGCCTTTGCCTTGAACATGCGCCCGCATTCCGGCTGGGGCTGGATCGCGCTGTCGGGGGCCGGTTCTTTGGCGCTGTCCGCGGTTATCCTGATTGGCTATCCGCAAAGCGCGCTGGCGGTTCTGGGGCTGCTGTTCGGTCTGGAGCTGCTGTTCAACGGTTCGGCCATGCTGATGTTGGGACTTGGCCTGCGCCGTCTGTAATGTGATCCGTGATGCCGGCAGCGTTGAGCGGTGCCTGAGGGTCAGTTGCCCACCAGTGGGCGCTCGGCCCCGACCCAGAACATCAGGACAAGCGCCCCCCCCGCCGTCAGGGCAAAACCGATCAGAAGGGGCAGGGGAGTGCCGTCAAAGGCCAACCCGATTGGCACCGCGATCAGCACCCCGAACAGGGTGCTGAGGGCGCCAACCACGGCCGAGGCCATGCCCGCAATATGTCCCATCGGCTCCAGCGCCAACGCGTTGAGATTGCCAAATGTCAACCCCGGCGAGATAAAGGCCAGCAGGGACCACAGCAGGAACAGCGGCAACAGCGTGCTCGGTGTCGGCTGGCCCAGCACGATATAGCCGATCATCGCCAAGGTGATCAGAAACAAAACCGCAAGCGACAGCGTAGCCAGAAGGCGCATCCCGAACCGCAGCACCAGCGCGCCATTCAGAAACCCCGACAGGCCCGACAACAGCGCAATGGCGGCAAAATACAGCGGAAAATCGCGCCCGACGCCGAAAACATCGACAAACACCTGCTGGGCCGAGCTGAGATAGCCAAACAGGGCGCCATACCCAAGGGCCAGAACCGCCGTAAAGGTCATGACCCGCCGCGAGCGCAGGATCTGGCCCATGGCGTCACCGAAACTGTCCAGCCGAAAGGCGCGACGATAACGGCGGGGCAGGGTTTCAGGCTGGCGTAACTGCATCCAGATCAGGGCGAGGCCGGCGAACAGGATGAAGGCAAGAAAAATACTGCGCCAGCCAAAATGCGTGGCCAGCGTCTGTCCACCAAGCGGCGCAACCGCCGGGACCAGCACGAACAGGGTCATGGCAAAGGACATGACCCGCGCCATCATGCGCCCCGAATAGAGGTCGCGCACCATGGCCAGAGTGACCGTGCGCGGGGCCGAGACCCCAACCCCCTGAACAAAGCGGGCCAGTAGCAACAGTTGAAACGTGCGGGTGTAAAACGCCACCCCGCAGGCCAGCATATAGAGCAGCAACCCGGCGGCGATCACCGGCTTGCGCCCCAGTGAATCCGAGATCGGCCCCATGAACAGCTGGCCGATACCGGTGCCCAGAACAAAGCTGGTAATGATCAGCTGCGCGCGGTTGACCTCGGCCAGATTCAGGTCCCGGGCAATCGCGGGCAAGGCGGGCAGCATTGTATCAGTGCCAAGAGCGATCATCGCAAACATCAGGGCAACAAGGATGATGAACTCGGCAAAGGCAGGGGGGCGTGTGCTCAAACCTTGCCCTTTTCAGGCTGGGGCGAGCGGGTTGCCAGACGGCCCTTTTCGGTGATCTCGTCGATCACCTTTTCCCACAGCTCGACCGGTTGGGCCCCCTGCAGGACATAGGTGTTGGCAACCACGAAACACGGCACGCCGCGGATGCCTTTTTGCCGCGCATAGGCGGCTTGGGCCTTGATCTGGCTGCGATCGTTGTCGCTGGCCAGAAGGCGGCGGACCACAGCCCCTTCCATCCCCGAGGCTGTGGCGACAGCGACCAGAACATCAGGGTCGGAGATATCCTGCCCGTCCTGAAAATAGGCGGAAAACAGGCGGTCCGCGACCTGCGTCTGGACATCTTCCAGTCCTCCTTCCTGACCGGCCCAATGGATCAGCCGGTGGGCATCGGTGGTGTCGGGGGTGCGCTGGATCGCCTCGAAATTGATCTGAAGGCCGGCCTCTTGGGCGGCCTTGGCGATCTGGCCATAGACCTCCAGCGCCCCGGCCTTGCCGCCAAACTTGTGCTCAAGATAGTCCCGCCGGTCCATCCCCTCGGGGGGCATATCCGGGTTCAGCTGGAACGGGTGCCAGCTGATCTGAAATCGCTGCGGTGCGCGGCGCTCCAGTGCCTGCTGTAGCCGGGTCTTGCCGATATAGCACCACGGGCAGATGGGGTCGGAGACGATATCGAGCGTGGTTATCGCAGGTATCGTTGTATCGGGCGCGGCGGTCATGGTAATTTTCCTGTCTCGGCCCGCAGGTCCTTGCGGCGCAGCTTGTTGTTGGCCCCCTTGGGAAGGGTCTGGATGCGCCTGAACAGGCGCGGGCATTTGTAACGGGCAAGGCGCTTGGCGCAATAGTCGGCCAGCGCCTTGTCGGGCAAGTCTATGTCCGATTGGTAGAATGCTGCAATCACGAATGTGTCAGCTTTGACCTCGATGCTGACGGCGGCGGATTCGATGATATCGGGGTGGGCGTTCAGAACCGCCTCGACCTCGAGCGGCGAGACCCGATAGCCGCCGGCGTTCATCATGTCGTCGCTTCGGCCCAGATAGGTGACAAAGCCGGCGCTGTCCATGCGCACGATATCGCCGGTCAAAAACCAGTCGCCGACGAATTTTTCGGCCGTCTCCCGGGGCGCGCCCCGATAGCCCAGCATCAGCCCGGGGTCTTTCCGGTCAATCGCCAGAATACCCGGTGTATCAACGGGTTGAATGGCAAAGTTACGCTCGGACAGAACCGCAACACGGCGCCCCATCTGGGGTTTTCCCGTGGCCCCTTGGGGGGCTGGCGTGGTGGGGCTGGCCGAGACAAAGGTCGAGATCTCGCTCATCCCCAAGGCCTCGAATATAGGACGTTTGCTGGCCGTAACCCAGGCCTTTCGCAGGGCGGCAGGCAACGCCTCACCGGCCGAGAGGGCATGGCGTAATTGCGGAAATTCCAGATCTGCACCGGTGTTCAAAAGCTGGCGGTAAACCCCCGGGGCGGCGGCGAAAATACTGGCCCGGTGGCGGCGCAACAACAGCGCCAGCGTCGCCCGGTCGGTGCCTTCTGCCGGAATGAGCGCGCTGGCTCCGATCGCCCACGGGTCACAGAGCCCGACGCCCAGCGTATAGGTCCAGTTAAAGGCCCCGGCGTGCAGCAGGCGATCATCGGGACCAAGACCCAGCCAGCCGGACCACATCATCCGCCGCGCCCAAACCGCCCGGTGGGCGTGCATGACGGCGCGCGGACGCCCCGAGCTGCCGGATGTATAGATGATATAAGCCAGGCGGTCAGGATCGCCCATGACGATCCGGGCCTCGGGGATATCCGGCGCCTCCGTCAGCGTTGCCGCGGCGATCACCGGGCAGGGAATGTCGGCAGGCACAGCGATCCCCGGGCCAGCGACCAATGCCGCAGGCTGCAGATCCGCGATCAGGGCGCGGGTTTCCCGCTCGGTCAACTGCGTTGAGCTGGGAACCGGAATGATCCCGACCGCAATTGCGGCCAGAAACACCACCGGAAAATCCGCCGAATTGCCGATCCGCATCAACAGACGCTCACCCGGCGCAAGGCCGGCCTCCAACAGGCCGGTGGCGCAGCTGAGAACCCGGTGACGCAGGGCGCCGTGGCTGAGCCTGCGCGAGCCTTGCGCCGAAAGGACCTCAAGCGCGGGCTTTTCCGGTGTCGCCAGACCGGCGGCCAGAACATAGCCGGCCATATTGAAGGGCCGCGGGCAAGGCTGCGGGGGGGCCTCATCGAACAGGGACAGATTCAACATGACTCTCAATAGGTTAACGTCGTCTGGCTTGCAAGACACGCGCAGGGCGTGTAAGAGGCGGCATAAATTCCTGGATCGGGTCGTTATGTCCGAAAAAAGTCATTCAAGCCTGATTCGCATGGCGCGCGCGAACGGAACGACCGAGGAGGTCGCCCCGTTGGCTCTGGGGGCGCGGGTGCGGGCCTTGCGAAAGGCGCACAACTGGACGCTGGAGCAGACCGCCAAGCGGGTGGGGTTGGCGCGCTCGACCCTTTCAAAGATCGAGAACGTGCAGATGTCGCCGACCTTTGAGGCGGTCAAGAAACTGGCCGAGGGGTTAGGCATCTCGATTCCCCAGCTGTTCACCCCGCCCAAGACCGATCAGGCGTTGCGGCGGCGAGCGATTACCCGACGGGGGCAGGGCAAGAGGCATCTGACCGGCACCTACGAACACGAACTGTTGGCTGACAGCCTGCGCCCAAAACACATGCTGCCCTATCGCGCCCGTATTCGGGCCCGCGATGTGGCCGAATTTGGCGGCTGGGTGCGCCATGACGGCGAAGAATTCCTCTATGTTCTGACTGGTGTGATCACATTTTACTCCGAATTTTACGAACCCGCTGAAATGCGCCGCGGCGACAGCGCCTATTACGACGCCGCGATGGGGCATAATCTGGTTTCAAGCAGCGATGAGGATGCAACGGTGCTGTGGGTGACGTCTCTGACCTGAATCGCGGGCCGATGGAGCGAACGCCTTGAAAATGTGATCACAAAATTCAGGACCCGGGCGGCATGCGCCGAAAAAAAACGCCCTCACAAGGAGGGCGTTAAGTTATTGAGGCAGGTTTCATACAGGCAAGAAACCTATCGAGCAGTAAGGGTGTTATACAAAATCCCCGGGGGTGCGCCAAGTAAAAATTGAAAAAATTGAGGCAACTCAGTAGGCTGCATTCAAATTCCCTGAAAACCGGACATTTATGTTGCCAAGATGACACGAACTCTCTCAACCCTTCGCCGTCTCTGCCTGCTGTTTCTGGGCTTTTTTTCTGCCGGTGTGATCGCATATGCGGCGCCGACATATGGCATAGCTATGTATGGCAAGCCCGCCCTACCACCGGATTTTGTGTCCCTACCCTATGTCAACAAGGACGCACCCAAAGGCGGGCGAATCGTTTTCGGTGAGCGCGGCGGCTTTGATTCGCTGAATCCCTATATCCTGAAAGGGCGGGCCCCCTGGGGGATCCGGGTGCACGTGTATGAGTCCCTGATGGGGCGAAATTGGGACGAGCCGTTCTCGCTCTACGGGCTTTTGGCCGAATCAATCGACGTTGGACCGAATCGGAACTGGGTTGAATTCACCCTGCGCCCCGAGGCGAAATTCTCGGACGGCACGCCGGTCACCGTCGAGGATGTGATCTGGTCCTTCAAGACGCTGGCCGAAAAAGGCTCGCCGCGCTACGCCAATGCCTGGGCCAAGGTGGCCAGTGCGCGGCAGACGGGGCCGCGCTCGGTGCGTTTCACCTTTAACACCGAAGATCGCGAATTGCCGCTGATCCTCGGTCTGCGTCCGGTGCTGAAAAAGGCCGACTGGGCGGGGCGGGATTTTGCCGAAAGTTCGCTGGATGTGCCAACCGGCAGCGGGCCCTATGTGGTCGACAAATTCGAGGCCAACCGGTTCATTACCTTCAGGCGCAACCCGAAGTATTGGGGCCGCAACCTGCCATTCAATCGCGGCCGCAACAATCTGGACGAAATCCGGTATGAGTATTTCACCGACAGCGCGGTCATTTTTCAGGCCTTCGTTGGCGGAGTGACCTCGGTCTATCGGGAACCCAGCGCGCAGAAATGGGCCGAGCAGTACAATTTCCCGGCGGTCAAATCCGGGGCGATCGTGAAATCTCTAATCCCCAATGGTCGCCCCTCGGGGATGCGGGGGTTTGTCTTTAACACCCGGCGCAAGATTTTTTCCGACTGGCGCGTGCGCGATGCGCTGATCAAGGCGTTTGATTTCGAGTTCATCAACAAGGTCATCAACAAGGGCCGCTCGCCGCGCGCCAGCAGCTATTTCTCGAATTCCGAGTTGGGACTGCGGCCGGGGCCGGCGCGGGGCAAGGTTCTGGCGCTGCTTAAGCCGTTTCAAGACAGCCTGCTGCCCGGCGCGATCAACGGCTACAGCCTGCCGAAATCCGACGGCTCGAGCCGAAACCGGCGCAATCTGCGCGCCGCGGCCAAGGAACTGCGCACCGCCGGTTGGCGCGTGGGCCCCGACGGGATCCTGCACAACGCAGCAGGCGAGGCGTTTCATTTTGAAATCATGCTGCGCTCGGGCGCGAATGAGGCGATCGCGAACCTTTACGCCGATTCCCTGCGCCGTCTGGGTATTTCGGTGACACTGAAATCCGTCGACAACGCCCAGTACACGACCAGAAAAAACGCCTATGATTTTGACATGATGTTCAACATCTGGAGCCTGTCGCTGTCGCCGGGTAACGAGCAGGTGCTTTACTGGGGCTCAAAAGGCGTCCACGAAAAGGGCACGCGCAACCTGATGGGGATGCATCAGGCGGCGGCCGATGCGATGATCCGGCATATGTTGACCAGCAAGAGTCGTGAAGATTTCATCGCCGCCACCCGGGCGCTGGACCGGATACTGATCTCGGGGCGGTACGTGATCCCGTTCTGGTACAACAATGTCAGCCGTCTGGCGCATCTCAAGCAGTTAAAATATCCAGATAAACTGCCGGTTTATGGCGACTGGCTGGGTTTTTTGCCGGACGTCTGGTGGTGGCAGGATTAAAGGGTTTCGACAAATGGGCCAGACATCCGCATCGCCAAAACGCCGAGACTGCCAAAGACGTGGTAGAACTATGACGGTAAGGGTATTTTGTCAAAACGCTTTGAAACCGTCCAAAAAACCGAAACCCGCGCCGGAGAGCGGCCTTGTTCCTCTCGTTTTGTGCAAGACAGATATTGCAGTGTTCAAGGGAAATATTGGCTCCGGCGGTAGGGTTCGAACCTACGACCAATTGATTAACAGTCAACTGCTCTACCACTGAGCTACGCCGGAACAATGCAAGGCGCGGACCTTGCGCCGCCCCGTATAGCAAAGGGCATTTTGCGCGTCCAGAGGGATTTGCGTTTCTGCCGAGCAAAAAATTCTACCCCGCCTCAGACACGGGAAAAGATCGAGTCCGGGGTCAGGGGGTCGGCGCATGTGGTTATGTTTTTGTCCATTAAATCAATAAGATGGGCGAATACATTTCGTGTCGCCATGGGAATTAGCGCAGGATCGATCCCGGTATAGATCTGCTGGGCAATCTGGCGCGGTGTGGCCTTGCCAAGACCCAGCACCGCAAGGATTTCCGCCTCACGTTGCTGACGATGGGCAATCTGGTAGGCCAGCATGGTTTGGGGGTCGTCCAGAACTGCTCCATGTGCGGGGAAATAGCGTCGGTCACCGGGGCGCTCCTGCATCTTTTTCAACGAGGCCATGAAGGCGGCGAGGTCTCCGTCCGGTGGCGATACAAGGGTTGTGGCCCAGCTCATCACATGGTCTCCGGTAAAGACTGTGCCGCTGTCCTCAAGCGCAAAGCACATGTGGTTGGAAAAATGCCCCGGCGTTGCAATTGCGCGCAAACGCCACTCACGGGTGCTGATCTGCTGGTCGTCCGCAAGGCAGATGTCGGGACAAAACTCGGTATCCACCCCTTCGCCGCCGCCCAGATGAACCGTTTCGGCCAGCGCCTGCATGCGCGCCGAGCGCCCCGCAGTGCTGTCGCCAAGGGCAAGAACTGGCGCGCTGCAGCGCTGCGCCAGACGGCGGGCGAGGGGCGAGTGGTCCAGATGGCTGTGGGTGACGATGATGTGGCTAATGCGCCGCGGGTCCCCAATTGCCGCAAGGATCGCCGCCAGATGCGCCGGATCATCGGGGCCGGGGTCGATCACCGCGATTTCGGCTTCGCCCAGCAGGTAGGTGTTGGTGCCGCGAAAGGTCATTGGCGATGCGTTCGGGGCAACCAAACGGCGCAGGCCCGGGGCGATCTGCTCGGGCCGGCCCACCGGCGGGTTGAAATCCAGAATGAAGGGGTCGTCGTCCATGATGTGTCCTTGCCAATCCGCGCTGTGGCGCGATACCGTGGCCAGCATGTATGCGCGCTGGCTCAAGTCAATCCTCCCCAAGGGTCTTTATGGCCGCACGGCGCTGATTCTGATCCTGCCGGTGATCACGATCATGCTGGTGGTGTCGGTGGTGTTCATGCAGCGCCATTTTGACGGGGTAACACGGCAGATGACCCGTAGCGCGGTGTTCGATCTGCGCTATCTTCTGCGTTCGATCAATGCGGCGCCGGACCGGGCGCAGGCCGACGCGGTGGCGGCCCGGATTTCGACGGCTCTGGGGTTCAGCGCCCGGCCCTTGCGCGCCGGGGATGATGTAGCATCGGGGCGTCAGACCATCCGCCCCTTTGGCGATTTGACTGGCCGGAGCCTCGTCTCGACCCTGCGCGAAGAAATGCCCCGGATCACCCGGATCGATCTGGCCCGCGACGGCCATCAGGCGATCGTGCAGATGCCGACCAGATGGGGCCCCTATCAGGTGAGTTATGAGCGCAGCCGGATGTCGGCTTCGGCCCCACATCAGCTGCTGGTTCTGATGTTCGTTGCGGCTCTGATCATGACCGCCATCGCCTTTGTGGTCCTGCGCAATCAGGTGCGCCCGATCCGCAATCTGGCCCGGGCGGCCGAGGCATTTGGGCGTGGGCAGAGCATCGCATTTCATGTTTCCGGCGCCACCGAAGTGCGTCAGGCAGGGCGGGCGTTTCTGGACATGCGCGACCGGATCGAGCGGCAGATCGAGCAACGCACCCTGATGCTGTCGGGCGTCAGCCACGATCTGCGCACGCCCCTGACGCGGCTGAAACTGGGGCTCTCGATGGTCCCGGAGAGTGACGAAACCCGCGCCCTGAGCCGTGATGTCGATGATATGGAGATGATGCTGGATGAGTTTCTTGCCTTCGCCCGCGGCGATTCTCTGGAAGAGACCAAGGCGTGCGACCCGCTGGACCTCGCACGCCAGATCGTCAAAGACATGGCACGAGGACAGCAGGATATTCGCCTGATCACCCCTGAAATACCCCTTGGGTCCGGGGTGCCGCTGGTGCCGATGCGCCCCAACGCGGTCCGGCGGGCGCTGGAGAACCTGCTGAACAACGCACGACGTTATGGCACCACCTGTTGCCTTGAGGTGATCTTGCGCCCCGGCGAGGTCGTTTTCCGTGTCGAGGACAACGGACCGGGGATCCCCGAGGCTGACCGCGATCGGGCCTTGCGACCGTTTGAGCGCCTTGATCTGGCGCGCAACCAGAACCGCGGCGGCGGCGTCGGGCTGGGCCTTGCCATCGTGTTGGATATCGCCATCAGCCACGGCGGCGCGCTGCGCCTTGGCGACAGCAAGGCCCTTGGCGGGTTACGCTGCGATTTCGTTCTGTCCCGTTAATACCCTGTCCCGTTAATACGGGGTGACGATCAACGATTTCCCCCCCGAGGGCTGCAGCATCAGGCGTGCATTTGCCGCGACCTCTTGCCACGAGCTTGTCCGTCCGTCGGGCCAGATCACCCGGACGCGGGCGGATGTCGCTGCGCCTAGACCGAAATGCGCAAGGCCCAGATGGCCGCTGGCATGGCCGCCGCCGACGGTGATTTCCCGCGATTGCAAACGTCCCGTGCTGCGCAGCTCAATCCAGGCGCCGACGGCATTGACGTTGGGTGCCGCCTGGCGCAGGGCCAGCTCCAGCCAGTTGCCGCTGTCTGCGGTTTCGTTCTGATAAACCTCCAGCGGCGCGCGTCGGTTGGCAACTGCCAGATCAAGCCGCCCGTCGGCGTTGAAATCAATCAGGACGGCGCCGCGCCCCCGAGCCATGCTGGCCACACCTGCGCTCAGACCGGCCTCGGCAAAGCTGCCGTCCGCCGCTTGCATCAGCAGGTTGTTGGGGTCCTTAAGCGCGCTCATCGCCATCTGATCGACGTTTCCCTTGGCGATGAATACGTCGTCGCGCCCGTCATTGTTGACGTCGCCAAAGCAGATCTGCCAGCCGGTCGAGGGACGCGTATCGCCGCCCGCATAGGGACGCTGCGCCGCCGTGCCTAAACGATAGGGAACGACGCGATAGCTGGGGCCGGGGTGGCCGGGCTCGCGCATTTCCAGCTTTTGATCGCCCATCGAGCTGAGAAACACCTCGGGCAGGCCGTCGCCGGTGATGTCTCGGCTGGCAATGCCCATCCCGAACAGCATTTGGCGGTGCCAACCCTCCTGCTGGGTATATAGACGCGGTCGGGCCGCCATTTTCCACAGCTGCTCCTGCCCGCCGCTAACATAATAATGGCGGTCGTTGCTGATGCGCAGGTCGGCGTGGCCGCTGCGGTTCCAGTCCGAAAACAGCATCGACAGCGCGCAATAGGAGGGGGCAAGCACAACCGGCGATACATAGCGAGCGCCCTTCGGCCGGTAGAGCAGATTGACATCGCAGGCCTTGAACGGGCCCTCGGGGTTGCTCCGGTCAACGTAGTTGCCAAAGGCCAGAGTGGGGCGGATCGCGCCGTTTTCCCATGTGGCGGAAAATGCCGTGGTCCAGTGCGCCGTGCTGACAAAGCCCAGCCCCTTGAATGGCGTGAAACGGCAGTGGCCCCGCCCCTTCAGCAGCAGGTTCCTGCCAACCCGCAAAACCGCCAGATCGACGATCCCGTCGCCGTCGATATCCAGCGGATAGGCGCCGATGACATGGCGCAGCGCCAGTTCCGGCGGGGTTGCAGCGGCGAAATTGACGGCGCCACCGGGTTTGGCGCGATTGATCAGCAGCATCGCGCGCGCCGCCCCCCCGGCGGCAAACAGATCCGGCAGGTGGTCGCCGTTGCAGTCAAACGCGGCCAGACCACCGCCGACGACATAATCCGGCCCGCCGTTGTAAAGGTGCACCGGCACCTTGACCGGGGCAAATACGGGACCCGGAGAGGCCGGGCTTGCGATCAGCATCAGGACGGCCAGAAGGGTAGGGGCAATGCGCATCAGTTCGCTCCTTTCACGTCGGTTTTCCGTTGGCGATGGCGGTTTCAATGACACCGCCAAGGGCAAAGGCCGCCGCGCCCTTGGCCCACATCAGGTCTCCCCATTTGTGGATCATGACCTCGGGCGGGGGCTTGTCGATCTGGACGATCGAACTGCGCATCGCGGCAATCACTTCGCTGGCGTAAAGGTGGTCCAGCTGCATGCGCTCGCCGGACAGGATAATCAACTGGGGGTCGAAAATATTGACCAGATTGGCCAGCCCCATCGAGAACATACGACCGGCCCGGGCGACGATGCTGCTGGCCGTGGGCTGGCCGTTGCGCGCCGCCCGCAACAACGCCTCGATGCGCTGTTCATCGGGGCGCGGGTGTTGATCCGGTTCGCTGATCGCCGCCTCGCGCAGCAGCGCGTAATCGGCGACATAAGCCTCAAGGCAGCCCCGTTGCCCGCAGCGGCAGAGGGCACCGTCCAGATGCACCTTGGTGTGGCCGAATTCCGCCCCGCAGCCGCGGGTGCCACGATAAAGGTGCCCGTTCAGGACGATCCCCATACCGACGCCGCTTTCGATGGTGACGACGATAAAATCGTCAATCCCGCGCCCGAGGCCAAAGCTCTGCTCGGCCAGAGCGACGAGGTTGGTGTCATTGTCCAGATAAACCGGCTTGCCTAGCGTCTCGGTCAGGATCTGGCCGAAAGGCAGGTTGCGCGAAACCAGCGAGGGTGACCAGTAGACAAAGCCCCGATGGGCGTCAACAATGCCCGAGATGCCAATGCCGATGGCTGACAGATCCCCCCGCGTTCGTCCGATCCCGTCCAGCGCCTGATCGAGGATTTGCCCCAGCTGTTCGGCCAGATTCCGGGCGTCATTGACGGGGCGGGGCAGGGGGGCCTCGCGCTGGCCCAGAAGGGCGCCCTCAAAGTCCACCAGCGCCACCGACACCGCCCTGTTGGCAATTTTCAGCCCCGCTACCAGATGCGCTGCACCGCGCAGTTTCAGATCGACCCGGGGTCGCCCGCGCGTCTGTTCGGGGGTGGGGTCCTTGCGCGCAACCTCTTCGATCAGCCCCTCGTGCAGAAGGTCGGCGGTAATCGTGGTGACGCTGGCCCGGCTGATGCCGGTGCGGCTGGCCAGATCGATTCGTGCCACCGGTCCAGTGCGGCGAATCTCGGTCAAGAGCAGCCGCCTGCTGTGGGATTTTCTCGCGCCTTGGGGGTGGTGTTGCATCGTTTTTTGATCCTCGGATATCCCGTTTTATGGCCTTTCAGGCAATCTCGCAAGGCGCGGGCGGGTCTTGGGGTCGAGGCTAGAGATATTTAATTTGATTTACAAATTAATTCTGCTAACACTGGATTCGCCGCTGGCCGGGGGTGATTCCGTTTGGCCTGATGCGGCAGGTTATTCTTGGGAGGACAACATGAAGAGATTAATTGCCGCCGCTGCGGTTACAGCAACTGCCGTCATGGGCAGCGCAACACTGGCCGCCGCGCTGACCGTCGGGGTCAGTTGGTCCAATTTTCAGGAGGAGCGCTGGAAAACCGACGAAGCCGCGATCAAGGGCGCGCTGGCTGCGGCCGGGGCCAAATACGTCTCGGCTGACGCGCAAAGCTCGTCGGCCAAGCAGCTTTCGGATGTCGAAAGCCTGATCGCCCAAGGGGTGGATGCGATCATTATCCTTGCGCAGGATGCTCAGGCGATCGGCCCGGCGGTGCAGGCCGCGGCGGATGAGGGAATTCCGGTGATCGGCTATGACCGTCTGATCGAGGATCCCCGCGCCTTTTATCTGACGTTTGACAATGTCGAAGTGGGGCGGATGCAGGCACGTGCGGTTCTGGCTGCGGCGCCCAAGGGCAATTACGTGATGATCAAGGGCTCGGGGCAGGACCCGAACGCGGATTTCCTGCGCGGCGGCCAGCAGGAAGTTCTGCAGGCAGCCATCGACAAGGGCGACATCAAGATCGTCGGCGAGGCCTATACCGACGGCTGGCTGCCCGCCAACGCCCAGCGCAACATGGAGCAGATCCTGACCGCCAATGACAACAAGGTTGACGCGGTGGTTGCCTCGAACGACGGCACCGCAGGTGGTGTCGTGGCAGCTTTGGCCGCGCAGGGCATGGACGGGATTCCGGTCTCGGGGCAGGACGGCGACCACGCCGCCTTGAACCGCGTGGCCAAAGGCACGCAGACCGTCTCGGTCTGGAAAGACGCGCGGGTTCTGGGCAAGAACGCCGGGGAAATCGCCGTCGCGCTGGCCAAGGGCGGCAAGATGTCCGATATCAAGGGCGCCAAGCTGTGGACGTCGCCCAAGGGCACCAAGATCTGGTCGAAATTTCTGGCTCCGGTGCCGATCACCAAGGATAACCTCTCGGTTGTCGTTGACGCTGGCTGGATCACCAAGGCGGATCTGTGCCAAGGCGTGACAAACGGTCCGGCACCCTGTAACTGAACCCCTTGACGCAACCCGGGCCGCCCGCCGCTTCGTTTGCGGGCGACCCGGACCCCAACCAACAGGATCCCGGCATGAGCGACAGTATCTCGCACCCGATCCCCGCGCAGTCGCGCAAGAACATCTTTCGGACGCTGGAATTGGACACCCGCTTGCTGGGCATGATCGGGGCCTTCATCATTCTGGCACTGGCCTTTAATATGGTCACGGACGGGCGATTTTTGACCCCGCGCAATATTTTCAACCTGACGATCCAGACCGTCAGCGTGGCGATCATGGCCACCGGGATGGTGTTCGTGATTGTCACCCGCAACATCGACCTCAGCGTCGGCTCGTTGCTGGCCACCTGCTCGGCGGTGATGGCGATGGTGCAGACATGGATTCTGCCGGACCTTCTGGGGCTGGGGCTGAACAACCCGCTGACGGCGCCGATTACCATCGTGGCGGGGCTGGCGACCGGCACCCTGATCGGGGCCTTTCAGGGCTGGCTGGTGGGCTATATGCTGATCCCCTCGTTCATCGTCACGCTGGGCGGATTACTGGTCTGGCGCAACGTCGCGTGGTATCTGACCAACGGCCAGACGATCGGCCCGCTGGATCGGAATTTTCTGGTCTTTGGCGGCACAAATGGCACCTTTGGCGCCACTCTCAGTTGGGGGATCGGCGTGATTGCGGTGGGGCTTGCGCTCTATGGCCTGTGGGCGGCCCGCCGGGGCAAGCTGGCGCACGGGTTTCAGGTGAAACCACTCTGGGCCGAGGTGGTCATGGCCGCGATTACGACCGGCGCAATCCTCGGCTTTGTCGGCATCCTGAACGCCTATGACATTCCGGTGCGGCGTCTGGCGCGTCTGTTCAAGGCCCGGGGCGAGGTCATGCCCGACGGGTTTACCTCGGCCTATGGTCTGCCGGTCTCGGTTCTGGTCCTGATCCTCGTTGCCATCGCCATGACCATCGTGGCCAAACGCAGCCGCTTTGGCCGCTATATCTTTGCCACCGGCGGCAACCCGGATGCGGCCGAGCTGGCGGGCATCAACACGCGCTTTCTGACCGTTAAGGTCTTTGCCCTGATGGGCGCGCTGGCGGCTCTCAGTGCGGTCGTCGCCTCGGCCCGATTGACCAACCACACCAACGATATCGGCACGCTGGACGAGTTGCGCGTGATCGCGGCGGCGGTCATTGGTGGCACCGCGCTGTCCGGAGGCTTTGGCACCATTCACGGCGCCATTCTGGGGGCGCTGATCATGCAATCGCTGCAATCTGGAATGGCGATGGTGGGCGTCGATGCCCCTCTGCAAAACATCGTGGTCGGCGCGGTTCTGGTGCTGGCAGTGCTGATCGATATCATTTACCGACGCAAGACAGGAGCGCGGCTATGACCTCTGCCCCCGGCGCCCTCATGGACCCGCCCCTTGTCGAGATGCGCAATATTTCGGTGTCCTTTGGCGGCATCAAGGCGGTGGACGATGTCTCGATCGACCTTTACCCCGGCGAGGTTGTCGGTCTGCTGGGCCACAATGGCGCTGGCAAGACCACCCTGATCAAGGTGCTGTCCGGGGCCTATCAGCGCGACGCGGGACAGATTTTCATCAATGGCGAAGAGGCCCATATCGCCAATCCCCGCGATGCGCGCGGCTATAACATCGAGACCATCTATCAGACGCTGGCGCTGGCCGATAACCTCGATGCCGCCAGCAACCTGTTTCTGGGGCGCGAGTTGGTGACGTCCTTTGGCCTGGTGGACGATTCCGCGATGGAGGCGGAAACCCGCAAGATCATGGCCCGCCTCAACCCCAATTTCGAGAAATTCGCCAACCCTGTCTCGGCCCTGTCCGGCGGTCAGCGCCAGTCGGTGGCGATTGCTCGCGCGGTTTATTTCAACGCCCGAATCCTGATCATGGACGAGCCCACCGCCGCCCTTGGCCCGCATGAAACCCAGATGGTGGCTGAGTTGATCTCGCAGCTGAAATCCGAGGGGATCGGCATTTTCCTGATCAGTCACGACATCCACGACGTCATGCAACTGTGCGACCGGGCCAGCGTGATGAAGAATGGCCATCTGGTGGGCAGTGTCAGGATCGAGCATGTCAGCGATGACGACCTTCTGAGCATGATCATTCTGGGCAAGCCACCTGCCGGTCCGGCGCGGAGCTAGGGGATGGGAGCCCCGATCCTTGTCGCCGATATCGGCGGCACCAACGCGCGCCTTGCGCTGGCGGATGCGGATGGCCTTCGCGCGGACTCATTTCGCCGCTATCGCAATCGCAATTTTAGCAGCTTTGCCCAGCTGATCGACACCTTTCTGCGCACCCACGGGGTCTTGCGCTTGCAGGCGGCGGCGGTGGCGGTGGCCGGGCCGGTGATTTCGGGGCGCTCGCGCCTGACCAACCTTGACTGGCAGGTGGATTGCGAGGTTCTGCGCAGGCTAACTGCCGGCGGCCCGGCGGTTCTGGTCAATGACATGGTGGCGCTCGGCTATGCGGTTGCAGAACTGCCCCAGGCGGGCTTGATCCCGGTCAGCCCCGATGAGACGGGTGATTTTCGCAACGGTCAGGCGCTGATTCTGGGGGTGGGAACGGGGCTGAACGCCTCGGTCTTGCGTCGCGGGGCCGGGACGTGCGCGCCGGTCTGTTTTGAGGCCGAACTGGGCCATGCCGAGCTGCCAGCGACGCTTGCAAGGATGGCGGCCAAGGCTCTTGGTCCGGGCGCGCAGGAATTTCGCGCCATCGAAGATTGCTTGTCCGGGCGCGGTCTGTCGCGCATCCATACGCTGTTGGGCGCCGCCCTCCCGCGCGAGGGGGCCGACATCGTCAGGCGCGCCGCCAATCACGAGGCAAAGGCGACGCAGACGCTGGCGCTTTTTGCCGCGCTTACCGGTGCATTTTGCCGCGCCAGCGTGTTTTCCTATCTGCCGCTTGACGGGATCTATCTGGCTGGCAGCGTGGCCCGCGGGGTTTTCGGTGAGGGTGGCGCCGCGGTGTTTGCGGCGTTTGAGTCGGCATTTCGCGCACCGACGCTCTTTGGTGAGCGCTTGGCCCATGTGCCGGTCTATCTGATCAATGACGATGCAGCCGCCCTGAGGGGGTGTCTGGTGGCGCTGGCCCAGCCGTGATGATCAAAAAGCGTTGAACTTGATCCGCAACCCTCAGAGGCGGCGCGACAGCGGCAGTTCCGTCAGCATGAAGGTCAGCAGGAACGCCAGAAAGGCGGCCCCCGCGCCGACCAGAAAAACCGGGTGCATGGCATCGGTGAAGGCGCTCAGAACCATGCTGCGGATTTCAGGCGGTAGATGGGCAACGCTGGCCGCGTTCATCCGGCCTCCGCCCCCGGCTCCGGCGGGCATGAACTCGGCAAGATTGGCCGCCAGACGATTTGAGAACAGCGCCCCCAACAGTGCCACCCCGACCGAGCCTCCAATCTGGCGAAACAGGGTCAGCCCGGCGGTGCCGACGCCCAGCATCGGACGTGGCACGGCGTTCTGGATGGCGGCGATGCCAACGGACATGGTGGGTCCGATCCCTACACCGACGCTGGCCATCATCGCCATCACCACATAGCTGGGCGTGTCCGGCTGAAGACGGGTCAGCCACAGCATCCCGAGGGTCAGAATAAAGGTGCCGATCAGGGGCAGGCGGCGATACCGTCCAGTGCGCCCCATGATCTGTCCCGAGCCGATCGAGCCGGTCAGAATGCCCAGCATCAGGGGAATCATTTGCAGCCCGGACCCGGTCGGGCTGACCCCTTTGGCGACCTGAAGGTAGAGCGGGATAAAGACGATCCCGCCAAACATCGCCGCCCCCACCAACGCGCCAACGCTGCTCATCACCCAGAAATTGTTGTAGCGAAACAGGCTAAGGGGCAGCACCGGCTCCGAGGCCCGCCGCTCGACCATCAGAAAGGCAACCGCCCCCAGCGCTGCCAGCGCGATCATCGACAGGATAAAGGTCGAGTCCCAGGCGAATGTGCGCCCGCCAAGGCTGGTGAACAGCACCGTCGCACTGAGGCTGGAGGTCAAAAGCGCCGCGCCCGGATAATCGATCTTGTGCTTGTGGCGCTCGCCACGAGGCTTGAACGCGATCGCAAACACCGCCAGCGCCAGCAGTCCCAACGGCAGGTTGATGTAGAAAATCCAGTGCCACGAGAGGTTATCGACGAAAAACCCGCCCAGCAGTGGCCCGGCGACGCTGGACAGGCCAAAGACGCCGCCAAAGACGCCCTGTATTTTGCTGCGTTCGCGCGGCGGGATCACATCGCCGATGACCGTCAGGGCCAGCACGAACAGGCCGCCACCGCCAACCCCCTGCAGGGCGCGCGCGCCGATCAGAAAATTCATGCTGCCCGACAGGCCCGACAACACCGAGCCCACCAGAAACAGCGTGACCGAGATCTGCATCATCACCTTGCGCCCGTAAAGGTCGCCCAGCTTGCCATAAAGCGGCGCGGTCACGGTCGAGGTCAAAAGATAAGCGGTGACAACCCAGCTGAGGTGATCCAACCCGCCCAGATCCGAGACGATGGTGGGCAGAGCTGTGGAGACAATGGTCTGATCCAGCGAGGCCAGCAGCAACATGACCGCCACCGACGAGATGATCAGACGGCGCGAACCCGCCGGTCCGGGAGCAGAGGTCGCGGTCGGGGCTTGGGAGGCCGGAGAACGCGCAGGGATATCGGGATCTGACATGGCGGGCCTGTTTCCTTGGATTGCACCGGAACGTGGGGCCCCACCGGATACGACGCAACGCCGGGCAGGTCAATTTTTACCTGACGGCAGATGCGGGCCTTTGGTTTATGGGCTGACGACCTAGCGCCCGATCCGGTCGGATTTCTTGCGCACCAGCACCATGCGCAGATCGTGCATGGCCATCAGCAGCGGATCGGTGAATTTCTCCAGCTCATCATCGCTGGCCTTGGTTTGGGCCCAATGAGCGGTCAGGTTCAGGTGGTCGATGGCGCGAAAGATATCGTCGATGGCGCGCTCGCTCAGCGTTGCCTTGCGCGCCGTCATCCAGCGCTCGATCTCGTCCATTTCGGCCGGGGTCGGGCCTTCGTCGCCATGCGGCTTGATCTGCCCGTTGTTGGTGTTCACAACCGCAATCTGCGCCAGATCCAGTCGGCGCTGGCGGTTCTCGGTATCTATGCGATAGACGGTCGCGCCATTGTCACGCACACGAAAATAGAGGTTGGCGTTATCTTGTGTCATCCTTGACCACCTGTGTCGTTCCCCGTTGGGCGCGGTTCTGGCCGGGCCTCGCTCATGACAATGTTTCACAGAACTGCGCGATGCGCGCGCAGGCCTCTGACAAAAGATCGTCCGAGGTAGCATAGCTGACCCGAAAGTTGGGGGAAAGTCCGAAAGCAGCGCCAAAAACCACCGCGACCCCGGTTGATTTCAGCAATTCAGTGGCAAAATCGGCGTCCGTGTCGATCCGTTTTCCGCCTGGTGTTGTTTTGCCGATGCACCCCGCAATCGAGGGGTAAACGTAAAAGGCCCCGTCCGGCGTCGGGCAGCTGAGTCCGCGGATGTCATTCAGCAGTTCAACAACCAGATCCCGGCGGCGCTGAAAGATCGGGCGGCTTTGGGCGATGTAATCCTGCGGTCCGTTCAGGGCTTCCAGTGCGGCCCACTGGCTGATCGAGGATGGGTTCGAGGTGGACTGCGATTGCAGCGTGCGCATGGCCCGGATCAGCTCTTCGGGCCCACCGGCATAGCCGATCCGCCAGCCAGTCATGGCATAGACCTTGGAGACGCCGTTTACGGTCAGGGTGCGTGGAAACAGGCGCGGCTCGACCTCGGCGGGCGAGTGAAAGACAAACGGCGGATAACTGAGGTGCTCATACATGTCGTCGCTCATGATCCAGACGTGAGGCGCCTGCAGCAGGACTTTGCAAAGGGCTGTCAGCGCGGCGGCATCATATCCCGCGCCAGTCGGATTTGAGGGGGAATTGAAGATCAGCCATTTCGTTCGTGACGTGATTGCGGCCTTAAGATCACGTGGCAATATCTTGTAATTATTCTCGAATTTCGCATCTACGACAACCGGGGTACCGCCAGCGATTCGCACCATGTCAGGATAGCTGACCCAATAGGGCGCGGGGATGATTACCTCATCCCCCGGCGATAGGGTGGCCATCAGTGCGTTGAACAGAATCTGCTTGCCACCGGCGGCGACCGAGATCTGCTGTGGTCCGTAATCCAGCCCGTTCTCGCGCGAGAATTTGGCCGCGATGGCCCGTTTCAGCTCGGGCATCCCGTCAGGCGCGGTATATTTGGTCTTGCCACTGTCGATTGCGGCCTTGGCGGCCTCCTTGATGTTGTCGGGGGTGTCAAAATCCGGCTCACCGGCGGCCAGCCCGATGACATCCTTGCCCGCCGCCTTCATCTCTTGGGCGAGGGTCGAGATCGCCACCGTCGGCGAGGGACGCACCGCTTTCATGCGGGCAGAGAGAAAATTCATGGCGGCGTCCTCGATTGCATGTTTGCTGGCGCTGTTCTAGGTTACGGCAAATTCCTGATCAAGATTGGATTGCCCGCAGACCGGGCAGGGCGCAATATGACCGACACCGATTTTCCGCAAGACCCGGATACCGCCGCTGCCGGGGCCGGTTATTTCAGCGACGACGCGGCCACATTCGGTGATCGCGTGGCCGCGGCCCGGCGCGCCATGGGGATGGATCAGGCCAAGCTCAGCCGCAAGCTGGGGATCAAGCTGAAAACCCTGCGCGCCTGGGAAGAGGACGTCTCGGAACCCCGCGCCAACAAGCTGCAGATGCTGGCCGGTGTGTTGAATGTCTCGATCGTCTGGATTTTGACCGGCGAGGGGGAAGGTGTCTCTGACCCGTGGGAAGACACCCCGGCCCCGCGGGCCGACCTGCGCGAAATCCTGAATGAAATGCGCGCCCTTCGCGCCGAACACAAACGCCTTGGCGACAGGTTTGCGCTGTTGCAAAAGCATCTCGCCAAAGCCATCGAAAGCGGAGCATGACCAACATGACATTACCCAGGGAAACTGCCAAGGGAGGCGCCGGGGAAGCCCCCGAGACCCGCCTGAAGCGGCTTAAAATGCGCTCGATGCGGCGGGGGATCAAGGAAATGGACATGATCCTCGGCCATTTCGCCGAGGCAGGGCTGGCCAGTCTGTCGCCCGACGATCTGGACCTTTATGAACGAATGCTGGCGGAAAACGACCATGACCTTTACGCGTGGTTCTCTGGCCGCTTGTCCGCGCCCGCGATCTATGCGTCGCTGATTGCCGCGATCAACGCCAGAAAAGACCTTTTGGCGCGAAATTAGACACGAAAATTAAACGCTGGGGTTAACCTCTTTTTCGTATTTTCCGCCGATCCTGCCTGTGAACACAGGTTTTGGCGGAGAGGATCATGACGATACAGCAAACCGGCGCAATGGCGCGCGAGCGGGATTACCTCAGCGATTACATGGACATGTTGGGCATGGTCGAGCGGCTCCATCGGTTGTTGCTGGATGTCATCAAGGACGAATTCGAACGCCTCGCCCTTCTGGATATCAACGCCGTACAGGCGCTGCTGTTGTTCAATGTTGGCAACAACGAGGTGACGGCGGGGGAATTGCGCTCACGCGGGTATTATCAGGGCTCCAACGTCTCCTATAACCTGAAGAAACTGGTTGAAGCGGGCTATATGCACCACCAGCGCTGCCAGATCGACCGGCGCGCGGTGCGGGTGCGTCTGACCGAAAAGGGGCGCGAGGTGCGCCGGATCGTGCGCGATCTTTTCGCCCGCCACGCTGAGGGACTGAATACCTTGAACATTCTCGAACAGACCTCCCTTGACAGCGTCAACGCAAGTTTGCGCACGATGGAGCGGTACTGGACCGATCAGATCCGTTATCTCTACTGAACACCACCGAATTTTTCCAAACATGCGGGATTGTTGCCTGCCAGTCAGGGTTCCGCTGCGGAATTCTGGCGATGCGGCGATTTGTAGGGTATTCCGAATCGAAAGGCCTGATAGAAGGCTGGGGAACATGAGGGGATACGCGGGGATACGCATGGATTATTCATCTCGCCTGGATCAGGCTCTTCAGGATCTGCATGACGAGGGCCGTTACCGGACCTTTATCGACATCGAACGTCGGCAGGGGGATTTCCCCAAGGCGACATGGCACGCCCCCGATGGCAGCCACCGCGAAATCACCGTCTGGTGTGGCAATGATTACCTGGGCATGGCCCAAAATCCCCGCGTTCTTGCCGCCATGCACGGGGCCATCGACGCCGCCGGCGCCGGCTCGGGAGGAACCCGCAACATTTCCGGCACCACCGTCTATCACAAGGCGCTGGAGGCGGAATTGGCAGACCTTCACCAAAAGGAGGCGGCGCTGGTCTTTACCTCGGCCTATATTGCCAATGACGCTACCCTGTCTGTTCTGCCTAAACTGTTCCCCGGTCTGGTGATCCTGTCTGATGAGTTGAACCACGCCTCGATGATCGAAGGTATTCGCCACGGAAAATGCGAAAAGCATATTTTTCGGCACAATGACATGACCCATCTGCGCGCCTTGCTGGAAGCGGTTGCGCCCGGACGCCCGATCCTGATTGCGTTTGAGTCGATCTATTCAATGGACGGCGACTTTGGCCGCATGGCTGAAATTTGCGATCTCGCCGAAGAGTTTGGTGCCCTGACCTATGTGGATGAGGTGCATGCCGTCGGCATGTATGGTCCGCGCGGCGGAGGCGTATCCGAACGGGACAAGCTTGCCCATCGCATCGATCTGATCAACGGCACCTTGGCCAAGGCCTATGGCGTCATGGGGGGCTATGTGGCTGCCAGCGCAAAAATGGTGGACGCGATCCGCTCTTATGCCGCCGGATTCATTTTTACCACCTCCCTGCCGCCCGCGGTGGCCGCCGCCGCCGCCGAATCCATTCGCGTTCTGAAACAGGACGACACGTTGCGCGTGCAGCAGCAGACCAACGCCGGCATCCTGAAGATGCGCCTGCGCGCCCTTGGTCTGCCGATCATGGACTATGGCAGCCACATCGTTCCGGTCCATGTGGGCAATCCGGTGAAATGCAAGCTGCTGTCGGACATGCTGCTGGATCAGCACGGCATCTACGTGCAGCCGATCAATTTCCCCACCGTACCGCGGGGGACCGAGCGTTTGCGCTTTACCCCGTCGCCGGTCCACACGCCTGAGTTGATGGATGCTCTGGTCAAGGCGATGGATGACCTCTGGCAGCAGTGTGAGCTGAATCGTGCCGAGATGAGCGCCTGACCCTCACAAGCCTGTGTAAAAAAACTTGCCATGTGCTATAGTTGCCACGCAAATCGCCCCATGACATCGAATCGGGGGCCTGCAGGGGACATCCGGGTGCACAAATCGGGGCAGCGTGCATGAGCAACAGCGCAGAACTGGCCGAAGTGAAAGGCTTTGACGCCTATCCGGTCACCTTGGGTGATCTGATGCGGGGCGAACGGGCGACTCTCGGCAAATCACTGCTCGACGTGCAGCGTGACCTGCGAATCCGGGCGACCTATATTGCCGCCATTGAAAATGCCGACCCGTCAGCCTTTCAGACGCCGGGGTTCATTGCCGGTTACGTGCGCTCCTATGCGCGCTATCTGGGGCTGGACCCCGAAGAAATATTTGCCAAGTTCTGTGCCGAGGCGGGCTATGACGGTGTCCACCCGGTGATAGGCCTGCAATCGGGCACAGGCGCCAAGCCGCCGCTCGATGCCCCCGACGGTAAAAAGGGTCATGGCGGCAACCGACGTGGCAGTGGGCCAATTCCGCTTGGCACGGGATTTTCGGGGCCACGCCCGCAATCGCCAAAATTACCCTCCGCGGCCAACTCGGGCGACGGGCTGTTCCCGCCGCAGGCCCGGTTTTTGCCCAACCACGGCGGACCCATGCTTCAGGTCTCGCCGTCGGCGGTAGGCTCGATCCTGATGCTTTTGCTTCTTATTCTGGGTCTCGGCTACGGGGCCTGGGCCTTGTTGCAGGATATCCAGCGGGTTGAAATCACGCCTGCGGACGGCTCGGCGGCGGCGGCGGCCGATCTGCCGGTGATCCCGCCCGAGGATGCGGGCAAGCAGGAGCCCCAAACCGCCGCACAATCCGCAGCACTCGAGCAGCTTTATCGTCCAAAAGAGCTGGACGTTCCGGTGATGACCCCTCGCGATGGACCAATTGCTGCCCTCGACCCTAACCGGATCGGCGCGCTCGTGACCAACAACGGTGCCGTGCAGGCCAAGAAAACCGTCAGTCTGTTGGCCAAATCCACGCCGCGTGTGACCGAGATCGCTCCGCCGCGGGTGGCCGTGGTCGCCAGCCGCCCCGCATGGGTGCGAATCACCGCTGCCGATGGCACGGTCCTGTTTGAAAAAATTCTCGATCGCGGCGAAAGTTTCGTCCTGCCCGCTGATGCTGTGGCAGGCGCAACATTGCGCGCGGGAAATGCCAGCGCGGTTTACCTGTCGCTTGACAACCACCCCTACGGACCGGTCGGCAAGGGGACCTCGGTGGTCAAGGACGTAAAGCTGAGCGCAACAAAGATCATCGGAAAATTCCCCAAGGTCAGCGACAAGGTCGCTCTCAGCGTGCTCGACAGCCCGCGGGTCATTACCCTGAACAATGTGCCGGGCAAGTAACCGCCAAAGATTGCCGCGCGTCGGGAAACGCGTTAACCAGAGCAGGTCGAGACCCCCGCAAAACAGGTATATTGATGTCCCACAATCCTCTACGCCCGTGGCGTGAAATCCTCCGCCGCCCGACCCGAAAGATCCATGTTGGACCGGTTGCGGTCGGTGGCGATGCGCCGATTTCGGTGCAGACAATGACCAATACGCTGACCTCGGATGCCAGCGCGACCATTGCACAGGTTCAGGCCTGTGCGACGGCGGGAGCGGATATCGTACGGGTGTCCTGCCCGGATCAGGACTCAACCCGGGCGCTGGCCGAGATCGTGCGCGAAAGCCCCGTGCCGCTGGTTGCCGACATCCATTTCCACTACAAACGCGCGATTGAAGCGGCCGAGGCCGGCGCCGCCTGCCTGCGCATCAACCCCGGAAATATCGGCTCGGCTGAGCGCGTGGCCGAGGTCATCCGCGCTGCGAAAGATCATGGTTGCTCGATCCGAATTGGGGTCAATGCCGGCTCACTTGAGCGGCATCTGCTTGAAAAATATGGAGAACCCTGCCCGGATGCGATGGTCGAAAGCGGACTGGCCCACATCGCGATTCTTGAGGAAAATGATTTCAAGAACTACAAGATCAGCGTCAAGGCGTCGGATGTTTTCATGGCCGCCGCCGCCTATCAGGGGCTGGCCGAGGCGACCGATGCGCCCATCCATCTTGGCATTACCGAGGCTGGCGGGCGGGTCTCGGGAACGATCAAATCCGCCATCGGGCTGGGCAGCCTGCTGTGGGCGGGGATCGGCGACACTCTGCGGGTTAGCCTGTCGGCCGATCCCGTCGAAGAGGTGCGTGTCGGCTTTGAAATTCTGAAATCGCTGGGCTTGCGCCATCGCGGCGTGTCCATCGTCTCGTGCCCGTCCTGCGCGCGTCAGGGATTTGACGTGATCGCAACGGTCGCCCTGCTGGAGGAGCGTCTGGCCCATATCCATACACCGATCAGCCTGTCGATCATCGGCTGCGTGGTGAATGGCCCCGGTGAGGCGCTGATGACCGATGTCGGCTTTACCGGTGGTGGCGCGGGCTCGGGCATGGTTTATCTGGCCGGTGCGCAGGATCACAAGCTGGAGAATACGGCGATGATTGACCATATCGTTGAACTGGTTGAGGTCCGCGCCGCCGAAATCGAGGCCCAGAAGGACCGCGCGTTGGCGGCGGAGTTTTAGAAGATGTGGCGCATGCTGGCCGCCCTTGTTCTGGTTCTGGGCGCTCTCGCTCTGGTTGGTCTTCTTTATGTGCGTCTTGCGCCTTCGAATCCCAGCCGCTGGCATGTGGACCCGCTAAAGGCCAAACGTCCCGACCGCCCGAACGCCTTTTTGATGCAACCCGGAGCCGATCGGAATGCCGCGCATGTCTTTGAAACGGATGCAAAAAATCTGGCCCTTGCCTTTGATCGTCTGGCGCTGTCCCAGCCTCGGGTGAGCCGTCTCGCCGGCACTCCGGAAAAATTGTTCACAACCTATATTGCCCGCTCGCCGCTGATCGGGTTTCCCGATTATATCTCGGTGCGCGCGGTTGACCTTGGGCAGGGGCGCGCGGCGCTGGCGATATTTTCCCGCGCCCGATTTGGCTATTCCGACCTTGGCGTCAACAAGAAACGGATCCTCGACTGGCTGGGGAAACTGGCGCCATGAACCCGCTTTGGCTGTTGCGTCTTGTTCGCCTCTTGCGCCACCCACCTTCCAAAAGTCGCGTCGTCCTGATCCTTGTGGTGCTGGGAATTGTTGCCGCGATTTACGGGATCGAGCATATCTGGGGCTGGCCCGATTGGCTGCAGGTCAACCGGGTGCCCCGCGGCCGCCATTTGCGATACTAAAGCGTGGACACATCAACGCCCTAGCGCCGCCAGTCTTGCGGCCCGCAGTCGGGCGAAATCATCCCCCGCGTGATAGCTGGATCGCGTCAGGGGGGTGGCGGAAACCATCAGGAAACCCTTGCCAAATGCCGCCGTCTCATAGGCTTTGAACTCGTCGGGCGGAATAAATCCGGCGATGGCATGATGTTTCGGCGTTGGCTGCAAATACTGGCCAATGGTCAGAAAATCCACATTCGCCGCGCGCAGGTCGTCCATGACCTGATGAACCGCAGGGCGCGTTTCGCCCAGACCCACCATGATCCCGGATTTGGTGAAAATGGCCGGGTCGATCTCTTTTACCCGTTGCAGCAGGCGCAGGCTGTGAAAATAGCGCGCGCCGGGGCGGACCTCGGGGTAAAGGCCGGGAACGGTTTCAAGGTTGTGGTTGAACACGTCCGGTTTCGCCGCCACCACGGTTTTCAGCGCATCATCCGGGCATTTCAGAAAATCAGGCGTCAGAATTTCGATCGAGGTCGCCGGCGCGCGGTGCCGAATGGCACGGATCGTCTGGGCAAAATGGGCCGCCCCGCCATCGGCCAGATCGTCACGGTCAACAGATGTGATCACAACATGGCTGAGCCCCAGCTTGGCCACCGCATCGGCGACGCGCCCCGGCTCGAACACGTCCAGCGCCGCCGGTTTTCCGGTCGCGATATTACAAAAGGCGCAGCCACGGGTGCAAATCTCGCCCATGATCATCATCGTAGCGTGGCCTTGGCTCCAGCATTCCCCGACATTGGGACAGCCGGCCTCTTCGCAGACGGTGACCAACTTGTTGTCGCGCAGGGTGTTGCGGGTTTTTTTGTAGGCCGCCGAGTTTGGCGCCTTGACCCGGATCCACGCCGGCTTTTTGGGTTGCGCCTGGTCCGGGCGATGGGCCTTTTCGGGGTGGCGTTCAGCGGGGATATTCAAATCGCGCATGGCAAACCTCATTTCTGCCGACTCTATAAAAGCCGCTGACCGGTTTGTCTTGCGAAAAGCGCGGGGTCAACGGTTGAAGCGCCAGTTTAGAATCGTTATAAGTTGCAACAAGCCCGATATTGGGCGAAAACCAAAGAGGAAGAGAACCATGCATGTAGGTGTGCGCGTCCCTGACGTGACTTTCAAGACCCGTGTCCGTGACGAATCTATTGGCGGCGACAACCCGTTCCGCTGGCAGGACATGACCACTGATGACTATTTCAAGGGCAAGCGCGTGGTGCTGTTTTCGCTGCCCGGCGCCTTTACGCCAACCTGTTCGACCTACCAGCTGCCCGGCTATGAAAAGGGCGCGCCCGAGTTCAAGGCGCTGGGGATCGACGAAATCTACTGCATGAGCGTCAATGACAGCTTTGTGATGAACAAATGGGCGCAGGGGCAAAACCTGAACAATGTCAAGGTGATCCCCGATGGCTCGGGTGAATTTACGCGGATGATGGGCATGCTGGTCGAGAAATCCAACCTTGGCTTTGGATACCGCTCGTGGCGCTACGCCGCCGTTGTCAATGACGGTGTCGTCGAGGGTTGGTTTGAAGAGCCGGGCCGCCAGGACAACCACCCCGAGGACCCATATGGCGTGTCCTCGCCCGAGACCGTTCTGGCCTGGCTGAAAGAGAACAGCTGATCCCTATCGGTCACTTGGACCCTGACATCCGGGGCGCCTGTTTATCGCAGGCGCCTCGTCTTGTTTTGCGGTGCGCTTCACAAAAAGGTATACAGTCGTATACTATCTTTCCAACGGCCGTGAATTCCGCTAACAAGCCCCCAGCGTGATTCACTTCTGTCAAAAGGGAAGCCCCATGAGCAAGATCAAAGTTGAAAACCCGGTTGTCGAACTGGACGGCGATGAAATGACCCGGATTATCTGGCGGTTCATCAAGGACAAGCTGATCCTGCCCTATCTCGATATCGACCTGAAATATTACGACCTCGGCATTGAAGAACGCGACCGCACCGACGACCAGATCACCGTGGACGCCGCCAACGCCATCAAGGAAATCGGCGTTGGCATCAAATGCGCCACCATCACCCCGGACGAGGCGCGCATGGCCGAGTTCAACCTGAAACGCATGTATCCCAGTCCCAACGGAACCTTGCGCAATATCCTTGGCGGGGTCATCTTTCGCCAGCCGATCATCTGCCAGAACGTGCCGCGATTGGTTCCCGGCTGGACGCAGCCCGTGGTCATCGGGCGCCACGCTTATGGCGATCAGTACAAGGCAACGGATTTCCGCTTTCCGGGCAAGGGGCGGGTGACGCTGAAATTCGTCGGCGAGGACGGCACGGTGATCGAGCGCGAGGTCTTTGATGCCCCCTCATCAGGGGTGACGATGGCGATGTATAATCTGGACGATTCAATCCGCGATTTTGCCCGAGCATCGCTTAATTACGGGCTGCTCAAGGGCTGGCCGGTGTATCTCAGCACCAAGAACACCATCATGAAGGCCTATGACGGCCGGTTCAAAGACCTCTTTCAAGAGATTTACGAGGCTGAGTTCGAAGAGGACTTCAAAAAGGCCGGAATCCACTACGAGCACCGGCTGATTGATGATATGGTTGCCTCCTGCCTGAAATGGTCCGGCGGCTATGTCTGGGCGTGCAAGAATTACGACGGCGACGTGCAATCGGACACGGTCGCGCAGGGCTATGGCAGCCTCGGGCTGATGACCAGCGTGTTGATGACGCCCGACGGCAAAACGGTCGAGGCCGAGGCGGCCCACGGCACCGTCACCCGCCATTTCCGCCAGCACCAAAAGGGCGAGGCCACCTCGACCAACTCGATCGCCTCGATCTACGCCTGGACCGGCGGGCTCAAGCATCGCGCCAAGCTGGATACCAACGCGGCCCTGATGAATTTTGCCGAAACGCTCGAGCGTGTGGTTGTCGATACGGTCGAGGCCGGCGACATGACCAAGGACCTCGCGCTGCTGGTGGGCCCCGAGCAGAAATGGCTGACTACCGAGCAGTTTCTGGACAAGATCGACACGAACCTGCAGGCCGCGCTGGCCTGATCTGGGGGCCTGATCCGCTTGGGCTCTGTCGATTGCTGCAATAATGATCCGGGGTCGGGGGCAATGCCCCCCGGCCTCAGCCCTTGTCGGGATGGTCAGTTTGATCGCCAATGAAACGGACAATTCCGATATGGTCCAGATTGCGGTTTCTCTGGGCATAATCAATGCCATAACCGACGACGAACTTGTCGGGAATCTCGAACCCGATCCAGGTCGTGTCCACCTCGACCTCGCGTCGCGAGGGCTTGTCCAGCAGGGCGCAGACCTCCATCCGCCGCGGGCCGCGTGATTTCAGCAGGTTCAACACATGGTGCAGCGTGTGCCCGGTATCGACGATGTCTTCGACCACCAGAATGTCGCGCCCTTCGATCTCGCCGCGCAAATCCTTGAGGATGCGCACCTCGCGTGAGCTTTCCATCGAATCGCCGTATGAGGATGTCTCGAGAAAATCAACCTCAACCGGCAGGTCCAGCTCGCGCACCAGATCCGCGATAAAGACGAACGAGCCGCGCAAAAGGCCAATTACGATCAGCTTGTCCGTGCCCCTGAACGTCGCGGTGATCTCCTTGGCCAGCGCCTCGACCCGTGCGGCGATGGTCTTGGCCGAAATCATCGGATCGATCACATAATTGGAATGATCCATTTTGTCCTCTTGCATCTGCTGCCTGATTGCGAAAAAAACCCTTCGCAAGTCGTCTGGTTCCATTTAACCTTGTCGCACCGCGAAAGGCCACCGTCTCTGATGCCTACCCATGCGGAAAAACGCAAAATGCCCTACACGGCGCAGCAGATGTATGATCTGGTCGCTGACGTGTCCGCCTATCCCAAATTCCTGCCCTGGACCGCGGCGGCGCGCATCCGCACCCGCTACCCCATTGAGGACGGAGAGATTCTGGAGGCTGATCTGGTCATTTCGTTCAAGCTGTTTCGCGAACGATTCGGCTCACGCGTGACCCTGAAACCGGCGGATTACTGCATCGATGTTGAATATCTTGACGGGCCGTTCAAGTATCTGAACAACCACTGGAAATTCACGCCCTGCACCGATGGCGGCTGCGAGGCGGATTTCTTTGTCGATTTCGAGTTCAAGTCAGCCGTCCTGCAGGCGGTGATCGGGGTCGTGTTCAACGAGGCCATGCAGCGGATCGTGCGGGCCTTTGAAAATCGCGCCGCGCAGCTTTATGGCCGCCCCGACAGCCCGGCCTCCTGAGACAGACGCCGACAGCACATCTGCAGGGCATGATGTGCCGCGCTCTTACGCACGTTCTGGCGCCCGAGGGCGCCGAATTCAACGGTTTCGGATTGCAGATCATCCGCCGTCGCAAGGGCAAAACAGACACGTCCCTCAGGCTTTGACGCCGAGGCTCCGGGGCCGGCCACCCCGGTTATGGACACCGCAAGGTCGGCGTTGGCGCGCAGCTGCGCTCCCTTGGCCATCTGCCGGGCAACCTCCTCGGAAACGGCGCCAAAGCGTGTGATCACAGCCCCGTCAACCCCCAGCATCTGCTGTTTTGTGGCGTTGGAATAGGTGATAACCCCGCGCTCGAACACCTCTGATGCCCCCGGAACGGCGGTGATCATCTGGGCCAGCATCCCGCCTGTGCAGCTTTCTGCCGTTGTTAGGATAGTTTTGTTTTTACGTGCTATATCAACCAGCTGCGCGGCGAGTTTAAAGTTCATCGAAACCATCCATGAGCAATTGCCGCCAGCATCGTCACCACGATCGCGGCCATCAACCCGGCCAGAACATCATCCAGCATGACCCCGAATGCGCTGTCCTTGCGATCGGCCCAACGGACCGGCCAAGGTTTCCAGATATCAAACAGTCGAAACAACAAAAATCCGCCGATCCAGCCGGGATAGGGAAAGATTGCCGGGTCGATTCCGCGCATCCACAGGCCCAACGACAAGGGCCACAGCGCGATCCACTGACCAACAACCTCATCGATCACAATCTCGCCGGGGTCGTGCTCATCCTGCCCGCGCGTTGCCTCCGCACTGGCCCACCAGCCGAGCAGGAAAACCAGCAGCGTCGCCAGCGCAAAGAGCGGAAATCCGGCGTATCGGTGCAGAAGATAGGCCAGCGGAATCGCCGCCGCCGAGCCGACGGTCCCTGGCGCCCGCGGAGCCAGCCCGATGTAAAAAAATGTCGCCAGAAACCGTCCCATCAGCCCTCACCGCTTTTTATCAGAATCACATTTGCCAAGGCCGCAATGCCCTCACCGCGTCCGGCAAAGCCCAGTCGCTCGGTCGTGGTGGCCTTGACCGAGAGGCGCGTGCGTGGCACCGCCATGATCCCGGCAAGGCGGTCGCGCATCGCATCGACATGCGGCCCGATCTTTGGCGATTCGCAAATTATCGTGCAATCAACGTTGTTTATCCGGTAACCTTTATCCGCGCTGAGGGTCGTCGCATGGTGCAGGAAAACCGCCGATTCAGCCCCCTTCCAGCGCGGGTCACCGGGGGGAAACCACTGGCCGATATCGCCCTCTGCCAAGGCGCCATAGATCGCGTCGGTGATCGCGTGCAAGGCAACATCCGCGTCGGAATGCCCCAAAAGCCCCTGCCTATGCGAGATCCGGACGCCGCAAAGAGTGACGTGATCGCCGGGACAAAACGCGTGCACGTCAAAGCCGTTTCCGCTGCGAATATCCATTGGGCTTCCTGTTTTTTGCCGGATCAGGCGGGCGGCGCGCGCAAAATCTCCGGGTGTCGTGATCTTGATGTTGTCTGGGTCTCCGGCGACGATTGCAACCGGCAAATTGGCGCGCCGGGCAACTTCGACGTCGTCGGTTGCGGGCGCGGTCAGGCGGTTGTGAGCGGACAGGATGGACGCGAAATCAAAGCCTTGCGGAGTTTGGGCCCGAAACAGCCCGGTTCGGTCGGCCGCCCCTGTGACCTGCGCGTCGCGGCCGCGCCAGAGCGTATCGCTGAGGGTAAGCGCGGGGGCTGCGGCTCCGCCCTCGACTGTACGGGCAAGGACCCGGCTGATCAGCTCAGCCGAGATCAGCGGTCGTGCGGCATCGTGAATAAGAACAGTGGAAACGCCCGTATTTTCAAGGGCAAGGAGGCCGTTCTTCACAGAAATATTGCGGGTTTCGCCGCCAATGCAGGTGCTGACCGGCGTTCCTGACACGGCCAACAACGGTGCCACCTCTTGCGTGTAAAGCGCGTGATCGTCGCGGTTCAGGACGATCATGACGCGGTCGATTTCCGGGTGCTGCAAAAAGGCCAAGGCCGTGTGGGCTAGAACCGGCGCGCCGGCCAGCGGAACATATTGCTTGGGGCGCGCGCTCTGGGCCCGCGTACCGCGCCCCGCCGCGACGATCAGGGCAACGACTGTTGGCGCTTTGGTCAAGGGATCGGACTCCGGTTCTGCTGCGTTGGATGGGGTTTACAGCCCCGCGCCGGGCGATGCAAATTGCGCGACTGCTCCTCAGGGCGCTGCGGAAAGACGCATTGATTGCATTCGGCGCGCCGCATATGTTGCCCGAGAAAATGCCTAAGGATTAAGCATATGGTAATCAAATTGGCGGATATTCCGCTTGATCCGCCTGTTTTTCTGGCGCCACTTGCGGGAATCACCGATTTGCCGTTCCGCTCTCTGGTGGCGCGATTCGGCGCCGGGCTGCTGGTTTCCGAGATGGTTGCCAGTCAGGAAATGGTTCTTGCCCGGCCGTCAACCCGGGCGATGGTACGTGCGGCTCTGGGCTCGGATCCGGCGGCCGCGAATGTGTGCACCGCAGTCCAGATCGCCGGGCGCGAGGCGCACTGGATGGCCGAATGTGCCCGTATTTGTGCGGATAACGGGGCGGCGGTGATCGATATCAACATGGGCTGCCCGGCCCGCAAGGTGACCAGCGGTTATTCGGGCTCGGCGTTGATGCGCGATCCCGACCACGCGCTGCGCCTGGTCGAGGCCGTTGTCGATGCGGTCTCGGTGCCGGTTACGCTGAAGATGCGCCTTGGCTGGGATGATGACAGCTTGAACGCCGCCAGTCTGGGCGCGCGCGCGGTTGCAGCGGGGGTTCGGATGGTCACGGTTCATGGCCGCACCCGGTGCCAGTTTTACAAGGGTTGTGCCGATTGGTCGGCGATTGCGCCGGTGGTAAGTGCGCTTAATGTGCCGGTGATCGCCAACGGCGATATCGTCGACGGCAAGACTGCAAAGATGGCGCTGGAACAATCGGGCGCAAGCGGCGTGATGATCGGACGTGGCGCGCAAGGTGCGCCGTGGCGGCTGGCCGAGATCGCAGCCGAGATGTTTGGCGCGCCGACGGTTCGGGTGCCGTTTGGCGCCGCGCTGGCGGACCTGATCGAAGAGCATCTCGACGCCATGCTGTCCCATTACGGCGCAAGGCTGGGGTTGCGGGTCGCGCGCAAACATCTGGGCTGGTATATGGACGGGATCGGAGCCGAGCCGCTCGCGCGATGCGAGGTCCTGACCGCGGATACGCCTGCACGGGTCAAGCTGCTGCTGCGACGGCTCTGCTCTGACGCCGCCCCGAGGCAGGCCGCATGAGCGGGGCGCAAGACCTCGGTCGATTCTGGCAGGTCCTGCCGATTCCCGGCTTTTTAGTGGATCGCCAAGATCGGATCGAGGGTATGAACCCCGCGGCCGAGGGCCTTTTGAACGTCGGCACACGCAGTTGTCGAGGCCGAAATATTGCCGATTGTCTGGCCGTGAACACCGACCTCTCGGCCAATATTGCCCGGGCGCGTACGGGGCAATCAGTCCTGTTTCAGCACGATGTCAGGCTGACGGGGGGGCAGGGCAGGCCGGTTCTCTGCGACCTTCAGATTGCCCCGCTCGGGGATGATCGCGAAACCATGTTCATGCTGGTTCATCCGCGCCATATCAAGGGGCATCTGAACAAGGCGCTGCATCCGAAATCGGCGGCCAGCACTGCAATCGGGCTGGCTGATATGCTGGCGCACGAGATCAAGAACCCTCTGGCGGGGATCACCGGCGCAGCGCAGCTTTTGGCCATGTCGCTGCCTGAAGCCGAGCGCGAAATGACCGATCTGATCCTGCAGGAAACCCGCCGCATCGTCGATCTGCTGAAACAGGTCGAGCAGTTCGGGGATCTGCGCGCCCCCGATCTGAAGCCGGTCAATATCCACGATCTGTTGGAACGCGCCCGTCGCTCGGCCAGTCTCGGTGCTGCGGCGCAGATGCACTTTTGCGACGACTACGACCCGTCACTGCCTCTAACGCTGGCGGATTCAGGGCAGATGATGCAGGTTTTTGCCAACCTGTTCGCCAATGCGGCCGAGGCGGTCCGTCCCGGCAAGACCGGTACGATCACCATTCGCACCTATTATGAGCTGGGTCTTCGTTTGCGCGACCCTCAGGGAGGGCATGCAGTGCCGCTCCAGATCGAGATCATGGATGACGGGCCGGGCATCCCGGAGCACCTTGTCGATCACGTCTTTGACCCCTTTGTCAGCACGCGCGAAAACGGCACCGGTCTGGGGCTGGCGCTGGTCTCAAAAATTATCTCCGAGCACAATGGCACCATCATTCTGACCTCGCGCCCCGGGGCAACGACGTTTCGGATTTCATTGCCGGTTGTGGCGGACAAGGGAGGACGGGTCTGATGGATGGAACGGTTCTGATCGCGGACGACGACCGCACGATACGCACGGTTCTGACACAGGCCTTCGGGCGCGCCGGATGCAAGGTTCACGCCACCGCCTCGCTGACCACGCTAATGCGCTGGATCGACGAGGGGCGGGGTGATCTGGTCATCTCGGATGTGGTAATGCCGGACGGTAATGGCTTGGAAACATTGCCGAAAATATATCAGATGCGGCCAGACCTGCCGGTTATCGTGATCTCGGCGCAAAACACCATCATGACCGCGATCAAGGCAACAGAGGCGTCGGCCTATGACTATCTGCCAAAACCGTTCGATCTCCCCGACCTGATGAAGCGCTCGGCCCGGGCGCTGGCCCAGAGCCGCCGCGCACCGCGCACCGCGGCAAGCGGGCAAGACGACGCCGAGCAGCTACCCCTGATCGGGCGCACCCCGGCCATGCAGCAGCTCTATCGCCTGATTGCCCGGGTTCTGAACACCGACATGCCGGTCCTGATTTTCGGCGAAAGCGGCACCGGAAAGTCGCTGATTGCCGAGGTCATTCACCGTTATGGAGACCGGCGCGGCATGCCCTTCAGGATCGTTGGCGCCACCGAGATGGAAGATCTGGGGCAACTCCCCGAGATTCTTGACGCCGCGCGCGGAGGCACGGTGCTGTTTGATGAAATTGGCGACATGTCGGCACCGGCGCAGGCACGTCTGGTGCGGGCGATTGATGCGCTGGACAACCACGGGCCGCGGATTCTGGCGGCAACCCAGCAGGATCTGGCCGCTGCCGTCGAGGTGTCCCACTTTCGGCGTGACCTCTATTATCGTCTGAGTGCCGTTTTTCTACAGGTGCCGCCGCTGCGCGCTCGCATTGATGATATTCCCTTGCTGGCCGAGTATTTTCTTGCTGCGCTTGATCCTGAAACCGGCGCCGGCAAACGCTTTGCTCCCGAGGCGCTGGCCGAGATGCGCGCCCATGTCTGGCCCGGAAATATCCGCGAGTTGGCCAATACCATCCGCCGGATCGCGCTGACCTGCCCCGAGCAGGAGATTACCCTGTCCGATGTGGTCACCGCGCTTGGCCCTCTGGCAAAAAAGCAACGGACCCGGCTCACCGACAGTGGCGAGAAACTGGGTGATTCGATCGCCATGCACCTCCGGCGGTATTTTGATCTGCACGGCGATGCCTTGCCGCCGGACGGCCTTTATGCCCGGATTCTGCATGAGATGGAGCACCCGCTGTTGCAAATTGCACTGGAGGCCACTGGCGGAAATCAGGCGAAATGTGCCGCTCTTTTGGGGATAAATCGGAATACTTTGCGCAAAAAGATCACAGATCTGGATATTCAGGTGACACGGCGGCGTAAAATGATGTAAGAATACCACAGTGCTGTGGTTTTTGTGAGTATTCGATATGTCCGACCTGGCGGATCAGCAGGTTAATTTCGCGGCGATCGCCGCCGCTCTGACAGGGGGCACGCGGTGAATCTGACGACCTCGCCCTCACGCTGGTCTTCGCGCTGGGAGTCACTGAACCGGCTGCGCAAGCAACGCAAGCTGCGCAATCTTGCAACGCTGACTCTGGTTGCCCTCGGTCCGATTCTGGCCCTGCTGACCTTTGGCGCACTCAGCTTTTTCGAGCAGGGCAGCCCGACCCTTAACCTGCGCTTTATCCTGCTAGCCGATATGGTCTATGTGCTGATCGTGGCGGCGCTGGTGTTGCAACGCGTTGCCCGGATGATCGCTGCACGCCGGGCGCAATCGGCAGGGTCGCGCCTGCACCTGCGCCTCAGTGGCGTGTTCGCCATCATCGCCCTCATTCCGACGGTTCTGGTCGCGGTTTTTGCCACGCTGACGCTGAATTTCGGCCTTGAGGGTTGGTTTTCGGACCGGGTCAGCAATGTCGTAGGAAATTCTCTGGCCGCCGCGCAAGCCTATGAAAATGAACACAGAACGGCGTTGATTCGGGACGCGCGCATCCTTGCGAATTTTCTGGACCGGAACAAGATGGCCAACCCGTTGATGTCCGACGGGGCGTTGCGTGAATTGTTGACGCAGGGTCAGAAACAGAACCAGCGCGGGCTGCATGAAGCCTTTGTTATCGACGGCAAGGCACAGATCGTTTCGCGGGGGGACCGCAGCTATCTGTTCGATTTTGAGCCCCCTACAGATGCGCAGATCACCCGTGCTGCCAATGGCGAAACCGTGGTCATTCAGGACTGGAACAACAACGAATTTCGGGCGCTGGTGGCACTGAAATCCTATGCGGATCGCTACCTCTATATTTCGCGCACCGTCGATGGACGCATCCTGAATTTGCTCGACGAGACCAAGGATTCGGTCGCGCTCTATCAGCAGCTCGAGCGCGACCGTGGCCGATTGCTGTTTGAATTCGGCCTTATTTATCTGGGGTTTGCCGTTATAGTCATTCTGGCTGCAATCTGGCTGGGCCTGTGGTTTGCCGAGCGTCTAGCGCGCCCCGTCGGGCGCTTGGCCGGAGCGGTGCAGCGGGTCGGCGCCGGTGATTTCGACATCAGCGTCAAGGAGGAGGAGGGCGATGATGAAATCACCATGCTCAGCCGCGCCTTCAACCGCATGACCCGGCAACTGAAGGCGCAGCGCGACGCCCTGATCAAGACCAACGAACAGACCGAGCGCCAACGCCGGTTGTTTGACAGTATCCTGAGCGGGGTGACGACCGGGGTTATCGGTCTGGATCCGGCGGGCAAGATCGACCTGATCAACGCAGCGGCGATCCGTTTGCTGGGTTTGCAGATCGACAGCGATACGGGCGGAACGTTGGCCGAGGTCGTCCCTGAATTTAACCATCTTTTCAAAGAGTTAACACGGGAAACTAAGCCTATTTCCCAGGCGGAGGTGCAGGTCACGCGCGCCGGCGTTGCCGAGATCCTTTTGGTGCGCATGGCGCGGCGCCTGAACGAATCACGCGACCTCGAAGGTTTTGTGATCACATTTGATGATATCACAGATCTGGTCTCAGCACAGCGGATGGCGGCCTGGGGCGATGTGGCGCGCCGGATCGCGCATGAGATCAAAAATCCGCTGACGCCGATCCAGCTGTCGGCCGAACGCCTGAAGCGCAAGTTTCGCAACGTGCCGGGGATCGACGAGGCGGCTTTGGCGCAATACACCGATGTCATCATCCGTCAGACCTCGGACTTGCGTCGCATTGTTGACGAGTTCTCGAAATTTGCCCGCATGCCCGAGCCCGAGCGGCGCCAGAACGATCTGGTGAAACTGGTGCGCGATGCGGTTCTGCTGCAGGAATCGGCGCTGCCCGGCGGGCGCATCTCGCTGGACTGTGAGGTGCCGGAAATCTGGGCGCATATCGACGCAACGATGATCTCGCAGGCACTGATAAATATCATCAAGAACGCCGCAGAGGCCATTGATATGGTGGATAAAAGCAAATCTCCTGATTTTCAGGGCGAAATCCGTGTGACGGTGATTCAGCGCGGCGACGAGACCGAGATCCGGGTCGCCGACAACGGCATCGGCCTGCCGGAAAACCGCGCCCGCCTGTTTGAGCCCTACGTCACCAACCGTGACAAGGGCACCGGGCTGGGCCTGTCGATCGTCAAGAAGATCATCGAAGAACACGGCGGAACGATGGAGCTGTTGGACGCAGAAGTTTTTCCCGGCAATGACCACGCGGGCGCTCTGGCGCGCATCGTCTTGCCGATGACCTCATTGAAACGGGCCAAGGTCAGAAACCGTAATGTAGCCTGACCGGCAAAAGGGAGTTGAGTAAACCATGGGCGATATTCTGGTCGTAGATGACGAAAAGGACATCCGGGAACTGATCTCGGATATTCTGCAGGATGAGGGTTATACGACGCGGCTTGCGGGCAACAGTGACGCCTGCATGCGCGAGATCAACGCCGATCCGCCGGACCTGATCATTCTGGATATTTGGCTCAAGGACAGCCGGATGGACGGGATCGACATTCTGAAAACCACCCGGCGGGACAATCCCGATATTCCGGTGGTCATCATCTCAGGGCACGGCAATATCGAGATCGCGGTGGCCGCGGTCAAGCAGGGCGCCTATGACTTTATTGAAAAGCCGTTCAATATCGATCAGCTGATGGTGGTGATTAGCCGGGCAATGGAGGCGTCGCGCCTGCGCCGTGAAAATGCCCATCTCAGGGTGGCGGATGCGACCTCATCGGTCATGGTTGGCAGCTCGACCGCCTTCAGGGCGCTGAAATCGCAGCTGGACAAGGTGATGCGGACCAACGGGCGTATCCTGCTGACCGGCCCGGCGGGCTGCGGCAAGGAGGTGGCGGCGCGCTATATCCACGCCGGTTCGGACCGCGCCGGGCATCCGTTCGTCACGGTCAATTCCGCCTCGATCGAGCCCGAGCGCATGGAGGAGGTGCTGTTTGGTCGTGAAACGCTGGAGCGGGGGTTCGAGCCGGGGCTTTTGGAGCAGGCGCATGGCGGCATCCTATTTTTCGACGAGGTGGCGGATATGCCCCTTGGCACACAATCGAAAATCCTGCGGGTGCTGGTGGATCAGCAATTCCAGCGGGTCGGCGGAGCCGATAAGGTGCGGGTCGATCTGCGGGTGATTTCATCGACGAACAAGGACCTGCAGCTGGAGATCAAGGAAGGGCGGTTTCGCGAAGAACTGTTCCACCGCCTGAACGTGGTGCCGATCTCGGTGCCTTCTCTGGAGACCCGGCGCGAGGATATCCCCGAGTTGGCCCGGCATTTCCTGAAAGAATTCAACCAGTCGCAAGGTCTGCCTATGCGCAACCTGACCGCCGAAGCCGAGGCGCTGTTACAGACGATGCAGTGGCCGGGGAATGTGCGGCAGTTGAAAAACGTCATTGAGCGGGTGCTGATTCTGGGGCCGGACAGCGGCGATATCGAGGCACAGGAATTGCCTGCAGGCGGGGACAATGGCAGTGCGGGCGGGAAATTCGGTCTGCCGAGCAATCTGGCGACGCTGCCCCTGCGCGAGGCGCGGGAAATGTTCGAGCGCGAATATCTGATGACCCAGATCAACCGTTTTGGCGGCAATATCAGCCGCACGGCGAATTTCGTCGGGATGGAGCGCTCGGCATTACACCGCAAGTTAAAGTCGCTGAACGTTGTGACCTCGACCAGATCCGGGGTGCGCGTGGCGGCGGTCGAGGTGGACGAGACGGCGTCGTGATATGAGCGGCTTTCGGGGTCGATCTGCGGCGGCCGTCCCCCGGGGATGGCAATTGACGCGCGCGGCAGGGTTTGCCAAACAGGGGCCCTCGGGTCTTTGGGGGAACAGATGAAGATCATCATTTGCGGCGCCGGTCAGGTGGGCTGGCAAATCGCCCGGCATCTGTCGGCGGAAAACAACGACGTGACCGTGGTTGACAGCAACCCCGATCTGGTGCGGCGGGCAACCGAAAGCCTTGATGTCGGGGGCATTACCGGCTTTGCCTCATATCCCGATATCCTTGAGCGGGCCGGGGCGCGCGATGCCGACATGATCATTGCCGCGACCTTTTCGGACGAGGTGAACATGGTCACCTGTCAGGTGGCGCATTCGATCTTTCGGATCCCGCGCAAGATCGCGCGGCTGCGCGCGCAAAGCTATCTCGATGCGATCTATTCCGACCTCTACCAGCGCGAGCATATGCCTATCGACGTGGTGATCTCGCCGGAAAAGGAGGTGGCCGAGGCGGCCCTGCAACGGTTGGCCGCGCCAGCGACCTTTGATACCGAGCTGTTTCTCGACGGGCAGGCGCAGTTGATCGGGGTCACGCTGGATGAGCAATGCCCGGTGATCGACACCCCCTTACGCCAATTGACCGAGCTGTTTTCCACCCTGCGCGCGGTGGTTGTTGGTGTGCGCCGCGAGGGGACGCTGTTTGCCCCGGAGCCGGGCGATCAACTGTTTGCCAATGATCAGGTCTATATTTTCACCCATACGGCCGATCTGTCACGCACGCTTGAAATTTTCGGCAAGTCGGCCCGCAAACGCGAGCGGGTGATCGTCATCGGCGGCGGAAATGTGGGGCTGGCGGTGGCGCGCAAGCTGGAACAACGCACCGACCGTGTCCGTGCCAAGGTGATTGAGCGTAACCGGCGTGTTGCCGAACGAGCGGCGGATGCGCTGGAGCGCACGATCGTCCTCAACGGCGACGGGCTGGATCTGGAGATCCTGACCGAGGCCAATATCGATAAGGCCGACGCGGTGTTGGCGGTGACAGATGACGACAAGACCAACCTTCTGGTGTCGGCGCGGGCCAAGGCAGCGGGCTGTCCCATGGCGATTGCGCTGGTCAACGACCCGACCCTGAATTCGCTGATGGGGCCGCTTGGCATCGACGCCTTTGTCAACCCGCGGGCGACCACGGTCAGCTCGATCCTGCGCCATATCCGGCATGGGCGGGTGCGGATGGTCTATTCGATCGGCGACGCCGAGGCCGAGGTGATCGAGGCGCAGGTGATGGCCTCGTCAGACATTGCCGACCAACGCATCCGCGACATTCCCTTTCCCGAGGGCGTCCTGGTGGGGGCAGTCAAGAAGGGCAACGAGGTGATCAAGCCACTGGCCACCACCCGTCTTGAGGTTGACGACGTGATCGCGGTTTTCTGTCTGGCCAAAGACGTCCCCGAGGTTGAGACCCTACTGCAGGCCGGCATTGGCTATTTTTAGCTACTGACCGAGGTCAGGACACTGACCCCAATCTTGACCCTGAGACCGCGCGAACCGACGGCACAGGCCATGTCACACGCCCCCGTTTTGCTGTCATTTGCACGAAAAACTGGCGTAACGCGCAAGAAAGTTATCGTCTGAGTCCGCTTATCTGGCGAAAATCACTGGAAAATTAACCTGATTGCCTCCATATTCAGCACATAACGACAACAACAGCCGCCAAGAGACGCGGTGTCAACAAAACTGAAGGCTGAAAAAAATGGCTGCCGACAAACAAAATCTGCAAGATGCATTTCTCAACAATGTGCGAAAATCAAAGATTTCTGTCACCATATTTCTGATTAACGGAGTAAAACTGCAGGGGGTCATCACGTGGTTTGACTCATTCTGCGTGCTACTGCGCCGCGATGGGCAATCACAACTGGTCTATAAGAGTGCAATCTCAACCATCATGCCCTCGCAGCCTGTCAGCCTTTATGACGGGGACGATGCGCATTAAGGGCCGTTGCGAAAAAGTGGACATTGGTTTTCGCATCGAGCTTGCGCGAATAAATGGCCAGAGGGGCTTTGTGTGACTGCAAATGAATGCACCCCCTTCTGATCCGGACCGGGCGGTCACCCGCTGCCTCGTTCTTCACCCCGATATCCGCGGGCAACAGGCACGCCGCGCACCCGGGGATGCCCTCGCCGAAGCGGTCTCACTGGCGCGCGCCTTGGCGCTTGAGGTTGTCACGGCTGATGTCGTGCGCCTGCCAAAGGCGCGCGCGGGGTTGCTGTTTGGAGCGGGAAAGGTTGACGAAATCGCCCGCCGCCTTGCAGATCAGAAGATTGATCTGGTTCTGATTGACGGGCCGGTCACGCCCATTCAGCAGCGAAATCTGGAACGGCGCTGGAATGTGAAAATTCTGGACCGGACGGGCCTTATTCTGGAAATTTTCGGCGCAAGAGCGCGGACCCGGGAGGGGGTCTTGCAGGTCGATCTGGCGGCGCTGGCCTATCAACGGTCGCGCCTTGTGCGCAGCTGGACCCACCTTGAGCGGCAGCGCGGTGGCCTGTCCTTTGTCGGTGGCGCCGGCGAAACCCAGATCGAAAGCGACCGGCGCGCCATTGACGACGCGATTATCCGCCTCAAGCGCCAGCTTGCCAAGGTGGTCAGGACCCGCGCGCTGCACCGCGCTTCGCGCCAGAAGGTGCCCTTTCCCATCATCGCGCTCGTGGGCTATACGAACGCCGGAAAATCAACGATTTTCAATCGTTTGACCGGGGCTAAGGTCGTTGCAAAGGACATGCTGTTTGCGACCCTCGACCCCACCATGCGGGCACTTGATTTGCCCTCGGGGCAACGGGTGATCCTGTCGGACACGGTGGGGTTCATTTCCGATTTGCCGCTGCAGCTTGTGGCCGCTTTTCGGGCAACGCTCGAGGAGGTTCTGGACGCGGATCTGGTTCTGCATGTGCGTGACATCACCCATGCCGAGACCGAGGCACAGGCCCGGGACGTGCAGAAAATACTGGACGATCTGGGCCTGCCGGCGGACAGCAGGGACAGCATGATCGAGGTCTGGAACAAGATTGATCAGGCACCGTCCGAGCAGGCCGCGGCAATCCGCTTACGCGCCCAACGCCAGCCTTTGGTCCATGTCGTTTCGGCCCTGAAGGGGGATGGGCTGCCCGCGCTTCTGGCGGCCATCCAAGAGTCTTTGCAAGCGCCGCGCAAGACCCGCACGCTGCATCTTGGCTTTGATTCGGGACGCAAACGGGCGTGGCTGTTTCAACACAATCTGGTCGAGGCAGAGCGTCAGACCGACGATGGCTTTGAGATCACTGTCCGCTGGAGCAGTCGGCAGGCCGCCAGCTTTGCCGCCCTTTAGGGGCTCTGAGGTTCAGGAGCTGTTCATTCGGTGGGGCGCAGATCCTTCAGGCGCACCAATGCGTGCCGCTTTTTGCCGGCCGAAAGTTTCAGCGGCCCCTCCAGATCCGAGGCCGAAACCATCTGCCCCGGATCGCGGGCAACGGCGTCGTTCAGACGCGCGCCGCCGTCTTTAATCAGGCGTTTGGCCTCTTTGCCAGATTTTGACAGCCCCGTGCGCACAAAAAGCTGGGCCAGCGTAATCCCGTCGCCCAGTTCGCCGGCCGCCAGGTACAGCGTTGGCAGATCATCGCCCGTGCCGCCTTCGGCAAAGACCTTTTCCGCCGTCTTGTGCGCGGCGTCCGCTGCGGCGGGGCCATGGGCCAGCGTCGTAACCGCGTCGGCCAGCGTGATCTTGGCGGCGTTGATCTCGCTGCCCTCAAGGGCGCCAAGACGCTCGCACTCATTGATCGGCAATTCGGTATAGAGCTTTAGAAAGCGGCCGACATCGGCGTCGGTCGTGTTGCGCCAGTATTGCCAGAACTCATAGGGCGACAGCATCTCGGCGTTCAGCCACACCGCGCCGCCTTGACTTTTACCCATTTTCTTGCCGTCGGACGTGGACAAGAGCGGGGTCGTCAGCCCATAGACCTCCTGCCCCTGCATCCGGCGGGTCAGGTCGATGCCGTTGACGATATTGCCCCATTGGTCAGACCCGCCCATCTCGAGGCGGCAACCATATCGTTTGTTTAACTCCATGAAATCATAGGCTTGCAAGATCATGTAGTTGAATTCAAGGAATGACAGGGACTGCTCTCGCTCAAGCCGCAGCTTGACGCTTTCAAAGCTGAGCATCCGGTTGATGCTGAAATAACGTCCCACGTCGCGCAAGAAATCAAGATAGTTGAGCTGGTCCAGCCATTCGGCATTGTTGACCATGACCGCGTCTGCTGCGCCGGGGCCAAAGTCGAGGTAGCGGTCAAAGACCTTGCGGATCCCGGCCAGATTCTGGTGGATCGTTTCGGGCGAAAGCATCGGGCGCTCATCCGCCCGATCCGTGGGGTCGCCGACCTTGGTCGTCCCCCCACCCATCAGCACGATCGGTTTGTGGCCACATTTCTGCAGCCAGCGCAACATCATGATCTGGATCAGGCTGCCAACGTGCAGCGAGCGCGCGGTTGCATCAAAGCCGATATAGGCGGGAACCACCCCGTCCATCAACGCTTGGTCCAGCCCTTGCATATCGGTGCAGTCGGCCAAAAACCCCCGTGCGATCATGACCTTCAGAAACTCGGATTTTGGCTGGGTACTCATTGCTCTATTCCATTGCATTTTGCTGTGTTCTCTATACGTAACGGGCACGGAAAGGAAAGGGGAATGGCCGAAGAAGACGCAATTTGGGCGCTGGGTTGCATGTCGGGCACGTCGATGGACGGGGTCGATGCGGCGATGGTGCTGACCGATGGCGAGCGTCTGTTTGAATTCGGCGCAACCGGCTTTCGTCCGTACAGCAGCGCCGAGCGCGCGATCCTTTCTGCCGCGCAGGGACGTTGGCCGGGCGATGCGGGGGTGGCCGAGGCCGCAGCGGTTGTCGAGCGCGCCCATGTCGAGCTGATCGCGCGCTTTGGCGGAGTGGCGCTTGTCGGGTTTCATGGTCAGACGCTCGCCCATGACCCCCGGAAACGTGGCTCTGCCGGTGGGCGGACCCATCAGGTGGGGAACGGCGCAGATGTGGCAGCGGCATGCGGCTTGCCGGTGGCCTGGGATTTTCGCAAGGCCGATGTGGCCGCAGGCGGGCAGGGGGCGCCGTTGGCGCCGTTTTACCATTTCGCCCTGACCCGGCGGTTCTCGCTGGGGCGGGTGGCCTTTCTCAATCTGGGCGGCGTTGGCAATGTCAGCTTTGTCGATCCGAACCATCCCGATCCCGCCAGTCCCGGCGCGTTGCTGGGGTTTGACACGGGGCCGGCCAACGCGCTGATGGATGACCTCATGCAAAGGCGCACCGGGCTGGCCTGTGATTATGGCGGCGCGTTGGCGGCAAGCGGTCGGGTTAAGGCGTCTATTCTGGCCGATTTCCTGCGCCATCCGTATTTCACCAGAAAGCCGCCCAAGTCACTGGACAGAAACGAATTCTCTGAATTTGCCGCCGCCGTTGATTCCCTGTCGGATGCGGATGCTCTGGCGACATTGGCGGCCGGAACGGTGGCCAGCGCGTCTGAGGCCATATTGTCCGCCCCGGTTCGCCCGACACAGGTTCTGGTCAGTGGCGGCGGGCGCAAGAACGCACATCTGATGGCCGAGCTTGCCCGAGCCCTGCCAATGCCGGTTCTGGATATTGACGCGGCCGGGATGGACGGCGACATGCTGGAGGCGCAGGCCTTTGCCTATCTTGCCGTCCGCGTACAAAAGGGCCTGCCCCTCAGCGCCCCGGGCACCACGGCAGTGCCCAGGCCCCAGCGAGGAGGGCGGATCAGCCCCCCCCGCGCCCACGCGTCCTGATCCGGGGGCGACGGGGGCACGCCCTATTTCAGGATGGATTTTCCGGCGAATACGGCGGTATCCCCCAGCATTTCCTCGATTCGGATCAGCTGGTTGTATTTGGCCAGGCGGTCTGTCCTGCTGAGGCTGCCGGTCTTGATCTGGCCGCAATTCGTGGCCACCGCAAGGTCGGCAATGGTGGTGTCCTCGGTCTCGCCCGAGCGATGCGAGATGACGTTGGTATAGCCGGCGCGGTGGGCCATATCGACGGCGGCCAGAGTCTCGGTCAGGGTGCCGATCTGGTTCAACTTGACCAAGAGAGAATTGGCGCAAGACTGCTCGATCCCCCGTTTCAGGCGTTTGGGGTTGGTGACAAACAGATCATCGCCAACCAGTTGGACCCGCTGCCCCAGCGTTTCGGTCAACAAGCGCCAGCCGTCCCAGTCGTCCTCGGCCATGCCATCCTCGATCGAAACGATGGGATAGGCGGAAACGAGGTTTTCCAGATAGGCGACATTGGCGGCTGAATCCAGAACCTTGCCCTCGCCCTTCATATCGTATTTTCCGTCACGGAAATATTCACTGGCGGCGCAATCGAGTGCCAGCGCGATCTGATCGCCGGGTTTATAACCAGCCTTTTCGATGGCTTTCATGATGAAATCCAGGGCTTCGGTGGTCGAATTGATGGCCGGCGCAAACCCGCCTTCGTCGCCGATTCCGGTGTTCAGACCGGCGGCGGACAATTCCTTTTTCAGCGTATGAAAGACCTCGGCCCCCCAGCGAACCGCCTCGCGTATGTTCGGAGCGGCCAGCGGCATGACCATGAATTCCTGAATGTCGATGGGGTTGTCGGCGTGTTCGCCGCCGTTCATGATATTCATCATCGGGACCGGCAGAACCCGGGCCGAAGTGCCGCCGATATAGCGGTAAAGAGGTTGCGCGGTGCTGTCGGCCGCTGCCTTGGCCACCGCCAGCGAGACCCCGAGGATCGCGTTCGCACCCAGACGCCCCTTGTTCTCGGTGCCGTCCAGCTCGATCATGGCGGTGTCGATCTCGACCTGCTCGGTGGCCTCGGCGCCCAGCAACGCTTCGGCGATTTCACCATTGACCGCATCGACCGCCTTGAGGACGCCCTTGCCGCCAAAACGGGCCGGATCGCCATCGCGCAGTTCGACCGCTTCATGCGCGCCGGTCGAGGCCCCCGAGGGAATGGCGGCACGCCCCAGATTGCCGTCCTCCAGCAGGACATCCACCTCGATCGTCGGGTTTCCCCGGCTATCAAGAATTTCGCGGGCATTGATATCGATAATGGCAGTCATGGGGCGGATCCCTTTGTTAAAGCCTACAGTCGGGCCTGTCTTTAGACCCGTTCGGCGCGAAGGAAAAGGGGCAGTCCGGGGCAAATCGGCAGGATACGCGGGCGGGGCAGGGCACAAACCTGACGTCGCGCAAGAGTTTCAATGAAATGGATATCGGTTCCGCCCTAATCCTCTTTGTCCAGCTTTACGCCGAACAGCTCCATCTTGTGGGCCATCAGGCGATAGCCCAGCCGGTGGGCGATCTTTTCCTGCAAAACCTCCAGTTCGGGGTCGACGAACTCGATGACCGCGCCGGTTTCGATATCGAACAGGTGGTCATGGTGGTCCCGCTCGGCATCCTCATACCGCGCCCGCCCGTCGCCGAATTCCAGCCGCTCAAGGATGCCCAATTCAAAAAACAGCTTGACCGTGCGATAGACCGTGGCCAGCGAAATCGCGCTGTCTATGGCGGTGGCCTCGGTGTAGATTTCCTCGGCGTCCGGGTGGCCCTTGGCCGTTTCCAGCACCTGCGCGATGATCCGGCGCTGCCCCGTCATCCGAAGGCCACGGGCCTCGCATCTTTTTATGATCGATTTGTTTGCCACGGCGTATCCCTTGCGTGTGGGGGCTTTTGCAGGGTGGTTCTACATTATGAACCCCAAAAGGAAAAGGTGATGCGGGTGGCGGATGCGCTGGGGGTAGGCGCCTGTCACAGCAACTCTGGCTCACGCCCGACGCGGGTTGCCAGCGGCGCTACGGTAAGGCCCTGAACGATGATCGAGAACACAACGACCATATAGGTTGCGGTCAGGATCAGGGGTTTGGCGTCACTTTCTGGCAGGCTGAGGGCCAACGCCACCGAGATCCCGCCCTTCAGCCCGCCCCAAGTCATGATCGGAATGACGCCGCGGGAAAAGCGCCGGAACGGCTTCAAGATCAGGATCGGAATGCTGACAGCAACAAAGCGCGCCAGCAGCGACAGGCCAATGGCGGCGGTTCCGGCAATCAGGGTGGCGCGGTCAAAGGCGACGGCAAGAACCTCGAACCCGATCAAGAGAAACAGGACGGCGTTCAGGATTTCGTCGATCAGCTTCCAGAACGCATCGACATATTTGCGGGTTTCTTCGCTCATGCCATAGGTCATGCCGACGTCGCCGATGAACAGCCCCGCCACCACCGCTGCAATCGGTCCCGACATGCCAAGGCTGACGGCCAGTTCATAACCGCCAAAGGCCAACCCCAGAGACAAGAGCACCTCAAGCGCGTAATCATCGATCCGTTTCATCAGCTGAAAGGTCAGCCAGCCCAGAAAACCGCCAAGGACGGCACCACCGACCGCCTCTTGCAGAAACAGGCGCAGCGCCTCGCCAAGGCCCGCGTCATGCCCCTTGGCCGAGGGAAAGGCCAGCCCGACCAGAAGCAGGAATACGACATAGCCGACCCCGTCGTTGAACAGGCTTTCGCCAGCGATCTTGGTTTCCAGCGACTTGGGCAGATTGGCCTGGCGCAGCACCCCCAGGACGGCAACCGGATCGGTGGGCGAGATCAGGGCGCCAAAGACCAGCGCCACCATCAGCGGTATGCCGGTGACCCAGGAAAAGCCGACGCCCATAACCAGCGTTGACAGGCCGATCCCTAGAGTTGCAATCAGCCCCACCGCGCGGGCCTGCGCACGTAAATCGCCCAGCTTGACATGCAGCGCCCCGGCAAACAGCAACAGCCCCAACATGCCCTGCAGCAGGGTTTGCGAGAAATTCAGATCGTCAACCAGTCGGCGCACCCGCTCTGCAACCCCAAGCGTTGGCAGCAGAAAATCGACTCCCAGAACGGCGAACGAGGCCACCAGCGCGACGATAAGAATGCCGATCGTATGGGGCAGGTGTAGGTAAAAATAGTTGATGCAGCCAAAGGCCCCCGCCAGAACAATCAGAAGGGCTGCAATTTCAAGGATGTCCATGCCGGTCTCTGCCTGTCAGATGTGGTGTTTTTTCAGGGATACCACGCCCTCGGGTCCAAGATCAAAGGCAAGATCAAAGGGTCGCCAGCCGTGCGGTCAGCAGCCGGTAAAACCCATCGGCGTCGATCTTGCCGATAAAGGTGGCGTTGGCTGCGCGGTCGGTCACGCGCCACCAGTCGGCGACCGTCATGCCCAGCGTCAGGGGTGAGGAGGTCTCGATCTCGACATTGATGGTGCGCCCGGAAAAGAGCTGCGGCTGCAACAGATAGGCTATCACGCAGGGGTCATGCAGGGGGGCGCCGTCCGAGCCGTATTTCTCCATGTCGAAGCGTTCAAAGAAATCGGTCAGATCGGCGACTGCGCGGCCAACCGGAGTGCCAAGGGCGCGAAACGCCTCGATCCGCGCCCGCGTGGTCAGCGCCTGATGCGTGACATCGAGCGGCATCATTACGATTGGCGCTCCGGATTTCAGAACAATTTCCGCGGCTTCCGGATCGACATAAATGTTGAATTCGGCGGTGGGGGTGATGTTCCCAACCTCGAAATAGGCGCCGCCCATCAGCACGATCTCCTGAATGCGCGGGGCGACATCCGGGGCACGCTGCAGGGCGGTGGCGATATTGGTCAGGGGCCCGAGCGCACAGAGCGTGACCGAGTTTGCAGGCTCCTGCCGCAGGGTCTCGATCAGGAAATCAACCGCATGCCCCTCGGCCAGAGGCATTTTCGGGGCGGGCAGGTCGGGGCCGTCAAGGCCGGTGCGACCATGCACATGTTCGGCCGTGACCAGCGTGCGTTTGAGCGGCGCATCGCATCCCGCAAAAACCGGAACCTGTGGCCGCCCGGCCAGTTCGCAGATCTTGCGCGCGTTCACATGGGTCAGAGCCAGCGGCACGTTTCCAGCCACCGCCGTCAGGCCCAGAACCTCAAGCTCGGGCGAGGCCAGCGCCAGCAGGATGGCCACCGCGTCGTCTTGGCCGGGGTCGGTGTCGATGATGATCTTGCGCGCCATGAATGTGTCCCTCTGCCCAAATCCCTCTGCCTGAAACCGAGGGCCTGAAATCAAGACCTCAGGCTGGACAAAATCGCAGCTCTTGTCCAGCCTATGCGTCGGCTTTTCATGCTATTTGTCGAAATCAACGTCCTCGACAAGGCCCAGTGCCGTGGGCCGCAGCCGGGCTAGGGTTTTTAGGCTGACCGAATCTGGCGTCAACCGCCCCCACGAGGCCACCAGCGACGAAGGTTTGGCCGCCGGGTTCAGCGGGTATTCGAAATTCGCCTTTGCATAGATTTCCTGCGCGTCGCGTGAGGTCAGAAACTCCATCAATTTCAGGGCGTTGGCCTTGTGGGGTGCGGCTTTGGTCATGGCCATGCCGGAAATGTTCACATGCGTGCCACCGCCTTCAAAGCGCGGAAAGTCGATCCGTACCGAATCGGCCCATTGTTTCTGCGTCGGCTTTTTCAGCATCGCCCCCATATAGTAGGTGTTGCCGAGCGCGATATCGCATTGACCGGCCCAGATCGCCTTGACCTGCCCGCGATCATTGCCCTGCGGTTTTCGCGCCAGATTGTTGCGCAACCCGGTCAGCCAGACCTTGGTCGCTGCCGTGCCGTGATGGGCGATATAGGCGGAAAACAGCGCCAGGTTATAGGCGTGTGTGCCCGAGCGGATGCAAATGCGCCCCTTCCACTTTGGCGAGGCGAGGTCTTCATAGGTGGTGACCTCACCCGGTTTCACCCGGGTTTTTGAGGCAAAGACGATACGCGCCCGCGAGGTCAGGCCAAACCACTGATGTGCGGGATCGCGAAATCTGGCGGGGATATTGCCATCAATCGTTTGACTAATCACAGGTTGGGTGACGCCGGCGGCAACGATTCCGGCAAGGCGGGCAACATCCACCGTCAGCACCAGATCCGCCGGCGAGCGTTTGCCCTCGGCGACCAGCTTTTCCACCAGCCCCTTGTTCAGAAAGGCAACATTGACGCGGATGCCGGTCTTTTTGGTAAAGGCGGCAAACAGCGGTTTGACCAGTTCGGGCTGGCGGTAGGAATAGACGTTGACCTCACCAGCGCTGAGCGCGGCCGGGGCCAGACCAATGATAGCGGCAAGGCCGAGGGTTCTAAGTGGATTGAGCATGGCATATATCCCTGTTTGGATTTGACGCTCTGGTTAAAGCCGACAAAAAAACTCGGGTCAATACCTGATTAAACTACTAGGATATATTTTCGCGCGCCTTGACCCGATCCCAAAGCGCATCCATCTCGGCTAGGCTCGAGGTCGATGGGGTTTTGCCAAGCGTCGCAAGTTCATCCTCTACGGCATTGAATCGGCGGATGAATTTATCATTTGCCGCCCGCAGGGATGCCTCGGGATCAAGGCCCAGATGCCGCGCCAGATTGGCCATGACGAACATGAGATCGCCAAATTCCTCCGTAATCTCGACCGTGGTTTTTTGCGCTTGCGCCTCGGCTAATTCCGCACATTCTTCGCTGATCTTGTCCAGAACTCCGCCGATCCCGGGCCAGTCGAACCCCACCCGGGCGGCGCGATTCTGCAGCTTGACGGCCCGCAGCAAGGCCGGCAGACCCTGTGCAACCCCGTCCAGCGTGCGATCGTTTTGCGCCCCCTCGGCAGCCCGCTCGGCGGCTTTGATAACCTCCCAGTCGCGGCTCTGCTGGGCGGGCGTCTTGTCCCGGCTTTCATCGCCAAACACATGCGGATGGCGCCGCACCATCTTGTCCGAGATCGCCTGAACGACCGCATCCAGATCGAACAAATCCGCCTCGGCGGCCATCTGGCTGTGGTAGACCACCTGCAGCAACAGATCGCCAAGCTCGCCCTTCAGCCCCTCCCAGTTGCCGGTCTGGATGGCGTCGGCCACCTCATAGGCCTCTTCAATCGTATAAGGGGCGATGGTGGAGAAATCCTGCGCGATATCCCAAGGGCATCCGCTTGCGGGATCGCGCAGACGGCGCATGATTTCCTGCAACCGCGCAAGGCCACCGTCGGGATCAAGGCAGAGCTTTTGGCTGGTTTTCAACTCAGGGGTAAAATCGGGCATTGTCCATCCGGTCAAAATCAGTAAGTCTGGGGTCAAAATAGGGCCGTTATCAGGGGAGAGTCCACAGATGCCGATCATTAACCGAATTGCCGAGTTTCACGACGATATGAAAACCTGGCGCCAGCATCTTCATGCCAATCCCGAGCTGGGCTTTGACTGTTTTGAAACGGCAGCGTTTGTGCGGCAGCGGCTGGAAGAATTCGGCGTTGACGAAATCCATGACGGGATTGCCCAGACCGGCCTTGTTGCAATCATCAACGGGCAGGGGGAGGGGCCGACCATCGGCTTGCGCGCCGACATGGATGCGCTGCCCATTCAGGAGGCCCGCGATCTGCCTTACAAGTCCAAGATCGACGGCAAGATGCACGCCTGCGGCCATGACGGGCACACCTCGATGCTGCTGGGGGCGGCGCGTTATCTGGCCGAGACGCGCAATTTCAAGGGCCGGGTCGCGCTGATCTTTCAACCCGCCGAAGAAGGCGGCGCGGGGGGCGATGCCATGTGCAAAGAGGGCATCATGGAGCGCTTTGAGGTCGGGCAGGTTTACGGCATTCACAATTTTCCCGGCATGCCGTTTGGCTTTATGGGCGGCCGCGCCGGGCCGTTGCTGGCCGCCGCCGACGAGTTTCAGATCAATATTACCGGGCAGGGTGGGCACGCCGCCATGCCCAATACCACGGTTGATTCGGTGATGATCGCGGTGCAGATCGCCCAAGCGCTGCAAACCATCGTCAGCCGAAATCTGGACCCCGTGGACAATGCAGTACTGTCCATCACCCGAATCGAAACCGGCACCAGCCATAATATCGTGCCCGCCAGCGCCTTTATGCAAGGAACCGTGCGTACGATGAAGGTCGAGACACGCGATATGATCGTGACCCGTATGCGCGCCATCGTCGAGCAGGTCGCCGCGGCGCTGGGCGGGTCGGCCGAGCTGAATTACGATTACGGCTATCCGGCGACGGTCAACCACCCCCGCGAGACCGCGTTTGCTTTGGATGTCGCGCGCTCGGTTGCCGGTGAGGCGCTGGTTTCGGACGAGGTTCCGCCCTCGATGGGGGCCGAGGATTTCGCCTATATGCTAGAGCGGCGCCCCGGCGCCTATCTGTGTCTGGGGACGGGCGAGGGGGCTGGCCTGCATCACCCCGAGTTTGATTTCAACGACGAGGCGTCACCCATCGGGGCCAGCTATTTCGTCAAGCTGGTGGAGACGGCGCAGCCGCTGTCGTGACAAGACCCCTCACAACCTGACCATCAGCTGCGTCAGCCCGTGGAAATGGTAGCGGTCGGCATAGTCCGGCGGGCGCGCGAGGGTCAGGGTCGGGCAGCGCCCAAAGAGGATTGGCAGGGCGATCTGCAACTCAAGCCGGGCCAGCGGGGCCCCGATGCAAAAATGCAGCCCGGCGCCAAAGCTGGCGTTCGATCCATCCTTGCGCGCTGGGTCCAGAAGTTGCGGCGATGGAAAGCGCCGGGGATCGTGGTTGGCAGCCCCCAACAGCAGGCCGATCTGCGCGCCGCGTTTGAATTCCTCGCCAAAAATCGTCATGTCTTCATACACATAACGCGTGAACATATGCAGGGGCGGGTCTAGGCGGATGGTTTCTTCGATGGTTGCGGCGCAGCGCTCGGGGGCGAGCAGTGCAGCGATGTCTTGCCCGGACTGAAGCAGGGTCTTGACGCCGTTCCCGATGGCATGGACGGTCGCTTCGTGGCCGGCATTCAACAGCAGGATGGTGGTGGTGATCAGCTCATCCGTGCTGAGGCGCGCGCCGTCCGCGTTTGCGGCGATCAGGGTGCTGATCAGATCATCGGCGGGGCGCGAGCGTCGGCTGTCGATATAGTCGCGCATGAAGTCGGAAAAGGCACAGGTGGCCACAACCGCACGCTCTTCGGTCTGCCGGTCGCGGTTGGCCTGATACATCGCCACCATGTCATGCGACCAGCCAAGGAGTTGCGGCGCCATCTCTTCTGGCACCCCCAAGAGACGGCTGATGACGATGACGGGAATCTGCTCGGCAAAGGCGGGCAGCAGATCGAACGAAGTGCGGACGGGAAACGCATCGATCAGCCGATTGCCAAGAGCGGCGATCTGATCGGCCATAGCGTTGATCCGCCGACTGGTGAAGGCGCGCAGCACGAGGCCGCGCAAGCGGGTGTGATCGGGGGGCTCAAGCTCCAGCATCGAGTGGCGCTCAAAGGCGTAAAACGGTTGCAGATGCTCGGGCACCGGACGTTGCAGCTCGACGGGTTGCGCCCGCCCGAGGCGCCGGTCCCGCAGCAGGCTGTCCACAGCCTCAAACGAGCAGGCGCAGGCCAGATCGTACTCGGGCCAGAAAAACAGCGGGCCGCAGGCGCGGGCGCGGTCATAAAACGGATAGGGGTTCTGGATAAAGGCCGGGTCCAGTGGCGACTGGCTGAGGCTTTGCATCAGTCGGTGCCGCGGTAGGGCTCCACATATTGCAGCGCCATATCCCAGGGAAAGAAGATCCAGGTATCCTGGCTGACCTCGGTGATAAAGCTGTCCACCATCGGGCGGCCCTTGGGCTTGGCATAAACGGTGGCGACATGCGCCTTGGGAAATTTGCGGCGCACCACCTCCAACGTCTTGCCGGTGTCCACCAGATCGTCGATGATCAGGATACCGGTGCCGTCGCCGATGATCTCGGGGTCGGGGGATTTCAGCACCACCGCTTCGGACTGTTTCTGGTGGTCGTAGGATTTGATGCTGATGGTATCGACAACGCGGATGTCCAGTTCGCGGGCGATGATCATGGCCGGGGCCATGCCGCCGCGGGTGATGGCCACCACCGCGCGCCAGCTGCCGTCATCGGGGCCGTGCCCGTCCAGGCGCCAGGCCAGTGCGCGGCTGTCGCGGTGGATCTGGTCCCAGGAAATGTGAAAGCCTTTTTCATGCGGCAGGCGGGTCGTGGTCATGGTTGTTTCCTTCCGGTGGAGACGTCGATATCGGGCGCGTCCACCGCCTTCATGCCAACCACATGATAACCGGCGTCCACATGCAGAACCTCGCCGGTGACGCCCGAGCCCAGATCGCTGAGCAGATACAGCGCCGATTTCCCCACATCGTCAATATCGACATTGCGCCGCAGCGGCGAATTCAGCTGGTTCCACTTCATGATATAGCGAAAATCGCCTATGCCGCTGGCCGCCAGCGTCTTGACCGGACCGGCCGAGATGGCGTTCACGCGGATGCCGTCCTTGCCCAGATCCTCGGCCATGTAACGCACGCTGGCCTCGAGAGCCGCCTTGGCCACCCCCATCACGTTGTAATGCGGCATGACCCGCTCGGCGCCGAAATAGGTCAGGGTCACGGCCGCGCTGCCCGGGGCCATCATCTTTTCGGCCCGCTGCATGACGGCGGTAAAGGAATAGACGGAAATATCCATGGTCATACGGAAATTTTCGGCGCTGGTATCCAGATACCGGCCGCGCAGCTCGGTCTTGTCGGAATAGCCGATGGCGTGGACCAGAAAATCCAGTTGGCCCCATTCGGCCCTGAGCGTGTCAAACAGCGCGTCCATCGAGGCCGGGTTTGTCACGTCGCATTCCAGCACATGCTCCATCCCCAACTGCGCCGCCAGCGGGCGCACCCGCTTGCCCAGTGCCTCGCCCTGATAGGAAAAGGCCAGCTCGGCCCCCTGCGCGGCACAGGCCCGTGCGATCCCCCAAGCCATGGACCGCTCGTTGGCAACGCCCATCACAAGGCCGCGCTTACCGCTTAAAAATCCTGCCGACATGCGCGGCTCCCCCTTGATGCAACTGTTCCCAACCGTTTATGGGAATATGACCGGACCATCAAGTGTCCCTGGCGCTTGCGGTGGTGTTCCGGTCGTTTTAGCGAAATAATCCGGCACAAACGGTTAAGAAGTTGCAAAGAGGGAACGTCATGGCAGAGCGAAGCGGAATTTTTGCCGGCGAGGACCCGTTTCAGATCGCTCGGGACTGGCTAGCCGAGGCTGAGCGCCACGAGATCAACGACGCCAACGCAATCGCTCTGGCCAGCGTTGACGATCAGGGCATGCCCGATGTGCGCATGGTGCTGCTGAAAGAGATCGAACCGGACGGTTTTGTCTTTTATACCAATTATGACAGCGCCAAGGGACGACAGCTAAGGGCCAGCGGCAAGGCGGCATTTGTCATGCACTGGAAATCGCTGCGCCGCCAGATCCGGGTGCGGGGGCGGGTCGAAAAGGAGGACGGCGCCAAGGCCGACTCCTATTATGCCTCGCGCGCCCTGACCAGTCGGCTAGGCGCATGGGCGTCGCGCCAAAGCCAACCGTTGAGTTCGCGCGCGCGCCTGATGGCGGATGTCGCCAGAATGACCGCCCGGCACGGCCCCAACCCCGCGCGCCCGCCGTTCTGGGGCGGCTTTCGGATCATCCCGCATGAGATCGAATTCTGGGCCGATGGTGAGTTCCGCCTGCACGACCGATTCAGGTGGAGCCGGGCTGATGAGGCGAGTCCATGGGCTGTTACTCGCCTATATCCCTGACAGCCGGGGGAGGCGCTGACGCGAGCCCGCCAAAGATGGGTTTTCGCCTGTTGAAGGCCCAAAGCGCTGCGCAGGCCGGTGCCGATGTGATCAGCGCCTTGCGGGTCCGCCGTTGTCGGATCGAAATCAAGAAAATCATATATACATCAATTTGTTGCGCTGCTTTCCCGATGTCCGGAGAGGCGAGCTATCAGGCCCCCGGTCCAGGCGAATATCGGCACCCCCGACGATCCGGATGCGGCGGGCCTGCCGCTGTCGTTACCTGTGGTCAGAGCCGGAATTTTCACTGCCGCAGCCCTGAAACCCATGCAATCCCAAAGACTTGTTAAAATAAAGTTGACAGTGACGTATGGTTTTTCTTGTGCGGATTAACGATAGGCAGTAGCCTTTTTTACCTAGGGTCAACTAGGGAATGCTCAACGCCGGTGGAAGATACTGTTCGAGTGACGGGACTGGTCAAATGGTTCGACGTCAACAAGGGATATGGGTTTGTCGTCGCAGATGATTGCGAGACAGATATTTTGTTGCATGCCAACGTGTTACGCTGCTTTGGGCAGAACTCGGTCGCGAATAATGCCGAGATCGAACTGCTGGTGCAGCGCTCGGAACGCGGCTGTCAGGCGGCAGAAATCCTGTCTGTCGCGCCACCCAGACCCGAGCGCGGGCCTGAGGCGATGCAGGGCATTCTGGGCGATGATGTTGTTGTGGATTCCGACCGCGCTCTGCGCCCGGCGCGGGTGAAATGGTTCGACCGCAAGAAGGGATTCGGATTTGCAAATGTGTTCGGCTCTTCCGAAGATGTGTTCCTGCATATAGAGGTATTGCAGGCCAGCGGTCTTGCTGAACTGCTCCCCGGCGAGGCCATAGCCATTCGCACGGCCGTCGGGCCACGAGGCCGGATGGCTTGGGATATTCGGGGGTGGGATGCGGCGTTGGCACCGACCACCGATGCGAGCGAATCGGTTGGTTGACCCAGCCCGCAAACCGTTACGGAGGATGACATGCGGATCCTGATGCGCTTTCTGCTCTTGGCCAGTCTTGCGGTTCTGGTCGGACAGCCGGTTTTGGCGCGGGGCTGCTCCCCGGACCGGCTGGCGATACGCGGACCTTGGGGGCGGGCGGATTTTTCGGTCGAGCTGGCCAACACCAATGCCAGCCGCGAGCGCGGGCTGATGTTTCGCAAGTCCCTGCCGCGTTTCAGCGGTATGTTATTCATCTTTAAACGTCCGCAGCGGGCGATGTTCTGGATGAAAAACACGCTGATCCCGTTGGACATGATCTTTATCGACAAGACCGGTCTGGTGCGGCGCATCCATGAAAATGCGATTCCCCACGACCTCAGCATCATTGACGGCGGGCGCCATATTCTGGCCGTGCTCGAGGTCAATGGCGGCCTGACAAAAAGCCTGGGCCTGACCGTCGGCAGTCAGGTGCAAAGCCCGGTCTTTGGACCATCGGCCCTCTGGCCCTGCCCATAGGTAGGGGTAGTGTCCGCGCTCGGCAGCCCCGATTTTCCCCTTTCCAACGCGCCGGTAGGGCTGTAGATACGGCCGACATGGAACGGGGCGTGGCGCAGCCTGGTAGCGCGACGGTTTTGGGTACCGTAGGTCGTAGGTTCGAATCCTATCGCCCCGACCATCTGTCTTTCCGGCCGGTATAGCGTTTTAACAGGTGTTCTCATCGTCATGCCTGGACTCCGGGGCGCAGGTGATTCGCCTTTGAAGGCGAAATTCTGGTGCCGAGCTGGTGTCGAGTTCGGCAGGAGCGACACTCTGCGCGTGGTTTTGCACGTTTCTCCCGCTCTGTTTTTTTCCCGGAATCGGTCGATTGTGAGGGCGGTGAGGCCCGGCGCCCCTGTGGATAAATCCAGACCCCCGCCACGGCGTCATGAGGCATCGAAAATCGAATCGCTTTGGGCCGGAAACGAGTGATTGAAATGCCGCTGTTACGGGCTCGCCGCCGAGAGCGATAAGGTGAATTACCGCCGGGAAATTGTTGAAAATCCGAGCCTTTTCGCGCCACCGTTTCCTGTCTCCCGGAACGGCAAAAGACACTCGCCCCAAAACGTCCGCAAGCGTCGGCGGATCACGCGCATTTTTGTTAATGGCTCGTCAACCTGAAAATGTGACGGATTTGTGAATAAATTCGTTGACCTGACTCGGCAGACACGCCAGTTTGTGTGTGTCGAAGGGACTGACACAACATCTGGTATCAAAGCGGACGCACAATGACGCGTCGGCAGGGCAGCTTGAGCGCCCTGACAGGATGGCTTTGTCCCTTTCAGGCAAGAACAAGGGCACGGCGGGCCAACCGTACGGTCCGGTATTTTGGGCCCGATCACGGGTCCGGCAACTTCGAGTTGGACGGCTAGGGAACTGGCCGCCGGGCTTGGCAACCTGAAACGGTCAAAGAAAACCTTATGGGGCAGACATGAAGATAGAACGCAGATTCACCCGCGATGGCTCGGACGCATATGAGGCGATCGAATTCAGCCGCACCAGTTCGGAAATCCGCAATCCCGACGGGACCGTGGTGTTCGCGCTAGAGGGGATCGAGGTGCCTAGCGCCTGGTCTCAGGTGGCGGCCGATGTTCTGGCGCAGAAATATTTTCGCAAGGCCGGTGTTGCCGCCACACTCCGGCGCGTACCCGAAGAGGGTGTGCCCGAGTTCCTTTGGCGCTCGGTTCCCGATCAGGAGGCGCTGAAAAAACTGCCCGAAGAGCAGCGGTTTGGCAGTGAAATGTCGGCCCGTCAGGTGTTTGATCGCCTTGCCGGAGCCTGGACCTATTGGGGCTGGAAAGGCGGCAATTTCAGCACCGAAGCGGACGCCCGCGCCTATTTCGACGAGATGCGCTATATGCTGGCGGCACAAATGACCGCGCCCAACAGCCCGCAGTGGTTCAATACCGGTCTGCACTGGGCCTATGGCATCGACGGGCCGGGGCAGGGGCATTACTATGTGGATTACCAGAGCGGTGAACTGACCCGCTCGCAGAGCGCCTATGAGCACCCCCAGCCTCACGCCTGCTTCATCCAGTCGGTCGCCGACGATCTGGTCGGTGACGGCGGCATCATGGATTTATGGGTGCGCGAGGCGCGGCTGTTCAAATACGGCTCGGGCACCGGCACCAATTTCAGCTCATTGCGGGCGGCCAACGAATCGCTTGCGGGGGGCGGAAAATCCTCGGGACTGATGTCGTTTCTGAAAATCGGCGACCGCGCCGCAGGAGCGATCAAGTCGGGCGGCACGACGCGCCGCGCCGCCAAGATGGTGATCTGCGACATGGATCACCCGGATATTCAGGAATTCGTCAACTGGAAGGTCAAGGAAGAGCAGAAGGTTGCATCATTGGTGGCCGGCTCGAAAATGCACGAGCAGCAACTGAACCTGTTGTTCGGGGCGATCCGCGACTGGGATGGAGCCGAGAACGACGCCTTTGACCCCAAGGTGAATACAGCCCTGAAACAGGCGATCCGCGTGGCCAAGAAAAACGCCATCCCCGAGACCTATATCAACCGGGTGCTGCAATACGCCCGGCAGGGATATACGTCGATTGCCTTTCCGACCTATGACACCGACTGGGATTCCGAGGCCTACCTGACCGTATCGGGGCAGAACTCGAACAACTCGGTCCGGGTGACGGATGCGTTTCTAAAGGCGGTCAGGGATGACGCCGACTGGGCCTTGATCCGGCGCACCGACGGCAAGGTGGCCAAGACTGTCAAGGCGCGCGATCTGTGGGACGATGTCGGCCACGCCGCATGGGCCTGCGCCGATCCGGGGATCCAGTATCACGACACCATCAACGCCTGGCACACCTGCCCCGAGGATGGCGAGATCCGTGGCTCGAACCCGTGCTCGGAATACATGTTTCTGGACGATACCGCCTGCAATCTGGCCAGCATGAACCTCTTGACCTTTTACCGGGACGGCAGGTTCGCCGCCGAGGACTACATGCACGCAACCCGCCTCTGGACCCTGACGCTGGAAATCTCGGTTCTGATGGCGCAGTTCCCCAGCCCACGGATTGCCGAGCTCAGCTATCGCTTTCGTACGCTGGGGCTGGGATACGCCAATATTGGCGGCCTTTTGATGAACATGGGACTGGGGTACGACAGCGCCGAGGGCCGCGCGATGTGCGGCGCTTTGAGCGCGCTGATGACGGGCGTGGCCTATGCCACCAGCGCCGAGATTGCCCGCGAGCGCGGCGCATTCCCCGGCTATCGCAAGAACGCCAAGCACATGCTGCGGGTCATTCGCAACCACCGCCGCGCGGCCTATGGCGAGACCGACGGCTATGAAGGGCTGGCGGTCAAACCCGTGCCACTGGATGCGGCCAACTGCCCCGACAGCGATCTGGTCACGCTGGCGCGCGCCAGCTGGGACGAGGCGCTGCGGCTGGGTGAAAAACACGGCTATCGCAACGCGCAGGTCAGCGTCATTGCCCCGACCGGCACCATCGGTCTGGTGATGGATTGCGACACCACCGGGATCGAGCCGGATTTTGCCTTGGTCAAGTTCAAGAAACTGGCTGGCGGCGGCTATTTCAAGATCATCAACCGCTCGGTTCCCGCGGCGCTGGAAAAACTGGGCTATGCCAGCCACGAGATCGAGGAAATCATCGCCTATGCGGTGGGGCATGGCAGCCTTGGCAATGCGCCGGGGATCAACCACACCACCCTGATCGGCAACGGCTTTGGCCCCGAGGAGATCGACAAGATCGAGGCGGCGCTGCCCAGCGCCTTTGACATCCGCTTTGTCTTTAACCAGTGGACCTTGGGTGAGGATTTCTGCCACGGCACGCTGGGCATCCCCAAGGCCGAGTTGAATGACCCGTCGTTTGACCTTTTGGGCCACCTCGGGTTCAGCCGCGCGCAGATCGAGGCCACCAACAACCACGTTTGCGGCACCATGACCCTTGAGGGGGCGCCGCATCTGAAGAAAGAACATTACCACATCTTTGATTGCGCCAACCCCTGCGGCAAGATCGGCACCCGCTATCTGTCGGTGGACAGCCATATCCACATGATGGCGGCGGCGCAGTCCTTTGTCTCAGGCGCGATCAGCAAGACCATCAACATGCCCCACGACGCCACCATCGAGGATTGCAAGGCCGCCTATGAATTGTCGTGGTCGCTGGGCGTCAAGGCCAACGCGCTCTATCGGGACGGCTCGAAGCTCAGCCAACCGCTGTCCGGGGCACTGATCGAGGACGACGATGCGTTGGAGGAACTCTTGACCTCAGATGCTCCGAGTGGCGAAAAAGCGCAGGCGCTGGCTGAAAAGATCGTCGAAAAGGTGGTGGTCAAGGAGGTGTTCCGCTCTGAGCGCCACAAGCTGCCGGAACGGCGCAAGGGCTATACCCAAAAGGCCATCGTCGGCGGCCACAAGGTTTACCTGCGCACCGGTGAATACGAGGACGGCACGATTGGCGAGATCTTTATCGACATGCACAAGGAGGGGGCGGGCTTTCGCGCGATGATGAACAATTTTGCCATCGCCGTGTCCGTGGGTCTGCAATACGGCGTGCCGCTGGATGAATTCGTCGAGGCGTTCACCTTTACCCGGTTTGAGCCGGCGGGGATGGTACAGGGCAATGACAGCGTGAAAAACGCGACCTCGATTCTGGATTACATCTTTCGCGAACTGGCGATCTCGTATCTCGACCGCACCGATCTGGCGCATGTCAAACCGACTGGCGACAGTTTTGACGACCTGGGCCGCGGCGAGGTCGAGGGCAAGCCCAACATCGGCAATGTCTCAGGGCTGGTGGCGTCGCGCTCGCTGGAAATGATCCGGCAGGTGTCAAGTTCGGGCTATCTGCGCAAGCGTTTGCCCCATGAGCTGGTGGTGCTGCAAGGCGGTGTGGCAGCAGACAGCGTGGGCGAGATGTTCTCAAGCAGCCGGGCCGCAGCGCAGGGTATGACGGATGCCACCGAAGCGCTGGCCACCCTAGTTCCGGAAACCCGCTCATCCGGTGGCGCGAGCGCGATGGATCCGCGCGCCAAGGCGAAATTGCAGGGCTATGAGGGTGACGCGTGCGGCGAGTGTGGAAACTACACGCTGGTGCGCAACGGCACCTGTATGAAATGCAACACCTGCGGGGCAACCAGCGGGTGCAGCTAAAGCGCGATCCAAAAAGTGGGAACCGGTTTTTGGACAAATTGCGCGAAATGAAAAGGAGTGTATCGATGATAACTTTAAAAGAGATATTTCGTCGCTTGCCGTCTGACGGAAAGGTTCGCCATATTTTACGCCAATTCAATCTCGCTCCTAAGACAAATGCTCGAGCTGCCTCGGTAAAAAAATTGGCGGAGGACCTGGGTTTTGATGTCCAAAGAAAAAGACTACCGAAGGGTATGGCTGGCCGCCTTGTACCAGACCCGTTTTCCGACAACGGATATTGTATCGAGGTGAATGAAGCGGACTCCATTCAACGACAGCGGTGGACGGTGTTGCATGAGATTGGGCATTATTTCTTGCATACCAATGATAACTTGCCGTTCGCCCCAGAAAAATTGAGGGAACGGGGAGCAATCAATGGGATAGCACCTTTTTACTCGTTCGAAGAAGACATCGAAGAACGTGAGGCTGATGAATTTGCCGCTGCTTTGTTGTTTGACGGTGGAGCATTGGCGGCCGCATTTTCATTGCTTGGCGGAGATGAGATCAAGCTTGCTAAACACTTTGGAGTATCTCCCAATGCTATTAAAATTGCAGTTCGCCAATTTGGGTTAAGGTAGAGTTGGCGAGAAGTGAAACACCCCGGCCATTGAGCTCAAGCAATGGTCGAGGCTTCGGGGGCGGGTGCGCTCGCCCTTCAAGCGCTTCAGGCCGCAGGCAAAAAACCGAGCGGAACAACTATCGAGCCTGAATCGTGAAACTGGGCGGGGGAAACCCCGCCCTATTTTTTTGTGTTCTGCTAAAGACACAGGCGGTAAAACACACGCAATCTTGATTGGCATCCGGTGCCGAATTTCACGACGATGCGCGACCTGAGGCAAGCAGACGCGGGCGAAACACCGAAGATCGTGCTATCGTCGCCGTACCGGAACGAAAACAGGGGATCACAGACCCATGCTGACACGACGCCATTTTGTAATAACCGCCGGCGCGCTGTTTTCCGCCGCGATCGCGGGCCCGACCGTTGCCGCATCCTCGGCCTTGCGCAAAAAATGGGCCGAGTGGGACGCCGAGGTCACCCCGCCCGATTTTGACCTCTGGACGTCAAACCCGTGGGGGGTTGCCCCCCGCTTTCTGCCCCATCTTGTCGAGGTAAAGGACGGCCTGAAACCCGGCGACATCCATGTCGATGCAGTGGCGCGCTATCTTTATCATATCGGCGATGACGGAACGGCGATGCGCTATGGGGTGGCCATTGCGCGCGGCAAACTTTACGAAGCGGGAACCTATACCGTGCGCCGCAAGACCCACTGGCCAAGCTGGACGCCGACCAAGGAGATGATCGCCCGCGATGCACTGCTTTTCCGTGGGCTGGAAAAAGGCATGCCGCCGGGGCCGGAAAATCCGCTGGGGTCGCGGGCGCTGTATCTTTTTGTCGGCAATCGCGACACCTACCTGCGCATCCACGGATCTCCGCATCCCGAAAGCATCGGCGGACGCGCCAGCTCGGGCTGCGTGCGCATGATCATGCCGCACATCAATTATATGTATGACAACGTCAAGGTCGGCGTGACCGCCTTTCTTTACCCGCCGGAAAAAGCCGTCTCGGCCCAGAGCTGAGACGCGAAAGCGGATCCCCAATGCGGCGAACCAGCGGCCTGTGGAATCCAGGTTAGCCTTTTTGCGCCCGGGTGCAGATCGGATTCCCGTTTCGCGTCCGTAGCGGCAGCATCGTCGTCTCGACAGGTCCATCGTAGCGATACCAGTAACAGCCGTCCTCGGGCTTTAATGTGACCGCGCTCAGGTCCTGACTGGGGTCGGCAAGCTCGGCAATCGACTTGGGCAGTTTTGTATAGAATCCGGTCTTGGGATCGATTCCGTTGTTGGGCGCGGCGCAGGCGGTCAGAACAAGTGCCCCCCCCAGAAAGGAAAGCCGCCTGAACCCCGATAATTTCCCGACACTCATCTTGATTGCTCCTTACAGTCTGGGATCATCCATCGCCCAGCCTAACACCGAGTCGTGATTAAAGACAGCGGCCCGTCGGGGCAAATGACGGCGATCGCGGTTTTTTTCGGGCTCGGGCCTATGGCGGTGAGGATGCCTTGACCGTTTGCCGAAACGTCCTAATCCTTGATCGCCGGAATTGAGGGGGCCACCATGTCCGGCAGGCTGATCCGGGCGACCTGATCGGAAATGGGCGCGGTTTCGCCGGGAGCGGGGGGCTGGCCAAAGGCGGCCGGGTCCTCAAGCGGGATCCACGCGCCATCCTTGTAGATTTCCAGCGCGCTGAAGTTTGACTTGTAGGCCATCTTCGGGCTGCCCGGAACCCAGTAGCCAAGGTAAACATAGGGAAGGCCGGCCTCGCGGGCGATCTGGATGTGGTCCAGAATGATATAGGTCCCCGGCGAGGTCTTTTGCATGTCCGGCTGAAAAAACGAATAGACCATGGACAGGCCGTCATCCATGATATCGGTTAGGCAACAGGCGGCCAGTTCCTGACGTCCAGCGCTGGCAGGGTCGGGGCGGTGGTATTCGATCATCCGCGAGCGCACCGGGGTCTCTTCGACCATGGCGGCGAATTCGAACACGTCCATATCCGCCATTCCGCCGTCAGCGTGGCGGGTTTCGAGATAGGCCCGAAACAACTGGTATTGGTCCTCGGTGGCCCAAGGGGTCGAGGCCTGACGGGTCAGGCCGCGGTTGCGTTTCTCAATCCGGCGCTGGCCGCGGCTGGGCGAGAACGCATCAACCCGGATCCGGGCCGAATAACAGGCAGAACATTGCGCGCAGGAGGGACGGTAAAGGACGTTTTGCGAGCGCCGGAACCCCTGCTTGGACAATGCATCATTCAGCTGGGTGGCGTTGTCGCCGTGCAGGGCTGTGAACAATTTTCGCTCGACCCGACCATCTAGGTAGGGGCAGGGCTGCGGCGCCGTAACATAGAACTGTGGTACGATGGGAAGACTATGACGCATTACAATGTCCACTGATATATAGCGCCATGCTAACGATTTGGCGCCACCGCGACAACTGTTTTGGCGTGAATTGGTTAACAAATTGTGGCCGCACGACAAAGGGGCCGTCCGCGAACCGCCCCTTGAGGTGTTAATGGCTGGCCGATCAATTGTCCGCGAGCGGCGGCTCATCGGTGCTGGTTGCCTTGGCGCGAGCCTCCATGAACTGGTCGAACTCAGTCTTGTCCTTGGCCGCGCGGAGCTGGTCGAGGAAGCTCTGAAAGGCTTCCTGCTCATCTTCGAGGCGCTTCAGCGTGGCGTCCTTGTAGGCGTCGAACGCGGTGTTGCCGCTGGATTGGGCGGCGGCATGGTGACTGTGGCAGCCCCCAAATCCACGGTTTTCATGCCGGCTGTGGCGGTGATGGCGGTGGTGGGAACAGGACATGCGACGACTCCAGATCATATAAAACAAGAGGGCGAGGCCAACGGGCCAGAACAGGATGAATCCAAGAACCATGGCGGCGATCCATGCGCCTTTGCCTCTGGCGTCCAGCCAGTTCTGGGCGTGGGATGGCCATGTGGCGACAGAACTCATTTTTTGCGCTCCTTTGCGGATAATGTAAAACATATTTACATTCTCAATGTAGGCAGCGCCGGATGGAATGCAAGGGTTAATGTGAATATAATTTACATCAGCGGGCCGCCGCTGTCCCGACCAGCGGCCCCGCTGTGTGGGTTTGATGCGCCAACGCCCTACAGAAACGGGTTGGGGTCAACCGCCTGCGTTCCCCGCCTGACCTCAAAATGCAGATAAGAGGGGCTAGATTTGGTGACGACGCCGATGCGCTGCCCGCGCTGCACCTTTTGGCCCTTTTGCACGGTAACGCCGGTCACGTTGGAATAGACCGTATAGATGTTGTTGGGGTGGCGCAGCAGGACGATGGTGTTGGCGGCGACCGAATTCGAGATCAAGGCGACCTCGCCATCGGCGGCGGCCTTGACCGCGGTTCCCGGGACAGCGGCAATGTCAATCCCGTCATTTCCGCCCTTCTTGCCAGTGTATTTCGAGATGATCTTGCCCGAGACCGGCATCAGGAATTTACCGGATTTCGACTGGGTCTTGTATTTCTGCAGGTCGGGCGACGACGGCAGGCGGGCGATCCGGACCCCTTTGGGCAAGGGTTTGGAGGCGCTAGGCGGCACCGGAATGACACTGGCCTTGCCGGGCTTGCTGGCGTCAACCACCGGCGCCGGGGCAGGTTTGTTGACCAGCGGGATCAGCAATTGCTGCCCTTCGCGCACCGCCAGGTCAGGGCCGAGACGGTTCCATCGCGCCAGCGCCGTCACCGAGACATTGTAAAGCCGGGCGATGGAATAGGCGGTTTCGCCGCGCTCGACCTGATGCTTGATCGGCTCGATCGAGACCTGGGCTTTCTGCCGGGTTTTGGCCGGTTCAGGTGAGCCTCCTGAAATCGTGCCCCCCGAACTTGTGCCTTCCGAGGTCGAATCCTCGGGAATCACCGACAAGACCAGCGGTTTCTTGCGCTTGTCAGCCGCGGCAATGGCACCCGAGGCGATCGAGGCAATATCGGTGGAGCCACCCTTGCCAACCTTGGAGGGCAGGGCCAAAAGCTCACCGGAGCGCAAAGGGCTGTCGGCCTTCAGGCCGTTGTGACGCGCAAGCTTTGTCGCGGACAACCCGAGGCGCGCGGCCACCTTGGCCACCGTGTCCCCCTGCCGGGCCTCGGCGACCTGATAGCTGGGGTAGGTGATCAGCCCGCGGGAATCGGCCTCGGGACGGGGCAGGGTGGTCGCCCCGGCAACAGCCGGATCGTTCAGGTTAAAGCCACTGGCCCCGATGCCGCCAAGGTCCAGACCGTTGTCACACCCCGCCAGCAGAACGACGGACAGCGCCGCGCCTTTCAGAACAAGAGTGGAAAGATGGGGAATACGCCACGTCAATGTCTTAATTCCTTGATTCAATCTGCCCGATTTGGCCGGACCTTACAGGTCTTGGGCGATCCCTTCAACAAGGGGCACAAAACGAACGTCGCAAAGCTCGGTATATTCCAGCCCATCGGCGGTTTTTTGCACTTTTATCAAGCTCTGCACGTGATCAGACTGGCCCACGGGCAGGACCATGATACCGCCTTCGCGCAATTGTGCAACCAGATTGGCCGGGGTGTCCTCGGCGGCGGCGGTCAGGAGAATGCGCTCGAACGGGGCCTGATCGGGCAGGCCGAACGAGCCGTCTGCGATCATGACGGTCACATTGACCAGTCCCAAACCGTCGATACGCTGCCGTGCGGCGCGGGCCAGATCGCGGTGGCGCTCGACGGTATAGACCCGCCGCGCAAGATGGCTGAGGATCGCCGCCTGATAGCCGCTGCCGGTGCCCACCTCCAGCACCTTGTCGCGGGGGCCGACCTGCAGCGCCTGCGTCATCAACCCGACAATCGAGGGCTGGCTGATGGTTTGCCCGCAGGAAATAGGCAGCGGACGATCCTCATAGGCGCGGCCGGAAAACAGGCCCTGCACAAATTGCCCGCGGTCCACCTTTTCCATGGCCTCCAGCACCCGCGCGTCGGTTACGCCACGGGCGCGCAGATTATAGAGAAACTGCATCTGGGTTTGCGAATCAGGGGTCATGGGAACAGGTCCGTCAAGGTCTCCAACGTGTCATGTGCGGTCAGGTCGGCGCGCATCGGGGTGACCGAGATATAGCCCGAAAGATTGGCGTGAACATCGGTGCCGGGTTCGCTCATTCTGTTCTGAGCGCTGCCCCGGATCCACAGGAACTTGCGCCCCGAGGGGGACAGGTGCGCCTCGACGCCAAAATGCGCGTCGGGCCGAAACCCTTGGGCAACGACGCGCGTGCCCTTGACGTCGGCGGCTGCAAGGGGCGGAAAATTGACGCTGTAAAAGACGCCATAATCCCTATCCTGCCAGACCCCCCCGGCCAAGATCGTCTTTAAAACCGGCAGGGCGTGCGCTCGCGCGGCGTCGAAAATATCCGGCAACGGCACATTTCGAGGACCGTAATACTGCGACAGGGCGACCGATTTCAGTCCCTGCAGAGCGGCCTCGAGCGCGGCGCCGATGGTGCCGGAATAAAGGGTATTTTCGCCGGCGTTGTTGCCGCGATTGACGCCGGACAGGACCAGATCGGGGGGGCGGTCGGTCATGATCTCGCCAAGCGCGGCCAGCACGCAATCGGCAGGCGACCCCTCGGCCGCAAAGCGGCGCGGACCCAGCTCGGCCAGCATCATCGGCTTGATATAAGAAACGCAATGCGAGACCCCGGACTGCTCAAACGCCGGCGCCACGGTCCAGACCTCGCCCGAGGGGCCGGCCAGCGCGGTTGCGACATCGTGCAGAACCTCAAGGCCCGGGGCGTTGATGCCATCGTCATTGGTAATCAGAATTCGCATCATTCGCCCCGCCGTTGCCTGATGCAGCCTTGCTACAATACTGTTGCCCGGGGGGAAAGAGGCGGTGCGATGTTCGGTGCGCCACTTTCCGTACCGTCGCGAATTTGTCGCGAAAAAAAGATGCGGCCGATCGGGCGCGGCCTTTTATCTCGTCAAACCAACCGACCATCCGGGGCAAGCGTGGTCTTGCCCCCGAGATAGGGGTGCAGAGCCGGTGGGATCCAGACCGAGCCGTCCTGCTGCTGGCCGTTTTCCAAAACCGCGATCAGGCAGCGCCCGACCGCAAGGCCCGAGCCGTTCAGGGTGTGGACAAAGGCCGGTTTACCGTCCGCGCCGCGATAGCGTGCGTTCATCCGGCGGGCCTGAAAATCGCCACAGACCGAGACCGAGCTGATCTCGCGGTAGGTGTTTTGCCCGGGTAGCCAGACCTCGATATCATGGGTGCGCTGGGCGCCAAAACCCATGTCGCCGGTGCACAGAACGATGGTCCGGTAAGGCAGCAGGAGGTCTTCGAGCAGCTTTTCGGCGATCCGGGTCATGCGCTGCAGCTCTGCCGCGCTGGCCTCGGGGCTGGTGATCGAGACCATCTCGACCTTTTCAAACTGGTGCTGGCGCAGCATCCCCTTGGTGTCCTTGCCCGCACTGCCCGCCTCGGAGCGAAAGCACTGGGTATGGGCGCACATCCGGCGGGGCAGATCTTCGGCGTCCAGAATTTCGCCGGCCACCGTGTTGGTCAGGGGCACCTCGGCGGTCGGGATCATCCACCAGCCATTGGTGGTGCTGTAGCTGTCCTCGGCGAATTTTGGCAGTTGCCCGGTGCCCAGCATCGCTTCTTCGCGGACCAGAACCGGCACCCACATTTCCGTCAGGCCGTTTTTGTCCACATGGGTGTCCAGCATGAACTGCGCCAGCGCCCGGTGCAGGCGCGCCAACGCCCCTTTCAGCACCACAAAGCGGCTGCCCGACAGTTTCGCCGCCAATGGAAAATCCAGCCCGGTGCGGGCGGCGGGAATGTCGAAATGTTCGCGCGGGGCAAAATCGAAACTGCGAGGCGTGCCCCAGCGGTGCAGCTCGACGTTGTCTGCCTCGTCGTCGCCGTCGGGAATATCGGCTTGGGGCAGGTTCGGTAGCCCCATCAACAGGTCGTTCAGACGGGCGTCCTCGGCCTTGGCCTTGGCTTCGAGCGCCGCGATCTCGTCCTTGCGCGTCCCCAAAACCTCGCGCAGACGCTGAAATTCATCCTCGTCGCCCCGGGCCTTGGCCGCGCCCACCTCTTTGCTGGCGCGGTTGCGTGCCGCCTGTGCGGCCTCGGCGGCCTGAATCAGCTCACGCCGGGCGGTATCGATTTTCAGGATCTCGGCAGCCATCGGCGCCAGCCCCCGTCGGGCAAGGGCAGCATCGAAAGCGTCGGGATTTTCGCGGATTTGGCGGATGTCGTGCATGGCTGGACCTTTTGCGACTGGAACGGATTTTTGCCGCTTATGCAATAATTGCCTGAGGGGATAAAGACGAATGTCGCGAATCCGCCGCCCAATGGGGGCAATGTCGGGTCGAGCCGCGAAGATTTGCCGAAACCCGGCCCGCGCACCTTGCCATCTTTGCGCGCTGCGGGTAGGGTGCCGCGACTTTGAAACAGGCGGGCCCAGCCCCGCGTTCTGACGAGGACTTCCTTTATGTTGTTTGCGACCCCTGCTTATGCGCAGAGTGCCGGTGGCGGCTTGGCCGGTGCCGGGCAGCTAATTCCCCTGCTGCTGATCATCGGGATCATGTATTTTCTGCTGATCCGCCCGCAGCAGAAGAAGATGAAGGAACACAAGGCCATGGTCTCGGCGCTGCGGCGTGGTGATCAGGTCATTACCCAAGGCGGGTTGATCGGCAAGGTGACCAAGGTCAAGGACGATGGCGAGGTCGAGGTGGAAATTGCCTCTGGCGTCAAGGTGCGGGTCGTGCAAAACACCATTGCGACGGTCAAGAACAAGACCGAGCCGCTTGAAAAATAGTCCAGCCGCCGAGTGCGGGGCGTCGCGGATGGACCGCGAGGACAGGGCACCGTGGGTGGGGCACTTTGGATGGGCGGCTGGTGAGGCTTGTGAACGGGGGCTTGCAGTCGAATGAAACAGGCCCCCGGATGAACCAGACGGGCCGGACGCGCCGGACGGAATGATAGCGAACAGATAGAGACAGACATGCTGCAATTTTCCCTGTGGAAAAAGACTGTGATCTGGGGGCTCTGTGCCCTCGGGATCCTCCTTGGAATGCCCAACATCTTTTATATGCGGGTCGAGCGGCACAATGATGCGGCAGCGCAGTTGGCCAAGGGCCTGCCCGAGACGCCCGAGCGCATGGCGGCGCTGGCCGGCTGGCCGTCATGGCTGCCCTCCGATCTGGTTAACTTGGGGCTGGACCTCAGGGGCGGGGCGCATCTGTTGGCCGAGGTCAAGGTCGAGGACGTCTATGCGGCGCGCCTTGACGCGATGTGGAGCGAGGTACGCGACGTTCTGCGCAAGGAACGCGCCACCATCGGCACCGTGCGCCGCGTCAGCAGCAAGCCCGACGAACTGCGGGTCAAGATCTCGAAACCCGAGCAGATCGCCACCGCCATCAAGGCAGTAAAGACGCTGGCCCGCCCCATCGTCAGCCTGACCGGAGCCGGCTCAAGCGACATCGAGGTGCGGGGCGAGAACGGCCAACTGGTGATCACGCTGTCCAAGGCCGAAAAGATCGCAACCGATGCGCGCACCATTGCACAGTCGCTGGAAATCATCCGCCGCCGCGTGGACGAGGTCGGCACCCGTGAGCCGACGATCCAGAAACAGGGCGACCGGCGGATCCTGATCGAGGTGCCGGGCATCGGCTCGGCGGCCGAACTGAAGGCGCTGATTGGCACCACGGCCAAGCTGACCTTTAACGCCGTGGTGCGCGAAACCGGGAACAAGAACGCCCGCCCGGGCCCTGGCAACATGCTGGTGCCGGACCTGAACAACAAGAATCTTTATTACATCCTGAAGAAAACTCCGGTGGTGACCGGCGAAGAGCTGGTGGATGCACAGCCCAGTTTCGACCAGAACGGTCGCCCCGCGGTCTCGTTTCGCTTTGACGCCAGCGGCGGGCGCAAGTTCGGGGTCTATACGGCCAAGAACATCGGCTCGCCCTTTGCCATCGTTCTGGACAAAAAGGTGATCTCGGCGCCGGTCATCCAGAGCCATATCGCTGGCGGTTCGGGAATCATCACCGGCAATTTCTCGGTTGAGGAAAGCACTAAACTGGCGGTTCTTCTGCGCGCCGGGGCGTTGCCGGCCGGGATGAACTTTCTGGAAGAGCGCACCATTGGCCCGCAGTTGGGGCAGGACAGCATCGACGCGGGCAAGGTGGCGACGGTGGTCGCCTTTGCGGCGGTGCTGATCTTCATGGTGCTCAGCTACGGGCTGTTCGGTCTGTTTGCCAATGTGGCGCTGTTGATGAATATCGCGCTGATGTTCGGTATGCTCAGCGTCATCGGCGCCACCCTGACCCTGCCGGGGATCGCCGGGATCGTTCTGACCATCGGGATGGCGGTGGACGCCAACGTCCTGATCTTTGAGCGAATACGCGAAGAGCTGGACACCGCCAAGGGCCCGGTCCGCGCAATCGAGCTGGGCTATGAGCGCGCCACGTCGGCGATTGTTGATGCCAATGTTACGACCTTGATTGCGGCGGTGATCCTGTTCGTCATGGGCTCGGGGCCGGTCAAGGGCTTTGCCGTGACGCTGGGGCTTGGCATCGTCACGTCGGTCTTTACCGCAATCTGGGTGACGCGCCTACTGATTGCAATCTGGTATAGCCGCCGCCGCCCGCGCACAATTGTCGTCTGAGAGAGAGAAAAACCATGCGATTGATCGACAAACGACTGAAAATGGTTCCCTCGAACACGAATTGGGACTTTTTCAAATACGCCTATCTGACCTTTGGCGCTTCGATGCTGGCGATGGTGCTGTCGGTGATCCTGTTCTTTGCCATGGGGCTGAACTATGGGATCGACTTTCGCGGCGGCACCACGATCCGCACCGAAAGCACGGTGCCGGTGGTGGTCAAGGATTATCGCGCCGCGCTGGCGCCGCTGAAACTGGGCGATGTATCAATCTCGCAAGTGTTCGATCCCAGTTTCGGGCCGACGCGCAATGTTACCGAAATTCGGATCGAGCAGCAGAAGGGCGACGAATCGATCACCGCAAAAACCGTGGCCCGGATCAAGACGGCGCTGCAGAAAATCGACCCCGGCATCACCCTGCCACAGGTTGAAAGCGTCGGCCCCAAGGTTTCGGGTGAGTTGATCCAGACCGCAATCGAGGCGGTGGTGCTGTCCATCGTCGCGGTCCTGTTTTACATCTGGCTGCGGTTTGAATGGCAATTCGCGCTTGGCGCAGTGATCGCGCTGGTCCATGACGTGACCCTGACAATCGGTGTCTTTGCCGCCTTTCAGATCCAGTTCGACCTGACGATCATCGCCGCACTTCTGACTATCGTCGGCTATTCGCTGAACGATACGGTGGTGGTGTTTGACCGGGTGCGCGAGAACCTGCGCAAGTTCAAGAAGATGGAGCTGCGCGAGATCCTGAGCGTCTCGATCAACGAGACCCTGTCGCGCACGGTCATGACCTCGTTCACCACGCTGATCGCGCTGATCGCGCTACTGATCCTTGGCGGCGATGTCATCCGCGGCTTTGTCTTTGCCATGACCTGGGGGGTGATCGTAGGGACCTATTCCTCGGTTTTTGTGGCCTCGACCATCCTGTTGCGCCTCGGGGTCAAGCGGGACTGGACCAAGACTGGCGGCAACGCGGGCACCCAATACGCCAATATTGACGCCTAGGCCGACCCGATGCGCCTGACCGAGGTCACATACGAAAGCGGCACTCCGATCGACAGCTATGGCCCCGGATTTTTCCGCGTTGGCGGCGTCATTCACGACGGCGCCATGCTGCTGTTGCCCAATCAGCCCCGCGTCTGGGGAGGTCTTTCGGATGCGACGGCGATCCTGTCCTGCGCGGGCCTGTTCGACGTCCTCCTGATCGGCACCGGTGCCACCATCGCCAACCTCTCGGTCGAGACCCGCGCCCGGCTGGATGAGGCCAATATCGGCTATGACCTGATGACCACGCCGACCGCCTGTCGCAGCTACAATATCCTGCTGGCCGAGGGGCGCCGGGTGATTGCCGCCCTCGTACCCGTCTGAAGGGTTACAGGCCGAACCCGGCACCCGCGGGCAGGGGGTTGAGGCGGATCAGGCGGGAATTTTCTACCGCCGCGGTGCGATGGTGGGTGATTGCCTGATAGGCCGGATCGCGCATCATTTGCACAAATGCCTCGATTGACGGATATTCGGCGATAAAGGCAATGTCCCATTCCTCGCCGTGCTTTGGGCCGATCAACGTGATCTCGGGCTGCCCCGACCAGACGATCCGCCCGCCAAGGGCGCGAAAGATCGGGCCGCTTTTTTCACCGTAAAGACGATAGGCCTCGGCCCCGCTCAGGTTGCGCCCGTCGGCATAGGCGGCAGTTGTGCGCAGCTTGATCAGGTTCAGCATCTGGATCGGCCCCGGACGCGCTGCTTCGCGAAAGGCGCGAAAGCTGTCGCTGTCGGGGTTGACGTAGTTGCTCATGTTGTCCTCGAACGGGCCTCAAATGGCGCCCTGAAATGCCGGCCTGCGGTGGGGCCAGTGAACGCCAAATTCTCGCGCTTGGCAAGGCGCGCGGCATAATTTGACCTTCCCTCGTCACCGCGCCTTCGCTAATACTGCCCCAAGAGTTGCCGGATTTTCGATGCGGCGCTTGTAAACTCAGAAAAAAAGAGGGCTGAACACATGGCATTTGAACTTCCCGACCTTCCCTACGCACATGACGCGTTGGCATCCAACGGCATGTCCAAAGAAACGCTGGAATATCACCACGACCTGCACCACAACGCCTATGTGGTCAACGGCAACAAGGCGATTGCCGGCACCGAATGGGCCGACAAGTCGCTGGAAGAGATCATCACCGGCACCTATCAGGCTGGCGCAGTGGCGCAAAATGGCATTTTCAACAATATTTCGCAGCTCTGGAACCACAACCAGTTCTGGCAGATGATGGGCCCGGACGGGCGCGCGATGCCGGGCGAATTGGAACGCCGTTTGGTCGATTCCTTTGGCTCGGTCGATCAGTTCAAGGCCGATTTCGCCGCTGCCGGTGCGGGTCAGTTTGGCTCGGGCTGGTGCTGGCTGGTGGCCGAGAGCGATGGCACGTTGAAAGTTACCAAAACCGAGAACGGCGTGAATCCGCTCTGCTTTGGTCAGACGGCGCTTTTGGGGTGCGACGTGTGGGAGCATTCCTACTACATCGATTTTCGCAACAAACGCCCGGCCTATCTGAGCAACTTCCTCGACAATCTGGTCAACTGGGAAAACGTCGCCGAGCGTCTGGCAAACGCCTGAGAATGACCTGACACGGTCGGCCGATCGCCCCCTGCCGCAGGCGGTCGGCCAGCGCTCAACACCCTCGCGGGGGCACCGACAGGAGACAGCGTGCGCGACGATCTGAAAGGCGTTCTTGCGATGGTCGCGGCCAGCTCGATCTGGGGCCTGTCGCCGATTTATTACAAGGCGCTGGCCAAGGTCCCGCCGCTTGAGGTGCTGTCCCATCGCACCCTCTGGTCCTTTGTCATCTTTGCTCTGGTGCTGGCCGGGCAGGGGCGTCTGGGGCTGCTGTTCAGCAGCCTTTTGCGCCGCCGGACCCTGTTGACCGTCGCCGCGGCGGGCCTGTTGATCTCGCTCAACTGGTTCGTGTTCATCCTGTCGATCCAGATCGGTCGGGCGGTTGAGGCGTCGCTTGGCTATTACGTATTTCCGCTGGTTGCGGTAGCGCTGGGTTTTCTGGCCTTTCACGAGCGGCTGGACGCAGCGCGGCAGATCGCCGTCGCGCTGGCCGGGGTGGCGGTCTTGGTCCTGACCTTTGGTCTGGGAACACCGCCGTGGATCTCGTTGATTCTGGCCAGCAGCTTTGGCCTTTACGGCCTCCTGAAAAAGGGGCTGGACCTGCCGCCGGTGGTCTCGGTCACCGGCGAGGTTCTGTTGCTGCTGCCATTGGCGCTGATCTGGCTGTGGGGCATCACCTATGGCGGCTGGAGCGGAGTGACCGACCGGCCCGGCGGCTATTTCGGGACCGATCCCTATCTGACGGTTCTGCTGGTTTTTTCTGGCGTGCTGACGGCCGGGCCCTTGATGCTATTTGCCTATGCGGCGCGTCGGTTGCGCCTGTCCACTGTGGGTCTGATCCAATACCTGAACCCGACCCTGCAATTCACCGTCGCCGTGGTCCTGTTTCAGGAGCGCATCACCGTCTGGCACGCGTCAGCCTTTGCACTGATCTGGGTGGCGCTGACGATATACAGCTGGGCCGGGTGGCGTCAGGAGAAATCCCGGAGCAACGCTGCCTCAAGCGCCGCAACCGAGGTCACGACGGACAGATAATCCAGAAAGCTGCGCTCGGCGAATCCGCGTGTGATCACATGCTTGACAAGAGTTAGAAGATCGTCCCAGTAGCCATTGATATTCAACAGATAAACAGGTTTCTCGTGCAGCCCCAGATGGTGCCACGTCATGACCTCAAAGAACTCGTCGAGGGTTCCTGCGCCCCCCGGCAGGGTGACAATGGCATCGGAGTTCATGAACATCACCTTTTTGCGTTCGTGCATGGTTTCTGTGATCACAAAATACGTCAAATCCCGCTTGGCCACCTCCATCTCTACCAGATGTGCCGGAATGACGCCCAGACTTTGGCCGCCGCCGTCTTGATTCGTACGAGCCACCTGACCCATCAGCCCCACGTCTCCGGCGCCGTAAACCAGCCGCCAGTGGCGCCGGGCCATTAGCACGCCCAGATCCCGGGCCGCTTGCATGTAAGCTGGGTCATCGCCGGGGCGTGAGCCGCAAAAAACACACAGGGAATGCTGGAAAGCCGTCATTTTCAGAACCTTTGATGTCGATATGATTGGAAAATCCTTGGCAGAGTTGTTATCCCTGACGCAGGCTGCGGTCCAGCCCCACATCTTTGGATGCTGTTGGGCACGGAATCTACGGCTGGACCGGGAAAAGCCGGACAAAGCAGGGGCCGGGTGGAACAAGGCCCGGGCAAAAAGGGAAAGAAGGCGCAAAATGGCGATGATCGGCGCATTGGGAACCAAAGGCGGATTGATCGCAGGAGGCGCGGTCGCGGCGGTTGTCGTTGCCGGCGCGGTTGTCGTCTATCAGGCCAGACAAAACACGCCGCCCGAGGTGGGCGCGACAGCCCCGGTCATCGGCGCCGCCCCGCAGGTGGTGGTGGCCTCGGCCCGCACGGGAGTCACGAACACGAATGGCGCGCCGTCCGCGGCCAGCAGCAAGAGCGCAACGGCCAAAACGACACGTAAGACGGCACCCAAAACCGCGGTGAGTCAGAGCCCCCCCTCCCAGACCGCCCTTGCCGTCAAGCCCGCACCAAAGGGGCCCGGCGCAGCAAAAAGTACCGCCAACGGAATAAGGTTGGGGGCAGGCGGCGATCAAGCCCCGTCTCTGGCCTCGGGCAAGGGCACGCAGGTGGCTCGGCTGAGCCCCGAACCCGCCGCCCCGCGCGTGGCAACAACACCGCTGGCCTCTCCTGGCAGTGCTGCGAAGGTCGCTCCAAAACAGGCGCAGGCCTTGGCGACCCCGACAAAAGACACCGCACACGCCAATGATGTGAACCCGCCAAAGTTCGATCTGGTTCGGATTGACAAGCGCGGTAGCGCCGTCGTTGCGGGCAAGGCCAGCCCCGGCAGTGTCGTGGAAATCTTGATGGATGGTAAGCTGGTGACACGCACCAAGGCCGACGCGTTGGGCGGCTTTGTTGCGCTGTTTGATGTCTCGGCAACAGGCACGCCGCGGATCATCACGCTGCTTCAGACCGACCCGAACGGCCGCCGGATTCCGTCGCGGGCGCAGGTCGTCGTAATCGCGCCAAAAGTGACCCAAATCGCCCGCAGCCCGGGGGCAAAACCAAAGGCCGAAACCTCGATCGCCGCTCTTGGCGGGTCTGAAACCACAGCCGGGACGACTGCCGAGGCGTCGGCCGCAAAATCGGTGCAGCCCAAGGTTTCTGCGGTCTCCTCGACGGCGCAAAAGGCAGCGGACAAAACGGTGGCGAGTTCCAGCGCCAAATCCACCACCGCGACAGAGACTGCCTCGGCGACCTCCACCGGAACCGCCGCCACCAAAAAATCCGTCGTCAAAAATTCCACCGCGCAAAAAACCACCTCCGGAGATTCCACCGGAAAACCTGCAAGCACGCCGGGAACGCCCAGCAGGACAGCCCTTGAGAACGCGGGAAAATCACCTGTTCTCCCGTCTGATCAGGCTGCGCCAACCGTGGTCATAACCTCGGATCAGGGGGTGCGGGTACTGCAGCCACCGGCTCTCTCGGGCGCCGCCCCCGAGGTCATGGCAAATGTCTCGCTCGACCTGATCTCGTATGACGACAAGGGCGAGGTGGTGTTGAGCGGGCGCAGCAAGCCCGACCGGCATGTCCGGGTTTATGTCGATGACAAGCCGATCAAGACCGAACCCGTGGCCAAGGACGGCTCATGGCAGTTAAAACTGCCCGAGGTTGATGCCGGACGTTATACGCTGCGGGTGGATGAACTGGATTCAAGCGGCAAGGTCACCTCGCGTCTTGAGACTCCGTTCCAGAAGGAAAAGGCGGAAAAGGTCGTGCGCCTGGCCAGCGCTGACGCTGCAGACAACACCGAGGGCGTGCGCCCGCAGGTGCAAAAGGTGACCATTCAGCGCGGCAATACCCTCTGGGCGCTGGCAAAGAAGAATTATGGCAAGGGGGTTCTCTACATGCAGATTTTCAACGCCAACCGGCAATATATCCGCGATCCCGATCTGATTTACCCCGGACAGATCTTTACCATTCCGAAATAAACTCTGAAACGGGCCTTGGAACAACCTCTTGAGGTGCCTCACCCGGACCTCATCCACCCTTGCGGATCAGATAGACCTGCGGCGCCGCTTCGGTGTCCTGAAACAGCAGATCATGGCCCTGCTCGGCGCAGAAATGAGGGATGTCGATGATCGCAGCGGGATCGTCGGCCGCGAGTCGCAGAATCTGTCCCGGCGCCAGCATCGACAGGCGCTTTCTGGCCTTTAGGACCGGCAGCGGGCAGAGCAATCCGGTGGCGTCAAGTTCGTGATCCCAAGTCATCTTTCTGCGATAGCGCGCGCACTCACGTCTGTCCACGCCATTGTGACGCATTCTGCCGTGACCTTTTGAAACGGTCGGGGTAAGAAGGGGCAACCCTGATTGAATGGAGCCACAATGTTCGGACTCGACCTCATTGACGCCAGCCTGTTGCCCGCCATGCTGATTGCGCTGACCGCAGGTTTGCTCAGCTTTATTTCGCCCTGCGTTTTGCCCATCATCCCGCCCTATCTGGCCTATATGGGCGGGATCACGATGAACCAGTTGACCGATGAATCCGACCGGCGCGCCCGACGCCCGGCGATCATTGCCTCGGTCTTTTTTGTACTGGGCCTGTCCACGGTGTTTCTGTTTCTGGGCTTTGCCGCCTCGGCATTTGGCAGGTTTTTTCTGCAGAATCAGGTTCTTTTTGGGCAGATTGCCGGCGCGGTCATCATCGTCTTTGGGCTGCATTTCCTTGGCTTGTTCCGATTGAATTTTCTGCTGCGCGAGATGCGCCTGAACGCTGGAGATCGGGGCGGGTCGGCGCTGGGCGCCTATGTGCTGGGTCTGGCCTTTGCCTTTGGCTGGACCCCCTGCATTGGGCCGATTCTTGGCACCATCCTGTCGTTGAGCGCACAGGAAGATTCGGTTTCACGCGGGGCAGTGCTGATGGCGCTTTACGCCATCGGCCTTGGGGTGCCATTCATTCTGTCGGCGGTGTTCGTCAACCGCGCCATGGGGCTGATGAACCGGCTCAAGCGGCACATGGCCCTGATCGAGAGGTCGATGGGGGTGCTGTTGCTTGTGGTCGGGATCATGATGATGACCGGAACCTTCTCGCGGATGTCCTATTGGTTGCTGGAAAACGTGCCGGCGCTGGCGGTGGTGGGCTGAAGGGTGAGACCGGGACAGGATCAAGCGGCCCCCGGATGAGGCAAACGGGCCAGAACGCCGGGCTGATATACCCGGGAGGAATTTGGGCGTGACGGAAGTTTCGGGCACGAGCAGTACACAGGACGTCTGGCGGCGACAGGTGTTTTATCTGCCGGGCTATGACCCGGTGCCGCCGCGCCGCTATCGGGAACTCTACCGCAGCGAGGCGCGAAAGCAGGCCGAGATAAGCGGTTATGCCATTGATATAAAAGGGAATCCTAACTCAAAAACCTACAGTTGGAGCGTTCACGCACGGGTAGACGGGGCCGAGGTGGACAGCCAGATCGAACTACTTTTATGGTCCGATATCGTGCAGAAATCGATGCGCCGTAGCATTGTCGGGACCTTCCTTTTGTTGGCTCGTGTGGTCTGGATCTATATTGCATCAGGGGCGCTGGCGCGTCTTGTCCATCTGCGCAAAGGGCCGGTAATTGCAGCACTTTATCCGGTTTTCATGCTGAGCGCGCAGCTTTTGGGGGCGGTGATTCTGGCATTTGCTGTGGCGTGGGGGGTGGATCTGGCGCTGCCACTCTGGCTGGCCGCTCTGGCTGGGCTTACGGTGCTGGCTGGGCTCATGGTCTGGTTCCGGCGCCTCGACCGGCATCTCTTTGCCTATTACCTGCTGCATGACTACGCTTTTTCGGCGCAATATTCAGGGGCCAATCCACCCGAGCTTGAGGAGCGGATTGCCACCTTTGTCGATCGTCTAGAGACCGCCCTTCAAAGTGACGTTGATGAGGTTCTGGTGGTCGGCCATTCCTCGGGCGCACATCTCGCGGTTTCCGTCCTGGCCGATCTCATGCGCCGCGATTCACGGGCCGGATTCCGCCCAAAACTGTCATTCCTCAGCCTTGGACATGTCGTTCCAATGGTCAGTTTTCTACCAAATGCCAATAGGTTGCGACGTGATCTTAATCTACTTTCTGAAGAGGATCGTCTAATCTGGGTTGATGTGACAGCACCCGGAGACGGCTGCACCTTTGCGCTGATTGACCCGGTTGCGGTCAGCGGTGTCGCGCCGGATTGCGGGCATCACCAGCCGCTGGTGATTTCGGCCGCCTTCAGCAAAAGCCTGTCGCCCGATGCACAGAAACGGATGAAATGGCATTATTTTCGTATTCATTTTCAATATCTCTGCGCCTTTGATCGCCCGCGCGACTATGATTATTTCCAGATCACCGCCGGGCCGCTCAGCCTCGGGCGGCGATACGAGGGGCGCAACCCGTCGCCCAGTTGCCTTGCAACCCCGCTGTCGCCCTATCGTGACATGAGTTGCGCATGAGCCCCTGCCCGATTCCACCAAAACCCGCCTCGCGCCCGGAAAAGACCTCGCGCCTTCGTCAGATATTGTTGTTTCGCAGGGATATTTTTACCTCGCAACCGGAACGGCTGTATCGGGCGAAAATGGCCGAGTTCAAGACTCTGTTTTTCCATTCCTACCTGATAAACCAGCCCGACCTGATCCACACGGTGTTAAAAGAACGGCCCGAGGATTTTCCGAAATCCGGGGTCATCAGCTCCAGCCTCAAGGATCTTTTGGGCAATGCCGTCTTTGTCACCAATGGCGCGACATGGAAACGCCAGCGGCGCATGATCGACCCGGCCTTTGAGGGGGGGCGCCTTCGGGAGACCTTTGATGCGATGGTCGCCGCCGGCGAGACAGCCATTGCCCGTATCAACATCAGTAATACACCGGAACCCATTGAAATAGAGGAAGAAACATCACATTTGGCGGCGGATGTCATTTTCAGAACCCTGTTTTCCCTGCCGATAACACACCGGGATGCAAACGCGGTGTTTCAAGAGTTCCGCGCCTATCAACGCAGCCAGCCCCTGCTGAATCTGGCCTCGTTTCTGCCTGTACCCGGCTGGATGCCACGGATTTTCAACCGCGAGGCGGGACGCAGCGCCCGCCGCATTCGGGCGTTGTTGAGCGCTCTGACCGAGGCGCGCGCCATTGAAATTTCCAGAGGCTCCGCCCCCGACGATCTGGCGACCAAGATCATGACGACCCGCGATCCGGCAAGCGGCACCTGTTTTGAGGCCGCCGAGATGGTCGATCAGGTGGCGATCTTTTTTCTCGCCGGACACGAGACCTCGGCCTCGGCGCTGGCCTGGGCGTTATATCTGCTGGCTTCAGATCCGGATACGCAACTCCGCGCCGCGCGCGAGGCCCAGCGCGTTCTAGGCACGGGGCGGCCGAGGTTCTCGGATGTGCGGCGCCTCGGCTTTATCCGCGATGTGTGGCGCGAGACCCTGCGCCTCTATCCGCCAGTGCCGATGATGTTGCGTGAAACCACGCGGCCCGAGCGGTTTCGCAATCGCGCCATCCGGCGGGGGGCGCAGATTGTCATCTCGCCCTGGCATCTGCACCGCCACCCAGACCTGTGGCACAGACCCGACCATTTCGACCCCGGGCGCTGGCAGCGGGATGAGGCCCGGGAAAACGCCAGCACCGCGTGGATTCCGTTTTCCACTGGCCCCCGGGTATGTACGGGTGCCGGGTTTGCCATGGTCGAGGGGGTTCTGCTGCTGGCGATGTTGCTGCGCGCGTTTGAGTTTCGCGCCGTCCCGGGGCAGGTGCCGGTGCCGGTCGCCCATTTGACGGTACGTGCGCGGGACGGAATCCACCTGAAAATTCGCCCCCGGGGGGCGGATACCGGAACGTGACTTGCGCGCGCTCCCTGCTTCGGGTTACGGTTTTCGCAACAGTAAACATGAACCCGGAAATGAGGCGCGCGTGTACCCGAAATCGGTTGACCCCGCCACCAACATCCCCCCGGGCGGCGCCGAGCTTTATGCAGCGCTGGATCTGGGGACCAACTCGTGCCGCATGCTGGTGGCCCACCCCGAGGGCAGCCAGTTTCATGTCGTGGACAGTTTTTCCAAATCGGTGCAATTGGGGCGCGGACTGGAGCAGCACGGCAGCCTGTCGCGGGCCTCGATCAACCGGACGATCTCGGCCCTGAATATCTGTCGGCGCAAGCTGGAGCATCACAAGATCACCCGCATGCGCCTGGTGGCGACCGAGGCCTGTCGGCGGGCCTCGAATTGCCAGACCTTTCTGGAGCGGGTGCGCGCCGAGACCGGCTTGGCGCTGGAGGTCATCCGGCCCGAAGAAGAGGCACGCCTTGCGGTCATCAGCTGCGCCCCGCTGATCGCAAGACGAACCCGTCAGTTGCTGGTCGTGGACATCGGCGGCGGCTCGACCGAGCTGGTCTGGATCGACCTTTCCGATGTTCCCGATAGCGACCGGGCATCTGCAATCATGCAGTTGCGATTAAACGATAAAACGGGATTGTCAAAGCACAGGTCCAAGGCCAAAGTGATCGACTGGATCTCGGTGCCACTGGGGGTTGCGACGCTGAAGGATCAATTCGCGGACGTCAAGGACGAGAGCGCGCGCTTTGCCCTGATGTCCTGTCATTTCGAAGAGAAGATGGCCGATTTTCTGCCCTATCAGACGGCCATGCGCCCGGAATCGCAAAAGGGGTTTCAGATCATCGGGACGTCGGGCACGATCACCACGGTTGCGGCCACCCATCTGGGATTGCGGCGCTATGACCGCAACAAGGTTGACGGGCTGCGCATGACCAGTGCCCAGATCGACCGGGTCATTCGTCAATACCTGAAAATGGGGGCGGCCGGGCGGCGCAACGATCCACGCATCGGGCGCGACCGCCATGCGTTGATCCTGTCCGGGGTGGCGATCTTGCAGACATTGATGCGAATCTGGCCGACGGATCGCCTCAACGTTGCCGATCGCGGTTTGCGCGAGGGATTGCTTTACGCATTGATGGCCGAAGATCACGCATTGACAGATGAGGTTGGCTGAGGTGGCGCAAAAACGTGGAACATCGGGGCGGGGGCAGCGAGATCTGAGGGTCCGGGTCAAATCCGCCAAGGGTCGGCGGCTGAGTTCAACGCTCTGGCTTGAGCGGCAGTTGAACGACCCCTATGTGCAGCAGGCCCGCAAGCTGGGTTATCGCGGCCGTGCCGCCTTCAAGATCTTGGAACTGAACGAAAAATTTCACTTTCTTATTCCCGGCGCGCGGGTCGTCGATCTGGGTTGCGCGCCGGGCGGCTGGCTGCAGGTGGCGGTGCCCCGGATCAATGCGCTTGGCGAGAGAAAGAATAAGAAAATTGGCCGCATCCTTGGTATCGACCTGCAGGAGGTCGAGCCGGTTGCTGGGGCCGAAATCCACGTTCTGGATTTTCTTGCCGATGGCGCCGATCAACAGGTGAGGGCTTGGCTGGGCGGGCCGGCGGATGTGGTGATGTCCGACATGGCGGCCTCGGCCAGCGGCCACAAGCAGACCGATCATTTGCGCATCATGGCGCTTTGTGAGGCGGCGGCCGACTTTGCCTTTGATGTGCTGGAGCCGGGCGGAACCTTTGTCGCCAAGGTTCTGGCCGGTGGTGCCGAGGGCGATTTACAGAAGCTCCTCAAGCAGAATTTTACCCGGGTTTCCCATGTCAAACCGGGCGCAAGCCGCGCGGACAGTTCGGAAAAATTTGTCGTCGCGACGGGATTTCGTGGACACGGCAAAAACTCGGAAAATGTTGAGTAATTGGTGATTTAACTGGGGATAACTTGGTTAGGTTTAAATAATTATTGAAAAAAGATAAGTTATCTCATCCTTATTGAACCTGAGTTCGCTGTTTTCAAGCTGCTTTCGGGCCGGTCTCCTGTGGTCCGGGGCTGACAGGTCGATGGTGCAAACCCGGACCCCGTCCAGACCAAAGGGCCGCGCGCAGGGCGGGGATTTGTCACGGTTCCCGCTCTTGGAATGCTCAGGGGCAGGTTTTAAATATAGGCCACAACAACAAGGTCGGAAACCGGCCGCTATCAAGGGAAGATCGGAATATTCGGCCGCACTCTCCAGCGACGGAACACGAGCGCGCGACGGCTGGCTGTTCCGGTGATGACACAGTAAGGATTTCGCATGCGTAAAATCAATCGGCCGCCGCTTTGGCGCCAGACTCCTCCGGCCGCTTTTCCGGTCAGCTTGGGCTTTATGGGGTTGGGGCTGGCCTGGCGTAATGCCTCGGGTATTCTGCCCATCCCCCACGAGATCGGAGACCTGCTGCTTGGGCTCTCGACCGCCTTTCTCATCTATTTTCTGTTCATCTATGCCGCCAAGATCATCGCCCGCCCGCGGGTCTTGTGGGAGGATATGAAAACGCCGCCGGGCCGGGCCGGGGTTTCGGCCCTGCCGATGGCGGTCATGCTGCTGGTGGCGGCACTACTACCGTTCAATGTCGAAATTCCCGAGGTCTGGTGGACTGGCGTCATTCTGCAGGCGGGCACTGTCATCCTGAGCATCCTGACCCTCTGGAAAGGCGCACCGGAATTGCGGGCGTTCTCGCCGTTTCAATACCTGTCGTTTGTCGGGCCGGTGGTTGCACCGCTCGCGGGTGTGCCGCTGGGGTTCGTGACCGCCAGCACCTGGCTGACGATGTTTGCCCTGATCTCGTGGTTCATCATCACCCTTGGCTATGGGCGCAAGCTGTTGATCGTGCGCCCACCGGTTCCCCTGCGCCCCTCGCTAGCGATCGCTCTGGCGGCGGTCAGCCTGCTGGGAATTGCCTTTTCCCTTTTGGGGAATTCAACCCTGTTTCTGTTCTTTTACGTTCTGGCCTGGATCATCGGCTTGGCTCTGGTCGCGTTCGGGCGCTGGATCATGAAGGATGGCTGGACACCGGTCTGGGGGGCACTGACCTTTCCCGCGGCAACATTTACCAATCTTCAGATCGTCGCCGTCAAGCATGATTTCGGAGCACTGGCCCTGGCCGGAGTCTGGATCGGGCTGGCCATTGGTACGCCGCTGATCCTCTATATCGTTTACAAGGCGCTGATGGCGTTTATTCAGGGAGATCTGGCGAAAAAGAGCGGGGCGGCGCTGGCCTGATCCCGGTTTTGCCCTTTTCTTTTCTCTGATGGCGTGAAATAGGGGGGTGCCAACAGCGATCCCTTTATTTGGAGTTTCAGATGAAAATTCGTGAGGCACTTACCTTTGATGATGTGCTGCTGGTTCCCGGCGCCTCCAGCGTCTTGCCGGGGGATGCGGATACGGCGACCCGGGTAACCGGCTCGATTTCTCTCAATATCCCGCTGCTCAGTTCGGCCATGGACACGGTCACCGAAAGTGAGATGGCCATTGCCATGGCGCAGGTCGGTGGGCTGGGGGTCTTGCACCGCAACCTCGATATCGAAGAGCAGGCTCGTCAGGTGCGCCGGGTCAAGCGTTTTGAAAGCGGCGTCGTCTATGCCCCGATCACCCTGTCGCCCGATCAGACCCTTGCCGATGCCAAGGCGTTGCAGGCGCGCTACCGGATCACCGGCTTTCCGGTGGTGGACGCCTCAGGGGTCGTGCTGGGCATCGTCACCAACCGCGACATGCGCTTTGCCAGCGACGCCAGAACGCCGGTCAGCGCCATGATGACGACCGACAATCTGGCGATGCTGCGCGAGCCCGCCGATCTGGCCGAAGCCAAGGAGCTGATGGCGGCCCGCCGCATCGAGAAACTGCTGGTGGTGGATGCTTCGGGAAAGCTGACCGGACTTTTGACCATCAAGGATATCGAGCAGGCGGTTCTCAACCCCAACGCCACCAAGGACGAGATCGGCCGCCTCAGGGTTGCCGCCGCAACCACAGTGGGGGATGCGGGGTTTGCGCGCTCGCAGGCGCTGATTGACGCTGGCGTCGATCTGATCGTGATCGACACGGCGCACGGCCATTCCGCCTTGGTGGCCGAGGCGGTGTCGCGGATCAAGGCCTTGTCCAATGATGTGCAGGTAGTTGCCGGAAACGTAGCCACCGCCGAGGCCACCCGCGCCCTGATCGATGCCGGTGCCGATGCGGTCAAGGTGGGGATCGGGCCGGGCAGTATCTGCACGACCCGTATCGTTGCCGGGGTTGGTGTGCCACAACTGACGGCGATCATGGATTGCGCCGAGGAGGGGGCACGCACTGACACCCCGATCATCGCCGATGGGGGGATCAAGTTTTCGGGCGATTTCGCCAAGGCCATCGCGGCGGGGGCAAGCTGTGCGATGCTGGGCTCGATGCTGGCGGGCACCGACGAAGCCCCGGGCGAAGTCATCCTCTATCAGGGCCGCAGCTACAAGGCGTTCCGCGGCATGGGCAGCGTCGGCGCCATGGCCCGTGGCTCGGCCGACCGCTATTTCCAGAAAGAGGCTTCAACTGACAAGCTGGTGCCCGAAGGCATCGAGGGGCAGGTGCCCTACAAGGGCTCGGCCGGTGCCGTCATTCACCAACTGGTGGGCGGGCTGCGCGCGGCCATGGGCTATACCGGCAGCGCCACCATCGACGAAATGCGCCGACAGTGCAAATTCGTGCGCATTTCCGGCTCGGGCCTGAAAGAAAGCCACGTGCATGACGTTCAGATCACCCGCGAAAGCCCGAATTACCGGATCGGCGGATAACAGCGCCCCCCGACAGAGGAGACGGACCAACATGGAATACATGGCTCTTGACGTTAAACTGGCCGTTTTCGCGGTTTTTGCCGAGGTCGCGCTGACATTTTATGCTGCGATCGCCATGGGGATTGCCCGCATGCGTGCGGTTCGCGATCACAAGGTCTCGCTTGAGGATGTCGCCGTGGATACCTCGGCCTACCCCGAGGACGCCCGCAAGTTGGGGAACAATCTGGCCAATCAGTTCGAGTTCCCGGTCCTGCTTTACGTGGCGGTCATTCTGGCCAGCATCTATGACGCGGCTTCGATGCCGTTCGCGCTGTCGTGTCTGGCCTATGTCGTAACCCGCATCCACCACCGTCTGATCCATGTCACCAGCAACAAGGTGCAGGTGCGGTTTCAGGTGTTTCTGGCCGGATTGTTCTTTCTGTTCTCGGCCTGGGTGTTTCTGGCCTTTGGCCTGATGGGTGAAATATAGTAAAATCCGGGGGATGTGGCGTGATGCGAATGTATAGTTTTGTGATCACATCCGGCTTTTCGGCCCCCGCATGACCCCCGCCGCCCGCCTTTCCGCCGGAATTGAGATTCTCGATGCGCTTGCGGTTGGCCTTGAGGATGGGCAGGCGGTGGAAAAAACCCTGACCGGATGGGCGCGGCGCAACCGATATGCAGGCTCGGGGGATCGGGCGGCGATTCGCGATTTGGTCTTTGATATTCTGCGCCGGAAACGCTCCTGCGCGGCCAGTGGAGGGGGCAACAGCGGGCGCGCGCTGGTGTTGGGATATTTGCGCCAGAGCGGACAGGAGCCGGCCGATTTTTTTACCGGCGAGACCTACGCCCCCGCTCCCCTCAGCAGGGCCGAGCGGGCGTTTTCGCCCCAGCTCTCAACCCTGCCTATGCCGGTGCGCCTCGATCACCCCGACTGGATGACCGCTGATCTGACGCAGTCCCTCGGGCCTGACTATGTCGAGGTCATGCACGTCCTGCGTCGCCGGGCTCCGGTGTTCCTGCGCGTCAACACCGCCCGCACCTCCCTTGAAAAAGCCCGTCAGTCACTGGCTCGGGACGAGATCGCGACCCGCCCGGTGCCGCTGGCCGGAACCGCGCTTGAGGTCTTGGAAAAGCCGCGACGCGTCGCCCAGAGTCACGCCTACCGCCACGGTCTTGTCGAGCTTCAGGATGCTGCCTCGCAGGCGGTCGTGTTGGCCTTGGATCTACCGGACACGGGCCGGATTCTTGATTACTGCGCCGGCGGGGGCGGCAAGTCTCTGGCCATGAAGGCGTTAAGCCGGGCCGAGGTTTTCGCCCATGATATCGCTCCTCAACGCATGTGCGACCTGCCCGCGCGCGCCCGCCGCGCCGGGGTCCGGATCGCGCACCTGCCTCACGAGCAGCTGGATAACGTCGCGCCTTTTGATCTGGTTCTCTGTGACGCTCCCTGTTCGGGCAGTGGCGCGTGGCGCCGTGCTCCGGCAGGGAAATGGTCGCTGACCCCCGAACGGCTGGCCGATTACGTGAAAACTCAGGCCGAGATCCTGGACCGGGCCTCGGCTCTGGTCGCGCGCGAGGGAACTCTGGCCTATGCAACCTGTTCGCTGTTCAAGCGGGAAAATCTGTTCCAAGCCGCAGAGTTTGCCAATAGAAACCCTTCATTTTCAATGCAATATCAGAGGTTCTTTACACCTCTTGAGGGCGGAGATGGAATGTTTATAGCGCTATTTAAGAGAAAATAGTTTAATATTTACACAACCGGAAAGAGATATTAACCTCCGGATAACCAAATCCATGCGATCACGAAGGAAACCTGAGTCGCCAGGGAGGGCGCGCTTTGTGACTGACGCAACCTATTTTGAAACACGGGCCACGACGGCTGCGCGCCGGATTGCGCCGCGGCTGTGGATCTTCGTTTGGGTGGGCCTCTTGTTGCTGGTCCCGGGGATCCTGATTGGGGATCGCACTGCGTCGCTGGCCTTTACCATCAGCAGCAGTTCGGTCTTTGCTGTTGCGCTTTTTGCCATCGGTCTTAACCGGCGTTATATGGCCTCGGCGCGCCACTTTCACGAATCTCTCGATATCTTTGTTCACAATGACTTTTCCCCGACACTGTTCGCCACGGACGATGGTGAAATCACCTATGCAAACCGCGCCGCAATCGGGCGATTCGGACAGGTCTTGCACCGCTCCCTCGTGATGCTTTTGGCCGATTACACCGCCAATCCGGTCAACGTGATATTCCGTATGCAGAATCGGGCCCGCGATGAATCCGCGGCGCAGGAAAATATCGTCACCCCGCGCGGCCATCTGCGATTGGCGGTTCACTATGTCGGCGCTCAGGGCTTTATCTGGCGGCTTGAGGATATCGTTGAGATTCGCTCCCCTTCACCACACGCACCGCCCCCTGGCGCCATGCCGATGCTGATCACAAACCGCAGCGGGAAGGTCCTGCATATGAACCGGGCGCTCCTGTCGCTGTGCGGTGGACCGGTTGAAACCCTCGATCGTCTGTTCTCCGACCTGCCGCTTGTGCCGGATGGCGTGACCAACCTGTCGGCCCAAAAGGGCAATCTTTCTGTGCGTGTTTTTACCCACGATATCCAGGGCGGGCGGCGCGAAATCTATCTCAGCCCGGTCAATTCCATTGACCTCGGCCCGGGTGAGAAAGCGCGGATTCTCGACACCCTGCCAGTGGCTCTCCTCAAACTGTCACCCGAAGGCGTCGTCATTCGGGCAAACCGGCAGGCGAGAGACCTTCTTGGGCCACTTCAGCCGGGAAAGACCGCGCTCAGCGACCTTGTGCAGGGGCTGGGGCGACCCATTGGCGATTGGCTGCGCGAAATATCGCAGGAAAAGGTGAAATCAAGACCGGAGATCGTGCAATCGCGGGGCCGGAAGCAGGAAAAATACATCCAGATATCCATGTCCACGGTCCGCAATGGAACCGAAACATATCTCAACGCGGTCCTCAGCGATGCGACCGAACTGAAAACTCTTGAGGCGCAGTTTGTACAAAGCCAGAAAATGCAGGCGATTGGCAAACTTGCAGGCGGAGTTGCACATGATTTCAACAATCTTTTGACCGCAATTTCAGGCTATTGCGACCTCTTGCTAATGCGCCATGACGAGGGGGACCCGGATTTCAGCGATCTTGCCCAGATCAACCAGAATGCCAACCGCGCAGCCAGCCTTGTCAGCCAGCTCCTGGCCTTTTCCAGAAAGCAGACCTTGCAGCCGGAAAATCTCGACCTCAGGGATACGTTGTCGGATTTGTCGCATCTGCTGAACCGTCTTCTTGGCGAAAAATTCAGCCTGAAGGTTGCAACGGACAACGACATCGCGGCGGTGCGGGCAGACAAGCGGCAGCTTGAGCAGGTCTTGATGAATCTCGTCGTGAACGCCCGCGACGCAATGGAGCAAGGCGGCGAAGTCAAGATCGAGACGCAAAACCTGTTTCTCGAAACTGAATTATGTCGCGACCGCGCTGTCGTTCCGGCAGGAAAATATGCCTCCATTCGCGTCATCGATCACGGCACGGGAATCGCCCGCGAACAGTTAAGCAAGATCTTCGAACCGTTTTTCACCACCAAAAAAACCGGAGAAGGAACCGGGCTGGGACTTTCAATGGTTTACGGCATTATCAAGCAAACCGGCGGGTTTATATTTGTTGACAGCGTGTTTGGGCAGGGCAGCAGCTTTCAAATTCTGCTGCCGGCACTGGATCAAGCCAACGTAAAAAAAATCGACGACCCATCCGATCGGCAACCTGTCGCGCGGCCTGTTTCTGGTGGCGTCGTATTGCTCGTCGAAGATGAGGCGCCAGTCCGTGCATTTGCCTCTCGCGCTCTCAAGATACGTGGATATACCGTGGTGGAGGCCTGCAACGCCGACGAAGCCCTTGAACTCCTCAAAGACCCCACGCTTGCCGTTGATGTTTTTGTGACCGACGTTGTCATGCCCGGCAAGGATGGACCGACATGGGTGCGTGAAGCACTGAAATCCAATCCTGACATCGGGGTTGTTTTTATTTCCGGTTATGCAGAGGAGTCTTTTTCCGACCAGCAGGCTGAAATCCCAAACTCGGTGTTTCTGCCCAAGCCTTTTTCGCTTGATGAATTGACCGAAACCGTGTGCCAACAAATTTCCAACACGCGCCTTGCATCCCCGTCGGACCGCCAGGCCATAGCGAGCAGCCGAGGTTCAACCGCGCTTTGCTGATTCTAGCGGAAAAATACAACACCGTTGGAAGAACAAAAACCAGCTGTGGTTGTAGCCGCGCTATGTGACGACAGGTGCACGATTCCGCCACTCCCGGACGGCCCCAGTGGTACATCGGCGCAGCTTAACACCGCGAGTTGCGTGGCAGTCCGGGATCGGCACTCCGTTTAAATCAGAGCGTGGTATCAGGGTTGGAGGGCTGGCAGTTCCCAAACGCAGCGAAAACCAACAAAATCTGCAACCGAGTCGGAATAATCCCATATCCTGTTACTGGCCAAGGTCACATACGCCTGTCCTGCAAAGCGGTTCCCCTTGTTAAAGGCGCAGGATTTGGTCATGGCCTTGGGCAAATCCTCAGGCGAGGCCACACCGCCGGGAAGGCAACACGACGCTGGATTGCGGCGTTTTCCGCAGCTACCGCCATAGGCGCGATTGCTGCCGACGGTCGATTCGGTGACATTCCCCGCCATATCCCGCATCCCCCACGGGCTCAGGTCTTTTGGGTGGACCGATATCGAGGTCAGGGCCTCTCCGGCTGGAAAAGTGTGTTTTTTTAGGGCCGACCGGTTCCCCAAGGGAAGGAACTGCCGTTGTGCCCGCGCGTGGCCAATTCCCATTCGACCTCGGTGGGAAAGCGTTTTTCCCCACGCACAATAGGTGCGGGCATCATGCTAGCTGACTCCGGTCAGCGGTTGGTCGGGCCGGTCAATATCCGGATCATCAGCAAAGGCTGCGGGACAGTGTCTCGTGGCGCGCACAAAGGCGGCCGGCATCTTGACCATATCGGTGGTGGCGGCGGTGGGGGGCCGTCGGCGTGCTACGCAGTGGAGATAGCGTTACCAGTAACGCAATCAGCCCGTGCAGAATATTTTCTGCCATAATGTGCTCTGCCAATTGGGGCCCCACATACTGGCGCGGGGCCCTCTCTAAAGATGCGCGTTCAGGCTGTTACGCGCCCGCCCCAGCCTGATAAAGGCGCGCCGTGAAAAACCCCCTCAGGGAGCCATTTTTCAGCCGTTTTGCCAAGGCCAGAACGGTGAGATCGATCAATGGCTCAATCAGGATCACGCTCATATAGGCCGCACCAAAGGTGGCAATCCGCAGGAGCGTCTCGACCGAAAGCCCCTGTCCCCATGCGACCCAGAAGGCGACCCAGCTAACCGTGACCGCCTGAAAGGTCAGCGACAGGCGCACAACCTGCCTGTAGGCAAGATCGGTATATGCGGTGCCAGATTTGATGACCCGGTCGGCAATCAGCTTGAGCGCCACGAGCGATCCGATCAGGGTGGTCACATTCATCCCGTATTGCGGCAGGTCGGATGGCACAAAGAACAGCCCCTGCAACAAGAGGCCCAGAACCAGCCCGATTGCCGTCGGCCCTGCGCCAAAGACCAGCAGCAGGGTCGAACCGAGGATCAGATGCACCTCGCTGACGCCAACAGGAATGTGCGGCAGCAGCTCGAAAAACGAAAATACCAACGCAGTGGTGGTCAGCGAGCGCCCAACCAAACGCCGAGCCCCCCCGTCATGGCGCAGGCTGTCCCAAGCCAGTTTCGCGGTCATGCCAAGGCTGCCCGCAGCGGTGACATAACCAAGCAACAGTTTGGCGCCTGTCACGACGCCTGGTTCAATATGCATGGGTTTTTTCCTTTCCAAATGCACCCAACGTGCCAAGTCTGGCGGGGCATGACCCCGCCATTGGTTTCCATATGATCAGGCAGGTTTCCTGACTGGTGATTTGACGTCGCATCCCGCCTTCCCGGATGGCTCCAGTGGCACATGGGCGCGGCTCGTCACCGACAGTTGCGTGGGCAGTCCGGCTGGGGCCTCCGTTTGGATTGGCCCGACCGAGTTCCCTGTTTCCCCTCTTGCGGCCTAGCCGGGTCGAGGACCTGATGGGCTGAGAGTAGCGAGCCGACCGGGGTCAATCAAGCCCATAACCTTTTGCCTGCGGCAATGGGTTCTGTTGACAGCCTGTCTCGCCCAGGTGTTCTGTACGCCGTGTCGGGCCACGATGAAATCCTCTTTTGATTGTATTTCGGGTGGCCGAATTAACCGGCCCGTATGATCGCAAGGAACACGCTTTTGAACCGCCAGCAACGACATCGCCTGATCATGCTGATGGTTCCGACTCTGGTCTGGATCCTAACCCAGATCGTGATGTCAGGCATGGGGTTTGACGGTCGTTTGGGTGGCGCGGCGATGGCCGCCAATCAGGCCGCGCCTCAGATCGTGATCTGCGCCCCAAGCGGCGTTCATACTCTCTCTTCTGGCCCCGAGAACAGGCCCGCACAGACCCATCATAAATGCCCGTGGTGCGCACAAAATGCCGGGATCGGGCCGGTTGGTGTTCTGGTTGCAACGCTGCCCCTGCCAAAGAACATCGTACTGACCAGCCTGTGGCCCGCCGGGCACAGCCTTTTGCCGCGCCATTTGACTGTCGCCAATTTTCAGGCCCGCGCGCCCCCATCCAGCAGCTTTATCGCCTGAGACAGGCAAAGCCGCCCGAGCCGCAAGCTCGACAGGGTGCCTGCCGCTGGGTTCTGCCGCCAAGATCCGCCATCACTGCGCCACATCTGCGGGCGGTGGAGATTGTTCCCCTCTTTTATTATGCCGCAATCGAGCCTTTCATGACCATGACACCCCGATCCGATCCCCTTTTGCGTCCCGAGCCTGTCGGCTGGGTCCGGGTTTTCCCGGTGCTGTTTTACGGCACAATTTTTCCCGCCGGCGCGGCGGTTTGGTGGCTGAGCCTTCACAACCCGGCGGCGCTGCCGTTTCTGGCGCCGTGGGATTTTGCCCCGCTGATGATCCTGACGACGGTGCTGACGCTCTGGTGGTATGGGCGTGGCCTGCTGCGCCTGATGCCCTGCTGTCATCCGCCGCGCTGGCAACAGGTCAGCTTTGTGCTGGGAATGCTGATCACGTATTTCGTCCTGCAAACCCGGTTTGAATACATGGCCGAGCACATGTTTTTTCTGAACCGCGCGCAGCATATTGTCCTGCACCATCTTGGGCCGATGCTGATCGTGCTGGGCTGGCCGTGGGAGGTCTTGCGCCTCGGGATGCCACCGCGGCTTGCGCGGCTGCTCTGGGGGCGCCCGGTGCATCGTATTCTGGCGCTTTTACGCCAGCCGGTTCTGGCCGCGACCCTGTTTGTCGGGCTGGTTGCGCTGTGGCTGATTCCGCCGGTTCATTTTCGCGCCATGATTAACCCCCTGTTCTATTCGATGATGAATTGGAGCATGGTGCTGGACGGTCTGGTGTTCTGGAGCATGGTGCTGGACCCGCGCCCAAAGGCCTTGGCCGGGGTCTCGGTCTTTACCCGGGCAATCAGCGCCATCCTGATTATTCCGCCGCAAATCCTGATCGGCGCGATGATCGTGTTTGCCCGCAGTGACCTTTACGATTTCTACCACTGGTGCGGGCGAATCTATCCCGGAATTTCCCCCATGACGGATCAGGCGCTGGGGGGGCTGATTATCTGGATCCCCAGCGCCATGAGCAGCATCATGGCGCTGCTTCTGGTGCTGAATTTCGCCCGCCAGAATGAACGCGGCCCGATGGCGTGCTGCGACTGAAACAATCCAACCCACAAAAAAGGAGAAAAAGTTGGAAAAAAGTATCAAAACGGTGCGCAAGATTAAAACGGCACTCGGGGGGCTGATGATCCTGACAACCGCGCTGAGCGGGATGTCCGCGCCGGTGCTGGCCGGGCAGGGCGGTCTTATCCTGTCCGATCCGATCCTGAGGGTGATCATCGTTTCGCGCCCGGCTGCCGGCTATTTCAGCCTGGAAAACACTGGTGCAACGACGCGGGTTCTGGTCGGTGCGGCCTCTCCCGTCTGCAAAAAGGCGATGCTGCACCAGAGCAAGATGATCAATGGCGTGATAAAAATGCTGCCAATCAACGAGCTGCCGATCAAACCGGGTGCGCGTCTGGAATTTGCGCCGGGCGGCTATCACGTTATGTGCATGCACCCCGAAAAGGACATCAAGAGCAAAACTTCGGTTCCGCTCACGCTGAAGTTCAGGAACGGAGACACGCTGACCGGCGACTTTACCGTCAAGGGAGCGCGCTAGCGCGGCGCAGCTCGGGGGCGACGCGGGTTCCGAATAATTCGATTGCGCGCATCACCTCGACATGGTCGATGATTCCGATCGCCATCTGGATCACAAAGCGGGAAAAGCCAAAGAGCTCATGCGCGGCCAGAATCTTGTCCACCATTTCGGCTGGAGAGCCCAAAAACAGGGCACCGCCGGGATCGGCAGAGGCGTTGAGCGCCGCGCGGGTCATGGGGGGCCAGCCGCGCTCGGCACCGATGCGGGTCATAACCTCCATCACCGGCGGCCCGAAGATGTCCAGTGCCTGCTGTCGGGTTTTGGCGACGAAACCATGCACATTCAGCGAGGTCGGCAGCGCCGCCACGTCATGTCCGGCCCGCGTCGCCGACTGCCGGTAGAGGTCGAAAAGCGGGGCAAACCGCGCCGGTTGCCCGCCGATGATCGCAAGGGCCAGCGGCAGCCCCAGTTCTGCCGCGCGGACCACCGAGGCCGGTGTGCCGCCGACCGCAACCCAGATCGGCAGGCGCTCTTGCACGGGGCGGGGATAAATGCCCCGGCGCGGCACCGTCGGGGTGTGCGGGGTTCCGGACCAGTCGAGGACCTCGCCCTCGCGGATGGCCAGAAGCATCTGCAACTTTTCGGCAAAAAGCGCGTCGTAATCGTCAAGATCATACCCAAACAACGGAAAGCTTTCGATGAACGAGCCGCGTCCGACCATGATTTCGGCGCGCCCCCCGGACAGGTTGTCGAGCGCGGCGAACTGCTCGTGAACGCGGACCGGGTCATCTGAACTCAGCACCGTGACGGCGCTGGACAGGCGTATCCGACTGGTCTGTGTGGCCGCTCCGGCCAACACGATGGCGGGGGCCGAAACGGCGTAATCGGGGCGGTGGTGTTCGCCCAGCCCGAACAGGTCCAACCCGACCTGATCGGCCAGCACGATCTCTTCGACAAGCTGGGCGATGCGCTCTTTGGGCGTGACGCTCAGCCCCGTTGCCTGCGAAGTACCAACATCGCCAAAGGTATAAAGCCCCAGTTCCATCGCCCGCGCCGTCATGCGGTTGTCGCTTTGCCCCCCGGGGCGTAGGCCGATTTGGTGGTCCGAACCCGGTTCGCAGTCAGCCACGAAACGATCAAAAGAACCCAGGTCACCGCCGACGGAGGCCAGCCCGGATCACCGACGTTGATATGGGCCGACGCCGCCAGAAGCAGATGCCAGAACATCGCACCATAGGCCCAGTCGGTGATCATCGCGTTCGGTCGCCACAGAATAACCACGGCGGCAATGATTTTCAGAATGGCCAGAGGCCAGACGATATAGCTGGGATAGTGCAGCAGGTTTTCATACATGCCCACGACCAGCTGATGCATGGAAATGTAAAAGACGCCACCGCCGAGATAGACCAGCGCCACCAGCCCCGTTGCAATCCAGTAAACCCATTTTGCCGTCTTGTCGTTCATCTCATTCCCTCCTTGGTGTTTTTGTGGGCGTGCTCAATGGCGCCGAGGCTCATCCCCGCCGGCGTCATTTCCGCCATGGTTTTGGTTAGAGTGTTAGATTGAAAAATAAAAGTAGGCACTTTTAAGTAACCGTCAGTGCGTCTGGACAAATGGTCGGGAGATGCTCATCACCAAAAGCCTAGGAACGCCAAAGGCATGACAAAGTTTTGACGATAAGGGTATTTTGTCCAAACGCAATGAATCGCGCCGCCAAAGAACTGCGACGGCTCAAGCGATTACCCCGGGTCAAGACCCCCGAAGGGGGGGGTTGCCAAGGCCGTGAAAACCCCGTAAAGCGCGCAACATAAATCCACAGGCGGGGTTTTGCGGATCTTCGGGAGAGACATCCCCGGGATTCCACCGGTTGGGCAAATGCTCTTCCCCCGCTGCGGCTAAACCGGAAAGGAAACACGACGATGGCTCTTCCTGAGTTCACGCTTCGTCAGCTGCTTGAAGCTGGCGTTCACTATGGCCACCAGACGCACCGCTGGAATCCCCGCATGGGGCCCTATATCTACGGCGCGCGCAATGGTATCCACATTCTCGATCTGACACAGACCGTACCACTGCTTGATCAGGCGCTGCAGGCAATCCGCGACACCGTCGCCAAGGGCGGGCGGATCCTGTTTGTTGCGACCAAACGTCAGGCGCAGCAGGCCGTGGCAGATGCCGCTGAGCGCAGCGCGCAATATTACATGAACCACCGCTGGCTGGGCGGCACGCTGACCAACTGGAACACCGTGTCGAAATCGATCCTGCGCCTGAAAAATATCGACGAAAAGCTGTCCGAGGGCGCTGAAGGCCTGACCAAAAAGGAACGCCTGGGTCTTGAGCGCGAGCAGGGCAAGCTGCAATCCTCGCTGGGCGGGATCCGGGAAATGGGCGGCGTGCCGGACCTGATCTTTGTCATCGACACCAACAAGGAATCTCTGGCCGTGGCCGAAGCGAACAAGCTGGGCATCCCGGTCGTGGCGGTGCTGGACAGCAACTCGAACCCCTCGGGTGTCGATTATCCGATTCCCGGCAATGACGATGCGGCCCGGGCGATTGCGCTTTATTGCGATCTGGCCGCGCGGGCGGCGCTGGACGGGATGACCGCGCAAATGGGTTCCGCTGGGGTCGATATCGGTGCACTGGAAGAGGCCCCCGTCGAAGCGGCCGTCGCCGAAGAGGCCGCGCCGAGCAGCGACGATGGCGCCGACAAGCCCGTCGAGGAAAAGGCCAAAGCCGAGGCCTGAGTTCCGGATCACGGACCGATATGACGGGGCAGGGGGCAACCTGCCCCGCTTGAGTTTGACAACACGAACCTCCAAAAGGAGAGACCAGATGGCGATTACAGCTAAAATGGTAAAAGAACTGCGCGACACTTCGGGCGTCGGCATGATGGACGCCAAGCGCGCGCTGACTGAAACCGACGGGGACATGGAGGCGGCCATTGACTGGCTGCGCACCAAGGGGCTGGCCAAGGCCGCCAAGAAATCTGGCCGGACCGCCGCCGAAGGGCTGGTTGCAGTGGCCTCGGAAAACGGCGTTGGCGTCGCGGTCGAGGTGAACTCGGAAACCGATTTCGTCGGCAAGAACGCCGAATTTCAGGGCATGGTCGGCGATATCGCCAAGGCGGCGCTGGGGGTTGACGATCTCGATGCGCTACTGGCCGCCGACATCAACGGCAAAAGCGTTGCCGACACCGTGACCGACAAGATCATTACCATCGGCGAGAACATGACGGTGCGCCGCATGGCCCGCCTGACCGGAGACTCAGTGGCCTCCTACACCCATAACGCGGTGGCGCCGGGTATGGGCAAGATCGGCGTTCTGGTTGCCCTGAGTGGCGAAGACAACGGCATCGGCCATCAGATCGCCATGCACGTCGCCGCCATCAACCCGTCGTCGCTGTCCGAAGACGATCTGGACCCCGCCCTTGTCGAGCGCGAGCGCCATGTTCTGACCGAGCAGGCCCGCGAATCCGGCAAGCCCGAAAATATCATCGAAAACATGATCAAGGGCCGCATGAAGAAATTCTATCAGGAGGTCACTCTTCTGAACCAGAAATTCGTCGTCAACCCCGACGTCACGGTGGCCCAAGCGGCCAAGGACGCGGGCGTGACCATCACCGGCTTTGTCCGTCTTGAGGTTGGTGAAGGGATCGAGAAAAAGAGCGAGGATTTCGCGGCGGAAGTTGCGAAAACCATGGGCGGCTGACACCCCGGGCTATGATCCGGGCCCATCCTGAGAAATAGAACCCGGTGCCTTGCGCGCCGGGTTTTTTTCGGGGGTTCCTTTTGGGTCAGGGTTGCCCGCGGGGTTGGCTGCTTCTGCCCAATGCCACAGGAAAACGGTGCCGACTTGCACCGACACCGTCTCCTGTCTGATATGCCTGAGTTTTGAAGAGGGAACCCCAAAACACGACTTTAGACAAAGGTACACCAAACGTTCAATTCGTCAGCTTCCAAACAGACCCTCCCTCCAGCCGGAATATGCTCGACCTTCGATCAACTCCTGTTCCTTGGCTGAAATTGCCACCACTCACGGAACATGGGCACATTCCCGCAAATTCCAGCGCCGGGAAAGTATGGATTTCCTTACCTTACGTTAATTCTTTTGCCATAAGTTGTGCCGAGTTGGCGATTTCATCGCCATCCACGCCCTCGAACACAAACAACTGATTCTGCATGGATGCTTTCATCACCGCTTGCGCCGTGGTGTCGGCATCAAGGGCCTTGCGCGCCAGTCGCAGGTGCTTTTCCACCGTGACCCGGGTCAGGCCCATGATTGTTGCGATGTCCTGCACGCTTTTGCCATCCGCCACCCATTGTAGAACTTCACGCTGCCGCTTGGTCAGGGTTTCGGTGTTTCGCACAAAAGGCAGGGTTGAAACCTTGAGGTTCATCAGCTTGTTGAGAATCACAATCTCGCGCCCGTTTCTGGCCCAGATGGCTTCGACATCATCCTGGCTCAGCCCCACCTCGGCGCAGAGGCCGATTCCGGCCTTGCGACGCAATGAGATATTTTGAAAACTTATTGAATATCCGGCGCTTACACCGTATTTCGCATTGAAATCCATGATCATGTTTTCTTTTTGGCTGCTTTCGCCCCGGGCCCGCCGGGCAACCGCCCAGGCCCAGCTACAGACGCCGGTATTGCGCGCCACCCATACCGTCATCGGCGCATCCTCATAGAGGCGGCGGCCAAAGAACTTGCTGAGATAATCCATGCTGTGATTGGTCAGGATCATCCAGTCGGACAGGTTGCCAAACTCGCCGTGGCTGCGAAACTGGTTGGCGCCGTAGAGCATCCGGTCAAACCCGTATTCCGCCATCTTTTGGCAGTGGATCTGCCAGACCTCCTCCAGCGTGTTGGCCGAAAGCACCGCCTCGGCATAGCACAGCCAATTGGTGCAGCTGGTGCCCTCCGACGCCTTCGCACAATGTAACGCACCATCAATCAACGCGTCTTCGACAGATCCCGTAAGATCTTCGGTCTTGTTCATGGTGTTTTCCCTGTCGAGCTAAGTCCATGAAACAAAATTCACCTCAAGTGTCCACAAAAAATATCGGAAAGGTCGCGTAATGGCTGCTTTTAGCCTCTAAATTGCAACGGTTTTCGCCCATTTCTCCGGCAGGGTTGCAGGCCAGAGGTAGGGGAGCGGCGAAAAAATTGGGTTTCCCCCGGGCGCGCGTCGCTTTACTGTTTCAGGACTGGCGATGGACAACGCGGAGGCCCCTGTCATGACAGCGCAGCGCACGGGCGGGCAGATTTTGGTAGAATGTCTGTTAAATCAAGGCGTTACAACGGCTTTTGGAGTCCCAGGTGAAAGTTATCTGGCGGTGCTCGACGCACTTTATGACGTCAGGAACCGCCTGCGCATGATTGTCACGCGCCATGAGGGCGGCGCGGCGTTCATGGCCGAGGCCCACGGCAAGTTGACCGGACAGCCCGGCATCTGCCTCGTGACCCGGGGGCCGGGGGCCTGTAATGCCGCAATCGGCGTTCATACAGCAATGCAGAATTCCACCCCTATGATCCTGTTCGTCGGCCAGATCGGCCGCGGAATGCGTCAGAGGGAAGCCTTTCAAGAAATTGATTATAAATCCTTTTTTGCCGATACTGCAAAATGGGTGACGGAAATCGACAGCGCCTCGCGCATCCCCGAAATCGTCGCCCGGGCGTTCAGTCTGGCGCGCTCGGGCCGGCCCGGTCCAGTGGTGGTTGCCCTGCCCGAAGACATGTTGCGTGAAACCAGCAATGCGCCCGCCTGCGGTCTGGTCCGCAGCGCCGAAGCCGCCCCGGCGCCTGAGTCGCTGGCGGCTGCCACAGCGCTGTTGCGCACCGCAGACCGCCCGCTGATGCTGGTCGGAGGTGGAGGTTGGAGTACCCTTGGGCGACGAAATCTGGCCCGGTTTCTGGCGCAGAACATGTTGCCCGCTGCGGTGGTCTTTCGCTCACAGGACCTGATTGACAGTGCGTCAGCCAGCTATGCGGGGGACGCCGGTGTGGGGATGTCGGCGGCGCTCAAACAGACCATCCGTGAGGCCGATCTGATCCTCGCCATCAACATCCGATTTGGCGAAAGCACGACTGATGGCTGGCGCCTGCTGGAGGTGCCCAGAATGGCTGCCCGTCTGATCCACAGCCACGCTTCGGACCTTGAGTTGGGCAAGATCTATCAACCGGATGTGGCCTTGCACGCCGGTCCCAATCAGATGATGACGGCGCTGGCCGATGCACCGGCGTTTGGCGACTGGAGTGACTGGCGTCAGCGCGCGCGACAGGGTTTTCTGTCGATGCAAAAGGCGGCGCAGGTTGGCGGTGCGGTGGATATGGTGGAGATCTCGCGTTGGCTGGACCGGCATTTGGCGCCGGATGCAATCGTGACCAACGGGGCCGGGAACTTTGCAATCTGGCCATCAAAATTCATCCGTTACGGGCAGGGGCGGCGGCTTTTGGCGCCGCAAAGTGGGGCGATGGGCGCCGGCCTGCCAGCGGCCATTGCCGCGCGCGCCCATGATCCGGCGCGACAGGTGGTCTGCTTTGCCGGCGATGGCGATTTCCAGATGACGCTGGCCGAAATGGGCACCGCGATGCAGGAGGGCTTGCAACCAATCGTGCTGCTCCTGAACAACGGAATGTATGGGACCATTCGCGCCCATCAGGAGCGGAACTATCCCGACCGGATCAGCGCCACTGAAATCGTCAATCCCGACTATCAGGCGCTGGGGCGGGCCTATGGGGTCTTTACCGCGCGGATCACGCGTACCGATGACTTTGCTGCAGCCTTTGAGGCCGCGGTCGATAACCCGCGCGGCGCACTGATCGAATTGATGATCGATGCCGAGGACATCACGCCCTTTGGCAGCCTTCGGTCTCTCAAGGGGCAGGCCAATTCCAACCTTAAGAGTGGTTGATACCAGTCTGTAAATTTGCAATTAAAGAAATTTTAACATAATATCTATTATGCGCCTTTTAGATCGTGAATTTGACCCGGTCCCGATTTTGACCTGAACGGTTGATCTGCTCTCTTTCCAGATCGTCCCGAAAACTCTAGGCTGCTTTCAAACCACAGCAATGGCGCTGGACCCAACACCACGGGCCAGAGCCGCCAAAAGGAGCTGACGATGGGATTTATTTGCACGCTGCCGCTGATTGGAACATTTTTTGCCGCCTGCCAGCCCGCCCTGCCCCTTGCCACCGGATATGTCGAGGGCGAATACGTGCTGATGGCGCCGGTGGAAATCGCCCAGATTGCGCGGATCACGGTGCGACGCGGCGATCATGTCGCGCGCGGACAGAATCTGGTGTTTCTGGAACGGCGGGACGCTGAAATTGCGCTGGCCGGGGCCAAGGCGGCGCTGGCGCAGGCCACAAGCAAGCTGGAAAACATCAGCCGTGGACGCCGCCCGCAAGAAATCGCGGTGATCGAGGCCAGCCTGGCCTCGGCCCGGTTTCAGGCGCGCGAGGCCAAACGCAATCTGGTCCGCCAAAAGGACCTGTTGGACCGCGGCATCGCCGCGCAGAGCAAATATGACGCGGCAAAGACCCGCTATGACGTGGCCGAGGCCCATGTCGGTGAGCTTGAGGCCAATCTGAAGGTCGCCCGCCTGCCCGCCCGTGCCGCCGAAATCAAGGCGGCGAGTGCGGCTGTCGATCAGGCCGGTGCCGCCGAAGAGCGCGCGGCCTGGCGGGTCTCCAAACGCACCTTGCGCGCGGACGCTCCGGCCACGGTGATCGATGTTATCCGCAATCCGGGCGAGGTCGCGGGCCCCGCCGCTCCGGTTCTGTCCCTGCTACCGGACGGGGCCATCAAGCTGCGCCTCTATATCGGCGAAACGCTGTTGGCAAAGCTGCATCTGGGCACCGTTCTGAGCGTCCATTGCGACGGTTGCGGCAGCGGTATGACGGCGAGCGTCAATTATATTTCGCCAAATCCGGAATTCACGCCGCCGGTGATCTACTCGTTGGAAAACCGCCAAAAACTGGTCTATCTGGTCGAGGCCCGTCCCGGCCCCGACGCCACCGCTCTGAAACCGGGGCAAATCGTCAATGTCGATCTACAGGCACTGATCAAATGAACGTGATCGAGGTCGAGGGGCTGGTCAAGAGATATGGCGACAAAACCGTGGTCGATCACGTGTCGATGTCGGTGGCGGCCGGTGAAATCGCCGGCTTTCTGGGGCCCAACGGCTCGGGCAAGACAACAACGATCCGGTTGATGTGCGGGCTGCTGACGCCGGATGCGGGGCACGGCTCGGTTCTGGGCCACGACCTGCGCCGCGAGCAGTTGAAGATCAAGCGCCAAGTTGGCTATATGACACAGAAATTCTCGTTTTACGAGGACCTGACGATCGAGGAAAACCTGCAATTCGTCGCCCGTCTCTACCGGTTGCGCCCGGTGCGAAAATTCGTCCGTGAGACCTTGGCCGATCTGGGGCTGACATCGCGGCGCAAGCAATTGGCCGGCAGCCTGTCAGGCGGCTGGAAACAGCGTCTGGCGCTAGCCGCCTGCATCATGCACCAACCGCGCCTGCTGCTGCTGGATGAGCCGACCGCCGGGGTCGATCCCAAGGCCCGGCGCGATTTCTGGGATGAGATCCACGCCCTTGCAGCCACCGGAATGACGGTTCTGATCTCGACCCATTACATGGACGAAGCCGAGCGTTGTGATCGCATCAATTATATATCCTATGGTAAATTACTGGTCAGCGGATCGGTTGACGAGGTGGTTGCCGGGGCCGGGTTGACGACATTCGTTCTGAAAACCGACAGGGTCGCGGCAGTCGAACGCGCCCTGTGCGCCCTTCCCGGGGTCGATCAGGTTTCGCCCTTTGGCAAGACCCTGCATCTGGTCGGGCGCGACGAGGCCGCCCTGCAGCGCGCGATCAAGACCGTTTCCGCCGATTTCGATCTGCAGGCAGCACCCGGACAGACCAGCCTCGAAGACGTGTTCATCCAGTTCATGTCCACCGCAGAGGACAACATGACATGAAACGATATGACCTTGGAAGTTTCTTTTCCTTCAGCCGTCTTTATGCGCTTTTGATCAAGGAAATCATACAGATGGGTCGGGATCGCATAACCTTTGCGATGATGCTGGGGGTGCCGCTGATGCAGCTTGTGCTATTTGGGTTTGCCATTAACAGCGACCCCAAGCAACTGCCGGCGGCGTTGGTCACCACCAGTCAGGACCATTACACGCGGGCGATGGTTGCGGCGCTGGAGCTAACCGGTTACTATCGCTTTAACCATATCGTGGACAGCGCCGCCGAGGGCGAGCGGCTGATCGAGAACGGCACCGTCTCGTTTGTCGTGACGATCCCCAGTGACTTTGCCCGCCGAATGATGCGCAAGGATCATCCGCAGATCCTGATCGAGGCCGATGCCACCGATCCCGCCGTGGCCTCAGGCGCGATCTCGACTCTGGGGACGGTGGCTGCCAATGCGCTGTTGCGCGAACAGGGGGCCGAGGCCGAGGCCGCCGCGCGCCAGAGCCAGCAGTTAGAGGTCGTCATTCACAAGCGATACAACCCCGAAGGGCTGACCCAGTATAATATCGTCCCCGGCCTGTTGGGGGTGATCCTGCAAATGACCATGGTGATGATGACCTCGATGGCCCTGACGCGCGAGGAAGAGCGGGGCACGATGGAAAACCTGTTGGCCCTGCCCGGCAGTCCGGTTGAGATCATGCTGGGGAAAATCCTGCCTTTTCTGATGGTTGGCGCTGTGCAGGTGGGGGTTGTCCTGCTGGCCGCGCGGATGCTGTTTCACGTCCCCTTTGTCGGCGATATGGGACTGCTTCTGAGCGGGATTCTGATTTTCGTGACGGCGCTGGTGCTGCTGGGATACACGTTCTCGACCATTGCCGACACGCAGATGCAGGCCATGCAGCTGACCTTTTTCTATTTTCTGCCGTCGCTCTTGCTGTCGGGGTTCATGTTTCCGTTTCGTGGTATGCCGGTCTGGGCGCAATATATCGGCGAGACCTTTCCCCTGACCCATTTCCTGCGCGTCGTGCGGGCGGTGATGCTGAAGGGGGCCTCCTATGAGGCGGTCAGTCGGCCGATGGCGGCGCTGATGCTGTTTGCCATCCTGTTTGCGTTTCTGGCCTTGCTGCGCTTTCGCCGGACGTTGGACTGAGTGCGCCGCCGCCCCTACCCCAGCGCATAGCCAGCGCCGCGGACCGTGCGGATCAGGTCGTCCCCGCCGGCGGCCTTTAGAACCTTGCGCAGACGTCCGACGTGAACATCAACGGTGCGGGTCTCGACATAAACGTCCCGCTCCCAGACCTTGTCGAGCAGGTGTTCGCGGCTCCAGACCCGCCCGGGACGCTCCAGAAAGACCAGCAGCAGGCGAAATTCGGTCGGCCCCAAATGCAAGGGCGTGTCGTTCAGGGTCACCCGATGCTGTTCGGTGTCCACGGCCAACCCGCCATAGCTGAGGATCTGTCCGGCCACGGCCTTGCGCTGGCGTCGCAGAGCCGCCTTCACCCGGGCCATAAGTTCGGCAATCGCATAGGGTTTGACCACGTAATCATCGGCACCGGTGTCAAGGCCGCGCACCCGGTCCCCCTCTTCGGAGCGCGCCGAGAGCATGATGATGGGAATATCGCGGGTTACGCTCTGCTGCTTTAGTTGCCGACAGACCTCGATCCCCGAGACCTCAGGCAGCATCCAGTCGAGGATGACCAGATCGGGGGCGTCTTCGCGGACCAAGAGCAACGCCTCGCGGCCGGTGGCGGCAATACGCGCGTCATAGCCCGCGGCGGTCAGGTTATAGGCCAGGACCTGCTGTTGGGCGGGCTCATCCTCAACCACCAGAACCAGCGGCGCATCGGCGCGGGCGGCCATACTCAGCTGTCCTTTGGCGCGTCGGGGGCCGGGGCCAGCCCGTCGCCGGTTTCCGTATAGGGCGTGTTGTCCCCCTTGGGGCGGTCCTCTTCGGGCAGGCTGCCGGTCACGGTGTAGATGACCTGTTCGGCAATACCGGTAATATGATCGCCGATACGTTCGATATTCTTGGCCACGAACAGCAGGTGCATGCAGGCGGTGATGGCCCGGGGGTCCTCCATCATATGGGTCAGCAGCTCGCGAAACAGGCCGTTATACATCAGGTCTACGTCCTCGTCGCGCTGGCGCACATCCTCGGCCAGCACCGCGTCCCCTTTCATGTAGGCATCCAGCGCATCGCGCAGCATGTCGCCGGTGGCGCGGCTCATCCGCCGGATGGTGCCGCTGGACGAGCCCACCGGTTGGGCATGCGAGATTGCCGCCGCCCGCTTGGCATTGTTCTTGGCGTAATCGCCAATCCGCTCCAGATTGCCGGCGATTTTCAGCACCGTGACCACGGTGCGCAGATCCTGAGCGATGGGCTGACGCAGAGCCAGCACCCGCACCACCTCCTGATCGACCTCCAGTTCCAGCGCATCAATGCGCTTGTCGGCAATGATCACCGCCTGCGCGCGCTCGTTGTCCCGTTGCCTGAGGGCGTCGGCTGAATCGCTGATCTGGCTTTCCGCAAGCCCCCCCATTTCCAGAATAAGATTTTGAATTCGCTCCAGATCCGCGTCGAATGCGGACATGATATGGGCGCTGTCGGTCATCCTGTCTCTTTCCTGTTCGGCCGATCTGTCCGGCGTTACATGTTTGTGTTGCATGTTTATAAGGCGGAGCCGGGCGACGTTAAAGGCCGCGCACGCTTGGCGCGCCGGATTCACCGGTCCACACACAGCCGCGCCCTGCCCTTAAAGGACGCCTACGACAGGTCTGTGACAGTCCTGTAAAGGTTCTGTGACAAATTCGGACGCCGGATATTGCCCGCGCCTTTGGGGCGCAGGCCCCCTCACGCAGGCTCACGTTGCGGTGAATTTACTCTATCTTTTCCTTGTTCTTGCGTCGCCAAAGCCCCATCCTGACAGAGGTGCAACGCCGCGCAGGCAACAAAAGGACGGGCAGATTATGGGACAGAAGATCACTTTCAAAGGCCATTCGGGCGAGATGCTGGCGGCGCGTTTCGATGCACCGGAGGGGCCGGTTCTGGCGACCGCCATCTTTGCCCATTGTTTTACCTGCTCCAAGGATATTCCCGCCGCGCGGCGGATTTCACAACGTCTGGCAGCGATGGGAATCGGGGTTCTGAGGTTCGACTTTACCGGACTGGGCCATTCCGATGGCGAGTTTGCCAACACCGGATTTTCCAGCAATGTCGCCGATTTGCTGGCGGCCGCGGCCTATCTGCGTGAAACCGGTCAGGCGCCGGGGTTGCTGATCGGCCATTCTCTGGGTGGCGCCGCGGTTCTGAAGGCCGCCCCCGAAATCCCCGAGGTCAAGGCGGTTGCGACCCTTGGCGCGCCCCACGATCCGGCCCATGTGATCGAGAATTTCGGTGCCTCGCTGGCCGAGATCGAGGCCAATGGAGAGGCCGAAGTCTGCTTGGCCAACCGCCCGTTTACTATCCGTAAATCCTTTCTGGAGGATGTCTCGGAAAGCCAACTTGACCCGGCGCTGAAGGCGATGAAGGCCGCCCTTCTGATCATGCACGCGCCTCTTGACATGACCGTCGGCATCGACAACGCCGCCGAGATATTCGTTGCCGCACATCACCCCAAAAGCTTTGTGACGCTGGACGGGGCGGACCATCTGATCACCCGGGCTCGGGATGCGGAATATGCCGCCGATGTCATCGCAACCTGGGCGGCGCGCTATCTGGACCTGCACCGGCCAGCCCCTCCCGCGGGGGCCCCCGAAGGCGTCGTGCGGGTAACCGAGGCCGACCCAGACGGGTTCTTGCAGGACGTCAATTCAGGCCCCGACCATCACGCGCTGGCGGATGAACCCGTCGCCTATGGCGGCACCAACCGGGGCATGTCGCCCTATCAGTATCTTGCCGCCGGTCTGGGGGCCTGCACGTCGATGACCATCCGCATGTATGCCCGGCGCAAGAAATGGCCGCTGCAGGCGGTCCATGTGGACGTGACCCATGACAAGATCCACGCCGAGGATTGCGAAAGCTGCGAGGGGGCGGCCAGCAAGGTCGATCAGTTCGTCCGCGTCATCCACCTGAGCGGCCCGCTGGATGCCGATCAACGGGCGCGGTTGCTGGCGATTGCCGACAAATGCCCGGTCCACCGCACGCTAAAAAGCGTCAGCGACATCAAGACCACACTGGCCGACGAGCCGGCGCTGGCGCAGGCCTGAGCCGAACGGTTCGGGGCACCCTGCGCCTGCCCGCTCAGACGCGGGTGGCGATGGCAGGGCGTCAGCCGGGGGGCGGGGCGTCAGCCGGGCGTTCTACCAAACCGTGTAATCGGCGTCGCGGCCGGGGCTTTAGGCGGCCTCCATCCCGTCGTCGCCCTCTTCGGCCTGCTGGCGCTGCCACATCTGGGCATAGCGCCCATCGCTGGCCAGCAACTGCTCATGTGTGCCGGTCTCGGTGATCCGGCCGGCCTCCAGCACCACGATCAGATCGCTGTCCACAACCGTCGAAAGGCGGTGGGCAATGGTCATCACCGTGCGCCCCTTGGCCATCATCCGCAGGCTGTCCTGAATGTCGCGCTCGGTCTCGGTGTCCAGCGCCGAGGTCGCCTCGTCCAGCAACAGGATTGGCGGGTTCTTCAGCAGCGTGCGGGCAATACCGACGCGCTGTTTTTCGCCACCCGACAGTTTCAGCCCCCGCTCACCCACCGTAGTGTCATAGCCGTCGGGCAACCCCATGACAAAGTCGTGAATACGGGCCGCCTTGGCCGCGGCAATCATCTCATCATGGCTGGCGTCGCTGCGCCCGTAAAGGATGTTATAGCCGATCGTGTCGTTGAACAGAACCGTATCCTGAGGCACGATCCCGATCGCCTCATGCAGGCTGGCCTGAGTCACGTCGCGCACGTCCTGCCCATCGATCCGCAAAGCCCCGGCGTTGACGTCATAAAACCGGAACAACAGCCGACCAAGGGTGGATTTGCCGCTGCCGGACGGACCGACCACCGCCACGGTCTGACCGCCCCTTATGGTCAGGTTGAAATCATGCAGAATGGCGCGTTCGGTGTCATAGCTGAAATCAACGTGGTCGAAACGGACCTCGCCCTTATCAATGTGCAAGGGCCCGGCCCCGGGCTTGTCGGTGACTTCGGCCGGTTGCTCAAGAAGGTCGAACATATCGCCCATATCCACCAACGACTGGCGGATCTCGCGGTAGACGGTGCCCAGAAAATTCAGCGGCAGCGTGATCTGCACCATATAGGCGTTGACCATGACGAAATCGCCGACCGTCAGGTCGCCGCGCTGCACCCCCATGGCGGCCAGCACCATCACCCCCACCAGACCCGAGGTGATCAGGATCGACTGGCCGAAATTCAGGAACGCCAGCGAATATGAGGTTTTGAGCGCCATCGCCTCGTATTGGCGCATCGAATCATCATAGCGCGCCGCCTCGCGCGCCTCGGCATTGAAATATTTCACGGTTTCGAAATTCAGCAGGCTGTCTATGGCCTTCTGGTTGGCGTTGGTGTCCTGCCGGTTCATCTCGCGCCTGATCCCGACGCGCCATTCAGTGACGCGAAAGGTGAACATGATGTAAAGCGCAATGGTGACGACGACGATGGCCAGATACCAGACGTCAAAGACGGTGTAGAGGATGATCGCGACGAACAACAGTTCCAGAACCAGCGGCCCCATCGAGAACAGCAAAAAGCGCAGCAGGAATTCCACCCCCTTGACCCCGCGCTCGATGATCCGCGACAGGCCGCCGGTCTTGCGCCCGATGTGATAGCGCAGGCTGAGGGCGTGCATGTGCTGAAAGGTCTCCAGCGCCAGACGGCGCAGCGCCCGTTGTCCGACTCGCGCAAAAACCGCGTCACGCAATTGCTGAAAGCCTACTGTCATCAGCCGCGCCATGCCATAGGCGACGGTCAGCCCCACCGCCCCCGCGGTCATCAGAAAGACGGTCTGATCCGAGCCCCCCGCCGGGGCCAGCGCATCCACCGCCGCCTTGTAAAAGAACGGGGTTGCCACCGAGATGACCTTGGAGAGCGCCAGAAACGACAGCGCGATCACCACCCGCCACTTGACCCACCCATAGCCCGGCTGGGCCGGCCACAGATAGGGAATCACCTTGCGAATCGTGCGCAGGCCGCTTTGTTTTTCGCTGCGCCCGGACGGTGCGTCCTCAAATGTCGTATGTCTGGATCTCATATGTCTTGCCATTCCCGCCTCCTGAGGGCCTTAGATAAACAGCCCTGATACGAATAACCAGAGGCGCTGTGGTTGAACATGGCAGGACGCATGAAAAACCGCTTGGGGTGGGCCCGAAAATGAGTCACGTTTAACGCGCGGACAAGCCTCCGGATGATCCGCCGCAAGGAAGAGAGATCTCGACGATGACAGCGCTGAATATTACCGTGATCGGAGCCGGAATCGTCGGGGTCTCGGCGGCGATCTGGCTCAGGCGGGCAGGCCATGCGGTAACCCTGATCGAGCGCGGTGAGCCGGGCATGGGCGCGTCTTTTGGCAATGGTGGAATTCTGGCACGCGCGGCCATCGTGCCGGTGACCGAGCCGGGGCTGTTGAAAAAGGCGCCGCGCTATCTGCTGGACCCGAATTTTCCGCTGTTTCTGCGCCCCTCCTATTTGCCGCGCCTGTTGCCGTGGCTGCTCAGCCATATCAGCCACGCCACCGACGCCGAGACCCGGCGGATCACGCGCGCTCTGGCCAGCCTGATCGGCGACAGCGTCGAGCAGCACCACGCCCTCAGTGATGGCACCCCGGCGGCGCGCTATCTAGTGGACAGTGACTATAATTTCGCCTACCGCGACCGGGCAGCATTTGACGCCGACGGCTACAGCTGGATGCTGCGGCAAGAGTTCGGCTTTACGCCCGAACTGATCGAAGGCGCCGCCGTGCGCGAGGTTGAGCCGATCCTCTCGCCCACCTACAGTCTGTTGGCCATCAACCGCGCCCACGGCTATATCCTGAACCCCGGCGATTACGTCGCCACCCTGACCCGGGTCTTTCGCGAGATGGGCGGACACTATATGCAGGCCAGTCTGCAGGAGTTCGCCCTGACCGGCGGGCACCTGTCGGCGGTTTTGACCGATCAGGGGCAGATCACCTGCGATCGCGCCGTGCTGGCTTGTGGCATCTGGTCTAAACCGCTGCTGCGCAGCTTGGGACTGTCGGTGCCGCTTGAGGCCGAGCGGGGCTATCACATCACCATCCCGGCGCCCAACATCACGCCGAGAAATCCGATGATGATCGCCGACGGAAAATTCGTCGTCACGCCGATGGAGTGCGGTCTGCGCTGCGCGGGAATCGTTGAATTCGGCGGTCTTACCCCAAAACTGTCCCGCGCGCCGCTGTCGTTTCTGCGCCGTGCGATCCGGGCCAGCCTGCCATCGCTTGAGATCAGCGACCCGACCGAATGGCTGGGGTATCGGCCCACCACCCCCGACAGCCTGCCCCTGATTGGCGAGGTCGCCGGCAGCGGCGTCTTTGCCGCCTTTGGCCACCAGCATATCGGCCTGACCGGCGGCCCCCGAACCGGGCGGATGATCGCCGAGATGATCTCGGGGCGCGCAAGCGATATCGATATCCGCCCCTTTGCCCCGGCGCGCTTTGGCTGACCCTCAAACCACAGGCCCGCGCCCCAACAGGAAAGGCGCGAACCACAAGGCCTTGGTTTTACGATCTATTTCGCCTGAATCTTGCCTCCGGCCAACCCCTTCAGGATCGGACAATCCGGGCGGTGGTCGCCGGCGCAGGCCTCGATCAGGTCGCTGAGGGTTGCGCGCATCGCCTTCAGCTCGGCCAGCTTTTCGTCGATCCGGTTCAGGTGCTGACGGGCGATCTTTTTCACGTCAGCGCTGGCTCGCTCCTGATCTTCGTAAAGCGCCATCAACGCCCGGCACTCGGCAATCGAGAACCCCAGCGAGCGCGCCCGCCCCAGAAAGGTCAGCTTGTGCAGATCACTTTCGCGAAAGGCGCGATAGCCGTTGCTGTCCCTGAGGGGCTTGATCAGGTCAATATCCTCGTAATAGCGGATGGTTTTTGCCGGCAGGCCGGATTGGCGCGCAACGTCACCGATATTCATGATGCACTCTCCTCACTGGTGATGGGTTTGAACCTTCTGAGGCGCAGCGCGTTGGTCAACACAAAGACCGAGGACAGCCCCATCGCCCCCGCCGCGATCATCGGCGAAAGAAGCAGCCCGAAGGCCGGATAGAGAACCCCGGCCGCAACCGGGATCAGGATGGTGTTGTAGCCAAACGCCCAGAACAGGTTCTGCTTGATGTTGCGCATGACCGCCCGGGACAGGTCGATGGCCCGCGAGACCCCGGTCAATTCACCCGACATCAGCACGATATCAGCGCTGTCAATGGCCACATCGGTGCCGGTGCCAATGGCAATCCCCACATCGGCAGTGGCCAGCGCCGGGGCGTCATTGATGCCGTCGCCGACAAAGGCAATCGGCCCGAACGTGTCGCGCAGGGCCTCCAGCGCGGCAACCTTGCCCTCGGGCAGGACCTCGGCCTTGACCTCGTCGATGCCCAGATTCCGGGCAACCGCCGCCGCCGTCACCGCGTTGTCTCCGGTCAACATCGCCACCGTCAGCCCCATCTTTCTAAAGGCGCGGATGGCCTCGGGTGTCGTGTCCTTGATCCGGTCGGCGACCGCCAGAACCGCGGCCAGCTCGCCGTCAATGGCAACGTAAAGCGGCGTTTTGCCCTCCTGCGCCAGAGCCGCGCCCGCCTCGGCCAGAGGGTCGAGGCTGATCCCCAGCTTGGTCATATAGCGGTCGGCGCCGACCATATAGGCGTGCTCGCCCAGCGTGGCGCTGACCCCAAAGCCGGGCACCGCCTGAAAATTCTCGATCTCGGGCAGCTCCAGATTGCGCGCTTTTGCGCCTTTTATCACCGCTTCGGCGATCGGATGCTCCGAGCGCGCCTCCAGCGCTGCAACCCCGGCCAGCACCTGATCGGTGTCAAAGCCGTCCACGGTCTGGAAATCGGTCAACTCGGGCTTGCCCTCGGTCAGGGTGCCGGTCTTGTCCAGCGCCACCACCTTGACGTCATTCAGGGTCTGCAGGGCGTCGCCCTTGCGAAACAGAACGCCCATTTCCGCCCCCCGTCCAGTACCCACCATGATCGAGGTCGGCGTCGCCAGACCCATCGCGCAGGGGCAGGCGATGATCAGAACTGCGACCCCGGCAACCAGCGCAAAGGTCAGGTTGGGGCCAAAGATCAGCCAGACGATGACGCTCAGCGTTGCTGCACTCAGGACCGCGGGCACGAAATAGGCGACGACCTTGTCCACCAGCGCCTGAATCGGCAGCTTGGCGCCCTGTGCGTCCTCGACCATGCGGATGATATTGGCCAGCACCGTATCCGCGCCAACCCTTGTAGCCCGGTATTTCAATGCACCGGTCTTATTGATCGTGCCGCCGGTCACCGTGTCGCCAGGTTTTTTCTCGACCGGCAGCGGCTCACCCGTGATCATCGATTCGTCGATATTCGAGCGGCCCTCGATGATCTCGCCGTCCACCGCCACACTTTCGCCCGGGCGCAGGTGCAGAATGTCTCCGACCCGGATATCCTCAATCGCAACATCACGCACCTCGCCATCCCTTTCCACCCGCGCCGTTTTCGGGGTCAGGCCGACGAGATGGCGAATGGCCGCGCCGGTGCGCCCCTTGGCGCGGGCTTCAAGGGTGCGGCCGAACAGGATCAGGGTCACAATGACCGCGGCCGCCTCGAAATAGACCCCGCGTGAGCCCTCGGGGATCAGCGACGGGAAAAACACCACAACCGACGAGAAGATCCATGCCGCCGATGTGCCGAGCGCCACCAGCGAGTTCATGTCCGGCTCCAGATGGAACAGCGCCGGATAGCCCTTGGTGAAAAAACTGCGCCCCGGAACCGCCAGAACGACCGTGGTCAGGGCGAACTGGATCATCCAACTGGTCTGAATGCCGATGGAATTGGCGATCAGCGCGTGTAGCGATGGCACCAGATCCGAGCCCATCGCCAGCAGCAGGACCGGCAGCGTCAAAACGGCGGCAAACGTGGTGCGTCTTTTCAACGAGATGATTTCGGCATCCCGGCGCGCGTCGCGTTTCGAGCTGTCCTCTTCCTTGGCGACATTGGCCTTGTAGCCCGCCCTGGTAACGACCTCGGCCAGCGCTTCGGCAGTGGTCTGCCCGCTTTCAAAGCGAACCAGCGCACTTTCCGCGGCCAGATTGACGGCGGCATCACGCACGCCAGGGGTGGCCTTTAGCGCCTTTTCGACCCGTCCAACGCACGAAGCGCAGGTCATGCCCTCGATGCTCAGCTTGGCCTCCTCTTCGACGGTCTTGTAGCCCGCCGAGGTGATCGCCTCGGCAATGGCCTCGGGGCTGACGTCGGGGGCGAACTCGACATTGGCAGTCTCCGTGGCCAGATTGACCGCCGCGGATTTGACCCCCGGCACCTTTTCGATTGCCTTTTGCACACGGATGACACACGACGCGCAGGTCATGCCCTCAACCTGAAAGCGGGCGTGTTGTTCTGATTGATCCAAAGCCATGATATTCGTCCTGAAACTGTTGCTCTGGAGCCTATATGGGCGTTCCGGTTACTGGAAGGTCAAGAGGGTTTATTCAAGAATTCGTGTTACTGCCTTTTGATATAATTTTTGATATTTGTAACATTTCTCTTGCGCGACCCGCGCCCGCCGCATATTATCGACCAAGCGGTCAGTTAATTTCCGCAAACCCTGAACTCCCGGATCGCCGCCCGGCCCCCGCCCGGCACCTGCGCCCGGGACCGCAGGCAGGAGGACAGGAATGTATGCGCAAATGGTGAAAACCGCCGGCCACGGCATCAAGCCCCGCGACCGGATGACCCCGCAAGAGCGCGCCTTTCAGGACCGCATCGACGCTGGCGAAAAGATCGAGCCAAAGGACTGGATGCCCGACGAATACCGCGCCACCCTGATTCGGCAAATCGGTCAGCACGCCCACAGCGAGATCGTCGGCCAACTGCCCGAGGGCAACTGGATCACCCGCGCGCCAACGTTGGAGCGCAAGGCCATCCTGCTGGCCAAGGTGCAGGATGAGGCGGGCCACGGCCTCTACCTCTATTCGGCCTGCGAGACCCTTGGCGTCAGCCGCGACGAATTGATCGCCATGCTGCACGCGGGGAAAATGAAATATTCCTCGATCTTCAATTACCCCACCCTCAACTGGGCCGATATCGGCGCCGTCGGCTGGCTGGTGGACGGCGCTGCGATCATGAATCAGGTGCAGTTGCAGAAAACATCCTATGGGCCCTACGCCCGCGCCATGGTCCGGATCTGCAAAGAGGAAAGTTTCCACCAGCGGCAGGGCTTTTCCATCATGATGAAAATGGCCGCCGGCACGCCGGCGCAAAAACGCATGGCGCAGGATGCGCTGAACCGCCTGTGGTTTCCCTCGCTGATGATGTTCGGCCCGCCAGACAAGGACTCGGCCCACACGGCGCAATCGATGGCGTGGAAAATCAAGATCAACACCAATGACGAGCTGCGCCAGCGTTTCGTCGATCAGACGGTGCCGCAAATCGACTATCTCGGGCTGGAACGCCCCGATCCCGACCTGAAATGGAACCCTGACAAGGCCGATGGCAAGGGCGGCTTTGATTACTCCGACCCCGACTGGGCCGAGTTTTTCGCCGTCCTCAAGGGCAACGGCCCCTGCAACACGGACCGCATGAAGGCCCGGGTTGACGCATGGGAACAGGGCGCCTGGGTCCGCGACGGGCTGAGCGCCCACGCCGCCAAACGCGCCGCCAGATCGGCCCAACAAACCGCCGCCCAATGATTCCGCCCTTATAAAGGAGTATGAAGATGTCCAGCGAATGGCCTCTGTTTGAGGTTTTCATCCGCGGCCAACACGGCCTTAGCCACCGCCATGTCGGCAGCCTGCACGCCCCGGACGCCGAAATGGCGCTGAAGAACGCCCGCGACGTTTACACCCGCCGCAACGAGGGGGTCTCGATCTGGGTGGTCGAATCGGCGCGAATCACGGCCTCATCCCCCGGCGACAAAGGCCCGCTCTATGCCCCCAGCGAAAGCAAGATTTACCGCCACCCGACGTTTTACGACATCCCGGACGACGTGGAGGCGATGTGATGGAAAAAAACGCGGCGCTGTTTCAGTTCCTCTGCCGGATGGGGGACAACACCCTTGTTCTGGGCCACCGGGTCAGCGAATGGTGCGGCCACGCGCCGGTCATCGAAGAGGATATCGCGCTGGCCAACACGGCGCTGGACTTGTTGGGGCAGACCCAACTGTGGCTGGAGCTGGCCGGCACCGTCGAGGGCAAGGGGCGCAGCGCCGACGATCTGGCCTTTTTGCGCGACGTCTGGGATTTTCGCAACCTTCTGCTGGTCGAGCGCCCCAACGGCGATTTCGGCCACACCCTGCTGCGTCAATTCCTGTTTGATGCGTGGCAGAACATCATACTGGCGCGCCTGACAGAGTCCCGCGACCAGCGCATTGCAGAGATCGCCGAAAAGGCCGCCAAGGAGGCAGCCTATCACGTCGAACGCTCATCGGGCACCGTCATCGGCCTTGGCGACGGCACCGACGAAAGCCACCGGCGCATGCAGGCGGCGCTGGATCGGCTCTGGCCCTACGTCGGCGAAATGTTCTGTGGCGATGCCGCGGACCAGACCTTGGCAGCCGCCGGGATCGCGCCGCGCCCCGAGGATTTGCGCAGCGCGTGGGACGCGCACGTAAATGCCGTTCTTGATGCTGCCACTCTTGCCCGGCCCGACAGCGATTTTGCCCACAAAGGCGGGCGCGACGGCACCCATACCGAACATCTCGGCTATATCCTTGCCGACATGCAGTTCTTGCAACGCGCCTATCCCGGAGCCGCGTGGTGAGCCTCGCACCCCCCTCCCCCGCCAAGATCTGGGGCTGGCTCGACACCATCCCGGACCCGGAAATCCCGGTCATCTCGCTGGTCGATCTGGGCGTCATCCGCGCTGTCGAATGGCAGCAGGAAACGCTTGTGATCACAATTACGCCGACCTATTCCGGCTGTCCTGCGACGGCAATCATCAATCGGGATATCGAGACGACATTGCGCCAAAAAGGCATTGAAAATCTGCGCCTTATACGGCGTCTTTCACCTGCATGGAGCACCGATTTCCTGTCTGAAAAAGGCCGTGCCGCATTGCAGCGCTACGGGATCGCCCCGCCCCACACCGCCGCCGGTCCCAAATCCTGCCCCCGCTGTGGCAGCGAAAATCTGGAAAAGACCAGTCAATTCGGCTCGACCCCCTGCAAGGCACTCTGGCGCTGCAGGGATTGTCTGGAACCCTTCGACTATTTCAAATGTATCTAGGAAAATTCCCATGGCGCGCTTTCACGATCTGACCGTCACCGAGATCCGCAAGACCATCCGCGATGCGGTTGTGATCACATTGGCTCCGGACCCCGCTGCGGCGGCCCTGTTCGATTTCATTCCCGGTCAATACCTGACCTTCCGGCGCCAGTTTGACGGGGTTGAACTGCGCCGCTCCTATTCGATCTGCGCCGGGCATGACGATGGCCTGCTGCAAGTCGCGATCAAGCGCGTCGCGGGCGGGACATTTTCTACCTGGGCCAACACCGAATTGCGGGTTGGCGACAAATTGCAGGCCATGCCCCCTATGGGCAATTTTCACACGCCACTGCAGGCCGACGCGGACAAATCCTATCTGGCCTTTGCCGGCGGATCAGGGATCACGCCGGTGCTGTCGATCCTGAAAACGACCCTCGCGCGCGAGAAAAAATCGCGCTTTACTCTGGTTTATGCCAACAAGACGATCAACTCGATCATGTTCCGTGAAGAGCTGGAGGATCTGAAAAATATCTATCTCGGCCGCCTCAGCGTCATTCATATTCTTGAAACCGATACGCAGGAAATCGACCTTTTCACCGGCCTTGTCACACCGGAAAAATGCAATGAATTATTCAGGTTATGGATTGATGTTGATACCGTTGATACGGCCTTTATCTGTGGCCCCGAACCGATGATGCTGGGCATTGCAAAGGCGCTTGGCGCGCACGGACTTAGCAAGTCGCAAATCAAGTTCGAGCTGTTTTCAAGCGGTCAACCGGGGCGCGTCCAACGGACCACCGAGGACATCCCGCGACCCCGCGATCCCGCCCTGCAAAAGACCGAGGCGGTGGTAACGCTCGATGGCACTGAGCGCCGATTTTCAATGCCGCAAAACGGCCAAACCGTGTTGGAGGCGGCCATCGAAAATCATATGGATGCGCCTTTTTCCTGCCGCGCCGGGGTCTGTTCAACCTGTCGGGCCAAGGTCCTGGAGGGTGAGGTCGAAATGCGCGCCAACCATGCGCTCGAGGATTACGAGGTCGCCGAAGGCTATGTCCTGACCTGCCAGTGCGTTCCGATCGGCGCGCGCCTAGTGGTGGATTACGACCAGTAAGGGCAATAAGGGGCACCTGCACCGATGCGCGGCAACCGGTTGAAAGAGAGGGCTGAATGACGCCAGATCCTGCCACGCCCTGCACAGCGGACGCTTATGATCGGGCGATTTCCTGTCTTAGCCGGGGCAAGGATCTGGTTTTGTGGTCGGTAATTGTCTCAACCCTTGGGGAATTGACGCAATCTCCGCAGGATGTGATCACAAATCGACTGCTCAGCGATCTGACCCGCCGCATGGGGCTGAAACCCGAGGCCCTGCGCGTGGCGCTTTACCGTCTGCGCCGCGATGGCTGGATCGACAGCGTGAAAACCGGGCGCACGGTAGCGCATCGCCTCAGCCCGCGCGGCGCCGCGGAAACCGAGCGGGCGCGGCAGCGGATTTATGCCCGCACGGGTCCCGAAAGCGATGGCTTTACCCTCGCCGTTTTTCAACGCGGAGGCTCCGGCGGGGAAATCGCTGTTTCAGACCCCGTTTCAAATCGGCTGGCGAAACCGGCTGCATTCAAGCACGCTGCCGCCAAACCGCGAGAGGGTTGGGTCACGCTGGCGCCCGGAGTCCTCATGGCCGCCGGTGAACCTCCGGAGGGCGACCGGCACGACGCTTTGCTGATCCGGGGGACCATCTCGGAAATCCCGGACTGGGTGCGTGCGCGCCTGACCTCCCCGACCCGCGCGCGCGCCTTTCAGGATCTCGAGCAACGCCTGTCAAAGATTGCCGCAATCCTGGCCGACGCCCCGGCACCACCGGCGCTGAAACGCGCCTGCCTGCGCATCCTGATCGTGCACCACTGGCGCCGCCTTTTGCTGCGTGGCCCCAACCTGCCCGATCGTTTTTTCCCGGTAGACTGGCCGGGAATAAACTGTCGTGTGCGGGTTTCAGATCTGCTTGCAAACATCCCGCGGCCTGGCCTGCAAGAGCTGAACGAGGCGGACTGAGCCCTGCGTTGGCCTTGCCGTGCCCCCTTTTGCGGGGCGAACTTTTTGGCGGATCCGAAAAAATCGACCTGCGACAGGATCGGGCCTTGGCATTGATGTAAATCAAGTGCAATATCGCACCAGTCATCCTATCATCCAGATTACGACGGGACAAAATCATGCGAACACTGCCTGATAAAATTTCTGATATCGACTTGCCAACCGGACATTTTCATGTGGACGAGGGAGGTTACCTGACAGACCCCGCCGACTGGAACGAGGGCTTTGCCGCCTATTGCGCCAACCTTGAAGGGCTGGAGATGACGGATGAACACTGGCAGGTAATTGCCTTCATGCGCGAATATCTCGACGAGCACGGGATCGCGGCGGATGCGCGATTTGTGTTGAAGTTTCTGGCCAAAAAGCACGGAACCGACAAGGCCGGCGCGCGTAAAATGATGTTCGAGCTGTTCCCCTATGGCTATGTCAAACAGGCCTGCAAGATCGCCGGCATGCGCCAGCCCCGCGCCTGGTCAACCGGCTGAAGGGCGCCGCCCGAGCGGAGGGCCCCCGACCGGGACCGGTCAGGGCCGCCAAGCGGTATTGCCCCTTAACAGCGCCGGCACGGGCGGGTATCATGGCCGCGATCAACCCTTGGCCAACAAATGGATATCATGGAAAACCTTAATAATTCGCTATTTCTTGCGCTGAACGCACCTGCCGAGCCCTCGGCTTTTGCCCTTATGTTTGCAACGCTGCTGGCAAAATGGGTGCTTTATCTGCTGATGCTGTTCATGGTGGTGGGCTGGATTCGCGGTGCGCGCGCCATGCGCGTGGCCCTGCTGGACACGCTTCTGGCGATCGTTCTGGGGCTGGCGCTGAATAGCGTTCTGGCGCATCTTCTGGGCTACAGCCCGCGCCCCTTTGCCGCCGGTCTGGGCCATCAGTTTCTGGCCCATGCTCCTGACAACTCGTTTCCCAGCGATCACGGCACCTTCGCCTTTACCTTTGCTTTTTCACTGCTGTTTCACCGCAGTTGCCGCGGCTGGGGGGCGCTGGCGCTGCTGCTGGCGCTGGGAATTGCCTGGAGCCGGATTTATCTGGGCGTTCATTTCCCCCGCGATATGGCCGGCTCGTTCATCGTGGCCATCGTCAGCGCCGGGATATTGCGGAGCGGGTCGGGCTGGCTTGCGGCGCATCTCTACCCGCTTGCTTTCAGGGTTTACGGCGGAATTCTGGAACTGCTGCACCTGCCCCAAGGCCTGTTCCCCCGTCAGGACTGATGCCGGGCGCAAACCTCAGAGCGCCCGGGTGTTCAATGCCGCAGCGTCCTTGGCCCGCGCGGTGATGGCGGCCCAATCCTCGTTGGCCAACAGATCCGGCGGCGCAACCCAACTGCCGCCAACGCAGAGGACATTGGTCAAGGCCAGATAAGTCCCGGCGTTCGTCGGGTTCACCCCACCTGTGGGGCAAAAGCCGATTTGGGGCAGCGGGCCGGACAGGGATTTCAGGAAATTAACGCCCCCGGCAGCGGCAGCGGGAAAGAATTTCAACATGTCATAGCCTCGCGCCAACAGGGCCATCGCCTCGCTTGCGCTGGCCGCACCGGGCAATATCGGCAACCCGATGTCCTCGGCGGCGTCAAGCAGCGCCCCGGTTGCCCCGGGAGAAACCCCGAACTGCGCCCCCGCGTCCCGGGCCGCACGAATATCCGCCGCGCTCAGAAGAGTACCAGCCCCGACCACGCCGCCGGGAACATCGGCCATTTCACGGATTACCTCCAGTGCCGCGGGCGTGCGGAGCGTAACTTCGAGCGCAGGCAAACCACCGACGATCAAGGCCTTGGCCAGCGGCCGGGCCAGACGGACATCCGGCACCGTCAGAACCGGCAAAACCGGCGCGCGGGTGCAAATTTCACGGCAGAACCTGCTGGCTGTTTCAGGTGTCATCGCGACCTCACAAAGTACTGGCGCCGGTTTCGGCCGAGCCGACAGCGGCGCGCATGGTTTTGAACAATTCGCGCCCCATGCCGCTGTCATGGGCCGACAGATCCGGCTGCTGCGGCGGGCGCGCCAACACCTTGGGGTCAAGGACGTCCAACCTCCCGGTCGTGGCATCGACGCGGATCACGTCCCCATCCTGCACCCGCGCGATCATCCCGCCATCCAGCGCCTCGGGGCTGAGATGAATGGCGCTGGGAACCTTGCCGCTGGCCCCGGACATGCGCCCGTCGGTGACCAGTGCGACCCGCTGTCCGCGCCCCTGCAGGATGGACAGGATCGGCGTCAGGCTGTGAAGCTCGGGCATGCCATTGGCCCGCGGCCCCTGAAAGCGCACGACCACCACCATGTCGCCCTGCAGCGTGCCGGCCTGAAACGCCGCCTTGACCGCGTTCTGATCGTCAAACACCCGCGCCGGGGCCTCGGTGACGTGGTATTTCGGGGCCACCGCCGAAACTTTCATCACTGCGTTGCCAAGATTTCCACTGAGGCGCTTGAGCCCTCCGCTGGCCTGAAACGGTTCATCCGACGGCCGCAGAATCGCGGTGTTCAGGCTGTCGTTCGCGCCCTCGCGCCAGATCAGGGTGCCATCTTGCAGGACCGGCTCTTGGCGATAGGAGTCAAGGCCCCGGCCTGCCACGGTCTTGACATCTTCGTGCAACAGCCCCGCATCCAGCAGCGCCCCGATCAAAAAGCCCATGCCGCCAGCGGCGTGAAAATGGTTCACATCCGCCAGACCGTTCGGATAAATCCGCGCCAACAGCGGCGTGACGGCGGAAATATCGGAAAAATCCTGCCAGTCCAGCAAAATCCCGCCGGCCCGGGCCATAGCGACGAGATGGATCAAAAGATTGGTCGAGCCGCCGGTCGCATTCAGCCCGACGATGCCGTTCACAAAGGCGCGGGCGTCCAGAATATCGGCCAGCGGAGTATAGTCGGGGCCAAGAGCGCTCATCTCCAGCGCGCGGGCGGCTCCCTTTTCGGTCAGGGCCTTGCGCAGAGCGGTGCCGGGGGTGACAAAGCTGGCGCCCGGCAGATGCAGGCCCATAATCTCCATCAGCATCTGGTTGGTGTTGGCGGTGCCATAGAACGTGCAGGTGCCGGGGCCGTGATAGGCGGCCATCTCGGCCTGCATCAGGGCGCGGCGATCGACCTTACCCTCGGCAAATTCCTGACGCACGCGCGCCTTTTCGTCGTTGCCAAGGCCGCTTGTCATCGGACCAGCAGGCAGAAACACCGCCGGCAGGTGTCCAAAAGCCTGCGCACCAATGACCAGACCGGGTACGATCTTGTCGCAGACCCCCAGAAAGACCGCCGCATCAAAGACATTGTGGCTGAGCCCGATCCCGGTGCTCATGGCGATGACGTCACGCGAAAACAGGCTGAGCTCCATTGAATCGCTGCCTTGGGTAATCCCGTCACACATCGCCGGCACCGCACCCGCCACCTGCGCCGTGCCGCCAGCCGCCCGGGCCGCGGCGCGGATAATTTCGGGAAAGTCCTGAAACGGCTGATGGGCGCTCAGCATATCATTATAGGCGGTGATGATACCGATATTACCCCCCTGCCCGTCGGCCAGCGCGCTTTGATCCTCGGCGGCTGCGGCATAGGCGTGGGCCTGCGCAGAACAGGCCAGATGGCGGCGCGACGGACCCTGATCGCGGGCCTCCCCGATCCGCGCCAGATAGGCCGCGCGGCTGTCCTTGCTGCGGGCTATGATCCGCGTGGTCACGGCGGAAATCGTAGAGTTCAGCATCAGTCAGCCCCCGTCGGTATAATGGATTGAAACGCCCTGAGGCGCTTTTAGAACAAGGCGGACCGGGGCGTCGGCCACGGATCCGGGTTTTTGGGCACGGGTCAGCGCGGTCATTTTTTCCCGCCCCGCCAGCAGCAGATGCAAGTGGCGCGCCCCCAGAATAACCGGTGCCGTCAGGCTGAGACGGGGCTCAGGGGCGCCGGGGGCGTCGAGTGCCATCAACGGGGCGGCGCAGTCGGGTGCAAGCGCGCTCAATAACTGCGTGGCCTTGGGAAAGAGGCTGGCTATATGCCCGTCCGCCCCCATGCCCAGAACGCAAACATCAAGCGGTAAAAGAGCGCTCAGTCGCGGGCCTATCTGCTTGGGCTTAGCCGCAGCAAAGGACAGGAAGCGCGCCCTCCCGGCGGCGCCCTTCAGCAGGGTTCGGCGCAGCATTCCAGCATTCGATCTAGATGAACTTTCGCTTACAAGTCGTTCATCTGTCGTAATAATATCAATATTTTCCCACGCGATATTGGCCCCTGACAATATCTTCAGAAAGGCGCCGGGGGTCTGGCCTCCCGGAACCGCAAGGCGCGCCCGGCCCCGATCCTGTAACGCGGCCGCCAACTGCCCGGCGACCAGCGCCGCCACAGCCTCGGCCTGTTTTGCACAGGAGGGATAACGGACCAGCACCGCCCTCAGGCCTCGATCTCGCGCCAGCGGCGACCGTCGCGATGCATCAGCATCAGCGCATCCTCAGGACCCGAGCCGCCGGAATCATAAGGCGCCGGGCGGCTTTCGGATTCTTCCCACGCCCGGATCATCGGGTCGATCCATTCCCATGCGGCCTCGACCTCGTCGCCGCGCATAAACAGGGTCTGATCGCCACGGATCACGTCCATGACCAGACGTTCATAGGCATCCGGCACCTTGATTTCGGCCCCCAGAGCCTCGGCAAATGTCATATCCAGCGGCGCCTCGGTCAGGCGCATGCCGCCCGGTCCCGGCTCTTTGATGGTCATGCGCAGGGTGATCCCCTCGTCGGGCTGCAGCTTGATGATCAGGGCATTGCCGCGCCGGTTATCCATCTGCGGGAAAATGGCATGGGGTGGGTCGCGGAAAATGATCGCGATCTCGCTCAAGCGCGCCCGCAGCCGTTTTCCAGTGCGCAGATAGAACGGCGTGCCGGCCCAACGCCAGTTCGAAACCTGCAGTTTCATGGCAACGAAGCTTTCGGTCAGGCTGTCGGGATTGCCGGTGTCCTGCAGGTAGCTGCCGCTATCCACCCCGGCGCGATATTGCCCGCGCACGATATCGCTCTGGGGCACCGGATCAAGCGCCCGGATCACTTTCAGTTTTTCGTCGCGCACCGCATTCGGTTCAAACCGCGAGGGCGGCTCCATCGCTGTCAGGCACAAAAGCTGCATCAGATGGTTCTGGAACATGTCCCGCGCCGCGCCCGCGTGGTCGTAATAGGCGCCGCGCCCCTCGACCCCGAGGCTCTCGGCGACGGTGATCTGCACATGGTCGATATGCTGGCAGTTCCAGAGCGGTTCAAACAGGGCATTGGCAAAGCGCAGGGCCATCACATTCTGGACCGTCTCCTTGCCGAGGTAATGGTCAATCCGGTAGATCTGCCCTTCGGCAAAGCACTGGCGCAATTCGCGATTCAGGGCCCGGGCGCTGTCAAAATCCCGGCCAAAGGGTTTCTCGACCACGATGCGGCTGTTCGGGGTGACAACGCCCGCGCGGCTCAGCCGGGTGGCGATCTCGGCAAACAGGGCCGGGCCGACGGATAGGTAAAAGGCCCGAACCACATCCGCGCGCAGCTTACCCGGCAGGATGTCCCAACCGCGATCGCCACGCGCATCGACGCTGACATAATCCAGCATGGTCAGAAACTGTTGCAAATCCTTGCCGCGCGCGCGCGGGGCAAACTCGGCCAGAACCGAGGTCACAAAGGTCTGGAATCCCGCAACGTCCATCTCGCGCCGGGCGGCGCCGATGATCCGGCATCCCGCGGGGATCTGCCCAGCTTCAAAGCGGTGAAACAGGCCCGGCAGAATTTTCCGCCGCGCTAGGTCCCCCGTTGCCCCGAACAAGACCAGATCAAAGGGCGAAACAGGGATTACACGTGAGGCCATCAGCTTTTCCCGACAAGAAGAGTGCACATTTTAATGCGCGGCACTTTATTGCGCAACGTGTCGCGCGCCGGGCGCTATTGCGCGGCGATCCCTTCGGGCAGCGCCGCCACGGCCTCGGTGGCGTCATCCATAGCACCACTCTTGCCGCCTTGCCTATCCAAAAACGCCGCCATCACCCGCGCCGTGTCGATCATGCGGTTCGAAAACCCCCACTCGTTGTCATACCAGCTGAGCACCCGCACCAGACCGCCCGGCGTCACCGTGGTCTGGGCCGGGGCAAAGCAGGAGGAATGGGAATCGTGATTGAAATCGATCGAGACCATCGGGTCGGATTCATAGGACAAGATCCCCTTCAAAGGCCCCTCGGCTGCGGCGCGCACGGCGGCATTGATGGCTGCAACGCTGGTCTTGCGCTGGGGGATAAAAGACAGATCGACCAGCGAGACATTTGGGGTTGGAACCCGAATGGCCGAGCCCTCCAGGCGCCCCTCGAGCTGCGGCAATACAAGGGAAATCGCCTTGGCCGCGCCGGTCGTTGTCGGCACCATGGACAGGCTGGCGGCGCGGGCGCGATAGGGATCAGCGTGATCCCGGTCATGGGTCGGCTGATCGCCGGTGAAGGCGTGAACCGTGGTCATATAGCCCGATTTGATGCCGCATTCCCGATCCAGAACCAGCGCCAGCGGGGCCAGACAATTGGTGGTGCATGAGGCGTTCGAGACAATCACGTCCTGCGCGGTCAAATCTGTGTGATTGACGCCGTAAACCACGGTTCTGTCCACGTCCTTGCCGGGCGCCGAGATCAGCACCCGTTTTGCCCCGGCGCCCAGATGAGCGGCCGCCTGATCGCGCGACTTGAAGCGGCCGGTGCATTCAAACACCATGTCGATATCCTGCCAAGGCAAGGCTCCGGGCTGGTGCTCGGCGCTGACCTCGATGGGATTTCCATTGACTGTGATCACATTTCCATTCACATCAACATCGGCCCGCAACCTGCCGTGAACACTGTCATATTTCAAAAGATTAGCCAAGGTTTCAGCCGGGGCCAGGTCGTTGATTCGGGTTACACGAAGGTCGGTGACGTCGCGCTCGATCATGGCGCGCAGAACCATCCGGCCGATGCGGCCAAAACCGTTGATTGCAACTGTCGTTGTCATGCTTCCCTCCTGTTCGGGCTTGTTTTCAGCGTATGTTAGCGTTACCGTTATCGCTAACATAACGGTCCATATCGGCGCGCGCAAGGGGCAGATGCTGACATCGCAGCGCCCAACTGCTAAGCAGAGCCCAGACGTCAGGGAACCGAGATGAACAAAGATCGCCCGCCAAAGCCAACCTTGCGCACTGTTGCTGCCGCTGCCGGGGTCAGCCAGATGACCGCCTCACGCGCCCTGCGCGGCGGGGGCGATGTTTCCGATGCAACACGCGCACGAGTCCACGCCGCCGCGGGGCAACTGGGCTATGTTCCCAACCGCATCGCCGGGGCGCTGGCCTCGCGTCATGTCAATCTGGTTGGGGTGGTGTTCCCGTCCCTATCCAGCACGGTTTTCCCCGAGGTTCTGGCGGGCATTACCGAGACCCTCGGCAAAACCCCACTGCAGCCCGTCGTGGGGGTGAGCGGATATGATCTGGAGCGCGAGGAAACGGTCATCAGGGACATGCTGTCTTGGCGCCCTGCAGGGCTGATCGTCGCGGGTCTGGAACACAGTGATGCCTCGCGTCGGATGCTGGCAAACGCCAACATCCCGGTGGTCGAGGTGATGGATGTGGATGGCACCCCCGTCGATCGCTGTGTTGGCATCTCGCACGATCTGGCCGGGCGCATGATGGCCACCGAGATCCTGTCCCGTGGCTATCGGAATATCGGGTTCATCGGCACCAAAATGCCGCAGGATTTTCGCGCCCGCAAACGCTGTCAGGGGTTTGAGGCGGTGCTGGCCGAGGCCGGTCTGGCGCTGGTTGATCGACAGCAATACACCGGCGGCTCGACCTTGGCCAAAGGGCGCGAGCTGACCGGGGCCCTTCTAGCACGCAGCCCCGAGATCGACTGTATTTATTATTCCAGCGACACGATGTGCGCTGGCGGGCTGATGCACTGCCTCAGCGCCGGGTTGTCGGTGCCGCAAGATCTGGCTCTGGCCGGGTTCAACAATCTGGACTTGCTTGCCGGGTTGCCGCTGCGACTGGCAACAACGGATTCCCACCGCTTTGCCATCGGGCAAAAGGCGGCGGCGATGATCCGGGATGGCGCTGTCCACGGCACGGGGGACAAGGCGCCAAAGGTGATCGCGCTCACCCCCACGGTCTCGGCGGGAGAGTCGCTCTAAGGCATCGGTCCTGACGGCCGGGGTCGGGCGCTAACGGCGCACCGTTCGCCGGTTGCGCACACCGATCACCCGGATCCGGCGCACCCCGGCCAGTTTCTGGCTGGAGATGAACCGCCCCACCAGAACTTCGCGCGACCGCTTGGTCCCCTGCGGTGCGGCGCTGTCCGGCGGCAGCAGGCGGAACGTATAGCTCAGCATGCCATTTTGCGGCTTTTCGCCGTTCTCGGGTTTGAGCTTGGCATTCCAGTATCCCTGCGTTGGCGGCAGGCCCATGGCGTGAATGATGGCACCGCCCGGGGCACGATCCACCCTCAGGCTCAGGACCGTGTCAACCAGCGGCGTCGTGTCCTTGACGCGGGTCTTGTCGAGTTGAACGACGGCGCGCGACTTGCTCTTGCCGAACCAGTTCGCCGGGTTCAACCGCGAGCGCCCCAGCGAGCCGCAGGACGCAAGAAAGCTGAGGAGGATGAGCGTGCTGAGGACTCTGGTCATGGTTCGAGCGTCTCCGGTTAGAACATTGCCCCTGATTAAACCGAAAATACCCCCGTTGAAAAGGTTTGGCGCGTCTTAATGTCTGGTTTTCCTGCTGGACATACACATATCTGCACCATAGAGCGTTTCGACAAATGGTCGAGACATACGCATCGCCAAAAGCCCAAGAGCGTGGCTCGGTTTTGGCGGTTTAATATTTTGTCGAAACGCTATAGGTGAACAGAACGATTAGAACGGGACAGGACCGATGGCCACCGAAGCCTTTGAAGAGATTGCCGACACTTTTGAGTTTCTGGACGACTGGGAAGAGCGTTATCGCTATGTCATCGAGCTGGGCAAGGCGATGGCGCCGCTTGAGGACGCGCTGAAGGTGCCAGCAACCAAGGTTCTGGGCTGTGCCAGTCAGGTCTGGCTGGTACCGGAAATCCGGGGCGGGGTGTTTCGCTTTCGCGGCGACAGCGATGCAATGATCGTGCGCGGACTGATCGCGGTGATCTCGGCGCTGTTCAACGGCCTGACGCTGTCTGAGGTGCTGGAGGTCGATGCGGCGGCCGAACTGGCGCGCCTCGGGCTGGACCAACACTTGTCGGCGCAACGCTCGAACGGGCTGCGCTCGATGCTGGAAAGAATTCGCGCATTGGCGAAAAAGGCTTTGGAAGGGCAGAATGATGACTGATCCGATTACCGAGATGCTGGCGAAAAAGGGCTGGCTGCTGGCCGATGGGGCAACGGGGACCAACCTGTTCAACATGGGACTTGAAGCGGGCGAAGCGCCGGAACTCTGGAACGATACGCACCCCGAAAAGATCACTGCCCTCTATCAGGGGGCCGTGGGCGCGGGCAGCGATCTGTTCCTGACCAACAGCTTTGGCGGCAATTATTCGCGCCTGAAGCTGCACAATGCCCAGTCCCGGGTGCGCGAGCTGAACCGCATCGCCGCTGAGATCGGCCGCGAGGTCGCCGACACCGCCGGGCGCAAGGTGATCGTCGCCGGCTCGATGGGGCCGACCGGCGAAATCATGCAGCCGGTGGGCACGCTCAGCCACGAAAACGCGGTCGAGATGTTTCACGAACAGGCCGAGGGTCTGAAAGAGGGGGGCGCGGATGTTCTCTGGGTTGAAACCCTGTCAGCTCGCGAGGAATATCTGGCCGCGGCCGAAGGTATTGCGCTGGCCGGGATGCCGTGGTGCGGCACGATGAGCTTTGACACCGCAGGGCGCACGATGATGGGCCTGACCTCCAGCGACATGGTGGCGATGATCGACAAGATCGCGCACAAGCCGCTGGCCTTTGGGGCAAATTGCGGGGTCGGCGCCTCGGATCTGTTGCGCACGCTTCTGGGTTTTGTCGCCGCCGGTGCGGCCCAGCCCCTGATTGCCAAGGGAAACGCCGGCATCCCGAAATTCGAGCACGGCCACATCCATTACGACGGCACCCCCGAGCTGATGGCCGAATACGCGGTAATGGCGCGCGACGCCGGAGCGCAGATCATCGGCGGCTGCTGCGGCACCATGCCCGAGCATCTGGAAAAGATGCGCGCGGCCCTTGACAGCCGCCCCAAGGGCGCCGCTCCCAGCCTCGAAGCGATCGCTGCCACCATCGGCCCGTTTTCCAGCGACAGTGACGGCACTGGCAATGGCCCCGCCGCCCCGGCCCGGCGCGAACGCCGCCGTGGCCGCCGCTGACACCCCCGATGCGGTGCGCAAAGGTCGGTTGCGACAATGGAAATGTCGTTAAAGTCGCAGACCCGGTTTGACGACGCAGAATAGTTGCAGACAACACTTGTTTCATACGCCACGGTTTTCAAACGCCACAGTGCGACCAACACAGGATTTGCCCCATGTCCGAGGAAGAAGACGATATCGTCCTTGCCGAACTTGACGACGAAGAACTGACGCTGCAGATGCACGACGACCTTTACGATGGCCTCAGCGAAGAAATCGAGGAAGGGGTCAATATTCTGCTTGAGCGCGGCTGGGAACCCTACGAGGTGCTGACCCGGGCGCTGGTCGCCGGAATGAAGGTTGTGGGTGATGACTTTCGCGACGGCATCCTGTTTGTCCCCGAGGTGCTGCTGGCCGCCAACGCGATGAAAGCGGGAATGGCAATCCTGAAACCGCTGCTGGCCGAAACCGGCGCGCCACGCGTCGGCCGGATGGTGATCGGCACGGTCAAGGGCGACATCCACGACATCGGCAAGAATCTGGTCACCATGATGATGGAGGGTGCCGGGTTCGAGGTCACCGACCTTGGCATCAACAATCCGGTCGAAAATTACCTCGGCGCGCTGGAAAGCGACGATTACGACATTCTGGGCATGTCCGCCCTTCTGACCACCACCATGCCCTATATGAAGGTGGTGATCGACACGATGGTGGAAAAGGGCATCCGCAACGATTACACGGTTCTGGTCGGGGGTGCCCCCCTGAACGAAGAGTTTGCCAAGGCGATCGGCGCTGACGCCTATTGCCGCGACGCGGCCGTTGCCGTGGAAACCGCCAAGGAATTCATGCAGCGCAAACACAATCAGATGCCCGCCTGACCTGCCCGACGCGCGACCCCGGCCGCCATCCTCGGCCTCAGCGCAGCTTTGGCGGGTTGTCCGGGTCCATGCCGGGGGCGGCAGGAAGCGGTCGGGAAATCTCGGGCTTGGGGAAATCAAACCGCAGACCGACCCGGGCCATGCGCTGCGAAAGGGCCTCATCCGCAGCGAGAAAGGTCACATCCAGCGCCATCTCGGCGGCGCTAAAGCTGACGGTTTCCGCCACCGCCTGACGCAGGGCGCGCTCAGCCCCGGCACGGGGTGAGATCACGGCCAGCAACAGCCCTTGGCGTCCGTCCTCATAGCGCACTCCGGCCAGCAGCGCGTGATCCGCCAGACCGGTGCCGGCGGCAAATTTTGCATCCAGCGCCCGCAGTACCCCCTCGTCCACCCCGAGAGGGGCCGTCAATTCCACCGGTCGGTCGCGTGCCTGTGTGGGGGTGTTCTGCAAAACCTCGCGCATCCACGTCAGTGCTGCCGGCGGCAGCAGGTGGCTCGAGGGCGCAACATCCAGATTGACGCCCAGCCCAAGCCCCTGCCCAGCCAGCATCTCGGCCAGTTGTCGGCCCGACATCGCCACAAATGGTGCGGCACGACCGGTAAAATCAGTCAGCCGGGCCTCGCTGTCAAAGGCCAAACCATAGCTGTCCCCCTCGAACGGAAAGATCACCGGAGCAATCGAATCATTCGCGGCCTCGCGCTCAAGCAACAGAAACAGCTCGCATTGCGCCAGACGTTCGTAATAGCGCAGCCTCAGCGCCGCATCCTCGGGCGCATCCTGCATCTGCGCATGGGCCTGATCCAGCGGCGTTCTCATGGTGCTTGGCTCCTCTGCCTCGGCGGTGCAGGCAGGCCATAATCCCGCAGCGCGGGCGGTGCAACGGCAAACCGGCCCCCGCGTGCCCTCCGTGCATCCCCGAAACGCCTGTGGGCCAGCTCAGTTCAGGACAAACTCACCGGCCACGTTGCGCCATGTGCCGGGTGAGATCAGGGTGCGATGCACAAAGCGCACCGAATGCAGCGGCCCCTCGATCTTGGAACGCCAGAAATCCAGAAATTTGTAAAGTTTCGGATAATCCGGCGCCAGATCATATTCCTGCCACACGAAGGTATTGAGAACATTGCGATAATCCGGCATGCGATAAAATATCTCGGCGGTCGTCAGGCCGTATCCTTTCAGCATCAACTCCAGCTCGGTTTCTTTCATCACGGACCTCTTTTCTTGCTCATACTGAAAGAGTGGCGTGCCAAAACCGTTTCGTCAAGCCTCACGCCAGTTCAAATTCTAATGATTTCAAGTTGTTAGCAGAATATTGCGGCGGCTGCCAAACAGCAGGAAACTCCTGCATTGCGCATGGATATAGGGAGGCTTATACTGCCTGGCACAAGATATGGCATCCAAGAATACAGGTCAAAGCCTCGTGAGCAATCCGACAGAACCCCCTGAAAAGACAGAAGAAACCCCCTCGGGCCGGGACGCGTATGACGGACCCTCGGTAAATATCGAAGCCGAGATGAAGACCTCGTATCTGGATTACGCCATGAGCGTGATCGTCAGCCGCGCCATCCCCGATTTGCGCGACGGGTTGAAGCCGGTGCATCGACGCATCCTTTATGCGATGTATGAAACCAACAACGGCCACGACAAACCATATCGCAAATCGGCCCGTCCGGTGGGCGACACGATGGGGAAATACCACCCCCACGGCGATTCTGCGATCTATGACGCGCTGGTGCGCATGGCGCAGCCCTTTTCCATGAGCCTGCCGCTCTTGGACGGTCAGGGAAACTTTGGCTCGATGGACGGTGACAGCGCCGCTGCGATGCGTTACACCGAAGTGCGCATGGACAAGCCGGCGGCCAGCCTATTGGCCGATATCGAAAAAGATACCGTTGATTTCATTGACAATTACGACGGCAAGGATCAGGAGCCGACGGTTCTGCCGGCGCGCTTTCCCAATATGCTGGTCAACGGCGCTGGCGGCATCGCGGTCGGTATGGCCACCAATATCCCGCCGCACAATCTGGGCGAGGTGATCGATGCAACCCTTGCCCTGATCGAAACGCCCGATCTCGACAGCGAGCAGTTGATGGCCTACATCCCTGCCCCGGATTTCCCCACCGGCGGCGTTATTCTGGGGCGCGCCGGCGCACGCAAGGCCTATACCGAGGGGCGCGGCAGCGTTATTTTGCGTGCGAAAACCCGGGTCGAGGAAATTCGCAAGGACCGGTTTGCGCTGATTCTGGACGAGATTCCCTATCAGGTCAACAAATCCACATTGATCGAGAAAATTGCCGAGGTTGCGCGCGACAAAAAGATCGAAGGCATCGCCCATGTGCAGGACGAAAGCGACCGTGTCGGCGTGCGTGTGGTGATCGAGCTAAAACGCGATGCGACGCCCGAGGTGGTGCTTAACCAGCTATTCCGCTTTACCCCGATGCAGACCTCGTTCGGCTGCAATATGCTGGCCCTGAATGGCGGCCGACCCGAGCAGCTGACCCTACGCAAGTTCCTGACATCGTTCATAGATTTTCGCGAAGAGGTGGTCGCGAGACGGACCGCCTTTGACCTGCGCAAGGCCCGCGACCGCAGCCATGTCCTCTGCGGGCTGGCGGTGGCGGTCTCGAACGTGGACGAGATCGTCACCACCATTCGTGCCTCCAGCGACCCCGCCGAAGCACGCGCGCGCCTGATGACACGCGCTTGGCCCGCCCAGGACATCGCCGATTACATCCGCCTGATCGATGATCCCAGCCACACGATCAACGACGACGGCACCTATCACCTCAGCGAAACCCAGGCACGGGCCATTCTGGAATTGCGCCTGCAACGCCTGACCGCGATGGGGGTCAAGGAGGTGACGGACGAGCTGCAACTCCTGGCCGACAAGATCACCGATTGCCTCGATATCCTGCATTCCCGTCCGCGCATCATGTCGATCATCAGTGATGAGCTGAAAGAGGTGCGTGAGGCCTTTGCCGTGCCGCGCCGCTCGGAGATCGTCGATCACGTCGGGGACATGGATGACGAGGACCTGATCGAGCGCGAGGACATGGTCGTCACCGTTACCAACTCGGGCTATATCAAACGCACCCATCTGGCAGATTTCCGCGCCCAGAGACGCGGCGGCAAGGGGCTGCAGGGGATGGCCACCAAGGACGAGGATTTCGTCACCACCCTGTTTGTCGCCAACACCCACACGCCGTTGCTGTTCTTCACCACCGCCGGCATGGTTTACAAGCTGAAGACATGGCGCCTGCCGCCGGGCGGGCGCCATGCCCGCGGCAAGGCAATCGTCAACATCCTGCCGATCCCGTCGGGCGTCGGCGTGGCCGCAATCATGCCCGTTGACGTGCCCGAGGATGATTGGGCGGACCTTCAGATTGTCTTTGCCACGTCTACCGGCGGAGTGCGGCGCAACGCGCTCAGTGATTTCACCAATGTCATGCGCAACGGCAAGATCGCTATGAAACTGCCCGAGGGGGTGGATTTGGTGAATGCGCGCATCTGCAACGAAAGGGACGATTTCCTGCTGACCACCGCCCAAGGCAAGGTGATCCGTTTTCCGGTGACCGATGTGCGCGTTTTCAAGGGCCGCGATTCCACCGGCGTGCGCGGCATCCGGTTGGCCGAGGGGGACCGGGTGGTCTCGATGGCCGTCATCCGCCACGTAGAGGCCAGCGCCGATGAGCGCGCCGCCTATTTCAAGATGCGCCGCGCCATCACCGGCGATGAAACTGGCGAGATCGAAGGCGGTGGCGTGGACAGCCAGCTGTCAACCGAGCGTTACGCCGAATTGAGCGCCTTGGAACAATGGATTCTGACGATTACCGCCCGCGGGTACGGCAAACGCTCCAGCGCCCATGAATACCGCGTGTCCGGGCGCGGCGGGCAGGGAATCGCCGCCGCCAATCTGGGCCGACGCGGTGACACGATCGTGGCCTCGTTCACGGTCGAGGACGACGACCAGATCATGCTGGCAACCTCGACCGGCCAATCCATTCGCTGCCCGGTGGCCGGAATTTCACGTCAGGGGCGTGCGTCAAGCGGCGTCAAGGTCTTTGATACCGCCAGTGGCGAAGAGGTGGTCTCGGTGGCGCTGGTTGCCGATCAGGGAGAAGCCGAGGATAGCGCCCCGCAAGACGCAGACCCGACAGCATAGGGCCGGGTCCCAAAAGGTTTACGGCGCGTTCAGGCCGGTTGGCGGCCGTCGGGGGCCGGTTGGCGGCCGTCGGGGGCCGGTTGGGGACTCTCGGGATTGTCCCCAATCCAGCGCCAGTCGCGCTGAGATCCCGAGACCACTCGGAAACGTGAAAAATCGCAAATTTTCGTCAAAACCTTCAAAAAAATTGTCTTGATCCGCCGCGAAATTGGCCGGATTCCCGCAAAACTGCACTGTTTGGCTGCAAAAACGGTTATATTTTTACCCGACCCTTCCTTATTTCCGCCATAATTACCGGCGATTGTTTCCGTAATGAAAAAAGACAGGGGCCCGGAGCGATGTTCGCTGCGCCCGATGGCAAGGGGACAAGGAAATGAATTCTGTGCAACGCAAACAGCGGCAGATGCAGGAATTTGCACACGCAACTGCGCGGGTGTTGATCGCCTCGTATTTTATCGCGGCAGCCGGTGGGGTTATCGTCGATCCGAACTCGATGGGGCGTTTTCTGTCGCTCAGCGCGGTTCCCGGTTACCTGATCTGGCCGAACGCTGCGTTTCAGATCGTGGCGGCTCTGGCAATTCTGGTCGGGTTTCAAACCCGTCTGGCCTCGGCGCTGCTGGCGCTCTATCTCTTCTGGTCCAGCTTCATTCTGAATTATGTGCCGGGCGACCCCTTGGCGCTGGGCGCGTTCTGGCGCGATCTGGCCATGATCGGCGGCCTTCTGATGCTGTTCAGCCACGGTCGCGGCTGTTATGCGCTGGACAATTTCCTGCTGAAACAGACTGAAAAGCACCGCTTGGCCGAGCGGGCCGCCTCCGAGATTGCCATCCAGACCGCCGCGATCGATCTGACACCACCGACGGCCTGAACGGCCTTTACCACACAGTTTCTCCCTGACTGGGGCCGTGCAGATCGCGGCCCCTTTCTTTGTCTGCGCCGCCGACACTCACGCATTTTCCGGCGCGATTTCGCAAAACCGCTTCACACCGGCAGATCGGCGCACTAAACGGGCGCCATGACACAGCCAATCCATATCATCGGTGGCGGCATGGCCGGCAGCGAAGCCGCGTGGCAGATCGTCAACCGCGGCCTGCCGGTTATCCTCCACGAGATGCGCCCCAAGGTCGAAACCTTTGCCCACAAGACCGGTGATCTGGCCGAGATGGTCTGCTCGAACTCGTTTCGCTCGGATGACGACAGCAGCAACGCTGTCGGCCTGCTGCACTGGGAGATGCGCCGCGCCAACAGCCTGATCATGGCCAACGCCGACGCCCATGCCCTGCCCGCGGGCAGTGCCCTGGCGGTGGACCGGCAGGCATTTTCCGCAGGCGTCTCTGCAACCTTGCGCGCCCACCCCCTTGTCACCATAAAAACGGACGAGATCTCCACCCTGCCCCCGCCCGACTGGGGACAGGTGATCATCGCCACTGGTCCGCTGACCTCGGGTCGGCTGGCCGAGGCCATCCGCGCCGCCAGCGGCGAAACCGCCCTGTCCTTCTTTGACGCCATCGCCCCCATCGTTTACGCCGACAGCATCGACCTTAACCAGGCCTGGTTTCAGTCCCGCTATGACAAGGGCGAGACCGAGGCTGAGCGCACCGCCTATATCAACTGCCCGATGACGCGGGCGCAATACGACGATTTCATCGACGCCCTGCTGGCGGCGGACAAGACGACCTTTCACGACGGCGAGACCGACACCCCCTATTTTGACGGCTGCCTGCCGATCGAGGTAATGGCCGAACGCGGCCGCGAAACCCTGCGTCACGGCCCGATGAAGCCAGTTGGCCTCACAAATCCGCACGACCCACAAACCAAGGCCCATGCCGTCGTGCAGCTGCGGCGTGACAATGCACTGGGCACCCTATACAATATCGTTGGCTTTCAGACCAAGATGAAGTATGGCGCACAACTCGATGTTTTCAAACGGATTCCGGGTTTGGAGAACGCGAATTTCGCCCGCCTCGGCGGGATTCATGCAAATATCTTCATCAATTCTCCGCGGCTTCTGGATCAGAACATGCGCCTGAAATCCGCCCCCCATATCCGCTTTGCCGGTCAGATCACCGGCGTCGAGGGCTATGTCGAAAGCGCCGCGATGGGGCTGCTGGCGGGACGCATGGCGGCGGCCAGCCAAAGCGGCCGGACTCTGCCCGCGCCGCCTATCGAGACCGCTATGGGGGCGCTTTTGCACCATATTACCGGCGGTGCCGACGCCCGCAGTTTTCAACCGATGAACGTCAATTTCGGCCTGTTCCCGCCGCTTGAGTCCGCTGCTCGGGGACGGCGCAACCGCAAACAGCGCTACCTCGGCTACACCGACCGCGCCAAGGCGGCATTTTTGGGCTGGCTAGCCCCGCAGGCTGGCCCCGCAGTGGGCTGATGCGCCAGCGTTTCGCACCATCGCCAAGCGGCTTTCTGCATCTTGGCCATGCGTTCTCGGCCCTGACAATCTGGGCGCAGATAAGGGCCGTAGGCGGAACCTTTCTGCTCCGCATCGAGGACATCGACCAGACCCGCGCACGCCCCGCCTTTGAGGAGGCAATCTTTCAGGACCTCAGCTGGCTGGGCCTGTCTTGGACGCCCCCGGTTCTGCGTCAAAGCCGTCGCTTCTTTTTTTACCAAGAGGCTCTCAACAAACTGATATCACAGGGTTTATGTTACCCCTGCTCGTGCACACGCCGGGACATCGCCGAGGCCCTCTCGGCGCCACAGGAAAATGTGATCACAAATGACCTGCCGCCACCCTACCCCGGAACATGCCGTCATCGCAGCATGGCGTCACGACAAGAAAACGACGCGATCCGCCTTGATATGGGGCGCGCCATCGCCGCTGTCGGCGGTGCCCGCGCGCTTGGCGAACTCGGCTTTGACGAAACCGGACCGCGTCATGCCGGACGCCACCTGCTGCAGGCCGATATCCTGCAGCAGAGTCACGGCGACATCGTTCTGGCGCGGCGCGACATCGGCACCTCGTACCATCTGGCGGTGGTGGTAGACGATGCGGCACAAGGGATTTCCCACGTTACGCGCGGCGAGGACATGTTTGCCAGTACCTTTCTGCACCGCTTGCTGCAGGCGCTCCTGTCCCTGCCGACCCCCGTTTACCACCACCATCGCCTGATCCGGGACGACAACGGAAAACGTCTGGCCAAACGCGACGATGCCCGCGCCCTTCGCAGCCTGCGCCAAGCCGGAGCCCGGCCCGAGGACATCCGCCGAATGCTGGGGTTAATGGATCCTATTCCACCGGCGCGCTCAGAATGACCTCCTGGCCGTCCCGCACGGCGGTAAAAAAACACGACGGGCGGTTGGTGTGACAGGCCGGTCCGATCTGGCGAACCCGCATCAAAATGCAGTCCCGGTCGCAGTCCACGCGCAGATCGATCAGACTCTGCCGGTGGCCGCTGCTCAGCCCCTTTTCCCACAATTCTTGACGCGAGCGCGACCAATATGTGACCCTTCCGCTCTTTAGTGTGCGTTGCAAGGCGGTGCGGTTCATCCAGGCCAGCATCAGCACCTCGCCGCTCTCATCGTCCTGCGCAATCGCCGGGATCAGACCGTCGGCGTCAAAACGCAGGCTTTCAAGGTCAAATTCGCGCGACATTCGCAACCATCCTTTCCAAAGCCGAAATCATCGCCTATTTAGAGGTCATGCCATGAATTGGAAAGGTCGTGCTGCGGATGAGCGGGGAACAGGATTTGATCAAACTCTATTCGGGACGGATTCTGGCCCTTGCCGCCAGCATCCCGCATTGCCAGCGCCTGAGCAACCCCGATGGAAGCGCACGACGACGCTCACCGCTCTGCGGCTCGAATGTGACGGTTGATCTAAACCTCAAGGATGGGCGGATCGTCGCCTTTGGCCAAGAGGTCAAGGCCTGCGCGCTGGGACAGACTGCCGCCTCAGTCGTTGGAGCAAATGCCATTGGCTGCAGCCTTGAACAGATCAAATCGGCCCGCGAATCCCTGCAACGGATGCTCAGCGAGGACGGCCCCGCGCCCGAGTCCCCGTTTGATGAACTTGAGGTTCTGCGCCCGGCCCGCGCCTACAAGAACCGGCATGCCTCGATCATGCTGGCGCTCGAAGCGACCTGCGAAGCCTTCGAGCAGGCCCTGACTCCAACCGCCTGAAAAAAACGCCGCAGCATCCGGTCAGGATGTGCGGCGTCAGGTTATGCGTCCGTTTGCATATTTGTGATCACAAAAGATCAGCCGCTTTGGTCAGGCAAAACCAGAGCCACGCATGTCAATTTGGGGACAGAGATGCGAAGGCCAAATATACGCTGGAAACGCAGGCAAAACTTATCCCAAGGCGGTCAGATTGAGGCCGACGATGAGGATAACAAAAATCGATGCAACGCCGATCATATCGGCCAGCACGTCACCCGGTGAGCGCAGGATGATCTGTTTCAGGTGCGAAATCATGAATAACCCCTTAACTTCAGCGATTCTGTTGCTCCTTTGTTCCATAAACCTTAAGAACTTGTAAAGAACTTTTTTAGAACATTTGTGAACAGTTCGTTAATACCACTTGAAGAAAGTTCATCAACCAACTGTAATTAAACGTATTCCCTTGTCTTGCTCCATCAAGTACAGAAGAACACGCGCCGCCTGCCCGCGTGGAGATGACAGTTCCGGGTCTGTTCTTGTCAGTAAACGCGCATCATCCTGCGCCATTTTCATCAGATGTGCCTGTGTCTCCAAGTCCGCGATGCGAAATTTTGGCACGCCGGATTGCTGCACGCCAAGGATATCTCCAGCCCCCCTCAAGGTCAGATCCAGCTCGGCCAGCGCAAAGCCGTCGTCGGACTCACGCATCGCAGCCAGACGTTTTTGAGCCGTCCGCGAAAGAGGTGGCGAATAGACCAGAACGCAGGATGAGTCCGTCGCCCCACGCCCGACCCGACCGCGCAGCTGATGCAATTGGGCCAGACCGAAATGCTCGGCCTGTTCAATGACCATGATCGAGGCCTGCGGCACATCCACCCCGACCTCGATCACGGTGGTTGCGACCAGAACGCTGGTTTCTCCGGCCACAAAGCGGGCCATCGCCGCGTCCTTGTCCGAGGCGGGCATCTGCCCGTGCACCAACCCGACCCGGTCGGCTCCCAACGCCTGGCAGAGCGAATCATACCGTTCCTTGGCCGCAGTCCACTCGCGCGTCTCGCTTTCGCTGACCAGCGGACACACCCAATAGGCCTGCCGCCCCGCCGCGATCGCTGTTTTCAGATGCGCGATGACCTCGCCTAGACGTCCCGCCGGCAGGACCGAGGTCTGGACCGGCCGCCGTCCGGGGGGCTTTTCATCCAGCACCGAGATATCCATATCACCGTAATTGGCCAGCGCCAACGAGCGCGGGATCGGCGTGGCCGTCATCACCAGCACATCGACGCCCTGCCCCTTTTGCCCCAGATCCATGCGCTGGCGCACTCCGAATCGGTGCTGCTCATCAATGATTGCAAGGCGCAGATCGTGAAAAACGACGTCGTTTTGAATGACCGCATGCGTGCCCAGCAGGATCTGTATCTCGCCCTTGGCCAGCGCCTGCAGCTTTTTCTGGCGCAGCTTGCCCTTGTCGCGCCCGGTCACAATCTCCAGCGAAACGCCACATTCCCGCAGCAACGGCGCCAAGCTGTCAAAATGTTGCCGCGCCAGAATTTCCGTCGGCGCCATCATGACCGCCTGCCCGCCGGCCTCGACCGCGATCAGCATGGCCAGCAGCGCAACCACCGTCTTTCCCGACCCCACATCGCCCTGCAAGAGACGGTTCATTCGGGTCTGGGCGGCCATGTCTTTTGCGATATCTGAAATCGCATGTTCCTGTGCGCCGGTCAGCTTATAAGGCAATTTCTTCAATATGTTGGACTGGATATTTTGGGTTCCGACGCTTTGTTTTCCGCGAACTTTCAGGTGGTTTTTCCGCGCCAGCGCAAGGCTGATCTGGTGCGCCAGCATTTCGTCATAGGCCAGACGCGCACGATCCGGAGATGCAGGCGAAAGGTCTGCCATTTTCGTCGGGTGATGGGCGCGCTCCACCGCTGCGTGCCAATCGGGCCAGTTGTTTGCGGCTTTTAGACCCGGCTCGATCCACTCGGACAATTCGGGCGCGCGCTCAACCGCGGCCATCGCTGCGCGGCGGACTGTCTTTTGTGCAAGGCCCGTGGCCAGCGGATAAACCGGCTCGAACTCGGGGATGGACGCGGACTCGCTTGGCGCAAGGATGTAGTCGGGATGCACCATTTGCGCCACACCGTCGAAAATCTCGACCTTGCCCGAGACCACGCGCCGCTGGCCAACGGGCAGCGTCCGCTGCAGCCAATCAACGCGCGGATGGAAAAAAACCAGCTGGAAACTGGTCTTTGCATCGCTCACGCTGACCCGGTATGGGCGCCCCCTTGCCGGATTTTTGTGGTGCGCGCGGACCTCGACCTCGACTGTCGCGACAGCAGGCGGGGTAACGTCCAGAACTGACGCCCGCAAATTTCGCTGGATCCCGTTTTGGGGCAAGGTCAACAGCAGATCCCGAGGTCGGGTAATCTTGATCTCGGCCAAGGCCTTGGCCACCCGTGGACCAACCCCCGGCAGAGTCGTGATCCCGGCAAACAGAGGAAACAGGATTTCCGGTCGCGTGTTCATCCCCCATTGTCGACGGTTTCAGCCGATCAATTCAAGCCATTCAACCTCATTCAACACCGTCAGCCCCAAAGTTTTCGCCTTTTTCGCCTTGGAGCCCGCGCCCGGCCCGGCCACCACGATATCTGTACGCGCTGAAACCGAGCCCGAGACCTTGGCACCCAGCGACTCGGCCCGCGCCTTGGCCTCGGCGCGGGTCATCTGTTCGAGCGTGCCGGTGAATACGATGGTTTTTCCGGCAATCGGACTGTCTTGCGCGGTCGGTTCGGCGTCTTTAACCTCAAGATGGCGCAAGAGTCGGTTGATCAGCGCGCGCGATGCATCCTGATGAAACGCCGCCACCAGCGCCGAGGCCATGACCGGACCGACTCCATCGATGGATAAAAGCTCATCCCAGGCTGGGCCGGTTTCATTTTTTGCCTCAATCAAGCAGGATTGAAAGGCTGTCCAGGTGCCGAAATGATTGGCCAGAACCTGCGCCGAACTTTCTCCGACATGGCGGATTCCCAGCGCATAAATCAAACGTGGCAACGGGATTTTTCGCCGTGCACGAATCGCCGCAAACAAGTTATCCGCCGATTTTTCGCCCCAGCCATCGCGATTTTTCAGTTTTGTCAGGGATGCGGCGTCGCGTTGTTCCAAGGTAAAGATATCGGCGGGTTCGCGGATCGAAAGGGTGTCATCGTGGTAAAATGCTTCAATCTGCTTTGCCCCGAGACCTTCAATATCAAAGGCCCCGCGTGAAACAAAATGCTTTAACTTTTCAATGGATTGGGCGGGGCAACTCAGCCCGCCCGTGCATCGGCGCACGGAATCGCCGGGCTCGCGCACCGCGTCCGATCCACATTCTGGGCAGGTTGTCGGGAAAACATAGGGCGTGCTGTCGGCAGGGCGACGGGTAAGATCGACATCGCGGATTTTAGGGATAACGTCACCAGCACGGTAAACCTCGACCCAGTCGCCCTTGCGAATGTCGCGCCCCTCGCGGATCGTCTGCCCGGTCGAATCGTATCCGGCGATGTAATCCTCGTTGTGCAGAGTCGCATTTGAAACCACCACCCCGCCAACAGTCACGGGCAAAAGACGGGCGACAGGGCTGAGAGCGCCGGTTCGCCCGACCTGAACTTCGATATCTTCCAGCCGCGTATGGGCAATTTTGGCTGGAAATTTATGGGCGATAGCCCATCGCGGCGTGGTCGAGCGAAACCCGAGTCGTGTTTGAAGCCGCAGATCGTCGACCTTGTAAACCACCCCGTCGATATCATAGCCAAGGATGGCACGACGCGATTCAATATCGCGATAATGCGCCAGCATCTGCGCAAGAGAAGCACAGGATCTGGTCAGCGCGTTCACGGAAAACCCAAGCAATTCCAGATGGTTGAGTGCGGATATCTGGGTCTCTCCAAGAGGTTCGGACAGATCTCCCCAAGCGTAGGCAAAAAATCTAAGCGGGCGGCTTCGGGTGATCTCTGGATCGAGCTGGCGCAGAGAGCCGGCGGCGGCGTTGCGCGGATTGGCAAAAGGTTTTTCCCCGGCCTCCATCTGGCGTTTATTGAGCGCATCAAAATCCCGATGCAGCATATAAACCTCACCCCGCACCTCAAGAATTTCCGGAGCATTGTGCAGAAAATGGGGAATATCCTTGATCGTCAAAGCATTTTTTGTGACGTCTTCCCCTGTGGTTCCGTCACCGCGGGTTGCGGCCTGCAGCAGTTGACCGTTTTCATAGCGCAAGGACAGGGACAGACCATCGATTTTTGGTTCAGCCGTAAATTGTAGACCAGCCTCGGCAGGCAGACCCAGAAAGCGACGGACTCGGTCAACGAATTCGGCAACATCCTCGTCAGAAAAGGCGTTGCCCAGCGACATCATGCGCTGGCTGTGGGTGACCTTGACAAAGCCGTCAGCCAGCGGCGCACCAATGGATTCACTTGGGCTGTCGGCGCGTTTCAACTGCGGAAAACGGGCCTCGATTGCACTGTTGCGACGACGTAGACGGTCATATTCTGCGTCATCCATGATCGGGGAATCTTCGGTGTGGTAGGCCCTATTGGCCTGACCCAACAGATCGGCAAGGCGTTTCAACTCAACCCGGGCTGCGGCTGCGTCCAGATTTTCCACAGGCTGTTCCCCGGCCATCTCCACCTCTTTTCCCACTGGCAAAAGAGAGATAGGGCGACACGCAGGCCACGTCCAGTCAATTGATAGGAAACCGCCGCGCAGCCCCCACCATCAGCCCCCCCGGCATCAGGCGCCTATGGCAATCTGCGCGGGCACGGAGGCCGGCTCGGGGTCGCGCAAGACATAGCCTCGTCCCCAGACGGTTTCGATATAATTGTCACCACCGAGGGCCAGCGACAGTTTCTTGCGTAATTTGCAGATAAAGACATCGATGATTTTCAGTTCAGGTTCATCCATTCCGCCGTAAAGATGGTTCAGAAACATTTCCTTGGTCAGCGTCGTCCCCTTGCGCAGTGAAAGCAGTTCCAGCATCTGGTATTCCTTGCCGGTCAGATGCACGGCTACGCCATCGACCTCGACTGTTTTGGCCTCGAGATTGACGGTGATCTGTCCGGTCTTGATGATGGACTGTGCGTGCCCCTTTGATCGCCTGATGATTGCGTGAATTCTGGCGATCAGCTCTTCGCGGTGGAACGGTTTTGTCAGGTAGTCGTCGGCGCCAAAGCCAAAGCCGCGAATCTTGTTCTCAGCGTCGTCATTGCCCGAGAGAATCAGGATTGGCGTATCGACCCGCGCCCGGCGCAAATGGCGCAGAACCTCGTGCCCGTCGATATCTGGCAGGTTCAGGTCCAAGAGGATAAGGTCGTAATCATAGAGTTTTGCCAGATCGATCCCCTCTTCACCGAGGTCTGTTGCATAGACGTTGAGGTTGGCATTGGTCAGCATCATTTCAATGCTTTTTGAAGTGGTGGGATCATCTTCGACGAGCAGTATTCGCATGAGTTTTCTCCGATGGCAGCGCGATGTCTTGACCAACATTCGCCGAGATTAGTTAACCAGACGTTACCTTTTCTCCGCCTCTTATACTAAAACAACCTAAAGTTGTCTATACTTTTGTGTCTGGGTCACCTTCAGCCCCTTCACCCCGAATTCGCGCACAAGTCGCCGCCACGCGTTCAGCTCTTCATCGCTCAGCCCGTAAATCTCGCAGGCCTCCTCGACGTCGATCAGCCCGGCGTCCACCGCCTCAACCACGCGCGCCTTGCGGCTGGCAACCCACCGGACCGTGGTTTTTGGTGGCAGATCGGCGCGGCTGATTTTCCGCCCGTCCGGCAACGTCACAAAAACCGGGCCCTTTTCCTTTTTGATATACATCTCCCGACTCCTTTCGGGTCGAAAGCTTGACGCGAGGGTCTTAATAGTCGGATAAGGCGCCCCTTGAGAGTGGCTAAGATTTTCCTATATTTCCTCTCAAACCTGAAAGGCTGGTTCAAACGTGGCCCACGACTCGTCCAGACTGAACTCACTCGGCTTTGCCAAACCACCAGCCGAGACCCGCGTGATCGTGGCCATGTCCGGAGGCGTGGACAGCTCGGTCGTCGCTGCGCAACTGTCCGACGAGGGCTATGAGGTCATCGGCATCACGCTACAGCTCTATGACCACGGCGCGGCGCTGGCCAAAAAGGGCGCCTGTTGCGCCGGGCGGGACATCCACGATGCCCGCCGCGTTGCCGAAGAGATGGGCTTTGCGCATTATGTGCTGGATTACGAGAACAGCTTTCGCGAATCAGTCATTGACGAATTTGCCGACAGCTATCTGGCCGGCGCAACCCCGGTTCCCTGCATTCGCTGCAACGAGCGGGTGAAATTCCGCGATCTTCTGGAAACGGCAAAGGATCTGTCCGCCGATTGCATGGCCACGGGACATTATATCCAGCGTTTTACCGGCGCTTCAGGGCCCGAGCTGCATCAGGCGGCGGATCCGGCGCGCGATCAGTCTTATTTTCTGTTTTCAACCACCCGCCCGCAGTTGGACTATCTGCGCTTTCCCTTGGGGCATCTTAAATCCAAGGCCGAGACCCGGGCTTTGGCGCGCAAATACGGTCTGCCGGTTGCGGACAAGCCGGACAGTCAAGATATCTGTTTCGTGCCGAACGGGAATTACGCCTCGGTCATCGAAAAGCTGCGCCCCGGGGCAGCCGAGCCGGGGGATATTCTGGACCTGTCGGGCCGAGTTCTGGGCCAGCACAAGGGGGTCATCCATTACACGATCGGGCAGCGGCGCGGCCTTGGGATCGGTGGGGGAGAGCCGCTCTACGTGGTTCACCTCGACACCCAGCGGCGCGCCGTCATTGTCGGCCCCAAGGCGGAGCTTGAGACCCGCAGCTTTCCGATTGCCGAGGTCAACTGGCTGGGTGACGGCAGCTTTGATTCGCGTGAAATGCACGAGATCGCGGTCAAGGTGCGTTCGACCCGGCCACCGCGCCCGGCTGTTGTGCGCCCGAACGGGCCCGAGCGGGCCGAGGTCGAACTGTTGACCCCCGAAGAGGGAATTGCCCCAGGGCAGGCCTGCGTGTTTTATGCCAAGGACAGCAGCCGGGTTCTGGGCGGCGGCTGGATCAAGCCGGGGACGCGCCGCTGAACGGGCCCCCAAGACGCCCCCGTGATCTGACCATTCCTCTGGCCCGCGGCCTATCGGGCGCGCACCGGGGATGATGGGCTTATGGCGGACTTATGGCGTGTCATCTGACTGTTTCAACCCGTGGCGCATGACCCGGGGCAGCACGTCCTCGCTGGGCCAGTAGCCGCTGCTCAGAGCCACGTCATAGCCTTGCGTCAAACCCGCCGCGCGCATCGCCTCGACCGCCGCGCCGACGTCATAATCCAGCGACTCAAAGCGTATCTCGCCCCCCTCCAGAACGGCAAAAGAGGTGCTGCTCTGCCCGTCATTGGCGGGCATCCCGATGGCGCCCGGGTTGAGCCATGAAATCCCGTCGATCCAGCGGATGAAAGGCACCCCGGAATGGCCCGAAACCACCGCATCAAACGCCCCGACTTCTTCTTGCAATATGCTGATTTCATGCCAGAAATCATCGTCCGGGCTGATTGGCCACAGGAATCTGGAAATATCGCTGGCACCGCCGTGGATGACCACATGGCGCATCCCGTGATGGCGAAACAAAAGCCGGTCGGGACAGGCCCCCAGCCACTGGCGCGCGCGATCGTCGAGCAGGCCGTTGGCATAGCCATACCAGCCCGCCGACAGACCTTCGCAGGTGCTGCCCGCCGCAAAGCCGCAGCCGCAATCGGCGGCGGCCCGGGACAGTTGTTTCTCGCAATTCCCGGCAACGATCGGCAGGGCCAGATCCCGCATCATATCAATGCAGGCCAGCGGGTCGGCGCAATAGGCAACCACATCGCCGGTGCAGATGCGATGGCTGGCCGGAATCCCCTCCGCGTTGGCCCAGTCCATCAGCGCGCCAAGGGCCTGCACATTCGAATAGGGCCCGCCGAACAGCAAAACCGGACCATCAAGCGTGCCAAGATCGCAAATCTCCATCCCCCGTCGCTCCCTTGCAGATGACGGGGTTTGCCCCCATAACAAACCCATTCGCAGGTATTTTAAGGACAAAACCGGCCATGAAAAGCCAATTGCACGAGATCGTGACGTTTGACACCAGCTTTTGGTTGAGTGTTGCTCTTATCGCCGCGCTGCTTGTTTTCTCGGCCTTCTTTTCCGGCTCGGAAACGGCGCTGACCGCCGCCAGCCGGGGCAAGCTGCGGGCGATGGCGGACAAGGGCTCACGCGGCGCGATTCGAGCGTTGCGAATCACCGAGGATACCGAGCGGCTGATCGGCGCGGTTCTGCTGGGCAACAATCTGGTCAACATCATGGCCGCGTCATTGGCAACGGCGCTGTTTACCCGTATCTTTGGCGACAGTGGGGTGGCGCTGGCAACGCTGGTGATGACGCTTCTGGTTCTGGTTTTTGCCGAGGTCATGCCCAAGACCTATGCCATCACCAACCCCGAAAGCGCGGCGGTTCTGGTCTCGCCGGTGATCTCGTTTCTGGTCTTTTGCCTCAGCCCGCTGGTCGGGGCGATTCGCTGGTATGTGCGCCTCAGCCTCAGGGCCTTTGGGATCAAAACCGATCCCGGGCGCTCGGTTTTGGCAATCAACGATGAAATCGCCGGCACCATCGCCCTTGGCCATTCCGAGGGCGCGGTGGGCAAAGAGGACCGCGACCGGCTGCTGGGGGCGCTGGATCTGAAGGATCGCGAAGTCGAAGAGATCATGCTGCATCGCTCGGAAATCGAAATGATCGACGCCGCCGACCCGCCCGAGGCAATCCTGAACCAGTGCCTGCAATCCGATTACACGCGCCTGCCGGTGTTTCGGGGCGAGCCGGAAAATATCGTCGGGGTGGTTCACGCCAAGGACCTCTTACGCGCCGTTCACAAGCTGAAGGGGGCCGATGAGATGCACGCATTCAACGTTCTCGATGTGGCGATGAAGCCCTATTTTGTTCCCGAGACGACGACACTGGATGCGCAGATGCGCCAGTTTCTGCGGCGGCGCGCGCATTTCGCGCTGGTGGTCGATGAATACGGTGCCCTGCAAGGCCTGATCACGCTTGAGGACATTCTGGAAGAGATCGTCGGCGAGATTGCCGATGAGCACGACACCCGCGGCGAAACCCGTATCCGGCGGGTGGATGACGGGCAATTTATCGTCGATGGAGCAATGACGATCCGTGATCTGAACCGGGCGACGGACTGGGACATCCCCGATGACCACGCCATCACCGTTGCCGGTCTGGTCATCCACGAAAGCCAGAGCATCCCGACCGTGGGGCAGGTGTTCAGCTTTTACGGTTTTCACTTTGAAGTGCTGGAGCGGCGCGCCAACCGCATCACCAAGCTGAAAATCCGGCCGCTGCGATCCGCCTGAAAATTATCGGAGACCGGCACCCCATACCCATGGCCGTTATGACTAACCTTCCGGATCGCCTGCGGCGAGGGTGCCGTCATTTCCCTTGAAAATCGGGCTTTCGTTTTTCAATGAAGGCGCGCACCCCTTCGGCAAAGTCCGGGCTGTGTCCCGCCAGCCCCTGCTGTTGGGCCTCAAGCGCCAGTTGCGCATCAAGGGTGTTTTCAAAACTGGCCCGAAGGACCGTCTTGATCCGCCCATAGGCCGCTGTCGGCCCGTTGGCCAGTGTTTCGGCGCGCTGCTGCACCACGGCCTGAAACTCGCTTTCCGGGACCGCCTCCCAGATCATCCCCCAATCGGCGGCCTGACGTGCGGTGATCTTTTCGGCAAACAGCGCCGCCCCCATTGCCTTGGCAAAACCCATGTTGCGCGGTAGAAAGTAGGTGCCGCCAGCATCCGGAATCAGCCCGATCAACGAGAACGCCTGCATGAAATAGGCGGTCTCAGAGGCGATCACCACATCCGCCGCCAAAGCCAGATTGGCCCCGGCCCCGGCCGCCGGCCCGTTGACCGCAGCAATGGTGGGAATGGGGCAGTCGTAAATCGCGCGCAGCATCGGCTCATATTCACGCCGAAGTGTGGCCTCAAGGTCCAGATCTGCAGCATCCAGCGCCCCGCCCAGATCCTGCCCCGAGCAAAACCCGCGTCCCCGGCCGCTCAGGACCAGAACCCGCGCCTCCTGCCCGGCCCGCCGGAACGCGGCGCCAATCTCGTCGCGCATCTCGGCATTCATCCCGTTCAGGACGTCGGGACGATTCAGCCAAAGGCGGGCAATCCCCCCGCTCAGTTGGTATTCAACGGTCGAATATTGCATGAAACCCTCCGGTTGGCCTGTCACTGCGCGCTCTGATCCTACCCAAGGGGCGGCGCGGCGCAAACCGGAAACTTTGCGACCTTGCGTCAGTCCTGCAGGATCTCCTGCAAACGCGCCTGCTCGGCGGGGCTCAGATTTGCCGCCTCCTCGCCACGGCGCCGCCGGATAAAGGAAAAGCCGATCCAGCCCGCCAGCAGCAGCATCACCGGACCCGCCGCCCAAAGGACGATATTCGAGCCCTTTGCCGTCGGCTTTAACAGCACATATTCGCCATAGCGGGCAACGATATAGGCCACCACCTGGGCGTCGGTGTCCCCCTTGCGCAGGCGTTCGCGCACCAAAAGGCGCAGATCGCGGGCCAGATCGGCCGCACTGTCGTCGATGTTCTCATTGCGACAGACAAGGCACCGCAGGCCTTGGGAAATTTCCCGCGCCCGCGCTTCCAGCACCGGGTCCTTCATGATCTCATCGGGCAGCACCGCAAAGGAAGGGCCGGCAAATATCGGCAGCAGGATCAGCGTCATCAGAACCAACAGTTTTTTCATCAGATCACCTCCGCCGGCGGAGTTTTTGGCCCGCGTAGAGGACGCCGCCGCGCCGCGCCGGCCGCCACACGATAGCGCCGGTCAGTCAGGCTGAGCAGACCACCAAAGGCCAGCATCAGGGCACCGATCCACAGCGATGTCGCGAACGGCTTTACATAAGCACGCACCGCATAGCCGTTGGCATTTTTCTGCTTGTCGCCAATCACCAGATACACGTCATGGGTCAGCCCCGCCGAAATCGCAGCCTCGGTGGTCGGCATCCCGGCCACCGGATAGAGGCGCTTTTCGGGGTGCAGCCGGGCCAGCACCTGCCCGTCCTTCAGCACTGAAAAATCCCCCATGGTTGAGAAATAATTCGGGCCGCGGACATTCTCACGCACTCTGTCAAAGCGGATCTGATAGGTGGCCAGTGGCCCCGAGATGCTAAAGATATCCCCCGGCTTGGCCACCCGGATCACCTCGGATTGCCACGCTGTTACCGCCGAGATTCCAAAAAAGATCACCCCCATCCCGGCGTGCGCCACCAGCTTGCCATAATCCGCGCGCGGCAGGTTTTTGAGCCGCCTCAGCGTCTCGCCAAGGGCCACCTTGCCCAGCTTGACCCGCTGCGCCGTGTCCACCAGCGCCCCCAGAACCAGCCACGCCGCCAGCGCCAGACCCACAGGCGCCAGCATCCGCATGCCGGTCTGCATCACCAGAACCAGCGCCCCAAGCGCCAGAGACAGCGCCGCCACCCCCCACAACGGGCGCATACCGCGGCGCAGGTTGGCGCGCTTCCAGGGCAGCAACGCCCCCAATGGCAGGGCTAGCGCCAGAATGACCATGAAGGGGGTAAAGGCCAGATCGAAAAACGGCGCCCCGACCGACAGCTTGCGACCAAAGGCGGCCTCCGAGACCAGCGGCCAGATGGTGCCGACAAAGACGACAAAGGTCGCCACCACCAGCAATACGTTGTTCAGAACCAGCCCGCTCTCGCGGCTGACGATCCCGAACAGGCCCTTTGATTTCAGTGTTCCGGCCCGAACCGCAAACAGCGTCAGCGAGCCGCCGATGGCCACCGACAGAATCGCCAGAATAAACACGCCCCGGCTCGGATCCGTGGCAAAGGCATGTACCGAGGTGATCACCCCCGAGCGGACGATAAAGGTGCCGATCAGCGAAAACGAGAATGCCAGAATCGCCAGCAGGATCGTCCAGGTCCGAAGGCTCTCGCGTTTTTCAACAACGATCGCGGAATGCAGCAACGCCGTCGCAATCAGCCAAGGCATGAAGCTGGCGTTCTCGACCGGGTCCCAGAACCACCAGCCGCCCCAGCCCAATTCGTAATACGACCACCATGAGCCCATGGCGATGCCGATGGTCAGAAACATCCACGCCGCCAGCGTCCAGGGCCGCACCCAGCGCGCCCAAGCGGCATCCACCCGCCCCTCGATCAACGCCGCCACCGCAAAGCTGAACGCGGTCGAAAGGCCGACATAGCCCAGATATAAAAACGGTGGATGAAAGGCGAGGCCCGGGTCCTGCAAGAGCGGGTTCATTCCCTGCCCGTCAAAGGGCGGAAAAGCCAAGCGAATAAAGGGGTTGGAAGTGAACAACAGGAACGCATAAAAGGCAACCCCGATGGCCGCCTGTGTGGACAGCACGCGCGCCCGCAAGGCCGGCGGCAGGTTACGTCCAAAAAGCGCCACCAGTGCCCCGAACAGCGCCAGAATCGTCACCCAGAGCAACATCGAGCCCTCGTGATTGCCCCATGTTCCGGCCAGCTTGTAAAGCATCGGCTTGGTCGAGTGCGAATTCGTCACCACCAGCTGCAGCGAGAAATCCGACACCGCAAAGGCATACATCAGCGCCGCAAAGGCAAAGCCCGTCAGCACGAATTGCGACAGCGCCGCGGGCACCGCGACATCCATCCAGTTGCGCCAGTTCTTTTGCGCGCCGATCATCGGGATGATCATCTGCACGATGGCCACCATAAAGGCGAGAATCAGTGAAAAATGGCCCAGTTCTGCGGTCATGCCACGCGCTCCCTCTCAGCTTGAACATGCCGGATCATAGGGCATTGCCGAGAGGGCGCAAATAACAAAGCGCGTGATCGGGGTCTGGGCCCTAGGGCCAATTGCCTCAGGCTGGCGCGCCCGGCAGAGGTTGGCCGAATGGGCCGCCGCATCACCCAGACATGCAGCCGCACAGAGCGCCTGCCTTCAGCGGTCGTTGCCCGCCTGCCACTCGTCAAGCGCAGCATTTCGGTCGCGCGCGGGGGGGGGCGACTTTTGCACGCGCGCGCCTGTCGAAATCAGCGGGATGGGGCCCCCTGCCCCGCTTGCCCCCGCCGCGGCCCGACGATAGGACATCTCGCGGGCGCCAAAATAAAACGACACGATCGCCCCCAGCAACCACCACAGCGGTTGCGGCACCAGCGCCAGCCCTTGCATGCGCAGGGAAAATGACTGCGGCGCCACCATCGCATAGACAAACAGCCCGATCGTTCCCAGCGCCAGCGCCGGGCGCGGCAGCCGGTTCACGCCGTTCATAAGCTGATCAAAGCGGCCCGATGTCGCCTGACGATATTCCTGCCCGTATTGGTCCAGCGCCGCCAGATAGGCCTTGTTGTCCAGCGCCATCCGGCGCGTTGCATTGGGCCTGAACACCTCCGAGACTTGGGCGACGGCAGCCCCGATCTGACCCGCGGCACGTGAGGCGCCCAGCATTCTTGCAATCATCCCCATGCCGCCACCCGTGCCCGGTGCTCGGCATCGCTAAGATGAAATCGCGGCGAGATGAAACTCTCGGCGCGCAGGATCCACCCTCCCTTGCCGCCGTCTCGTCGGCAGACGAATTTGCGCAATCGCCGGTGCAGGTCGCCAAGGTGATAATAATAATTCCGCCGGGCAATCCCGTAGGCGTCCACCAGATGATCCGGCGCCAGTCTGAGGGCCGCGCGGGCCGCGGCGCGCGTCTGTGGACCGATCACCCCGTCAACAGCGGCACGCAGGCCCATTTCGACCAGCAGTTTCTGCAGAATCCGGACCGCATTGCTGCCCGCGTTGACATACATGTCGAAAACCGAGGGGTGCAGCGGTTGGGGCAGCGCATCAATCCCCGGTGCCTTGAAATAATGGCGGACGAAAATATCGACCGCGTCGCTCTGGCTTAGATTTCTGAGATCGCGCAAATCCACCTGACCATCGCCATTCCCGTCCAGCCCCAGCCGCCTGAGGGTGGCCAGCGTCACACCATGATTGGTCGGACCGCCGGGATCGGCGGGATCATTGGAAAACCCGCCCTCACGGGCGACGATTTGCTCGGCAATCTGCCTGACATCTTCCTGCATGGCGCACCTTTTCTCGGGGATCAAACCTGTCCCAAGGCTGCGCAATAGTGGTAAAGAAAGCCTTTACTTACCGTTCGGTGGGACATAGACGCCTTGCTTTTTCAGCGCGTCCACGACCTCTTTGGGCATGTAGTTTTCGTCATGTTTTGCAAGGATTTCCGTAGCTTGGAAGGTGTTGTTCACAAACTTTCCGGTGGCAACAACGCCTTTACCCTCCTTGAACAGGTCCGGCAGGATGCCGGTATAGCGCGCCGGAACCGAGGCCCCTCCATCGGTGACCCGAAAGGTGATGGTCTTGCCCTCGCCCCGCTTCAGGCTGCCTTTTTCCACCAGCCCGCCAATGCGAAAAACCTCGTTTGGCCCCGGTGGGTTGGCAACAACCTGACTGGGACTGCGAAAATAGCTGATCCCGTCCCGCAGGGCATATCCCACCAGAGTGGTCGCGCCGGCCAGAAACACAAAGGCGGCAATGATCAGCTGAATTCGCCGCTTCTTCTTTAGTCCACCAACTGCCATTTTCTTGCTCCTTCAGGGGAAAACCGGGGCCAGCATCAGGCCGGAGGTTTCGTCCAGCCCCAGCATGATATTGGCAATCTGAACGGCCTGCCCCGAGGCGCCCTTGACCAGATTGTCGAGAACCGAAACCAGAATGACCCGCCCATCCTGCCGGTCGGCAACGACGCCGATATGACACTGGTTCGAGCCCCGGACATGGCGCGTCGCCGGGGTCTCACCAAGCGCCAGCACCTGCACAAAGGGCTCGTCACGATAGGCCTCCAGCAGCGCCCGGTGCACCGCGTCGGCCTCTGCGCGCGCATAAATCGTCGCCATCATGCCCCGGTTCATTGGCACCAGATGCGGCGTGAAACTGGCGACGACCGGCTGCCCGGCTGCAAGGCTCAGCTCTTGATCCAGTTCGCCCATATGCCGATGATGGGCGACCCCATAGGCGGAGAACCCTTCGTTGACCTCGGCAAACAACATCCCCTCCTGCAGGCCGCGCCCGGCCCCCGAGGCGCCGGATTTGGCGTCGATCACGATGGGATCCGGGGCCAGAACTCCCGCTTTCAGGGGCGGGATCAAGGCCAGAAGCGAGGTCGCCACATAACACCCCGTATTGGCAGTGATCCGGGCGCCGGCAATTTCGGCGCGGTAATGCTCGGGCAGACCAAAGGCGACCGTCGGCTGAATGTCCATGGCGCTGTGCGGGCGCCCGTACCAATGACGATAGGCCGCACCGTCACGCAGGCGAAAATCGGCCGACAGGTCCACCAGCTTTACCGTTTCCGGAAGGGTTTTCGCCAAGCCATGCGTCACCCCGTGGGGCATCGCGCAAAAGGCCAGATCGACGGCGCTGAAATCCACGTCCTCGATCCGGCACAGGGTCGGCAGATCGAGGTGGCGCAAATGTGCAAATACCGCCGCAACTTCCTGACCGGCCTTGCGGTCGGCGGTCAGGGCGACGATCTCCATTGCCGGATGAGTCGCGATCAGGCGGATCAGCTCGGCCCCCGTATAGCCAGACGCCCCTAGGATTGCGATTTTCTTTGCTGCCGTCATGGCCCTGCTTTCGATCACTGTAGTCAGGGCAGCACATAGGCCATTTCCACGGCCCTTTCAATTGCCTCTGCTGTCACGCCCTCCAAGGGCCATCTTTACCCTCCAGCGCTGGTGAGCTTGCCGGTGAATTCACGCTGCCTGAAAGACGATTTCGCGATGCAGAAAGCGGGTGGCCTGATCTGAAACCACGCGCGGATTTCCGGTGGTCAGGAACCCCGACGTCTGACCCTTGCCCCGCATGTCGGGATGGCGCATCAGGTAATCGTCAAGGCTTTTTGCGACCAGCTTGCCTTGCGAAAAAATGCGCACGTCCGGCCCCAGCGCCGCGGCAAAGGCCTCGGCCATCAGCGGGTAATGGGTGCAGCCCAGAACCGCCGCTTCGGGATGCGGCATCCGCCGCTTCAACGCATCCACATGGCTGCGCACAAGGGCCTCGGCCAGAATAAGATCCCCCACCTCCAGCGCGTCCACCAGACCGCCGCAGGGCTGCGCCTCGACATCGACCCCGATAGCGCGAAAAGACAACTCGCGCTGAAAGGCGCGGCTGGCCACCGTCGAGGGGGTGGCAAACAGCGCAACATGTTTCACGTCCACCTCGCGCGGGGCCGAGTTGTCGCCCCAGGTCCGCTCGGTCAGCGCCTCGATCAAGGGGACGAACACCCCCAGAACCCGCTTGTCCGGCGGCACCCAGTTTTCCTGCATCCGCCTGAGCGCCGCCGCCGAGGCCGTGTTGCAGGCCAGAATGACCAGATCGCAGCCCGCCTCAAACAGGCGCGAAACACCTTGGCAGGTCAGCTCATAAATGTCATCCGCGTCCCGCACCCCGTAGGGGGCGTGGGCGTTGTCACCGAAATAGACCAGCGGCAGATCCGGCAACAAATCGTGCACCTCGCGGTAAACCGTCAGACCGCCCAGACCGCTGTCAAAGATACCGACTGCCATATGTCCTCCGCCCCCGGGGGGCACCGCCTTCGTTGATATTCACGCGCAGCCCCTCTCGGCCATGACCCTGCATGTCTTTTGCGCGAAACTCCGGTCTCTGCCTTTTTCGCAACATGCGTCAAAAGTCGCGCCCGTATTCGTCGAGATTGACCGGCTTGGGTGACAGACCATAGGTCTGGCGGCGCAAAAAGTCCATCATCGCTGTGGGGTCCTTGGCGTAGGCGTCAAGGGTGTCTCGATCCAGCGGCTTTCCGATGGCCACCCGAACCGGGCGGTTGGTGCGGCGCTTGAATTCGCTGATCAGCAAAGCCGTGCGCAGGGTCTTGTTGACACGGCCAAAGAAATGAAACCGGCGCGAGTTGTGCCCCTCAAAAAACACCGGGACCACGACGGCGTTGGATTTTGCGATCATCTTTGCGGTGAACGTGCGCCACGCCGGGTCCATGGGAAAGCCGAACATCCGTCGCGGAGACGAGACCGAACCGCCGGGGAAAACACCAACCGCCCCCCCCGCCTTCAGATATGTCAGCGCCTGCTTGCGGGTGTTCAGGTTCAACGCCATCGCCTCACGCGTTTCGTCAAAGCTGATCGGCAGGATCACGTCGTTTATGTCCTCGGCCTTGGAAAAAACCTTGTGCGCAAGGATGCGGAAATCGCCGCGCGTGCGCGACATGATCTGCCCCAGCATCAAGCCGTCGAGAATGCCGTAGGGGTGGTTGGCCAGCACCACCACCGGCCCGGTTCTGGGAATATTGTCCAGCGACCCCGAGATGATTTCAAGGCTCAGCCGATAGCGTTCGGGCACCACATCCCAGAAATTTCGCCCTGCGGCGATCTCGCGGTCATATCCCCGGGCGCGGCGGATCAATTTCAGGCGACCGGTTGCGTTTTCGACCGTGCGGATCAACAGACGACCCCGCCTTGTCCGGGCCGTAATCGCGTAGGAAATCTCCCGTGTTGCGGAAAAGTGCCTGCCCATCCTCATCATTCACCCGGTTCTGCAAGATTGTGTCAGTTCTGTAACACAGCCCATAGAGCAACGATGGTGGAAAATCCAGTTGGAACGGGGATATTGTGATGACACGCCGCAGCGCGCAGCGAAAAAGGGCCGACCCGAAGGCCCGCCCTTTTTGCAATTCCGTTCGACTTTCAGGCGCTGCATGTTGCAGGCGCGGTGTAACAACCGCTTTCTGCCCTTGCGCGCCGTGCTTTCCAGAGCTCTAGCGTTTGGAGAACTGGAAGCTCCGGCGAGCCTTGCGCTTGCCGTATTTCTTGCGCTCGACCACTCGCGAGTCGCGGGTCAAAAAGCCAGCCGCCTTCAGCGGTGCCCTGAGGCTGGGTTCATAAAGCTGCAGCGCCTTGGAGATGCCGTGCTTGACCGCACCGGCCTGACCCGACAGGCCGCCCCCCTTGACGGTGGCGATCACGTCGAACTCGCCAGTCACACCGGCAACCTCGAACGCCTGACGCAGAACCATCTGCAGCACCGGGCGGGCGAAATATTTTTCCATCTCGCGTCCGTTTACGGTGACCTTGCCCGAGCCGGGGCGGATCCAGACCCGTGCCACGGCATCCTTGCGCTTGCCGGTGGCATAGGAGCGCCCCAGCTCATCGCGCACAGGCTCACGCGGGGCGGCGGTTTCGACCAGGGTGACCTCTTCGACGACGGCCGACAGCTCTTCCAGAGAATTGATTTGATCGCTCATGTTCAGGCGCTCCGCGTGTTTTTCGGATTCATCGATTTAACGTCCAGAACCTCGGGATTCTGGGCCTCGTGCGGATGGCTGGCGCCGGCATAGACACGCAGATTGGTCATCTGTTTCCGGCTGAGGGGACCACCCGGCAGCATCCGCTGCACGGCCTTGACCACCACGCGCTCGGGGAACTTGCCCTCGAGAATCTGGCCCGCCGTGCGCTGTTTGATGCCGCCCGGATGGCCGGTGTGCCAGTAATAGATCTTGTCGCTGCGCTTTTTGCCGGTCATCTGCACCTTGTCGGCGTTGATTATGATGACGTTGTCACCCATGTCCATATGGGGCGTGAAGGTGGCCTTGTGTTTGCCACGCAGACGCATCGCCACGATAGAGGCAAGACGCCCCAGAACAACGCCCTCGGCATCGATCAGGATCCATTTCTTGTCAATATCAGCAGGTGTTGCTGTAAAGGTTTTCATGTTTTCACCGTTTCGGGTTTGGAATTGGCGGCATATCCCGGCCACCGGTCAACTGATAGGCGGGTTTTAGAGAAAAATGACGCCGGGTCAAGAGGTGTCTTGCGAGATTATTACCGCAAAATCAACATGTTATAAATTAGGTATTATAATACCCCACAAATTATCGCCGCGGCGGGATCGAATAGGTCAGACTGGCCCGCGCCAGAGGTCGTGGATCGTCAAGGCCGTGGATGATCACATCGCCAACGCTCAGGCTTTGGCCCAGTTTCAGGATGCGTGCCTCGCCAAGCAGATCTCCAGGCGGCGGCTTGCGCATGAAATCGATCGCGCAGTTGGTGGTGACAGTCAGCGCCTCGGGCCCGATCATTGCCAATGTGGCCAGATAAAAGGCGCAATCGGCAAGGGCAAACATGCTGGGCCCCGAGACCGTGCCTCCGGGGCGCAGGTGGCTGTCGTCAATCCGCATCCGCAAGCAAAGACCATCCGCGCGGATCTCGGTAATTACGAATTGCTCGCCGACCTGCGGAAACTCGCGCTCCATCAGGCGGTGCAATGCGTCGATGCTCATCACTGGTTTCATCTTTGGCCTTTTCCCTTGTCCCCGCCGATACCCTTGCTAGACTTGCGGCGCTCTCAGCCGGATACAAGGGAAATTTTACCATGAGCGATTCAATTCTTTTGCGCACAGACCACGGGGCGGTGGCAACGCTAACCATGAACAGCCCGTCAAATCTGAACGCGCTGTCGGATGCGATGATCGCCGCGCTTCAGGCCGAGCTGGATGCGCTGGCCGGGGATCGCGGGATTCGGGCCGTCATCCTGCGCGGCGCAGGCAAGGTATTTTGTGCCGGCCACGACCTGAAAGAGATGACCCAGGGTCGGCAGGCCGAGGACGCCGGACGCGAGTATTTTCAGGACCTCTTTGCCCGCTGCTCGGCGCTGATGACGACCCTGCCACGCCTGCCCCAACCGGTAATCGCCCAAGTGCACGGGATCGCCACCGCCGCCGGCTGCCAGCTGGTGGCCAGCTGCGACATGGCGGTGGCCGCCGAAGGAACGCGGTTTGGCGTGAACGGGGTCAATATTGGTCTGTTCTGCTCAACGCCGATGGTGGCTCTGAGCCGCAATATTCCGCGCAAGCAGGCCTTTGAGATGCTGACCACGGGCCGGTTCATTTCGGCCGAGCGCGCCCAAGAGCTGGGGCTGGTGAACAGGGTGGTGGCCGACGAGGCCTTGGGCGACAGCGCGCGCGAACTGGCCGAAACGGTCGCCGCCAAGCTGGGAGCGGCGGTGAAGATCGGCAAGCGCGCCTTTTATGAGCAGCTGGAGATGCCGCTGAGCGAGGCTTATGCCCACACCAGCGAGGTGATCGTCGAGAACATGCTTTATCGCGACACCGAAGAAGGCATTGCCGCGTTTCTGGAAAAGCGCGACCCCGACTGGGACCAATAGGTTGACTCGCCCCCCATAGAGCACCACAACGCTCGGCTCCCAAACATAAGCGCCGGGGGCTGTTTGCCCCCGCACCCCCAAGAGTATTTAGCCAAAAAAGAAGGGGGCCCATAAGCCCCCCTCTTGCCAATTCGGGTGATCGTCTGCTCAGGTGATCCGCGTCAGCAGCTGATCGAGGCTGGCCTTTGCGTCGCCATAAAACATACGGGTATTTTCCTTGAAGAACAGCGGGTTTTCGATACCGGAATAGCCGGTTCCCTGCCCGCGTTTGCTGACAAACACCTGTTTTGCCTTCCAGACCTCGAGCACCGGCATGCCGGCGATCGGGCTGTTGGGGTCCTCTTGCGCAGCCGGGTTCACGATGTCGTTGGAGCCGATCACAATGGCCACATCGGTTTCGGGGAAATCATCGTTGATCTCGTCCATCTCCATCACGATGTCATAGGGCACCTTGGCCTCGGCCAGAAGCACGTTCATATGGCCGGGCAGACGGCCCGCAACCGGATGGATGCCAAAGCGCACCTCCTTACCCTTGGCACGCAAACGCCGGACCAGCTCGCTAACCGATTGCTGGGCCTGCGCCACAGCCATCCCGTAGCCGGGCACAATAATGACGCTGCTGGCCTCTTCGAGTGCGGCAGCCACACCGTCTGCGTCAATGGCAACCTGCTCGCCTTCGATCTCCATTGCCGGGCCTTTGGAACCGCCAAAACCGCCAAGGATCACCGCCAGAAACTGTCGGTTCATGGCCTTGCACATGATGTAGGACAGGATCGCACCGGATGAGCCGACCAGCGCACCGGTCACGATCAGCAGGTCATTGCCCAGCAAAAAGCCGGTGGCCGCCGCCGCCCAGCCGGAATAACTGTTCAGCATCGAGACCACGACCGGCATATCGGCACCGCCAATGGCCATCACCAGATGGACGCCGAGGATCAGTGCAAGAACCGTCATCAGATAAAGGGTCCAGCTGCCGGTTCCCTGCATATACATCACCATCAGAACCACCGAGACCACGACGATCAGCACGTTCCAGACGTGGCGCATTGGCAGGATCATCGCCTTGCCGCCGATCTTGCCCGCGAGCTTGCCAAAGGCGACGATCGAGCCGGTCAGGGTTACAGCGCCGATAAAGACCCCGAGGAACACTTCGACCTCGTGGATGATCTTGTCAGCGTTCGAAGCGAACTCATGCACGGTCAGGTCCGAGTTCAGCCCGATCAGGACCGCGGCCAGACCGACAAAGCTGTGCAGCGCTGCGACCAGTTGCGGCATGCCGGTCATCTCGACCCGCGAGGCAACAATTGCGCCGATCACCGCCCCAATCAGGAGGACGACGGCCAGCGTGCCGGTAAAGGCCACTCCGGGGCCGGCAATCGTGGCGAAGATCGCAATTGCCATACCGACGATCCCGAACCAAACGCCACGCTTGGCGCTTTCGTGGTCTTTCAGGCCGCCGAGGCTGAGAATGAAAAGAACTGCGGCCGTGATATAGGCGGCGGTTTGAAGTTCCGTTGACATGGTCATGGTTAAACCTCCACCCTCAAGATTTCTGGAACATCTGGAGCATACGGCGTGTCACCATAAAGCCCCCGACAATATTGATGCTGGCGACCAAGATCGAGACCGCGGCCAGCGCAACAACCAGACCGCTGTTTGAGCCGATCTGCAGCAGCGCCCCGACAATGATGATCCCCGAGATCGCGTTCGTCACCGCCATAAGAGGGGTATGCAACGCGTGTGCAACGCCCCAGATGACCTGAAAACCGACAAAGACCGCCAACACGAAAACGATGAAATGCTGCATGAAGGCCGGCGGAGCATAGACGCCCACAAGCGCCATAAACAACCCGCCAAGGACCAATGCCGCAATCTGCCGACGCCCGGCCTTTCGCAACAGGGCGGCCTCTTGGGCGGCGATTTCCTCGGGGGTTTTTTCCGGGGCCGCCGGTTTTTTGGCGGCGATTGCCTGCACCTTGGGCGGCGGCGGCGGAAAGGTGATCTCGCCGTCATAGGTGATCGTTGCGCCGCGGATGACGTCATCCTCCATATTGTGAACGATCTGCCCATCCTTGCCCGGTGTCAGATCGGAAATCATGTGCCGGATATTGGAGCTGTAGAGCTCGGAAGCCTGTGTTGCCATGCGGCTGGGGAAATCGGTATAGCCGATAATGGTCACGCCGTTCTTGGTTTCGATCTTTTCATTGGCCACTGTCAGATCGCAGTTGCCGCCACGCTCGGCAGCCAGATCGACCACGACCGAGCCGGGCTTCATCGCCTCGACCATATCCTTCAGCCACAGCTTGGGTGCATCACGCCCCGGGATCAGCGCCGTGGTGATGACGATATCCATATCCGGCGCCAGTTCGCGGAACTTGGCCAGTTGCGCCTCGCGGAACTCGGGGCTGGAGGGAGCGGCATAACCGCCGGTCGCGGCGCCATCCTGCACCTCGTCGGAAAACTCGAGATAGACGAACTCGGCGCCCATGCTCTCGATCTGTTCAGCCACCTCGGGGCGCACGTCAAAGGCATAGACCTGCGCGCCCAGACTGGTTGCCGCACCGATTGCCGCAAGGCCGGCAACACCAGCCCCCACGATCAACACCTTGGCCGGAGGCACCTTGCCCGCCGCCGTCACCTGCCCGGTGAAAAATCGCCCGAAACTGTTGCCCGCCTCAATCACCGCGCGATAGCCGGCGATATTGGCCATCGAACTGAGCGCGTCCATTTTCTGCGCGCGGCTGATCCGTGGCACCATGTCCATGGCGATATAATTGGCGCCCGCGTCTTTCATCCGCTCCAGCTGCTCGGGGTTTTGCGCGGGGTAGAAAAACGAAATGACCGTCTGTCCCTTGCGAACGCGCTTTTCCTCGGTGGCGTTTTTCAGGGGCCGGACCTTGACCACCACGTCGGCGGCCTTCCAGAGGGCGGCGGCGGTTTTCACCACTTCGACGCCCGCGTCCTTGTAATCCTGATCCGAATAGCGCGCCGCCTTGCCCGCGCCGCTTTCGATCACGCATTCGTGGCCCAGTTTTTGCAATTGCAGGGCCGAGGCGGGCGTCATTGCCACCCGGTTCTCACCCTCAACGGTTTCTTTTGGTGCGCCTATCTTCAAAGCCGATCTCCCCTCATTTCGCCGCACCCGATACCGTGACCACTGGCGGCGTCAACATATTCGTATCTTTGCAAATACAATCCGAATGACTGCTCTTACATTTTACCCCACCGATCAAGCGACAGACAGCAAAATGCGACGTCTGGTCACGACTTTCCCGCTTTTGCGCAGGCGTTTACCGACATTTTCAACGATTTCCGGTGCCACGCGGTCAAAAGCCGTCGATCTGTCGCCACGCTGGCATGGTTCACAGCCAGCGGCGCGTTCGGGCCGAAAATTTCGCGAACGCCTCGGGAAACTCGGCGGCCAGTCGGCGCTCTTCACCGCGGATGAACCGAACCTCGATCAGCTTCATGAAAACCGGCACCAAAAGCACCCCGATGATTGAGCCGCGAAGCAATGCAAAGCCCAGAAATACCGTGGCATCGGCCAGATAAATCGGGTTTCGGGTCCAGCGATAGGGACCGCGCGCAATCAGCGCATCGGGCACGCGTCGCGGCACGACGCTGGTCTTGTGGCGCAGAAATTCCGTTGCCGCCCAGAGCATCAGCACAAGGCCGACCGCGATCAGCCCCCAGCCCAGCCAGACTGTGAGTGACGAGTCAAAACCGAACGGGTTAAAAATCCGACTTTGAAAATATGTGATCACAAGAAACAGAGTCAGCCATGACGGTGGCATATCCAACACGTTTTTCCATAGGTATTTCATGGCCTTGAAATCCTTTGTTAAACTCCACTTGCCCCGTATGGGGCGGCTTGTCCTGCCCAAAACAGCGCGCAACCTTCGCCACAGGCATTGTGGTCTGCCGCCCGCACAAAGGCAAGAGCCGTGGCAACACGCCCTTGCCAGCGGGCGGCTCTCTGTGCAGGAATGAAACCCGGCCTCGCATCAACAGCCGTTTCAGGACCCACCCCACGCCATGACAGGCCTCGCCAAGTTTGCCCGATTCACGACCATTCTGCTGCTGGCAGCGGGGGCCTCAAAACGCATGAAGGGCGTCGATAAACTGCTTGAACCGATTGACGGAATTCCGTTGCTGCGGCGCAGCGCCTCGGCCTGCCTTGGCAGTGCGGCAGCGCATGTCGCGGTGGTCCTGCCGACCAATACTTCGACCAATCGGGCTCGCCTGACTGCCCTTGACGGGCTCTCGCTGCGCCGCATTCAAACCCCTGACTGGGCCGAGGGGATGGGGGGATCGCTTCGCGCCGGGATCAGACGCCTTGCTCCGGGCAGCACGGCCGTAATCATTGCGCTGGCCGACATGCCCGAGATCCGCGCCGAGGATTATGACCGCCTGATCGCCGCCGCCGCACGGACGAGGGGCAAAACCATCTTTCAGGCCAGCACACAAGCGGGAACGCCTGGCTTGCCGGTGCTGTTCAGGGATGTGCATTTTCCGGCCCTTGGAAACCTGACCGGAGATCGGGGCGGGCGCGACATCATCCGCGCACACGCCAAGGCGAAAATTCTGGTGCCATTGCCCGGCGACCGGGCGCTGTGCGATCTTGATACGGCCGAGGACTGGCGGCGGTATCGGGCGCGATGAGGGCGCCTTTGCCAAAGGCGATCCGCTCAGAGAAACCGGCGCAAAATATGCGTCTTGCCCGTTGTCCGGTTGTTCTCTGCACGCTTTTTCTCACGCGCACAGCGCTCGGCAATTTCGGGGAAAATCTCAAATATCTCAAGGCGTTGCGCGTTACCTTCGGGGTTGGCCGAAGTATCGCTGGCCTTGAAGGTTTCGACCCAGACGCCATTGGCCGAGATGACCTCGTGACGTCCCAGAACCAAATGCACATAGGTGATACCCGTCGTGTCGATCTGCTGCACGGTCCGGTGGTTGACAAGGTTCTTGAAGGCGATTCGCTCTTCCACGACACGGTTCAGCACCCCCTTTGCCGGCAATGAAAACGGTACCCGGCAGTTGGGCGTCACCATCATGTCACGCCGCGGCAGGCCCTCGCCAAAGGCATCCTGCGACACCAGAACCGGGCGCAGATGCGGGTGATCCAGCAGGAAACGCCCGCTCATCGGCTTGATCCCGACCCAGCGCACCAGTTGCAGGCCGTTGTCGCGGGTCAGAACCCGGTCTCCGGGGCGCAGGTCCTCAATGGCGACCTCGCCATGTTCCGTTGCAATCCGGGTTTGTGCCACAAAACAGGTCATCTCAGGCCTCCTCTCTGCGCTTGGCGGCGCCGATTTCGACGGCGCGCACCAGTTGGACGGCGACAAAGACCGAAATTCCGGCCAGCCCGGTGAAATTCACCGTATATCCGGCGATAAAGGCAATATTGGCAATGGTTGCGCCCAACCAGAGCGCGACGAGGAGCATGATATAGAGGGAACGAACCGTCGGGTTCCAGTCATCGAGAAAACGCATTTTTCTGCCGTTACGCATCCAAATGATGCGACCTTTTCCTTCGCGGCAGCCCCAAGCCTCGGTTGGTGCCCTTCCCAGTCGGGCATTCACGAATGCTCTTTTAAGGCGAAATGCCGGATTCACAAAGCGAAATCTGGCGGAAATGTGTCGGAAATGGGCCCAAGCGGGCAGAAATGAGGCAAATCTGGCAGGCGGCGCGCGACGTGGTAATTGTGTTCAATTTACGATCAATGTCCCATAAGTACCAAATATCAAAATGTTAATTTGCTGATATTGCCTAATCTTTTATTTTTGCACCGCCCGATTATCGCAATTAACGAAACAAAAACTCGAGAGCCACGCGGCGGCTCCGCCCTGCCGGGGCCCGGGGAATAGGCGTGTTTTCAAGACAGAGAGTTTCCTGAACAAGAACAGTTTTTCATCAATTCCAGACAAATTTTACCGATTTTGGGGCACGCCATTCCCGCACGGCCGTACCGTAACATGGACCGCCGGCCAATTTTGCGGTTGCATCTCACAGGCGGGATTGCCACCTATGGCGCGACAAATTCCATCACCCCCGGAGACCCCCATGACCGACAAGACTCCCCTGCCCTTCATCCCGTTTGAAAGTTTCAAGGTCGGACAGGTGCAGGAGTTTGGCAGCTATCACGTGACCGAGGCCGAGATCATCGAGTTTGCGCGCAAATACGACCCGCAATTCTTTCACCTGGACCCGGTGGCCGCCAAGGACTCACTGTTCGGCGGCCTCTGTGCCAGCGGTTGGCACACCTGTGCGATGACGATGGCAATGCTGGTGGAAAACATGGAAAAAACCGGCCGGTCGCTGGGCTCTCCGGGCATCGACAGCCTCAGCTGGCGCCATCCGGTCTATCCCGGAGACACGCTTTCGGTACGTATGGAGGTGCAGGAGTTGCGCCCCTCCAAAAGCCGCCCTCAGATCGGCTTTGTCATCAGCCAGACCCAGGTGTTCAACCAGAACGGAACTTGTGTGATGGAATTCATCAGCAAGGGAATTTTCCCGCGCCAAGCCACCTGAGGATGACTCGGCGCCGAATCTTTCCCCCAGAGGCGAATTTTCCTTTACAAATAAGGCAATCAGCGCGACACTGAAGGCCATAGAAGATGCGCCATGGCAGCATAAGCCACCACAAGAACTGGCCATCGAGGGATCGTGAAAACGAAATGTAGCAGTCATGTCTGAAAAACCGTCAAGTTCCGTCGTCGTCTGGGATCTGTTTGTCCGCGTCTTTCACTGGTCACTGGTCGCGGGCGTGACCGTCGCGGCAATCACCGGGTTCTTTGTCGGCGCAACTGCCATAGACGTGCACGTTTGGGTTGGACTGGCGCTGTTTGCGCTGGTTGTGGCCCGGGTCACATGGGGTTTTTTAGGCTCGCGATTCGCCCGGTTTGCGACCTTTGTGGTCGGCCCGCGCAAGGTATTGCACCATATCGTCGAGCTGCAGGAGGGCACCGCCGGACGGCATCTGGGGCACAACCCTCTGGGCGCGTGGATGATCCTGACCATTCTGGCCGCCATTACCTTTCTGGCGATCTCGGGGCTGATCGTCTGGGGCGGCATTTTTGCCCACGGCCCGTTCACCGGCTTTTACGATTTCGATGACGGGCAACCGTTTTTCCGCCTGCACTGGTGGGTAGCCCTTGGCCTTTTGGCGCTGGTGGCGCTGCATATCGGCGGCGCGATTTTTGAAAGCATGCGCGTGCATGAAAACCTTGTCCGCGCCATGATTACCGGGTTCAAGGAACCGCGCGAGAACGACGCCGTCGAAGGCGCCCCCGAGCAACCCGAAAACGGTCCGCGCCCGGGGCTGACGGTGCTGATCACACTGCTGGTCATGGCCATCCCCATCGGCGCGACCTTTCAGGCCTCGCGCATCAAGATCAAGGTCACCCACCGTCCACCGGACACCAGGGGCACGGTTTACGCCGAAAATTGCAGCGACTGCCACGGTGTCTATTCGCCCACGCTTTTGCCCGCGGACAGCTGGCGCAAGCTGATGGCGACACTGGACAACCATTTCGGCGAGGATGCCAGTCTGGACGCCGACACCACGAAACAGATCGAGGACTACCTCGTGGCCCACAGCGCTGGCAGCGTCGAAACCAAGCCCTCGGCGGTTTTCACGACCGTCTCGGCCAAGGATCCGACCCGCATCACCGCATCCCCCTTCTGGGTCAAGACCCATCGCAAGATCCCCGACTACGTCTTTTCCGCCAAGCCGGTTTATTCCAAGGGCAACTGCTTTGCCTGCCACAGCGACGCGCAATCCGGCTGGTTCTATCCCGGCAATATCGAGGTGCCCGATTCCATCGCGCCGCCCAAGAAATAAGCCCACAGGAGACCCAATAAAAAAACGATCAAACAACTGAGAGAGAGGCCATTATGACACAAAAAACACGACTAATTCTGACGACGCTGGCAGCCGGGGCAATCGCCCTGTCAATGCCCCTTGGCGTCAACGCCGACCCGGCCCATGACGCGGTGCTGAAACTCTATGGCGCGCCGTCGTCCTTTTCCGCCGCCCGCGGCAAGGCGTTTTTCCTTGGCACCCACAAGGGGGGCAAGCCGCAGACCCCCTCGTGCACGACCTGCCACACCAAGAACCCGCGCAACAGCGGGCGCACCCGGGCCGGCAAGGTAATCAAACCGATGGCCGTTTCCAAGACGCCCTCGCGCTTTACCGATCCCAAAAAGGTCAAGAAATGGGCCCGGCGCAACTGCAAAACCGTTCTGGGGCGGGAATGCACCCACACCGAGCTGGGTGACGTCTTGACCTATCTCGGCAGTATCTGATTTTTCTAAAGGACAGGATAAATGACACGACTTACACCTTTTCGCATCTTCACCACCGCCGCCGGCCTTGGTGCGATCCTTGCGGCCAGCGTCACCATCGCCGATGCCGCGCGATTGAGCCCGGTTTCCGACAAGATCACCAAGACCGAATGCTCGGCCTGCCACATGGTCTATCCGCCCGGGCTGCTGCCTAAGGCCTCGTGGAAGAAAATTCTTAATACCCTCAGCGACCATTTCGGTGAGGATGCCAGTCTGGACGCGAAAACGACCGCACATATCCGCAATTACCTGATGTCACACGCCAACACCCGGCTAAAGACCAAGGCGTCAAATCCCACCTTGCGGATTACCGATTTCTACTGGTTCAACCGCCAGCACGGCTCGCGAGCGCGGGCCTATGCCAAGAGCCATAAATCAATCGGCACGATCTCGAACTGCGCGGGCTGCCACCGCTCGGCGGAACGAGGCGTTTTCGGCGACGATTAATGCCAAACGGCCAACGCTGTCAGGAACGGTGACAGGAACGGCCAAACAATCGGGCCGCGCGCAGAGATAGTGTTCTGCGCGCGGCCCTGTCGGTTGGGCCCCTGCCACCGACAGATCCTGCCTCCCCCCTTGACCAAGGCCTTTGAAACACCGAAGATCAGGGCCGCCCGCCAGCGGCACCCCGATCAACACCTTGCCACGGAAAGCTCCCCTAAATGTTTGATGTCCTGATAAAAAACGCCAACCTCCCCGATGGGCGCACGGGCGTTGATGTCGGTATAAGGGGCAGCAGGATTGCCGCTATCGAAACCGGGCTGAGTGCCGGCTCGACCGTCGAAGCCGGCGAGATCATCGATGCCACCGGGCGGCTGCTCTCGACCGCCTTTGTCGATCCGCATTTTCACATGGACGCCACCCTGTCACTAGGTCTGCCGCGGATGAACCTGTCGGGCACCCTGCTGGAGGGAATCGCGCTGTGGGGGGAATTGCGTCCCACCCTGACGCGCGAGGCGCTGATCGAACGCGCCCTCAGTTATTGCGATCTGGCGGTCGCGCAGGGATTGCTTTTCATTCGCAGCCATGTGGACACCAGCGATCCGCGTCTGGTCACCGCCGAGGCCATGCTGGAGGTGCGCGAGCGCGTCAAACCCTATATCGACCTGCAACTGGTGGCGTTTCCACAAGACGGCTATTTTCGCGCCCCCGAAGGGGTCAAATCCCTGACCCGGGCACTGGACATGGGCATCGATGTTGTTGGCGGCATTCCGCATTTTGAGCGCACGATGGAGGCGGGAACGGCCTCGGTGCGCGCGCTTTGCGAACTGGCGGCAGAGCGTGGGCTGCCGGTTGACATGCATTGCGACGAGACCGACGACCCCATGTCGCGCCACATCGAGACCCTCGCCGCCGAGACGATCCGTCTGGGCCTGCAGGGGCGGGTAGCGGGCTCGCACCTTACTTCGATGCATTCCATGGACAATTATTACGTCTCGAAACTGATCCCGCTGATGGCCGAGGCCAAAATCAACGTCATCCCCAACCCTCTGATCAACATCATGCTGCAGGGCCGCCATGACAGCTATCCCAAACGGCGCGGCATGACCCGAGTGCGCGAGTTGATGGCTGCCGGACTGAACGTCTCGTTCGGCCATGATTGCGTGATGGACCCGTGGTATTCCATGGGCTCGGCGGACATGCTGGAGGTCGGGCACATGGCAATCCACGTGGCGCAGATGGCCGGAGTCAAGGACAAGACGCAGATTTTCGAGGCGTTGACCGTCAACTCGGCCCGGACACTGGGTCTTGAGGGCTATGGGTTGGACAAGGGGTGTCAGGCCGATCTTGTGCTGTTACAGGCCCGCGACCCTGCCGAGGCCTTGCGCCTGAAGGCCACCCGCCTAATGGTCATGCGCCGGGGCCGGATCATTGCCCGCACAGCACCGCGAATTAGTCGACTGTTTCTGCAAGGGCGCCCGGACAGCGTTGACCCGGCCAGCGATATCCGCCCGGGCAGCCGTCCCGATCCGGCGTGAGCGGGGTGCGCCGACCCGGTGCCGGTCCTCAGGTGGCTTATGCCACCTGCCCCGCCGCCCAGCCGCTGGACCACGCCCATTGAAAATTATAGCCGCCCAGCCAGCCGGTGACATCAACGACCTCGCCAATGAAATACAGCCCCGGAACCTCACGGGCCTCCAGTGTCCGGGCGTTCAGTGCCGCAGTTGAAACCCCGCCCACGGTGACCTCGGCAACGCGGTAGCCCTTGCTGCCAATCGGGGCGAGGCGCCATGCGCCAAGCGTTTCGGCCAACGCTGACAACTCGGCGGCGTTGAGGTCCGCCAGATTTCGTCCCTCGGGCACACGTGCCGCGACCACCGCGGCCAGACGCCGGGGCAACAGACCAGCCAGCGCCACCCCCGGCCGACGGGCGCCCAGCGTCCGTTTCAGGGTGTCCAGAACCTCACGGGGCCGCTGACCCGGCAGCAAATCGACCTCGATTGGCTGGCCTTCGCGCCAATACGAGGATGCCTGCAGGATTGACGGCCCGGACAGTCCGCTGTGAGTGAACAACAGCCCTTCGGCAAAGCGCATGCCACCGGCCTTGACCGCGGCGGGAACCGACAAACCGGCAAGCGGGGCCAGATGCCTCAGGGTCCCGGCATCAAAAACCAGCGGAACCAGACCCGGACGGGTCTCTTCAACCGGCAGGCCGAATTGCCGGGCCAGTCGATAGCCAAACCCGCTGGCCCCCATTTTTGGCACCGAGAACCCGCCCGTGGCCACCACCAGCGCCCGGGTCTGCACGCCGGATTTGTCGTCTCTCTGCAGGGAAAACCCGTCCCCCTGTTTGCTGATGCGCCGCAGTTGGCAGCCCAACTCAAGGCGTACGCCGGCGCGGCGCATATCGCCCACCAGCCCCTCGACGATCTGCTTGGCCGACCCGTCACAAAACAGTTGGCCAAGTGTTTTTTCATGCCACGCGATCCCCCAGTCGTCGAGCTGCGCGATAACGTCCCACTGGCTGTAACGCGTCAGCGCCGAGATCGCGAACCGGGGATTTTTCGACAGATACGCCGTGGGAGAGACGTGAAGATTGGTGAAATTGCAGCGCCCCCCTCCCGAAATCCGGATCTTCTCTCCCGGGGCGCGGTTGTGCTCGATCACCAGCACGCGCCGCCCACGACGGGCGCAGGCGATCGCACAGGTCATCCCCGCGGCTCCGGCGCCAATCACGGTGACATCATATTGCTCCATCCGCCCCCCTCAGAGCGCCCGTTACCGGCTCCGGGTCTTACCCTCTACCCTAACCTTCTGATTCTGCGCATTTGAAACGTCAATAACTGCTTTCCACTTTTTCGCAACAGGCTGGGAGCGCGGTAAAATTTACCTCCAAGACCGCGATTTCCTCTTGAAGCCCGCGCCCGCGTTGCGTAAGTAAGCGCGCATTGTTGGGGTGTAGCCAAGTGGTAAGGCATCGGTTTTTGGTATCGTGTATCGTAGGTTCGAATCCTACCACCCCAGCCAGCAGTTTTCCGTCAGCGTAATAAGGGCCCTCGGGCGCGCGGTTGCCCAGAAATGGATCTGACTGGCAACGCCGCTTTTTTTCGCGCGGATGACCCGGACGGCTCTTGCCAGCGGCGTCGGGCTTGGGCAGAACGGGGGGATGACGCAACCCGTGGACATCCTCTGTATCGGTTCGGTTCTCTGGGACATCATCGGGCGCGCCCCCAGCCATATGGAGCGCGGTTCGGATGTGCCGGGGCGGATCACCCGGCTGCCGGGCGGGGTTGCCATGAATATCGCCATGGCCTTGAACGGGCTGGGTCTGAAGGTCGCCCTGCTGAGCGCGGTGGGCCGGGATGCCGAGGGCGAAGAGTTGCTGGCGGTCGCCTCGGGCATGGGGTTGGTGACCGACCATATCTATCGCTCGCCTGACCTGCCGACGGACCGCTATATGGCGATCGAAGGGGCAAACGGGCTGATTGCGGCCATTGCCGATGCGCATTCGCTGGAGATGGCAGGGGCGCGCATTCTGACGCCGCTGTCGGACGGAAGTCTGGCCCGCCCCGAGGCGCCGTTTGCCGGCATTGTGGCGCTGGACGGCAACCTGACGCCCGAGATGTTGCGCAAGATTGCCGAAGGGCCGCTGTTTGGTGCCGCCGATCTGCGAATTGCGCCGGCCTCACCGGGCAAGGCCGAGCGGCTGGCGGCATTTCTGGGGCATGGCCGCGCGACCCTCTATCTGAACCTTCAAGAGGCCAATATCCTGACCCACGGCCACCACCAGAGCAGCGCCGAGGCCGCCCGTGCCCTGCTGGCCCGGGGCCTGTCGCGGGTGCTGGTCACCGACGGGCCGAACCCGGCGGCCGATGGCAGCGCCGAAGGTGTTCTGACGCGCCAGCCCCCGGCGGTTCTGGTAACGCGGATCACCGGCGCAGGTGATGTGTTCATGGCCGCCCATATCGCCGCCGAACGGCACGGCGCCGCGCGCGACCCGTCACAGGCCCCGGCGCGAGTTGCGGCGCTGGACAGCGCTCTGGCCGCCGCGGCTGACTATATTTCCAGTGAAAAACCGTTATAAGGCGTTCCCGATGACCCAACTTCCCGATATCGCACCGATTTTCTCAGCCGAGGTCCAGCAGGCCCGCGCCGACGGTCGCCCGCTGGTGGCGCTGGAAAGCACGATCATTACCCACGGCATGCCCTATCCGCAGAACCTTGAAACCGCACGGCGGCTTGAGGCCGAGGTGCGCCAGCACGGCGCCGTTCCGGCCACCATCGCGGTGCTGGACGGCACACTCAGGATCGGACTTGAGGACGCGGCGCTGGAGAAACTCGCCAAGACCGGAAATGCAATAAAGCTCAGCCGCGCCGATCTGGCGGTTTGCATGGCGCAGGGCCGCACCGGCGCAACCACGGTTGCGGCCACGATGATTGCCGCCCATCTCGCCGGGATCGAGGTCTTTGCCACCGGCGGCATTGGCGGCGTGCATCGCGGCGCCGCGCACAGCTTTGATATTTCCGCGGATCTGCGCGAACTGGCGCTGACGCCGGTGACCGTGGTCGGGGCCGGGGCCAAGGCGATCCTCGATCTACCAAAAACGCTGGAGGTTCTGGAAACCCTCGGGGTGCCAGTGATCGCGTTCGGACAGGACGAATTGCCGGCCTTCTGGGCGCGCCGCTCGGGCCTTATTGCGCCACTGCGCATGGATCGCGCCGCCGAGATCGCCGCCGCCCACCTCAGCCGCCGGGCGCTGAACCTGTCGGGCGGGCAACTAATCGCCAACCCGATTCCGGCGGCCGAGGAAATCCCTCTGGAAGATATTGCGCCGATGATCGAACAGGCACTGAGCGAGGCCGAGACGCGCCGGATCGGCCAGAAGGCGGTAACTCCGTTCCTGTTGTCGCGGATCTTCGATCTGACCGAGGGGCGTTCGTTGCGCGCCAATATCGCACTGGTTCTGAACAACGCCCGCCTTGCCGCCGAGATCGCCACGGAAATCACCACGAGAACCGCGACAGAACTCCGGCGCGGGCAGGCACAATATGGCTCGCGCCGGCCAGAACGCCAAGATCAAAGGCCAGAACCCGGCGCGTGATGGCTCGACTCTTTCGCAACAATTCGTTAGGCAAAGCCGGGCATATTGCCATCCAGCCGGCAGGGATTGCACCAAATGGTATCGAAAAAAAACAGAAAGACCCGTAAGCAGCGTCGTGATGTCCGGCGCGCCAGTTTTTTTGCGACCCTCCGGGCCAATTTCCTGACCGGGATGGTGGTCGTTGCGCCGGTGTTCCTGACCGCCTACCTGATCTGGTGGTTCGTCGGACTGGTGGACAGCTGGGTCTTGCCGCTGGTGCCCGAGGTCTATCAACCCGAAACCTATATCGGCGTGAACGTCAAAGGCTACGGGGTGGTGATCTTTCTGATTTTCACCGTGATGATCGGCGCGATGGCCAAGGGTTTTATCGGCCGCGCGTTGCTTGGCCGGGCCGAACGTCTGGTGGATCGGATGCCGGTCGTGCGCTCGATCTACAACGGGCTGAAGCAGATCCTCGAAACCGTCCTCAGCCAGTCCAACAACAGTTTCGAGCGCGCCTGTCTGGTCGAATATCCGCGCCACGGCCTGTGGGCAGTCGCCTTCGTGGCCACGGAAACGACCGGCGAGCTGCTGGAGGCCCTGCCCGGAGAGCAGCCCTACCTTAGCGTGTTCCTGCCCACCACGCCAAACCCGACCTCGGGGTTTTTGCTGTTCGTGCCGCGCAAGGATGTGATTCTCTTGGATATGGACGTTGAAACCGCGGCCAAGCTGGTGATCTCGGCCGGTCTGGTCAGCCCGCCGGGCAGCGGCGAACAGCCGGTTCTGGTTAATCCCGACAGCCTTGCCAAAGCCCCGCAGCCCGAAGATTGACCGCCCCCGCCCAAGGAGGCGGGAGCAGGTGTGACGGGCGCGGTTTTTTGCGCTATTTTTTCAGATCGTTATACATCTCGAACGCCTGTTTCGCGGGCATCAGTTCATGCACGACACCCGCGACCGCCTTGATCATTGCGACCGGGTCGTCCGACTGAAAGATGTTGCGCCCCATATCGACCCCGGCCGCGCCCTGATCAACGGCACGAAATGCCATGTCCAGCGCGTCGAGTTCCGGCAACTTCTTGCCGCCGGCAATAACGATGGGGACCGGACAGGCGGCGGTAACGCGCTCAAACCCCTCCTCGACAAAGTAGCTTTTGACGTATTGCGCGCCGATCTCGGCGGCGATGCGCGTTGCCAGCCCGAAATAGCGGGCGTCCCGGGCCATGTCCTTGCCAACGCCGGTCACCGCCATCGTTGGAATGCCCGCCTTCAGGCCGGTGTCGATCAGCTTGATGACGTTGCCGATGGATTTATGCTCGTACTCAGCGCCGATATAGACCTGAGCGGCCATTGCTGCAGCCCCGAGGCGGGTGGCGTCCTCGATATCGACGGCAACCATCTCGTTTGACAGCTCGGTCAGGATCGAGTTCCCCCCCGAGCAGCGCAGCACGATCGGTTTGGTCACGCTCGGCGGCACCACCGAGCGCAGAACCCCGCGCGTGCACATCAGCACATCCGCGTGCTCAAACAGCGGCGCGATGTTCAGATCGATCCGTTCCAGCCCCTTGGTCGGGCCCTGAAAATAGCCGTGATCAAAGGCCAGCATCACCGTGCGGCCGGACTTCGGATTGAAAATCCGGCTCATCCGGTTCTTGATGCCCCAGTCGTAATTGGCCAATCCCTTGAGGAAAAAGCCTTGCGTGTCCTGCGGCTGGCCCAGCCCGAAATCCTTGCCGTCCTTGATGTCGTCGATATCTGCCATAGTTTGTCCAGTCTTGAGTAAAGATAAGTGTCAGGTTGCAGCGCCCGGGGGCACCTGTTCGGTAAGTGATGCGGCCATTCTGGCGAATGCGCGCGCAGGGTCGGTCGCCTTCAGGATGGCGCTGCCCGAAACGACCATGTCCGGGCGACAGGCCGCGATTTCCTCGATGCTGTCAAGGGTCACGCCGCCGTCAAAGGCCAAAAGCGGTGCGCTTTCCTGCGTTAAGGCGCGCAAGTCCGACAGGCGGCGACAGGCGGCCGGTATGTCGGCCTTGGCGCCATCGCGCGGATCAAGCGACAGCACAAGGATCAGGTCGGGGCCAAGGTCCAGCAGCGGTTTTGCCGCCTCAAGCGACGTGCCGGGCATCAGCGCAAGCCCCGCCAGCACCGCGCGAGGGGCAGCCTGAATGGCCGAAATGGCCGCCACAGCCCCCTTTGATTCCGCGTGAACCGTAATCAGATCGGCGCCCGCGTCAAGATAGCTGTCAACAGCGCGTGCCGCGTCCTCGACCATCAGGTGAACGTCGCGCAAGGCCCCCGTGGACAGGGCGGAAACAAATCCCGCGCCCGCGGTCATCTGCGGCACGAAAACCCCGTCCATGACGTCGAAATGAAGGATGTCGCAGCCCCAGTCACCGGCCCGTATGGCGGCGTCGGCCAGATGGCCGAGATCAGCGGCATAAAGGCCAAGGCTGATTCCGCGAAGATGCGATTTTAGCTGCGCGCGCGTGCTTGAACTCACAGGATCACGCCCTTTCGCAGGATGAAGCACCCGAACGGGCGGGCCTCGTTTGTTTTGACGACAGCAAAGGATTGGCGCGCGCGCTCGTAAAAATCGGCGCGGGCGATCTGGCCGCTTGCCGCCCCCTCGGGCATGGCGGCGGTAATGATCCGCAGCGCCTCGTCATGGACAGGGCCGGTTTCATCGGGCGCGCCGTCGATTTCCATTCTCAGGGCGCAGTGATCGCTGAAGGCGTCAAGCGGCATCAAGGCGCAGATCAGGCCGATCACCTCGGGCGCATTCAGCCCGGCCATGACCACAGGCGCGCCCATATATGTGTGGGCGGCGGTTGAATGGGCCGGAAAATTGGCGTCCACGATGGCGATTTCGTCACCGTGACCCATCCGCATCAGGCAATCCAGCAAATCCGGTGTCAGGCGTGGATCAAGTCCGATTAGCATGGTGTTTTCTTTCGTTGGAGAGGCCGCGAGGCGGATGCCCCGCGACCTTCTACTATCCGTGAGTGGATCAGTATTTCGGTGCCGGCATCCAGTCGGGCATGGCAACATTTGCATGGGCAAACTGCGGCAGTTTCTTGCCCAGTTCCTGCATGTTCTTGATGTCCAGATCGTTCAGCATCTTCTGCGTGATCAGGGTCGGCGGGATGATGACGTTATGGCCCGGATCCTGACCGGCCAGCAGCATTGCCAGCGCCCGTACCGAGACCGCGCCGACAACGGCGGGGTTGGTGGCCGCGGTTGCTGCCCAGGCCGAATCAGGCTCGCGCATGGCGGCAATATCGGCGGTCGAAACGTCGGCCGAATAGATCTTGATCTGCTTGTTCAGACCAGCCTCGTCAACGGCAATCTTCACGCCCTTGGCGAATTCATCATAGGGGGCAAACATCACCTTGATGTCGGGATGCGCCTGCAGAACCGAGCGCGCCTGATTGGCGTTCGAGTTAGCAATCGGGTTGTCGAGGGTGCCAAATTCAGCCACCTGTTTGATACCCGGATTGGCCGCCTTGACCTTGGTCCATGTTTCGTCGCGACGATCCAGCGGTGCGATGCCCGGCACATAGACGTATCCGGCCTTGAACGAGGTGCCATTGTCCTTCAGCGCCTGCTCCAGCGCCAAACGCGCAAGGTCACGGTCCGATTGTTCGACCTGCGGGATCTTGGGGTTTTTCACGTTAACGTCAAAGGCAACGACCTTGATGCCCGCGTCAATGGCCCGCTGTGCCGCGTCCTGCATGGATTCCGTCAAACCGTGCTGGATGACGATGCCGTCAACCCCCAGCGCGATGGCCTGATCGACCATATCCGCCTGCAGGGCAGCGTCCTGACGGCTGTCAAACACCCTGAGGTCGACCCCCAGCGCCTTGGCCTGTGCCTGCACGCCGGAAAGATACGCCTCAAAGAAGTCGCCGGTCGAGAGATAGCGCACCAGTGCGATCTTGACCTTGCCAGGGTTGTCAAACGGTGCCGGCATCGAGCCCGCAAGCACGGGTGACGCGAAACCGGCGGTCAGTGCCGCAAGCCCCCCTGCCAGACCAAGAACCATACGTCGTGAAAGTTTCATTGTGTTTCCTCCCTTGGGTTTCAATGAAAAAGAAGTGGTCAGTGTTTTGAGCCTCCGCGCCGGTCCGACAGCACAAAGGTGAATACGAGGGCGATGACCAGAACGGCCCCCTTAACGAAATCCTGAGTATAATATGGCGCGTTCATCATGGTCAGACCCTGCAGCAGGATGCCGACGAACAGCGCGCCAACCAGGGTGCCAAAGGCGTTCGGCTTGGCCACGCCAAGAACCGCGAAACCGATCAGGGCGGCCGCAACCGAATCCAGCAAGAGGTTGTTGCCCGAGGCGATGTCTCCGCGCCCCAGACGCGCCGACAAAAGGACCCCCCCAACCGAGGCAAGCACCCCCGAGATCATGTAGGCAAGGATCTTGTAGCGGTTGACATTAACCCCCGCCAGCGTCGCCGCCCTCTGGTTCGAGCCGATCGCATACATCAGGCGCCCGTGGCGCGTGCGCTCCAGAAACAGCCACACAAGGCCCGCGACCACCAGCAGGATCACCACCGAGACGGGAATGAGATTGCTGATGAAAAAGTCGAAGCGATGTCGCCCGAGCCACAGAAAAGCCTTGGAAAACGTCCCTGCGGCAACAGTTCCGTCAGGCAGTTTCATGCCGGTTGCGATTGAACGCCCCTGCGTCGGGATACGCTGAAGGCCAATCAACAAGAACATCATGCCAAGGGTGGCCAGCAGGTCCGGCACCTTGGTCTTGACGATCAGCAGGCCATTGATCAACCCGATCAGGGCCCCCATCACCAGACAGGCGATCACCGCAACCACCGCTCCCATTTGCAAAACGACCATGACATAGGCCGACAGCATCAGCGCCGAGGTCGCGGTTGAGCCGATCGACAGATCAAACCCGTCCACCACCAGCGTAAAGGTCACCCCCAGCGCCAGAATACCGGTAATGGCCACCGACTGAAAGATAAAGACCGCGCTATAGGGGGTCATAAAGCCCTCGGCCCCAAGCGAGAAAAACAGCACCATTCCCGCCAGCAGCGACAGGAATCCATAGCGGATTGCATAATCGCCAAAGGTTTTCTTGTGGCCCATTCGGGTTGCATCCTCCGCCCCCGCGCCAGCCTGCGGTTTTGCATCGGGTGAGGGGTGTGCGCCTGCCTTGATTTCTTCGTTAAGTGCCATTCAAGCCCCGCTTGCTGTGCTGTTTTGGTTCTGCGCGGGCGTCGTTGCGCCAGCGCCGGCAACCTCGGCCATGACCTGTTTCAAATCGAGATCCTTGTTGGCGTGATCGCCGGTAACCGCGTGGTCCGACAGCACGATGATGCGGTCGGCAATTTCCAGAACCTCGTCCATTTCGGACGCCATGACGATGGTCGCGCGCCCTTTTGCGGTTTCGCGTATCTTTGTTCCGATGTCGCGACGCGCCTGAATATCGACACCCTGAAACGGCTCATCCAGAATCAGCAGATTCGACGGCTCCGCCAACCAGCGCCCGACCATGACCTTTTGCTGGTTGCCCCCCGAGAGGGTGCCGATATCATCATCCGCCGACTGGCAGACAATATCCAGATCACGGACAATGGCCTGCGCCGTTTGCCGCTCGGAGCGGCCTTTCATGAACGACAGTGCCGCGTGACGCGACAAAAACGGCACCGTGATATTGCGGGTCAGGTCGTGGTCATTCAAGACACCGTTGGTGGCGCGGTCCTTTGGACACATGAACACCCCGGCGCTGATTGCCTGCCCCGGCGACTGCGGCGCATAAGGCGCGCCCAGCAGGCGCATCGCACCGCCGCACGGGGCCTGAAGGCCGAACAGGATACTGGCCAGCTCGGTCTTGCCCGCCCCCACAAGGCCGGTAAAAGCCACGACCTCGTCAGCATTGATCGTCAGCGAGATCGGGCGCGATTCGGCGCTGACCTTTAGGCCAACCAACGACAAAATCGGCTGTCCGGCGGGGATATGCTGTAAATTTGCGTCGGCCATGCCATGCCCCAGCATGGCGTTGACGGCGGCGTTGTAATCCAGCGGCTTTTCCGCAAACGTGCCGACGATTTCACCGTCGCGCATGGCAACGATCCGGTCCGCAAGGCGGCGGATATCGGAGGTGCGGTGCGAGATATACAAAATCGCCACCCCCGCGTCGCGCAAGCGGTCGATCAGAGTAAACAGCCGGTTTGCCTCGGTTGCAGAAAGGGACGAGGTCGGCTCGTCCAGAATAAGAAGTTCGGGGCGATGCGCCATCGCGCGGGCAATGGCCACAAGCTGCCGGTCCGCAAGGCCCAGATCGCTGACCGGCTGGCGAACATCCACCTCAAGGCGCATCGAGGCGGCGATTTCCCGCGCCCGGGCCCGCATCTGTCGCTGCCGCAGGAAAAAACCGCCGTCGGGGCGGGCCATTTCATCCAACATCAGATTTGACGCCACATCGAGATCGGGAATCACCCCGTCATTGATGCTTTGATGCACCGTGACGACCCCGTTGCGAATGGCATCTTGCGGCGTTTGCGGCTGAAAGGCGGTGCCGTTCAGGCGGATTTGCCCGCTGTCGGCGCGGTGGACCCCGCATATCACCTTGACCAAGGTGGATTTTCCGGCGCCGTTTGCGCCCATCAGCACCGTGACCTCGCCCTTGCTGAGCAAAAGATTGATGCCGCGCAGCACCTTGTTGGTGCCGAACGCCTTGGTCAATCCCGATATTTCAACGGCCACGCTGGACATGGACAAACCCCTCCTGTCGGCGCTCAGTGTTAGGGGCTTTGTGGCAAATGTCAATGGGTATTGACAAATGATGATTGCTTTACAATGCTGGGGCAGCGTTGTGACCGATAGACACGCCACAGACAAGGTTGCGCGGACAGCGCGAACCAGAAGGGAGAAAAATCGTGACACAGGACAGCACGCCGTCGGGCTATGAGCCGCTGACCGTTGAATCCATCCCCGCGCGGCTGAAGGAAATTGCCGCAATCACCGAGCGTCTGGGCCGCGACAGCAGCCAGTGGCAGGCGCGCGAGGTCGGCGACGGAAATCTCAACCTTGTGTTTATCGTGACCGGCCCGGGCGGCAGCGTCATCGTCAAACAGGCGCTGCCCTATGTGCGCCTCGTGGGCGACAGCTGGCCCTTACCCCTCAAGCGCGCCTTTTTTGAATACCACGCCCTCACACGGCAGGCGGCGCGTGATCCGGGGATGGTGCCCGAGGTCTATCATTTCGACGCCGTGCAGGGGCTGATCGTGATGCAGTTCTATACCCCGCATGTGATCTTGCGCCAGTCGCTGATGGCGGGGGTGCGCCACGACGGCCTGGCCCGCGCGATGGGCCTGTTTTGCGCCCGCACGCTGTTTCGCGGCTCGGATTTGTCGATGGATACCAGCCAGCGCAAGGCCGATCTGGCGCTATTTGCCGATAACGTCGAACTTTGCGATATTACCGAAAATCTGGTGTTTTCCGATCCCTATTTCGATGCCGAGATGAACCACCACACCAGTCCGCAGCTTGACGATATCGTCGCGCGGATGCGCCGCGACATCGACCTGAAGGTGGCGGCCCAAGAGATGAAGGCAAAATTCTGCAACAATGCCGAAACCCTGCTGCACGGCGATCTGCACACCGGCTCAATCATGGTCACGGCGGATGAAACCCGCGTCATCGACCCCGAGTTCGCCACCTACGGGCCCATCGGCTTTGACATCGGCATGCTGCTGGCGAATTTCTTTATGGCCTATTACGCCCAGCCCGGGCACGCCGAAACCACGGGGGCGCGCGCTGATTATCAGGAATGGATTCTTGACGTGGTCGCAGGCATCTGGCGCACATTCGAGGCTGAATTCAGCCGCCTCTGGCGACAGGAGCGCACGGGCATCCTGTTTGAGCGCACATTGTTCGAGGATCAGGGCGACGGCCTTGGCGCCGAACAGGCCCTCGGCAGGCGATTGAATGCAATCTGGCAGGACACGCTGGGATTTGCCGGGGTCGAGATTATCCGCCGCACTCTCAGCCTTGCCCATATCGCCGAAAACGACAGCATCGAAGACGCCAATCTGCGCGGCAAATGCGAACGCCACGGTCTGCTGCTGGGGCGGCAGTTGCTGGTCAACCGAGAGACGTTTGCGGGCCTTGACGCTATGCTGGATCTGGCCCGGACGATCGAACAGGGAGAGATGGGATGAAGGTTAACGGGGAACATTACCGCTCGATCTGGTTTGACAGCGATTCAGGCCGGGTCGAGATCATCGACCAACGTTGGCTGCCGCATGAATTTCGCGTTGTCGCCTTGCAAACCCTCGAGGATTTCGCCATTGCGATTCGCGACATGTGGGTGCGTGGCGCCCCCCTTATCGGGGCAACTGCGGCCTATGGGATCGCCGTTGAAATGGCGCGCGACCCTTCGGATGCGGCGCTGAACGCCAGTTGGGAGGTCCTGCATGCAACCCGCCCGACGGCTATCAATCTGCGCTGGGCGCTGGACGAGATGCGGGCGCTGCTTGCCCCCCTACCCGCCGCCTCCCGCGCCCCGGTGGCGATGGAGCGGGCCCATCAGATCGCGGATGAGGACGTGGAATGCAACCGGCAAATCGGGCTGAACGGGCTCGACATCATTAAGAAGATCGCCGCAAACAAGCCAAAGGGCGAACCGGTGCGCATCCTGACCCATTGCAACGCCGGCTGGCTGGCGACGGTTGATTGGGGCACGGCAACCTCGCCAATGTATCACGCTATCAAAGAGGGCATCCCGATCCACGTCTGGGTGGACGAAACCCGGCCGCGCAATCAGGGCGCGCAATTGACCGCTTGGGAAATGCTCAGCCACGACGTGCCCCACCAGCTGATCGTTGACAACGCCGGGGGCCACCTGATGCAGCACGGGCTGGTTGACATGGTGATCGTCGGGACCGACCGCACCACCGCAAACGGCGATGTCTGCAACAAGATCGGCACCTATCTGAAGGCGCTGGCCGCCCATGATAACGGGGTGCCGTTCTACGTTGCCCTGCCCTCGCCCACCATCGACTGGACGGTGCATGACGGCATTGCCGAAATCCCGATTGAAGAGCGCAACGACCACGAAGTGACCCATGTTCAGGGCAAGCTGGCCGACGGTAACATTGGCGACGTCCAGATAAGCCCCGACGGCACCCGCGGCGGCAACCCGGCCTTTGACGTCACCCCGGCGCGCCTCGTGACCGGCCTGATTACCGAACGCGGCGTCTGCGCGGCCAGTCCCGAGGGCCTTGCCTCGCTCTTTCCCGAACACGTCTGAGCCGCTCGAGCGGCGGCGCACCCGTCTAGCCGCGGCAGAACGCCCGGGGCTCGGTCTTGTTTGCCAGCAGCGCTTACGTTGCACTCGCATTTCGGGCGTATAGCCGATAAACAATTTCACATGAAAGAAATCTATTCCGCACTCGAGCTGACGGATAATGTGGTCTTTGCAAAAGACTGTGCCTCATTGCCGTCATGCTTTCAGGTGTCCCGTCTTTTGTCTTCCGCGGTCGGGGCTGTTGGTTCAGCGTTATCAACTCTTGTGACGCGGGCGGGGATAGCGTCGGATCGCCCGGAAATCGCAGTTGATTGCAGGCTTGCATCTCTCTGGTGTGCCCGATCCATATATCCTCTGGATTGGTCGCTGCCCCCAATATGGGACGCCCTTTCCGGCGATTATCCAACCCGCAATGGATGGATAAGGATTCATGCCAACCTCGCCCACCATCGTAAGGCTGCACTGCGCGTTCTGAAGGCTGCCGCGACGCGTGAAGATGTGGCACATGCCGTGCGAGAAATGGATGCCGAGGACCTCGAACTGGCAATCAACGAGGACGGCGGCGCTGCAGCGGCAATGCGCAGCCTTTCCGAATGGCGAGCACATCCACAGGGAATTGCCGTTTCGTCCGAGCCCCTGATTGCATGGGAACCAGTCGATCAACAATGCCCGCGCTCATGGCCCGCGCAGCGGCACAGACCGCTGAACGGCCTGCGAATTCTGGACCTGACCCGCGTTCTGGCTGGCCCCGTGGCAACCAGGACACTCGCCGGTTTCGGCGCGCAGGTTCTCAGGGTCGATCCCCCGGATTGGGATGAACCGGCGGTGGTCCCAGACGTTACCCTTGGGAAAAGATGCACACGGCTTGATCTTCGCCAGCCAGATGATCGCGTGCGCTTTGAAGCCTTGTTGCGTGACGCGGATGTGCTGGTGCATGGCTACCGACCCGGTGCGTTGGAGGGGTTGGGCTACACTGCAGCGGCGCGACATGCGTTGAACCCCCGCCTGATCGAGGTATCGCTGAACGCTTATGGCTGGACCGAACCCTGGTCGCGGCGGCGGGGTTTCGACAGCCTTGTTCAGATGAGCTGCGGGATTGCGTGGGCAGGCATGAAATGGAAAGGCAAACCTCACCCGGTGCCCTTGCCGGTACAGGCGCTCGATCACGCAACCGGCTACCTCATGGCGGCAGCGGTCCTGCGGATGCTCGACGTCGCGATTTCGGGGGGCGGAATCTCTCGCGCCAAACTGTCACTGGCACGGACGGCTGTACTCCTGTCAAACCACCGGCGGGACAGTGTGGGAAAGCTGGATATGTCAGCGAAGGCAGATGATCTTGCCGCCGGGATTGAACGAACCCCATGGGGAGATGCGCGGCGCCTGAAGCCCCCATTGGCAATCTCCGGCATCCCCATGAAATGGGATCGTCCAGCAATCATGTTGGGTGCGGATCCCGCAGCGTGGATACCGTGAACATGTTCCTGTTCCCCTCGGGGCTGATGCTGGGCGGTAAGTTCACCATCATGGGCGACTTGATCTGAAACGAGTTCCCCACCGTTCTGGGCAACATGCTGGGCGGGGCGGCCTTTGTCGGGCTGACGCTTTACTCGACCCATGTGCACACCGGCGTCAGCCGTCGGCTCAATGCGGTTCCGGCCGACGGATCCGCCGCCGGGCCCCGACCACATGAACCGGATGCCCCGCGTCGGCCCGCCCGGAGATCGGGCGGGTGGCTTGTGGTTTGCAGTTCCACGCCCTAATCTTGCGCCATGCGCCTGACCCTGCTCCTGTTTCTGTTCCTCGCCGCCTGCGGACGCCCGCTGACCCAAGGCGAAACCGATTTTGCCAACAGCCTGTTTGGCCCGACGCTGGACACCCCGCGCATCCGCATTGCGCCCTTCACCTCGCTTGACAAGATCACCGAGACCCGCCCTCGGCGCCCCCGCGTCACCTGCCGCGAACGCATCTGGCCAAAGCCGAAAACCCGGACCGTCACCACCCATACCGCGGCCTTTGTCCTTTACCACCGGATCAACATCTCACGAGACCTTTATCTATCTGATTACATGAAGAAATACCCCCGCGCGATGTCACTGCCAGCGGCCATGCTGATCGCCCACGAGATGACCCATGTCTGGCAGTGGCAACACCGCGACAAGACCGGATACACCCCCTTGAAGGCGCTGAATGAACACAGGATCGGCAAGGATCCCTACCTTTTGAACCTGACGACCAAGGCGCGGTTTCTGGACTACCCCTATGAGCAGCAGGGTGCCATCGTCGAGGAATACGTCTGCTGTCGCGCCCTTGACCCCCAAGGGGCGCGCACCAAGCGCCTGCACGCGCTGCTGAAAGGGGTTTTCCCGCTTGAGCGGCTCTCGACCCCGCGCCCGGCGGTTTACCTGCCCTGGAAACAGGCGAAAATCCACGGCATCTGCAGTTGAGGTGCCGAGAGCGGGATCCGGATTCAGATGTTTTGATCTATCCGCCGGGGACAGGGGCGCACCGCCAAAACCTCTTGACCTGCCCGGCACAGCCCCGCATTTAACGAGGCGGGAGGAGGCAGTGATTTCGCCTGCGCCCCCGTCCCCCACCGCGCCCATTGGAGGCTGCCATGAAGATCGCAAGTTTCAACATCAACGGCGTCAAGGCGCGGTTTGGGCTGCTGCAGGGCTGGCTGCAGGAGTCAGACGTCGATGTGGCCCTGCTGCAAGAGATCAAGTCGTCGGACGAAACATTCCCCCGCGCGGCGTTTGAAGATCTGGGGTTTCAGGTGGAAACACACGGGCAAAAAGGCTTTAACGGGGTGGCCATCCTCTCGCGACTGCCGCTCGAGGACATCCGGCGAACCCTGCCGGGGGATGAAACCGACCCGCAGGCGCGCTGGCTGGAGGCAACGGTCATAGGGGCGCGGCCGGTGCGGCTCTGTAATCTCTACCTGCCCAACGGCAACCCGGCGCCTGGGCCCAAGCACGATTACAAACTGGCATGGATGGCACGCATGAAGGCCCGCGCCGAAACGCTGCTGGCCGGGGAAGAGCCATTCCTGATGGCTGGCGACTACAACATCATCCCCGCCGCCACAGACGCCGCCGAGCCCGAGAAATGGCGGACGGATTCGCTGTTTCGTCCCGACAGCCGCGCGGCGTTCCGGCGGATCCTCAACCTTGGCTTTACCGACGCCTTTCGCGCAATCGATGCGGCACCGTTGAATTACACCTTCTGGGATTTTCAACGTGGCGCCTGGAACCGCAACGACGGGATTCGCATCGACCATTTTCTGCTGAGCCCGCAGGCCGCCGATCTGTTGACCGACTGCCAGATCGAGCGCGAGATGCGCGGGCGCGAGCGTCCCTCGGACCACGTTCCGATCTGGGTCGAGCTGGACGCCTGATTGCCCATGAACACAGGTTCTGACGTGGGGGGCCAGATCTCGGAAAGGCCCGACAATCCCGCGCGCAAGGCGTCCGCCAATCATGCCCCTCGGGCTGCGCCCGCGGTTACGTCATGCCCGTATAACCAGTCATAGCGCCCCAGAACCTGGGCCGGGGCCAAACGCTCGGCCAGACGCATCGCCTGATGGGCCACAAGACGCAGCGGCGTCGGGGACAAGTGGTAGATCCGCGAATTTCCGCTGGCGGCGGCAACAATGCGCCGGGTGCGGGACTTACGCCGTGCCTCATAGGCGGCAAAGGCCTGCGCCAGATCGTCATGGCGGTCCATCTCTTCGGCCAGAACCCAGGCATCCTCGATCGCCATATTGGCCCCTTGCGCCAGAAACGGCAGAGTGGGGTGCGCCGCATCGCCCAGAATGACGGCGCTGCCCTGCGACCACTGCTGCGCCACCGGATGCGCAAACAGGCCCCACAGGTGGACATGCTCGCAAAGGGACAGCAGCCGCTTGATATAAGGCGAAAAATCCGCGAACTCCCGGCGCAGATTTTGGGGGTCGTCCAGGTGGTTCCAGCCTTCTTCGGCCCAGGTCTTTTGCTCTTTCACCGCAACGATATTGATCAGCGCCCCGTCGCGCAGAGGATAGGTGACCAGATGGCGCCCGCGCCCCATGTGGATCGTGGCCACCGGCGGAATATCATAGGCTGGCACGTGTTCGGCCCGCACCAGCGCCCGCCAAGCCACCTGCCCGGTAAAGCGCGCTGCGCCGGATTTTTCAATCGCCTGCCGGGTTAGCGAGTGCAGCCCATCCGCCCCGATCAGGATTTTCCCCGAGCGCTGCGTGCCGTCGGCCAGCGGCAGGCTGACCTGATCAAAGCCGATGGCGACCCCGCTGACATCCTTGCCGGTCTGCACGTCAACCCCGTGCCGTTTGGCCGAGGCCGCCAGCATCTCGATCAGATCGGCGCGGTGAAACAGCAGATAGGGGTGGGCATTGCCATGCCGGGCGGCGGTCATGTCAAGGCGCATCACCGGCGCGCCGCCGCGATAGTCACAGAGTTCAACCGCCGTCAGCCGGGTTGCCGCCCTCAGCGCCCGTTTTTCAAGGTCCAGTGCGGCAAAAACCGCCGTCGCATTCGGGGTGATCTGGATGCCGGCGCCCACCTCGGAAATCTTTGCGGCGCGTTCGAGAACCGTGACCCTTGCGCCGCGACGGGCCAGCGCAATCGCTGCCGTCAAGCCACCGATACCGGCGCCCAGAATGGTGATGCTCTTGCCTTTGACCGCCATCTGCTTTCCCCCATGTCCCAGCGCACCCGGGGGGCAGGCCACTTGCCGCCCAAGATCCGGCGCCCGAAACCTAACCCCGTCGGCCGGGATCAGTCGTCGCGGTGCACCTTTTCCTTGCGCTCGTGACGCTCCTGCGCTTCGAGGCTGAGGGTGGCGATGGGCCGCGCTTGCAGGCGTTTCAACGAGATCGGCTCACCGGTTTCCTCGCAATAGCCGTATGAGCCATCGTCGATTCGGCGCAGCGCCGCGTCGATCTTGGCCACCAGTTTGCGCTGCCGGTCACGGGTGCGCAATTCCAGCGCCCGATCGGTTTCCTCGCTGGCCCTGTCGGCGATGTCGGGAATGTTCCGCGCCCCCTGCTGCATCCCTTCGATGGTGTCGCGGTTCCCCTCGAGGATCCCGTTTTTCCAGTCCTGCAGCTTTTTCCGAAAATAGGCCAGCTGCCGCTTGTTCATGAAGGGTTCATCTTCGCGCGGGGTGTAATCTTCTTCAAGGATGGGTTCCACTTTCACTTGATCCTCCCCAGGAAATGTTTCCGACTCAGCTGCGACCAAATGGCCGATTTTCACGAGTCTTCGAGGCTTCGATTACAGAATGTCGCAGGGAATGTCACCCCGCGAATTGCATATCTTGAAGCTTCGTGATCCCGTGATAGACTCGGGGCAACCTGAAACGCTAGAGGCCTGCAGTTCTTATGAAATTTACCGGCACTGAAAATTACGTGGCAACCGACGATTTGACTGTTGCCGTTAACGCATCAATCACCCTTGAGAGGCCGTTATTGGTGAAGGGTGAGCCCGGAACCGGCAAGACCGAGCTGGCGCGTCAGGTGGCCAAAAGCCTCAATCTGCCGATTCTTGAATGGACCATCAAATCGACCACCAAGGCGCAGCAGGGGCTTTATGAATATGACGCTGTCAGCCGCCTGCGTGACAGTCAGCTGGGAGAGGAAAAGGTCCATGATGTACGCAATTACATCAAGAAGGGCATGCTGTGGCAGGCCTTCAGCGCCGATCAGAAGGTGGTGCTGTTGATCGACGAGATCGACAAGGCCGACATCGAATTTCCCAACGACCTGTTGCAGGAGCTGGACCGGATGGAATTCTTTGTCTACGAAACCGGCGAGACCATCCGCGCCAAGGTGCGCCCGATCGTTATCATCACTTCAAACAACGAAAAGGAATTGCCCGACGCGTTCCTGCGCCGCTGCTTTTTCCACTACATCCGTTTTCCCGACCCCCAGACCCTGCGCCAGATCGTCGAGGTCCACCACCCCGGCATCAAACCGGCCCTCGTGACCGAGGCGCTGACCCAGTTTTTCGAGATTCGCGAGACCCCGGGGCTGAAGAAAAAGCCCTCGACCTCCGAGGTTCTGGACTGGCTGAAACTGCTGCTGGCCGAAGACATGGAACCCGCCGACCTGAAACGCGCCGGTAAGGACGCGCTGCCCAAACTGCACGGTGCACTGCTGAAGAACGAGCAGGATGTTCACATGTTCGAGCGCCTCGCCTTCATGGCCCGGGGCGGGAGATGAGCGCCGCTCCCCAGCCCCTGATCCGCCCGATCGTAGCCAGCGATGAGGCCGAGTGGCGACGTCTGTGGCGCGGGTATCTCGACTATTACGAAACTACTCTGGACGAGAGCGTCTATCGAACCTCGTTTGCCCGCCTGCTTGGCGATGATCCGCACGACTTTCACGGTCTTATCGCTGAACGCGACGGCCGTGCGGTGGGGCTGGTGCACTATCTTTTTCACCGGCACATGTGGAAGATCGAGAACTGCTGTTACCTGCAGGACCTCTATACCGACCCCAAAGCGCGCGGCACCGGGGTCGGACGTGCCTTGATCGAGGCGGTCTATGCGGCGGCCGACCAGCATCAGGCGCCCTCGGTCTATTGGCTGACGCAGGAGTTCAACACCCGCGCGCGTGTCCTTTATGATTCGATCGGCACGAAAACCCCGTTCATTCGCTATAACAGGAGCTAGGGGCATGGTCATTCGCCGGACTCTGCCTCGCTCAACTGCGGTTTTGCTGCTTCCGGTGGTGCTGGCGGCCTGCGCCGCGCTCCCGGCGCCAGAAGTTTCCAGCCGCACCGTTCCCCTGCCGCAGGTCCTGCCAGCGATGAAATCCTTTCCCCCAGCCCCCCCCGGCAAGGGGCGGCCGCATTCCAATGCGGACCTTGCGCGGGATTTTCTGGAGCTGTCCTTCAACATGGAAAGCGGCAAGCGCCTGCCGCGCCTGACCCGGTTCGAGACTCCGGTCACGGTCGCCTTCGACCGCCCGCAAAACGCGCAGTTTCAGGCCGATCTGAGCGACCTTCTGGGACGCGTGCGCAAAGAGGCGGGCATCGACATCCGTCAGGGCGCAACCGGTACGACGGCGAATATCACCATCTTTACCCTGCCGCGCCGGATCCTGCGCGCCGCCGTCCCAAAGGCCGCCTGTTTCGTCGTCCCCCGGGTGCATGGCTGGCGCGAATTCAAACGCGCCCGGCGAAACGGACAGCTGGACTGGAGCACCCTAAAGCGACGCGAGCGGGCCAGCATCTTTATCCCCAGCGATATCTCGCCACAAGAAGCGCGTGACTGCCTGCATGAAGAGATCACCCAGGCGCTGGGGCCCCTGAATGACATCTATCGCCTACCGGATTCGATCTATAACGACGACAACATGAACGCGGTCCTGACCCGTTTCGACATGCTGATTCTGAGGACCTACTATGACCCGGCGCTGAAAAACGGCATGAGCGAGGCCGCCGTCCGCCGCGCCCTGCCGGCGATCCTGAAGCGCCTGCACCCCGCCGGAGAGGGGCTGGCGTCAGACGGAATCAGCCGCACCCCGCGCCTCTGGGTCGAGACGCTGGAAACCGCGCTTTCAACCCGATCCAGCCCGGCCAAACGCCTGCTCTATGCGCGCAAGGCCGTTGCCATGGCCAAGAAAAACGGCTGGCAGGACAATCGCCTCGGCTTTGCGCTGTTTGTGCTGGGGCGCCTGTCGCTGGGGCGCGACAGCAAGACCGCGATTGCCAGTTTCTCACGCTCCTATGCGCTCTATTCGCGAATCTACGGCAAGGCGGATATCCACACCGCCCATGTGGCCCTGCAACTGTCCGCCTTTGCGCTGTCCACCGGACATGTAGCTGATGCGCTGAAGCTGGTGAATGCCAACCTGCCCACCGTAATTGACGCGCAAAACGCCACCCTTCTGGCCACCTATCTGATGATCAAGGCCGAGGCGCTGGACGATCTGGGCCGCCACCGCGCCGCGGCAACCGTGCGGCTGGACAGTATCGCCTGGGCGCGATATGGCTTTGCCGATCTGCAGGAAATCCGCAAGCGTCTGGCCGAGACGACTGCCCTGAAACCGTCTCTGAAAAAACTGAGGTTCTGATGTATCCCATTGTTTTGATTTCCATATTCCTAGGCGCCGTGTTTGGCGGCTGGCGCGCCAAGAAACGCGGCGGCAACGGTCTTGATATCGCCCAGTACGCCGCCGTTCACGGCATCATCGCCGGCACGGTGGTGCTGATCGGGCTGGTTATCCTGCTGCGATACGCAGCCGGTTAGCCATGTTTCTGGCGCTGTTCACCAACCTGCGCGACGCCGGGGTACCGGTCAGCCTGCGCGAATATCTGGACTTTCTGGCGGCGGTGAAATCCGGCCTTGTGATCTATGACGTCGAGGCGTTCTATTATCTGGCCCGCGCCAGCCTGATCAAGGATGAACGCAACCTCGATCGGTTCGACCGGGTCTTTGCCGCCACCTTCAAGGGGATGGAGGATCTGAACATTCAGGATGTCCTGAACGCCGTCGATCTGCCCGAGGACTGGCTGCGCAAGATGGCCGAAAAATCCCTGTCCCCCGAGGAAATGGCCAAGATCGAATCCCTTGGCGGCTTTGACGCGCTGATGGAGACCCTGAAACAGCGACTGAAGGAACAGGATGCGCGCCATCAGGGCGGCAGCAAGTGGATCGGCACCGCCGGCACCTCGCCCTTTGGCGCCTATGGCTACAACCCCGAGGGTGTGCGCATCGGCCAAAAGGAAAGCCGCCACCAGCGCGCCGTCAAGGTCTGGGACAAGCGCCAGTTTCGCAACCTCGACGACAATGTGGAACTGGGCACCCGCAACATCAAGGTGGCGCTGAAACGCCTGCGTCGCTGGGCCCGCGAGGGGGCGGCCGAGGAACTGGACCTTGGCGGCACCATTCGCGCCACCGCCGAGCACGGCTATCTGGACATCCAGACCCGTCCCGAGCGGCGCAACGCAGTCAAGGTTCTGCTGTTTCTGGATGTTGGCGGCTCGATGGATCCCCATATCAAGCTGGTGCAAGAGCTGTTTTCGGCGGCGCGCAGCGAATTCAAGCATCTGGAATATTTCTATTTCCATAACTGCCTCTATGAGGGGGTCTGGCGCGACAACGCCCGGCGCTGGAGCGAGCAGACTCCGACATGGGAGGTCTTGCGCACCTACGGGCCTGATTATAAATGTATTTTCATCGGGGATGCCTCGATGTCCCCCTATGAAATCGCCATGCCGGGTGGTGCAAATGAACATTGGAACGCCGAGGCCGGCAGTGTCTGGCTGGGCCGCGCCATTCAGGCGTGGTCGCGCAATATCTGGATCAACCCTCTGGCCGAACAACACTGGCAATACACTCATTCGATCCAGATGCTACGCGAATTGTTCGAGGGACGGATGTTCCCGATGACCCTGGCTGGAATCGACGCGGGTATGAAAGAGCTGGTGCGATAAGGCCCCGTCTGACACGCCATAGCGCAAACACCGCGCGTCACCGGCAGCAAAAGGGTAACGCGCGCCGGTAACGGGCAAGGGCAACCGGGTGGGCCCAAACCCGTTCGACGGGCGGCCATGCTTGTCCTTTTTTAGCGGGTTCACCCGACGTTATTTCCCCCGACAGCGGAAATTGATTTGGTCCGGGCCCACTCTTGTGGTGTTCTTTCAGGGGGCCACGAACGGGCCACAATGAACGGAGGCTGACATGACCGATCTCAATCCCAAAACCCGGCTTGAAACCCACGAGGTGACCAACCAGCCCACCGCGCGCGGCGATCTCGACCTCTGGGCGGACGATCATGTGCTGCGCCATTATGCGCATCTTTTTGGCGCCGACGAGGTCGACCTTGCCATCTATGGTAAATGTCTGGGCCGCGAGAACATGCGCGAGGCGGGGCGTCTGGCCAATCGGTTCACCCCCGAGCTCAGGGTGTTCGACCGCTCGGGGCGGCGGGTGGATGAGGTGACCTTTCACCCGGCCTATCACCAGTTGATGCAGGCGGGTCTGGAGGCCGGCTATGCCGCCCGCCCGTGGGAGGACCGCCCCGGCGGGCACGCCACCCATGCTGGTATGGTGATGATGCAAAATCAGGTCGAACCGGGTGTTGCCTGCCCGATGACCATGAGCTACGCGGTCATCCCGGCGCTGGACGCCAACCCCGAGATCCGGGACACGTGGCGGCCCCGCTTGATGTCACGCCACTATGACCCCAGCGTGCGCCCGGCCAACCAGAAAACCGGGGCGACGATCGGCATGGCAATGACCGAAAAGCAGGGCGGCTCGGACGTGCGGGCCAATACCACCGAGGCCACGCGCGATGGTGACGCCTACCGCTTGCGTGGGCACAAATGGTTCTGCTCGGCACCGATGTGCGATGCGTTTCTGACCCTCGCCCAGACCAAGGGCGGCCTGACCTGCTTTGTGGTGCCGCGCTGGACCCCCGACGGCAGGCGAAACGGCATCCACATCATGCGCCTCAAGGACAAGCTGGGAAACCGCGCCAATGCCAGCTCCGAGATCGAATATCACGACGCCTATGCGCAACGGTTGGGCGAAGAGGGCAAGGGGGTCAAGACGATCCTGCAAATGGTGCACCACACGCGGCTTGACACCGCGATGGCCCCCGCCGGGCTGATGCGTGCGGCGCTCTCCGAAGCGCTCTGGTGGGTAAACGGGCGGGCCGCCTTTCAGCGCCGCCTGATCGATCAACCGCTGATGCAGTCGGTTCTGGCGGATATGGTGCTGGAATATGAGGGCACGGTGGCGCTGGGACTGCGGGTGGCGCAGGCCTTTGACGGCCCCGAGGCGGCGGATCGGGCCTTTGCGCGAATCGGTGTCGCGATTGCCAAGTTCACCTCGAACAAGCGCTGCGTCAATTTCATCTACGAGGCCATGGAGGTGCTGGGCGGCGTCGGTTACGTCGAGGAAAGCCCGATGCCACTGCTCTACCGCGAGGCGCCGTTGAACTCGATCTGGGAGGGCGCTGGCAATGTGATCGCGCTCGATATCCAGCGCTCTCTGGCGCGCGAATCTCTGGCTGGCGAGGTCCTGATGGCCGAGCTTGCCGCAGCGCGCGGCTGTGACTCGCGTCTGGATGCGGCAATGGACGATTTTTCCGCCCGCTGGCCCCACGGTGCCCCGGAATCCGAAGCTCGCTGGTTTGCCGCCCGGGCCGGGACGCTGCTCAAGGCCGGGTTGTTGGTGCGCCATGCCCCCGAGGCCATCGCCGACGCCTTTATCGCAACGCGAATCGAGGGCCAACGCGGAGACGTCATGGGCGCAATTGCCTTGGGCGATCCCCGCGCCATTGTCGCCCGCGTCAACGATTCGGCGGCGGCCTGAACCGCGCGAGCAAGAGGCGATCAATAAAACGGTGCGGGCAATAAAATGGTGCGGGCGGTGGGAGTCGAACCCACACGGGCACAAGGCCCAACAGATTTTAAGTCTGGTATGTCTACCATTCCATCACGCCCGCATCCCGGCGCATGGAAGCCTCGCCTCTTCACGCCAGCCGCCACCTCTGGGCCGCGGGCCGACCATAGCTGCTGCCCCTCTGATGTAAAGTGCCCTTTGTGGGCCTTCTGAACCTTTGCGCCCCGGCCAAAAAGTGACCCCGCCCCGCTCGATCTCGGGCGGGGCGGGGCAATCAGGCGCTGGGAATGGTGCTGGGTTGCCCCCTCCCCGTTCGCTTGTGTTATTTCAACGCATTAGAGGTAAAGACGAAATCCCCACCATCTGCGGCCGAGTGGCAGGCAATGCAGCCTTTGGATGCCCCCTTGGCCACCTTGCCGGCAAGACGCATCCCCTTGGGGTTCTTGTCCAATGAGCCATCGGGCAGGAACTTGACCCAGAACCAGTTCTTTTCAGCCGGATCAAAGCCCGCTTCGCGGCGGAACATCACGGTGATCGCGCCAAGGTGCTTGGAGGGCTGCTCCAGCACCTGATCACGTGTCACACCCTTGGGGCCGTAATTGCGCTTGACGATCAGATCGCCGGTGTGTCCGTTGATGGTTGCCTTTGAATAATAGGTTTCCAGCATCATCCCGTGGGGATCGGTGCCCTCGTAAGGCGACGAGAACATCTGATCCGGCCCGGCGAGGCGCTGTGCGACCATGGCTTTCCAAATCTGGGCGGCAAAGGCTGCGTCCTTGTCAGTCCCGAACGGAGGAACCCCCTGTGCGGAAACTGCAAATCCAAGGCCGGCAGAAATGGCAAGGGCCAGAGCGGCGGATTTGATGTGAAGTTTTGTCATATTCCCATATTCCTGATTATTGTGATTGTGCTAAATATCTTGCAGAAAAGGGTATCACAGTCGCCCAACATTTGTTCACCATGGCGTTATAATATGTCATGTGACGTGATAGGTCTGGGACTATCCAATTCCGAGAGTTGGGAATATCAATGTGGAAATCGAAAGGAAATTCCATGAATCTAGGGTTAAAAGCACTTGCCATTGCAACCGCCGCCCTGGCGCTTGCTCCGGCTGCCTATGCCGGCGATGCCACCGCCGGGGCCAAGGTCTTCAAGAAATGCAAGGCCTGCCACAAGGTCGGCCCCAAGGCCAAGAATGGCGTGGGTCCGAATCTGACCGGCGTTGTCGGCCGCACCGCGGGCACCGAAGCGGGCTATCACTACAGCAAGTCGATGGTTGCCGCAGGCGCTGCCGGGCTGGTTTGGGATGAGGCAAAAATCGCCGAGTATCTGGTAAACCCGACCAAATATCTGCGCAGCTACCTGAAAGACCCCAAGGCAAAGGCCAAAATGGGCTTTAAACTGCGCAAGGGCAAAGATCGTGAAAACGTCGCCGCCTATCTTGCGACCTTTAGCAACTAAATGATGCCCCGCTGGGCCATTTGGACGGGCGTGCTGTCGCTGCTGGCCTTGCCAGCTGTGGGCGCGCCCGTCTGCATTTCAAACCACACCGATCAAACCCTGGTGATGGTGGTCGACAACCTTGCAGGCCAGCGTCTGGTCAAGACGACCGGGCCAAGCGCGACGCTGTGCATGCCGGTTGCCGATTCGCTCACAAAAGCGTCGGTCGGTGTGTTTGCCAGTGAGGACGCCGAAGAGGGCTGCTCACGCCTTGCCCACCCCGGCCAGACCGAGACCCTGATCGGATTTGCCGAGTTTGACAATTGCAAATGGGCCCCGACACCGCGGGATTTTTAGGGGATTTTTAGGGTGTAGACCCGTTCATCCCAGTCCGGTGCGCCTCAGGCTAGCCGGCATCACGCCTTTGCGGTCTGGGTTCCAGCGAATCGGGCCTGCATCTCGGTGCGCGCGTCATCGGTGATCTTGGCAAACAGAACCTCGGGCACATCAAACGCGTGCCCCGCCGGCAACGTGGACAGTGCCGCCTCGACATCGTCCGGCCACTCGGCAGACTGAAGGTGCAGCGCCGACAGAATGGTAGCGCTGGCATCAGGGATGAACGGTTCGGAGAGGACCGCATAAAGGCGTATGAGGTTCAGCGCAAAGCGCACGATCGCCCCGGCCGCTTCGGGATCGCTCTTGAACACGGCCCAGGGGGCGGCGGTTTGCAGGTATTCGTTACCAACCACCCAGATCGCCCGCAATTCCGCCGTAGCCTTGCGAATTTCAATGGCAGCCATATGGCCTTCATAGGCGGCCACGCGGCGGCTGATCTCGGCGATAACGGCCGCTTCGGCAGGACCATAGCCACCGCCCTCGGGGACCGCCTCGCCAAAACGCGCGCGGCAGAACTTGGTTACGCGGCTGACGAAATTGCCCAGCACATCGGCCAGATCCTTGTTGATACTGGCCTGAAAATTTTCCCAAGTGAATTCACTGTCGGAATTTTCCGGCACATGGCTGAGCAGCCACCAGCGCCAATAGTCGGACGGCAGGATGTCCAGCGCCTGATCCATGAACACGCCACGCCCCTTTGACGTGGAAAACTGCCCGCCGTCATAGTTCAGGTAGTTGAAGCTCTTGATATAATCCACCAGTTTCCACGGCTCATTCGAGCCCATGATCGTCGCCGGAAAGCTGAGCGTGTGAAAGGGCACGTTGTCCTTGCCCATGAACTGTACATAGCGGACGTCCTCGGCCCCCTTGTCGGTGCGCCACCAGCGCTCCCACGCGCTGTCATCCAAACCGTTCGCATCGGCCCATTCGGCGGTTGCACCGATATATTCGATGGGGGCGTCAAACCAGACGTAAAAGACCTTGCCCTCCATCCCCGGCCAATCCCGATCACCGCGTTTGACCGGCACCCCCCAGTCCAGATCCCGGGTGATCCCGCGGTCTTGCAACCCGTCGCCATCGTTCAGCCATTTCCGAGCGATCGAGGTCGTCAGAATCGGCCAGTCGCTCTTTTGGTCGATCCAGGCATTCAGACGATCGCGCATCTTGCTTTGGCGCAAAAACAGATGCCGGGTTTCGCGCACCTCAAGGTCGGTCGAGCCCGAAATCGCACTGCGTGGGTCGATCAGGTCGGTGGGATCCAGCTGCTTGGTACAGTTCTCGCATTGGTCGCCGCGGGCGCTATCATAGCCGCAGTTGGGGCAGGTCCCCTCGATATAGCGATCCGGCAAAAAGCGCCCATCGGCGCGGGAATAGACCTGTTTTTCGCTGACCTCCTCGATCAGCCCATTATCGGCAAGGCGTCCGGCCAGATGCTGCGTGATCGCCCGGTTGCGCGCCGAGCTGGAGCGGCCGAAATAGTCGAACGACAGGCGAAAACCGCGGGCAAGATCGGCCTGCACCTCGTGCATCTCGGCGCAGTATTGCGCCACCGGCTTACCCGCCTTGGCCGCGGCGATCTCGGCGGGGGTACCGTGCTCATCGGTGGCACAAATATACATGACCTCATCGCCTCGCGCCCGGCAGTAGCGGGCAAAGACGTCGCTGGGCAACTGGCTGCCCACCAGATTGCCCAAATGCTTGATCCCGTTGATATAGGGCAGAGCTGAAGTGATAAGAATACGTGCCATGTCGCGCCTTTGTCTGATGTCTGGAGCGAGCATTAGCCGAGGCGTGGACAAAGTTCCAGAGCTTAGGCCGATTTGCGCCAGAGCGACCGGGGGGTTCCCGGATTTGCCGCCGGATTTTGAGTATTTTTGCAAAGAAGACAGGCCCAAGGGGTAAATTTCGGGCCGTCAGAATGCCTCGGGCAGTGCCTCGCGGGCCATGTGGTCGAGGACGGCATTGACAAAGCCCGGCTCTTTGCCTTCGGGAAAGAAGGCGCGCGCGACATCGACGAATTCCGAGATGACCACCTTTGGCGGGGTGTTGCCTGCCAGCATCTCGGCGCCAGCGGCGCGAAACAGCGCGCGCAGGGTCGGGTCGATACGGTCGATCGGCCATTTCGCCGCCAGCGCCCGGTCAGTCATCTGGTCGATCCGGCCTTGATGTTCGAGCGCGCCGTTCAGGATCGCCCGAAACAGGCTGACGTTGCCGCGCGCGTATTCGTTGCCATCAAGAGTCGCGCCAAAACGGTGCGTTTCAAACTGCTGACGGACATCGTCAAGGGTGGCGTCAGAGGCCTCCATCTGAAACAGCGCCTGCACAGCAAACAGGCGGCTGGCAGATTTCATCTGACGTTTCTGCTGACGCCCCGGTTTCTCTGGTTTCGTCATCGGTCAGGCGATCTGGATGTTTTCGGAATCGGGTTTAAAGCCGATCCCTTTACTTTTGCGCAAGAATTTTCGGGAAAGAGCAATCAGGTGCATGGCCGCCTCGGCCGCGCCGCCACCCTTGTTCTGGCCCGAAACCTCGGCGCGGGCCAGCGCCTGCGCGCGGTTTTCCACCGTCAGAATACCGTTCCCGATGGCCAGCCCGTCCAGCCCCAGCAGCATCAGCGCCCGCGAACTGTCATTGCAGACCGTGTCATAATGGGTGGTCTCACCACGGATTACGCAGCCAAGAGCGACAAAGCCATCGTAATCGGCCCCCCGCGCGGCAATGCGGATCGCGGTCGGCACCTCAAGCGCGCCGGGAACCTCGATTGTTTCATGCTCGGCCCCTGCAGCCGAGATCGCCGCCTCTGCCCCGGCCACCAGTTGATCGGCAATATCCTTGTAATAGGGGGCGACAACGATCAAAAGCCGGGTCGGGCGGTCAAATTTCGGCGCCGCGAGTTGGTGATGCTGTTCGGTTGCGGCCATCAGGAAGCCTCCGTTTCGGTGATCCGTCGGGTGCCGGTGATCTTCAGGCCATAGGCGTCCAGCCCGATCACCTTTGGCATCGGGCTGTCGGTCAGCAGGATCAGTTCGGAAATATCCAGCGCCGAGAGGATTTGCGAACCGATCCCCGTCTGGCGCAAGGTGTGGGGCGAGGTATCGGCGGTGGTGCCCAGCTTTTTGCCGGGTTCGCGAAACAGGATCACCGCGCCCCGTCCCTCGGCGGCGATGATCTGCATGGCGCGGGGCAGAATGCCGCCGCCCTTTGGCCCAAGACCGAGAACGTCGCTCAGCACATTCAGCGCGTGGGTGCGCACCAAAACCGGCTCGGGCGTGGTGATGTCGCCCTTGGTCAGGACCACATGTTCGCACCCCTCGGTCTGGTCGGTGAATATCCGCATCACCCACTCGCCGCCAAAGCTGGAGGTCACTTGGCGGGTTTCGGTTTCGCGCACCAGATTGTCGTGCTTGTGGCGATAGGCGATCAGGTCCGAGATGGTGCCAATCTTCAGCTTGTGGCGCTTGGCAAAGGCGATCAGGTCGGGCAGCCGCGCCATGGTGCCGTCGTCCTTCATGATTTCACAGATCACCCCGGCGGGGTTCAGCCCGGCAAGGCGGGCGATGTCGGTGGCCGCCTCGGTATGCCCGGCCCGCACCAGAACGCCACCATCGCGGGCGCGCAGCGGGAACACATGCCCCGGTGTGGCGATGTCGCTAGGTCGCACCTGAGGGTTGATCGCCACCGAGACCGTATGTGCGCGGTCATGGGCGGAAATGCCGGTCGTCACCCCTTCGCGGGCCTCGATCGACACCGTGAACGGGGTCTCATGGCGCGAGGTGTTCGAGCTGGCCATCATCGGCACACCCAGCCGCTCGACCTGCTCACCGGTCAGGGTCAGGCAGATCAGGCCGCGCCCGTGGGTGGCCATAAAGTTGATTGCATCAGGCGTCGCCAATTGCGCGGGGATGATCAGGTCCCCCTCGTTCTCGCGGTCCTCGTGATCCACAAGGATGAACATCCGCCCGTTGCGAGCATCCTCGATGATTTCCTCGACCGAGGAAATCACGTCGCTATAAGTGTCGTTCGCCATCGCTCTCAGCCCTGCATTTCGGTCAACCGCGCCACGTAGCGCGCCAGCGTGTCTATTTCAAGGTTCACCCGATCGCCTGATCGGACGGCGCCCCAATTCGTCACCTCCTTGGTGTGCGGGATCAGATTGACGCCGAACCGGAGGCCGGAAACCTCGTTGACGGTCAGCGACGTGCCGTTCAGCGCAACCGAGCCCTTGGGGGCGATAAAGCGCGCCAGTGTCTCGGGGGCCTCCAGCAGCACGCGGGTGCTGTCGCCTTCATCGGTCATCGAGACGATCCGGGCAACCCCGTCCACGTGACCCGAGACGATATGCCCCCCCAGCTCATCGCCGACCCGCAACGGACGCTCAAGATTGATCCGCTGCCCGGTTTGCCAGTCGCCGATATTGGTGCAGCGAAGGCTCTCGGCAGAAATCTCGACCTCGAACCAGCCATCGGGGCCGGACGCGCCCGAGCGGGCTACTACCGTCAGGCAGACCCCGTCACAAGCGATGGAAGCGCCCAGATCAATGCCGGAAATATCGTAAGACGTGCCAATCCTGGCGTGCAGATCGCCTTGCTGGTCGGTCTTCAGAACTTTTCCCTGATCGGTGATGATCCCGGTAAACATGGCACGCACTCTTTCTGCTCCGATATGTTCATCCCCTAGTCCACCACGCGCCTTTGGGCAAGGGGCCTTTGGCAGGCTGAAATCTCTTTGATTTCCTTGGCAATTAAGCGCATATTTACGAAAATCGCGTCTGTTGAGGCTGATCTGAATTAGAAAAAACACGGGCAAGTGACTGATTTATTTGAATATATCAACAAGGGAACGGTGTGCTCCGGTGCTGTTGCGGGGTCGGGGGACGGCTGCTTGGCGGACGGTTTTACTGGTGGCGCGGCTGTCGCTAGCGGGCAGGTCCAGAATGGCTGAGGCTATCGGGCGCAAAAAGGTATTCCTGTTTCTGCAAGGCCCCCACGGGCCGTTCTTCTACCAGCTTTCCAAGGGGCTGGCGCTGGCCGGTGCCAAGGTGCTGAAGGTCGGATTCAACCGCGGCGATCAGGCGTTCTGGGGCGACCGGCGCAGCTATCTGGCCTATCTTGAGCCGCTGTCGGACTGGCCCGACAGGATTCGGCAGATCTACGTTGAAAAGGGGGTCACGGATATCGTGCTTTATGGCGATACCCGCTTTGTTCACGCCGAGGCGATCAAGGCGGCGCGGCAGGCAAACCTTACCGTGCACTGTTTCGAGGAAGGGTATCTCAGGCCCTATTGGGTCACCTATGAGCGCGGTGGTGTCAACGGATACTCGCGCCTGTGCAAAATGGACGTCGCCGCCATGCAGGCCGAAATCCGCGACCGGGATCTGGACCTGCCCGATGCCCCCGCGCGCTGGGGGGACATGCGCAAACACGCGCTTTACGGCGCCCTTTATCATGGCTTTATCCTGTTCAGAAACCGGCGCTACAAACATTACCGCACTCACCGGGATGTTTCGGTTTTGCAGGAATTTCGCCTGCATTTCCGCCGTTTGCTGGCCATTCCGCTGCATGCGGCGCAACGACGGGCGGCGACACGCCGGATTCGACGCGAGGGGTATATCTATCATCTGGCGCTGCTGCAACTTAGTCACGACAGTTCGATTCAGGCGCATAGCCCGTTGAAATCAATGCCGGATTTCATCCGACTCGTGGTTGAAAACTTTGCCTGCGGCGCACCGGTGCATCACCACCTCGTCATCAAGGCCCACCCGCTCGAGGATGGTCGCCTGCCACTAAGGCGGATCACCCGTGAGGCGGCGCGCGCCGCGGGCATTTCGGAACGTGTGCATTTCGTACGCGGCGGTAAACTGGCCGCACTACTGAATTTCGCCAGATCGGTGGTGACGGTAAATTCCACCGCCGCCCAGCAGGCGCTGTGGCGCGGTCTGCCGGTCAAGGCCCTTGGCGACGCGGTCTATCGCAAGCCCGAGTTCACCTCCGAGCAACCGCTGGCCGAATTTTTCGCCAGCCCCTGGAAGCCCGACGCGCGGGCCTATCGCGATTACCGCCACTACCTGCTGGAAACCTCGCAGATCACCGGCGGCTTTTATTCCGCCAAAAGCCGCAGACGTCTGGTGCGCGCCGTCGTTGACCGGGTGCTGGCCGCCGAGGACCCCTATGACGCGCTGAAAACCGAGAACGCGACCCCCCGCCACCAGTTGCGCGTGGTTCGTTAGGCCAAGGGAACCGGGAAACGACAGGACGCAGCCGGGGCCGCCCTCAGCCTTGATCCCGCTGGTAAATCCAGTCATGCGCCGGGTGGTTCTGGAACCGCCATTGCCGCCGCGGCCCGGCCATCACGTTCAGATAGTAGAGATCATAGCCATAGGGCGCCGCGCAGGGATGATGGCCGCGCGGCACCAGCACGACATCGCCATCTGACACGGCCATGCTGTGATCCAGTGTTTCGTCCTCGGTAAAGACCCGCTGAAAGGCAAACCCCTGCGCCGGATTCAGGCGATGGTAATAGGTCTCCTCTAGGTAGGTCATCTCGGGAAAATTGTCGGTGTCGTGGCGATGCGGCGGATACGAGGACCAGTTGCCCCCGGGGGTGAACACCTCGGTCACCAGCAGGCTGTCGGCAACGTCGCGATCCTCCATGGCGATATTGTGGATATAGCGCGTGTTGGCCCCCTGCCCGCGTTTTTCAAGGCTGATCCCTGCTGGGCCAATCACCTGTGCGCGATGGCCGCCCTTGCCGGGGGCCGAGCACACGGCCAGCACGCAATCGCTGCTTGCCGTGGCGCGCCAGTCGCTGCCGTCCGGGACATAGAGGCAATGGGGTGGCGTCTGCTCAAAGACGCTCATCCGCCCCCCCAGCGTGCCAAAATCCTGACCCGCCGCGCTGATCTCGGCCTTGCCCTCGACCAGGACCAGAATCACCTCGCGCGCACCGGTGGCCTCGGCAGCGACCTCGCCGGCGCCGAGGTGGTAAAGGCCGAACCCGACGTAATCCCAGCCTGCGCTCTCTGGTGAGATATCGTGGACCTTCCCCCGTCCCGGGGCGGGTTTTCGTAATAGATTGTTCATGCTTTTCTCTCTTTCCCGCTCGGCTCTGGGCGCTCAAGACCCGCCACGCGCGCCAGTTGCCGAAGCGCCTCCAACCCCATGCGTTGATAGGTCAGCGGTGTCCGCTTGGCCGGATCCTGCTCGGCCTCGATCACCAGCCAGCCGTGATAGTCGGCCGCCGCCGCCGCCTGCAGGACCGGGGCAAACTCGACCGCGCCATCGGCATCGCCCGGAACCGTGAACACCCCCCGTCGTACCCCTTCCAGAAACGAAAGCCCCTCGGAGCGAACCTCGTCCATGATATCGGGACGCACGTTCTTGGCGTGGATATGGGCCACCCGTGGCATATATGCGCGCGCCAGCGCGCCGGGGTCGATGCCGGCGAAAAACGCGTGACCGGTGTCCAGCAGCAAGTGCGTCCCGGGGCCGGTATGGGCCATAAAGGCGTCAATCTCATCAGCAGTTTCAACAATCGTGCCCATGTGGTGATGATAGGCAAGGGTAATCCCGCGCCGGGCGCAAAACGCCGCCATTTCCTCGATCGCAGCGCCGAACCCGGGCCACGCTTTGGCCGGCAGGCGCGGCGAACGCGTCAGGGCCACATCGTCGCGCCCGTGAATAGCGTTCGAAGTCTCGCAAACGATGCAAACCTTGCTGCCCATCGCCGACAGCAGATCCAGATGCGGCGCAATCGCCGCCTGTTCATCCGCAACCGAGCGCGTCAACAGGTTCAGCGAGTGCCACCCCGAAACGAACCGCAACCCATAGGGCGCCAGCACCGCCGCAAGGGCCTCGGGGCGATCGGGCATCTTGTGGCCCTTCTCGATTCCGTCAAAACCGATCTCGGCGGCTTCACCAAGGCAGCGGGACAGCGGAATATCGGCGCCCAGACTGTGGTCGTCGTCGTTGGACCACGCAATCGGATTGGTACCGTAAAGGATCATTCCAACCCCTTTCCATCGGCCGCCTGCCGCGCCCGCCGCGCCGCGTCGTAATCCGCGCGTGCCGCCTGCACCTCGGGGCGCGCCGAAACTTCGGGCACCGCCACATCCCACCAGTGGCCACCCGCCTCAGTCGTGGGCATCGGGTCGGTGTCGATCACAATCACGCTGCTCTGGCTGGCCTTGCGGGCGCGCCCGATTGCCGCCTCAAGTTCGCTGATCGACGCAACTTTTTCCGCCGCCGCCCCCATGGCTCGGGCGTGGGCGGCAAAATCGATGGCACTGGGCGTGACGTGGCGGGCGCTGTCCAGGAGGTTGTTGAAACTGGCCCCGCCACAGCCGATCTGCAGGCGGTTGATGCAGCCAAAGCCACGGTTGTCCAGCACCACCACGATCAGTTTTTGCCCCAGCATGACGCTGCTGGCCAGTTCCGAGTTCAGCATCATGTAAGAGCCGTCCCCCACCATCACCACAACCTCGCGCTCCGGAGCGGCCATCTTGACACCCAGCCCGCCGGCGATCTCGTATCCCATGCAGGAAAAGCCGTATTCGACGTGATAGCTGCCGGGACCCGCGGCCTGCCAGAGCTTGTGCAATTCACCGGGCAAGCCTCCCGCGGCGCAAACCAGCGTGCTTTTGGGGCCAATGCTGCGTTGCACCGCACCGATCACCTGCGCGTCGCTGGGCAGGGAGTTGCCCTCGGGCGCGCGGGTGACGGCGGCCCGCGCGTCCTGCCAGACCGCCCTTGTGCCAAGGTCCGGGGCGGGCGCGCGGTAATCCCCCAGCCCTTCGTCCAGCGCCTCAAGCCCGGCGCCGGCATCGGCCACCAGCGGCAAGGCCGAGCCCTTGACGCTGTCATAAGGGGTGATGTTGAGGGCCAGAATCCGCCGCGCGGGGTTCTGGAACAAGGCCCAGCTGCCGGTGGTAAAGTCCTGAAACCTGGTGCCGATCCCGATCACCAGATCGGTTGTTTCGGCCAGCGCATTGGCGGACGAAGAGCCGGTCACCCCGATGGCGCCCAGATTCAGCGGATGATCGAACGGCAGGGCCGATTTTCCCGCCTGAGTCTCGGCAACCGGAATCCGGTGGCGTTCGGCAAAGGCGGCAAGACGCGCACAGGCACCAGCATAATGGACCCCACCGCCAGCGATGATCAGGGGCGCGCGCGCGGCGCGAATGGCCGCAAGCGCCGCCTCCAGTTCGTCGTGATCCGGCGGCGGGCGACGGATGCGCCAGCGGTGCGGAGCAAAAAACGCAAGCGGCCAGTCGAACGCTTCGGCCTGTACGTCCTGACACAAGGCCAGCGTCACTGGCCCGGCGCTGGCCGGATCCAGCATCGTCGCCAGCGCCCGAGGCAACGCGCTCAGCAGTTGCTCGGGGCGGGTGATGCGGTCGAAATAGGCGCTGACGGGGCGAAAGCAGTCATTGGCCGAGACCGTGCCGTCGCCAAAATCCTCGACCTGCTGCAGGACCGGATCGGGCTCACGCCCGGCAAAGACATCGCCCGGCAACAGCAAGACCGGCAGGCGGTTCACATGCGCCAGCGCCGCCGCCGTCACCATGTTCAAGGCCCCCGGCCCGATGGATGTGGTCACCGCCATCGCCTGTCTGCGGTTTTTCGCCTTGGCAAAGGCGATTGCCGCATGGGCCATGCCCTGTTCGTTATGGCCGCGCCATGTCGGCAATTGATCGCCCGCGCCGGCAAGCGCCTCACCCAGCCCCGCGACATTGCCGTGGCCGAAAATCGCCCAGCATCCGGCGATAAAACGCTCGCCTTCGGGGTTTTTCTGGTTGATCAAATAGCGCACCAGCGCCTGTGCAGCGGTCAGTCTGACGGTTTTCATCGGTTTCATGTCCTTATCGACGCGCCGTTGCGCGCGCCTCGTCCCAGATATCACAAAGCGCACGGTATTTCCCGGCCATGTCGGCAATCGCTCCGGCGTCGTCCATCCGCCCGGCCAGCCACTCGCGCGCCGCGTCGGCAAAGATCGTGCGCCCGACCGCAAACCCCTTGACCAGATCGTGACGCGCGGCAATGGCAAAGCTGGCGGCCAGTGCTGGGGTGTCGGCCTTGAGCCCCAGAACCACGATCCCGCGGCTGTGGGAATCGTTGCGCATAACGGCCGCACAAACGTTGCGCCAGGCCCGATCGCTGGTCATCGGCTCCAGTTTCCACCAGTCGGGATAAATGCCCAGATCATAGATCCGCTGGATGATCGCGGCGGTGGTGTCCTCGGTAATCGGGGCGACGCGCGAGGGGATCAACTCCAGCAGAAACTCCAGATCGTTGCGCCTCGCCGCTGCAAACAGGCGCAAGAGCACGTCCTCTTGTTGCACCTTCATGGTTTCATCGTCGTCCGGGTGGTAAAAACACAGGACCTTGACCACCTGATCGCGCGGCCATTGCGAGAGCGCGCCGAAATCCGGGCCCAACTCGGGCTCCAGCGCCAGCGGGCGGGCGCCGGGACGCTCGACCGGTCGCCCGATCCACAGACCACTGCCCTCGGCCTGAAACAGCGCCTGCTGGCCAAGGCGGCTGTCACAGAGGATGCCATAGCCCGCCTGCCCGTCCGCCACCCTTTGCGCAGCGGCCAGACACAGGCACTTGAAGGCGCCAAGCCGCGCCGGATCGGCCCCCTCGGCTGCCGCGATATCCTCAAGCTGACTGCGATGGTCAAAGGCAAAGACGCGCATTTCCGGCCAGTCGCCGGCCCGGTTGGTCGACCAATGCAGCTGTTCCAGCGCCATGTCGGTCCGGAGAGCGGGAGTCCTGACCCCGGTTTTCAGGAAATACCGCAGCTCTTCACGACTGGGATAGGCCGGGGTGCAGCCATGGCGACTGACCGCCAGCGCCCCGCAGGCGTTGGCCCAGGTCAGCGCGGCTTGCCAGTCCTCGCCTCCCAGCCAGCCGGCAAGGAGGCCGCTCATGAACCCGTCGCCCGCCCCCAGCACATTGAACACTTCGACATCAAAGCCGGGGCCGGAAATGCCACTATCCAGATCGTCGGGGATGGCACCGCAAAAGGCCACCGCCCCCATCGGCCCGCGCTTGCAGACCAGCACGGCTCGGGTCCGCTCGCGCACGCCGCGCAATGCGGCAATCGTATCGGTGCTGCCGCCGGCGATGTGAAATTCCTCCTCGGTGCCGACGATCAGATCGAACAGCGGCAGGCTCGCCTGCAATTTGGCCGTCACCGCCGGGCTGTCGATATAGCGGCTTTCGCCCGCGTCATGCCCCGCCAGCCCCCAGAGGTTCGGCCGATAGTCGATGTCCAGAGCTGTCCGTGCGCCATTGTTCCGCGCCGCGTGCAGCGCCTTCAGAACCGCCGCCTCGGTGCGCGGATGGCTAAGATGGGTGCCGGTCGCCGTCACGCAGCGCGCCCGCGCAACAAAGGAGGGGTCGATATCATCGACGCAAAGCGCCATGTCGGCGCAATTCTCGCGGTAAAAGATCAGGGGAAAGCGGTCGCGATCGCGAATCCCCAGCAGAACCAGCGCGCTGAGGCGCTCGGGATCGGTCACAAGCCCCTCGACATTCACCCCCTCGCGCCGCAATTGTTCGCGGATGAAACGGCCCATATGTTCGTCGCCAACGCGGCTGATCAGGGCCGATTTCAGCCCCAGCCGCGCGGTACCGGCGGCGATGTTGCAGGGCGAACCACCGATATATTTGCGAAAACTGCCCATGTCCTCCAGCCGCCCGCCGACCTGCGCGCCGTAAAGGTCAACCGAGGCGCGGCCGATGGTGATCAAATCAAGAGTCACACCGTTCCTCCGAGCGAGCCCTCGAGGGCTGCCAGTTCCTGACCGCCGGCCATCATGTCCTGCAGCTCTTCGGCGTTGATCTCGCCCCGGGCGGCGGTGCCCAGTGTCTTGCCGCGATTGAGAACCGTAAAGCGATCGCCCACCGCCATCGCGTGGCGGACGTTGTGGGTGATGAACACTACCGCGATCCCGGCTTTGCGCACCTTGTCGATATTGGCCAGCACATTGGCGGTCTGGCGCACCCCGAGGGCCGAGGTCGGCTCGTCCAGAATCAACAGCTTGGCGCCAAAATAGACGGCGCGGGCGATGGCAACCGTCTGGCGCTCACCACCCGACAGCGTGCCCACCGCCTGATCCGGGCCGCGCAGATTGATGCCCATCTTTCGCATCTCTTCCATGGTGACCGCGTTGGCCTTTTTGAAATCCATCACCTTCAGCGGGCCAAAGCGTTTGATCGGCTCGTTTCCCATCCAGAAATTGCGCGTGACTGACATTAGGGGAATCATCGCAAGATCTTGATAAACCGTGGCAATTCCCGCCTCCATCGAATCGCGCGGGCTATCGAAATGCATCTCGACCCCATCAAACAGGATGGTGCCGCTGGTCGGCTTGTGAACCCCGGACATGGTCTTGATAAAGGTCGATTTTCCAGCGCCGTTGTCACCCAGCAGGCAATGGCATTCGCCCCGGTAAACGTCGATTGAGACCCCGCCCAGCGCAATGACCGGGCCAAAGTGTTTTTCTATATTCTTCATTTCGATCAGAGGACTGGCCATCATTTCTCTCCCGTAATCATACGGCGGATATAGGTGTTGAGGATCACCGCGAGGATCAGGATCGCCCCCAAAAATACACGAAACAGCGAACTTTCCGCCCCCGAAAAGAACAGGCCCTGCTGCACCACGCCAAAGATCAGAGCACCAAGCGCGGCCCCCACCACCGAGCCATATCCCCCAGTCAAGAGCGCGCCACCGATGACAACGCTGATGATCGCCTCGAACTCTTTCAAAACGCCGCGGTCGGCAGCGGCGGAACCGAATTCCATGACCTGCGAAGTGGCAAAGACGACCGCGCAAAAGGCCGTGAACATGAACATCAATAGCTTGACCCGGTTCACCGGCACCCCGACATAGCGCGCCGCCTGTGCATCGCCGCCGGCGGCGAAAATCCAGTTTCCAAACTGGGTTTTGGTCAGCAGGATCTGCCCAAATATGATCAGGATCAGCGCCCAGACGATCAGCATCGGCACGCCTTCAACCACCGGCTGACCGGCGCGGTTGCCGCGGGTAAAGGTCTCAATCCAGCCCCAGTCTCCCATCGTCTGAAACATGCCGGTCAGGATCTTGCCGCCGAAAACCGGTGCCAGCCAGTCGCCCTTGGCGACCTCCCTGACCCCTCCGATCACGGTTTTCTGGGTGGTGAGAATAGCCAGCCAGATGGTCAGCCCGCGCAGGATGTAAAGAAACGCCAAGGTGACGATAAAGCTAGGCAAGCCGGTCTTGATGACCAGAAAACCATTCAGCGCCCCAATGGCAATACAAATGACAAAAGTGGTCAGGATGGCAACCCAGACCGGCCAGCCCCATTGCACCGAGAGGATGGCAATAAGTATACCTGCAAAGCCGATCATCGAGCCGATCGACAGGTCGAACTCACCGGCGATCATCAACAGGCAGGCTCCCACGGCGATGATCGCGAATTGCGCCGAAACGGTGGCCCAGTTCTGAATGCCTTGCGGTGCGAACATGCCGCTGTCGCCAGCTATCGTGAAAAAAAAGACAAACACCAGAACCGCGCCTGAAATCGCGCCGAGTTCCGGCCGTATCATCGCACGGCGCCAGCGCGAGACTTGCTTAACCCGCTCGTCCGTCATCATAACCTCCCAATTCTGATGCGTTTATCAAGGACGGCGAAGCCCGCCGCCCTTTTTCTTGGTCACACGCAGGGTCTAGCGATAAACGCCGGCGTATTTCTCAACCAGCCCGATGTTGTCCTTGGTGATAAAGCCGGGGCCCGAGTTGATATTGCCCGAGGGCAGCACCCCATAGCGGACATAGTTGGTCAGCAGAACGACCGGCAAATAGCCTTGCAGATAGGGTTGCTGGTCGATGGCAAAGGCGATGGTGCCGTCCTTGATCGCGGCGGCGATTTGCCCCGACAGGTCGAAGGTGCCAAAATAGATCTGCCCCTTCAGGCCCGCCTGATCCAGCGCCGCCAGCGTCGGATGCGCCGAGGTCGGCCCCAGTGTCAGGATGGCATCGGTCTTGGGGTGGGCGGTCAGATAGGCCAGCACCTTGTTCTTGATCTCGGCGGGGTCCTGTCCGCTGTCGATCATGCTGGATTTCAGGTCGGCGCCGATGGCCTTGGCAAAGCCGCGGCAACGCTCGACCGAGGCCGGGTTGGTGGCATAGTGATTGACGCAGAGAAAGCTCTTTACGCCCGCCTTCTTGGCCCGCAGACCGGCGCCGTAACCGGCGTCATATTCCGGCTGGCCGATATGCATCAATGCCCCCAGCGCCGCCGACTGCTTGGCCGTGCCCGAGTTAATGGTGATGACCGGGATGCCCTGATCAACCGCGGCAGTGACCGGGCCCTTGAGGACATCGAAATCGGCGATGGTGACGATGATGCCGTCCGGTTTCGAAGCTGCCGCCTGCTGCACGATGCGGGCCATGTCGGCCAGATCTCCGGTGGGCGGATTGCGGTATTCCACCGTCACGTCCATCTGTTTTCCGGCAATCTTGATCGCGTTCTTGATGGTGTTCCACCAGCTGTCGCTGTCCGGCGCATGGCTGATCAGCACAAAGCGCTCACCCGCGGCACTGGCGATTGGCGCCGATACGCCCAAGGCCATCGCCGCCGCCAGAAAGGCCGTCAAAAGTTTTCTCATCGTTTCTCTCCCTTGGTTTTCATCTGGTCCGGGCAAGGGCGGTGGCGGCCGGGCTGGTTGCGCTTGCGCCACAGAACGGCCAAAGAATCACACTGGACTCTTGCCCCGATAACGGAATATTTATTCTATTTATAAAAAATGCAATAATTATTTTCCAAACTGTGCCCGGCTCACCCCTCGCGTTGGGTGCCCACCGCCACCGCCAGCGCCAGCGCCAGTGAAAAGGTTGCCGACAGCGCCCGAAAGGCACCAACATCCAGTTCCGAGACGATCAGCGTGGTCGCGCCCATCTGATGCAGCGGGCTGTTCATGGCGTCAGTCAGGGCGACGACCTCGACATTCCGGTCGCGGGCATAAGACACCAGATCCACGGTTTCTTCGCTATAGGGCGCAAAGGTAATGGCCAGCAGGACATCCCCTTCCAGAATGGCATGGCGCTGTCCCAGATTGCCGACGTGATCGTGTAGTAGCGCCGGAATATTCATCTTTTCAAAGGCATAGGCAAGATACGCCGCGACCGGAAAGACCCGCCTCAGGCCGATGACATGGATCATCCGCGCCCCGGCCAGCACTGTCACCGCCCCCTCCAGTTGCGCGGGCGTGACCGTGTTGGTCAGCTTCTCCAGCGACACCCGCCCGGCATCGACGAACTCGGCCAGCAGCGCCGACGGGGTATCCGCCCCCCCGGCCCTGAGATTTTCAAGACGCGTGCCATAATCGGGCCAACGCTGCGCGTGGGTGTCGCGAAACATCCGTTGCATCTGCGAGAACCCGGAAAATCCCATCAGCTTGCAAAACCGCATGAAGGCCGACGGCTGCACGCCCGCCGCGGCAGACAGCTCGGCCACGGTCGAAACCGCGATCCGGTCCGGGTTTCGGGCCACGAAATCAGCGCATTGCTTTAATCGTCGTGGCAGGTTTTGCGACACGTCCAGCAGGCGCGTCTGAAACTCATCCAGTGAAAGCGGTGCCGAGGCGCGCATTTTTCTCTCCCATCCCTTATCCTTTGTCTTGACAAAGCGATATTCCACAATCATCCATCATTTGGAACAAATATTCTATTTTATGCTAGGGCGGGTGTCCATAGAGAGAGAGCGAGAAAGCCATGCAGACGCTGGGAATTGGGTTGATCGGGACCGGCTTTATGGGCAAGACCCATGCGCTGGCCTATGGCGCGGTCCGCGCGGTAATGGGGGATGTGCCGGTGCCGCGTCTTGAGCTTCTGTGCGATACTCCGCTTGAGCGGGCCGAACAAATGGCAGCGCAATTCGGCTTTGGCCGCGCTACCGACGACTGGCGCGCCCTGATCGCCGATCCGGCGGTCGATCTGGTGTCAATCACCACCCCCAACCACCTGCACCGCGAAATGGCGCTGGCGGCACTGGCCGCGGGTAAGCACGTCTATTGCGAAAAACCGATGTCCCTGACCCTGTCGGAGGCCACCGAGATGGCGCGCGCCGCGGAAACCGCCGCACGCGAGGCAGGGGTGAAAACCATGGTCGGCTACAATTACATCAAGAACCCGGCCTTCACCCATGCCCAGCGCCTGATCGGGGATGGCGCGATTGGCAGGATCGTGCATTTTCGCGGCTGGGTGGACGAGGATTATCAGGCCGATCCGCAGCTGCCCTGGACCTGGCGAGCCCGGTTGGCCGATGCAGGTCTGGGGGCGCTGGGGGATCTGGGCTGCCATCTGGTCTCGATGGCCGACGGGCTGCTGGGTCCGGTTGCCAGCCTGCTGGCGGACATGGACACCATCCACAAGACCCGGCCCCTGCCCGACAGCGATCAGCGCGCCGTGGTCGAGAACGAGGACACCGCCAGCGCCCTTGTGCGCTTTGCCTCGGGGGTTCAGGGCACGATGGTCATGTCCCGCTCGGCCTGGGGACGGAAAAACCGACTGGGCTGGGAGGTCCACGGCACCAGAGGCATGATCTGTTTCGATCAGGAGCGCATGAACGAACTGCAGATCTATCGCGCCGAAGGGCCGCTTGCCGAGCAGGGATTTACCACCATCCTCAGCGGCCCCGAGCATCCACCCTATGACGCCTTTTGCCCAGCACCGGGCCACCAGCTTGGGGTCAACGACCTCAAGGTGATCGAGCTGGCCGATTTCCTGCGCCACATTGCCGGCGGCCCCCCGTCCACACCGGATTTCACCGCCGCGCTGGCCTATGAAAAGGTCATCCACGCCATCGCCCGCGCTGCGAGCAGCGGCCAGAGGGTGGCGGTATGAGCCCTTCCCTGTCCATTGCCCTGCTCGGCGCCGGCCGGATCGGTCAGGTCCACGCCGCCGCCATCGCTGAGACCGCTGGCGCCCGTCTGTGCGCAGTCGCCGACATCAACCCCGAGGCCGCCCGCGCTCTGGCGACACGCTACGGGGCCGAGACGCGCGCCTTTACCGGGCTGGCCGAGGCCCCGGACATCGATGCGGTGATCATCTGCACGCCCACCGACACCCACGCGGCGCTGATCGAGACCTTTGCCCGCGCCCGCAAGCCGGTGTTCTGTGAAAAGCCGATCGACCTGTCGCTTGCCCGCGTCAAGGCCTGCCTGAAGGTCGTGGCCAAGACCGGCACCCCCCTGATGGTTGGTTTCAACCGCCGTTTCGATCCGCAATTCGTGGCCTTGAAACAATCCATTGACGCTGGCCGGATCGGCAACATCGAAATGCTCAACATCACCTCGCGCGACCCCGCCCCGCCGCCCGCCGCCTATATCCGTAATTCCGGCGGGCTGTTTCGCGACATGACCATCCATGATTTCGACATGGCGCGCTTTCTGCTGCAAGACCCGATCCGCTCGGTCATGGCGCGGGCCTCGGCGCTGGTCTCGCCGGAAATCGGCGCACTGGGGGATTTTGACAGCGCCAATATCCTGCTGACCACCGACAGCGGCAAACAATGCGTGATTTCGAACTCGCGTCGGGCCAGCTATGGCTATGACCAGCGCATCGAGGTGCTGGGGGAAAAGGGCCTGCTCAGCGCCAGGAACCTGCGCCCCATCGAGGTCGAACTGGCCAGCGCCGACGGCTTTTGCCGCCCGCCCCTGCATGATTTTTTCATGACCCGCTACAGCGCCGCCTACCGGGCCGAAATCGCCGCCTTTGTCGAGATGCTGCGCTCGGGCGACCCTGCTTCGCCCAGCGGTCAGGATGGACTTTGCGCACTGGAACTGGCCGAGGCGGCCTTGCGTTCGGTCCAGACGGGACGAGCCGTCAGTCCGGGCGCGATGGGATAAATGTCATCATGCCTCGACCGGGGAACAGGCGCTCATTCCATCGCTTTTTTTGGGCTTGCGCGATGCGCACGCGGCGCCCTCAGGTCAGCACATCCAGCCCGTCGCGGAACCGGCGCATCCGCTCGGCGTAGCCCGCGGCCGATTGCGCCAGCATGGCGATTGCCGCCTCATCCAGCGCCCGCACGACCTTGCCCGGGGCCCCGACCACCAGAGAACCGGGTGGGATTTCCTTGCCCTCGGTGATCAGCGCTCCGGCGCCAATCAGGCAGTTTTCGCCGATGATCGCGCCGTTCAGAACCGTTGCTCCCATGCCGATCAGGCTGTTATCGCCAATCAAACAGCCGTGCAGCATCGCCTTGTGCCCCACCGTCACCCCCTGCCCGAGGGTTAGCGGGCTGCCGGGGTCGGTGTGCAGCACACAGTTTTCCTGAATGTTGGTGTTTGCACCGACAACAATCGGCTCGTTATCACCGCGCAAGGTGGCGCCAAACCAGATTCCCACCCCCGGGCCCAGCACCACATCGCCAATCACATGCGCCCCCGGCGCTACCCAATAATCGCCATTTGCGGGCAGGCGCGGGGAAACACCGTCCAGTGTGTAAAGGGTCATTTTTTTTGCAGCTCCTTGAATTCGCGCCCCAGGGCGCGGACATGCTCGACCAGACCGGGCTGGCGGATCCGTTTCAGCCGCTCGGCCTGAATGATGGTGGTCAGGCGATCGAAACAGCGCTCCAGATCGTCATTCACCAGCACATAATCATATTCCGCCCAATGGCTGATCTCGCTCTGGCTTTTGGTCATCCGGGCGGCGATCACCTCGGCGCTGTCCTGCGCGCGGGTCTTAAGGCGCCGCTCAAGCTCGGCAATCGAGGGCGGCAAGATAAAGATCGTCACCGCCGCCGCCTTCAGGGCCGAGTTGCAAATCTGCTGCCCACCCTGCCAGTCGATGTCGAACAGCACGTCCCGCCCGGCCATAATCGCCGCCTCGACCGGCTCCCGGGGGGAGCCGTAAAGCTGCCCGAACACCTCGGCATGTTCCAGCATTTCGCCGTCCCGGACCATGCGCAGGAATTCGTCCCGGCTGCGAAAGAAATACTCGCGCCCGTCGCGCTCACCGGCGCGCGGGCTGCGGGTCGTTGCCGACACCGAAAAGCTGAGGCTGTCGTCCCAACCCATCAGCCGCCGGGCCAAGGTGGATTTTCCCGCCCCCGATGGCGAGGACAGGATGATGAGAAGGCCGCGCCTCTGGGTGTTGCTCATGTCGATCCGTCTGTTTGCGCGCCGTGGCGCGGGTTGGGGTCGGGCGCCCGAAGGCAAGGTTCATTCCACGTTCTGGACCTGCTCACGCATCTGGTCGATCACCGACTTGAGGTCAAGCCCGATCCGCGTTAGTGCCGCGTCGTTCGATTTTGAACACAGCGTGTTGGCCTCGCGGTTGAACTCTTGCGTCAGGAAATCGAACTTGCGCCCGATGGGGCCATCCTCGGCCAGCAATTCGCGCGCCGCGGCGATATGGGCCTCCAGCCGGTCCAACTCTTCGGCGACATCGGCCTTGACGGCCAGCAAGGCCAGCTCCTGCGAAAGGCGGTCCTGATCGATCCCCGCGCTGGCCTCCAACAGGCGCGCGACATTGGCCTTCAGCGTCTCGCGCATCCGCTGGTGGCGATCACCGATGCTCGCACGCGCCGCACTGACGAGGTTCGAAATCTGTGCAATCTGCTGGCCGAGAACACGCGCCAGCGCCGCCCCCTCATCCGCCCGCGCGGCGGCAAAACTGTCCACCAGCGGCCCAATATCCTCGGCCATTCTGGCCATGAGGTCCGGCGCCAGCCCGCTCCCGCCGCCGGTGCTGTCCATCACCCCGCGCAGGGACAGGATTTCAGCGGCGGAGCTGGCGGTCAGGTGCAGATCATGGCTGCCGGCCGCGGTCTCGACCGTTTTCAGCGCCGCAAGGACGCTGGCAAGCTGCCCCGGATCCAGCGCCGCGCCTGCCGCCACCGGATCATTGGCGATCCGCAGTCCGAGGGTAACATTGCCCCGCGCCAAACGGTGGGTCAGGGCCTTGCGCAGCCTCGGCTCCAACTCTTGCGCGCCATCCGGCAAACGCAGGCGTAAATCCAGCCCGCGCGCGTTGACGCTGCGGATTTCCCAAGCCCATGTCTTGCCGCCGTGGGCGCCCGTCAGCGCGGCGAATCCGGTCATAGAATTAACCATTTAACAGTTTTTGCCTCACTTTTTATCGCATTTTATGCAATATTAACACTTGGGTAAGCATTGCGAAGATAGGGTTAACAAATCAGACCCGCCTTCACAACAACGCGCTTGCGGGAACCCTATGGAAAACCGGACAGCCGGGACACCGATCTGGCCGGGCACACGGCGGCAACGTGGCCCGCTGACGGCAAAAAATGTGGGGGCAAATGTGTATGCATTTGTCAGGAGACGAGGTCTGAAGATGTTGAAACGAGCAGCAGGGGCGCAAAATGTCATTCCACTCACAACCCGGAGAAAAGCCATGAAGGATCCGATCATGCTGGAGCTTTTCTCGCATTGGGAACAGATCCGCGCCGGACATCTGGCACCGCACCGCGCGGACATCGACCCGCACAAGATCGAGAATGTTCTCGAGCACGCCTTTATACTGGAGCAACCCGCCAACGGCACGGCGCGCTTTCGGATTGCCGGGATGCGTCTGGTGGCGCTGATGGGGATGGAGCTGCGCGGCATGCCCGCAACCGCCGCCATCGCCCCGCAAAGCCGGGATTACTTTTGCCAGCGCCTTACGCAGGTCTTTAACCAGCCCGAAATCGTTGAAATGACCCTCTCGGCCAGCCCTGCGGGGGGCGGACGGATCGGAGGCGGAATGCTGCTCTTGCCGATGTATGACGACCGGGCGTGTATCTCGCGCCTTCTGGGGTGTCTGGTCACGACGGGATCGGCGCCAACCTCACCCCTGCACCCGGCCCCGCCCTTGCGCTTTGCCGTCACCGCGTGCAAGACGACGCGGATTGTCAGCAACCGGAGCGCCCCCAACCGCCGCCCGCCAAATGTGGGCACGCTGGAGTCGGTATCGCCCCCCCTGTCGGGGTTTTCCGAAGCACAGGACGCCTTTATTCCACCGGTACAGAAACGGCCATCTGCCGCAGCCAGCCATTTGCGTCTGGTGTCCTCGCGCGATTAGGGCCGGAATCCGAGGCCAGACCGCCCCGGACGCTCACTGCGCCCGTGCCCCGGTGCTGTCCGGCGCGCGCCTGTGACGCCCTGCGCGCGCCTCAGCCCGCCTTGCGCCGGGTTTCCAGCCGGTGATCCAGTTCCTCGGCGATCAAAAAGGCCAGCTCCAGCGACTGGCTGGCGTTCAGGCGCGGATCGCAAGCCGTGTGATAGCGCGCCGACAGGTCCTCGTCGGTCACCGCACGCACGCCGCCGGTGCATTCGGTCACGTCCTTGCCGGTCATCTCGACATGAACGCCGCCGGGATAGCTGCCCTCGGCGTTGTGGATGGCAAAGAACTCACGCACCTCGCGCAACACGTTTTCAAACGGGCGCGTCTTGTAGCCGCTGGCCGATTTGATGGTGTTGCCGTGCATCGGGTCACAGGACCAGACCACCTTGTAGCCCTCTTCCTGAACGGCGCGAATCAGCTTCGGCATGTGGTCGCCCACCTTGCCGGCGCCAAAGCGGTTGATCAGGGTCAGGCGACCGGGCTGGTTTTCCGGGTTCAGAATGTCGATCAGCCGCTTCAGATCGTCGGTGGTGATCGTCGGGCCGCATTTCAGGCCGATGGGATTTTGTACCCCGCGGGCGAATTCGACATGGGCGCCGTCGGGCTGGCGCGTGCGGTCGCCGATCCAGATCATGTGACCCGAGCCCGCCACCGGCAGTCCGGTAGTCGAGTCGATCCGGCACAGTGCCTCTTCGTATTCCAGCAACAAGGCCTCGTGGCTGGTGTAGAATTCAACCGTGCGCAGCTTGTTCGAGTTGCCGCTGTTCACCCCCGCTGCCGTCATGAAGTCCAGCGAATCGCTGATCCGTGCCGCCAGATCGCGGTATTTGTCTGTCGCCGCGGCGTCTGCGGCAAAGCCCAGCGTCCACTGGTGAACCTTGTGGATATCGGCGTAACCGCCGGTCGAGAACGCCCGCAACAGGTTCAGCGACGCCGCCGCCTGTGTATAGGCCTGCAGCATGCGCGCCGGGTCCGGGATTCGGGCGCTGGCATCAAAGCTGATGTCGTTGATGATGTCACCGCGATAGCTGGGCAGCTCGACTCCGTCGATCACCTCGGTATCGGCCGAGCGGGGCTTGGCAAACTGCCCGGCCATGCGCCCCACCTTGACCACCGGACATTTGGCCCCATAGGTCAGGACCACCGCCATTTGCAGCATGACCCGAAAGGTGTCGCGGATCGTATCGGCAGAGAACTCGTTGAAACTTTCGGCGCAATCGCCGCCCTGCAGCAGAAATGCCCGCCCCTCGGCGACCTCGCCCAGACGCGCCGTCAGGCGGCGGGCCTCACCGGCAAAAACCAGCGGCGGGTATTGGGCCAACTGCGCCTCGACCGTCTCCAGCGCGGCGGCATCCCTATAGGCGGGCATCTGCACGCGCGGCTTGTTGCGCCAGTCAGATTTGTTCCAGACCCCTGTCATTTTCCTGTTCTCCGGTGAATCCATAATGAGACCGGCCTTATAGGAAAACATGGGCGGATTGACCAGTGATTTCACAGGATTTTGCCACCGCCGCCCCGATCGACCGCTTTTTTGCTTGATCCGGCCGATGTCCTTTGATCTTGCTTGCAGCAGCGCTGTGCTGCGGATCGCCCGGCCCCGGGGCACGGGGAAGGGCAGCCACCAAGGATGAGGGCAAGAGGATGAGAAAGGTCATGTCTGTCACGGCGCCCGCGCGCAGTCGGCATTTCGTGTTCCTGCTGTTGCAGGATTTCTCGATGGCCGCCTTTGCCGTCGCCGTCGAAACGCTGCGGATTGCCAATCGCGCCTCGGGTCAGGAGCTCTACCGCTGGACACTGGCCAGCGAAGACGGCACCGCGGCGACGGCCTCCAACGGGGTCACGCTGGCCGTGGACATGGGACTGGAGGCAACCCAGCGCGACGACACGCTGATGGTCTGCGGCGGGCTGGATATCCGCAAGACGACGACGCGACCGGTGCTGAACTGGCTGCGCCGGGAATCCCGCAAGGGGGTCGCGATTGGCGGGCTCTGCACCGCCGCCTATACCTTGGCCAAGGCCGGCCTTCTGAACGGCAAGAAATGCACCATTCACTGGGAAAACCACGACAGTTTCCAGGAAGAGTTCCTCGAGGTCGAACTGACCAAGGCAATCTATACGGTGGACGGCAACCGCTATTCGGCGGCGGGGGGCACCTCGTCGCTGGACCTGATGCTGAACATGATCGCCAGCGACCACGGGCAGGATCTGGCCAACGCGGTCGCCGATCAGTTGATCTATACCTCGATCCGCACCGACCGGGACGAGCAGCGCCTGTCGGTCCCGACCCGGATTGGCGTGCGCCACCCCAAGCTGTCCACCGTCATCCACATGATGGAGGAAAACATCGAAGAGCCGGTCAGCCCGTCGCTGCTGGCCCGGGACGTGGGCATGTCCACGCGCCAGCTCGAACGCCTGTTCCGGCGCTATCTGAACCGCTCGCCGAAACGCTATTACATGGAAATTCGCCTGCAAAAGGCCCGCAACCTGTTGATGCAGACAGACATGAGCGTGATCAACGTGGCGCTGGCCTGCGGCTTTGCCTCGCCCAGCCATTTCTCGAAATGCTACCGCGCCCATTACCAGACCACCCCGTACCGCGAGCGCGGCTCGCAAGCGTCGCTGCGCGAAATTTGACCAAAGACAATACCCGGATTATCGGCAAATTGTTGCACAGCGCAGTAAAATACCCGCGGTTGCATCGTTATAATCTTGGAAATGCGGCCTTTTCATTTACAAATCGGCCCACTAAACTGCGGGCACTGAATTTACCAACGGGAGAAGACTATGAGAAAAATGTTGCTTGCAACGGCTGCGCTGGCAGTCGTATCGGCCAGCGCTGCATTCGCCGGAGAAATCAAGCTCGGGATCGAGCTGGGTTTTACCGGGCCGATTGAATCGCTGACACCGAACATGGCGGCGGGCGCCGAACTGGCGATTGCCGAGGTTTCCAAATCCGGTGCGCTGCTGAACGGCTCGACCGTCAAGGGCGTACGCGCTGACTCGACCTGCATCGACTCGGGCGCGGCGACGGCGGCGGCTGAACGTCTGATCACATCGGAAAAAGTCAGCGGCATCGTCGGCGGCGACTGCTCGGGCGTGACCGGCGCCATGCTGCAAAACGTGGCGCGGCCCAACGGTATGGTGATGATCTCGCCGTCGGCCACCTCGCCGGCCCTGTCCACGGCCAAGGACGACGGCCTGTTCTTCCGCACCGCTCCGTCGGATGCGCGTCAGGGCGAAGTCATTGCCGATATCCTGAAAGAGCAGGGCTATAAATCGGTCGCCATCACCTACACCAACAATGACTACGGCAAGGGTCTGGCGGATTCGATCAAGGCCAATTTTATCAAGCGCGGTGGCAAGGTGACCATCGACGCGGCACATGAAGACGGCAAAGGCGACTATTCCGCCGAGGTCGGCGCTCTGGCTGCGGCCGGTGGTGATGCGCTGGTGGTTGCGGGCTATGTCGATCAAGGCGGCTCGGGCATCGTGCGGGCAGCGCTGGATACAGGCGCTTTTGACAAGTTCCACTTCCCGGACGGCATGGTCTCGGACAAGCTGGTGGAAAAATTCGGCAAGGAAATCGACGGATCCTTTGGCGACAACCCCGGCACCGACAGCCCCGGCGCGGCCCTGTTCCAGAAAATGGCCAAGGCCAAGGGATTTGACGGAACCTCGCCGTTCTCGGCGGAATCCTACGACGCGGCTGCTCTGATCATGCTGGCCATGCAGGCTGCAGGCTCGAGTGATCCGGCCAAATACAAATCCAAGGTCATGCAGGTTGCCAACGCTCCGGGCACCAAGATCATGCCCGGCGAATTGGCCAAGGCGCTGAAGATCCTGAAAGACGGTGGCGACATCGACTATGTCGGCGCATCGGCGGTCGAACTGATCGGACCCGGCGAATCCGCCGGCAACTATCGCGAAGTGACCTTCAAGAACGGCAAGATGGTCGTCGTCAAATATCGCTGATAACGCGAAAGACAGACACAGGAGCAGCCCGGATTTCCGGGCTGTTCACACATCCGGGGGGGGACGGACATGATTGTCGTTGACGGCATTCACAAAAGCTTTGGCGGGTTCAAGGCGGTCAACGGCGCGTCGCTGACCATAAAGAAGGGCAGCATTACCGGGCTGATCGGCCCCAATGGCGCCGGAAAAACAACTCTTTTCAATGTGATAGCGGGCGTTCTTAAACCGGACAGCGGGCGCGTGACGATGCTGGGCGAGGACATCACCGGCCTGCCTCCGCACCAACTGTTTCACAAGGGGCTGCTGCGGACCTTTCAGATCGCGCATGAATTTGCCTCGATGACGGTGCGCGAAAACCTGATGATGGTCCCCGGCGATCAAGCGGGCGAGATGCTTTTGAACACGTGGTTCACGCGCCGCAAGGTGGCCGCCCAAGAGCGCGCCCTCAGCGCCAAGGCGGACGAGGTGATGCAGTTCCTGACCATCGACCACCTCGCCGACGAGCGCGCGGGGAACCTCTCGGGCGGGCAGAAAAAGCTGCTGGAACTGGGGCGCACGATGATGGTCGACGCCAAGATGGTGTTTCTGGACGAGGTCGGCGCCGGCGTTAACCGCACCCTTCTGAACACCATTGGCGACGCGATCATCCGCCTCAACAAGGAACGCGGCTATACCTTCTGCGTCATCGAACACGACATGGATTTCATCGCCCGGCTCTGTGACCCGGTGATCGTCATGGCCGAGGGCCGCGGTCTGGCCGAGGGCACGATCGACGAGATCAAGGCCAATGAGCAGGTGATCGAGGCCTATCTTGGCACCGGCCTCAAGAACAAGATCAAGGAGGGCGCAGCATGAGCACTGACCCCTACCACGACAGCCGCGGCAACAAGGACGTGAGCGTCACCAACCCGAAAGAGGAGTCTCTGATCGTGGCCGAGCCCGAGGGAAAGGCGCCAACCAAACCGACCCCCGCCAAACCGAAACCCGCAGTTGCAAACGGAGACGACGCACCCTTCCTCGTCGGTCGCGGCATGACCGGCGGCTACGGGCGCGGCGCCGATATTCTGCATGACTGCACGATTGGCGTAAACAAGGGTGAAATCGCGGTCATCGTCGGCCCCAATGGCGCCGGCAAATCCACCGCGATGAAGGCCATCTTTGGAATGTTGAACCTGCACGAGGGCGCGGTCCTGATCGACAATGAGGACATCACCGGGCTCAGCCCGCAGAACCGGGTAGCCAAGGGTATGGCCTTTGTGCCGCAGAACCACAATATCTTTACCTCGCTGACGGTCGAGGAAAACCTTGAAATGGGGGCGTTTCTGCGACGTGACGACATCTCGGGCACGATGGAGCAGGTCTATCAGTTGTTCCCGATCCTCAAGGACAAGCGCCGTCAAGCCGCCGGAGAGCTGTCCGGCGGGCAACGCCAACAGGTCGCCGTCGGGCGCGCCCTGATGACCCAACCCAAGGTCTTGATGCTGGATGAGCCCACCGCCGGGGTCAGCCCCATCGTCATGGACGAGCTGTTTGACCGTATCATCGAGGTGGCGCGCACCGGCATTTCCATCCTGATGGTCGAACAAAACGCCCGTCAGGCGCTGGCCATCGCCGACAAGGGCTATGTTCTGGTGCAGGGGCGCAACCGTTTCACCGACACCGGGGAGGCCCTGCTGGCCGATCCCGAAGTGCGCAAATCGTTTCTGGGGGGCTGAGGATGGTCGATATCTTGAATGCTTTGGTCGTCTTGGCCAATTTCGTGCTGGTCCCGGCGCTGGCCTATGGCAGCCAACTGGCGCTGGGGGCGCTGGGGATCACGCTGATCTACGGCATCCTGAGGTTTTCCAATTTCGCCCACGGCGACACCATGGCCTTTGGCACCATGATCGTGATTCTGGCCACATGGTGGATGCAGAAGGCCGGGGTCTCGATTGCGCCTTTGCCCACCGCGCTGTTGGCCCTGCCCATCGGCATCGCGGTAACGGCCATCGTCGTCTTGTTGACGGATCGGGCGGTCTATCGCTTTTATCGCAAGGTCAAGGCGGCGCCGATCATCTTCGTCATGGCCTCGCTGGGGGTCATGTTTATCATGAACGGCCTGGTGCGCTTTATCATCGGCCCAAAAGAGCAGACCTTTGCCGATGGCGCGCGATTTATCATCACGGCGCGGGATTTCAAGCATATGACCGGCCTCCACGAGGGAATGGCGATCAAGCTGTCGCAGGGGATCACCCTGATCACCGCGGTGATTGTCGTCGCTGCCCTGTTCTGGTTTCTGAACCGCACCCGCACCGGCAAAAGTATGCGCGCATTCTCGGACAACGAGGATCTGGCGTTGCTGTCGGGGATTAACCCCGAGCGGGTCGTCTTGATCATCTGGATCATCGTGGCGGCGCTGGCCACCATTGCCGGCACGCTTTACGGGTTGGACAAATCCTATAAGCCGTTCACCTATTTCCAACTGCTGCTACCGATGTTCGCAGCGGCCATCGTCGGCGGGCTGGGCAATCCGTTGGGAGCGATCGCCGGCGGCTTTGTGATCTCATTCTCGGAGGTCTCGGTCACCTATGCCTTCAAACGGGTTGTCACCTATCTGGTGCCGGACAGCTGGGCGCCGGACGGCCTCGTGCAGCTGCTCTCGACAGACTATAAATTCGCCGTTTCCTTTTCGATCCTGATCCTCGTCCTGCTGTTCAGGCCGACGGGCATTTTCAAGGGGCAGAGCCTATGAACCTGCGCAACATATCCCTTTTCCTCGTCATCTTTGCCCTGCTGATTCTGGTCGGCTTTGTGCAGAGCTGGTCGGTCGCTTTTCAACTGCTCAGCTTTTGCCTGATCTCGGCGGTGATGGCACTGGGGGTCAATATCCAGTGGGGCTATGCCGGGCTGTTCTCGGTCGGGACCATGGGCTTTGTCGCTCTTGGCGGGCTGGCCACCGTGATCACCTCGATGCCCCCGGTCAAGGAGGCCTGGGCCGCAGGCGGGGTCAGGGTGCTGGTCGCCCTGCTGTTTGCCGGAGCGGTGATCGTCGGAGCAACCCAGATCTACAAACGCATGAAGCCGGGTCGCAACCGCGCCCTCGTGCTGACGCTGGAACTGATCGCCGGCTTTTTCATCTACCGCGCCCTTTTCGATCCGGCCGTCTCGGCCATCGAGGCGGTCAACCCGGCGGGCACCGGCTATCTCGGCGGGCTGGGCCTGCCGGTTCTGGTGTCGTGGCTAGTGGGCGGGCTGCTGGCCGCCGGAGTAGCTTGGGTCATCGGCAAGGTGTCACTGGGGCTGCGCTCGGATTATCTGGCCATCGCCACCCTTGGCATCGCTGAAATCATCATTGCCGTTCTGAAGAACGAAGACTGGCTGGCGCGCGGGGTCAAGAACGTCAACGGCATCCCCCGCCCCTGGCCGGTGCCTTACGAGATCAGCCTGCAAAAAAGCACCGCCTTCATTGATTTCGCCCAGCGTTTCGGCCTGAACCCGGTGGATGCGTCCTCATATACGGTCAAGGTTCTCTATTCGGTCCTGTTTGCCATCGTGCTGATGATCGTGCTGTGGATGTCGCAAAAAGCGTTGACCTCGCCCTGGGGCCGCATGATGCGGGCCATCCGCGACAACGAGGAGGCTGCCGAGGCCATGGGCAAAGACGTCACCCACCGCCATTTACAGGTCTTTGTCATCGGTTCGGCAGTGCTGGGGATCGCGGGTGCCATGATGACCTCGCTCGATGGTCTGATGACGCCGGGCACCTACAACCCGTTGCGCTTTACCTTCCTGATCTGGGTGATGGTCATCGTCGGGGGCTCGGGCAACAACTGGGGCTCGGTTCTCGGCGGCTTTCTGATCTGGTTCCTCTGGATCGAGGTCGAACCGATCGGCCGCTGGCTGCTGGACGTGCTGACCAGCCCGATGCCCAACGATTACTGGCTGCGCATCCACCTGCTAAACTCGGCCGCCCATATGCGCCTGCTGACGATGGGGCTGATCCTGCTCTTGGTGCTGAGGTTCTGGCCCAAGGGGCTGATCCCGGAGAAATAGCCGGGATCCAGCGGGCAACGGCGGATATTGCGTATGAAAACGGGCCGAGGGGTGATCCCCCGGCCCGGTTTTTATTTCACCTTGCGACAGGCTCGGGCGCGCGCCGTGCATTTGTAAAGCCCGGCGCGTTTGACACAATGAAAGCTGCGATTGTGCGCCAGTTTCCAGTCTGAGTAATCTGGCCCGATCGACGCCAGCACCCGCGCGCCCCAGCTCAGCACTGCGTTGTCCTTGGCCACCCCGATGTAACGCCCTGTCAGCAGCGCCGCATTCGAGCCCTGATAATAATGCGCCCGGCATTCTACCTTGGTCGCAGCCGCCGCCGGCAGCGCCACAAGCACCAGAACACCGGCCATTGCGAACAGTTTTGTCATTATTCCCTCGTGAGTTGGTTTTTCGATCCGGCTCCTGTCTAATCCATTTCATCGCCCCACAAAAGCCCCTCAAACTGCCGTTGGCGGGGCTTTGCCTCTATATTTTATATATAAAATATTTAACTTGAAAATAAATTAGTCCGGTGGCAGCATCATCCTGTCCACGACTCGACGTAATCGGAGAGGCCATGAAAATTGTCATCCTCGGCGGCGGCCCCTCGGGCCTTTATTTCGCCATCAGCATGAAACTGCGCGATCCCGCCCACGAAATCACCGTGATCGAGCGCAACAAGGCCGACGACACCTTTGGCTGGGGGGTTGTTCTGTCCGATGAAACCCTTGACAACATGCGAAAAAACGATCCCGTCAGCGCCGAGACCATCCACCGACATTTTGCCTATTGGGATGATGTCGCGGTCCATTACCGGGGAACAACCATGGTCTCGGGCGGGCATGGGTTTTGCGGCATCGGGCGCAAGCAGCTGCTCCTGGATTTGCAGGCCCGCGCGCGGGCGCTGGGGGTCACGCTGAAATTCCAGACCGAGGCCGAAGACGCCCGTGCCTACATGGATGATTACGATCTGGTGGTCGCGGCCGACGGGCTGAATTCAAAAACCCGCACCGCGCTGGCCGAACATTTCAAACCCGATATCGACGTCAGGAAATGCCACTTTATCTGGTATGGCACACGGCAAAAATTCGATGACGCCTTTACCTTTATCTTTGAAAAAACCGACAAGGGCTGGATCTGGGCCCATGCCTACCAGTTTGATGCCGACACTGCGACCTTCATCGTCGAATGTGCGCCGGAAACCTTTGCCGCCTACGGGTTCGCCGATCTCAGCCAGGCTGAAAGTATCGAGATCTGTCAGGAGATATTCAAGGACTGGCTGGGCGGGCATGCGTTGATGACCAACGCCAACCATATCCGCGGCTCGGCCTGGTTGAATTTCCCCCGGGTGCTGTGCGAAAAATGGCACTGGAAAAATGTCGTGCTGCTGGGAGACGCCTCCGCGACGGCGCATTTTTCCATCGGCTCAGGCTCAAAACTGGGGTTTGAAAGCGCGGTGGCGCTGGCTGAATTCCTCAGCTCCGAGCCGACGCTGGAGGCGGCATTCACCCGCTATCAGGACGACCGCCGACTCGATGTTCTGCGCCTGCAATCGGCGGCGCGCAACTCGACCGAGTGGTTCGAAGCGGTCGAGCGATACCTCGATCTGGATCCGGTTCAATTCAACTATTCGCTGTTGACCCGCAGCCAACGGATCAGCCATGAAAACCTGCGTGCACGCGACCCCCGATGGCTGGCCAGTGCCGAGCGCTGGTTCAACAAAAAGGCCGGGATCGACAGCGACCGCCGACCGATGTTCGCGCCCCTCAGCCTTGGGGACATGACCCTGAAAAATCGGGTCGTGGTCTCACCGATGGCACAATACAAGGCACATGACGGCACCCCGAACGACTGGCATTTCAGCCATTACGCCGAGCGCGCCAAGGGCGGTGCCGGGCTGGTCTATACCGAGATGACCTGTGTTTCGCCCGAGGGCCGCATCACCCCGGGCTGCCCGGGCCTCTACGCCATCGCGCATGAAGCCGCCTGGCGTCGGATCACCACCTTTGTCCACAACGAGACCGACGCAAAAATCTGCTGTCAGATCGGTCACGCGGGCAGAAAAGGCTCAACCGGGCTGGGCTGGGATGGCAGCGAAAAGCCCCTGAAATCAGGGAATTGGCCGTTGATTGCCCCCTCGCCTCTGGGCTGGGACAAGGACGCACAAATACCGCGGGAAATGACCCGAAGCGACATGGAGAACGTGCGCGATCAATTCGTCGCCGCCACCGAAATGGCGGCGCGCGCCGGCTTTGACATGGTGGAACTGCACGCCGCACACGGCTATCTGATCTCGTCCTTCATCTCGCCGGTCTCGAATCGACGGCAGGACGACTATGGTGGCAGCCTTGAGAACCGCATGCGCTTTGCGCTGGAGGTTATGCAGGCGATGCGCGCCGTCTGGCCGCGTGAAAAACCGATGTCGGTACGCATTTCCGCCACCGACTGGGTCGGTGAAGACGGCGTCACCCCAACCGAAGCGGTTGAAATCGCGCGTCTTTTCTCGGCCGCAGGGGCTGACTTGATCGACGTCTCGGCCGGGCAGACCACGCCCGATGCCCAGCCTGTTTATGGGCGCATGTTCCAGACTCCGTTCTCGGATCGGATCCGTCAGGAAACCGGCCTGAAAACCATGGCGGTTGGCAATATTTACGAGCCCGATCACGTCAACTCGATCCTGATGGCGGGCCGTGCCGACCTGGTGGCGCTGGCGCGACCGCATCTCAGCGACCCCTATTGGACCTTGCACGCGGCGGCCGATCTTGGCGACAGCGCCGCCCATTGGCCGCCCCCCTATTTTGCCGGGCGCGACCAACTTTACCGTCTGAAAGAACGTGAAAGAGAGCAAAATGCAGCATCTTGAAGGAAAACACGCGCTGGTCACCGGCGGGGGCACCGGCATTGGCGAGGCGATCGCGCTGGCGCTGGCGGATGCGGGCGCCGAGGTTACCATAACCGGCCGGCGCATGGACGCCTTGCAGGACACCTGTCAAAAGGCCCCGGCGCGCCTCTCGGCGCTGACGATGGATGTCACCGATGAACGCAGCGTCGTTGATGGGGTAAAACAGGCCATCGACGCACGCGGCCCCATCGACATCCATGTCGCCAACGCGGGCATTGCCGAGACCTCGCCCTTTGCCAAGACCTCGCTGGAATTCTGGCGCAAGGTCATGGCCACCAACCTTGACGGCGCATTTCTGACCTGCCGCGAGGTGGTGCCGGGCATGTTGGCGCAAGGCTGGGGGCGGATCATCACGATCAGCTCGGTCGCCGGCCTAAGGGGGCTGAAATACGGCGCCGCCTATAGCGCCTCAAAACACGGGGTGATCGGCCTGACGCGGGTCATATCCGAGGAATACATGGGCCGGGGGCTGACCGCCAACGCAATTTGTCCGGGCTATGTGCGCACCCCGATCGTTGCGCGAAATACCCGCCTTATCATGGCACGCTCGAACCTCAGCCAGCCCGAGGCCGAGGCCGCCATGAGCCACGACAACCGCCACCAGCGCCTGATCGAGGTGTCCGAAGTCGCCGCCGCGGCCATGTGGCTGTGCGCGCCGGGCTCGGATTCGATCAACGGCCAGACCATCGAAATCGCCGGCGGGCAGGTCTGATGCAAGAACTGGCAACACCCCCCGGCGCCAGCGGGCGGCAAAAGCTGCGCTTTTGGCTGCAGCTGTTGAAGGCAACGCGCCACGTCGAAAACGAACTGCGCGACCGGCTGCGGCGCGAGTTTCACACCACCCTGCCCCGCTTTGACGTGCTGGCAATGCTGGAAAAATCCGGCACCGGACTGAAGATGAGCGCCCTGTCCAGTGAGCTGATGGTATCAAACGGCAACGTCACCGGCATCATCGACCGGCTGGTCAAGGATGGTCTGGTGGTGCGCGTTCCGATCCGTGGCGACCGGCGGGCAACACTGGTCCGCCTGACCCCGAAAGGGGCGGCGGATTTTGCCGCAATGGCCCGCGCCCACCGTGCCTGGGTGGATGAGCTATTTGCACCCCTGACCGAGGACGAACTGCACAACAGCATGAAAACGCTGGCGAAAATAAGAGAGCTGACGGTATGACAAAAATGGCAAAGCTGCGCCCCAGCACCTTTCTGTGGCAGATGAAAGGCGATGTTGCCCTGATCCGCCTCAACATTCCGGCGCGCAAGAACCCCCTGACCTTTGACAGCTATGCCGAGCTGCGCGACACCTTTCGCGCGCTCTCTGACGCTGAGGACGTCAAGGCGGTGGTGCTGGCTCCCAATGGTGGGAATTTCTGTTCGGGCGGGGACGTTCACGACATCATCGGCCCGCTCGTCGAGATGGAGATGAAGGAGCTTCTGGCATTTACCCGCATGACCGGCGATCTGGTGCGCGCGATGCTGAATTGCGGCAAACCTATCATCGCCGCAATCGACGGAGTCGCGGTGGGTGCAGGGGCCATTCTGGCCATGGCCAGCGATCTGCGTCTGGCCACACCCGAGGCAAAATGTGCGTTTCTTTTCAACCGGGTGGGTCTGGCGGGTTGCGACATGGGCGCCTGTGCGATCCTGCCCCGGATCATCGGACAGGGGCGCACGGCGGAACTCCTCTATCTCGGGCGCACAATGCGCGCTGACGAGGGGCTGGCGTGGGGCTTTTACAACGCGCTCTATCCCGCGAAACAGCTGGAAGAGGCGGCGCTGGACCTGGCGGCGCGCATTGCCGCGGGGCCGACCTTTGCCAACGGCATCACCAAGACGCAGCTGAACCACGAATGGAACATGACCCCGGATCAAGCCATCGAGGCCGAGGCGCAGGCGCAGGCGATCTGCATGCAGACCGAGGATTTCGTGCGCGCCTACAAGGCCTTTGTCCGCCGCGAAAAACCGGTTTTTAAAGGGAACTGACAGAATGACCCTGACCCGAAACAGCGGCCCTCGGCCCGATTTGCTGCAAAGCCGTGCTCATGTCTGACACCAGCTACCTGTCCTGGCCCTTCTTTGAAGAGCATCATCAAACGCTGGCCCGCGATCTTGAAAAATGGTGCGCAGCCAATCTGCCCGTGGAGCACAGCGATGTCGATGAGGCCTGCAAATCGCTGGTCGCGCGCCTCGGGGCGGCCGGATTTCTGCGCTATTCCGGCGGCGCAGAACTGGACGTGCGCAGCCTTTGCCTGATCCGCGAGACCCTCGCCCGCCACGATGCCTTGGCGGACTTTTCCTTTGCGATGCAGGGGCTTGGCATGGGGGCCGTGTCGCTGTTCGGCTCGGATCAACAACGCGAATGGTTGCACCGGACCCGTCGTGGCGAGGCCATCGCGGCTTTTGCACTGACTGAGCCGCAGTCGGGCTCGGATGTTGCCGGGATCACAGCGTCTGCCGAACTTTGGGGAGATGAGTATTTGTGCAAAGGAGAAAAAACCTGGATTTCCAACGGTGGCATTGCCGACATCTATACCGTGTTTCTGGTGACCGAGCCCGGCACCGGTGCGCGGGGCCTGTCGGCATTTCTGGTGCCCGCCGACACGCCCGGCCTAGAGGTGGTGGAGCGTCTGGAAACCATCGCGCCCCACCCGTTGGCGCGGCTTCGCTTCAATAAGATGCGCTTGCCCCGCGCGGCCCGAATCGGGGCGGCCGGGGCCGGTTTCAAAATCGCGATGTCGGTTCTGGACGTCTTTCGCGCCAGCGTCGGGGCCGCCGCTTTGGGCATGGCGCGCCGGGCGCTGGATGAAAGTCTGGCGCAAACCCGCAGGCGCGAGATCGGCGGCGTTCCGCTGTCGGACATGCAGATGGTGCAGGGGCATCTTGCCGATATGGCACTGGATATCGACGCGGCCGCCCTGCTCGTTTACCGCGCCGCCTGGGTCAAGGACAAAGGGGCGGCGCGCGTCAGCCGCGAGGCGGCCATGGCCAAACTTTTCGCCACCGAAACCGCACAGAAGGTGATCGATTCCGCCGTGCAACTGCATGGCGGCGAGGGCGTTCGCAAGGGGGCAATCGTCGAAGGCCTTTACCGCGAGATTCGGGCCTTGCGTATTTATGAGGGTGCCAGTGATGTGCAGAAAATCATCATTGCGCGCCAAATTCTGGGAGGACAATCATGATTCTGGGACCATCTGCACATATGGATACCTTCACCCGCGACAACCTGCCGCCGACCGGGCAATGGCCCGATTTCCTGCTGGAGGATTTTCCCTATCCCGAATATCTGAACGTCGGAGTCGCCCTGACCGGGGCGATGGTCGAAAAGGGTTTTGGCGACCACACCGCCCTGATCGGCAACGGCCGACAGCGCACCTACAAAGAGCTGGATGACTGGACCAACAGGATTGCTCATGCATTGGTTGAAGATTACGGCGTAAGGCCCGGAAATCGTGTGCTTATTCGCAGCGCCAATAACCCGGCGATGGTGGCCTGCTGGCTGGCGGCTACAAAGGCGGGGGCGGTGGTCGTCAACACGATGCCGCTGCTCAGGGCCGGTGAGTTGGGGCAGATCGTGGATATTGCCGAGATCGAATTTGCGCTTTGCGACAGCCGGATGATGGACGAGATGGTCTCATGCGGGAAAAACTCGTCCTTTTTGAAGACCATCATTTCCTTTGACGGCACCGCCAATCACGACGCGGAGCTGGACCGGGCGGCGCTGGCAAAACCGGTTCGCTTTGATGCGGTGCGCACCGGGCGCGATGACGTGGCTTTGCTGGGCTTTACCTCGGGCACTACGGGCAAACCCAAGGCGACGATGCATTTCCACCGTGACCTTCTGATTATCGCCGATGGCTATGCGCGCGAGATTCTGGGGGTCACGCCCGAGGATGTCTTTGTCGGCTCACCGCCCTTGGCCTTTACCTTTGGCCTTGGGGGGCTGGCGGTCTTTCCGTTGAGGTTTGGCGCTACCGCCACCCTTCTTGAGACCGCGAGCCCGCCGAACATGATTGAGATCATTGAAAAATACAAGGCGACGATCTGTTTTACCGCGCCCACGGCCTATCGCGTAATGATGCGGGCGATGGATGAGGGGGCGGACCTCTCGTCGCTGCGCTGCGCGGTTTCCGCCGGCGAGACCCTGCCTGCGCCGGTCTATGAGGAATGGTTGCAGAAAACCGGCAAACCGATGCTCGACGGGATCGGGGCGACCGAGATGCTGCATATCTTTATCTCGAACCGTTTTGAGGACGCCCGTCCCGCCTGCACCGGGCGCCCGGTTGGCGGCTATGAGGCGCGGATCGTTGACGATGACATGAACGACACGCCTAACGGCGAACCGGGGCGTCTGGCGGTGCGCGGGCCAACGGGGTGCCGCTATCTGAATGACGCGCGACAGTCCATCTATGTGCGCAACGGCTGGAACATCACTGGCGACACGTTTTGGCGCGACGCCGACGGGTTTTTCCACTTTGCCGCGCGCAATGACGACATGATCGTCTCATCAGGCTACAATATCGCCGGCCCCGAGGTCGAAGCCGCCCTGCTCAGCCATCCCGCGGTGGTCGAATGTGGCGTCATTGGCGTCCCTGACGAGGCCCGCGGCCATATTGTCGAGGCCCATGTCGTATTGGAGGCCGGGGTGCCCCGCGATGGCGCCATGATCAAACAGCTTCAGGACCATGTCAAATCAACGATCGCGCCCTATAAATACCCGCGATCAATCGTATTCATCGACGCGCTGCCCAAGACCCAGACCGGCAAGGTGCAGCGGTTTCGCCTCAGGGACCAAACCACGTGACTGTTTTCAAACACAAAAAATTCCAATTCCACCTTCCGCCTGGGGTCACCTATCTGGACGGAAACTCGCTGGGCCCGCTGCCCCGGGCGGCATGTGATCACGTTTCGAACATGATGCGTGCCGAATGGGGAGAGATGCTGATTACCGGCTGGAACAAGGCCCACTGGATGAGCCTTGTTCGTGACATCGGTGACCGGATCGGCGGTCTGATCGGGGCGGAGCCGGGCCATGTCGTCATGGGCGATACGTTGTCGATCAAGGTCTATCAGGCCCTTGCCGCGGCGCTGGACCTAAACCCTGGGCGCAAGGTGATCCTGTCGGATCGCGGCAATTTTCCCACCGACCTTTATATGGCCGAGGGGCTGATCAAATCACTTGATAATGGACATGAGCTTCGGCTTGTAAACCACGATGAGATTAGCGAAAATATTGGTGACTCGGTTGCTGTTCTGATGTTGACAGAGGTCGATTACAAGACCGGACAGCGCCACGACATGCAGGCGCTCAGCGACAAGGCCCGGGCCAATGGTGTGATCACAATCTGGGATCTGGCCCATTCAGCCGGCGCCCTGCCGGTCGATGTCAGCCGGGCCAAGGCGGATTTTGCCGTCGGTTGCAGCTATAAATACCTGAACGGCGGCCCCGGCGCGCCGGCGTTCATCTATGTCGCGCCGAAACACGCCGATATCGTTCGCCCCGCCCTGTCCGGTTGGCTGGGGCATGAGGCTCCATTCGCGTTTGACCTAGACTATCGGCCCGGCGCCGGGATCGAGCGCATGCGCGTCGGAACGCCGCCGGTGATCGCGCTGAAGGCGCTGGAAGCGGCGCTAACCCTTTGGGAAGACGTGGATATGGCAGCGCTTCGGGCGCAATCCATTGCCCTTGGCGACCTTTTCATTTCCGAGGTCGAACGACGCTGCCCCGCCTTGACGTTGGCCAGTCCGCGGCAGGGTGAGATGCGCGGTTCACAAGTCTCGTTTCGCTTTGCCCATGGCTATCCGGCAATGCAGGCGTTGATTGCGCGCGGGGTCATCGGCGACTTTCGCGCCCCCGACATCATGCGATTCGGGATCACGCCGCTTTATATCGACCGACAGGATATCCTGCGGGCGGTCGCCGTTCTGGAAGATGTGATCACAAACCGGCTATGGGATGACCCAGCCTATCAAATCCGGGGAAAAGTAACATGAAGACCAACCTCGATCCTGCTGAAGATGGGGCAGAAATGTCGTTTGACGGGCGGATGTCCTATGGGGATTACCTGCACCTTAGCAAGGTTCTGAATGCCCAGAAACCGCTAAGCGGCGCGCATGATGAAATGCTGTTCATCATCCAGCACCAGACGTCGGAACTGTGGATGAAGCTGGCGTTGCACGAGATCGCCGCGGCGCGTGAGATGATTGGCAATGACCGCCTGCAGCCCGCCTTCAAGATGCTCAGCCGGGTGTCGCGGATTTTCGAGCAGCTGAACAACTCATGGGATGTTCTGCGCACCATGACGCCCAGCGAATACACGGAATTTCGCGATTCTCTGGGGCAGAGCTCGGGCTTTCAATCCTATCAATACCGGCTGATCGAATACGCGCTTGGCAACAGAAATCCGGCAATGATGCGCCCGCACGCGCATGATGCAGCGATCCTTGAATCGCTTGAGGCGGAACTGTCCCGGCCCAGCCTTTATGATGCTGCACTGGCCCTTCTGGGGCGCCGTGGCCTGCCGGTTCCCGCCGACATCCTGCAGCGCGATACACGCCAGACGCACCAGCCGGACGCGCGCGTGACCGCGGCATGGGAGACCGTTTACACCGCCCCCGAGCGCCATTGGGAACTCTATGAACTGGCCGAAAAACTGGTTGATTTCGAAGACTATTTCCGGCGCTGGCGGTTCAATCACGTGACCACGGTCGAGCGCATCATCGGGTTCAAGCGGGGCACCGGCGGCACCAGCGGGGTCGCCTATCTGCGCCGGATGCTCGGGGTCGAACTGTTCCCCGAACTGTGGCGCGTCAGGACCACCCTATGAGTTGGCAAACCTCGCGTCTGGTGGAGTTTCAGCACTGCGATCCGGCAGGGATCGTGTTCTATCCGCGCTATTTCGAGATGATCAACTCGGTCATCGAAGCGTTCTTTCGCGAGGCCATCGGCTACAGTTTTCTACCGATGCATTTTCGCGACCATCGCGGCGTGCCCACGGTCAGCATCGCGGTCGAGTTTCAGACCCCAAGCCGCCTTGAGGATCTGCTGCTGTTTTCACTGCGCGTGGATCGCGTCGGCACCTCCAGTCTGGCACTGGCCCTCAGCGCAACGGTCGAAAACACCCCGCGCATGAGTGTTCAGACGACCCTTGTGCGTATTGATCTGAAAGACGGAACACCGGCCCCATGGCCGGATGAAATCCGCGCGAAACTGCAGCAATTTCAAAGGAGGCCGCATGGCTGACGCTTATGCACACGACCTTTTGCATCCGCAATCATGGCGCGCCGCGCGTGGATATGCCAACGGGGTCATGGCCCGGGGTGCGCTGATTTTTCTGGGCGGGCAAATCGGCTGGAATGCCCAGCAAGTATTTGAAACAGATGACTTTATCGGTCAAGTGGATCAGTGCCTTGCAAATATCTGCGCCCTGCTGAAAGAGGCCGAAGCCGGGCCACAGCATCTGGTTCGGCTGACGTGGTATCTGACCGACAAGCGGGATTATCTGCAAAACCTGCCGCGGATCGGTCAGGTTTACCGGGCTCATATGGGGCGTAACTTTCCGGCCATGGCGATGGTCGAGGTGTCCGCCCTGATCGAAGCGCGCGCCAAGGTCGAGATCGAGGCAACCGCTGTTCTGCCCGACTGAGCAGCACCGGGCCTGCAGCGTTTCAACAAAAGCTATCCGTTGAAATGCTTTATTCGGCGGCGAGGACCTCGTCGGACTGTGCGGCAACGGCTTCGGCGCGCTCGGCGATCCGGGCAAATTCCGACGTCACCTCGTCGGGAATGACCGGAACCTCGACATGGACCTCGACGATTTCCTTTTCGGTGGGCGGCGGCGGCGCGGGGGTTGCGGCAATCTCGGCGTCTTTTTGCGCCAGCTTGCGTTCGGCGGCACGTAATTCTTCTTCAAGGCCTGCGGTCTTGTCCGCCAGCATCAGCCCGGCCATCAGCAACATGCGCGATTCCGGCATCCGCCCCAGCGCATCCGCCAGTGATTGAGCCTCGTTGTCCAAAAGGTCCGCGGCCGACAGCAGGAATTTTTCCTCGCCCTCCTGACAGGCCACCTGAAAACTGCGCCCACCAATATGAATATCCACCTCAGGCATGCAACTCTCCCTCGACCAGCGGTTTCAGTTCCTCAAGGATCGTGTCCATCTCTTCCACATCCGCCGCCCGACACGTTTTCAGGGCCTCCAGCTCGGCCTGAAGCGACTGGTTTATGGCCTCGGGATCGGCCAGATTCGAGGCATTTCGCGCCCGCAGGACGGCGTTGGATTCGCGCAGCTGCGCGTTCGCATCCTTCAGACGCTGGAACTGGATGTCTTGACTTTCAATCCGCGCATTCAACCGCTCGATCCGCTCTTGCATGTTATGGGTGGCGCTCTCCTGACGTTCCTCGGCCTTCTGGTGCTGGGCGAGGGCACTCTCGGCCGCCAGTTTAGCCGCCTCCGCCGCATCAAGAGCAGCCTGTGCCTCGGCCAGACGCGCATCAATCGCCGCCTTTTCCTCGGCCAGCGTCGCCATTTCAGCGTTCAGACGTGCGGTGGTCTCGCGCTCGGCGGCAAGATCGGCGCGCTCATCGGCAAGCGTCCCTTCCAGCTCTTCGATCAGGGCCGCGCTGCGTTGTCGGTCATGGTCAAACTCACCCAAGCGCCCCTTGTGACGCGCCAGATTGTCGGAAATTTTCTCAAGCGCTGAAAATATCCGGGCCTGTTGGTTTTCGATTTCGTCCATGGTGCTGCTGTTCTTTGCCTATAGCGTCGAATCGATACTACTTTCTTTGTTCCCTGTTTGCGACTGTTTTTCGCGCCCCCTTTGGCGCCTTGGCGCGAGTCCGCCGAGATCGGAAGCGCCACACCGAGCGCCTTGATCTGACCGCAACTCGGCGATTCGATATTTTGCCCGAACGCCATAAAAATAACCATCGCACTTTTTTATCCCGTCCGCTAACCTTTGACGGACCAACAATTCCGGACCCGTCATGGACAACAAAACCGCTGCCGTTCTGGCGGCCCTCATTCTTGGATTTCTGCTGCTCGACCATTTTGTCCTGCATTGGGGCGTAGTTGTTTTCCTGTTTGAAAAAATTACCCACCTTATCGACTGGCTGGCATTCTGGCGGTGAAAAACCGCCAATGGGGGATTCACAACACCGCCTTATTATGCCAGACTGCCCCTGAAGGGCCGACGCAGACGCGGCCAAACAGGCAGACTCGAGCGGGGCGATGACGGGCATGAAGCGCAACAAATTCGCGATTGGATCGGTGGCAATCTTTGTCGTCGCCTTTTCGTTGTCGGCGTATTTCACCTTTGCCGCAGTACAGGGCGAATACGGCCTGTTTCGCCGCGTCCGGGTCGAGGCCCAAGCCCGGGATCTGGCGCAGCAGCTGGACGCTCTCAAGGCCGAGGTCTCGGGGATGGAGAACAAGACCCGCCGGATGTCTGATGATTATCTCGATCTGGACCTTCTGGATGAGCAGGCTCGCAAAGTTCTGGGACTGGCCCGGGGCGATGAGATCATTATTCGCTAGTATAGAGGAAACGAAATGCGCCTCATTTAATTTGCTGCGAACCCGATCGCAAGCGATCCGGGGAATGAGAATTAGTTGTGGCAAACTTCAGTTTCGGGCGACTAGAGCCTAGACCCACAGAGGCCGTCGGGGCCTTCACGCGATCGCGCGTTTCCCTTCAAACAGCGGGCGCAGGCCGGCAACCTCGCGCTGCATGTGTTGGCGAAACAGGCGCACCCGTTTAACCCGGCGCAAATCGCTATGAAACACCAGCCACAGGCCCAGATCGTGTTTCGCCTCGGGCGGGCGGAAACGCACCAGCGAGGGCTCGCAATCGCCCATAAAGCACGGCAGATAGGCCAGCCCCGCGCAGGCCTTTAGCGCGGCAAGGGTCAACAGCGTGTCATCGACATAAAGCCTGTGATCCTTGTCTGGACAGGCGTCCTTGGTCCAGGACATGTGGAACCCGCAACACTCTACCCCCAGCCATGTTTCAGCAGCCTTTCCGGCCTGCAGGCGCGCGCAGTAATCGCGGGCGCCATAGACCGCTGAAGCCACCGTCGCCAGCCGGACACCGATCAGCGTATCCCGCGGCGTATTGGTCAGGCGAATGGCGATATCCGCATCCCGCTCGGACAGTTTCACGAATTTGTTGGTCACCTGAATATGCAGTTCGATTTTCGGATGATCCTCGCTGAACCGGGCGAAGACGGGCATCAAGGCGGTTGACGCCATATTGTTGATCGCCGAAACTCGCAACTCGCCGGCGGCGTCCCTGTCCTGTCCACCGCGATCTTGTTGAAAGCCGAGGATCTGAGCCTCGACCTTGCGGGCGGTAAGATGCAATTCCTGCCCCGCGTCGGTCAGTTCATACCCGGATTTCTTGCGCTCGATCAGGCGGGTGGCCAACTGCTCTTCAAGGGATCGCAGACGTCTGGAGACAGTGGAATGCTGGACAGCAAGACGCCTCGCTGCACCGCTGATTGAGCCGGTCCGCGCAATCGCAAGGAAATACCTCAAATCGTCCCACTGCATGTGGTCCCCCTGTTTGTGCATTTTTGCAAATTCAGTGTCGAAATTCCGCGAATTGATCCAAGTCTGAAGCTCCGTCACCGTTCAGGCAACAATAATTTCGCAGCAAGGCACGAGCAATGCCCGAAAGTTGGTGATGGGGTGATTGGGTGGCATATCATGGCGGTGTTGACGCGCCGCGATTCTCAGAGAGAAAAGGATATGCCACATGAAAAACGATACGATTTTGGAGTTCACCG
>JALUYI010000017.1 GCA_027013095.1 Paracoccaceae bacterium | reverse complement strand
CGCAAAAACGATGCGCCGCCAGGAACAACCGTCATTTGGCGAGGATTCTCGCGATTGGCGGACCTCGTCGACGGATTCAATGCTGCAAATCCCGAGGCCCCACCGACTTGTGGGTAATTGAAAGGCGTTCGCACAGTTTACGTTTCACCCGCGCCTGACCCCATTCCTGCATATTTGCGGCCTTTTCTCGACCCGCTCTGCACCCTATAGCTGACTCGTGGCGAAAAAACGAAAATCAACGCGGGCGAAACGGCCCGGAAAAGGCCAATCCCCTCGGGTCGGGAGGCTGCGCCTTTTGATGCGGTGGGGCCTGCGGGTGCTGGTGGCGGCGCTTGGGCTGCAGATCGCATTGGTTGCACTGTTGGGCGTGGTCAACCCCGCGACCGACTATTACATGCTGACGGAAAAAATCCGCCTGGGTAGTATTCGCCACGAATGGGTGCCACTCGCCGACCTTCCGGCCGCCGTGCCGCGTGCCGCGGTGGCCGCCGAAGACGCCAATTTTTGCCAGCACTGGGGGTTTGATCTGGCCGCCATCCGGGCCGTGGTCGTGGCGGGCGGAAAACGTCTGCGCGGGGCCTCAACGATCTCTCAACAGGTGGCCAAGAATGTTTTTCTTTGGCCCTCCCGCAGTTGGCTGCGCAAGGCGTTCGAGGTGGAAACCACATTGTTGCTGGAGCTGCTCTGGAGCAAACGGCGCATCCTTGAGGTCTACCTCAACATGGCAGAATTTGATGATGGCGTTTTTGGCGTCGGGGCTGCTGCACCTTGGTATTTCGGTGTTCCGGCCCGCGCTTTGACCCTGCAACAGGCCTCACGTCTGGCTGCGGTTCTGCCCAATCCTAAAGGGCGTTCGGCCAAAAACCCCGATGCACGCACCCGCAAACGCGCGCGCGCAATTGCCGATGGCGCCCGCACAATTGCTGCAGACGGACGAGACAGGTGCTTTCGGGTGTTGAAATGATTGAAACTTCGGGGCAAACAGAGATGAAAAACAAGAGCAGCGTTTCCATGCATCAATTATATCATGTTCCCCTTTCCCCCTTTTGCCGCAAGGTCCGGTTGGTTCTGGCCGAGAAAAAGATCGAGGTCGAGCTGATCGAAGAGCGCTACTGGGAAAAGCGCAAGGATTTCACCCTCCTGAACCCCGCCGGAGCTGTGCCTGTTCTCAAGGCGGATGGGCTGGTGATGTCCGAAAGCACTGCGATTTGCGAATATATCGAAGAGGTGCACCCCGAACCGCCTTTGATGCCCAAAACCGCTGCCGAGCGGGCCGAGGTCCGGCGCCTGACCTGCTGGTTCGACGACAAATTTCACCGCGAGGTCACCGCCAACCTTTTGTACGAACGGGTCAACAAGAAGATCACCCAATCGGGGTACCCCGACAGTAAAAACGTCAAGGCAGGGGCCCGAAACATCAAGTATCACCTTGATTATATGGGCTATCTTCTGGAGCAGCGGCGTTGGCTGGCTGGCAACAGGATGAGCATGGCCGATTTTGCCGCCGCTGCGCATCTGTCCTGCCTCGATTATATCCGCGACGTGGACTGGAACCGGAACGCGGCGGTCAAGTCCTGGTATGCCACGATCAAATCGCGGCCAGCGTTTCGCTCATTGCTGGCGGACAATGTCCCGGGATTTCCGCAGCCACCGCATTATGCGGATCTGGATTTTTGAGCCTGACCCGCGCGCTTCACGCCCAGGCGCGGGCCGAAGGGTTTGACGCGATGGGCATATGCCGCCCCGACGACATCCCGCAGGCCCCCCAGCGTCTGGCGGCCTTCGTTGCAAAGAATCGTCACGGGCAGATGCGCTGGATGGCCGAACGCATGGCGTGGCGCGGCAATCCGGCGGCCTTGTGGCGAGAGGCGCGCTCGATCATCATGCTGGCCGAAAACTATGGACCCAAGGCCGATCCCCGCCTGATCCTGGAGCGGCGAACGCGGGGGGCAATTTCCGTCTATGCGCAAAACCGCGACTATCATGACATTGTTAAAAAACGCCTGAAACGTCTGGGACGCTGGCTGATCTCGCAGGCCCCCGATAGCGAGATCAAGGTTTTCGTTGACACTGCACCGGTCATGGAAAAGCCGCTGGCTGCAGCAGCTGGGCTGGGCTGGCAGGGCAAACACACGAATCTGGTCAGCCGCAGCTATGGCTCTTGGCTGTTTCTGGGGGCCATCTTCACGACGCTTACGCTCGATACCGACCTGCCGTCGCAGGATCATTGCGGAAACTGCCGGGCTTGTCTCGATATCTGCCCGACCAATGCATTCCCCGCACCCTATCAGTTGGACGCAAGGCGCTGTATCTCATATCTGACAATTGAACATGACGGTCCTGTCCCGCTCTCGATGCGCCCCCTTTTGGGTAATCGTATCTACGGGTGTGATGACTGTTTAGCGGCTTGCCCATGGAACAAATTTTCCCGCCGCGCGGCCGAAATCGGGTATCATGCCCGCGATGACTTGCGCGCGCCGCGGCTTGCCACCTTGGCCGAACTGGATGACCCGGCCTTTCGCGCCATGTTCAGGAAATCGCCGGTCAAACGGATCGGCCGGAACCGGTTTGTGCGAAATGTCCTTTATGCGATCGGCAATTCAAAAGACCCCGATCTGTTGCCAAGTGCTGCAGCGCGCAAAACCGACCCCGATCCGGTCGTGCAAGAGGCCGCTGAATGGGCCATCAGGTCCCTGACACGCTGAGAGATCGCAGTTTGAAATCGGCCCGCGGCCAAAGATGGAGGGAAAATCATGAGCAAGACGATGCTGATCTTTGGGCATGGTTACACCGCGCGCGCCCTTTCAGCGCGTCTGCTGTCGGAGGGATGGCGGGTTATCGGCACCAGCCGACACGCCGAAAAGCTGCCGGAACTGGCAGCGCCGGGCATCGAAGCCCGTCTTTGGCCGGGCGATGATTTAAGCGATGTTCTGCCTTTCGTCACCCATATTCTGGTCTCGGTTCCGCCAACAGCCTCGGGTGATCCGGTGCTGGCCGAATGTGGCACCGACATTTGCCGGATTTCCGGCCAAGTGCAGTGGCTCGGGTATCTTTCGACAACAGCGGTTTATGGGGATCATCAGGGCAGATGGGTCGATGAAGACACGGCACTGGCGCCATCGACACCCCGGGGGCGCTGGCGGGTTGCCGCTGAAACCGCGTGGCGCGCGCAGGCGAAATCCTGCGATCTGCCTCTTCATGTCTTTCGCCTCGCCGGAATTTACGGACCGGGCCGCGGACCATTCGCCAAGGTGCGGTCCGGTTCAGCCCGGCGGATCATAAAGCCGGGGCAGGTTTTCAGTCGAATTCATGTTGACGATATCGCCGCGGTCGTGATGGCCTCGATCAACGCACCTTCGCCGATGTCGGTCTATAATGTCTGCGATGATCTGGCCGCCCCGCCCGAGGATGTGATCGGCCTTGCCGCCGAGCTGTTGGGGCTGCCCCTTCCTCCGGCGGTCGATTTTGCAACAGCCGAACTGACCGACATGGCGCGCAGCTTTTATGCGGAATCAAAGCGTGTGCGAAATGATCGGATCAAGCGCGACCTTGGGGTTCGACTGCACTACCCCACCTATCGCGAAGGCCTGCGCGCGTTGCTCAAATCCGAAAAACGCCAGTCCTGAAAAAGAGAAAGGCAGCGAACCCGCTGCCTTTCGTGATTGCTTTCTGTGGTCTGGCGAGTCTTAGCGACCGGCCCAGAGAACCAGCAGGATCAGCAGGGGAAGCAGAACACCGCCGCCCGAAGAAGAAGACGCCTGTTGCTGAACGACGACCGGCTCCATTTTCGGTGCGGCCATGCTGCCTGCGAACACGGCGGTTGCTGCGACCGAAAGGACGGCTGCGAGAGCGATTGATTTCATTGTATCCTCCAAATTTCGCCTGTCGCTTTGCGGGTGAAGGCATTAACCCCGCGACAGGCACCCAAGACTGTACCTCGTTCCCATTTTTAACCTGCTAAACTTTCAAAAAGCAATGCTTCATGACCGAGGACAAAGGAAGGTTTCGCAAAATGTCGCTAAATAAGCAACACCTGCGTGCCAATTTTGGTCAATCCATACAGCTCTTTGATGTCCCGGTTATAGAGGCCAATGCAGCCGTTTGACGACCGGCGACCGATTTTTCGGGTGTCGTTGGTGCCGTGGATGCGGTAATATCTCCAAGACAGATACAATGCGTGCGTTCCTAGCGGATTGTTCTCGCCCGGGCCGACATAATCCGGCCATTCGGGGTTTCGTTTCTTCATCGCCGGCGTGGGGCGCCACGACGGCCCGACCACTTTGCGAACGATTCGCGTGCGCCCGAGCCGCGTCAGATCCTTGCTGACCGGAACGCTGGTTGGATAGAGCTTGTACGTTTTTCCGTCCTCGGACCAGAAATGCAGGGCGCGCGACTTGGTATCCACCAGAATCACACCGTTTTTCCGATTCTTGAAGTAAGGTTCCCATGTCTTTGCAACAAAACTGGAAATATTGTGGCGCACTTTGCCGGTGACGTCCTGCTCTGTGATGATTTTGTCCTGAGCTGCCGCCCGAAGCGGCAAGCCTGCCGCCGCCATCCCGACACCCGCCGCCAGCGTCTTTGTGAACAGACGACGCGACAACGCGTTCTTGTTCCGCGTTTCCATGTTCCGACTCCTTATTGATATTTTGCCGCAGAATATGGCCCAAAATCCCCAGTTTCAATTCAAACTGCCGTGTTTTTTCCGGTATTTTCTGCAAGTGTTTGAAAGGTGACAGCGAACAGGGTAAGAGACCCCGAATCCCCTGCTGCGACTGGTATGGTAAAAATGACACGTCTGACTGTTGCCCTGATCTCTCTGATGTTCGCATTGACCGCCTGCGTCGGCACGCAGCCCGCACTTGGGCCAGACGGCAAACCGCTGCCGCCGATCTTTCGGATTACCAAGCGGAACGCTGCAAAAATACAGTTTCGCGTGCTTGATTCGGTGAACGCGCTGCGCAAGGCCAGTGGACTGCAGCCGGTTCAACTGTCGGCGCAACTGACGGCAGCGGCGGCGACCCATTCGCGTGACATGTCGATCCAGAACCGGCCCTGGCACTTTGGCTCGGACGGCTCCTCGCCGATCGACAGGGTCAAGCGCGCAGGGTATCCCGGCCAGTTTCTCGGCGAAAATATTTCAGAAACCTATGAAAGCGACGTCGAGACTCTGGCGGCGTGGATGCAGGAGGCCGACACCCGCGCGGTTATCATGAATCCGAACGCGCGCTTCATGGGATTGTCGTGGTTTCAGGAGCCCAGCGGCAAAATCTGGTGGACGCAGGTTTTTGGCAGTTAGGGTTCAGGCCCAGCAACCTGTGCCGATCGCCGCGATCGCGTTTTTGGGTTGATGTTTGCGTGAATTGCGGAAAGTCTCGGCTGCGGGGGCTGTGTGCGCCTGAAACGAGGTAATTCATGACCGATCTGACAACGCCGCCCATGTTTGATGGGCACAATGATGCTCTACTGAAGCTGTTTACCGCCAAGACGCCCGATGCGAAAGAGGGCTTCATCACCGGTCATGACGGCCATATCGACCTGCCCAAGGCCCGCCGCGGTGGCTTTGGTGGCGGATTCTTTGCCATTTATGTCCCGTCCCCACGCGACAGCCGCGATACCGGCACGTTCCTTTCCCAGATGAGCGGCCCCTCCTATGACCTGCCGCTACCCGCCCCCATTGACCAGCCCGAGGCGCTGCCGGTGGTCATGGCCGAGGTGGCGATCTTGTCGCAACTGGAACGGGCCGGAGCGCTGAAGATCTGTACCAAGACACAGGATATCCGCCACTGTCTGGAAACCGGCACGATTGCGGCGGTCATGCATATCGAGGGCGCCGAGGCGATTGACGCGAATTTTGACACGCTCGAGGTTCTTTACCGGGCGGGTCTGCGATCGCTCGGGCCGGTCTGGAGCCGTCCCACAGCCTTTGCTCACGGCGTGCCCTTCAGGTTTCCGTCAACCGGCGACACTGGCCCCGGGCTCAGCGATGCGGGCAAGGCGCTCGTGCGGGAATGCAACCGTTTGGGGATCATGCTGGACATGTCACATCTGAACGAAGCCGGGTTCTGGGATGTGGTGCGCCTCAGTGATGCACCAATCGTTGCCACCCATTCCAACGCCCATGCAATCTGCCCGACAGCGCGCAACCTGACCGACCGGCAACTGGATGCAATCCGCGACAGCGACGGCATGGTGGGGGTGAATTTTGCCACCGCTTTTCTGCGGCCCGACGGACAAATGAACGCCGATACGCCATTGGAATTGATGCTGCGTCATCTCGATCATCTGATCTCACATTTGGGCGAAGACCGGGTGGGGTTTGGCTCGGATTTTGACGGCGCTATGATCCCGGAAGCAATCGGCAACGTTGCGGGCCTGCCGGCCCTGCGCAAGGAGATGCGCGCGCACGGGTATGATAATGTCTTGATGGAAAAGATTTTTTTCAAAAACTGGCTGCGCGTTCTGGCCCAGAGCTGGGGCGAATAGGCCTGCGTTCCTCCGCGATTTTGATGCCCGACGCTGTTCGCGGCACACGCGTAGAATGCTGTTATTTTGTCCGCCGCGGTTGACGGGCGGGCCAAAACAGGAGCAAATGATCATCTGTCAGACTCACATCCGACAAAACCAATAGGGAGAAAAATCATGAAGCCAATCCGCCATATGTTATTTGGCGCCGCGGTTGCCGTGGTGACCGGCCTGACCGGTTTGACCGCCATCGCTGCAACGCCGCCAAACATGCTGGTCATCGCCAATCGCATCGACGATATCACGACTCTCGATCCCGCGCAGTCTTTTGAATTTGCCGGCGGCGATGTCAGTCACAATATTTACAACAAGCTGGTGAATTTCGATCCGGCGAACCTTGATGCCGGTTACGGACCGGATTTGGCAGAAAGCTGGACGGTGTCAAAGGATGGCCGGACCATCACCTTCAAGATGCGCCCCGGGGTCAAGTTCGCTTCGGGCAATCCGGTGACGGCGAAAGATGCGGAGTACAGCTTGCGGCGCGCGGTGATTCTGAAAAAGACACCGTCGTTCATCCTGACGCAATTCGGGTTCACGCCCGAGAACGTCAAGGACACCATCGTTGCAACTGATGACATGACACTGCGGATCACCACGGACAAGCGTTACGCAACCTCGTTCGTTCTGAACAGCATGACGGCCACCATTGGCGGCATTGTCGACAGCAAGGTGGTCAAGGCCCACGCCGTCAACGGCGATATGGGCAATGAGTGGCTGCGCACGCACACCGCCGGCTCGGGCCCCTATGTGCTGGGCAGCTGGAAACCCAATGAGTCGATTACTCTGGTGGCAAACCCCAATTATTACGGTGGTGCCCCGGCCATGAAAAAGGTCGTCGTCCGCCACATTCAGGAAAGCTCGACCCAGCGTCTGTTGCTTGAGCGCGGCGATATCGACGTTGCCCGTAACCTGAACCCCGAGGATATCGCCGGCATTCGTGGCAAGCCCGGCCTTGCCGTGGACAGCGAGCTTCGCGGGCGGATCATGTATATCGCCTTCAACCAGAAGAACAAAATTCTGGCCAACCCAAAGGTTCAGGAAGCCCTGAAATATCTTATTGATTACAAGGGGATGCAGGACAGCTTTTTGAAGGGTCAATACGTTATTCATCAGTCGTTCCTACCCGCGACCTTCCTCGGGGCGATCAGTGACAACCCGTATTCTCTCAATATCGAAAAGGCGAAAAAGCTGCTGGCCGAGGCCGGATATGCCAAGGGCTTTTCGGTCGGAATCATCGTTCGCGAGGCTCAGGAGCGCCTTGAAATGGCGCAGTCGATCCAGAACACCTTTGCCAAGGCGGGGATCACGGTCAAGCTGACGGTGGGCACTGGCAAGCAGATCCTCGGAATCTACCGGGCGCGCAAGCATGACATCTACCTCGGTGCGTGGGGCCCGGATTATCCCGACCCCAATACCAATGCCAGCACATTTGCCTGGAATGGCGACAATTCGGATGCTGCGGGTTTGACCGGTGTTCTGGCCTGGCGGAACTCTTGGGACAACCCCAAGATCACCAAGGAAACCGAAGCGGCCATGATCGAGGGCGACCGCGCCAAACGCGCCAAGATGTATGAGGCGACGCAACGCGAGTTTCAAAAGGTCGCGCCTTTTGCGATCATGTTCCAAAAGATCGAACAGACGGGACGCTCGGACAAGGTGAAACATCTCAGCCTCGGCGGCGCCATCACGGCGGTCTCTTACTGGCCGGTAACAAAGTAATTGGCCGGGATTGCCGAAATCAGACCAAAGGAAGGGCGGCGCAAGTCGCCCTTTCGCGCTGCCTTGGAAAAGGCCGCCAAGACCATCGTCACTGTTGTCGTGACCATGCTGGGGTTGTTGTTCATCACCTTTTTCATTGGTCGGGTCATGCCGGTCGATCCCGTCCTGTCGATTGTCGGCGAGCGCGCCAGCAAAGAGGTTTATGAGGCCGCCTACAAGGCGCTGGGCCTCGACCAGCCGCTGATCGTGCAGTTTTTCCTTTATATCCGGGACGTCGTGCAGGGCAACTTTGGCATTTCCCTGCGCACCGGATTTCCAGTCGCCGACGATATCCGCCGCGTCTTTCCCGCAACGATGGAGCTGGCCACCCTTGGCACCATCTTTGGCGTCCTTCTCGGCGTGCCGCTGGGGGTTCTGGCGGCGGTCAAGCGCGGCACATGGATCGACCAGATCGCCCGCGTCATTGCCCTGATCGGCTATTCGATGCCGGTCTTTTGGCTGGGGCTGATCGGCCTGTTGCTGTTTTACGGTATCCTCGGCTGGGTCGGCGGGCCCGGCAGGTTGGATATATTTTTTCAGGACGAGGTGCCTCAGGTGACAGGTATGATCCTGATTGACAGCCTGCTTGATGGCAATCTCGAGGTCTTCCGAAATGCCCTGACACATATCATCCTACCGGCCTCGCTGCTGGGATATTACTCGCTGGCCTATATCAGCCGGATGACCCGATCGTTCATGCTGGAGCAACTGAACTCGGAATACATCATTACCGCGCGGGTCAAGGGCCTGTCCGAGCGAGCCGTGATCTGGCAGCACGCGTTCGGCAATATCAAGGTGCAGTTGATTACCGTCATCGCGCTGTCCTATGCCGGGCTACTGGAGGGATCGGTCCTGACGGAAATCATATTCGCCTGGCCCGGCATTGGCTCCTACATCACGACCTCGCTATTGTCGGCGGACATGAACGCCGTCATGGGCGGCACCGTGGTTGTCGGGCTGGTGTTCGTTCTGCTCAACATTCTCGCCGAGCTGCTGTATCAATTCTTTGATCCGAGGGCAAAATGACCATGATTCCCCAGCCGCGACAAGGCCTGCGCGCCTGGCTGTTGACCGATACGCCGACATCGCGCACCCATGCCCGGCTGTCCGCACTTTATCAGTCGTGGCTGTCATTTCGGGGCAACCAGATGGCAATGTTCGGGCTGGGGATTCTGGTTTTTCTGGTTTTTGTTGCCGCCTTTGCGCCGCTTCTGGCACCCCATGATCCGTTCACCCAGAACCTTTTGGCGCGGCTGCGGCCGCCGGGAAGCGCGGGGTACCTGCTGGGTTCGGACAGCCTCGGGCGCGATATTCTCAGTCGGCTGATCTATGGCTCACGGATCACCCTCTATATCGTCACGCTGGTGGCGATCGTGGCACCTGTCGTCGGGCTGTTCGTTGGCACGGTTGCCGGCTATACCGGCGGCTGGGTCGATATTGTCCTGATGCGGATTACCGATATTTTTCTGGCTTTTCCCCGTCTGGTTCTGGCGCTGGCATTTGTGGCCGCGCTGGGCGCCGGAATTGAAAACGCGGTCCTTGCAATCAGTCTGACGGCCTGGCCGCCCTATGCGCGGATCGCACGGGCCGAAACGCTGACCATGCGCAATTCGGATTTCATTCACGCCGTCCGCCTTCAGGGGGCGGGCCCTCTGCGCATCATCATTCGCCATATCTGGCCGCTTTGCATTTCGTCTCTGGTGGTGCGGGTGACACTGGATATGGCAGGGATCATTCTGGCCGCGGCGGGCCTTGGGTTTCTCGGCCTCGGGGCGCAGCCGCCAACGCCGGAGTGGGGGGCGATGATTTCCGATGGCCGCCGCTTTATTCTGGATCACTGGTGGGTGGCCACCATGCCCGGTCTGGCCATTTTCACGGTGTCGCTGGCGTTCAACCTGCTGGGTGACGGCCTGCGCGACGTGCTTGACCCCAAGGAGGGTTCGCAGTGAGCAAAGCAGCCGAACGGAACCTTCTCGAGGTCGAGAACCTTTGGGTGAAATTTCCGACACGCAGCGGGGTTTTCGACGCCGTGCGCGGGATTAGTTTTTCGCTGGGCCGCGAGCGCCTTGGCATTGTTGGTGAGTCGGGCTCGGGAAAATCCATGACCGGGCGCGCCATTCTGCGCCTGATCCGCCCGCCGGGGATTGTCCGCGCTGACCGGATCGCGCTGGCTGGCGAAAATCTGATGCTGTTGAGCGAGCGGCAGATGCGCTCGGTCCGGGGCCAGCGGATCTCGATGATCATGCAGGACCCGAAATTCTCGTTGAACCCGGTGATGCGGGTGGGAGAGCAAATCTCCGAAGCCTATCGCCTGCATGCCGACACCTCACGGGCGGCGGCAAAACAGAAATCTCTGGAAATGCTTGAGGCCGTCAAGATCCGCGACCCTGAGCGCGTTTACACCCTGTTCCCGCACGAGGTATCCGGCGGCATGGGGCAGCGGATCATGATTGCCATGATGATGATCCCGGACCCGAAAATTCTGATCGCAGATGAGCCCACGTCTGCACTGGACGTATCTGTTCAGATGCAAGTCCTTGAGATCATGGATAAACTTGTCAAGGATCGGGGTATGGGGCTGATCTTTATCAGCCACGATCTGAACCTTGTGTCGGCATTCTGCGACCGGGTATTGATCATGTATGCCGGACGCGTCGTGGAAACCTGCCGTGCCGATCGCCTGCATGAGGCCACCCATCCCTACACGCGCGGGCTGCTGAATTCCCTGCCCCGGCTTGATGCCCCGGTCGAACGGCTGGAGGTGTTAAAGCGCGACCCCGCATGGCGAAACGAAGACAGCATAAGCGGACAGACATGAGCGGCATCCGAATTGAAAACCTGAACGTCTGGTTCGGAGAACACGAGGCCCGCGTGGACGCGGTCAAAGCGGCCAGCCTCGCGGTACCAAAGGGCGGCAGTTTTGGTCTGGTGGGCGAGTCGGGCTCGGGGAAATCCACGATCCTGCGTGCGCTGACTGGCCTTGTGCCGACATGGAACGGCCGGATGGAGGTTCTGGGCCAGCCGCTGGGAAAAAAACGCGACCGCGGGTTCTATCGCTCTGTACAGATGGTTTTTCAGGACCCCTATGCCTCGTTGCATCCGCGGCACTCGGTCGATCAGGTGTTGGGAGAAACCCTGTCTCTCCACGGCTTCCGGGACATTGATGAACGAATATCAAAGCTGCTGGATGACGTCGGCCTTGGCGATGCCTTTCGCTTTCGTTACCCGCACCAATTATCAGGTGGGCAGCGTCAGCGCGTCGCCGTCGCCCGCGCGCTGGCCCCCGAGCCCGAGATCCTGCTTTTGGATGAACCGACATCGGCCCTTGACGTCTCGGTGCAGGCCGAGATCCTGAATCTTCTGAGTGACCTCAGAAAGGAACACAACCTGACCTATTTGATGGTCAGTCACAATCTGGCGGTGGTCGGTCATCTTTGCACCGACATCGCGGTCATGCAGCTTGGCGAGATTGTCGAGACCCTCAGCGTTGAAAAGATGCGTGCCCAACAGACCAGCCACCCCTACACCAGACATCTTCTGGCCAGCAGCCTCGGGGCGATCAAGACAAGCCAACCGCAAGAGTAACGCTCCGCACTGGTTGGTGGAGCACGGGGCGGATCAACCTGGCCTCAAAGAGGGGAGGTCAAACGCGTTATCGCATCCAAAGATTGTTGCGTTTGATGATATTGCGAATCTTCTGCTCTTTGCGAGGCAGGTCATTTCGGTCAAACAAGGCCCGCACTTTCTGCCCGCGACGTTGATATATCATCCGCTTGATCGGCTCGTATCGCTTGATCACCTTCTTGATCTTGTTGGGCGCGGCGATGGTTTCCAACACCTCGATAACCGGGTCGGGCTCACGTGCATAAAGCAGGGGCAGGACGCGCCAATGGCAGCTTATCTCGCCGTCCAGACCATCCAGCTCGGGTCCCGGGCGGCCACCGCCAAGAGCGTGGATGACCAGCGGAAGCGCGACTTGATCCAGCCACGGATCCAGCGACTGGCAGACCAGCTCGGGCGGGGGGTCGTCGCGTATGGCCCGGGCGTAATCCAGAAACAACTGCCCGAACCGTTGCGGACAGGCCCCGAAAAACCAGCCGGCGTTGAAATAGAGATAGCGTTGCCAGTATTCACGGGGCTGGGACATATCCAGCGAGGACGCAAAATCCAGTCCGAACTTGTCATAAAGGGCGCCCCAGGTTGCATCATAGCCAGGACCGTAAAGCTGGATCTCGGGCCAGGTTCCCTCGCGCTTCATCGAGGCTGACGGACGCTGGAAATCAAAGGCAATCCGGCCCGGGTCATCCAGAAACAGCGTGTCAGTGTCAAAAAACACGAACGGCTCGTCCTTTGGCAGGGCCAATAGCGCCTCGATCTTGTTGCCGTAGGGATAGGACTGGCCGAAAACCCGGCTTTCAAACGGGATGATTTGGGCCCCAAGCGAGATCAGGAGGTCGCGCAACTCGTCATCGTCGATCCGCGGGTCCTGATCCCAGCGCTCTCCCGGCTGGGGCTCGGCTATATAGAGCGATACCTTGCGCCCCTCTGAGCCTGTCTGTTCCGCGCGCTGCTCAACTGCGTGTTTCAGGGACGCGGCAAAAATCACCGCTTCATAGGACAGACGCCCCCTTTGTGCGACGGCAAGGATGTTGAACGGTTTGGACATGGCGCGGCCTTTTTTCGGTTTTCGTTGCTTATAATGCATTTCGGGATAATGTTGACCCCTTCACATTCCCCCGTGCAGGACATAGCGTAGTCGGCGTGCGGCTCGGCCAGAAAATATAACGGCTTGACAAAATTCCGGGAATCGTCACAAACGCTGTTGATAATCATTCGCATTTTTGGGATACATATGCAGGATACGCCGAACGGCTGGCTGAAAGAGCGCAGCGCGCCCTCGATGACCGAGGTGTTTCGCTCGATCAAGGTCTCGCCCAGCATGACGCCCTTTCGCCGTTTTCTGGCGTTTTTCGGGCCGGGCTATCTGGTTGCCGTTGGCTATATGGACCCCGGAAACTGGGCGACCTCGCTGGCGGGGGGGTCAAAATTCGGCTATACGCTGCTGTTTGTTGCGCTGCTCTCAAATATTATGGCGATCCTGCTGCAGGCGCTGGCTGCACGGCTGGCTATCGGTGCCGGACGTGATCTGGCACAGGCCTGTCAGGATGCTTACCCGGCGTGGGCGGCGCGCATCTTGTGGGTGCTGGCGGAAATCGCGATTATTGCAACCGATCTGGCCGAGGTCATCGGCACGGCCATTGGCCTGAATCTCTTATTCGACATCCCGTTGGAACTGGGTATCATCATCACAGCGGTTGACGTCTTTCTGGTGCTCTGGTTGCAAAACCGGAACTTTCGCTGGATCGAGGCCTTTGTCATCGCGCTGTTGGCGGTGATTACGCTGAGCTTTGGTATCCAGATCGTTCTGGCCGACCCGGACTGGGGCGCGGTCCTGAGGGGCTTTGCCCCGCACCGCGAGATCCTTGGCAATCCGGGAATGTTGTATCTGGCGCTGGGCATTATCGGCGCAACCGTCATGCCCCATAATCTGTATCTGCATTCGGGCATCGTGCAGACCCGCGCCTTTGGTCTGGATGATAACTCCAAAAAACAGGCCTTGCACATGGCAACGCTGGATTCTTCGATTGCATTGATGTTTGCGCTGTCGATCAATGCGGCAATCCTGATTCTGGCTGCAGCGACATTCAATCGCAACGGGATGACAGAGGTTGCGGAAATTCAGGACGCATATCGTCTGTTGCAGCCGGTGCTCGGCGCATCCGTGGCCCCGGTCCTTTTTGGCGTTGCTCTGCTGGCCAGCGGGATGAACTCGGCTGTAACCGCTACTATGGCCGGTCAGATCGTGATGGAGGGATTTATCAATATCCGCCTGCGCCCGTGGTTGCGCCGGATGATCACCCGGGGCCTTGCGATCATCCCGGCGGCGTTGGCGATCATCCTGTGGGGGGCCGAGAGCACTGGCAAACTGCTGATCTTCAGCCAGGTCATCCTCAGCTTTCAACTGCCCTTTGCCATTGTGCCATTGATCCGCTTTACCGCCTCGCGCGAAAAGATGGGGGCGCTGGTGTCGCCACGCTGGCTGACCGGGTCGGCGTGGGTCATAGCGGCGATCATCATCGCTCTGAATACCAAACTGCTGTTTGATCTGGCAACCGGCTGATACATGGGCAAACAGCCCACATGCCCTTGCAGTTTGTCTAAAGCGGTATTAAGGTACCTAAATAGGTATTAATCGGAGTCCCCCATGAACCTTGTTCGCCGCACCCCGCAGATCCTTCACGAAGACCACCAACGTACCATTGAGGTGATCGAGGCTCTCGACCGCTTGCTGGCGCAGGCTAAACGAAAACCGGCCGATACCAGCGATGCGCAGACCTCGAAAACCCTGTCGCTGGCTGCCAGCGCCATTTCACAAGAGGTCAGTGCCCATTTCACCTTTGAAGAGACTGAACTTTTCCCGCGTCTGGAAGAGGCTGGAGATCAAGCGATCGGTGCCCATCTCAGGGCCGAGCACGCCGCCATTCTGCCCCTTGGCCAGCAGGTTGCCGACCTCTCAAAACAGGCGCTAGAGACCGGTTTTACCGCCAGCAGCTGGCAGAGCTATCGCAACGCGGCTGCCGAGTTGGTCGAGCGCATGTTTGCCCATATCCAGAAAGAAGAAATGGCCCTGCTGCCCATGCTTGACGATCTGCTGGACGCCGAGACCGACATGGCGCTGGCCGAACGCTATGCCGGCACTGTTTGAATCAACCTTCAACCGATGAGAGCGCCATGACAGAACACACCGCCGCAACCGCCACCGATACCCACCTGTCGCCGCTCGGGCGCTCTGATCTAGAGGCGGTCATCGCCATTGATCAGGCCAGCAGCGGGCAGGCGCGCCGGACGTTCTTTGAACGCCGTCTGGATGCCGCGTTGGAACGCCCGCATGATTACGTCTATGTGGGTTTGCACGCCGCGGGCCACCTGTGCGGCTTTGCCATGGCCCGACTGATTGACGGCGATTTCGGCCAACCTGGCGCGCGGGCGGCGTTGGATGCCATCGGGGTTTCGCGAGAGGTCCAGAACCACGGCGCGGGGCATGATCTGCTGAACAGGGTTAAGGAAATTCTGGTTCACAAGGGCACATCGGCCCTTGAAACACAGGTGGACTGGTCCGACCGGGCGCTGCTTGGGTTCCTTGGCAATGCCGGTTTTGATCTGGCGCCGCGGATGGTCCTTTGCCGCACGATCGAGGCGTTCTCCCCGACTGTCAACGCGGACCTGAACGACGCCGGAGATCCGGCAGAGACCGATTACAGTGATCCCAGTGGGGATGAGGTCCATGCTTTGGCTCGGGACCGGGAATTGCTGCGGGCCATGAAACCCGAGGATCTGGCGGCCGTGAAACGTATTGATCGCGCTCTTTCCGGTCAGGATCGCGGCAGTTATTTTGCCCATATCCAGCGTCAGATCGAGGTCGGTGCGGGCGTGCGTCTGTCGCTGGTGGCCGAGCGAGACGGCTTTGTCGTCGGTTACATCATGGCACGGGTGGATTATGGCGAGTTCGGGCGCACCGTTCCTGTGGCCGTGATGGACGCACTGGGCATCGACCCCGGCTTTCAAGGTCAGGGCATTGGCCGCGCGCTGATGGACCAGTTGATCTCGAACCTCGCCATATTGCAGGTCGAACGCCTGCGCACCGAGGTTGCCTGGAATGATACGCCCCTGATCGCCTTTTTCAGCCTGTCAGGTTTTGCCCCGAGCCAGAGCATCGCGCTAAGCTGCCCACTCTGAAACGGGTGCGGCATGCACGCCGCCGCTGCCCCAAGATCGCAACCTTGCATGTCGCAACGCGGCTTTCCAGCGCCGCGGCCCCCCCTTGGTTCCGGGGGGGCGGGTCTGCTTGATTGATCGCAATCAGCCGTGCAGGGCATCGTATTTTGCCTGCAGTTCTTCTTCGCTTTCCACCCAGTCGGGATTGTCCACGATGCAGGATTCCGGGCAAACCAGACGGCATTGCGGCTCATCCTCTTCGCCGACGCATTGGGTGCATTTCATCGGGTCGATGATATAGATGGGATCCCCCACCGAGATCGCCTCGTTTGGGCAGACCGGCTCACACGCATCGCAGGCGGTGCAGCTTTCGATGATCATCAGGGCCATTGGTGTTTCTCCTTTTCGTGCCTCAGGATGCTTTCAACAAGTGTCCGGCCGCAGCCAGTTTTTCCGCCCGGAACGCCCCCCAGAGCGCCGCGCCGATTGCCCCGGCGTAGATCGAGTCCGGGTGGTTCGCGACCTCGGCTGTCACCCCTTTCATCTTGCCCAGCTGCTCACGCATGGCCGCACACAGCCCCTCATCCAGCGCCAGACCGCCGGTCATCATGATGACTCCTTCGCGGGCGCCGATGCTTTTCAACAGCCGGGCCAGACGGTTGGCCATGGACATGTGGATGCCCTTCAGAATGTTGGGTGCCGTGATGCCCCGGCTAACCATGTTGATGACGTCGGTTTCCGCCAGCACCGCGCAGATCGAGCTGACCTCTTCGGGGTTGTCCGCCGACAGTGACAGGCTGCCGATTTCGTCCTGCGCAATGCCGAGGTATCGTGCGATATTTTCCAAGAACTGCCCCGAGCCTGAAGCGCATTGGCTGGTCATCTTGTAGTTCAGGACCTTGCCGCGCTCATCGGTGATGATGGCACGCCCGTGCAAGGCGCCGCAGTCCAGAATAGCAACCGCCTCGGGGTTCAGAAACCGCGCCCCGCGCGCGTGGCTGGTCATCGAATAAAAATGCCCGGTGTGAAAGGGAATCGCCTCGCCCTCGCCCGTCGTGGCCACATAATCTATGTCTCTTTCCTCGAGGTTCGCATCCTCAAGACACTGCTCGAACGCCTCGCGCGCCAACTCCATCGGGTCGCGTTGGCGGATGCGCATATTGGCGCGCGACAACCACGTTTCAGTGCCGTTCTCGACCTTGAAGATCACCGCCTTGACGACCCCCGTGCCGACATCAATTCCTGCTGCAATGGTCATGCGTCCACTCCTTCCAAACGCCCCTCGGCGGCGCGACGGGCAAATTCGGCCCCGCCCAGCGCTCCGGTATAAATCGAATCCGGGTCGATATTGATTTTCACCTTGCCGTAGTTTTCAAACACCAGCTTTTTCAATTCGCGCACGGCGGCCTCGTTCTTGGCCACCCCGCCGGTAAACGTAAACTGGTCCGTAACCCCGCCCGAGCGCGCGATGATTGACATTGCCCGCAACACGATCGAGCGGTGTAGACCCGCCAAAATATCCTCACGTGCCTCACCCAATGCCAGCCGATCACGCAATTCCGCCCCTGCAAACACCGTGCAGGTTGAATTGATCCGCGCCGGTTTTTCCGATTTCATCGCCAGCGGGCCAAGTTCATGCAGACCCATGTTCATTTCGTCGGCAATATAGCCGAGATAGCGCCCGCAGCCCGCCGCACAGCGATCATTCATCTGGAAATTTTCGACGATGCCGTTTTCGTCAACCTGAATCCCCTTGGTATCCTGCCCGCCGATATCAAGAACGGTGCGCGTTTCAGGATACATCATATGCGCGCCCAGCCCGTGACACAGGATCTCGCTGCGGATATGCTCCTTGGAAAAGGGCAGTGTGACGCGGCCATAGCCGGTGCCAACGAGATAGCTTTCCTCAAGCTCGACATCCAGTGCGTGCTGAACCGGTTTCAGCATTTCCCCCGACAGGCCCGTCCCCTCGGCGACCACCCGTTTCAGGGCGCGCTGGAATTTGTCCGACAGAACCCCCCGGGGCGGGCGGTTTTCCACCGCGATGATCGACTTGTCATAGACATTCAGCAACAGATCATAAGGCAAATCGGCGGCGCGGGCGACGTCTTCGGCCAGGGCCAAGTATCGAGATCCCGCGATATCGCGGAAAAAATCGGACTTGCGCGCCGCCCCCGGTGCATACATCGCCGGCGCCTCGCCGCGCAGACGGCCAAAGACCTCGGCCAGAGCCGTTTTCACGCCAGCGGCATTCTTTTCAAACCGCGCCCCCTGAACCTGCCGAATACAGGTTTCCTCAAGATCGTCGAGTTGTTCAAGAAACTGTTCCAAACGAAAGGCGCGCTCGAGACTGGCGAGAAAGTCCTCGACCTCCTGCTTGCTGCCATCCTCGGCACCGAATTCGCGGCGAAACAGGGTAAAGCGCGCATCAACCGCCGCCTCCTGCTGGGCCACGCGGCAGGCCGTGTCATAGTTCGAGCGCGAGTTGGTGATCCCGCGGCCCAGAACCTTTTCGTCCTCGTCCATTAGCACCGCCTTGGTGGTGGTTGAGCCGAGGTCAATTCCCACAAAGGTTTTCATGCCGCTGCCCCCCGTCCGCTGCGTTTTTGTTCAACCATCTGGAAATAGCTTTCCAGCCGGTTCTTGATATTGGCACCCGAGAAATAACGCGGGTCCACCAGATCGCTTTCGATAAAGGCCGCCGGTTTTCCGGTGCGTTTTTCAACCTCGCGCATGATCAACAACTGCCCGGCGGAAAAGCTGTTGCAGGATTTGATGGAATTGATCAGCAACCCGTCGGCTTCATACTCGTTGATATAATCGCTCAGCATATCAATGCGCATTGGCAGGCTGCGGTTGGTGTATACATTCAGGCAATATTCCGCGAGGCTTTCCAGCGGCTTGTCGGGGTTGTGGCGAAAGCCGTAATCATAGGTGCCGCCAACCTTGGTATAACTCGAGGCAACCACGGTTGCGCCCTCGTCATAGAACATTTTCCAGAACTGGCGGAAATTCGTGTAGTTGGGTGGGCCTTCGACGACCAGACGATATTTCTCCTCACTCATGGTGCCGTCGGGCGTGACCGGGCCAAGCCCCTTGGCGATGCGCTCTTCCACTTCGGCGCGCAGGAACCGATAATAGTCGATCGCGTCGTCTGTGCCGCGAAAGGCGCCGAAAATCGGGCCGATGTAATAGATGCCGCCAAAATAGGCATCGATGGGCGAGGGCTTGTTCTTGGCGCTTTGCAAGACGGCGACCAGATCGTCCTCGGCAACGGCGGATTTTTTCAGATATTCGCGCAGACGATCAATGTCGAACTTGACCCCCGAGACCTCTTCGAGAACCGGAATAACGTTCTCTTTCAACTGTTTGACCATGTACTGGATCATGTTTGGCGTGATCTTTCCATCGGCCATATAGGGGGTTTGCAAGAAAATGGTTGGGCATTTGTATTGCTCGCGCAAAAGCTCGAACCATTTCAGAAAGGTGAAACAGCCGGTGTAACTCAAAAGCAGAACGTCGGGCTTTGGCAAGGGTTTGCCGTTCGGGCCGATGTTACCCTTCAGCATCATGCCGATGTCGGATTTCACATAGGTGCAGACGTCCTCGGAATGGCCCGAGCGCTCGGCCTCCATGATATAGGCGCCGGATTTCTTGCGCAGGCCGTTCTGGATGGCGTTCACCTCGGGCAGGTTGTTGACCAGATCAAAGCACATGATCAACTCGTTCAAATTTCCCGGTACAAAGGTCGAGGCGACCTTGGCGCCGGTCTCTGGGGCGCTTGTCAGGCGGTCGTAATGGCCTGCCATCATCTGTTTTTGCTTGATCATGGAGGCGTCCTTTTGGACGTCGGCGGGTTGGGCTTTCAGGATCGAAGGTTTCATGCGGCGCTCCAGAGTTTGATTGAATCGACAAAGGTTCCGGCCTGTTCGCGGATCGGCTGCATCTGCCCAGAGTTTTCAGAGTATTTGAAGGCGATGTAGGGGATATCGGCTGCCTTCAGGACGTTTTGCAGCATTGGCCGGTCCAACAGAGCGGGATCGCAAAAACTGGTCGAGGCAAAAATCACCCCTTCGGCACCGGTGTCCCTGACCGCGCGCACCAGGAACTGGCCTTTTTCGGCCTCGTCTGGCTCATATTTTGCCGCCGTGGACATCGACTGATGCAGAAACGCCTGCGAGAGGTTGTAAACCGGGTCCCCGTCCGTCGGCACATCGCCAACCAGCCAGCGACTGACCAGCATAAAGTCGTCGTCAACCACATAGCAGCCGGAAAGCTCCAGAGATTTTATCAGGTTAAGGGGCGGTTGTTCGCAGAACATACCGGTCAGAATGATCCGCGAGTTGTCCTTGATTGGGCGCTTTTCGGCCTTTGCCGCGGCGATGTAATCGTGCACGAGGCGGGTGTGATCTTCAACCGGCAGGGTCAGGCCCGCGCGCATCACCAGATAGGCCTCGGACGCCGGAGCCTGCCATGGTTTGGCCGCTCGCAGGCGATAAAGTTCGGCAATCGCGCGGCGGTTCTCGTTGTAAACGGTGATCGAGGTGCGAATGTCGTCATCGCTGATCTTGCGCCCGGCCAGAGCTTCAAGATCGGTCAGGAACTCGCGCATCTCGCCGATATAAAACGTGCCGCCGATGTCGTCGTCATAGGTTTGCGGCACGTCGAAATATTTGACGTAAACCTCGGGAAACAGCATTTTCCACATGCCTGACAGGTTGCGGATCACATCGCAGATCGAGGGAAAGATCATCCCGTCCACGAAATCGAGCCGCCCTGACAGGCCAAGCTCGATGGTCGAGCGCGGGATCCGGCAGATATAGCTTTGGTAGTAGGCGTCGCCGTGGATGACCTCCAGATTGTCGCCACCTCCCATGATCCCCAGCGGCAACATGCCGGCAGCGTGGATCAGCTCACGCGGAACATATATCGGCATATGGGCGATAACCTTGCGCCCCGGTTCAGCGTCTTTCCAGTCGCGGGCGCTGGTGAATCGCAGATCGTCGTAAAGCTCCTGACAGCGTGCGATGATCTCGGATGTGGTTGGGTTTGTCATCGGTTCTCCCACTTGGCTGGGCGCTTGGCGATGAAGGCGTTTAGCCCCTCAACCGCGTCGCGGGTTTTCATAAGCTCGTAAAGATACATATTTTCAACGACTTGCAATTTTTTGACCATGCTCTCGACATATCCAAGGCGGGCTGCGCGCACTGCGTACCGCAGCGAGCTGGCGGATTTCGGCGCCAGATGGACGGTAAAATAATCCACAGCCGCGGCCTCGGGGTCCTTGGCCAGTTGATCCACAAGGCCGTTTTGCAAGGCGTCTTCACCGGTCAGGCTCCGCGCGCTCAGCAGCATGTCTTCGGCGCGCGACTGACCGATACGTGGCGGCAGCAGACAGCTGGCGGCCGGGGCAAAAACGCCCAGCCGCATTTCCGGCTGTCCGAGGCTGGAGGACGGTGCCGCGAACAGCCGGTGTCCCGCCAGAGCCAGCTCCAGCCCACCCCCCAGACATTGCCCGCGAATCGCAACGAGGATTGAAACCGGGCTTTCCAGCATCCGCCGTAACAGTCCGTGTAAGCCGTTCAGCATCGCTGCACAGCTTTCCGGCATATGCTCTTCTACCGACGCGCCAAAGCTGAAATGTGGTCCGTTGGCCGCCAGCAGAACGGCCTTCAGCTCCGGGTCCGCCAACGCCTGTTCCAGTGCCGAATCAAGGGCGACGATCATGCGCGCGTCCACAATATTTGCCTTGGGACGGTTCAGGGTCAGGCGCAAGAGGGCGCCATCCTGTTCGCGGGATATCAAAAGCGGAGCCGTCACCTGTCTTTGCCCTCCCCGGCGCCGGGCATCAGGCTGTCGATGAACTCGGGTGTCCAGATCTGACCCGCAGCAAGGGCCCGACGCAGGGCAACAAAATCAACCTCGCGTCCGGTTTCACGAGTGCCGGCGTTGAACGCCCTGAACCCGGCGTTGGCCTCGGTCATCATGTTCAGGCTCAGCCAAGCGCGGGAGTTTTCCTTGTTTGCGTTCCACGCGTTCAGCTTGGGTTTTCGTAACTCCTCGACTGATTTCGTGGTGCAGTCGGGAAAGGTCAGCAGCAGCTTGGTGCACAGCCGCTCGACCGCATCATCCAGCGCCGAAAGGTCAATCTGCCCGCGTTTTAGCAGCGCCTTGCCGGCGGCGAGATCATCGCCGGTTTTAGCCTCGCCATGCAGCAGGCGGCCCCACGCGTCTGTGATCATGCGGGTTTCAACCAGCGGGTTGGCGATGTATTTCCCATCGACCTTGAGGCCCGGCACCAGATCAGTCAGCAGCCCCAGACGCAGCGCCTTTTGGGCCGAGAACGGCTCACACAGCACCCCTGAGACCATCGCCTGTTCGGCCCCGATCATCACCGGCAGAAAGTCTGTCGATCCCCCGATTGCCGCCGAGCCATGTTTTGGCCCCGCCTGCCCAAAACGGGCCAAGTCCTGCGCAATCGAGAAATCGCAGGCCATGCCGATTTCCTGACCGCCGCCGATGCGCATCCCGTTGACGCGGCAGATCACCGGCTTGTCACAGGTCAAGATGGTGCTGACCATATCGTTGAAGAGGCGCATGTACTGGCGGTATTCCTGCGGTCGGCCAGCGTAATATTCGGCGTATTCGCGGGTGTTGCCGCCGGTGCAAAAGGCCTTGTCTCCGACCCCGGTAAACACTACCGCGTTGACATCGCGTGCATTGCTCGCGGCGCGAAAGGCCAGGATCACCGCCTTGACCATCGCCGTTGTGTAAGAGTTGAACTGCGCCGGGTTGTTCAGGATGATCCAGGCGTTATAGAGTCCGTCAACCTCGGCGCCATCGGCGTCTTTTGCCGGGCGTTTTTCCAGAATAACCTCGTCGCAAATCGCGGCGCGGGCATCGTCGGGCACCAGATCGTGGGGGCGGAAAGAGAAAGTGTCGGGCATGATAGTCTCCGTCATAGCGTTGGCACCAGAATGGCCCGCCGCAGCAGTTTTCCGTCGTGAACCTCGGTGAAAACCTGATTGATCTGGTCAAGGGGGCGCTGTTCGATGAAGGGCTGCAAGCGGACCTTGCCACTCAGAACCAGATCCAGCGCGCCGGGATAAAGATCGGGCGGGCAGCCCCAGTTTCCCAATAGGCGCGCGTGAAAGGCCATCAGATTTGATAAGCGGACCTCGACCTTGTCCATGGTAAAGCCGACGACACACATCGTTGCGCCGTGGTTCAGTAGACCAAAGGCGGTCTTTTGCCCGGCGGCTGTCCCCGAGGTCTCCATGATGATCCACTCGCGGTTGCGTCGGCCGTTTTTGGCAGCAAAGTCCGCGATCTCGTTTTTAAGGGCGCGGCGATCAAAGTCTCGAGCGTTCAGGGTCAGGCTGGCGCCGTATTCTTGCACCGCGGCCAGTTTTTCCGGCACGACATCAATCGCAACCACACTGGCCCCAAGGGCGGCGGCGACCTGCACGGCATATCCTCCAACACCGCCAATCCCATTGACAACGACCAGATCGCCGGGGCCGATCCCTGCCTGCACCGCCGCCTGATAGGGGGTGGTCAGGGCATCGGCAACGACCGAAACATCGGCCAGCTCCAGCCCGACCGCCCGCAGTTGCTCGGGCTCCACCGGGCAGAGGCCCCGCGCGGGCACCGTGATATGGCTGGCAAACCCGCCCTCGATATCGTTGCCGGGCATTTTTTGCGACTTGCAGATGGTGCCCTTGCCACGGGCGCAGGCATCGCATTCCCCGCAGGGAATGACAGCGGGGATAATGACCGAGCGGCCTAGCCATGCGTCGGCACCGGCACCGGCCTGAACGACTGTCCCGCTGATCTCGTGGCCCAGCGTCAAGGGCAAGGGCCGGTTCGTGCGCACACCGTCATAGTAATAGCCAAGGTCCGTATGGCAAACGCCGCAGCCCGCGATTTCCACCACGACTTCACCGTCGCCGGGTGGGGCGGGGGTAAAGTCCTGCCGCTCCAGCGGTGCATTCGCAGCCTGCATGACCCAGCGTCGCGCCATCCTGATTTCTCCCGTCTTTGCCTTGTTGACAAGGCCGTGTATCCTTATTACCGTAAATAAGTACTCGAATACCTAAATACCGTCAACAGAAAATTCCGTGAAGTTTAAGGAGCCACAACATGACCCGATCGGCCCAGCCACGCGACAGTATCTCATTTGCCATTGTCGGCACCGGGGGGGCCGGTGCGATCACCGCAGGCTCGCTTTTGCTCGAGGCCGCGGGCAAGGCCGGTTGGTATGGCGTTCTCAACCGTTCGGTCGGCCCGCAGATCCGGGGTGGCGAAGCGGCAGCGCTGGTGCGCCTTGCTACCCATCCCGCCGAGTGCATGAGCAAGGATTTCGACATCCTGATCGCGCTTGACTGGAAAAACGCCGACCGGTTCATCGGCAATATGCCGGTGGCCAAGGGTGGTCTGGTCTTTGCTGATCCAAGCGCCGGTCCGGTTCCGGCGGCCCTTGCCGACAGTGGCGTGGCCATTCACGAATGCGACTTGAAGGAACTGGCCAAAAAAATCCCCGGCGGGCGGGAAAACATGATCGCGGCGGGTATTGTTGCCGGGCTGATCGGCCTGCCGACGGATGCGCTGTTGCAGGTCCTTGGCACGAAACTTGGCAAAAAGGGCGATGCGGTGGTGGTCGCCGGTCGTGCTGGAATCGACGCCGGAATGGCGGTGGCGGCCGCGTGTCAGCCCGCTTATCCGCTGGCCTGCGCACCGGTGCAAACTGGTGAGCGCTGGCTGATTACCGGCAACGAGGCCGTCGGCCTTGGCGCCATTCGCGGCGGGATCCGCTTTGCCGCGGCCTATCCGATTACGCCGGCAACAGATGTGCTGGAATATCTGGCCCCGGCGTTGAAAAACCTTGGCGGTGCCCTTGTTCAGGCTGAGGATGAGCTGGCCTCGATCAATATGGCAATTGGTGCCTCCTTTGGCGGCCGTCCCTCGATGACCGCAACTTCGGGCCCCGGTCTGGCCCTGATGATGGAGGCGCTCGGCCTGTCCGCCGCCGCCGAGGTGCCGGTCGTGGTGGTTGATGTGATGCGTGCCGGGCCATCGACCGGCATTGCCACGAAATCGGAACAATCCGACCTAAATATCGCGGTTTACGGCTTTCACGGCGATGCGCCGCACGTGGTTGTCGCCCCGACCAGCGTTGCCGACTGCCTGTTCACTGCGCAATGGGCCGTTCATATGGCCGAGGCGATGCAGGTTCCCGTCATTTTGTTATCGGATCAGTCGCTCGGGCAGGCGCGGGTTCTGGTCGAGCGCCCCGCCGATGTCGCCTTTCTGGCGCAGCGCACAACATACCGGCAGGAACGCGACGAAACCTACCACCGTTATGCCATAACCGCTGACGGGATCTCGCCGATGGCCCTCCCCGGCACGCGCGGGGGGCAATATACCGCCGATGGGCTAACCCACGATCAGAGCGGCACCCCCTCCAGCCGCGCCACGGATCAAAAGGCGCAAATGGACAAGCGCCGCACCAAGGTCGAGGCTTTCGACTATGGCAACCTCTGGGGTGTGGTCGAAGGAGGGGGCGAGACCGCGATCCTGACTTGGGGCTCGCTGACCGGCCCCGCGCGCGAGGCCATGCGGCAGATGCGCGGGGTAAAGCTGATCGCGCTGCGTCAGATCTCGCCGTTTCCCGCCGAGGCGCTGGGGCGCGAACTGGCACAGACCAAACGCCTGCTGGTGATCGAGCAATCCCACAGCGGCCAGTTTTTCAGGCATATCCGCGCCCATATGGACCTGCCCTGCGCGGTACAACAGTTGAACCGCGAAGGCCCGGATCTGATCGGGCCCGATGAAATCGTCACCGCCATCAAAGACTGGAGCGCATCATGAACGCCAACGCATTCAAAGCCAAAGACTACAAATCCGATGTCACCCCGATCTGGTGCCCCGGATGCGGTGATTACCATGTGCTGATGTCGATCACCAAGGCGATGGCCGACCTGAACCGCGACCCCAAGGACATGGCGGTAATTTCCGGCATCGGCTGTTCCTCGCGCATTCCGGCCTATACGAATTGCTATGGCTTTCACGGGGTCCATGGGCGCTCGCTGGCGCTGGCCTCGGGGTTGAAGGTGTCGCGCCCCGACCTGACGGTGCTGGTGATGAGCGGCGATGGCGATGGCTATTCCATTGGCGGCAACCATTTCCTGCACGCCTGTCGGCGCAATATCGACATGACCTATATCGTCATGGACAACCGGGTTTATGGCATGACCAAGGGCCAGCCCTCGCCCACGACCGAGCCCGACTGGGACAGCGCCCTGTCGCCCGGCGGCACCGGCCTGTCACCCTTTCAACCGCTGGTGATCGCGCTGGCATCCGGCGCAAATTTCGTTGCGCGCGAATTTTCCGGCGACATCAAGAACACCACCAAAACCATTGTCGAGGCGGTCAATCACCCTGGCTTTTCCTTTGTCGAAATCCTTAGCCCCTGTGTTACCTTCCGTCCGGATGAGCGCGCTTGGAAAGGTGCCGTTCATCGGGCCTCGGTCGATGAAACCGACGACCCAGCACGCGCCGCACGTCGCATTCTGACCGATGACGGCTTGAACACCGGCATCCTTTATCGTGGCAAGCGCGCACCCTATCAGGCCCATGTCAAGGATGAGGCCGGGGACGCCGGAATCCTTGATGCACGGTTTAAGGTCTGAGGCGGGATACACTCAGGTTATTTGCCGGGTGGTTTATCATTGCTTAACCACGATCCCCTAGGCTCCCCCCAGAACAACGGGGACAGGGATGGTTTCGCGCGCATATACGGTGGCCTTTCAGGGAATTGACGCCCGCCTTGTCGAGGTGCAATGCGCCATCACCCCGGGCCTGCCCGCCTTTTCCATCGTTGGTCTGCCTGACAAGGCTGTATCCGAAGCCCGCGAACGGGTGCGCGCCGCCCTGACGTCAATGTCAATCGCGCTGCCCGCTCGGCGAATCACGGTCAATCTGTCGCCTGCCGATTTGCCCAAGGAAGGATCGCATTTTGATTTGCCGATCGCCCTTGCCTTGCTTGCGGCGCTGAATATTCTGCCCGGCGACGATATTGCACAAAGCGTCGCGCTGGGCGAGCTGTCCCTTGACGGGACGCTGGTTCCCGTGCTTGGTGCCCTGCCTGCAGCCGTTGGTGCGGCCAGCCGGGGATGCCGCCTGATCTGCCCTCAATCCTGCGGCGCCGAGGCCGCATGGGTTGATGCAACCGAGGTCATTGCTGCGCGTTCGCTTTTGGCCTGCATACACCATTTCACCGGCCGGACCGTCTTGGCCCCCGCGCAGCCCGGAGACGTCACCAGCCCGGCAGACGCCCCCGATCTTTGCGACGTCAAAGGCCAGCAACGGGCTAAGCGCGCGCTTGAGATCGCGGCGGCAGGACGCCACCACCTGCTGATGATCGGAGCTCCCGGGTCGGGAAAGTCCATGCTGGCTGCCCGCTTGCCGGGCATCCTACCCCCGCTCAGCGCCGAGGAAGCGCTTGAGACGTCAATGATCCACTCGCTCGCGGGGCTTATGAACGAGGGCGGGATATCACGCACGCGCCCCTTTCGCACGCCCCACCACACGGCCTCGATGGCGGCTATTGTCGGCGGCGGACGTGGCGCAAAACCCGGCGAGATCTCGTTGGCACATAATGGCGTCCTGTTTCTGGATGAAATCCCCGAGTTCTCGCGTGCGGTTCTGGAAACCCTGCGCCAGCCTATCGAGACTGGTGATGTCGTCGTCGCCCGGGCCAATGCCCATGTACGCTACCCCAGCCGATTCTTGCTGGTGGCGGCGGCAAACCCCTGCAAATGCGGGCATCTGGCCGATCCCGCTCTGGCCTGCAACCGGGCGCCTAACTGCGGCACCGATTATCTGGGGCGGATTTCAGGCCCTCTTTTGGATCGTTTCGATTTGCGTCTGGAGGTGCCGGCCGTGACCATGCAGGATTTGTCCCTGCCTGCCGATGGCGAACCCTCGAGCAGCGTCGCCGCCCGCATTTCCGCCGCCCGCGAAGTCCAGAGCGCGCGCTTTGCTGGCACGCAAGGCTGCCGGGTGAATGCTGACGCCCAAGGGCGGTTGCTTGAAGAAATCGCCACCCCTGAGGCCGACGGCATCGAACTGCTGACCCGCGCGGCCGAAAAATTCCACCTCTCGGCCCGCGGGTATCACCGCGTTCTGCGGGTCGCGCGCACGATCGCTGATCTTGACGACTCCAAGGGCATTGCCCGGCACCATCTGGCCGAAGCCCTGTCATTCAGAATGATGTAACCGCCGGAATCCCACAACCTGCGCCTCTTTCGATTCCACATCAGCGGGTATGGACTGGCCCGGCATTGCAGCGACCTCGGCATGGCGTTCAGAACGTTGCCCATCTTGTGCACCCAGCAGCGTTGCTCGCGGGTTGTGCCAAACACCTCGCTGAGGGCGTTCCAGAAGCCGAGTGCGCCTTCGCCGATGGCCAGGCCGGGGCCTTGCTCAGGCCGCGACGCTTCAGGTCCAAAAGCAGTTCGTGCCAGCTCTGTCTGCTCTCCCGGTAGCCATCCACAAGGCCCAGAATATCCTTGTTGCCCCACTCGTCGGCGCCGATAATCACCAGCATGCATTGCTTGTCGGCGTCCATGCGCGGCTTGAAATAAACCCCGTCGGCCCAGAGATACACATAGCGTTTCGCCGCGAGGCTCGCGCCGGCACCAGCGTTCGTATTCGATCCACCAATCGGCCTTGAGGCGCAAGATGGTGCTCGATGTCAGGCCCGGCGCATCAGGGCCCGGAAGGGCGGCCAGGGCCTCGCCGAAATCACCTGTGTCCGGCGCTCCGCGTGTTCGTCGCTGAAAACAGTCCCCCGGACTGTTTTCCGGGCGCTCCTCACCCCTTGAGGTATAATCACGGTAGCAGCTCCTCGACCGATTTCGCCCGGCGCAGCCAGGCCGACAGAAGGCTCGATCTGAACCGGATCTTTTCACCGCCTACGCCAGCAGATCCGGCGCACCCTTGCGCAAGATGTCCGTCAGCGGATCCGGTGAAATTCCGGCTGGATCGCTGAACTCCAAAATCGTATCACCTTTCATGTGGCATATCCTTTTCTCTGCGGAGAATCGCGGCGCGTCAACACCGCCATGATATGCCACCCAATCAGCCCATCACCAACTTTCGGGCATTGCTCGCGACACTACCTTATCCTATTCCGTGTGCGCTAAAGCGCCGATTTGATCAATATGTTTCTGCAAGGCACCCTTGTCCAACCCCTCGGGGTTACGGGCGAGGAAGGCCCTAATGCGCGCCTGCATCTGGGCATAGGCGGTCTCAAAGGCGCGGTATTTATCGGTATCACTCCCCTTCACAGCCGCCGGATCGGGGATGCCCCAATGGCCGCTGATCGGCTGGCCCGGCCAAAGCGGGCACTCCTCGTTGGCGGCGGAATCACAAACCGTGAAGATGAAATCCATCTGCGGCGCACCCCTCTGCTGGAATTCGTCCAGATTTTTTGAGCGCAGCCCCGATGTTTTGTGACCCTTTTCCTTTAACAGGGCAAGCGCGAAGGGATTGGGTTTACCCGCCGGTCGCGTGCCGGCGGAATAGGCATTGAAGCGGTCTCCCGCTTCATCGCGCAGGATTGATTCCGCCAATATCGAGCGTGCCGAATTTCCGGTGCATATAAAAATGACATTTAGTTTTCGGCTGGGCATCAGAGCGTTTCCTCGATTTTGGCCGGAATAAACAGTTGGACAAAGCTGTGGCCGACCCCGGCAACAGTCCAGAAACAGATAGTCAATGACCTCACGCGCAGCCTCCATTTCTATCTTGTAATGCAGGGATGTACCGTGGCGGGTTTTACCCACCAAACCAGCGGAGGCAAGCGCGGCGAGGTAGACCGAAAGCGTGCTGGGCTTCAGTCCGAGCGCCTGCCCGAGTTCACCTGCCGGCACGGCATCCGGGTAGCGTCGCATCAATAAGCGAAACACTGCCATACGCTGCGGGTGTCCGAGGGTGGTTAGCCGATCGAGAATCACATTTTCCATATTTCATGAATATATAAAATAATAATATTTACAACCCTAAAACCGCATTGGATATAAAAACGGGCGGCACAAAGGCCGCCCGTTCCATTGGTTTAAACCCGCTCTAGCTGGTGTATTCCTTGGACTTGAAGGAAACACCCTTGGCCTTGGGCGTGGCATTCGCAATCTTGCGGATGTTGCCCCAGGTGTGCTTGTAGTCTGGCAACACCAGCTCGTTCACGCCGGGGTTGACGACGTTACCCTGACTGCCCGAGGGCGAACCAAAGACCATCGCAACCTGCCCCGGACGCGCCGTTTTGGTCGGGTAGGCCATCCCCTGAGTCGATCCATTCTCGTTGTGGATCTCGATCAGATCGCCCGGATTCAGGCCCATATCGGCCATATCCTGAGGATTCATCTCGATGAATGGATAGGGGAAGCGATCCTGGATAAAGTCATTGTCCTGATCCAAGAACTGGTTCTGCCAGAAGATGTTGGCCCGGACGTTGTTGATCCAGAACTTGTGCGTTGCCCGCTCGCGCTCTTTGCCGGGTGCCTGCAGCCCACGCCAACCGGCGGCACAGAACAACGCCTTTTTGTCCTTACGGCCGTGGCGATCGAACTTGCCATCGGCGTAAAGACGCGGCGTGCCCAGCAGCTTGCCGTTCTCGTATCCGTGAACAGGTTCCTGCACCCCATTGTTGCCCATCGCGCGCAGGCGGTCATAGGTCACATCTGGGTTGCCTTGATGATAACCGTCCATGAAGGCGTCTTCCTCGGTCTTCCAATCATAGCCCTTGAACTTGTCGGCATAATCATTCTTGCCCATCTCACGCAGGACGCGCTCGAGGTTCTGGGCAATGCCGGCAGCGATCAGGCAGTCTGGCTTGGCGTCGCCCGGGCCGTCCATGTATTTCTCGGACAGGCGCAGACGGCGTTCACCGTTCATCGAGGTCAGGTTCATCTCGTTGCTTTCCACCGCCGGCAGGATCACATGTGCGTTCTGCCCGATCTGGCTGTGGATGATATCGGTATCGACAACGAACAGGCCACCGGCATTGACCGCGGCAAGGATTGCCTCGACCTGCTGTTCACGGGTGCCTGACGCCGCGGCGTCCATGGCATCCTTGACCATGCCGGCACGCCGACGATGAACTTTCTTGTACTGGGCCGCGTTCAGTGTGGTCTTGAAGTGGTCACAGGCCCAGATATGCTGCACCTTGCCGCCACCGCTGATCAGAAGCTGGTCAACATAGGTGGCCGGACGTCCGACGTGATCGGCGGGACGATAATACCCCTCCTGGTGTCCGCCCAGACGACAGCAGCCGCCACCTTCACGACCGATATTGCCCGTTGCCAGTGCAATATTCACAATCGCACCGTTGCTGCGATAATTGTCGTTGCCCCAAATGATGCCTTTTTCATAGCAGGTCACACATTTGCGGCGCGAGCCGTCAGCCTTGGGCTTGGCAATCCACTCGGCGGCCTTGATGATGTCCGCTTCGGGAACCTTGCAGATTTCCGCCGCTTTGGCCGTTGTCGTGCGGCAGGTCTGCATCGCGTAGTCGAGACTGCCCAAACCAGCGGGATGCGCGGCGTCTGCGGCCACGGCTTCGCCACCCTGGAAGGTTGAGTTCTTGATGAACTCCTTGTCGGTCCAGCCATTATCAACGATATGGGTCAGGATCGCGTTCATCAGAACCATGTCGCTGCCCGGATCGATCGGCAGGTGCAACACGTTTTCCTTGCCGGCGATTTCCTCGGCGGCGTTGATCGTCACCGTGCGGCGCGGATCAACGGAAATGAACCTGGCTCCGTTCTCCATGCCCTTGCGCATGTGGTTCAGGAACAGGTTGGTCTGCGTTTCCAATGAGTTTGCCCCGATCATGAAGATCGTATCGGTGACCTCATAGTCGCTGTAGCTATAGTTCAGCTCACCAATACCCATGTCGCGGGTTGCATGAACCTCCGAGTTATAGGCCGGGCGGTTGTGGATACGGGCGTTCTTGATGTTCATGCTCTGGAAATAGAGCTTGCCGGTTCCCCAGGTGTTTTCATACCCGCCGGCAGACCCGCCGTGGTCGAACATCGACACCAGCAGTTCATCCTCGCCATATTCACTGATGACCCGAGCGGTCACACGGGCCACCAGATCCAGCGCATCATCCCAGCTGGTCGGCTGCCATGTGCCATTGCGCCAGATCATCGGATCGGTCAGGCGCTGCTGTTGCGTGTTGGTTATGCGCGAGGGGCGGTTTTCAGCCATACGGCCGCCACGGATCGAGACGAGGCCCGAGTTCACCACACATTCCTTGTCGGGAACAACCGCAAGATGGACATCCTTGCCGTCCTGACGCACGATATTGTGCATTGAAGGGGCAACCCAGGTGCCATCAGCGCCTTGCTGTTGGCTCAGATCGATCCCCAGCGCGTTGCTCTTGGCGGTGCCCTGCTTGTTGCGCGGCCAAGTGTAGGCCTTGTAGCCGCAACCAACGATGCAGTAATGGCAGGTGACGTTATGCACCTTTGCATCCTTGGGCGGAATCGGCAGTCTGTCTATTTGTCTTTTAAATGCCATTGTCGTTTTCTCCCCTTCAGAGCACGTTTGACGGGCGACCAAAGATCAGGTCGCTGGCGCCTTCGGCGTAGATGTCGCCCTTTGCATCGACACGCAGGACGAACTGCGGCAGATTCGACGTGGCGTGACCCCAGACCTGCTGGCCACCGGACTCGACGTCGAAACGCGAGAAGTGGCCGGGGCAGTTCATAGTGCGATCCTTGTCGTTGTAATTGACGTTATACCCCTTGTGCGGGCAGAGCGTCGAAAAGGCCACGATGTCGCCGTCCGGGCCAACGCCGCCCTCGACCGCCTTGCCCAGTTTGATCAGCGCTCCCGGGCTGTCGGCGTCGGGATATTCGATATCCATCGGCTCGTTAACTTTGAGGTCGGCGATATTGGCCAGCTTGTTGGATGGATAGTCCAGCTGTGCGCCTGCAACCGGCGCTGCGCTTGCACTTGAGGCTCCAGCGACGGTAACCACGGCGGCACCCGCTGTCGCCATTGCGCCGCCGCGCAAAAATTGCCGGCGGCCGACATCGACCAAGTTCTTGCATCTCATCTTGTGAGGTCCTCCCTAAGGTTGTTATGCCCGGCAAGGATAGCAGCGCAAAAAAATTTGGGAGCCAAACAATCGGCGCAAAACGCGGCTTCAAGATCCTGTAATCAGGGATATTTTTTTCATGTTCGGAATTCTGAACATCAGATGGGGATTTGCTCGCGCGTTCGGGCAGACGGTGGGAATCGCCTGAGGCCTCAGCGGTCCTCGCGCTGCAGACCGTATTTCTGCATCTTGTCCCACAGCGTCGTGCGCGACACGCCTAGCAGTTTCGCGGCCTGCCCGACCTGTCGGTCACAGCGTTCAAGCGCGGTGACAATATGCCGACGCTCGGCGGCTTCTCGGGCCTCGGCAAGGGTGCGCAGCGGGCCGCCATCGGCGATATAATCGGGGAAAAGATCGGTCGGCTGCAAAAGGGGACCGGCGGCATTGGCAACACCGCGCACCATGCGTGCGCGCAGCTCGCGCCCGCCACCGGCCCAGTCGTGGTTTCGCACCGCTTCCTCGGTAAGGCCGGAAATTCCGTCCAGCGGCACCGCGCGGTGTGCGTTCATCGCCCCAAACAGACGCGCCATCAGCCAGACAGCATCCTCGGGGCGGTCAGAAAGGGGAGGCACCGCGATTTCCATCATCCCGAGGCGAAAGAACAACTCGGCTCCAAGGCCGCCCCGGGCAACAATTTCCGTGGCTCCCTTGCGGCACGAGGCAATGATGCGCGCTGGAAAGTCACTTTCGAGCATGGCCAGAAGGCCCGCTTGCGCAGCTTCGGGCAACAACGGCAGCGCATGCAGGTAAAGCACCCCTTCGCCTACCCTCTCAAGACTGCCACCGGGTTTCAGCAACGCGGCGGCGGCATCCGGTTCGCGCGCGAGATTCACGGTGACAAAAGGTGCCGCACACCGGTCGGACATTTCGTGAATACGCCGCGCGACCAGTCCCTTGCCAGTGCCCGGCCCCCCGAGGATCAGCACCGCCCCGTCACTTGCCGCTGCCTTTTGGGTCAGATCCTCGATCCGACGGGCGGCGGGTGAAATGCCCAGAACAGGAGGCAGATCGTCAACGGGGCCAACCGCCAGCAGGTTTGCCAGCCGCTCCAGCAGCACCGATATCTCGAAAGGTTTGGCAACATAATCAATCGCCCCCGCCTTCATCAGTCGCACCGCCTGTTCAATGCCGCCATGGCCGGTGACAAACAAAAACGGCGGCGGGGTGGTGCTTTGGCAAAGCGTGGTAAACAGCTCTTCCCCCGAGCCATCGGGCAGACGAATATCGCTAATCACCGCATCCACGGGCATGCGCGGGGTGCGGATGGCCCCAAGCGCAGTGCGGGTTTGCTTGTGCCAGCTTACCGTCGCCCCCTCCAGTTTGAGACGCTGCATCAACGAGCCGCCCATGATCTCATCATCCTCGACCAAGATGATGTTCAGCCCGTTCAGCATGGCAGCTCGACCCGAATGATCGTTTCGCCACCGGCACGGTCAAAGCTCACGCAGCCCTTGAGCTGGTTCACGAGGTCGCGCACCAGCCGCAGGCCCACGCCGCTGCCCGTCACCGCTGCTTCCGTGCCTAAAAGCCGCGCGCAGGCGGATTTGGACAATCCCGGCCCGCTGTCGGCAATCTCAAGGCAGAGCCGCCCGCCGCTATGACCGGCCTTTAGGGAAACCCGCCCCTCTCTCCCCGCCGCCTCGCTGGCGTTCAGAAGCAGGTTGAGTGCGATTTGGCGCACCGGGGCAGCGGGCAAGGTACAGGTGATTTTGCCCACCTCCCAGCCCAGCCGCTGTTGCTGGCGGCTGATTTCCGGCTCGATGAGCAGCTTGAGGTCGTGAAAATCCTCGGCCGCCAAAACCGCGCCTGTGTGGTCCAGCCGGTTCAGGTCCAGCGTGGCGCGGGCGACGTCGCGCATATGGCCGAGGCCACGCCTCAAGAGATCGGCGCTTTCGCGCACAACGTCAGGACGGTCGGCGTATTTTTGCACCGTGTCCACGGCATTCAGGAGCCCACCCAGCGGGTTGTTGATTTCATGCGCCAAGGACGACGACAGCCGCCCGAGGCTGACGAATCGCTCGCGTTCGGCCAGCCGCCGGTCGGCCTCTGCCTTGGCCCCGATCGCGCCGACCATGGAGTTATAGCTCCGCGCCAATTGTGCCATTTCGCTATCTCCGGCAGGCATGTCCGAGGGGGCAATCGGCTCGGGCGCATCGGCGGATTCCCGCATCCGCTCTACCACGCGGGTGACGGGCATCAAGATCCGGCGCATCACCAGATAGCCAAGGATGGCCAGCAAAAACGTAGCCACTGCATTGCCGATCAGCAGCCAGCGCGACACCCGCCGGCGCGCGGCGACAAGGTCCGAGACATCCATTTCGGTCAATATCTGCCCGACCTCGCGGCCCTGATAGACAAGCGGGGCCAATACCTTGATCTCGGCGGTTTTTCCCGCGACCGACAGCGCATCCAGCGCCTGCGCCCCTTTGGTCAGCGCCGCAATGTTGCTATCGACCGGCGCGCGGCGCGGGTTGGTAGCGGCCAGCACCGCGCCCCCAGCATTGGCCACAGCGGCAAACACCAGCCGCTGCCCCTCGTTTTGCCCCGAGGCGCGGTCCAGCGTGTCATAGACCCCCCAAATATCATTGCGCGACACCAGTGGCCCCAGCGCCACCGACAGCGCTTCGATCTGAAGTTGCGCCAGTTCGCGGATGCGGGCATCCTGCACCTGCCGCAAGGCGGCCAGCACCTGCTGTGAGGCCAGAAACCCCACCAAAATCATCAGGGCGGCGGTGAACATCGGCACCCTGAGGGAAAAAGGAATTCGGTGTAACAGGTTCACGGGCGAACCGTCTCCATGATCCGCATCCGCGCGGCAATGCCGTCAAAGAGCGAGGGCGCGGCCTTGGTCATGCCGTCCAACTGCAAAAGCGAGAGCGCGGCGCGGCCTTTTTCGGTTTTGTCCAGCCCCAGAATGGCCTGCTGCATGGCCTGCATCCGCGGCGTACCCATCTGGTCGCTGCGGCCACAAAAGGGCGGAAAGCCGAGCCACTCGGAGCGGGTCAGTACCTTGGTGCGGGCGGTGAGCGCCGGTTCGGTTTTGGCCAAGGCCTCCCACACATAGCCGTCCACACTGCCCGATTGCATCAGACCGCCTGCCACGGCGCGCACCACATTTCGGTGGCCATAGGTAAAGATCGTGCGGCCAAAAAACGTCTCGGGCCGCTCGCCCATGCGCACAAGGTCCGAGACCGTCACCAGATAGCCGGAATTGGAATTCGGGTCCGAATAGGCATGGGTTCCCCCGCGCAAATCCGCCAGCCCCTTTGCCGTGCTGTCGGTTCCGACAATCAGGTAGGACTGGTAAAGCGGTCGCCCGTTCCAGACCGGCACTGCCATCAGCGACAGCGCCTCTTTATGCTGCAAATATGGATAGCCACAGAGCCACGCCGCATCAATCGAGCCCTCCAGCAACAGCGCCGTCACCTCCTCATAGGTGCGCCGCTGCTCCAGCTTCACGTCCACCCCGAGCGCCTCGGAGAAAGCTGCCCGCATGCGGCTTATGACTTCGGCGTCGTTATCAAGGAATACCGGCGTTAATCCCAAGCGAAACGGCACCATGGCGTGCGCGGATAATGTGGGGAGCAATGTCAGTGCCCCCGCTCCTATTAATACCCGCCGTCTATTCAACACGTGTTTGCTCCTTGTTTGTGAAAATCCTATGCGGAGTTTGATTTCTCGTCCAGTCAAAGCAGTCCTGAATTCTCGGGAAAGTCCGACCAACAGTAAGACCGCATGTCTTTTGTACGGCGGCTTGATCGGCGTTAATCTTGGCCTGAACTCCGAAGGCGATCTGCCCCTAATTTTGGAGGATCATTATGAAGGACATGAAGAAAGAAGCATTCATGGGGTTTGATGTTTCCAAGAATTCGCACGCGGTTGCGATTGCCTAAGGCGGAAGAGATGGCGAGGTCAGGGGGTTTGGAACTATTTTGACGACCAATGCGGCGGTGGAAAAGCTGTTAAAAAACCTCGCCAGCCGGTTTGAGCATCTGCACGTATGTTATGTGTTATGAAGCCGGGCCGAGGGCATTTTACGCATTTACGAGGAGTGCCTCGAATTTCCACCAGACTCACAACACTCCCGTGGTCGACTTCAATTACCTACTCGATTGCTTATTATGTGTAGACATAACACGCGAATACTTTTACATTTGCAGACAACTATAGTCTGCGTTCCGGGAGAAAATACATACTGATCCATGCGCTGGAGATAATTGAACGGGAACGAATCACGGCGTTGCCTGACGGGGCTACACCCCCCGCAATTTGCGCGATGACGCGCTTCGCGACCCGTTCCCTACCGCGGGATCAAGCCATGCCTCGTTTCCATCGGCGGTGGCCGGCCGACATTATCTTGCGAGACGTGAAAACAAGAAAATACCAACCCCAAACAGGAGGAGAACCAAAATGATCAAACGCAAATTCATGGGAGCCGTCGCCGTGTTGGCCATGGGCCTGGGCCTGGGCCTGGTTGCTCCGGCGTACGCCGATTTGCTTTCGGACATTCAGGCAAAAGGCAAGATCGTCGTCGCAACCGAAATGCACTATGCGCCGTTCGACATGCTTGTCGATGGTCAATATCAGGGTATTGGTCGCGATCTTTTCGATCAGATCGCCAAAGAACTCGGCGTCAAGCCAAAGTATCTCGATCTGCCATGGTCCAGCGTTCTTCCCGGTCTGGAAGCCGGTAAATTCGACATGGTCAACGCCCCGGTGACGATGACCGCCGAGCGATTCAAGCGCTACAATTTTACCCTGCCGATGGGCAATGCCACGGTGGCACTGGCCAAGAGAGCTGGCGACAATTCGATCATGAAGCCGGCTGATATTGCCGGCAAGGCAGTCGGCTCGCAGAAGGGTTCGGCGCAACTGGCGCAGCTGATCGCCTTTTCCAAGACCCTTGCGAAACCGGCTGACGTGCGCGAATATGTCAACATCGATGACGCGCTTGCTGATCTTGCGGCCGGCCGGATCAAGGCGGTGGCCAACTCATTGCCGCTGATGGGCTATGCGGCGGTGAAGCGTCCGAACGTGTTCGCACTGGTCATGCCGCCGTTCGGCGACCCCAAATATTTCGGCTGGGTGGCGCGCAAGGGGGACAACAGTGCCAGCCTGATCAAGGCAATCAACGCCGCGCTGATCAAGATGCAAAAGGATGGCCGCCTTGCTGCCATTTACACAAAATGGATTGGTGCAGTGCCCGATCTGCCAACGACGATGCCGGCCGTCAAATAAGCCTGCACCCGTTTGCGGTCCGGCCAGACGTTGCCGGACCGCATGTTCATTTCCCGGGACTGGAAATTTGGAACCGTGACCTTTTCCTTTCAGACCATCTTTCACAATCTGCCATACTTGATCGGCGCCGCGCGGTGGACGCTGCTGATCTCGGGGGCTGGAATGGCGATCAGCATCTTTTTGGGGATTTTCGTCTGTGCCGCCCGCATCTCGCCCGGGCGCGGGCTGAGACGCGCCGCGGCGCTTTACATCAGCTATTTTCGCGGCGTACCGCTGCTGGTGCAACTGCTGATCTTTTATTACATGCTGCCCAGTATCGGGCTCAACCTGCCAGCCATCGCCGCCGCCATCCTCGCGGTCGGGATGTGCTCGGCGGCCTATACTGCCGAAATCCTGCGCGGCGCCCTGCAAGCAATCCCCGCAGGCCAGACCGAGGCCGCTCATGCACTGGGTATCGCGCCGTTCTGGCTCTGGGCGCGCATCTTGGTGCCGCAAGCGCTGCGCCTTGGCATGCCGTCACTGATCAATGAGCTGATCCTGCTGGTGAAGGTATCCTCGCTTGCCTCGGTGGTGGGCATCGGCGAGCTGACTCGAGTGGCGCAGAACATCACCGGCGAGACCTACCGGCCGCTAGAGATCTACATCTCTGCCGCCGCGATCTATTTCGTCATCAATCTTGTCATCTCGGTGCTTGGCAGAATCGCCGAGCGGCGGTTGCAGGTGGGTTGAGGAGGCGACATGGAACTGGGGCTCTATCTGCACTACGGGCCGGCGCTTGTCAGCGGTTTTGCCGTCACCATCCTGTGCTGGATTGCCGGCTCTCTGGGCGGGATGGTGGTCGGTTTTGCCATCGCCAGCCTGCAGCATTGGGCCGGTCGTCCGGTGCGTTGGTTGCTGCAAGCCTATATCGAGATCATCCGCGGCACGCCGTTCATGATCCAGCTTTTCATCCTCTATTACGGCGGGCCCTATGTCGGGGTGGTACTGGGGCCGGTCGAGGCCGGGATCCTGAGCTTTGTGGTTTACGGCAGTCCCTATTTTTCCGAGATTTTCCGCTCTGGCTTTGAGTCGATCCCGAAAGGGCAAATCGAGGCTGCGCGCTGCGTCGGGCTTGGCGAGGGGAGTATTGTGCGCCGCATCATCCTGCCGCAGATGCTGGTGTTGATTACCGCGCCGCTGACCAATTTCGTCATCATCCTGAGCAAGGAAACCGCGATCCTTTCGGTGGTGACGGTGCCCGAACTGCTCTACCAGACCCAGACCATGGCAGCCGAGACCTTTACCTATATCGAGCCATATGTTGCGCTGTCGCTGTTCTACTGGCTGATGGTGGTGGCGACGACCTGGCTTGGCGCCAAGGTCGAGGCGCGGGTCACACGTCATTTGCGCCGCGCGTGAGAAAATCAATGAAGGAACCCAGCACATGAAGCCGGAAACTCTGCCCGCAGATGCGAACGACCCGATCATCACCGTGCGCCACATGACCAAGCATTTTGCCGATTTCGAGGCGCTGCATGACATCAACCTTGATGTCCACCGCTCCGAAGTGCTGTGCCTGATCGGCCGCTCGGGATCGGGCAAAAGCACCCTTCTGCGCTGCCTGAATTTTCTTGAGCAATACGACGGCGGCGAGGTGCGCATGGGGGGGCAGTTGATTGGCTGGCAGGATGGCCCCTCACCGCGCAAACCGCTGCCTGCTGCGGCGTTGCGCGATCAGCGCAAGAACATCGGCATGGTGTTTCAGCAATTCAACCTGTGGCCGCATTACACCGCCCTGCAGAATGTCGTCGAAGCCCTGCTGAGGGTGAAGAAGCTGCCGCGCGCCGAGGCCCAGGCGCGCGCCGAGGCCGCCCTCCAAGAGGTGAACTTGAAGGAAAAGGCCGACAGCTACCCCGCAAGTCTCTCGGGAGGACAGCAGCAACGTGTCGCAATCGCCCGTGCCATCGCCATGGAGCCAAAGTTGATGCTTTTCGATGAGCCGACCTCTGCCCTCGACCCCGAGCTTGTCGGCGAAGTGCTGAACGTAATGAAAAAGATGGCCGCCGAGGGCATGACCATGGTGGTCGTGACCCACGAGATGGGGTTTGCCGCCAATGTCGCCGACCGGGTGGCTTTTCTCGACAGTGGGCGTCTGGTCGCCTGTGTGCCCCCGGCCGAGGTCTTTGGCACCGAGCCGGCCGACCCGCGCATCCGCGCGTTTTTGCAAACCTACCGCGAGCGCAATGTCGTCTGACCGGCGCGATTCAGGGGCCAGTCTTGCGTGCCGGTTCACACCGCGAGGCTCCGGTTTGTCAGTTAGGGAATCTCTGAACAACACCGTAATTTTCGTGCGATAATTCTGGCCGCACTTACGGGCCATTGGCAAGGGGACAAAGTCGCGCTAATCCTTGGCGCAGCGAAAAGGACATGACATGCAGCCACATTTATGGGTGCGCGCCGAACAGCGCGCCAACGAGCAACGGGTCGGGATCACCCCGGCGGGGGTAGCCGAGTTGCTGGCCCGCGGATTTCGCGTCAGCGTCGAGCAGAGCCGGTGTCGCGCCATCCCGATCAAAGGCTACCGCGAGGCCGGGGCCGAGATCGTGGCTGAGAACGCATGGCCCGCGGCGGCGCGCGATGCAATCATCTTTGGCCTGAAAGAACTGCCGGACGATGGCTCGGCTCTGCAGCATCGGCATATCATGTTCGGTCACGCCTTCAAGGGGCAGGCCGACGGTCCGGCCCTCTTGCGGCGGTTCCGCGCGGGGGGCGGCGCGCTATATGATCTCGAGTATCTCGTCGATGATGCCGGGCGCCGGGTCGCGGCCTTTGGCTATTGGGCGGGGTTTGCAGGGGCGGCGGTTGGCCTGAAGGTTTGGGCCGCCCAGCAGACAAGCGATTTGCCGGGCCCGCCACGTGTCGGTGTCTATGCCGACAAGGAGGCCTTGCTGGCGGATCTGGGCAAGGATCTGGCGGCGGGCTGTGGCAACGGGGCACCACCGCCCCGGGCGATGATCATTGGCGCGCATGGCCGTGTCGGTCGGGGTGCCGGAGATCTTCTGGAGGCGCTGGGCCTTGCGGTGACGCGCTGGGATAAGGCCGAGACCTCTGGCGGCGGCCCGTTCCCCGAGATTCTGGCGCATGAGATTTTCATCAACTGCGTGTTGGCGATGCCCGGCATTCCGGTGTTTGTGCCAAAATCGGCGCTGGATGCGGCGCGGCGCCTGTCGGTGGTGGCGGATATCGCCTGCGACCCGTCCAGCGATTTCAACCCGGTTCCGATCTACGATCGGGCCAGCAGTTTTGATGATCCGGTGATCCGGGTCTGTGCGCACCCAAAACTGGACGTGACCGCGATTGACAATCTGCCCTCGATGCTGCCGGTTGAAAGTAGCACCGATTACAGCGCCCAACTGTTGCCGGTGCTGGCGACGCTGGGGCAGATCGAGGCAGGCGTCTGGGGGCGGGCGCGCGAGGTTTTTGAACAACACGCCACGGCGGCGGAAAGGACAGCAAGATGACACGGATTCACTGGATTGGCACCGGCCTGTCGGCCATTCCGGGCCTGCGGCGCCTGTTGACGCGCGGCCATGACGTCACGGTCTGGAACCGCACGCCGGACAAGGCGCGTGCGGCGGTGGGGGACCTTTGCGAGGACATCCGCGCCTTTTCTCTTCCCGAGATTACAGCGGCTTTGTCGGCGGGGGATATTCTGGTCTCGATGTTGCCCGCAGACTGGCATGTGCCGCTGGCCGAGATATGCCTTGCTGCCGGGGCTCATTTCGTGTCCTCCAGTTATATCTCGGCCGAGATGCGCGCCTGTGACGACGCGGCCCGCGACAAGGGGCTGTCTCTGGTCAACGAGGTGGGGCTGGATCCGGGGATAGATCATGTGATGGCCCACTGGTTGATGGCGGATTACCGAGCCTCCGGGGCGTTCGATGCGCATAACGAACTGTCTTTTCTTTCGTATTGCGGCGGGGTTCCGGCGCAGGAAAACCCGTTCCGCTACAAGTTTTCGTGGTCGCCGCTGGGCGTGTTAAAGGCGCTGCGCTCGGCGTCGCGCTCGATCCGGGATTTCAAACCGCGCGATGTTGCCCGTCCTTGGGATGCCATTGAAAGCTACACCGCCCCTCTGGCAATTCCCGAAACATTCGAGGTTTATCCCAACCGCGACAGCCTGCCGTTTATGGCGCAATATGGGTTCGAGCCGGACTGGCGCGTGCGTGAGTTCGTGCGCGGAACGCTGCGCCTGAACGGCTGGGCCAAGGCGTGGGCCCCGGTTTTTCGCGAGGTCGAGACATTATCAGGTGCGAGCGGAGACGCGCGGCTGAAAGAGATGTCGGATCAGTTCTGGCGTGACAATGCCTATGCGCCGGGTGAGCCGGATCGCGTGATTCTGTGCGTGGCGCTGAAGGCGGTGCGCGATGGCCGGGAGGTCTATCACAAGACCTATGCGATGGACGCCTATGGCACCGCGGAGGGCAGCGCCATGGCGCAGTTGGTGTCTATTCCCCTGTCGCTGGCGATCGAGGCAGTGAAGGCGGGCGAGATCGGCCCCGGCGTCTCGGCCGCGCCCAGCGACCCTGTGCTGGTGTCGCGCTGGATGCAGACGGTCGCAGGGATCGCCCAGCATCTGGAGGTGGTGGATCATCTGGCCGGCTAAAGTGTCTCAACCGTTTCTCGAAACGCTATAGGCGGGGGATCGGGCCGCCTCACACCCCCCAATAGGCGCGCAGAAACGGCAGCGCCGTGGTCGCGATGACCCCCAGCGTAAGGCCGAACAGCAGACGGCGAAAGCCATTTTCCAGTTTCGGCGCACTGATGGCGAGAAAGCCGCAGACGATGGCAAAATAGCCAATGGCGAACAGGTCCATGAGGTCAGCTCCAGGTGACGTCGCCAAGAAAGATATAGCCGGCGCCGTAAATGGTCTTGATCAGTTTCGGGTTTTTGGGATCTTCACGCAGCTTGGTGCGTAGGCGCGAGACCCGAACATCCATCGCGCGGTCAAACGTGTCACTGGCCGAGCCGCCGAGGGTTTCCTGCATGTAGGCCCGGGAAATCAATCGGTTCGGGGCCTCGAGAAACAGGCGCAAAACCTCGCCTTCGGCCTGCGAGAAGGGCACGGTTTCGCCGTCGTCGGCCTGCAGCTGATAGCGGTCAAAACGCGCTGTCCAGCCGGCAAAGCGGGCGGTGGTGCGGTGTCCGGGCTTGTCCGCGCGCCCGCGGCGCAGCAGGGCGCGGGCGCGGGCCACGACCTCGGCGGGGTCAAATGGCTTTATGATATAATCATCCGCCCCCAGCTCAAGCCCGGTGATCTTGTCCTGTACCTGTGCCCGGCCCGAAATGATGATGATGGCGGCGCCGCTTTCCAGGGCCAGACGATGCACCAGCGCCAGCCCGTCGCGGTCGGGCAGGCCGAGGTCCACAAGGCACAGTTGCGGGGCAAGGCCGGGCAGGGCGGCCTCGAACTCGGTGGCACGGCTGAAGGTGGCGGTGCGAAACCCGGCCTCTTTCAGTGCGTCGGACAGCATCAGGCGAATTTGCGGTTCGTCGTCCAGTATGGCGATCATCGGGGCGGGTGCGGTCATCAGGGCCTCAGATCAGAAAATTGGCAAGATCAGTTAGCCCGAACGGCTTGCCAATCAGAGGAAACTCGGCGCTGGCGGAGCGGCGCAGCGGATTTGACGGCGGCAACGAGGTCATGATGTAGATCATCGCCGGGTTTTTTTCCTGTGACAGGTCCCGGGCGAGGTCAAGCCCGGTTCGGGTGCCGTCAAGGGTGATGTCGGTCAGGATCACGTCGATGCCGGGAATGCGGGCCAGGTTCAGGGCCTCGTCGGCGCTGGAGGCCTCCAGCACGGAATGGCCAAGCTCACGCAGCATTTCGCGCACCGAGACGCGGATCTCGGGGGTGTCCTCGACCAGCAGAACCAGCCGCGGAGAGGGCGATTTCCGGCCGTATTTCAGAGGCAGGCGGAGGGTGACGCTGGCGCCACCCTCGGGGTGGTTGGCAATCTTGACATGGCCGCCCGAGGCCTGAGCAAAATCATAGACCATGGGCAGACCAAGGCCCGAGCCTTCGTCGTTGCGCTTGGTGGTAAAGAACGGATCCAGCGCGTGCGAGAGGGCCTCGGGCGAAAAGCCGGGACCACTGTCGCGGACGTTGAATTCCAGCCAGCGCTGGCCGACGCCGCGCACGGTGATGTAGATTTTGCCGCCCGCCTCGCCCAGCGCATCGCGGGCGTTCAGGATCAGGTTCAAAAGGGAATCCTGCAAAAACCCCGAGTCGAGGATGACCGGCCGTGTGATCTCGTCGATTTCGCAATCCAGCGTCAACTGGTCCGGCAACGAGGGCGTGGCCAGTGCCTTGACGTCCCGCAACAGCCGGGCCAGCTCGACCGGTGCGGGCTGGATGTCGCGCCGCCCCGAGATGCCCGACAGCCGGTCCAGCAGGATCCCACCACGCCGGGCGGCGGCGCGGGTTGTTTCGATCATCTCGCGCGCTTCAGGTGGCAGGCCGGGCAGTTTTTCCAGTCGTCCCTGAAGGCCCAGAATGATTGTTAGAAGATTGGCAAAATCATGGGCAAGGCCGCTGGTCAGTTGTGCCGCAAGGGCGCGTTTGTGCGATTGCATGAGGGCGGCGCGGGCCTGGGCCTCTTCGGTGACATCCATGGACAGGACATATATTCCGGCCACCTGCCCGTCGGCGTCGATGTCGGGGGTGAACGACACGCGGATGCGCCGGGCCCCCGATGTGTGGGTGAATTCAAACACGCTGGCCTCGCCCCGGTAGGCCTTGTTCAGATAGGGGCGGATGGCGTCATAGGCCTCGGCGCCAAGGGCGGTTCTGGCGGACAGGCCCTCGATATCCATGGGTCGGCCCGGCACGACATCGGGCAGGCGGTGGTTGGAATAGGTGTAACATTCCTGCAAATCCAGATGGGCGATATGGGCGGGCATCATCTCGGTGGTCATCCGGGCCAGCGATTCGCTGTCGGTCAACTGGCGTTTGGTTTCCTCGAGGGCCAGCACCGTTGCTTCGAGCTCGCGGTTGGTGGTGGCCAGATGCTCGGCATGGGTCAGGAGTTGATCGGAAAGCTGCGCCGAGTGGCTGCGCAGCAGCTCTTCCTGGCGCTTGGTTGCGGTGATGTCGGTATAGACGGTGACCCAACCCCCTTGGCTGAGGGGGTGCCCCTCGACCGAGATCATCCGCCCGTTGGCGCGCTGGCGCTCCATATAATGGGGTTGAAAGGCGCGGGCCTGCTCGGTGCGCTCGCGCACAAAGCGGTCGATGTCGTCGATGGCACCATATTCACCGTTTTCAGCCAGAAAACGCAGGGTTTCGGCGAATGATGCGCCGGGGGTGGTCAGGGCCTCGGGCAGGCCGAACATTTCCCGAAAGCGGCTGTTGCAGACGGCCAGCCGCAGCGCGCTGTCATAGATCGACAGGCCCTGCTGGATCAGGTTCAGCCCGGCGTGCATCAGCCCGTCCGGCATGTCCGCCGATTTCTGCGGTTTCTGCGCCATGCGCCGCCTCCTTTGTGTTCTTCCGGTAGCACCGAATCCCCCCGCTTGGCCAGAGAGCCGGGGATAATCATGCCATTGATACAATTTGTTACAATTGGGAAAAACTCAGGTATCATTTGACCTTCACGAATGAGCAGTCAAGACTGGTGCGGATTCGCCCGCATGCGGGTGCGTGTGGGTGTGTCGCAGCAGGGTTGTCTTGCCACGCTCAGGTGGCGATCGGGAGGAAATATATTGACGTCAAGGATAGCGCCGACAGGCGGGCTGGACTCGATCCCCAAATTACTGGCGCGTAATGCCCGCGAATTCGGGGACCGGCCAGCCAGCCGTGAGAAAGAGTTCGGCATCTGGCAAAGCTGGACCTGGGCTGAAGTTGCCGAGGAGGTCAACGCTCTGGCAATGGGGCTGCTGGCGCTGGGGCTGAACGCGAACGACCATGTGGCAATCATCGGACGCAACCGGCCGGCGCTCTACTGGTCGATGGTTTCGATACAGTCCTGCGGGGCGGTGCCGGTGCCGATCTATCAGGACTCGGTCGCCGAAGAGATGGCCTATGTGCTGGATCACTGCTCGGCGCGGTTCGTTATCGCCGAAGATCAGGAGCAGGTGGACAAGGTTCTGGAGGTGCAGGAGCGCCTGCCCGCGCTTGAGCAGATCATCTATTATGACAAGCGCGGCATGCGCAAATACGACCACACCGCGATGAACGCCTATCGCGACGTGCAGGAGGAAGGGCGCGCCGGGCATTATCGTCTGGAGCCAATCCTGCAGGAGCGGCTGAAATCAGTGAATTACGATTCGACCTGCGTGATGCTTTATACCTCGGGCACCACGGGCCGACCCAAGGGGGTCGTGCTGTCGAATCGTAATATCATCGAGGCGTCGCGCACATCTGCGGAATTCGATCATCTGAATGCCGGCGATTCCGTTCTGGCCTACCTGCCGATGGCATGGGTCGGGGATTTCATCTTTTCTATCGGTCAATGTTACTGGACCGGCTTTTGCGTGTCCTGCCCGGAAAGCCCTGAAACCATGCAGGAGGACCTGCGCGAGATCGGCCCCAGCTATTTTTTCGCCCCGCCGCGTTTTTTCGAGGGCCTGCTGACAGCGGTCATGATCCGTATGGAGGACGCCGGCCCGATGAAACGCCGCATGTTCTCGTATTTCATGGCGCATGCCAAAAAGGTCGGCGGGCGCCTTCTGGATGGCAAGCCGGTCAGCCTGATAGACCGGCTGAAATATGCGCTGGGTAATATTCTGGTCTATGGTCCGTTGCGCAATCGTCTGGGCATGAGCCGCGTGCGCGTCGGCTATACCGCGGGCGAGGCCATCGGACCCGAGATTTTCGAGTTTTACCGCTCGTTGGGGATCAACCTGAAGCAGCTTTACGGCCAGACCGAGGCCTCGGTCTATATCACCGTCCAGCCGGATGGCGAGGTGCGACCGGACACGGTGGGCGTGCCCGCGCCGGGGGTCGAGATCCGGATTGGCGAGACCGGCGAGGTCTTTTACCGCTCGGCCGGGACCTTTGTCGAATATTACAAGAACCCGGAAAGCACCAAGTCCACCAAGGATCCCGAGGGCTGGGTGGCCACCGGAGATGCGGGATTTTTCGACGAGGAGACCGGCCATCTGAAAATCATCGACCGAGCCAAGGATGTTGGCAAGATGGCGGACGGCAGCTTGTTCGCACCGAAATATGTCGAGAACAAGCTGAAGTTTTATGCCAACATTCTGGAGGCGGTGCTGTTTGGCGCCGAGACCGACAAATGCACGGCCTTCATCAATATCGATATGTCCTCGGTTGGCAACTGGGCCGAGCGCAACAACATCGGCTATAGCTCGTATCAAGAGTTGGCCGGGCACCCGAAGGTTCTGGACGCGATTCAGGCGCATGTTGAAGAGGTGAACGCATCGCTTGCCAATGATCCGATGCTGAACGGCTGTCAGATCCATCGGTTCCTGATCCTGCACAAGGAGCTGGACGCCGACGATGGTGAGATGACGCGCACGCGCAAGGTGCGCCGCCGGATCATTGACGAGAAATACGCCGACCTGATCGCGGCCCTCGCCGATGGCAGCACCGAGATATCGACCACTACCGAGGTTACCTACGAGGATGGACGCAAGGGCTCGATCTCGGCAACATTGGAAATCCGGGATGCCAAGGTCTTCCCGCGGAGGGCAGAGGCGGCATGAGTTTCGACGTAGGGTACACGACGGCAGACGGGCGAACCATCGGCGGGGTGCTGATGGAAATGAAGAACATTACCCTGCGCTTTGGCGGGGTGACGGCGATCAAGAATATCTCGCTTGACATCCGCGAGGGCGAGATCCGGGCGATCATCGGGCCGAACGGGGCGGGCAAGACCTCGATGCTGAACGTCATTAACGGCTTTTACCACCCGCAGGAGGGCGAGATCATCTTTCGCGGCGAACACCGCAAACGGATGCGCCCCTATCAGGCAGCCAAGCAGGGGATCTCGCGCACGTTCCAGAATGTTGCGCTGTTTTCGGGCATGACGACGCTGGACAACATCATGGCCGGGCGACAGCTGAAGATGCACAAAAATTTCCTCTGGCAAATGCTGCGCTATGGTCCGGCTCTGAATGAAGAGATCGAACATCGCCGGAAAGTCGAGGAAATCATTGACTTTCTTGAGATTCAGGCGATCCGCAAGACGCCCGTGGGCAGTTTGCCCTACGGGTTGCAAAAGCGCGTCGAGCTGGCGCGCGCATTGGCTGCCGAGCCGTCTCTGTTGCTGCTGGACGAGCCGATGGCGGGCATGAACGTCGAGGAAAAAGAGGACATGAGCCGCTTTATTCTGGACGTCAACGACGAATTCGGTACCACGATCGCCCTGATCGAGCATGACATGGGCGTGGTCATGGATCTGGCCGACCGGGTGGTGGTGCTGGATTATGGCAAGAAGATTGCCGATGGCACCCCGAACGAGGTGCAGAAAAACCAAGACGTTATCGACGCATATCTGGGGGTCGCGTGACCATGGATTTCCTTTACTCTCTGTTTGTCGGCCCTTTCGTGGACATGTTTTCGACCCCGGACTTTCTGCTGCAGGTCCTGTGGGAGGGCTTTGTCACCGGCACGCTTTATTCGCTGATCGCGTTGGGCTTTGTGCTGATCTTCAAGGCATCGGGTGTGTTCAACTTTGCTCAGGGCATCATGGTTGTGTTTTCGGCGCTGACCCTTGTTGGCCTTTATCAGGCCGGTGTGCCGGCCTATCTGGCGCTGCTGTTGGCGGTAGGCGTCATGGCGCTGCTGGCCATCGGGGTTGAGCGCTTGGTGCTGCGCCATATGGTCAACCAGCCGGATATCATCCTGTTCATGGCCACGATTGGCCTCAGCTATTTCCTGATCGGCCTTGGCGAATTCATCTTTGGCGGGGAAACCAAATCGATGATTACCGAGCAACTGGGCCTGCCCACCGGCTCGACCACATTCGCGCCCTTCGGGGGTGTTCTGATCCTGCAACATATCGATATTGCGGCGGTCGTAATCGCGGCGGTTCTGGTGGCCGGGCTGGCCTTCTTTTTCAGCAAGACGCGGATCGGTCGGGCCCTGCGCGCAGTGGCGGATGACCATCAGGCGGCGTTATCGGTGGGAATTTCGTTGAACCAGATCTGGGCGATCGTGTGGTTTGCCGCCGGCATCGTTGCGCTGGCGACGGGGATCATGTGGGGGGCGCGCTCGGATGTGTCCTTTGCCCTGCAGATCGTCGCCCTGAAGGCACTGCCGGTGCTGATCCTCGGGGGCTTTACCTCGATCCCCGGCGCGATTGTCGGCGGGTTGATCATCGGCTTTGGCGAAAAACTGTTCGAGGTTTACTGGGGCGGGCTGCTGGGCGGTGGCGTCGAGGGCTGGTTTGCCTATGTGATCGCGCTGATCTTTCTGCTGTTCCGTCCGCAAGGCCTGTTCGGCGACAAAATTATCGAGAGGGTGTAAGGCAGATGTTCTATCGTGAAGCCGGACAGTACAAGACCAGTTACAAGGCGGATTCGGCAATTTTCCCGATCCTGCAGGACCGGATTGCCATCTGGTTCTATCTGGCGGTGGCCTTTATTGCTGTGCCGCTGTTTGGGTCCGAGTTCTTCATCAACTCGATGATGATCCCGTTCCTTATCTTTTCGCTGGCTGCGATCGGGCTGAACATTCTGACCGGCTATACCGGGCAGATTTCGCTGGGCAGCGGCGCCTTCATGGGGGTCGGGGCGTATTCGACCTATAAGCTGGTGACGATTTTTCCCGACATGAACGTCATTCTGGCCATTCTTTTGTCGGGGTTCTTTGCAGCCTTTATCGGGATGATTTTTGGTCTGCCCAGCCTGCGGATCAAGGGGTTTTATTTGGTGGTGACGACACTGGCGGCGCAGTTCTTTCTGGAATGGGCCTTTATCCGTATCCCGTGGCTCTATAACTATAACGATTCCGGCGCTATCGAGGTGCCCAACAGGCGGGTGTTCGATATCGTTGTCAGCGGTTCGGAGGCCAGTGCGACCACGCGCTATCTGGTGGTCCTGTCCATCGTTGTCGGGCTGACATGGGTAGCCTCGAACCTGATCCACGGCCGCATCGGGCGCAGCTGGATGATGATCCGCGATATGGATATCGCCGCCGAGCTGATCGGCGTGCGCCCACTGGTGGCCAAGCTGTCGGTCTTTGCGGTCTCGTCCTTTTACTGCGGTGTTGCGGGCGCGATGATGGTGTTTTTGTGGCTGGGCGCGGCCGAGGTCGAAAGCTTTGACGTCAACCAGTCTTTCCTGATCCTGTTCATGGTGATCCTTGGCGGGCTGGGCAGCTTGATCGGCTCGTTTATGGGGGCCGGGTTTATCTGGATGCTGCCGATCGTCATTCGCGCCATCCCCAAGATTCTGGGACTGGATATCAACGCGTCGACCGTCGAGCATATCAATTTCATGATCGTCGGCGCCCTGATTCTGGTGTTCCTGATCGTTGAACCGCACGGCCTCGCCCGGATATGGGCCATTGCCAAGCAGAAATTACGGGTGTGGCCTTTCCCGTATTAGGCCTTGCCTGAAGATGCGCACTGAAACCTTGTGCATCGTCAAAGACCTTTAAGGTTTCAGATATTGGAAGCGGGCTGCAAATTCGTTGTCCGTACAATTAGGGAGGAACAGAGATGTTCAAAAAACTAACGACAGGGGCTGTGGCTGTCGCTCTTGCGGCGAGCGTGCAGATATCCAGCGTAAGTGCAGGGGAGTCGCTATATATTCCTCAGCTCAGCTATCGCACGGGTCCGTTCGCTGGTGGCGGCACGCCGATTGCCAACGGTTTTGGCGATTATCTGGCCATGCTGAACGCCCGTGACGGCGGGATTGGCGGTGTGCCGATTGTCTCGGATGAATGTGAAACCGGCTATAACTCTCAAAAGGGGGTTGAGTGTTATGAGGCCACCAAGGGCAAGGGCGCGCTGGTTTACAACCCGTATTCCACAGGTATCACGCTGCAGCTGATTCCCAAGGCTCCGGTTGACAAGATCCCGGTGTTTTCAATGGGTTACGGCCTGTCCGCCGCCGCGATTGGCGAAAAGTTCCCGTGGACCTTCAACTATCCGGCCACGTATTGGGATCAGCTGTCCTCGATCATCAAGTTCATCGACAGCCAGGATGGCGGCATCAAGGGCAAGAAGGTCGGATTTATCTACCTTGACGTCGGTTACGGCAAAGAGCCGATTCCGCTGCTTGATCAACTCTCAAAGGAGATGGGCTTTAAGGTCGTCAAGATTCCGGTTGGCGTGAAGGAAATGCAGTCTCAGGGATCGCAATGGCTGAAGGTGCGCAAAGAGCGTCCTGACTGGATGATCATGTGGGGCTGGGGTTCGATGAACCCGACCGCAATCAAGGAAGCCGCCAAGATCCGCTATCCGATGGATCATTTCATCGGCAACTGGTGGTCAGGGGCCGATGTTGACCTGCGCCCAGCAGGTGCGGCTGGCAAGGGCTATCGCTCGGCCAATATGGCGGCCTCGGGGACCGACTTTCCCGCGCTTCAGGACGTTCTGAAATACGTCGTGGACAAGGGTAAGAGTCAGGTCAAGGATCGCTCGCAAGTGGGCACGGTCCTTTATAACCGTGGCCTTTACAACGCGGTGGCGGTTGCCGAAGCAATCCGGACGGCGCAGAAACTGACAGGTAAAAAGGTAATCACCGGGGCGGACATGCGCCTTGGCCTTGAGAACCTTGATCTGTCCGCGGCCCGGCTGAAGGAAATCGGTCTGCCGAATTTTGCCCTGCCGATCAAGGCTAGTTGCAAGAACCACGGCAGCGGTGGAGCGATCTTCATGCAGCAGTGGGACGGCAAAAAATGGGTCAAGACGTCGGATGGCATCACGCCGATGACCGACCGGGTTCGTGCCGCTCTGGAAAAAGCTGCCGACAAATATGTCGCGGGCAAGCCTGACTGGGTCACCCAGAAATGCGGCGGCTGATGCTGTTGCTCTGATCCCGCAACAGGGTCAGACAAGACCTTGGATCAGCCCCTTGCGGGGGCTGGTCCTGCACTCCTCCCAAACGTCACGATGACAAGCAAGCGGACAAGCGCCATGACCATGACCAAACCCGATGCGACCCCGGCCGAAACCATTCTGGAGGTCAACAACATCGAGGTGATTTACAACCACGTCATTCTGGTTTTGAAGGGCGTCAGCCTAGCCGTTCCCAAAGGCGGGATTACGGCGCTGCTGGGGGGCAATGGTGCGGGCAAGACCACCACGCTAAAGGCAATTTCGAACCTGTTGAAATCCGAGCGCGGCGAGGTGACCAAGGGGCGGATCGAATATCACGGCGAGAATGTTACCCAGTTGAACCCTGCCGAGCTGGTGCGCCGCGGCGTCATTCAGGTGATGGAAGGGCGCCATTGTTTTGAGCATCTGACCGTTGAAGAGAACCTTTTGACCGGCGCGTTCACCCGCAAGGACGGGGGGCAGGCGATCAACGCGGCTCTGGATCTGGTTTACAGCTATTTCCCGCGCCTGAAAGAGCGGCGCAAATCGCTGGCCGGCTATACCTCGGGGGGTGAGCAGCAGATGATTGCAATCGGGCGCGCGCTGATGAGTAAACCGGAGACGATCCTGCTGGATGAGCCCTCGATGGGACTTGCACCGCAGTTGGTTGAGGAAATCTTCGGCATTGTGAAAAACCTTAATGAAAAAGAAGGCGTCTCGTTCCTGCTGGCCGAGCAGAACACCAATGTGGCGCTGAAATACGCCCATCATGGCTATATTCTGGAGTCCGGGCGTGTGGTGATGGATGGGCCGGCGCAGGAGTTGCGCGAGAACCCGGATGTAAAGGAATTTTACCTCGGGGTTTCCGAGGAAGGGCGAAAGTCGTTCCGCGATGTGCGCTCATATCGGCGGCGCAAACGCTGGCTGAATTAGGGCATGTGATAAAAAAGGAGCCGACTTTTCGCGCTTCGTACATTCAAAATCAAGTGGTGAGAGCGGGCTGCACCCTCAGCATGGCGTGCAACCCAAGGAAAGGTCAAACCCATGACACGTTACTTTGATGACCTGGAGACCCGTTCATCGGACCAGCGCGCTGCAGCGTTGGCCCGGGAATTGCCGGCCCAGATCCGGCGCGCGCAAGAGCAGGCACCAAAGCTGGCCGAGCTGCTGGCCGGGATCGATGCAGAGGCCATCACCAGTGTCTCGGATCTGGCCCGGCTACCTGTCCTGCGCAAATCCGACCTTGGCAAGGCACAGGCCGGGGCGGCGCCCTTTGGCGGCTTGACGACCCGTCCGGCGTCCGGGTTTGAGCATATCTTTCAGTCGCCGGGCCCGATTTATGAGCCCGGACGCACAACGCCGGATTGGTGGCGGATCGGTCGGTTTCTGCATGCGTGCGGGATTGGCAAGGGTGACATCGTACAGAACTGTTTTTCCTATCATATGACCCCGGCGGGGATGATTTTTGAAAGCGGCGCACGCAGTGTCGGGGCCGCTGTTTTTCCAGCGGGAACCGGACAGACCGAGCTGCAGGTGCGGGCCGCTCATGATATCGGCGTGACCGCGTACGCAGGGACACCCGACTATCTGAAGGTCATTCTGGACCGGGCCGATGCGATGGGTGTTGACCTGTCCTCGATCAAGCGTGCCGGCGTTGGCGGCGGGGCGCTGTTCCCCTCGCTGCGGGCCGAATATCAGGCGCGCGGAATCCAGTGCCTGCAAAACTACGCCACCGCGGACCTTGGCAATATCGCCTATGAAACGCCGGCGATGGAGGGGATGATCGTGGACGAGCACGTTATCGTCGAGATCGTCACTCCTGGGACCGGAACGCCGGTTCCCGAGGGCGAGGTGGGTGAGGTTGTTGTGACCACGCTCAACCCCGATTATCCCTTGATCCGCTTTGCCACCGGCGATTTGTCCGCCGTTCTGCCGGGGATCAGCCCCTGTGGGCGCACCAACATGCGCATAAAGGGGTGGATGGGCCGCGCCGACCAGACCACCAAGATCAAGGGCATGTTCGTGCGTCCCGAACAGGTTGCGGCCCTTGTGGCCAGCCACCCGGCGATCGTTCGCGCCCGGGTGATTGCCAGCCGCGCCGGAGAAAAGGACGTGATGACGGTTCAGATCGAAAGTGATACGCCCGATCCGGAAATCTTTGAAAAAGCGGTTCTGGAAACCCTGAAACTGCGCGGAAACGTGAATATTGTCGCCCCGGGCACCTTGCCAAATGACGGGAAAGTGATCGAAGATAAGAGGAGCTACGATTAAGGTCTACCCCCACAGGCCGCCCCGGGACGGGACAAGATTTACGGAGGCATTATGTTGGCGATTTTCAGACTGGGATTGTTCTTGTTCATTGGCGGCTTGGTTTCGGCCTCTGCTGCATTTTCGGCAAATGTTGCCCTGTTGATAGGCAACTCGAATTATGCTGGTGCCGGTCGGATGCCGCGGGGGGTTGCTGTTCTGAATGCCACCAGCCCGTTTCGGGATGCCGGCTATGCAATCATCTCGGGGCGCAATCTGGACACTCGGCAAACCCAGCGCGCAATTGACGGCCTGCTTGCGCGCGTTGATGGCGCAGAGGGGGCTGCGGTTGTTCTGGCCGGGCAATTTGTCCACTCTGATAACGACACATGGTTTTTGCCTGTCGATACCAGCCCGACCAGCCTTGGCGATATTTACGGGCACGGGGTTTCAATCAACGTTCTGCTTGACGTTATTTCCGCCAAGCCGGGGCGGGCAGCGATTTTTCTGGCCACGACCAAGTCCAACCTGAAAACCAGCGCCGGGCTGAAGCCGGGGATCGGCCAGTTTCAGGTTCCGCAGGGGGTGTTGCTGGTCAAGGGCCGCCCGGATGATATCGACCACGTTCTGCGGCAGGGTTTCCTGCTGCCGGGGATGGGGTTTTCCGATGCTCTGGCCGCCGCTCCGAACGGGATTGAAGGGTTCGGGTTCATTTCAAACCTCGGCAGCCTGCGCCCCGGGGCCGTTCCGGTTTCAGATCAGGCCGGTGCCAAGGATGACGGCTATTGGCAGGCGGTTCTGGATATGGGCGGTCCAGCCGAGGGGGTGCGCGCATACCTGCGGGCCTTTCCTGACGGGCGGCATGCCGAGGAGGCCCGGAATCGGCTGAATCCGGGACCCGTCGTGATACCCGCCCCGGCTCAGATCCCGGCCAAAACCCCGGCCCAGATTGCGCAGGACCGAGAGGCGGCTCTTAACCTTGATCGCGCAACGCGGTTGCAAATTCAGCGCAACCTGACCGCGCTTGGCTATAACACCTACGGCATTGACGGGATGTTTGGTCGTGGTTCACGCAAGGCGATCGCCGCCTGGCAACGCGATCGCGGTTTGCCGATCACCGGTTACATCACAGCTGGGCAGATCGGGCAGTTGAATCGTCAAGCGGTTCAGGCCGCCAATGAACGCGCGCAGGCCGCAGCGCGGGCGCAGCGGGCAAGAGAGGCGGCGGACCGGGATTACTGGGTGGCGTCGGGTGCGGTCAACGGCACTGAAAAAGGCCTGAGACGGTATCTCAGGCGCTATCCGAACGGGCTCTATGCGACCCGCGCACAGCGCGATTTGCAGGCGCTTGTCGCAGCCCGACGAAACGCCACTGCCGCGCGCGAGCGTGACGCTTGGGACAATGCGGCGCTGTTGAATACGATCGCCGCCTACCAAGCCTTTCTCAGTCAATACCCGGCGGGCTATCACGCGAATATCGCCGTGAAACGGCTGAACCAGTTGCGTCAGGCCCAGCAAAATCAGGCGCAACGCCGCGATGACAAGGATTTCTGGGCGGCAAGTGGCGCCAAAGCCGGCGACGAGCAGGGTTTGCGCGCCTATCTCGACCGCTATCCGAACGGCCTGTTCTCAGACCTTGCCCGGACGCGGCTGGGGGCTATTCAGGCCGCCAAAGAGGACGCCCGAAAAAAGAGGGAAGACGCCCGAAACAAGAAAGAGCAACTGGCGTGGAGCGCGGCCGTGCTGGCCAACTCGGTGGCCGGGTATCGAACATTCTTGCTGGCCTTTCCCGATGGCCAGTTTGCTGGGCAGGCGCGGGATCGCCTGAGCGCATTGCAGGCGCCACCGCCAGCCAAGCCAAAGGGCAAGGCCAGACAAGCCGAGCTGAAGTTCAAGGGTCAGTTCGAGATGGTTGAGCGCATTCTGGCATTGCGGGGGTATGATCCGGGACCAGTCGATGGCGTCATTGACGATTGGACCCGGCAGGCGATTCGAAAATACCAAAGGGACAAACACTTGCCCGTTACCGGATTCCTGAATACTAAGACGATGGCAGCATTGACTGCGGTCGGCGAACGGCCCTGACTCCAGAGCGACGACACAAGACGCAAGACAACGACACAAGAAGGCCGCCCGGGCACATCCCTGGCGGCCTGTTTTATGGTCTTTCGCCGGTTGGCGATGGCGTCTGCGGTTAATGCCGCAGAGTTGTCGCCGCGCGATCCGTCAGCCTTGGCGGGCTTTGAAACGGGGCTGGGTTTTGTTGATGACGTAAACGCGGCCTTTACGGCGCACGATTCGGCAATCGCGATGGCGCGCTTTCAAAGAGCGAAGTGAGTTCTTGACCTTCATGGTCTCTCTCCATAAGTCGCGGCGCGCTTGCGCCCGTTGGTTTTGGTTTCCCCCGGGAAGGGAATGGTGGGCGTAACAGGGATTGAACCTGTGACCCCTTCGATGTCAACGAAGTGCTCTCCCGCTGAGCTATACGCCCGAAATGTCAAAGGCGCTGCCATAATCCTGTGGGAATGTGGCAACGCCCACGTCGCGCTTCTATAGTCAGAGTCGCTTTGGGGTTCAAGTGGTTTTCGGAAAATGAAATGCTCAAAGACAGAGAATAATCGGAAATGAGTCGTATGTCCCGACCAACCTATGACGTGAAATGGCCGAAACACCGCAAGACGGCGGTGGTGTTTGCGTCTCCGCACAGTGGGCGGATGTATCCGTGGAGCTTTATTCGCAGCTCGCAACTGGACGAAACAACGATTCGCTCATCCGAAGACGCCTTTATCGACCAGCTGTTTGCCTCGGCTCCGGAACATGGTGCACCTCTGCTGACTGCGCTGTTACCGCGCGCGTATGTGGAACTCAACCGTGGCGAGGATGAGTTGGACCCGGCGCTGATCATCGGCCTTGAAAAAAGGCGCTATAACCCCCGGATTGCTGCCGGGCTGGGCGTTATTCCCCGCGTCGTTGCCAATGGGCAAGAGATCCGCAGCGGCAAGATAACCGTGGCTGAGGCACGAGCGCGATTGAACCAGTGCTATCACCCCTACCATCAGGCCTTGCGAGCCTTGATCGCTGGCAGCCAGCGGACGTTCGGGCGGGCGATCCTGTTTGACTGCCACTCAATGCCCCACGCCGCGCTCAGTGCCACGTCCTTTGCCTTTGAGCGCAAACCAGAGATCGTTCTGGGTGATCGTTTCGGGGCTTCCAGTGCACCTGAAATCATGGACGAGGCGGCGCGGCTGTTTCAGGGCGCGGGCCTGCGGGTATCGCGCAATCTGCCGTTTGCCGGGGCGTTTGTGACACAGACCTACGGCAGGCCGGAAAAGGGCCAGCATGCCCTGCAGATCGAGATCGACCGGGCCCTTTATATGGACGAAGTTACGATCCAGCCCAATGCGAATTTCGGCGCACTGCAGCAGTTGATCGGAGATGTCGTTCGCCAATTGTGCGATCTCGGCCGTCAGCGGGAAAAGTTGGCTGCCGAGTAGGCGCAGGGGGACTGGGTCTAGCAGGCGGAACCTTCCGAGGTTGTGCGCATAGGCAAGCCAAGGCGGTCAAGCAGGGTGGTCAGCGTCGCGCGCTCGGCGGTTGAGGGTTCGGCGCTGACCGAGGCCACCAGAGCCGCCTGGGACTGATGGATCAGCCCGTCGGACAACACCTTGAGGTGGTTGGCTTCCAGCGTATCGCCGGTCGAGGTGATGTCGGCAATCGCCTCGGCGGTCAGGTTCTTGACTGTGCCCTCGGTGGCCCCCTGGCTGTCCACCAGTTGATAATCCGCAACCCCGTGGGCGCGCAGGAAATCGCGCACCAGATTGTGGTATTTCGTGGCAATCCGCAGGCGAAACCCGTGTCGGGCGCGAAATTGTGCCGCGGCGGCGTCAAGATCGTCCAGTGTTTCGACGTCAACCCATGTTTTGGGCACCGCAACCACAAGGTCGGCGTGCCCAAAGCCCATCAGCCCGAGGATCTCGACCCGGTCTTGCCAGCGGACGATCCTTTCGTGGATCAGGTCGGTGCCGGTCACGCCGAGGTGGATTCGACCGGCAGCCAGCTCTTGTGGAATTTCGCCAGCCGACAACAGCACCAGATCGATCCCTTCCATGCCCTTGACCGAGCCAGCGTATTCGCGCGTTGAGTCGCTGCGCTGCAAGGTGACGCCGCGCGCCTGAAACCATTCAAAGGTCTTGTCCTGCAGGCGCCCCTTGGACGGAATTCCCAGCTTTATGGTCATCACAGAGCCTCCAGCAGGGAGGCGATTGCCGCCGGGCGGATTACACCGCCCACCGCCGGAATGCTGCGGCCGCGCCCCAGAACTGCCGTCATCGCATCATACCGTCCGCCGCTGGCGATCAGGGGCAGATCGTCGCGGGTTTCGGCAAAAAAACCAAAGACGAAGCCGTCATAATATTCCATCGTGGTCCGCCCGTAACTGGCCTCGAAATCCAGCGCGTCGACATCGATCTGGCGGGCGGACATCGCGTCCAGACGCGCCTCCATCTTGTCCAGCGCCGGGGTCAGGGGAGGCATGTCGCAGGCAAGGGCGCGCAAATGGGCCAAAGCGGCGGGTGATTTTTCGCGGATGTTCAGGATGTCCTCCAAAAGATTCACCTGTTCCGCAGAAATCGGCGGGGTTCTGGCGTCGTCAACCAGCGTTGCCACGCGCGCGCTGACGTCCGAGATGCTGCGCAGGCCGACGTGTTGCCCGGCGGCAGCGCACAAATCGGCCACGGGTGTTTTTTCGGCGGCCACCAGCAGCGCTTGGCGGGTGTCGGGTACGGGCGATTGCCCCCCGAAGCGGTCCAGAAGCTGACGAAACCGTTGTGGGCGCCAGATATGCCGTTTCAGCGCGGCCTTGCGCTGCTCCATTGTGTCCAGCCCCTCGATGGCGGCCATCAGGATCCCCATGTCGCCACTGGCCGCGCGCAGGTTAAGATGTTGCAACACACGGGAAAATAGCGAGAAAACCTCGGCATCCGCCTTGGCGGGGTTGGAGCGGTCAAACAGTTCAAACCCCACCTGCAGATATTCCCGCGCCCGGTCGCGTTCTGTCGGTTGCTTGCGCCAGACCGGGCCCTGATAGGTGTAGCGGGCCGGCTCGGCACCGTTGTGCATATGCATCTGAACCACGGGAACAGTGAAATCTGGACGTAGCATCATCTCGCCCACCAAGGGGTCATGGGTGACATAGGCGCGCGCGCGGATATCCTCGCCGTAAAGATCAAGCAGCGTCTCGGCGGGTTGCAGGGCAGCGGCCTCGACCGGCTCGGCACCGGCGGCGACAAAGGCTGCAAACAGGCGGTCGGCCTCGGATTTGGTGCGGGCGTTGCTTGGGGTCAGCATGGGGGATTATTCCCGATCCGCAGCATTGGCGCGGGCGATCATCTTTTTAACCTCGGCCACCAGATCGGCACGCGCGATTTCCATTTGGGCGGGCTGGGATTTCCATTCCTCGTTGGTGGTCATATCCGCAGCCAAACGCGCGCCAAGGGCGAGATCCTTGATCTGCACAACGCCGCGCGCCTTTTCATCAGCCCCTTCGATCACCGCAACGGGGCTGTTTCGTTTATCGGCATATTTCAACTGGTTGCCGAAATTTTTCGGATTGCCAAGGTAAACCTCGGCGCGGATCCCCGCATTGCGCAGTTCGGCCACCATCGCCTGATAATCACCCATGCGGTCGCGGTCCATCACCGTCACGACAACGGGGCCTTGGGATGTGCTGTCAATCCGCCCCTTGGCGCGCAGGGCCGCCAGCAAACGGTCAACGCCGATGGAAACGCCTGTTCCCGGCACGCTTTGCCCGGTAAAGCGTTTCACCAGATCATCATAACGCCCACCTCCCGCGACCGAGCCGAACTGTCGCACACGGCCCTTGTCGTCCTTGATTTCAAAGGTCAACTCGGCCTCAAACACCGGCCCCGTGTAATAGCCAAGACCACGCACGACCGAGGGGTCGATGACGATGCGATCAGGGCCGTAGCCTTGGGCCTCAAGAAGGGTTGCGATGGTTTCAAGCTCATCCAATCCTTCGAGGCCGGTATGGTGAACCCCATGCTCCTCATGGACGGCCAAGACGGAAGGCCCCATTAACTCGCGCAAGTTTGAGAGCGTCTCAGTATTGTCTTGCCCACGCGACTCCATGAATTGCACGACTCGAGCGGCGTCTTGCGTGGAAAGCCCAACACCCTCTATGAATGCACCGGACTGATCTTTTCGACCCTCCGTCAGCAATTCGATTACGCCTTCGGCACCGACCTTATCAAACTTATCAATCGTACGTAGTATATCTTCGGGTTCCACAAACTTCCAATCACTCCCTCTAGTGTTAAGTGCATCACTAAAGTTTCTTGGCAAAGCGCGTGTTTTTTCACTGTCGACCATCAAACCACGGATGATTTCATCCAAAACCTTGCGATTATTGACCCGGATAACATAATCGCCGCGCGCAATCCCCACGGCCTCGAGCGTGTCGGCCAGCATGGCGCAAATCTCGGCGTCCGCGGCCACGCTTGCCGCGCCCACGGTATCGGCATCGCATTGATAAAACTGGCGAAACCGTCCCGGCCCCGGTTTTTCGTTGCGCCAGACCGGCCCCATTGCATAGCGCCTATAGGGGGTGGGCAGATCGTTGCGGTGCTGGGCGTAAACCCGCGCCAGCGGCGCCGTCAGGTCATAGCGCAGCGCCAGCCAATCCTTGTCCTCCTCAAGCCACGCGAACACGCCCTCGTTGGGGCGCTCGACGTCTGGCAGAAACTTGCCCAGCGCCTCGACGGTTTCGACCGCCGAGCTTTCCAGCGGATCAAAGCCATAGCGGTGGTAAACTTCGGCGATCTTTGCCAGCATCTCGTTTCGCTGGGTCACATCGGCGCCAAAATAGTCCCGAAACCCCTTTGGGGTCTCGGCGCGGGGGCGGTGGATTTTTTGTTTCTTCTGCTTGGCCATTGGAGTTTTCCTGTCGTCGGGCCGAATGTTGCCGCCTCCCTAACGCATGGGGCAATAAGGGGCAAGTTGCAGGCGCTCTATGCGGCGTGCTATCGCTAAGGGAAAGGGGCCAAAAGGGGAGCCGGGATGAGCGATGTTCGACTGACCGATCTGGAAATCCAGCATGCGCATCTGGCGCGGACTGTGGATGAGTTGAATGACGTCGTGGCCCGGCAGGCCGGGGAAATCGAGGCCCTGAGGCGCCATGTGGACATGCTGATCGCCCGCCTTGCCAGCGACGAGGCCGCCAGCGCCGGTTCAATCCCGCTGGCCGATCAGCCGCCGCCGCATTGGTAAGGCACCGGACTCTGCGCAATAAAAAGGCCCGGAGCGAATGCCCCGGACCCATTTTGTCGTGAACCGTCGGGAGCGGGTTAGGCCGCCTTGTCCACCGATTTTTTCGACAACTTGCCTTCGATGGCCTTCTTGGCGTTGATCTCAATTTTGCGCGGTTTCAGCGCCTCGGGCATTTCGCGCACAAGGTCGATGTTCAGCATGCCGTTTTCGATGCTGGCGCCGGTCACGATGACATGGTCCGCCAACTGGAAGCGTTTTTCAAACGAGCGCTCCGCGATGCCGCGGTGAAGGAAGGTCTTGGCCTCTTCCTTGGTTTCTTCGGTTTTGCGGGCTGAGATGAACAGTTGGTTTTCCCGGGTTTCGACATTCAGGTCGTCCTCGGAGAAACCGGCAACCGCAATCGAGATGCGATAGGCATCTTCGGCGGTTTTTTCAATGTTATAGGGCGGATAGGTGGTTTGGTTCAGATCGGTTGAAAACGCCCGATCCAGAAGATCGGCGAACTGATCAAAGCCAACGGTTGACCGGTAAAGGGGGGTAAAATCAAAATTGCGCATAGTCGCATCCTCCTGACTTGAGCGATACTGTTCGTTGCGGGATCGTCCATCGCGGACCGACCCCTCGGCTGTGATGTCAGGCCTGAACTCAGCGCCCGACTGAAAAAAATATGGGCGCGAAAATCGGTGTTTCAAGAGGATTTTTGGGAAAAAATTTATCCGGACCCCAGCTACTTTCGCAGCCGGGAACTCAGCGACTGGATACGGCGGATAGCGGATTTTCCCGAGGCCAGCGACGAAAGCATCTCTTCCAGCGGGCGGCTGAGGGTTACGCCAAGGGCGACATCGCGGTTTTGCCATTCGGCCTTGGCCGAGATGATCGAGGCAATGCGGGGCACGCCGTTTTCGGTGATGAAGATGGGCGAACCCGAGGCCCCAAAGGTGACGTGGCAGGACAGCACCAGAACGCTGGGATCGCGGCCCAGAACCCGGCAGATGTTATGCAACGCGGGCTCTTGCGGCTGGTCCTTGGAATAGCTGACGACGCGCACGGTTTGCCCGACTTTCGGACGCCCGGCCCAGCCGAAGGGCAAGATCCGTACATTCCGAATCGGATGCTCAAGCTCGATTAGCGCGATATCGGAGGCCACCCGGTCAAGGCGGCGGCGGCTGTTATATTTGTAGGCCCGGTGGATGATGACTTTTCGGGCGAAACGGTCGGCAACGGCGCGCCCGTCACGCCAGCCGGCCAGAAATTCGACGTTCTCGGTTTTCACCCGTTGGCCCGTGCGTTTGTCATACATGCAGTGGGCTGCAGTCAGCACGAGGTTCGGCGCGATCAACGCTCCGGTGCAAAATCCGGTCCCGATCAGATTGACCCGACCAACCGCATTCCAGACTCCGGCGGTATCCGCCGTGGCCAGACGGACCGGCTGTATCAGGTCCTGCGCCGGGGCCTTCTCAGAGGTGATCCACAACACGAGCAGCAGCAACAAAAATTTACGCATTGCGCGTCCTTAACTCCGCGCCCCCACAGACAAATCTACGGGTTCATGCGGCGAAACTAAGGCGGGAATGTGGGATTATTGGTGCATCTCGGGGAAATCCTGTGGTTTCGGCGGAGTTTGGCCCTGATTTTGCGACAACGCGCGGGGCTTGGGACCACCGGTCGCCCAGTCCAGCAGTTCGACCGTGTGAACCACCGGAGTATCGGTGCCCGAGCCGATCTGGATCATGCATCCGATATTTCCGGCTGCGATAACCGCCGGTTCGGTGGCGCCTAGCGTCGCAATCTTGCGCGCCTTCAACTGGTTTGCGATCTTTGGCTGCAGCAGGTTATAGGTGCCCGCCGAGCCGCAGCAGAGATGAGGGTCCGCCGGTTCGACCACCTCGAACCCCGCCTTACGCAGCAGGTCTTTTGGCAGGGTCTTGATTTGCTGCCCATGCTGCAGTGAACAGGCCGAGTGATAGGCCACCCTCAGCGGTGCCGCCCCGCCTGGGGGCAGGTGAAGATCGGCCAGCAGTTCGGAAATATCACAGGCCAGCGCCGAAGCGCGCGCGGCATCGGCCGCCAGTGGGCTGTCCTGAAACATATAGCCGTAATCCTTCAGCGTCGTGCCACAGCCCGAGGTGTTGATGACAACGGCGTCCAGTCCCGCACCGTCGATTTCAGCACACCAGGCGCGGATATTCTTTGCTGCGGTTCGGTGGCTTTCGTCGGTTTTGCCCATGTGATGGGTTAGGGCGCCGCAGCACCCGGCCCCCTTGGCGATGACGACGTCACAGCCCGCGCGCCTCAGGATGCGAATGGTTGCGTCGTTGATGTCGGTGTTCAGCGCCCGTTGCGCACAGCCGGTCATCAGCGCAACCCTGCGTTTGCGTGGTCCGATTGCCGGGAACACCTGCGGATCGTCATTGCGGCTGACCGGCGGCAATGAGTCCGGGGCAAAGGCCATCAGAGCCCGCAGTTTCACCGGCAGAACGGATTGTAACGGTCGGGCCAACCGGGCGGCATAAATGGCCAGCCGGAAACGGTTTGGATAGGGCAAGATTCGCGCCAATGCCCAGCGGAGCAGCCGATCCACCAGCGGGCGCTGGTAGGTCTCTTCGATATGGGCGCGCGCCAGATCGACCAGATGCATGTAATCAACCCCTGACGGGCAGGTCGAGACACAGGCCAGGCAGGAAAGGCAGCGATCCACATGCTGAACCGTTCTGGTATCCGCCGCACGCCCCTCTTCCAGCATGTCCTTGATAAGGTAGATGCGTCCGCGCGGGCTGTCCAGCTCATCGCCAAGAACCTGATAGGTGGGGCAGGTCGCGGTGCAAAACCCACAGTGGACGCAGGCCCGCAGAATCTTGTCGGCCCGGGAAATTGCCGGATTTTCCAGCTGCTCTGGGGTGAAATGGGTCTGCATTGCTAGCCTCGTTTTGCCGTTTGCATCAGCCCGGGATTGAGGATCCCCCGAGGGTCGAACCGGGCCCGCAGCCCTGCCGAAATCTGCGCAATAACAGCGCTCTCGGGGGCAAAGACCCCAAGGGTCTTGCGGTTTTCCAGATTGGCGCGCTCCAGCCGGGCGTGCCCTCTGATCCCCTGCAACGCGGCGCGCGCATCGATGTCATCGGGCAGCAATGCCCAGACAAGACCGCCACCCCAGTCATAGATGATCTGGGCCTCGCCCATATCACGCAAGGCTGCCCCGATGCGCGGCCCGTCCGAGGGCTTGACCGAGATCCGCCAAACATTGCCCGGACGGTCATGAAATGGCACGACATCACGCAGGCGCTTCCAGATCATATCGGTGGCCGTATGGTCCAGAATCTCGGCCGGTCCAAAGCGGCTCAGGTGGGTTGCCAGCTTTTTTGCCCGGGCGCTCACGGACTGGGCAAACCCTTCAAGACGCAAAAGGGTTGCGCCCTCCGTATGGGCCGCTCCGCTGACGTCAAAGGGGGCCGCCAATGCTGCGGCCAGCGCCTCGATTGCGCGGCTGTCGTCCAGCCCCTCGATGCGCAGGGTGGCGGCGGTTTCGGCCGCCGGCAGAACCTTCAGCGAAAGTTCGCTGAGGACCCCGAGCGTTCCGAAACTGCCGGCCATCAGCTTGACCAAATCATACCCGGTGACATTCTTCATCACGCGCCCACCGTTCTTGATGATCCGTCCGGCCCCATCGACAAAGCGCACGCCCAGCAGAAAATCACGACAGGCCCCGACCTGAATGCGCCGTGGTCCCGAGACATTGGCCGCTGCCATACCGCCAATCGTCGGTGGGCCGCTCTGTCCGGTCAGGCCTCGATGATCCATCGGCTCAAACGCAAGGCGCTGCCCTTGGGCCTGCAGCAGAGCCTCGACCTCCGAGACCGGCGTGCCTGCGCCGACGACCAGCGTAAGGGCCCCCGGTTTGTAAACCCTGACGCCGTTCAGGCCAAGGGTGGACAGCTCTGTCCCCGAAACCGTATCGGCAAAGCCCCGGGTGCCGCCGCCGATGATTCGCAACGGCCCTTCGGCTGAAACGATCGCTTCGGACAGTTCTTTTTCATCACAAACATGCATTCTTTTTTGTCCAAATACTCCGGGGGGAAGGCCCGGACGGGCCGGGGGGCCGCGCCCCCCAAACATCCACCCCCAAAACGTCCGAAGTTCCCGGCTCTCAGGGCGCGCGGTGGGCGTTGCTGACGGAAAGGGGAAATACCTTGGCCGGATTTAGCAGCCACCCTGGGTCAAACACATCCTTGACCGCCATCTGCACCGCCATATCTTCGGCCGAGAACTGGTCGAACATCAACTCGCGTTTCTCGACCCCAACGCCATGTTCGCCGGTCAGGCAGCCGCCGACTTCGACGCAGAGGCGCAGGATGTCGGCGCCCATCGCCTCGGCCTTGGCCAGATCGCCCGGCTTGTTGGCGTCAAACAGGATCAACGGGTGCATATTGCCATCTCCGGCGTGAAAGACATTGCCCACGTCCAGACCATATTGCCCCGACAATTGCCGGATACGCTGCAGCACATGGGGCAGTTGCGATACCGGAATCGTGCCGTCAAGGCAGAGGTAATCGTTGATCTGCCCCATCGCACCGAATGCCGATTTTCGCCCGGCCCAGATGCGCGCGCTTTCCTCGGGCGATTTGCTTTGACGGATCTCGACCGGATTATGCCGGGTTGCGATGTCGCTAATGCGGGCAAGTTGGGCGTCTATGTCGGCCTTGTCGCCTTCCACCTCGACGATCAGCAGCGCTTCGACATCTGGATATCCGGCATGGACGAACGCCTCGGTTGCCCGGATGCACGGGCGGTCCATGAACTCGATTGCAACCGGTAGGACTCCGGCCTTGATGATGTCCGCGACACAGGCCCCCGCCGCCTCATTGCTGTCGAACCCGATCAGAATCGGGCGCGCGCCTTCGGGCTTGTGCAGGATCCGCAGGGTGGCTTCGGTCACGACTCCCAGCTGGCCCTCGCTACCGCAGATCACCCCCAGCAGGTCCAGCCCCGCAGCGTCCAGATGAGCACCGCCGATCTCGATCACGGTGCCGTCCATCTGCACCAACGTCACCCCCAGCAGATTATTGGTGGTGACCCCGTATTTCAGACAGTGGGCGCCGCCCGAATTCATCGCCACATTACCGGCAATGGCACAGGCCAGCTGGCTGGATGGATCCGGCGCGTAGAAAAACCCGTTGGCCTCGACCGCCCCGGTGACGCTGAGGTTGGTTCGCCCGGACTGCACCCGGATAAAGCGGTTCTGATAGTCCGTTTCCAGCACCTGATTCAGCCGCGATACGCCCAAAATTACGCTGTCTGCCGTCGGCAGGGCCCCCCCTGATAGCGATGTTCCCGAGCCGCGTGGAACCACAGGCACCCGTGCAGCATGGCAGATTTTCAAAACCGCCGCGACCTCGGCTGTCGAAGCCGGCAGCACTACCGCCAGAGGCGGGCAGCGATAGGCTGTCAGCGCGTCGCATTCATAGGCTCGCGTTTCGGTCGGGTCCGCGATGACCGCCCCTTCAGGCAAGGCAGCACGAAGGCGGGCAACGATCTCGTCCTTGCGGGACAGAACAGATGGATCGGGGGTGGGCATGTCCATGGTCGGGTCTCCTGACGGGCGTCAGAACGCTCTGCAAGATTGGTCATATGGCTTTACCAGTTGCAGAATGCCGAGGTGGTGTCCAGTATTTTCCCTTATTTCCCCTCGCGCCACCAGGCCAGCAGCATCAGGGATGCAGCCAGCAGCAGAAATACCCAGGTCCGCGCCAGAGGCCGCAGATGGATGTCGGTGGTGACATAGGCGTTGCGCGCCACCAGCCCCATCCAGCCACGTCCCGAGGCGACATGCCCGGCGTGCACCAGACGAAGCGCGGGCAGGCCATCCGCGATCCGGTGGATCCCGCCGCGGCTGGTGCGCACCAGAGTTGCCAGCCGCGCGCCGGTCGAGACCGGATCCTCAAATTCCTTTGGCGCCCGCGGCCCCAAGGCCAGAACCGCCGTCAGCGGACGAGGTCCGTTGACGCCATCGGGCGACGCAATCTCCTGAAACCGATAGAGCCCGTTCTGCCGACCGGTAAAGCGATAGACATAACGCCCCGGTGCGATCTTTTTCATCGACACCTCGCGTGCCTTGCCGGTCGGGCCGGTTATGGACAGGCGGTAGGGCTTGTCCCTCAACGTGCGCCGGGTGACGGTGATGTGCCGCCCTTTGGCCGTTGCGCCAAGGGCGTTTTCCTCCAGTTCCGGCTCTTTCATCATCCAGTGGGCCAGACGGCGTAACAGCTCCAGCTGCGGGCCGCCGCCTTCGAATCCGCGATCCCACAGCCACGCCTGATCCGAGGCCAGCAGTGCAACGCGCCCTTTGCCGACCCGATCCAGAATCAGCAGCGGTCGGTTTTTGGGGCCGGTCATGACGATATCGCCGGATTTTGGAGTCACATCGACCATGCGAAACCAGCGCCCCCAACCCGGCGTGCCGTCTTTTGTGGGTTTGCGCGGCGCGAAATCCTGAAGCCCCGCAGTCACCGGATGACGCTGTCCCAAGGCCGAGATCCGGGGAACAAAGCCGGTCTCGAAAACGCCCGCAGTGGGGGATGCCGGCAGGATGCGGGCCAGCGGCGAGCGATAGAGGCTTTCAGCGCCAGCGAACTCGGGTCCCGCCGCGATCAGCACAGCGCCACCTTTTTCCACGTAACGCGCGACGTTATCCAGATAGACCGAGGGCAGAATCCCGCGCAGCCGGTAACGGTCGAAAATGATCAGGTCAAACTGGTCGATCTTGTCCAGAAACAGCTCGCTGGTGGGAAAGGCGATCAGCGACAATTCGTTCATCGGCACGCCGTCCTGCTTGCCTGGCGGGCGCAATATGGTGAAATGGACAAGGTCGACCGAGCTGTCGGATTTCAGCAGGTTGCGCCAGGTGCGTTCACCGGCATGGGGCTCGCCCGAGACCAGTAAAACCCGCAGCCGGTCTTGGACTCCGTTGATGGTGACGACGGCGAAATTGTTTCGTGTCGTCAGCTCGCCCTTGACGGCCGGAAGGCGGAATTGCAGCACGTTTTGTCCGGCGTGGGACAGTTTCAGAGGCAGGCTGACCTCATGGCCTATCGGAACCGAGAAATGCTGCTCGGGGCCGCCATCGACCGAGATTGCAAGGTCGCTTTGGCTTGGCGTGTCTTTGGGCACGGCGCCCTTGTCCTCGACCTTCAACCCCAGCGTCACGGGCTCACCCATGATCGCAAAGGCGGGGGCGTTGGTGATGACCAGACGCCGGTCCCACTCATTCCGGCGGCCGGTCAGCAGCACCTGAACAGGCGCCGGAAAGTCCCTCGGGGCCAGCGCCATGTCGTCGATTTGACCGTCGGTGACCAGGATTGCTCCGGCAATACGGCGGCGCGAAACGCCGGATGCAGCGCTGTTCAGGGCGTGCATGAGGCGGGTGCCTGCGTCGCTGCCCTCGGGCGCATCCGGGACGATTACCGTTCGGGTCTGGAACCCTTTCAGTTGGCCCAGCCGCTGTTGCATTCCCGCCAGCGCGGTTTTCAGCTGCTCGGGACGTTTGCGAATGGTCTGGCTGGCGGTCTGGTCCATGACCAGAAAGACAATGTTTCCAAGGGGGTTGCGGGTCTCGCGTTGCAGCGAGGGGTTGGCCAGCGCCGCCAGCAGGATCAGCACCGCCAATCCGCGCAACCACCAGCCGCCCAGCCCGCGCCACAGGGAAAACAGCACGAGGGCTGCCGCCACAGCCCCCAGTCCGGTCAGTAGGCTGACCGGCACAAGAGGGTCAAAGACAAGGTTGGTGATCATCCTATTGCCCCAGCCGTTGCAGCAAGGCCGGGACGTGAACCTGGTCCGATTTGTAATTCCCGGTCAGGACATACATCACCAGATTGACCCCAAAACGGTAGGCCATCTCGCGTTGGCGTTCGCCGGCATAGCCGCCGCGCCCGACCGGATAGAGAGGCTGGCCTGCGCGCGACAAGGCCCAGGCTGCGGCCCAGTCGTTGCCGCCGATGACAACCGGAGAGACACCGTCATTCAGGTTGCGAAATGGCACCCCCTTGGTCTGAGTCGCATTTGGCGGTGCGGCCTCGACCCAGACGTCGCTTTGCGCGTACCGTCCGGGGAAATCCTGCAACAGATAGAAGCTGCGGGTCAGGACGTGATCCGAGGGGATCGGTTCGAGCGGCGGGATATCCAGACGTGCCGCCAGTTCTTGCAGCCGTCGCCCGTTTGCGCCCGGGGGCTGCCCTGTGCCGGCAAGATTTGCATCACGCGTGTCAAACAGGATCAGCCCACCCTTGGCCAGATAGGTGTTCAACCGCCGATAGGCCGCCTCCGAAGGGGTTTTCTGCCGCGCCGAGATCGGCCAGTAGATCAGTGGGAAAAAGGCCAGCTCATCCTTTTCCAGATTAACCCCGATGGGGTCCGCCGGCTCAACTGCGGTTCGCTGCGCAAGAATTTGCGACAGACCATAAAGCCCTGCCTCGGATTCCCGGTCAAGGCGCGCATCTCCCGTGATCACATAGGCCAGAACCGTGTTTTGGGTGGCGCGCAGGGCCAAGGCGTCATCCGCCCGCGCCTGCTGCCCTGGCAGAATCGCCAGAACGGCAAGCGCTGACATGACGCCGGCGCGACTGCCCCAGAGCCGCCCACCGATCCAGAGGGTGGCCAGAATATCGACAAGCAGCGCCATTAGCCCAGCCAGGAGGAATAGCGGTTCCAGCGGCTGTTCCCGGGTTTGGGTCATGGGAAGGAGAGTAACACCGGCGGGCCATTGGGCCGGATCAAGGCGGCGCCCGGCTTTCAGGACATTCAGCGCCACATGCCGCGGCCCGTTGACATAAAGGCCGGGTCGCAGCTCGGGCCCAAGGCGTCCGGCGGTCAGAATCCTGCCCGTGACAACGGGGCGATCCTTGCCCGAGGTGAAGGCGCCAAACGCATCGATCAGGCGCCGGGGCTGCCAGTTCTGCCCGATCAGATCGGCGTTGGTACGGCTGGCAGAGCCGCCAGTGGAGACGGACAGACGCTCGAGCATCTTGACGAACAGGCCCGACAGCGGCAGGGTTGACCATTCTGCGCTGGCGGTGACGTGAAACAGCACCACGCGACCCTTGCCCAGCGTTTTTTCGGTCACCAGCGGTGTTCCGTCCTGCAAGGCCGCGATTGTGCGCTGGGACAGCTCGGGGTCGGGCTGGGCCAGCACCTGCGTTGACACGTTCACGTCGGCGGGCACCGTCAGGCCGTGAAAAGGCGTATCCCGCCGAAAGGCCTGCAGGTGGCGTGGTGCGCCCCATGACATGGCCCCGCCGATGGTTCGCCCACCGGCGCGCAGCCGGACCGGCAGCAGCGGATCGCCTTGGTTTTGTTGCAAGCTATTTGCCGCCAGTCGCGGCCCGGCAAAGCGAACCAAAAGGCCGCCAGCGCGGACCCATTTTTCCAAGAGGCCGGCCTCGGCGCCGGTCAGGTGGGCGATATCGGCAAGAATGATGACGTCGGGATTGGCATTAAGTGCTGCGCGCATCGGGGCCTTGATCACTTCGGCGGTGGGTTGCAGGGCCTTTTCGAGATAATGCAGGGGGCTGAGAAGCTCTTGTTCCTCGCGGGCGCGCTGGGCGGAAAACAACGCCACCTTGCGCCGCTGAAGCGTGTCGTCGCTGAGCAGGACCGCCCCTGCCGAGCGCGTGTTGCCAAGGCGAAACCACGTGATCCGGTTCTGCAGATCGAGCGGCAGGTCAAGCGCAAGGTTCAGCCGCGATGCGCCCTTGGCAAAGCGCCCGCTGGTGCGGCCCAGCGGACGGATGATCCCGGCCGGATCAGGGCCATAGGCGGTCAGTGTGACGGTTTTGGGCAGGATATTGGGCAGACGAAGAACCGGAACGGTGATTTTTCCCCCAACCCTCTCTGCGGGCAGCAAGGCGCCGATCGGGCCGCGGCCTTGGACGACGCTCAGACGGCCTCGGGCCAGCAGATCCCGGGTCAGGCTGAGCCGTCCTTTGCGGGCCAGCCGGTCAGACAGCCAGAGCGTATCAAACCGCTGCGCGGGCTGGGACTCCAGCCACTTGCGAAAGGTGTCATAATCCGGTTCCCACGGGTTTGGGGCCATGGCGGGTAATCTGTCCAGCCACGCACGGGCGGGCTGAAACGGCAGGTTTGCGCCGGACTCCAGACGGCGCTCTCGGGGGGCGCTGAGGGACAGGATCGCCACCGGACGAGCGGATGCCCCGGCGCGTTTCAGGGCCGCGCGCACCCGCGCCTTACGGGCGCCCCAGTCCGATGCGCTGGCCCAACTGGCGTCCTCAAGGATCAGAAGCGGATGCGTGGACCTGCTGGCTGGTTCCGGGTTCAGCACCGGTTCGGCAAAGCCGATGATGATTGCGGCCAGCGCCGTCATGCGCAACGCCAGCAGCCACCACGGCGTTTTTACCGGGGTCGATTCAGGGTCTTTCAACCCCAGCAACAGTGACACCGCCGGAAAGCGTCGCTTGATTGCCGCAGGGGGAACTGCGCGCAACAGCCACCACAACAGCGGCAGGGCTGCGAGAGCGATCAGCAGCGACGGAGACAGAAAGCCGATGGCGCCAAGGGCGGTCATGGCGCGGGGTCTCCTTTCAGGGCGGCGTAAAGCCACATCAAGGCAGGTTGGGCGGGGGCGTCGGTGTGATGGACAAGATAACGCCACCCCGCTGCGCGGCAGGCCTCATCCACGGCCGACTTGCGCGCCGCCAGCCGCTGGCGATAGGCGTTTCTGAGGCCCCGTGCACGGAAGGTTTCAAAGCGCAGTTGCCCGCCAATGCTGTGAAACTGGGTCCGGCCGTCAAAAGGAAAGGATTCTTCGACCGGATCGAGAATCTGAACCAGTGCGCCCGAGACCCCCTGATCGGCTGCGCGTTGCAAGGTGTTGTGCAAATCAAGTTCTGGGGCCAGAAAGTCTGACAGGAAAACCGCCCGGCTGCCACGGGGCAGAATGCGGGTGCGGGGGGTGGCATAGTCCGGCGCCTGTCCGCGCTGTTTACCAAGGGCGGCAAGGATTCGCTCGATCTGGCTCAGGCCTGATTTTGGTGGTGTATCTTGATCGATCAAGCCTATCCGCTCACCGGCGCGCAAAAGCAGGATCATTAGCGCCAGGCCCAGAACCGTGGCCCGGGATCCCTTTTCCTCGCGGGCCTTATCGCCGCTGAAGGCCATCGAGCGGGCTGGGTCGATCCAGAACAGAACGGATTGCGCGGCCTGCCATTCGTGCTGCCGGATGTAGGGAGCGTCCGAGCGCGCCGAGCGCCGCCAGTCGATGCTGCGCCGGCTGTCGCCCGGTAGGGCGTTGCGGAATTGCCAGAATTCTTCGCCCGCCCCGGCGTGCCGACGTCCATGGGTGCCGACAACCACGGTTGCGGCCAGTTTTTGGGCCTCGGCCAGAAGCGGCGGTAAGCGGGCGGCCTCGGCCTGCGCACGGTGGCGCGGCCCGGCAAATGGATCGCTGTGCCGGTGCCGTAGGGGAGGGGCAGGGGCGATCAAGCGGCCGCTCCAAGGCCCGGTGTATGGCGGCGCATGATAGCGATGATCTCGCCAAGGCTTATTCCCTCGGCGCGGGCGGCAAAGCCAAGGGCCATGCGATGTTGCATAACGGGTCCAGCAAGCGCGACGACATCGTCAGCCGAGGGTGCCAGACGCCCTTGCAGCAGGGCCCGAGCCCGGACCGCCAGCATCAGGGCCTGCGCGGCGCGGGGACCGGGACCCCAACTGACATGCGCCCGCACCTCGGGCGGGGCTGAGTCCGCATCGGGGCGGCCAGCGCGCACCAGATCAAGGATCTGATCGACCACCGAATCGCCGATCGGCATCCGGCGCACCAGACGCTGGGCTGCGATCAACCCGGTGCTGTCGAAAACCGGATGCGCCGTGGCGGTATGGGCGCCGGTCGTGGCCAGAAGGATCTGGCGCTCGGTCTCGCGGTCAGGATAGTTGACGTCAATCTGCAACAGGAAACGGTCTAGCTGGGCCTCGGGCAGCGGATACGTACCCTCCTGCTCGATCGGGTTCTGGGTGGCCAGAACGTGAAATGGTGCGGCCAGCGGGCGGGCCTGTCCGGCGATGGTGACCTCGTGCTCCTGCATGGCCTGCAACAGCGCCGACTGGGTGCGCGGGCTGGCGCGGTTGATCTCGTCGGCCATCAGCAACTGGCAAAACACCGGCCCCTCAATAAAGCGAAAGCTGCGCTGGCCGTCCGCATCGGTTTCCAGAACTTCCGAGCCAAGGATATCGCCGGGCATCAGGTCCGGTGTGAACTGGACGCGGTTGGTGGCAAGGCCCATGACGGTGCCAAGGGTCTCGACCAGCAGTGTCTTGGCCAGGCCGGGCACCCCGATCAGCAGGCCATGCCCGCCACAGAGCAGGGTGATTAGCGACAGTTCGACCACCTCGTCTTGACCGATGATGCGCCGGCGGATACTGGCGCGTGCCTCTGTCAGTCGGTCGCTGAGCGCGGCGATTCCGGTCGTAAGAGTTTCGGTTGTGTCATCCATGCCTGCTGCCTTGCCCGATGTTGAAATGAACCCGTGACACGCGCCACAGGATTAGTCACATTAAACCCAAGTAACGCATGTGAAACAAATGACAAATCAATCCGGGTCACAAAAGATCGTGAAAGGCGGTGCCGAGAGCATCGCCAGTGCAGCACAGGCGGCGTCCAAAAAGGGCCCGCCGCCGGTGCATTTGTGGAATCCGCCGTTTTGCGGCGACCTTGATATGCGGATCGCGCGCGACGGGACGTGGTATTATCTGGGCACGCCGGTTGGGCGTAAACCATTGGTGCGGTTGTTTTCTTCGGTCCTGCGCAAGGATGGGGACAAGTATTTTCTGGTCACGCCGGTCGAAAAGGTGGGGATCCGGGTTGACGATGCGCCTTTTGTGGCGGTCGATTTCAGTGTCTCGGGCACGGGGCGTGAGCAGGCCATCACGTTCACGACAAATGTCGATGATACTGCCACCGCTGGCCCCGAGCATCCGATTCGGGTGACCCATGACCCCGACACGGATGAGCCCGCGCCCTATGTCCTGATCCGCGCCAATCTCGAAGCGCTGATTGACCGCAAGAGCTTTTATCGGCTGGTCGATCTCGGCACCACGCACCGTGTCGGCGGGGTCGAGTGGTTTGGGCTGTGGTCGACGGGGACGTTTTTTCCGATCATCGAGGCTGGCAAATTGCCGCGGTGATCCGCGCAGCCAGACCACCGACGCTTAGACCATTAGCATCCGCAGACCTTGGGTCACGTCGCTTTTGGTTGCCGTGCGCAACTGTGCCTCGTCCGCTGATTTCAGCGCTGCGATGATGGCGCGGTGATGTCCGGGGCGGCGAAGCCCCGGGCGAAGGCTCGATTGCGGGCCCGATTTGGGGAATGTGGTCAGGGAACTGTAAAGCGCGCGCATGGTCGGGCCCAGTTGTAACCACACGGTTTCGACCATCGCCAGCATGGCAGGGGCCTGAGCGCGCAGGTAAAGGGTGCGATGAAACTCAAGATTGCTGCGAATATAGCCGGTCGCATCCTGTCGCAGGATCATCTGTTCGGCAGTGGCGTTGATCGCATATAGTCGGTCGATCAATGCGGGATAGGCGCGGGGCAGGGCGCGGGCGGCCAGCTCGGGCTCAAGCAGGGCGCGCAAGGCCGATAGCTCCTCGATGCGATCATCGGACAGCTCGGGCGAGGCCAGACGGCCCGAAGACGACAAGGTCAACGCGCCTTCCGCCACAAGACGACGGGCGGCTTCGCGCACCGGGGTCATGCTGAGCGCGAACTGCGCGGCGATGCCACGCAGGGTCAGGGCGGTGCCGGGAGGGATCTCGCCATGCATGATTTGCCGGCGCAGGCTGCGGTAAACACGCTCGTGCTGGGCGCCGGAGTCGGGGTTTCGTGCGGATGCGGACATTGGCGAATTGTGATCACATTTGCCCGCAACGTCAACAGCCCTGAAAGCAGACGCTGTGGAGCAACGCGCCATTCTGCCTCAACCAGTGGCGGTGTTGGGTGAAATCGGGCATCAGGCGCGCGACGATTTCCCAGAAGGCGGGGCTGTGGTTCATCTCGACGAGATGGGCAACCTCATGCGCGGCCACATAGTTCAGAACCTCGGGCGGGGCCATAATCAGACGCCATGAAAACATCAATCGCCCCTTTGAGCTGCACGATCCCCAACGCGAACGGGTGTCGCGCAGGGTTGTGGCGCTGATGGTCGCACCGACCTTATCGGCAAAGGCCGCGCTGCTCTGGACCAGCCGGGCGCGGGCGCTTGTTTTCAGGAACGCTTGCAATTTGGGGCGCAGAGTCTCGGCCGGGCCGGGAATGTGGATCTGGCCATCGCCCGCACTGATGCGGCGCCCGCTCGTTGGAACCAAGAGATGCGGGCGGCCCTCAAACAGGCAGGTGCCGCCGTATTCCGGCACCACGCGTGCCGGGCGTTGATCCAGCGCCTGCCGCAGCCAACCTTCCTGACGCTTGATAAAGGCAAGCGCGGCCCGGCGCGAGCCATTTTGCGGCAAGGTCAGGCGGACTTGACCGTCGTGGCTCGAGACCCGCAGGGAAAATCGTCTGGCCCGGCTTGAACGGCTGAGATAGACTGTGATTGGCGGCGAAAATAACTGGATGCTGTCAGCCATGCCCGCCATCATATTTGCCGATCGAAGCCGGGTAAACCGCCAAGATGGCCCTTATTCCCCGCGCCGGGGCGAGCCGATGAAAGATACAGTTGCTAAACCCTTTGACAAAGGTGACAGGGTTATGGCAGGTGGCAGCAATTATTCGACAATGACCCTTACGAGGTTTTCCCGATGCCCAAAGAAGAATGGGGCGTAAAGCGCGCCTGCCCAAAATGTTCGGTTCGTTTTTACGATCTCCAAAAAGATCCGATGACGTGCCCATCCTGCGGGGCCAGCTTTGATGCGACCAGCCTGGTTCAGCAAAAGACGCGGGCCGCAACGCCCGTGAAAGAGGTCGAAAAGGCCGAGCCCGTGGCCGACGATCTGGAGGTTGCCGTGGTTCTGGATGACGACGCCGATGTTGTCACCGCCGAGGATCTGGGCGACGATCTTCTGGACGACGACGATGATGACACGGTGAACCTGGAAGAAATCGCCGATGTTCCGGCCAATGACGACGAAAATTGATTGCAGCGCAATTATCGCTTGATCTGCTTCCAGCCATTGCCTAAATACCCTCGGACAGGCGGCTGCGTCTGTCCTGTTTCAGGGGCCATAGCTCAGATGGGAGAGCGCTTGCATGGCATGCAAGAGGTCGGGGGTTCGATTCCCCCTGGCTCCACCAATATATCGGGAAAATATAATAATATAAGTCTGTTACTGATCTTGATGTATTTGTGCCCCATATTGTGCTCCACGAATAATCAGGACTATAGAGGCTTGCCGGGAACAAAACGGCCTCTTTTGTCATTAAGGGCGAAAGCAAACCGGTTTCCAAAAGTTTGAATCCCAAAACCCTGCCATGCCTTTGGCGTTGTTGGTCTTTTGGCGATGAAATGTCTCAACCATTTGTCGAAACGCCTTGGCTGGACTGGTCAGCAGCCGATGAAACCTGAAACCGATGCGCTGCCCAGGAAAGACGTAAGCGGTGTGCACAAACCGTAACGGTTTCATCTTGACGCTGTTTTGAACGCCCACGGCATGAGATTGTCGATTTGGGATGCCGGGTGGCCAGCAGCGATAGCCTCAAGCGTTGCTTTGAGATA
>JALUYI010000016.1 GCA_027013095.1 Paracoccaceae bacterium | reverse complement strand
CGTCAGCGCCGTGCTGGTCGAGATCGACGAACGCTGGGCCGTCGACACGAAGGCCTACATCAAATGGGAATGCCAGGATGCCTGATCACGCCAAATCCGAATTTCCAGACAGCAGGTTGCGTAATCGCGTGGGCGTCTAACTCTTTGTTTTATTGATGTTTATTGTGGTCTTGGGTGGATTCTGGATTCCAAGGTGGACTCCCAAAATTTTTGCCCTGTCGCTAGCGAAATAACGCGCCTAGCCCCCCCGTATACGTTTACGGCGGGAAAGGACCCGTAAAATCAAAGACTTACGGGATGCCGGAGAAGGTTGTTGCGGTCAACCGATCCGCGCCTGCCCATTCCAACCACCTCGTTCATCCATTCCATCTGTCTCTCACGCCTCGTGCGATCATAGGGATGTTATAGGCCTGCGAACCAAGCCTGTCATTGATTTCGGTGTAACCTTGAAAAGTGTAAGCTGTGGGCGTTTTTGCTTGACAGGGATCCTGTGCAAATCACGTCGCAAGATGCCTGCGCAGCCATGCGGCAAGTTCTGCTTCTGCAAGGTCTCCCGCGGCTAATGCCATGATCACGCGGTATTTTTCCTCTGGGCTGGCAACCAGTTCCGCGCCGTTCAACCTCAAGAACAGCCGCATCACAACCAGAGCCGTGCGCTTGTTGCCGTCGACGAAGGGGTGGTTGCGCACGATGCCAAAGCCATAGCCGGCCGCCAATTCTGAAAGGTCGGGCGGTGGACTGCCGTAAACCAGGCGGTTGCGAGGCCGGTCGAGGGCCGAGGCCAACGCGCCAGCATCGCGCACGCCGGTCGCCCCCCCGTGTTCGGCAAGCTGCCGGCGGTGGATGGCATTGATGACACCGGCGAGCACCCAGACAGGCCTGGGCGTCATTCGGCGAGTTTCTTCAGAACGTCGCGATCCTCGCGCATGATTGCTTCGGCGGCATCCATCTGGGTGGCAAACTCCGGGTCGTAGGGTGTGAGTTCGATTCCGTTCGGCGTTTCCACCGCATAGAGCCGATCACCCTTGCTGACACGCAAGCGCGCAAGCAGGTCCTTGGGCAGGACGACCCCGACCGAATTGCCGATGCCGGTGAGTTTCAGACTGGACATGACCTGTGCTCCTATTTGCGTTGTTATAATATGCGTTATAACGATATATTTCAACAGGGTTCTCAGCGTCGCACTTTTTGCTGAGCCACCTTTGCCTTACCAATCACGTAGTCCATCGAGCGCCGCGTTGGTGGTTCCTTGCCGCGCAGGCGCCACACAATCACGGCCAACCCATACCGCCAGCGTTTGTCGGCGTGCTGCCGCGAGAGACCCACCTCCCAGCAAACCTTCTTCCACGGCGTACGGTTGGCACGCAACCAGACGATCCTGGCGTCGTCCTTCTCCAGCCACCTGAGCCACAGCAGCGATTCCTCGGCCTCGGTGATCATGCGCGGGCTTGGGAGCGGCCGACGCATCCGGGGCGTTTGGCCCACCTTGTCGGCAAAGCTGTGAAACACCTCGGGCCACGCGCTGAAATACCCCTGTGGTTTGACCCCCGGGGCCTGGCGCATGACCTCAGCGGCCAGTTCCAGCCGGTCTTTCACCTGCTCAATGGTCCAGTCAGTCATGACGAGCTTCCTTTCGTTTGCCATACAGCTTTTCGCCGAGCTGGCGCACAAGTTCCCGTTCCGGCCATGTCAGCCGATCATCATCGATCGCCACGGCCAGCATTCCCTGTTCCTTCCAGCCGTCGCGCTTGACCTCTTCGGGCGTGCGGCGGTTCCCACCGTAACCCCGGGGCGTAAAACTCATGCCTTTCACGCAACGCCTCCGCCGGTTTCAATCGCCCAGAACAGGATTGCGATGGCGTCGGCCTCGTTGTCGTCCCTGGGGTCGAACCCGCGTGCACGGGCAGCGTCGATCATCATCGATTTGCTGGCATTCCCTCGGCCGGTCGCCGATTGTTTGATCGTGCCGACGGGCACGCCCTGATATGGGACACCGCGCATTTCGGCCCAAGCGGTCAGAACCGCCATCAGCCCGCCAAAGACATGCGCTGCGTCGGTACCGATATGTCGCCTGACTTCCTCAAAATAGATAGCGCTGATCGGCCCACTGAGCCGGTCCATTTCGCTCAGCCAATTCTGAAAGCGCAGATACCGCATGCCGCCGCCATCAAAGCGGCTTGGTTTGAAGCTGACCGTCCCGCTGGTGATCAACCCGTCATATCCGCGCAGCGCCCAGCCGGTGATGGTTCCGAGGTCGAGGGCAAGAATGGTTTGTGCGCGGCCCAGCATGCTGGCTGGCGCATCGTCAGAGATCTGTGCTTGTGTGTTCATTTTGAAGGCTCATGAATTCGAATGGGCCTTCGGCTTTGGTCACGGGCAGAATACCGGCCCGGAGTCACGCAAACAAGAAAAACCGCCACGTCTGGATGTTTTTTATGCCTCGGGCTTGGTGGTCCCAACCTCACGGCTTGGTCCCAACCTCCAGCATAGGTTGGGACCAGCTTTTATTACGCCTTTTCAATGCATTATCTTGGTTGGTCCCAACCTGTCCCTGTCCCAACCCCTCCCTAACCTTTTCCATAGAGCGTGTGTATTAGCCCATGGTTACACGTCCTCCATATAAAGTAAGTGAAAAGGTTGGGACCAGAGGGGGTAGGTTGGGACCACCTTGATTTTAAAGGGTTAATTCGTGTCCCAACCCCCCTTTGAGGTTGGGACAAGGTTGGGACCAAACAGGGGGGTTGGGACCAACGAAAAAGGGCGCGAGGATTTAATCCCCGCGCCCTTCATCATGTCTTCATCTTGATCAGCGTCGATATCGCCACTCACGTCCCCGCTGTTCACCTCCTGCTCGCGCTGTTCTGTATCGCTCCCAACCCGTTTTCTTCAGATAGCCAGACACCCGCATCTGGTCGACACGTGTCCAGCGTGCCGGTTCTATCCCGATAGCCTCCTTAAGAACTTCACCAACCGAGACGTCCCGCAACGGTTGGCGGCGGGGAATGCTCTCACGCCGCGGTGGCTCAAAAGACGAATAGCTGTCGCCGGTGATCGAGATTTCATGGGTCAGCCA
>JALUYI010000015.1 GCA_027013095.1 Paracoccaceae bacterium | reverse complement strand
TTTACTCCCCTTCTTGCTAGCGGGCGGCTTTGCCATTGTTGGTTCTTTGGCGGCTGGGCCCGGCTGCTTAGTCACATTCTGAAGCGTCAGCTTGCCGGTTTTAGGGTCGCGGATATAGCTTCCGCCTGTCACTGGGTGTTTCATAGTCAGATCCTCAAATAGTCGTCGGTGGTGAAATCCACCTGCAAAGTGAAGGTGCCCTTCACCATGCTTTTCAGCGCCGCGCGGCGCAGGCTGAGCGCCTCGAACGCTCCGGCGGGTTGCCAGCCCGCGAGCTTCTGGATAACGGCATCCCGCAGCAGGTTGATTTTTGGCAGGCCCTTGGCCCCGGTGGCGTCATTGGCCACGGTCAGCACGATGACCACGCCAAAGGTTTCGGTATAAAGCTGGCGATGGATGCCGGTTGCCGTGGTGGCCGGGGTGGCAACAAGGCCCAGCGGCAGCACATAGGCGGCGGGCGTGCGGTTGGGCGCGCGGCCATCCTTGACCAACGCGGCCAGCTCGGCCGCCCCCTCGACACGCCCCTGAAACTCCGGCACCTCTGCTTTCAGGCGGGTGATCAGATCATCAATTTGCACGGCCAATCTCCCCTAATGCCTGAGAGAGAAAAGCATCGGCAATGCGCTCGATCTCGGTCTCGTCCTCATCATTCAGTCCAATGAAGGGCCGCGCGGGGATCGTGACCGACTGCGATGTGATGAACCCAATACCCGGAATGCTGAATTTCAGGGCATCCGCAGATTTCGGCGTGATGGTGGCCCCGAACTGGTGCGTGGCTGCATAATCAAGATTTGTGCCCCACTCGACCTGATCGGCCGAGGCGATATGGGTGATGGATTTCTTGAGCGCCGCCGAATCAATCAGCGTCTGCCCGCCCTCGAACTGCGCGCGCAGCGAGATCGGCCACGGGCTGCCATCCGGCCCCGCGCCATCATCAAAGCGCAGCTTGGTCGCGGTGACCATGGCCTCGCCGATGGCCTCATACATGGTCAACGGGGCCTCCAGCGCCGCTTCGGCTTTGGCAAGCTTGGCAATGGCGGCATCCGCGCCGGTCAGCTTAATCTGCACACCTTCCATCAGATATAGCTCCCCATATTCTCACGGGTCATCTCGGGGGCGCGGTCGCAACTTTGCACACCAGAGCCGCCCGAGCTGGCGGGTTTGATGCCCGCTGCATTCAGCTGAACCTTGCCCTCGGCAATCTTCTCCAAGGCTTTGATCGCATCGCGGTAATCATCCACCACGCGCTCGGGGGCGGAAATGGTATAGAGCTTGTAAATGGTAATGGACTCGGCCAGCGTTACCACCAGTGCCTGAGAGGCACTCAACGGCAGCGCATAGCGCACCGCGAGATAGCCATCGATCAGGGCGTCGGTATCGGCCAGCGCCGCATCAATCACAGTGGTATCGACCACGCCCAACGGCGGATCGGCGCGATCGGTCAGCTCGATCAGCGTTGCCTCGCCAATGCGGGCTGTCAGTCCTGTGAGATCGGCATAGGCCATTGTTCAAATCCGGTTTGGGTGTGTGACCTGCCGCAGGAGAGGCCCGCGACAGATCTTCTTGTAGACCGGCACCATGGCAAGGTTCGGTCATATCGGCGGTGCTTAGCCCTCCAGCGACACCACCAATGACGGATCAGCTTGCAAGGCTTCAAGGTCACCTTCTGCGAGGTCATCAATGTTGATCTCGACCGGCTCCTCGCCAAAGCCCCGCCCCGCCCGCCAGCGGGATTTGACCCCGCGCACGGTTTTAACGATCACAACGGGAGCCTTGGCCTTTGCTTTGGCCTTTGCTTTGGGCTTGGCCGCAGGCGCGGGCTTTCCCTCGGGAGCATCGCCCGCCGCTTCAGCAGCCGCCTTCGCTTCAGCTTCAGGTTTCAGAGCTTCCCGCTTTTTGGCGGCGGCAGCCTTTTCGGCATCGGTCATTTTCTTAGACATATCTCAGTCCTCCTATGCCAGCCACGGAACGACAAGCACTTCAGCAGTGCCCGCCCATTCGTTGGTGTTCCCACCGCCGGTCAGTTCATTTTTCACGATCCGGTTTGCTGCCCCCTCCAAGCTGGGCGGGACAACCAGCAAGTTTGGAATAATGCCGAGCGGACGACCGTGATCCCCCTTCATGCTCATCATACTGGTGCGTGCCGCCGCGTAGCCGGTGGCATCAAGCACAGCCTTGGAGCCGTGAGCCAGTTGCCAGAGGCCATAACCAACATTTGAGCGCGCATCGGAGCCATACTGGAACTCCTTCTTGGTAAACACGTTTTCATCAGTCAGCGCATCGCGGGCCACAAATTGCCACGGCTTACGCTCTTGCAAGATGATCGGTAGCAAAGCACGGGATGTATCCAGCAGAAACCACGGAGCCGCTGCCCCGGCTGTCATGTTGGATGTCGTGGTTTTGCTACCATCAGCGGCAATGACCGGATGGTCTACATCAAAGAAGAACTGGCCATCAAAACAATCGGTTGTGAAACCTGCGGACAACAGCGAAAAGACAAGCTGGTCAGAATGCGCGCCCGTCGAATAACCCATTTCCTGAAACAGGGCAGAGTATTGGCCAACCGAATCGTCTTCGATATCGTTGCGATCCACGCCAATCGTGAGCTCCCAGTCCTTGTTGAGGATCTGGTAAGAATGGTCCTTCAGGTTTTGGATAACCCGATCCCCAAGCCATTCGCGCACATTTGGCAGCTTCCCCAGCCAGCCATAGGTCTCGGACTTGTTGGACGACGGGATAATCGTAGAAATGCGCTTATATTGCGACGGGGCCTGCTCTAGGCCGCCGCGAAACGAGGTCTGGAAGCCTGTTTGGAGCAAAGCCAGTGCTGCGGTTGTTACTTTCATGTTTCAGCCCTCCTAGAACTGGACCCAGACGCCCTGAGCGTCCACGTCAAAAATTTTGCCCGCAACCGAGCGAGTGCCGGTGCCATTGGTTTTGGCGACGGTTTGGTCATCGACCGCGTAGCAGTTCGCGCCGATATCGGCGCGAGTGATCAGATCAGCAGCCGCCGAATTGGCGTAGAGGTAGATGCCAGCGCCGACCTCGCAGTTGGCCGCGCCATTGGCCGCGCCCGTGTTGTCAACGGACACCTCCGCACGGCCAACACAGGTCAGCGTGGTCGAGGTGCTGGCGGGCACCAGAAAACCGGTTGCGTTCAGAGCCACCATCGCGCCGGCATAGATATTGGCGCTAGCCGCCAGCGGGAAATTGCGGTGCAGGCCGTCACGAAACGGAGTGTTTCGACCTTCTATAAGAGCAGTCATCAGAGAGCCTCCATCTTGGCGGCGTTAGCCGCGAGGG
>JALUYI010000014.1 GCA_027013095.1 Paracoccaceae bacterium | reverse complement strand
GAGCACCAGATGGAGGCCCAGCGCAGCAGCGGAAATGCAACCTATCATATTACGCGCCACGTCGAAATCCTGGCCGCCCTGATCGCCGAAGCCTCACGCCTGCCCCGCCGGGACGCCGCCTGAGCGCAACCTAGGGCGTAGACCTAGACAAAAGCGTCAGGCTCGCTGTCCTTGCGCGTCTTGATATAGGCGCGCAAGGCCTCGTCAATGGCTGGATCGAGCGCCGGTTGCTGATACTCGGCCAACATCTTTTCGACCCGGGCGCTGGCCAGCGCCATGCTGTCTCGCGCCCCCTCCTCGTCCCAGGTTTCAAAGGGCTTGTAGTCCAGCACATCGCTGCGCCAGAAGGCGGTCTTGAAATTCGCCTGCGTGTGGGCGCACCCAAGATAATGCCCCCCCGGCCCCACCTCGCGGATGGCATCCAGCCCCTGCCCGTTCTCGTCCATCTCGATCCCCGCAGCCAGCGAATGCACGACCCCCAGCTGGTCCGCGTCCAGCACGAATTTCTCGAAACTGGCAACCAGACCGCCCTCCAGCCACCCGCAGGCGTGCAGGCAGAAATTGACCCCGCCCAACAGCACCGCATTCAGCGTATTGGCGCTTTCATAGGCGGCCTGCGCATCCGGCAGTTTCGAGCCGCAAAGCGCCCCGCCCGAGCGAAACGGCAGGCCGAGGCGCCGCGCCAGTTGCCCAGCGCCATAAAGAATCTTGCTGGCCTCCGGCGTACCAAAGGTCGGCGCCCCCGAATTCATGTCGATCGAGGTCACAAACGCCCCGAAAACCACCGGCGCCCCCTTGCGCACCAGCTGGCTGTAGGCAACCCCGGCCATGACCTCGGCCAGAACCTGCGTCAGGGTGCCGGCAACCGTCACCGGCGCCATTGCACCGCCAACGATAAAGGGCGAGATGATCGCCGCCTGATTGGCGCGGGCATAGACCTCAAGCGCCCCCATCATGGTTGAATCGAACGTCAGCGGCGAGTTGATATTGATCAGCGAGGTCATCACCGTGTTCTCGCGCAGAAACTCGGGCCCAAACAGGATTTCGGACATGCGAACCGAATCTTTTGCCCGCGACGGCTCGGTCACCGAGCCCATATAGGGCTTGTCGCTAAGGCTCATATGCGCATAGAGCATATCGAGATGCCGCTTGTTCACGGCAATATCGGTGGGCTCGCAGACCGTCCCCCCCGAGTGGTGCAGCCATTTCGACATATAGCCGAGACGCACAAAATTCTGGAAATCGGCGATCGTTGCATAGCGTCGCCCCCCGGCCGCGTCGCGCACGAAAGGCGGACCGTAAACCGGAGCCAGAACCAGCGAGCGGCCACCGATCTCGACATTGCGGGCCGGGTTGCGGGCGTGCTGGACATAGCGACCCGGGGCCGTCTGACACAGATCGCGGGCCAGACCGCGCGGAATATGGACCCGCTCGCCGCGCACATCGGCCCCGGCCTCGCGCCACAGCTGTAGTGCGGCGGGATTGTCGAGAAAATTGACGCCGATCTCTTCCAGAACGGTTTCGGCGTTGTGTTCGATGGTCTCCAGCGCCTCATCGTTCAGGATCTCGTAATTCGGTATGTTGCGCTCGATAAAGCGCGCGGCCTCATGGTGCGGGGCCGTGCGTTCGGCGCGGCGTGCGGCGCCGCCTCCACTGCGGGCTCCGCTGCGAACGCGGCGGCGTGGTCTGGGGGCGTCGGTCATGGCAGTTCCCTTGTGCTGGTCCCGCTCCCGGCCGGGGCGGATCATGCCGATGGTTTACCCCAGCCATAGGGTGGAAAAGATCGGGTTTGCGCCCTTTTGGATCACAATGCGACATCTGGACAGGATCGGACAGGCAGGATCGGGCGGGTCTCCCCCTCCCCCTTGCTCTTTTGCGGCGCAAACAATAGGACACGCCCATGAGCACAGACACCCATGACCGCCTTCTTATCATCGACTTCGGCAGCCAGGTTACGCAGCTGATCGCGCGCCGCCTGCGCGAGTTGAACGTCTATTGTGAAATTCACCCCTATCAAAAGGTCACCGCCGCCAGCCTCAGGGCTTTTTCGCCAAAGGCGGTGATCCTGTCCGGCGGCCCGGCCAGCGTTCTTGACGACGCCAGCCCCCGCCCGCCCGCGGCCCTGTTCACGATGGGCCTGCCGGTGCTTGGCATCTGCTATGGCCAGCAGGTGATGATGAAAATGCTGGGCGGCACCGTCGAACGCGGCGGCGGAAACGCCGAGTTTGGCCGCGCCTATGTCCGCGCAACCGACACCCAAACCGACCTTTTGAACGGCTGGTTCACCAAGGGGGACGAGCAGGTCTGGATGTCCCACGGCGACCACGTCAGCGCCATCGCACCGGGGTTTCAGGTCTATGGCACATCGCCCGGCGCGCCCTTTGCGATTATCGCCGATCCGGCGCGCAGATTTTACGCCGTGCAGTTCCACCCCGAGGTTCACCACACCCCCAACGGTACCCGCCTTTACGAAAATTTCATCCGCATCGCGGGCTTTCGCGGCGACTGGAGCATGGGCGCCTATAAAGACGAGGCAATCCGCAAGATCCGCGCACGGGTCGGCAATGCCAAGGTCATCTGCGGCCTCTCGGGGGGGGTGGACAGTTCGGTCGCCGCGGTGCTGATCCACGAGGCCATCGGCAATCAGCTGACCTGCGTTTTCGTCGACCACGGCCTGTTGCGTCAGGACGAGGCCAAAGAGGTCGTAAGCATGTTCCGCGACCATTACAACATCCCCCTGATCGTTGCCGATGAGCAGGAGCTGTTTCTCGGGGCCCTTGACGGCGTGTCTGACCCCGAGACCAAACGCAAGATCATCGGCAAGCTGTTCATCGACGTCTTTCAGAAACACGCCAGCGCCGTGGGGGATGCGAAATTTCTGGCTCAGGGCACGCTATACCCCGACGTAATCGAAAGCGTCAGCTTTGCCGGCGGGCCAAGCGTCACCATCAAAAGCCACCACAATGTGGGCGGCCTACCCGAAAAGATGGGCCTGAAACTGGTCGAACCCCTGCGCGAGCTATTCAAGGACGAGGTGCGGGCGCTGGGGCGCGAACTGGGCCTGCCCGCCGCCTTTATCGGCCGCCACCCGTTTCCCGGCCCCGGCCTTGCAATCCGCTGCCCCGGCGAGATCACCCGCGAAAAACTGGCGATCCTGCGGCAGGCGGATGCGGTCTTTATCGACCAGATCCGCCGCCACGGCCTCTATGACGAGATTTGGCAGGCGTTCGCCGCCATCCTGCCGGTGCGAACCGTTGGCGTGATGGGGGACGGGCGCACCTATGATTTCGCCTGCGCGCTACGCGCGGTCACCAGCGTTGACGGGATGACAGCGGATGTATATCCGTTCAGCCACGCGTTTCTGGGGGAAACCGCAACGCGCCTGATCAACGAGGTCCGGGGGATCAACCGCGTCACCTATGACATCACCTCGAAACCGCCGGGAACGATCGAGTGGGAATGACACCGACACCCGATGACCGCACCTTGACCGAAGAGGGTGTGGATCTGGCCGGAGAGCGCCCGGCGCGCCTTTTGTTGCTGGCCTGCGGCGCGCTGGCCCACGAGGTTCTGGCCCTGATCGAAACCAACGGCTGGACCCATATGGACCTGAAATGTCTGCCGGCCAAGCTGCACCTCTATCCCCAGCGCATCGTCAGCGCCGTCGAGGCCGCGGTTCAGGCCAATCGCGACAGCTATGACGAGGTCTTTGTCCTTTACGCCGATTGCGGCACCGGCGGTCTGCTGGCGGCCAAGTGCAAGGCGCTGGGGGTCCGGATGCTGGAGGGACCGCATTGCTATTCCTTCTTTGAAGGCAACGCCGCCTTTGCCCGCCATGGCGATGATGAGATCACCGCCTTTTACCTGACCGATTTTCTGGTCCGCCAGTTTGATGCCTTTGTTGTCAAACCGATGGGGCTGGACCGTCACCCCGAGCTGCGGGACATCTATTTCGGCAATTACACCAAGCTGGTCTATCAGGCACAGACCCGCGATCCGGCCCTGACCGAACTGGCCCGCGCCCACGCCAGACGCCTAGGGCTGGCCTTTGAATACCGCTATACCGGCTATGGCGATCTGGCCCGGGCGCTGGCCGAAAAGAGCGACGCTGAAAACGGCTGAGGCGCGATGGTGCTTCCGGCTTGCACCCGTCGGTGGCTTGCACTATTTGCTGGCACCAACAAATGGGCAAACGGGTTGAACGGGCAGGCCATGTATCGCATCTGGGATTTCATCACGAGTTACTCGATCCTGTTGATTTCAGGGGCGGTCGCGGCGTTGTTCTGGGCCAATCTGGATCTGGGCAGCTATCACCAGTTCATCCACACACCGCTGCTGCTCAACCACTGGGTGGGTGAGCTCGAACCCGGCAGCGACATGCGCGTGCTGAGCGTCGGCTTCCTGATCAACGACATCCTGATGGCGCTGTTCTTTGCCATCGCCGCCAAGGAGGTCTGGGAGGCGGTGGCCCTGAAATCCGGCTCATTGCGGGGCAAAAAGGCCCTGACGCCGCTGATTGCCACCGCTGGCGGCATGACCGGCCCGGTGCTGGTCTTTCTGGGGCTGGCGTTCTTTGTCTGGCCAAGCACCTTTAACGACGTGGCACACGGCTGGGCGATCCCCACGGCCACGGATATCGCGTTCTCTTATCTGGTCGGGCGGCTGGTCTTTGGTGCCGGGCACCCGGCGGTGCGTTTTTTGCTGCTGCTGGCGATTGCCGACGACGCGGGCGGGCTGATCATTCTGGCGATCTTTTACCCCTCGGGCGATCTGGCGCCGCTGTGGCTGCTGGTGTCCCTGGCCTCGGCGCTCAGCGTCTTTTTCCTGTTCAACTGGCTGCCAATCCGGCTGGACCGGGGCGACGCGCTGCGTCCGGCCTCGACCTGGGTGCGCCGCCACCTGTCGATCTGGCCCTATGTCATTGCCGGCGTCATCAGCTGGTACAGTTTTCAGCGCGCCGGCATCCACCCGGCCCTTGGGCTGCTGCCGATCGTGCCGACGATCCCCCATGCCGACCGCGCCTTTGGCATCTTTGCCGAGGCCGAGCAGCATCTTGGCGACCTTTTGAACCGTCTTGAGCACATGCTGCAGGTGCCGGTCGAAATCGTCCTGTTCTTTTTTGGCCTCGCCAATGCCGGCGTTGCCCTGTCCTCGGTCAGCGAGCCGACGGCCCTCGTGGTTCTGGGCCTGCTGATCGGCAAGCCGCTGGGCATCTTCAGCTTTGGCTGGGTGGCGGCGCGCGTCTTTCGTCTGGGCCTGCCGGCGGGCATGCGTACCGCCGACCTCGTGGTGGTCGGCTGTGTCGCTGCGATTGGCTTTACGGTGGCGCTGTTCGTGGCCACCGTCGCCTTCAAGGCCGGCCCGGTTCAGGATGCCGCCAAGATGGGCGCGCTCCTCAGCTTTGCCGCCGCCGGGGTCTCGGTCATCGCGGGCAAGTTGTTTGGGGTCACCAAAAAGCACGAAAAATCCTGAAATCGCGGAAATTTCCGCGCCGCTTGGCCGGTTTGGCAGAAATTCCCGGCGAAATGGCCCGCATTTTCTGAAATTCGTTGCAAATTACCCCGGCGCGCCTTCATAATATCCTGAACGGTCCCGGGCATAACAGGGGCCGACAACAGAACGCGCCCCATGGCGCATCTGATGAGGTGAAAGCGGGACCATTCCCCATGCTGGAATTTGTCAACGTGTCCAAATCGTTTTGGACAGGAACGCAACGCAAGGTCATCCTTGATCAGGTGTCCTTTCGCGTCGAGCTGGGCAACAGTCTGGGTATTCTGGCCCCCAACGGCACCGGCAAGACGACGCTGGTCAACATGATGGCCGGGCTGGAAAAATGCGACGAGGGCCGGATTATCCGCACCTCGCGCATCTCCTTTCCGCTGGGGTTCATGGGCGGGGTGATCAACAAGCAGAGCGGCTCGGAAAACGCCCGCTATATCGCCCGGCTCTACGGGCTGGACCCCGATTACGTCGAGGCCTTTTGTCTTTATCTGACCGGCATCGACGAATATTTCTACATGCCGGTCTCGACCTATTCCGCCGGAATGCGGGCGCGGTTTTCGTTTTCCCTGCTGCTGGCGCTGGAGTTCGACATCTACCTGATCGACGAAGGCATGCCCGGCACCACCGATGTCGAGTTCAATCGCAAGGCCGGCAACATCCTGCAGGAACGCCTGTCCAACGCCACCGTCATCATCGTCTCGCATCAGGCGCGCACGCTGGAAAAATACTGTCGCTCGGCCGCGGTCTTGCGCGACGGCAAGCTCTATATGTTTGACACGCTCCAAGAAGCAAAGCAGTTATACAATTATGAAGCCCAAAGCTAAACGATTTCGCATCCGCCGCTCTGGCGCGGCGCGCACCGGCGCAAGCGGCCCGGGGACGTCCGACCCCGGCACGCCGACCCCCGCCACCGCTGGAACCCCGCCAAGCGGCGCAGGCGCTCAGGCCACTGCGGCCCCCTCTCAAACGGCCCCCTCTGCGGCTCCGGCACGCCCGCCCCGCCCCGACGCAGCCGCAGCCAAAGCAAAGCGTCTGGTGCCGGGGCAAGAGAGCGGCCTCAGCCCGCAGCAGGAAATCGACGCGATCAAACGCGAGAACCTGACCGGGCGGCAACTGCGCGTCGCCCGCCGCGAAGCACAGAAACACGGGCTGAACCCCAGCTCGGATCTGGACGCCGTGCGCCTGTTGCGCAAGAACGGTATCGACCCGTTCAAACGTAGCGACCTGCTGGAGCTGGTGGTCACGGATCAGGCCAAGGCGGCCCAGAACCTGCCCGCCGCGATCCGCCACGCGCCGCCCCCCAGCCCGCATGTGCTGTCGCCGGATGAGCGCGCCCGCGAGGTGCAGAAAATCCAGCAGGACATCGCCAGACGCCGACGGCGCAAGCTGGCGCTGCTGCTGGTCAAGCTGGCGTTCTTTGTGTTCCTGCCAACGGCGCTGGCGGGGTATTACTATTTCTTCATCGCAACCCCCATGTATGCGGTTCATTCCGAATTCGTCATCCAGCAGGCCAGCCCCTCGGGGGGCAGCGGCGGCCTCGGCGGGCTGTTCGGCTCATCCGGGCTGCCGACGACCCAGGACAGCATTACCGTGCAAAGCTATCTGACCTCGCGCGATGCGATGCGCCGTCTGGACCGCGAGCATAATTTCAAGGCCCATTTCCAGCAGGCCTTTATCGACCCGATCCAGCGCCTCGATCCCAAGGCCACCAACGAGGCGGCCTATCGCACCTATCTGAAACGGGTAAAGATCGGTTTTGACCCGACCGAAGGGATCGTCAAGATGGACGTGATCGCCGCCTCTCCGCAGGCGGCCGTCGAATTCTCCAAGGCGCTGATCAAATACGCCGAAGAACAGGTCGATCAACTGACCCACCGCCTGCGCGAGGGGCAGATGATGGGGGCGCGCAAGAACTATCAGGACGCCGAAAAGAAGATGACCGAGTCGCAGGCCAAGGTCTTGGCCTTGCAGGAGAAAAAGGGTATCCTGTCCGCCGATGCCGAGATCTCGAGCCGGATGCAACAGATCAGCGCCTATGAGGTGCAGTTGCGAAACCGGAAACTGGCGCTGGCGCAACTCAAGGACAACCCCCGCCCCAACCGCACCAAGGTTCAGATCGCCGAGAAATCCATCGCCCGCCTCGAAGCGGTCATTGCCGAGATGCGCGGCGAGTTGACCGGGGGCACCGCCAAGAACCAGTCGCTGGCCCAGATCTCCGGTGAACTGAAGGTTGCCCAAGCGGATCTGGCCACCCGCCAACTGCTGCTCAGTCAGGCGCTGCAACAGCTGGAGAACGCCCGGATCGAAGCCAACCGGCAGGTCCGTTACCTGTCGCTCGGGGTCGCTCCCGTGGCCCCCGACGAGCCAACCTATCCCAAGGCGTTCGAAGACACCGTGCTGGCATTTTTACTGTTTGCCGGCATTTACCTGATGATTTCGCTGACCGCCTCGGTCCTGCGTGAACAGATTGCAGCCTAGACCATGACCGTTGTAAAGATAGGCAACCTCAGTATTGCCAATGACCTGCCGCTGACCCTGATCGCCGGCCCCTGCCAATTGGAAAGCCAGACCCACGCACAGATGATCGCCGGGCGCCTGAAAGAGGCCTGCGATGCGGTTGGGGCGGGGCTGATTTTCAAAGGCTCCTATGACAAGGCCAACCGCACCTCGCTGTCGGGCAAGCGCGGGCTGGGGATCGACGCAGGGCTGGCGGTGCTGCAATCGGTCAAGGAGGATATCGGCGTGCCGGTCCTGACCGACGTTCACGCCCCGGGCCAATGCGCCGAAGTGGCCGAGGTGGCAGATGTGCTGCAAATTCCGGCGTTCCTGTGCCGTCAGACCGACCTGCTGCTTGCTGCCGGCGAGACGGGCGCAGCAATCAATGTGAAAAAGGGGCAATTCCTGTCGCCTTGGGAAATGCCCAATGTCGCGGACAAGATCGCCTCGACCGGAAACCGCCGCATCATGCTGTGCGAGCGGGGCACCTCGTTTGGCTATAACACTCTGGTCAACGACATGCGCGCCCTGCCGCAAATGGCGGCAACCGGCTATCCGGTGGTCATGGACGCCACCCACTCGGTCGCCCAGCCGGGGGGCAAGGGCACCTCGTCGGGCGGCCAGCGCCAGTTCGCCCCGGTCATCGCCCGTGCCGCGGTGGCCATCGGTGTTGCCGCCGTTTTCGCTGAAACCCACGAGGATCCCGACTCGGCCCCCTCGGACGGGCCGAACATGATTTATCTTGCCGACATGCCGCAGCTGATCCGCACCCTGATGGATTTTGACCGTCTGGCCAAGGCCGCACCCGTTGCCATTTGACCCATTTTTGGAGACCCCGTTTTGATGAAACCTCTTTCCCATGTCACCCAGAACAGCTGGGAGTTTTTGCGCGAGCCAATGATCACCCCGAGCGGATTTCGCGAATATGACGCGCGCTGGAAATACCCCGACCAGATCAACCTGCCGGGCATCACCGCCCTTGGCCTAGGTCTTGGCACGCAGATGCACGAGGCGGGGATCGCCCCGTTGATCGCCGTTGGCAACGATTACCGCGACTATTCCCTGTCGATCAAGAACGCCCTCGTTCTGGGCCTCATGCAGGCCGGAATCCATGTCTGCGACATCGGCCCCTGCCTGTCGCCGATGGCCTATTTTGCCCAGTTTCACCTGAACGCACCTGCCGTGGCCATGGTCACGGCCAGCCACAATCCGAACGGCTGGACCGGAGTCAAGATGGGTTTTGATCGCCCCCTCACCCACGGCCCCGAGGAAATGGGCCGCCTGCGCGACATCGTTCTTGACGGGGCCGGTATCGCCCGGGACGGCGGCAAATACGAGCGCGTTGACGGGGTGAAAGAGGCCTATATCGACGATCTCGTCGGCGATTTTCGCATGAGCCGCCCGCTCAAGGTGGTCTGCGCCACCGGCAACGGCACAGCTGGCGCCTTTGCCCCTGAAATCCTCGAGCGGATCGGCGTCGAGGTGGTCGCCAGCCACAACGAACTGGACTATACCTTTCCCAATTACAACCCGAACCCCGAGGACATGGCCATGCTGCACGACATGGCCGAAAGCCTGCGCCAGAGCGGCGCCGATCTGGCGCTGGGCTTTGACGGCGACGGTGACCGTTGCGGGGTCGTCGATGACAGCGGCACCGAGGTCTTTGCCGACAAGGTTGGCGTCATCATGGCGCGGGACTGGGCAAGAACCCATCCGGGCGCCACATTCGTCGCCGATGTCAAGTCAACGGGTCTGTTCGCCAGCGATCCCGAGCTGCAGAAATACGGCATCAAGGCCGATTACTGGAAAACCGGCCACAGCCATATGAAGCGCCGGGTGAAAGAGCTGGGGGCGCTGGCGGGATTCGAGAAATCCGGCCATTATTTTCTGGCCGGGGACATCGGGCGCGGCTATGACTGCGGCATGCGGGTGGCGGTCGAGCTCTGCAAGCTTCTGGACCGCAACCCGGCGCAATCAATGTCCGATCTGGTGCGCGCCCTGCCAAAGACCTACAGCAGCCCGACCATGTCTCCGCATTGCCCGGACGACGAGAAATACGCGGTTCTGGCGCGGCTGGTGGACAAATTAAAACAACGCAGCCACCTTGGCGGACGCGCGGTCACGCAGGTGGTCACAGTCAACGGCGCGCGGGTCGTTCTGGAGAACGGCGCCTGGGGGCTGGTGCGGGCCTCCTCGAACACCCCGAACCTCGTGGTGGTCTGCGAAAGCCCCGAAAGCGCCGAAGAACTGCGCGCGATCTTTGACGATCTGGACGCCGTTATCCGGACCGAGCCGTCGGTGGGGGCCTATGACCAGACACTCTGAGGCCAACGCCCCCGACGCTTGGAGATCCTGACATTCGCGGACGCGGGCGCTGATTTCGGAACTTTCCCTAGCCCCACATCCCGTCATGGATTTCTGCGGCCTCGTCCTCCAGCAGTGGGCCGACCACCTCGACCGGGCGTTGTCCGGCGGCGAAAACCGTGCGGCAGGGCAAGTCAAGCGTCGGGTTCTCGGGGTGATCGCCGGTGATCTCTTTCAGCCGCGCTTCGGAGAGGCCGTAAACCACGCGCCCCAGACCGGCCCAATAGATCGCACCGGCACACATGGCGCAGGGCTCGGCCGAGGTGTAGATCGTCGAATTGCGCAAGATCTCGGGCGGCAGGCTTTTTGACGCGCGCGTCATCAGCACCCGCTCGGCATGTCCGGTCATGTCATGCTCGGGCATGAAGGCGTTGTGCTGACGCATCAGGATCTCGCCATCCGGCCCCACCAGAATAGAGGCAAACGGGTGGTTTCCCGCCGCCCGCGCGAGTCTGGATTCCGCGATCGCCAGACGCAGGAATGCCACATGATCCGGCGTGCTCGTGTTGTCGCTCATATTCCCCCCTCTCAAGGCGCGCCCCTGGTTTCCCACGAAAAGCGCACCAATCCCCTCAACATCCCACCATTGCCACGGGCTGGCAAGCCCGCACCATGGCCCGCGCCAAAGATTGAACGCCAACCCGGACAACGCGCTCATGGAATCCTTGACTGCCATCGACAATCCTGAATAACCTGCGACGGCACGATGATGTTAATTTGGCTCTGGACAGCAAAAAGCCGGGGATATGTGGGCTGCCCGCGTATCAAACGTAACACCAGGGCCCGGGGAGGAAACTTGAAAAAAAACAACCAACTGGCGCGTGCATTCCGTGCAATACGCCGTCCCGCCCACCGGTCCACCCATTGGCCGACCATCCAACGGCCGGCCCTCCAGCCGCACGATCCGCGATAGGGGCCACACAACCATGACCAAACCAATGACACATGAAACCCCCGGCACGACCTCTGACGCCCCGCGTCTGGAGCTGATCGGAATCAGCAAAAGCTTTCCCGGCGTGCTGGCCAATGACAACATCAGCCTTTCGGTGCAGCCCGGCGAGATCCACGCGCTTTTGGGCGAGAACGGGGCGGGAAAATCGACCCTAGTCAAGATGATCTACGGCATCATGCCCCAGGATGCGGGCGAGATGCGCTGGAACGGGCAGCCGATCACGATCTCCAACCCCAAGGCGGCGCGGCGGCTGGGCATCGGCATGGTGTTCCAGCATTTCTCGCTGTTTGAGGCAATGACGGTGCTGGAAAACATCGCGCTGGGGATGGATGCCAAGATCCCCGCCCGCGATCTGGAGGCGCGCATCGTCGAGGTGATGAAGCACTATGGCCTCAACCTTGACCCGCAACGGATCGTATCGACCCTGTCGGTGGGCGAGCGCCAGCGCATCGAGATCGTGCGCGCCCTTCTGCTGAACCCCAAAATGCTGATCATGGATGAGCCAACCTCGGTTCTGACCCCGCAGGAGGTCGAGCAATTGTTTGTCGTCCTGCGCCAGCTGGCCGGCGAGGGCTGCTCGATCCTCTACATTTCCCACAAGCTGCGCGAGATCAAGGCGCTTTGCAGCACCGCCACCATCCTGCGCGCGGGGCGGGTGGTCGAAACCTGCGATCCGGCGGTCGAGACCTCGCGTTCGATGGCGGAAATGATGATTGGCGGCAGCCTCAAGGATATCGAGCGCGGCAGCCAGCGCAGCTTTGATCGCCAGCGTCTGGCGGTTCAGAACCTCTCGGTTCCTGGCGAGGGGCCGTTTGGAGTCGCCCTGAAGAACATCAGCTTTCAGGCCCGCAGCGGCGAGATATTCGGCATCGCCGGTGTCGCGGGCAACGGCCAGAACGAGCTGTTGCTGGCGCTCTCGGGCGAGACCCCGTGTGAAAGTGCCGAAGCGATCACCATTGACGGGGTTGCGGTCGGCACCCTCGGCGCCAAAGAGCGCCGCCTGAAGGGCGTAGCCACCGTCCCCGAAGAGCGCAACGGCCACGCCGCGGTGCCCGATTTCAGCCTATCGGACAACACCGTCCTGACCGCGCGTGACCGGCTGGGGATGGTGCAGGCCGGGCTGATCGGCCGCGGGGCCCCGCGCAGATACGCAAGTTCGGTGATCGAGACCTTTGACGTCAAGGCCACCGGACCGGGGGCGATGGCCGAGTCCCTGTCCGGCGGCAATCTGCAGAAATACATCATGGGCCGCGAGATTATGCAGAAACCCGCCGTCCTGATTGTCAGCCAGCCCACCTGGGGCGTCGATGCAGGGGCGGCGGCCGCCATTCACCAATCGTTGGTGGATCTGGCCGCCACCGGCTCGGCGATTGTCGTCATCAGTCAGGATCTGGATGAGCTCTTGGCCCTCTGCGACACGCTGGCGGTGATCAATCTGGGGTCGCTGTCACGGATCATGAATGTCGCCGATGCCGATATCGAGGAAATCGGCCTGCTTATGGGCGGGGTGCACGGCGATCCCGACACCAAGATCAAAATCTCCGAGGATGTCATCAATGCGTATTAAGCTGGAAAAACGGCTCAACCCGAGCGTCTTCATGTTGGTGGCCACGCCCATCGCCTCGGTTCTGCTGACCATGCTGATCGGCCTGATCGTCTTTGATGCGCTCGGCATCGACGGCATCCGCGCTGTCACCGATATCTTTTTCACCCCGCTTCTGGCCGCCTACAAATGGCAGGATGTGGCGGTCAAGGCCGCGCCTCTGGTCATCATCGCGCTGGGCATATCGCTGGGCAACCGGGCACAGGTCTGGAACATCGGCGCCGAGGGGCAATATATCATCGGCGCCCTTGCCGCTGCCGGGGTCGCCATGGCCTTTGGTACGACGGGCGGCTTTTTCGTCATCACCCTGATGATCGCCGCCGGCGTCCTTGGCGGGGCCTTCTGGGGGGCGATCCCCGCTTGGCTGCGGGTCAATTACCGGGTCAACGAGATCCTCTCGAGCCTGATGCTGACCTATGTCGCCATTCAGGTTCTCGGCTATCTGATCGGGGGGCCGTGGAAAGACCCCAACGGGCGCAACTTTCCGCAAACCGCGCCGCTGGCGCCGGACCAGACGCTGCCGATCCTGTTTCCCGGAACGACCATTCATCTTGGCGTGGCCATTGCCTTTGTCCTGCCCTTTGTCTTTTGGGTGCTGACGGCGCGCTCGGTGTTCGGCTTTCAGATCCGGGTCGTGGGCAGCGCGCCCGATGCGGCACGCCACGGCGGCTTTAACACCAGACAGACGATCTGGATGACGCTGGTGATCAGCGGAGCCATGGCCGGGCTGGCCGGAGCGCTGGAACTGAGCGGCGCGTTAAGGAACATCAACCTCGGGTTTCCCTCGGGATATGGCTTTACGGCGATTATCGTCGCCTTTCTCGGCCGTCTCCACCCGATCGGCTGTCTGATCGCCGGAATCGTGCTGGCGGTAACCTATGTCGGCGGACAGGTGGCACAGACCTCGGTCCATATCCCCAACTCGACCGCCGGAATCTTTCAGGCAATGATGCTGTTTTTCATTCTGGCCAGCGACATCTTCGTGCGCTACCGTGTGCGTCTGGTCGGTCGTCCCGGCAAGGCAGCCGCTGTTGAGGCAGGAGAATAATCATGAGCCTGACATTCATTATCGCGGCCATTGTCACCATCGTCGGGTTGACCACGCCGATCCTGCTGGCGGCACTGGGTGAGCTGGTGGTCGAGAAATCCGGGGTCCTGAACCTCGGGGTCGAAGGCATGATGCTGATCGGCGCAATCTCGGGCTTTGCGGTGACAGTAATCACCGGCAACCCGTGGCTGGGCGTTCTGGGGGCGGCGGCGGGCGGCGCTGTGGCATCCCTGACATTTGCGGTTCTGGTCTTGCAGTTGAACTCGAATCAGGTGGCAACAGGGCTGGCCCTGACCATCTTTGGCAGCGGCCTCTCGTCGCTGCTGGGTCTGTCCTTTACCGGTCGGATCATCCCGGTCTTTGGCTCGATCTTTCCTGCATCCTTGGCCCGCGACCCCATCCTTAAGGTGTTTTTTGGCTATTCGCCCATCGTCTATTTTGCCATCTTCATGGTCTTTGTCGTCGGCTGGTTCCTGCGCTCGACCCGGGCCGGGATGATCCTGCGCGCGGTTGGGGAAAACGATCTGTCAGCCCATTCCATTGGCTATTCGGTGGTGGGCGTGCGCTATGGCGCCATCGCCTTTGGCGGCGCGATGGCGGGGATCGGGGGGGCCTATTTCACCATGGTCATCACGCCCATGTGGGCCGAAGGGATGACCGCCGGGCGCGGCTGGATCGCGGTGGCGCTAGTGGTTTTTGCCGGCTGGCGCACCGGGCGGATTCTGGCGGGCGCCTATTTCTTTGGCGTGCTCATGGCGCTGGAACTTTACGCCAAGGCGGCCGGCTTCTCGTTTCTGCCGTCACAATTCTGGGCGGCCATGCCCTATCTCATGACCATTGTTGCCATTGCGTTCATTTCCGCGCGCGAAAAGACCGGCAGCAGTGCCCCCGCTTGCCTCGGCAAGCCATTTCTAGCTTCAAGCTGAACCATCAACAAAAGGAGAGTTCAATGGGGAAACTATCACGTCGGAATTTCATCGGGGCGGCGGGGGCTGCGGCAACGCTGCCCATGCTGGGCGGCCCCGCATTCGCCAAGGAAAAAATGAAGGTCGGGTATGTCTTTCTCGGCCCCATCGGCGACTATGGCTGGACTTGGGCCCACAACAAGGGCCGCAAGCAGGTCGAATCCGAGCTGGGCGATCAGGTCGAAACGATCTATGTCGAGAACGTCGCCGAAGACGCCTCGGCCATCCCGGTGATGCGCGACCTCGTTCATCAGGGATGCAAGATCATCTTTACCACATCCTTTGGCTACATGGATCAGACCATTCAGGTCGCCAAGGAATTCCCGGATGTCAAATTCGAGCATTGCACCGGCTACAAACGGGCCAAGAATGTTGCAACCTATAACTCGAAGTTCCACGAAGGCCGCGCGGTTCTGGGCACCATTGCCGGCAAGATGAGCAAATCCGGCACCCTTGGCTATCTCGGCTCATACAAGGTGCCCGAGGTGGTTCTGGGGGTAAACGCCTTTGCCCTGTCGGCGCAAAAGCAGAACCCCGCCGCCACCGTCAAGCTGGTGATGATCGACAGCTGGTTCGATCCGCCCAAAGAGGCCGCCGCCACCGAAACGCTGATCAATATCGGCTGTGACATCGTCACCACCCACACCGACAGCCCCGGCCCGCTGCAAATTCTCGAACAGCGCGGGCTCTATGGCTTTGGTCAGGGGGCGGACATGTCGCAATTCGCGCCGCACGCCCATCTGACCGCGATCGAGGACATCTGGGGCCCCTACTATGTCGAGCGGGTCAAGGCGGTTCTGGACGGCACATGGAAGTCGGCCGACACCTGGGATGGATTCAAGGAAGGCACGGTCAAGATCGCACCCTACAACAAGGCTGTTCCGGCCGATGTGCGGGCGCTGGCGGATGCGGTTCAGGCCGGCTATAAGAACGGCACCTACAACATCTTTACCGGACCGATCTACGATCAGGCCGGCAAATTGCGGGTGAAGGCCGGCGAGGTGATGGCCGACAAGGATCTGGCCGTCATCGACTGGTTCGTCAAAGGCGTCGAAAGCGCCGCCTGAGCCACGCGTCTCTCTCTTGCCCGGAAAGGCCGCGGCCGCACCGGGCAAGGGGTGATCAGCGGCAAAAACCCGACCCGAAAATAACAGGGGCCCCGATCCGCTTTCGGGGCCTCTGATTTTTGATCTCGCGCTTTTTTGCCTCCAAGGCTTGCGACGCCAAGGCCGTCCACTGCCCATGCGGCCAGCAGCAACGGCGTCGGTTCTATAAGTCCCCGGTGCCGGTACGCGCGGCCAGAAGGTTGCTCAGCCAATCCGGGTCCATCTCGGGAACGCTGGACAGCAAAAGCTCGGTATATTCGGGATATGGGGGGTGCATGATCTCGGTCTTCAGGCCCTGCTCGACCACCCGGCCCTGCAACATGACCACGATCTCGTCACTGATTGCCTGAACCGTCGCAATATCGTGGGTGATAAAAATATAGCTGACCCCAAGATCCTGCTGCAGCTTCAACAACAACTTCAGGATCCCCTCCTGCACGATCTGGTCCAGCGCCGATGTCACCTCGTCGCAAATGATCAGTTCAGGCTCGGCGGCGACTGCGCGGGCAATGCAGATCCGCTGTTTCTGGCCGCCGGATAATTCGCTGGGTAAGCGGTCCATAAAGCTTTCGTCCAGTTCGATCATCTGCAAAAGCTCCAGCACCCGCGCCTCTTTTGCGCGCCCGCGCAGGCCAAGATAGAACTCCAGCGGCCGACCGATGATCTCGGCGACGCTATGGCGCGGGTTCATCGCCGTGTCGGCCATCTGATAGATCATCTGGATCTTTTGCAACTGCTCCTTTCGGCGTTGTTTCAGGGCCGCAGGCAAAGGCGTGCCGTTGAACAGAACCCGCCCGGCGCTGGGTGGCAACAACCCGGTGATCACCCGCGCTGTCGTTGACTTGCCCGAGCCGGATTCCCCGACGATGGCCACAGTGCGCCCCCGCGGGACGGCAATATTGACGTCATGCAGTATCTTCAGCCCCTTGCCATAGGCGGCATCCACGCCTTCGATCTGCAGAATGTAATCCTCGTTCGTCTCGGGCTCTTTGGCGATCGAGCGCACCGACCAGAGGGATTTGGTGTAAGGGTGCTCGGGCGCTTTCAGCATCTTGCGGGTCTCGGCCTCTTCCATCTCTTCGCCGTAACGCAACACCTTGATCCGATCAGCCATCTGCGCCACCACGGCCAGATCATGGGTGATGTAGATGGCGGCGGTGTTGAACTGCTCGACCGCTTCGCGCATCGAGGCCAACACTTCGACCTGAGTGGTGACGTCCAGCGCGGTCGTCGGCTCATCGAAAACAATCAGATCGGGATGCGCGGCCATGGCCATCGCCGTCATCGCCCGCTGCAACTGCCCGCCCGAGACCTGATGCGGATAGCGATAGCCGATCTCGGCAGGGTCAGGCAATTGCATGGCGCGGTAAAGGTCAATGGCGCGCGCCTCGGCCTCTTTCGGGCTGAGGTCACCTTTGCGCAAACTGGCTTCGATGGTCTGGTCGATCAGCCGATGCGCCGGATTGAACGCGGCCGCCGCGGATTGGGCGACATAGGCCATGCGGGTCCCCCACAGCTTTTGTTTTTCGCGCTCGGGCATCTGGCGCAGCTCCATCCCGTCGAACATGATCTCGCCCGAGGTCAGGCGGCAGCCCGGCCGGACAAAGCCCATCGCCCCCAACCCGAGGGTGGATTTCCCCGCCCCGCTTTCGCCGATCAGCCCCAGCACTTCGCCGCGGCGCAGGGTCAGGTTGACGCCCTTGATGATCTCGTGCCAGCGCTCGTCGGAAAACCCGTCGATGACCACATCGGTCATCCGCAGCAACACGTCACCACCGTTTTTGCCCGCGCCTTTGCCTGCGCCCGCACCGGTTCCGTTTGCTGCGCTCATTCCTTCAGCCCCGATGTCTTGTGCAAAAACCAGTCTACGACGAAATTGACCGCCACCGTCAGCAGCGCAATCGCCCCGGCGGGCAAGAGCGGCGTGATAGCCCCCTTGAGGTCATATTTGGCAAACTGGATCAGCGTTGCATTTTCCCGCACCATCGAGCCCCAGTCGGCGGTCGGCGGCTGAATCCCGACGCCCAGAAAGCTGAGCGCGGCGATGGTCAGAAAGACAAACGAGAACCGCAGGCCGAACTCCGCCACCATCGGCGGCAGGATATTGGGCAGGATCTCGCGGCGCATGACCCACCCCAGCTTTTCTCCGCGCAGGCGGGCCGCCTCGACATATTCCATCACCACGACGTTCATCGAGACCGCCCGCGCCAGCCGGAACACCCGGGTTGAATCCAGCACCGCAATGATGATGATCAACCCCCAGGTGCTGGAGCCAAAGATCGACAGCAGCATCAGCGCGAAAATCAGACCGGGAATGGCCATCAGAACGTCAACCATCCGCGCCAGAATAAGATCGGTCCAGCCCCGCATAATCGCCGCGATCAAGCCCAGCCCCCCGCCTAGCGCAAAGGAAATGATGGTGGTGACAAGGGCAATCCCGATGGTGTTCTGGGCCCCGAAAATCAGCCGCGAATAGATGTCCCGACCAATCTGGTCGGTGCCCAGCAGATGCGCGCCCCCCCAGGGCAGATAGGCGCCAAAGGAACTGTCCGCCTGCCCGTAAGGCGCAACCCAATGGGCGAAAATGGCAAAAAACGCATAGATTGCGATCACCACCAACCCGAAAATTGCCGAGGGCGGTGCTTTTTTCAACTCGATCCACGCGCGCTCAAGGCGCGAGCGACGGCGGCGAATCTGCCCCACTTCAGCGGTGGCGGAATATGTCTGCTCGGGATCGCTCATCGTGGGTGCAGCAGCTTTGGATTGGTCACGATACCTATGATATCGGCAGTCAGGTTCAGCAGAATATAGGTCGCGGCAAAGATCAGCGCCGCCGCCTGCACCACCGGAATGTCACGGGTGCGCACCGCATCCACCATCAGTTGCCCGACGCCGGGATAGACAAAAACGACCTCGACCACGACCACCCCCACCACCAGATAGGCAAGGTTGATGGCAATGACCGTGGCAATCGGCGCCCAGGCGTTAGGCAGCGCGTGATGCAGGATGATGCGGCGCGCCGAGATCCCCTTCAGCCGCGCCATTTCAATATAGGGGCTGGCCAGAAGGTTGATGATCGCCGCTCGCGTCTGGCGCATCATATGGGCCACGATCACCAGCGTCAGGGTCAGGGCCGGCAGGGTGGTCTTGATGATCTTGTCGCCCAGCGACATGCCGGGGTCGATATTGGCCAGCGAAGGAAACACTGGATAGAGCGAGGACAGAAACAGGATCAGGATATAGGCAACGAAAAACTCGGGCGTAGCAATGGTGGTCAAGGTCACCGCGTTCACCACCCGGTCATAGATCGAGTTACGGTAAAGCGCCGTGGTAATCCCCAGAAACAAGGCCAGAGGCACCGCGATAATCGCCGTCATGCCCGCCAGAAACAAGGTATTGCCCAGCCGCGGGGCGATCAGCTCAACCACCGGGCGCGAGCGATCGACGCCACTGGAATCGCGCCCCGAAAACGAGGTGCCGAAATCCCCCTGCACGACCCCTCCGATCCAGTCGAAATAACGCACATAGGCCGGCTTGTTCAAACCCAGCTCGCGGCGAAAGGCGGCGACGGTCTCGGGCGTTGCCGATTGCCCGAGCACGGCCTCGCCAAAGTCTCCGGGCAGGAACTGGATCGCGCTAAAGATGATGAGCGACACGAAAAACAACGTGACAACGCCCAGACCCAGCCTCTGCAAGACTGTTTTCACAATGGGATGCACCCGTATTTCCCCCCGGTGACGTCAGGCCGTTGTTTTGCCCAAGGCTAACGCAAGACGCCTTCAAGTAAAGCGGTTTTTTGTCAAATCGTTTCAATCTCGGGATGTTTTCGCCTTCATCGCGGCGCCCTCATCGGCTATTCCGGTCAGCAACATGGCAGATGGCCGCCCGCTCAAGGGGACCCGGGCGCCCGAAATCTGGTGAAATTTTGCATGCCGAGCTTTACTGAAACTTCACGTTATCGAGCCAAGATAATCCTTGCCAAGGGGTATCCGTTTCGATCAAACTTGTCGGGCGCGCGGCACGCTTGTGCCCACAATCCGGATTTACGCGACCCGATCGCGCCGGAAACGACGTATTGAACAGGGAGTTCACAATGAAAACCATCGACCAACTGTCGAACCTTTACAGCCGCGGCAAGCTCAGCCGTCGCGGTTTCATGCAAGGCGCCACCGCCCTTGGCCTGACCATTTCGGCGGCCTCGATGCTGGCCGTCAAGGCCGAAGCCGCGACCCCCAAAAAGGGCGGAACGCTGCGGATCGGGCAGGGGCACGGCTCGACCACCGATTCGCTGGATCCGGGCACGTTTGAAAACGGCTTTACCGCGGTTCTGGGCTATGCCATCGCCAACCACCTGACCGAGGTCGGCCCCGACGGCAAACTACGCCCCGAACTGGCCGAAAGCTATGAGGCCTCGGCCGATGCGGCGACTTGGCGCTTTAATCTGCGCAAGGGCGTGACCTTTCACAATGGCAAGTCCCTGACCACCGAGGATGTCATCGACAGCTTTAACCACCATCGCGGTAAGGATTCCAAATCCGCCGGCAAAGGCCTGTTGAGCGCCGTCAAATCGATCAAGGCTGACGGCAACACGGTGGTCTTTGAACTGGCCAACGGCAACGCCGATTTCCCCTTTATCGTGTCGGATTACCACTTTGCCATCCGGCCCAGCAAGGGCGACGGCACCATCGACTGGGCCAGCGGCATCGGCACCGGCAGCCTTGTTCTGAAGAATTTTGAACCCGGCGTGCGGGCGGAATCGACCCATTACGCCGATTACTGGAAAGAGAACGCCGGCTATATCGACGAGCTGCTGCAGCTTTCCATCGTCGATACCACGGCACGGCAGAACGCCCTGATGAACGGCGAGGTGGACGTGATCGACCGGGTTGACCCCAAAACCGTGCATCTGCTGAAACGGGTGCCCACGGTCAACATCATCGAAATCACCGGCACGCTGCACTATACCTTCCCGATGCGGCTGGACCACAAACCTTTTGACAATGCCGATCTGCGTATGGCGCTGAAACTGGCGGTCAAGCGTCAGGAAATGGTGGACAAGATCCTGCTGGGCCACGGGGTTCTGGGCAACGACCACCCAATCTCGGTCGCCAACCAGTTCCACAATGGCGACCTGCCCCAGCGCGAGTTCGACGCCGACAAGGCCCGCTTCCATTACAAGAAATCGGGCTTTTCCGGCACGCTCAAGCTGTCGGCCTCGGACGCCGCATTTGCTGGCGCTGTAGATGCCGCCCAGCTGTTAAAGGCCTCGGCCGCACAGGCGGGGATCAAGATCGACGTCGTGCGCGAACCCAACGACGGCTATTGGTCCAACGTCTGGAACAAAAAGGGCTGGTGCGCGGCCTATTGGGGCGGACGCCCGACCGAGGACTGGATGTTCTCGGCGGCCTATACAGCGGACACCAAATGGAACGACACCGCATGGAAAACAACCCCCGCCGCGATCAAGTTTAACAAGATCGTCAAAGCCGCCCGTAAGGAGCTGGATCAGAAAAAACGCCGGGCGATGTATTACGAATGTCAGGCCCTCATCAATGAGGACGGCGGTGCCATCGTGCCGATGTTCGCCAACCTGATCGCCGGGCTCGACAAAAAGGTGGGCCACTCCGACACCATGGCCGGCAACTGGGAGCTTGACGGCTCCAAGGCCCCGGAACGCTGGTGGATCAACAGCTGACACCGGACGCAAAAAACCCACCCCCCGGTATGGCGAAACCGTCGTTCCGCTCTGCCGGGGGTAATTTACCTGATCAAAGGCTCATTCCCCCGGATCGCTTGCGCTTCGGGGTGTGGCGCTGTCATGTCCAGCGCGAAATCCTGATCCCCGCCGCTTCAAGACGCGCCCGCACCCTCCGGGCCAAGGCCACTGCCGACGCGCCGTCGCCATGCACGCAGATGCTCTCGGGGTGAACCGGGATCCTGGCACCGTTTTGCGAGGTGATCGCCTGCTCTTCAACCATGCGCAGGATGTTTTCAGCCGCCAGCTCAGGGTCATGGATCACCGCGCCGGGCTTGTCGCGTGCAACCAGCATCCCCTGATCGTCGTAGGCCCGGTCGGCGAACACCTCGCGCACGATCGGGCTGCCTTGGGCCAGTGCTGCACGTTCGATCTCGGTTCCCGCCACCGCCAGAATCGCCAGCTGCGGATCCAGATCGTGCACCGCCCCCATAATCGCATCGGCCATGGCGCGGTCCCGCATACACATGTTGGAGAGCGCCCCGTGCAGCTTGACATGGCCGACCCGCAACCCGGCGGCCTTGGCAATCGCTTGCAAGGCACCAATTTGATAAAGGACCATGGCCCCCAGCTCGGCCCCGGACAGGCCAATGATCTGCCGCCGCCCGAAACCGGCCAAATCGTCAAAGCCGGGATGCGCCCCGATCCCGACCCCTTTTTGCGCGCAAAGCGCAACCACCCGCGACATCTCCAGAGGGTCGCCGGCATGAAAACCGCAGGCCACATTGGCCGAGGTCACAAGCTCCAGCATCGCCGCGTCATCGCCCAACCGCCAAGCCCCGAAACTTTCGCCGAGGTCGGCGTTGAAATCAATCGTCGTCATGGTTGTCCTCCTCATCTCCGCGGATCACCCCGCCAATCAGGTTCATCCCCGACAGCCCGCTGATTTGATGCGGGTCTCGAAAAACGGGCTGAACCAGATCTTTTAATGTATTGATTTCGCGCCGGTATTTTCGCAGTTCAACAACCGCATCGTCGCGCGAGATTTCCTGAAAGCGGATCAATTCGCCGCTGGGCACCTGCGCCAACGCCGCCAGATCAGCGCTAATCACCGTCACCAGACGCGGATACCCCCCGGCCGATCCACGCTCGACCAGCAAGACCACGGGCGTTCCGTCCCCGGTGATCTGCACATCACCAAGGTTGGTTGCATCCGACGCGATACTCAGCCCCGTTTCGGCCTGAAATGCAGCGCTCCCCTCGACCTCAAGACGCATCCCCATGCGGTCCCGCATCTGACCGATGCGAAACTCCTGCGCCAAAAACCGCTGCCGCGTTTCTGCGGAAAACAGATCGGCCTGCGGCGCCGGCAGGACCCGAAAACACCGACGCGAGAAACTGCCGGGGCGCGGCAGCTTCAGGGGCTGTTGCGAATGGGGCAGATCGGCCCGAAACGGCAGCACGATCCCGGGGCGAGGCACCGTCCCCAGACCGGCCCGCAGATGGGTCGAGCGTGACCCCAAAACCTGCTCGGTCTGAAACCCGCCGGCCACGTGAAGATAGGCATAAACGCCGGTCTGCGGCGGGCCGAGGCGCAACTCATCCCCCGCCCGCAGGCCAAAGCTCTGTCGCCAAGGGCGCGCGTCACCATTGACCGTCAGCGTCATCTCGGCCCCCGAGGTCGCCAGCCAGACATCCGAGCGCGCCAGAAACCTCCCGCCAGCCCCGGCAAATTCCAGCGCTGCATCATCGGGCGCATTGCCCAGCAACGCCTGCCCCTCGGCCAGCGCATACGGGTCCACAGCCCCCCCCGCACTCAGCCCGTAGCGCAGAAAGCCCGGGCGCCCGGCGTCCTGAATGGTGGCATTGGCCGCAATCGACAGGATCTCCAGCCCGCTCATCCGCCGCTCTTTCGCAAAAAATCGGCCTGATCAAAGGCGGCATAGCACGGTTCCGCCACCGGCTCGAATCGCAGGCGGTCTCCGGGGGCCAACAAGAACGGGCGGCGATGGGCCGGAACAAAGGCCCGAAACGGGGTCTGCCCGATGGCGTGCCAGCCGGTCGGGATCGGGGTTGCAGGCAGCACCGTCTGGCGCACCGCCACCAGAACCGAGCCCGCCGGAACCTCGGGGGTCAAGGTGCTCCGGCGGGCAAGATTCCATGCCTCGGGCAACTGCCCCAGATAGGCCAGACCGGGCGAAAACCCCAGCATTGCCACGCGCAATTCAACCGCCGCATGGGCCGCCACCACCTGATCTTCGCGCCGCCCCATGAGGTCGGCAACCTTGCCCAGATCCGGGCCGCGCGCGCCACCGTAAACACAGGGCAACACCCAATGCTGCGCGGCGTCATCCGGCTCGGCCTGCAACCAGTCTTGCCGCGCCAGCAGCTCTTGCAAATGCCCTTCAAGGCGCGGGCATGAAATTTCCAGCGGGTCAAAGCGCACCAGAACCGAGCGGAAGGTGGGCACCGTCTCGATCACTCCATCCGGCAAATCCGCCCTCAGCGCACGATCAAAGGCCAGCGCCGCGGCATTGATCGCCGGGTCATAAATCTGACCGAACACGACCAAAAGGCCCATGTCTCCGGCAAGTCTGATTTCGGGCGGCTCACGCCTGTTTGATGCGGGTGCAATGTCCATCGCCCGCCAGTCTGGCACCGCCTCCGCGCCCCTGCAATGGGCTTTTTGCCGCCGCGTTTTCGCTTGGGGTAAGGGTTTTTTAAAATTCGGACGCTAACCTGTGGCGGGGAACAGATGAAGGACACGCAAGGTGGGACAACGACAAGGCACCGGCGCATTGGCGCTGGCCGAGGAACAGGGCTTGGCCGCGGCGCGGGACGCGGGGATTAACGATGGCGCAGGTGGCACGGACCCGCTGGAGCGGGCCATTGCGGCCACTCACCGGAACCGCGCGACCCCCGATAGAACCCTCAGCCCGGATCAGAAGGCCGCGGTCATCGTGCGCCTTATGCAGCAGGGGGACCTGCCCCTGTCACTGAACGGATTCCAGTCACAGGACACGGTCAAACTGGTACGGGCGCTGGCCGGACTGCACTATGTTCACGAACAGACGATCCTTGCGGTCATGGCAGATTTTCTGGAGGCCCTGCAACATCCCGGCCTGCGCTTTGATCCCGGTCTGGAGGGTGCGATAGAAACCCTTGGCGACGAAATCAGCCCGGACCTCAAGGAAACCATCCTGCAAACCAAACCGCCCGAACCTCCGGCGGATGCGTGGCCCCATATCCAGTCGCTGCCTCTAGATCTGCTGCAGGAGCTTCTGGCGACGCAAACGCCGCTGGTAACGTCAATCGTTCTGGCCAAACTGCCCGCGACCACCGCCGCTGAACTCCTCGACACGATGGACGACGATCGGGCGCTTGCGGTCTCGACAGCAGCGGTAAATATCGGCGATCTCACGGCAGCCCGCCTGCGTCAGATCGGCGATGCGCTGGTCACGTTGACAACCGGCACGGACAGCCGAAGCGCCCTGCCCGGCGCACCGACCGAGCGGGTCGCGTCGATCCTGAACTACACGCCCGGACCGCGCCGCGAAAGCCTGCTGAACGCTCTTGAGCGCGAGGACGCGGCCGCGGCCGAGAAAATTCGCCAGACGATGTTCACCTTTGCCGACATCCCCGACCGACTGGAGATCAAGGACATTCCCAAAATGGTGCGCGAGGTTGACAATGACACCATGGTCAAGGCGCTGGCCGCCGCACAGGTCATCTACAAGGACAGCGTTGAATTCATCCTTGGCAACCTTTCAAAACGTCTGAGCGAACAGCTGCGCGATTCGGTCAGTGAAGTGGGTGAGGTCGGCCAAAAGGACGGTGACAAGGCGATGAACGCGGTGATCGTGGCCATTCGCACGCTGGAGGACACCGGCGAAATCACCCTAATCACCCCCGAGACGTGATTATCGCGGGGCATGATCATGCCCGACCGGATCACCCGGGGCACAGCCGCGACAAACACCCAGAAATCCGCCGAGCGTGCGGCGACCGTCCCTTGTCGTGACAAAAATTCGCACCCTCAAACGGACCCGACGATGCCCGGCACGCCGTCCCCTGCCCTTTCGGGCAGACCGGGTGGCAGCTCCGGCGGCGGCTCGCATTGCAAGATGTCGCCCGACTCATTCAAACCTGGTTCATTCAGGACCTCCTCATTCAGGCCCGCCTCGCCGGTCTCCGCTGTAGTCCGAGGCAGATCAATACCGCGTCCACCACGGGTCAGAGAGATCGCCTTGACCCCGTCCTTTTGGCCGACGCGTCCGTGAAACAGGCACACGCCCTCGGCAGTCAGCAGGCGCACATCAGACAGGGACGCGCGCGAGATTTCAATGATGTCGCCGGGTTTCAGGCGAATCGCACGCAGAACCGGCATCGACACCAGCTGCAGTTCGCCGCGCAAGCGCATCGGCGCCTGACCGACATTCTGCGCCAACTGTTGGGAAAACGCATTGCCCGAGCCCTGCGGGTCCCGCAGCGTCCAGAGGTCACTGGGGATTGCCAAGGCCATGTCCCCGCCGCGCACGCCGTCCTTGAATTCCACCCGTGCCGTCACCAGCCGATGGGGCTGATCCTCCAGCGTATATTCCAGCCGGGCCATTTCGGTTTCGTGCCGCGAGACCGGCATCCGGGGCAAAACCGGATAGCCCGCCGATTCCTCCAGCACCGCCTCCAGACGCTCCAGAAGATTGGCGGCAAACCCCCGGCAGAGCGTCGCGTCGATCAGCGTTGGCACGCGAATATCGGCAAAAACCAGATTGTCAGGTGAGTCGGTCACCATTTCGATCACCGCGTTCACCAGCACCGGATCGAACCACAAGATGCCGATTCGCCCACCGACCATGTCCAGAGGCATCAACAGGGCCGGATCCGGCGCGCGCGCCAACAGCGTCGGGCGATCGACGATCTCGGCGCCGATTTCAAGCGCGGCCCCCTCGGCCTCAAACAGGGTCCGGGTGGCTTGGCCCACGGCCAGATCAAACGCAACCTCGATTCCGCAGCCCCCCGCCGGCCCGGTGCCGGCGTGTGCGGTGATAATCTTTCGCAAGACGTCAGCCCCGGTGGTCATGGCTCTCCCAACAAATCCACGGACACGTATTCTCACGTCAAGCCTAGGGCCGGTTTCTTTAGAAAATCTTACCGCAGCACGATTTTCTCGGCAATTTCACCCTGCGGCGCGGGTGCCAAGCGGCAGGCTGACGCGAAAGGCCGCGCCGTTATACCCCGGCACATATTCAATCGAGCCCCCAAGATTGCGCATGATCTCGCGGCAAATCGCCAGCCCCAGCCCGGCACTGCCCGCGGCCGAGGCGTCAGAAAGGCGGGCGAATTTCTCAAACACGATCGAGCGGTGCTGCTCGTCGATCCCCGCGCCGTTGTCAATGAAATCAACCTCCAGCAGATCGCCGTTTCGTCGCGGCTCGATCCGCAGAACCGGCTTTGGGTTCTGGCAATATTTGCGCGCATTGCTGATCAGGTTGATGAACACCTGCGACAGGCGGTCAAGATCCGTGGTCAGCGCGATATCCTCGGCCTCGGGCGCACGGCGGATTTCAAGCGCCCGGGCATGTGGTGCGGCACGCGAGGCAACGATGGCGCGCTCGATCACGTCGCAAAGAACGCCAGAGGTCTTTTGCAGGGCGACTTGCCGGTTTTCGAGCACGCTGAGGTCCAGAATCTCGTCCAAGAGCCGGGTCAGACGGATGCTCTCTTCCAGAATGATATTTGAATATTTTCGCAACTGCGCCGCGCTCAGCCCGTCGCTTTCGCGCAAGATCTCGGCAAAGGCGCGGATCGAGGTCATGGGGGTGCGCAATTCATGGCTGATCTGGCTGAGAAAGCTGTCCTTTTGAATGCTGAGGTTGGTCAGTTTTTCGTTCGCCGCCTGCAATTGACGCGCGGTGCGGGCCAGCTCACGCGAGTTTGCCTCAAGCTGCACGGAATGTTCCATGATCTGCGCCGTCTCGTCGGCCACCGCGATCAGGTCCTCGACCGACAGAATGGCGCCGCCGGTCAACTGGCCGACCATGGCGTGGGCGGTGGCCGCGCCCACGGTCCCGGCCAGTTCACGCTCAAGCGCGGCGACGAATTCATGCGTCGGGTCAGGCATCGCGTCCGCCCCCTTGCCCTGCCCCCGCGCGGCGGCACGAAACAATTTCAAGGCGGTGCTGTGGCCCATGATCCGCTGCGCCATGATCAGCAAATCGTCGGCGGCAACGCTCATCGGCGCCAGCGGGCCCTGCTGGGTGGAGTGGGCGAAAACATTGACGAATTGCACCCCCTGCAACCGCTCAAGGGGCGAGGGAAAGGTCAGCAGCGACACCCCGACGAACAGCAGTGCATTGACCCCGAGGCTCCAGATCAGCGCATGCACCAAGGGGTCCATCCCCTGCATGTAAAACAGCGCCTGCGGCTTGAGCGCGGTCCAACCGAACAGACCGTTCTGCAGCGTCTCGACAGACATCAGCCAGCGCCCCTGAAAGCTGGGCAAGAACAGCGTATAGGCCCACAGCCCAAAGCCCGCCAGCACCGCGACGATAGCGCCGCGCCGGGTGGCGCCACGCCAGAACAGGCCCCCCACCAGAGCCGGCAGCACCTGCACCACCCCGGCAAACGAGATCAGCCCGATCGAGGCCAGCGCCCCGGTGCCGCCGGTAAAGCGAAAATAGCCATAGCCCAGCGCCAGCACCGAAACAATGCTGATGCGCCGCGAGCGGATCAGGATGTTGCGCACATCCCCCGACAGTTCCGCCCCCGAGCGGCGCAGGCGCAGCCAGACCGGCATGACGATATGGTTGGAAACCATCGTTGACAGCGCAATCGAGGCCACGATCACCATCGAGGTTGCCGAGGAAAACCCGCCAAGAAAGGCCAGCATTGCCAGCGCCTCGCGCTTGTGGGCGATCGGCAGGGTCAGCACATAAAGGTCGGGGTTGCTGCCGGTCGGCATCTCGGCCAGACCAACCACAGCAATCGGCAGAACGAACAGGCTCATCAGCAACAGATATAGTGGAAATGCCCAGCTGGCAGTGGCCAGATGCCCTTCGTCCGAGTTCTCTACCACCGTCACCTGAAACATCCGTGGCAGGCAGATAATTGCCGCGCCGGACAGGATCAACAGGGTAATCCAGCGGCTGCCGCTGGCGCTGGCGCTGTCGATCTGGGCGGCATCTATGCGCGCCAGAATGTCCGACGGCCCCGACGCCACCTCCCAGACGACGAACACGCCCACCGACAGAAGGGCGATCAGCTTGACCACCGCCTCGACCGCGATGGCGGTGACAACACCGTGGTGGCGCTCATTGACATCAAGGCTGCGGGTGCCGAACAGGATGGTGAACACCGCCAGCCCCGCCGCCAGCCAAAAGGCGGTGCCGGTGACGCTGGGCACGCTGCCAGCCGAATGTCCGGCGGCGGCAAAAACCGAAAAGCTGAGCGAGACCGACTGCAGTTGCAGCGCGATATAGGGGGTCGTCCCGACCACCGCCAGCAGCGTCACGATCACCGCCAGAAAGGCGCTTTTGCCATAGCGTGAGGACAACAGGTCGGCGATCGAGGTGATCCGGTTGGCCCGCCCGACCCGCACCAGCTTGCGCAGGAACCACCACCAGCCGACAAAAACCAGCGTTGGCCCCAGATAGATCGCCAGAAACTCCAGCCCGTTGCGCGCCGCCGAGCCGACCGCCCCGTAAAAGGTCCAGGCCGTGGTGTAGATCGACAGGCTGAGGGTATAGACCACCGGCGAGCGCAGCCAGCCCAACTGCCCGCGCCGCGCCCGCCAATCGGCACCAAAGGCCACCGCGAACAAAAAGCTGACGTAAAGCGTGGCAACCAGAACAAGGACATTGAAAGACAGCATCAGCCCGCGTCAATCCCCTGGGCGCGCCGGTCCCAGCACCCGCGCCAGCACCAGAGCCGCCAGAACAAGAAACAACCAGACCGCAAAGAAATAGAGCGCCAACGCCGTTGCATTGCCGTCAAGTGGCACCACAAACAGAAACGGCAGCGGCAAGAGGATGCAAAGCCCGCCAAGGATCGGCAGCAGCTTTGCCACTTCGACCATGCGCTTGCGCCGATAGCTTTTCAGGTCCAGAAACTGCGGTTCGCTGCTCATCCCGCCAGCTCTCGCGCGGCGGCAAGGATCTCCTGATTCGAGAACGGCTTGGTCATATAGTGGCTGACCCCGATCGCCTCGGCGGTTTCGCGGTCTCGTGCCTGCCCCTTTGCGGTCAGCATCAGGACTGGCAACTCGCGGGTTTGCGGCGCCTCGCGCAGGTCGCGCAGGATGTCAAAGCCGCTGCGCCCCGGCAGCATGACATCGAGAATAAGCAGATCCGGGGCGGCCTCGAAAACCCGCTGAAGCGCACTGGCGCCATCAAAATGCGTGCTGACGCGCCAGCCGTCCTGACGCAGCAAATAGGAAATCGCCTCGATGATGTTCGGTTCGTCCTCGATCACCAGGACATGTTTGCCCATGGTTTCCACCCCCCCTGATGAATTTCAGGTATCTTTTCCAATTCCGACGCCCATTGCAAGGCGTTCAATCGCCGCCGGTGTGGATCGAGGGCTCGCGCCGTGCCGGGCAATCGCCGATTGTGCAGATCCGACAGCTTTGCCCCACCCGCAGCGCGCGCCCCTCTGCCGCCCCCGCCGGCGCGCCGATTTCGCGCAACAACATGGTCGCCCGCATCACCGGCGCATCGGGCGATGCGACCGCGTCATATTCACAGATCGCCGTGCTTTGGAACAGCCGGTCGTCAAGCGTCATCAAGTGCCGTTGCAGCGGCAGATGCGGCCGCCCCATCGCCTGATAGAGCGGCCAGAGCGCACAGGCCGCCCCGTAGCGCGGCAAGGCAAATCCCGAAAGCGGCTTTCGCAACAGGACTGCGCCGGTCGCATCGCAACTGGTCAGGCCGAACGCCGGCTGCGTGGTCGAGGTGATTGGCAAAAAGGCCAGACGGCGCATGATTCGCGCCGGCGAGCAGGCAAACCGGCGCGCCAACGCCAGCGGATCGAACTCCAGCGCCTCGGCTTGGGCCCGAAACAGCGCCAGCGGCAGCGCCCGCGCATCCTCGGCCATCTGCGCCAGAACGTCAGCGGCAATGCCCCGGGCCTCGCCAGACAAACTGGTGTCCGCGCTCAACAGTCCGGCGACAGTTTTTGCCACATCTCTCGGCGCGTCCTTTGCGGCACCAGGCCGCGGCCCCTGCTCCAGTGCGTCGAAATGATACCGATGCGCGGCCAGAAACGCCTCGACCTCGTCCCGGGGGGTGGCCGGTGAGTCCTCGGCCGAGGTTTCGGGGTTGAAATGGCTGGCCAACGCCCGAACCAGATCCGACAGGCGGGCGCTTTCGGTGTGAATGTTGCTCTGGAAACGGCGGCGTTGCAAAACCTCCATGGCGGCGGTGCGATCCTGCCCGGCGCTGACCAGAATCCCGGCGGTGGCGTGGATGGCGGTCACACTGGAAAGGATCTCGTGCAGGGATTCGGCCAGAAACGGATCATGCGCCAAACGGTCGCTGAGATCCTCGATGCGCTGCTTCAGGGCGCTTGCGAGACGGGCCTGCTCGACCAAAAGGCGCGCCCAACCGGGAAACCTGCCGACGAAATCCGGCAATCGTGCGAGGTCGGCCCCGCAATCGGGACGTCCAGCGGCGGCATCCCGCAAGCGGTTGAAAAGCGCCTCATCCGACGCATCCGCCAGCGCCGTGGCGTCTACCTCCAGCGCCGCGGCAATGTTGATCAAGACCTTGCCGGCAATGGCCCGCCGGTCGTGTTCGATCAAGTTCAGATACGAGGCCGAAATCCCGGCCGCCGCGGCCAGGTCACGCTGTTTCATCCCCAACGCCTCGCGCCGGGCGCGAATACGCAGGCCCATCCGCCGAGCAGGCATCCTGCATCCTCCTGTTTTTTCAATGACCTAGGGTCACGTTAGTAAAGTAATTTACTATTATATCAGCATACATGTAAGTAAGTTTACATAAAAAGCATTTGAACACAATCAGTTGTTGCGAAATTTTCAAATCGGTTCCGATAATAGCCCAGCCGCGGTTCCGCTTTAGGACTGCTGGTGTGCTGGCCCGCCTGCTGCGGGCCACATGACATAGACACGAATGGGAGGAAATTCATGTCCAAATCTATCCTGACACGTCGTGGCCTGCTCAAGACCGGCGCTATTGCCGGTGCCGGGCTGGCCATGCCGCTTGTCTTTTCCAAGGGCGCTGCGGCCTATACCAACGAGCCCAAGGGAGGCTCGGTGACGCTGGGCTTCAACGTGCCGCAATCGGGCCCCTACGCCGACGAGGGCGGCGATGAGCTGCGGGCCTACAAGCTGGCGGTGGAACATCTGAATGGCGGCGGCGACGGCGGAATGCTGAACACGTTCAGCTCAAAGGCGCTGAAAGGCAATGGCATTCTGGGCAAAAAGGTCCAGTTCGTCACCGGCGACACGCAAACCAAATCCGACGCGGCGCGGGCCAGCGCCAAATCGATGATCGAGAAAGACGGCGCGATCATGATCACCGGCGGCTCCAGTTCCGGTGTGGCCATTGCAACGCAGGGCCTGTGCCAAGATGCGGGCGTGATCTTCATGGCTGGTCTGACGCACTCGAACGACACCACCGGCAAGGACAAGAAAGCCAACGGTTTCAGGCACTTCTTTAATGCCTATATGTCCGCCGCAGCCTTGGGGCCGGTGCTGTCCAGCGCCTACGGCAAGGACCGCAAGTTCTACATGCTGACGGCCGACTATACATGGGGTTGGACGCAAGCGGCCTCGATGAAGGCGTTCCTCGAGCACGAGGGCTGGACGATGGTCAAGGACGTGCGCACGCCGCTCGCCACCACCGACTTCAGCAGCTATATCGCGCCGGTTCTGAACTCGGGCGCCGATGTGCTGATCCTGAATCACTACGGCGGCAACATGGTCAACTCGCTGACCAACGCGGTCAACTTTGGCCTGCGCGACAAGACCGTCAACGGCAAGAATTTCGAGATCGTCGTGCCGCTTTATTCGCGCCTGATGGCCAAGGGCGCGGGCGCCAACGTCAAGGGGATCCTTGGTTCTACCAACTGGCACTGGTCGCTGCAGGATGCGGGCACGAAAGCGTTCGTGAAATCCTTTGGCACCAAATACGGCTTTCCGCCCAGCCAGGCGGCGCACACGGTCTATTGCCAGACGCTGCTTTATGCCGACGCGTGCGAGCGCGCTGGCACCTTCAACCCCTGCGGTGTGGGCGAAGCCCTGCAAGGGTTCCAGTTCGACGGTCTGGGCAACGGGCCGGTTCTTTACCGGGCCGCCGATCACCAGTGCTTCAAGGACGTTCTGGTGGTGCGCGGCAAAGAGAACCCGTCGAGCGAGTTCGACCTTTTGGAAGTGGTCCAGAAGACCCCGGTCGACAAGGTCACCTACAAGCCCGACAACCCCTTCTTCAAGGGTGGCGCGCTGGGTCAATGTAACCCCGGCGCCTGAGGACTCCCCTCTCACGGGGGCCTTCCCCGGTCGCGGCCTGACCCTCCCCGGTTGGCTGCGGCCGGGATTTCGGCTAGACACGCTGAACCAACGACACTTATTCAACGGGTGGGAAAGATGGACGCAATCATCTTGCAGGTCCTGAACGGGCTGGACAAGGGCAGTGCCTATGCGCTGATCGCGCTGGGGCTGACGTTGATTTTCGGCACGCTTGGTGTGGTCAATTTTGCGCATGGCGCGATTTTCATGATCGGCGCCTTTGTCGCCGTCACCCTGAACCGCCTGCTGTCCCTGTCCTATGTCACGCTGGATCCCAGCCAAAAGAATTTTCTCGGCCAGCCGCTGGAGGTAAAAAATGCCTATGTGGTCAGCTGGTTCGGTGACAGTTTTGGCAACGGGCTGATCAACTGGTCGGTGCCAATCGCCATCGTCGTCTCGATTCCGGTCATGCTGGCGCTGGGTTTCGCCATGGAGCGCGGCCTGATCAAGCATTTCTACCACCGCCCACACGCCGACCAGATTCTGGTGACCTTCGGGCTGGCCATCGTCCTGCAGGAGATCATCAAGGCGTTTTACGGCGCCAACCCGATCCCGGCCCCGGCACCCGAAGCCTTTCGCGGCTCGTTCGATTTCGGGGTCTGGCTGGGGTTCAGGCCGAACGCCATCATCTACCCCTACTGGCGGATGGTCTATTTCCTGTTTTCAGGGATCGTGATCAGCGGGGTATTCGCCTTCTTGCGCTTTACCACCTTTGGGATGGTGGTGCGCGCGGGCATGGCCGATCGCGAGACGGTCGGCCTGCTGGGCATTAACATCGACCGGCGCTTTACCATCATGTTCGGGATCGCGGCCGCGGTTGCCGGGGTGGCGGGCGTCATGTATGCGCCGATCAACAGCCCCAACTACCACATGGGCATGGATTTTCTGGTGCTTTCCTTTGTCGTGGTCGTCGTTGGCGGCATGGGCAGTCTGCCCGGCGCCGTGCTGGCCGGTTTCTTGCTGGGCATCGTCGAAAGCTTTGCCTCGATGAACGAGATCAAGTCGATCATTCCGGGGATTGACCAGATCATCATCTACCTTATTGCCATTCTGATCCTTTTGACCCGACCCCGCGGCCTGATGGGGCGCGCCGGCGTGATGGAGGACTGAGCCATGATGAAAATCAACCTCAACGACAAGATCCTGATGCTGATCGTGACCGTCGTCGTGCTGCTGGCGCCGTTCATCCTGCAGCCCTTTGCCGAGGGCACGGCGCTGGCGCAGTTTAATGCCGGTTATCCCGACCTGTTGCAACGGATCGTGATTTTCGGCATTTTCGCCATCGGATTCAATATTCTGTTCGGGCTGACCGGCTATCTGTCATTCGGGCACGCGGCCTTTCTGGGGGTCGGCAGCTACAGCGCCGTCTGGATGTTCAAGCTGCTCAGCATGAATGTCATCCCCGGTATCCTGCTGGCGATCGTCACATCGGGGCTGTTTGCGCTCTTGATCGGCTGGATCAGCCTGCGCCGCTCGGGGATCTACTTTTCCATCCTGACGCTGGCCTTTGCGCAGATGAGCTATAACCTCGCCTACTCGGTCCTGACCCAGTTCACCAATGGCGAGACCGGCCTGCAGATCCGCCTTTCGGACCCGCGCGTGCTGGACGGGGCGGCCACCAACGGCACCCTGCCCTCGACCAATATCCTGCCGCCCTCGCTGGTCAACGGCTTTGAGATGCGCGACACCTACCAACTGCACCTCGGCAACTGGCTGTTTCAGTTCAACACCGGCTATTATGTCACCGCGGTGATCCTGATCCTCGCCTTTTACCTGAGCTTGCGGATCTTCCGCTCGCCCTTCGGCCTGATGCTGAGGGCGGTCAAGACCAACCAGACGCGGCTGAATTATACCGGCATCAACACCCGCCCCTACACGCTGGCGGCCTTTGTGATCTCGGGCATGTATGCGGGGCTGGCCGGTGGTCTGCTGGCGGCGATGGACCCTCTGGCAGGAGCCGAGCGGATGCAGTGGACAGTCGGCGGCGAGGTCGTCCTGATGACCATTCTCGGCGGCGCTGGAACCCTGATCGGGCCGGTGCTGGGGGCGGGGTTCATCAAGTATTTCGAGAACATCTTTTCCAAGATCAACGATACGGTACTGCACCACTGGTTCTCGTTCCTGCCCGACGGGCTGCAGAATTTCGCCGTCGATCTGATCCACCCCTTTGTCGGCAAGGGCTGGCAACTGACGCTGGGACTGATCTTTATGGCGGTGGTAATCTTTCTACCCGGAGGTCTGGTCGAAGGCAGCCAGAAACTGGCCGGGCTGTTCCGGCGCCGCACAAAAAAGACCGGCGGCGGCCCGGACGAGCAGCATCACCCCAAGACAACGCCCCATGTGGCGGAATAGGAGGGCGAACGGATGAGCATGCTCGAAATCAAGAACGTCTCCAAGCATTTCGGCGGTCTGAAGGCGCTGGACAATGTCAACCTGTCAATCCGCGCCGGCACCGTTCACGCCATCATCGGGCCGAACGGGGCAGGCAAATCGACCCTGCTGAACTGTCTCGTTGGCAAGCTGATCCCGGACACCGGCTCGGTGATGTTCGACGGCAATTCTCTGTTGGGGATAAAACCTCACGAAATCAATCAGTTGGGGGTCAGCCGTGTCTTTCAGACCCCGGAAATATTTGCCGATCTGACGGTGCTGGAAAACGTCATGATCCCCTGCTTTGCGAGGCGTGACGGGGCCTTTCGCCTGCACGCGTTCGAGACCACCGAGCGCGAGGGCGGGATCATCGAAAAGGCCGAACAGATCCTGATCGACGTCACCATGCAGGACAAGCGCCACATGCACGCTGGCAGCCTTTCGCGTGGAGACAAGCGGCGTCTGGAAATGGCCATGTGCCTCGTGCAGGACCCCAAGCTGCTGCTCTTGGACGAACCGACCGCGGGCATGGCGCGCGCGGACACCAACAACACCATCGCGCTGCTAAAGGACATCAAGGCCAAGCGCGACATCACCATGGCGATCATCGAACATGACATGCATGTGGTGTTCTCGCTGGCCGAACGGATTACCGTCATGGCCCAAGGGACCCCCATCGTCGAGGATGCGCCGGAAAACATCAAGGGCCACCCCAAGGTGCAAGAGGCCTATCTGGGCACCCAGGCGGCATAGGAAACGCGATATGGCAAAGGCAGAGGCATAAGATGACCCAGACGCTGGCAAAAAACGCCAATCACGCAGAAACCGCACCGGCCTATTTCTCGGTTTACGACATGCACGCCTATTACGGCGAAAGCTACATCGTGCAGGGCATCAGTTTCAACGTTCACGAGGGGGAAATTCTGGCGCTTCTGGGGCGCAACGGCGCGGGCAAGACCTCAACCCTGCGGGCCATTGCGCGCCTTGATGCACCGCAGTTGACCTATGGCGAGGTCTGGCTGGACCATCAACCCCTGCACGAGATGAAATCCTATCAGGCGGCGCAGGCGGGCTGTGCGCTGGTGCCCGAGGACCGGCGCATCATTCAGGGCCTGACGGTCGAGGAGAACCTGCAACTGGCGCAGATCGTTCCGCCCCACGGCTGGACGATCGAGCGGATTTACGACCTGTTTCCCCGCCTCGGCGAGCGGCGCAAACAAGAGGGCACCACCCTTTCGGGCGGCGAACAACAGATGCTGGCCATCGGGCGGGCGCTGGCGCGCGACATCAAGGTGCTGTTGCTGGACGAGCCCTACGAAGGGCTGGCCCCGGTCATCGTGCAGGAGATCGAAAAAACCCTGCGCCTGATCAAGGAACAGGGCATCACCACCATCATCGTCGAGCAGAACGCCATCGCCGCCTTGAAATTGGCGGACCGCTCGGTCATTCTGGACACCGGGCGGATCGTCTTTGACGGAAGCGCCGAAGAGGTGCTGAACAACGACGCGCTGAGGCAGGAATATCTGGCCATCTGACCGGGGCAAGCCGGTAATATCTGATTACGAAAGACCCCGGCTCGACGGGGCAAGCATGGGACCAAGAAACATGAGCGAAAACAAAACCTATCCGCCATCGCAAGATTTCGTCCGGCAGGCACATGTGACTGCCGCGCAATATCGCGACATGTATGCCGCCTCGGTTAACGATCCGGACACGTTCTGGGGCGAGGTTGGCCAGCGGCTGGACTGGATCAAGCCCTACACCAAGGTCAAGAACACCACCTTTGCCTATCCTGACGTTTCGATCAAATGGTTCGAGGACGGCGTGCTGAACGCCAGCGCCAACTGCATCGACCGGCATCTGGCCAGCCGCGGCGATCAGGTCGCCCTCGTCTGGGAGCCGGACAACCCCGACGATCCCAGCCGCCACATCACCTATAACGAGCTGCACCGTGAGGTCAGCAAACTGGCCAATGTCTATAAATCCCTCGGCGTAACCAAGGGCGACCGGATCGTCCTTTACATGCCGATGATCCCCGAAGCCGCCTATGCGATGCTGGCCAGCGCGCGCATCGGCGCCATCCATTCCGTGGTCTTTGCCGGCTTCTCGCCCGAGGCTCTGGGCTCGCGGATCGAGGATAGCGACGCCAAGCTGGTGATCACCGCGGACGAGGCCCCGCGCGGCGGGCGCAACACCCCGCTGAAGGTCAACGTGGACAAGGCCCGCGCCCATCACGGCGATCACGTGAAAACGCTGGTGGTCGAACATACCGGCGCCGATGTACCCATGGTCGAGGGGCAGGATTACTCGTACAAGGTGCTGATGGCCGCGGCGTCGGCCGATTGTCCGCCCGAGCCGATGAACGCCGAAGACCCCCTGTTCATCCTTTATACCTCGGGCTCGACTGGCAAGCCCAAGGGGGTCGTGCACACCACCGGTGGCTATATGGTTTACGCCGCCATGACTCATGAGCTGACCTTTGACTACCACGACGGCGACGTCTTTTGGTGCACGGCGGATGTGGGCTGGATCACCGGGCACAGCTATATCGTCTATGGACCGCTGGCCAATGGCGCAACGTCACTGATGTTCGAGGGCGTGCCCACCTACCCCGACGCCAGCCGCTTTTGGCAGGTCTGCGACAAGCACAAGGTCAACCAGTTCTACACTGCCCCCACAGCCATTCGCGCCCTGATGGCGCAGGGCGATGATTTCGTTACCTGCTGCGATCTTTCCTCGATCAAGGTTCTGGGCACGGTGGGCGAACCGATCAACCCCGAAGCCTGGGAATGGTATGACCGCGTCGTCGGCAAGGGCAGCCGCCCGATTGTCGACACCTGGTGGCAAACCGAGACCGGCGGTCACATGCTGACCCCCTTGCCCGGCGCCGTGGCCACCAAACCGGGCAGCGCGACCTTTCCGTTCTTTGGCGTGCAGCCGGTCATTCTTGACGCGCAAACGGGCGCCGAACAGACCGAGCCCGAGGCCAGCGGCGTTCTGGCTATCAAGGACAGCTGGCCGGGGCAGATGCGCACGGTTTACGGCGATCACGAGCGCTTTGTCGCCACCTATTTTGCCGATTTCAAGGGCTATTACTTTACCGGCGACGGCTGTCGGCGGGATGCCGACGGCTATTACTGGATCACCGGACGCGTGGATGACGTGATCAACGTCTCGGGCCACCGCATGGGAACGGCCGAGGTAGAAAGCGCACTGGTCGCCCACGAAAAGGTCTCGGAGGCCGCAGTGGTCGGCTACCCCCACCCGATCAAAGGACAGGGAATTTACGCCTATGTCACCCTGATGGCCGGACAGGAATATACGGATGATTTGAAAAAGGAGCTCAGCGACTGGGTTCGCAAGGAGATCGGCCCCATTGCCAAGCCGGACTTGATCCAGTGGGCACCGGGCCTTCCGAAAACTCGTTCGGGCAAAATCATGCGTCGGATCCTGCGCAAGATCGCCGAAAACGATTACGACAATCTGGGGGATACATCGACACTCGCCGACCCCAGCGTCGTCGACGACCTGATCGAGAACCGGATGAACCGCGGTTAAGCCGCCATCTTGTTTGCAGAAATACTCCTGCCGGAGGCAAGAAACTTTTGGCCTCCGGCAGGAGTATTTTGACAAAAAAGACAAGGTTCAGACCCGACGCCGGTGTCGCTCAGCTCTGGGCCAACGCCTGCTGCTCTTGACGCTGGCGCCGGACCGAGGCGCGTTTGCTGATCAGCGAGGAGGCAATCACCCCAATCGTGACCAGCGAGATCAGGATTGTCGACAGGGCATTGATCTCGGGATTGAGGCCAAGGCGCACCTGACTGTAGATCTTCATCGGCAGAGTTGTCGCCGAGGGGCCCGAGGCAAAGGTCGAGATCACCAGATCATCGAGGCTGAGGGTAAAGGACAAAAGCCAGCCGGACACCACCGCCGGCGCGATGATCGGCAAGGTGACCGAACGAAAGGCATCAAAAGGTGAGCAGCCAAGGTCCAGTGCTGCCTCCTCAAGAGACTGGTCAAAGCTGACCAGGCGCGAGCTGACGACCACCGAGACATAACACATCGAAAAAGTCGCATGCGCCAGAATGATGGTGCCGATCCCCCGGTTCAGCCCCAGTGCGATGAACAGCAGCAACAGTGACAGGCCGGTGATCACATCGGGTACCACAAGCGGGGCGTATATCATCCCCGAGAACAATGTGCGTCCGCGAAAACGCCCGGCGCGCACCAGAACCCAGGCCGCCATGGTGCCCAGAATTGTTGCCAGCGTTGACGACACCAGCGCCACCTTCAGCGTGATCACCGCCGCGTCCAGATAGGCCTGATCCCGAAATAGCACGCCATACCATTTGGTCGAGAACCCGGCCCAGACGGTGACCAGCTTGGATGAATTGAACGAATAGATTACCAGAATGGTGATCGGCAGGTAAAGGAACACGAACCCAAGCGTCAGCGAGGTGGCGTTGAACCAAGAGAACCGTCTGCTCATGCGTCAAGCTCCTGCTGGCGTTGCTGGTGACGCTGAAACAGAATGATCGGGACGATCAGGATCAGAAGCAGCACCACCGCAACGGCGCTGGCGGTGGGCCAGTCGCGGTTGGAAAAGAACTCGTCCCACAGAACCTTGCCAATCATAAGGGTGCGCGATCCGCCCAGCAGCGAGGGGATCACGAACTCGCCCACAACTGGGATAAAGACCAGAAAGCAGCCGGCAATGACCCCCGGGCGCGACAGCGGGAAGGTGACCAGCCAGAAGGCGGAAAAGCGCGAGCAGCCGAGGTCCTCGGCGGCCTCCAGCAGGTCGCTATCCAGCTTTTCCAGCGTCGCGTAGATCGGCAGCACCATGAAAGGCAGATAGGCATAGATGATGCCGATATAGACCGCAACCGGCGTATTCAGAATAACCAGCGGCTTGGAAATCAGCCCGCTCCAGAGCAGAAGCTGGTTGAGATATCCGGTCTGTCCGAGAATGCCGATCCAGGCGTAGATGCGGATCAAGAACGAGGTCCAGAACGGCAGGATCACCAGCATCATCAGGGTCGGGCGCCACTCGGGACGGGCGCGGGCCATGGCATAGGCGATGGGATAGCCGGCCAGCAGCGTCAGAAGGGTCGAGAGCGTAGCGATCCAGACGCTCGACAGATACGCCTTCCAATAAAGGTTGTCGGTTGTGAGATAGGTAAAATTCTCTAGATCGAGACCGGTGAAAAAGCTTTTGATCCCGGCCCAGCCTCCGGCCAGATCAAAGGTCGGGGTATAGGGAGGAATGGCCAGTGCCTGATCTGACAGCGAAATCTTCAGAACGATGCCGAAAGGCACCAGAAACAGCAGCAAGAGCCAGCCGTAGGGAACTGCGATCAGGGCCAGTCTGCGCAGATTCATGCCGACCTTTCCCATCCCTCAGGCCGTAAGGACGACGCCGGCGCTGTCCGTAAAGGACAGCCAGACCTCGTCGTCCCAGCTAAAGGCCCGGCGCGACAGGCGACGGTTGTTGGCCATCTGCGCCTTGATCACCTGACCGTTGGCCAGCTCCACATGGTAGGTCGAGATATTGCCGAGATAGCCAATATCCAGCACCCGCCCGGACAGCGCGTTGGCGCAACCCTCGGGTTTGTCCGACGAGATCGTGATCTTTTCGGGGCGGATGGCGAAGGTACAGTTTGCCCCCTTCTGCAGGTCCTCGGGCCCCTGCGCGGCAATCGGCGGCTGCCCCTCGGCCCATGAAATCGTCAGGCCCGCCTTGGTCTTGCGCAGGACCGCGCCGTCCAGAAGGTTCACTTCACCGATGAAATCGGCGACATAACGCGAGTTGGGAAACTCATAGATCCGCTCGGGCGTGGCCACCTGCACGAGGCGGCCGTGATCCATAACCGCAACGCGGCTGGCCACCGTCATCGCCTCTTCCTGATCATGGGTGACGATGACAAAGGTGGTGCCCAGCTTTTCCTGAATGTCCATCAGCTCAAACTGTGTTTCAGCGCGCAGCTTTTTATCCAACGCCGCCAGCGGCTCGTCCAGCAACAACAGTTTCGGGGCCTTGGCCAGCGCCCGCGCCAATGCGACCCGCTGTCGTTGCCCGCCGGAAATCTGGTGCGGCTTGCGCTTGCCGAACTTGCCCAGCTGCACCAGCTCCAGCATCTCATCGACCCGCGCGCTGATCTGCTGGCGTGTCATATTGCCCGAGCGTTTGAGTCCAAAGGCGATGTTGTCGGCGACGCTCAGATGCGGAAACAGCGCATAGGACTGAAACATCATGTTGACCGGCCGCTTGTTGGGCGGCACCGGACCGATGTCCTGTCCGCCAAGAGAAATCACGCCTTCGCTGGGGGTCTCAAACCCTGCCAGCATCCGCATCAGGGTGGTCTTGCCGCAGCCCGAGGGCCCCAGCAGGGCAAAGAATTCACGCGCATAGATATCAAGGGTCAGACCGCTGATCGCGGTAAAATCGCCAAACCGCTTGGTGACATTGTCAAAACGGATCAGGGGCGGTTCATCAGGGTCATCCCAAGGGGCAAAGACAGTGGTTGGGCTGGGGTCCGGGCGGGTCATGGTCGGGGCTCTTTAGCGAGATGCGCCCCCCGCCTGAATGTTGCGCAAAGGCAAAAGGCGGGGGGACGAGGTTTCGCGATGACCTTAGTTCCCGGTTTTCACACGGGTCCAGATACGGGTCACCAGTTTTTGGATCTTGGCGTTGTAAGGCGTTGTAATATACAGCTTTTTCACCGTTTTCGCGTCGGGATAGATGGCCGTATCGGCAAGAATACCCTTGTCGATATATTTCTGCGAAGCGAGGTTGCCGTTGGCGTAGTTGACATAGTTCGTCGCCGCCGCGGCGTTCTTGGCGTCCAGCATGAAATTGATGAATTTCAGCGCCCCCGACGGGTTTGGGGCATCGGCCGGGATGGCCATTTCGTCAAACCACATCACCGCCCCTTCCTTGGGGATGGAATAGGCAATCTTGACGCCATTCTTGGCCTCGGCCGCCCGATCGCGGGCCATCAGGACGTCCCCCGACCAGCCGATCGCCACGCAAATTTCGCCGTTGGCCAGCGCATTGATATATTCCGAACTGTGGAACTTGCGCACATAGGGGCGCACCGCCTGCAGGACCGGCTCGGCCTTTTTGATCACGGTGGCATCCTTGCTATCGGGGTTCTCACCGATATAGTTCAGCGCCGCCGGAATCATCTCGGTCGGGGCGTCAAGAAAGTGCACCCCGCATTTCTGCAGCTTTTTCATGTTGGCCGGATCGAACACCAGAGACCAGCTGTTCACCGGCGCGTTGGGCCCAAGCACCTCTTTGACCTTGTCGATGTTATAGCCGATACCGGTGGTGCCCCACATATAGTTCACCGCGTATTGATTGCCCGGGTCGTAGAGCGCGACCTGCTTGGCAATCTCCGGCCAGACGTTTTTCAGGTTGGGCAGCTTGGATTTGTCCAGTTTCTGGAACACACCGGCCTTGATCTGGCGCGCCAGAAACGACGCCGAAGGCACAACGACATCATAGCCGGTCGAGCCGGCCAGCAATTTGGTTTCGAGCACCTCGTTGGAATCAAACGTGTCGTAAACCACCTTGATCCCGGTCTCTTTCTGAAACTTGGTCAGCAGGGACGTGTCGATATAGTCGGACCAGTTGTAAACGTGGATTTCCTCGGCCACGGCTGGAACGGTCAGCATCAGGGACGCCAGCGCCGCCCCCAGAAGCGATGTTTTCATGGATGTTTTCGCGGATATCATGTCGTGTCTCCCTCGTGGCGGCGCGCGCCGCAATATTTGTGGCTCGAATTTGATCAAATACATCCGAATTTGCAAGCCAAAACTTTATTCTATAGCATTGGCCTGCCGTCGGACCCTGCGTTCGGCGGCCCCGCGTCCGGCGTTGTCTTGTGCCACGGCTGGCGTGGGCCTATCGAAATCTTAGCATGCGGGCGACAGAATCCAATGCCTTATCCAATGCTCTCCTCAGAACCCGGCGCGCCAGCCCAGCCCCAGACGCGTTCGCGCGCGCGCAAGTGTGCCAAACTGCCGGCGCATGAAACCGTCTATCGGCGCATCCGGGACAAAATCCTGTTTGGCGATCTGGCCCCGGGGCAGAGCGTGACCATTCAGGGGCTGGAGGCGGAATTCGGGGTCTCGATGACGCCGGTGCGCGAGGCAATCCGCCGCCTGACCGCCGAAGGGGCACTGCAGTTTCAGGGCAACCGGCGGGTTCTGGTGCCGCGGATTGACGCCGCCGGTTTTGCCGAACTGACCTTTGCCAGAAGCGAAATCGAACCACGTCTGGCCCAGATGGCCGCCCGACGCATGACCCCTGAGACGATCCAGCAACTGCGCGCGATCGACGACGACCTGAACCTGTCGATCGAGACCGGCGACGTCAAGGGTTACATGCGCCACAACCACCGCTTTCACTTTACCCTCTACGGGCAGGCGCACTCACGCATCCTGCTGCCCATGGCCGAGGCGTTGTGGCTGCAGTTCGGCCCGCTTTACCGTATCATTTCAGGGAAATACGGGACCGCAAACCTTGAGGATCAGCACGACGAGGCGCTGCTGGCGCTGGCAGCAAATGATGAAAACGCCACCGCCAAGGCCATTCTCGAAGACATCAGCCAAGGGTTCGAGATCGTACGGCAGAACTTTGGCTGGGACTGAAGGACCTTTTTGATCAAATTGAATTGACGCCGCCATTTTTGATCATATTATGAGGACAGGTTCGCAAGCCCCAGCCGGATTGCGCCAAATCCACCGTCGATCAGGAGAACGCGATGTCCCGCCTTTTCAATCAAATGCCCACAGCCGAATTGCAGGCGCTGGATGCAGCGCATCACATGCATCCCTTTACCAACGATGCGGCCCTGGGCGCCAAGGGTGCCCGGGTCATTGCGCGGGCCAAGGGCTCGACCCTGACCGACACCGATGGGGTGGAATTGCTGGACGCGATGGCGGGGCTCTGGTGCGTCAACATCGGCTATGGGCGCGACGAACTGGCCCGGGCGGCCTTTGCCCAGATGCAGGAACTGCCCTATTACAACACGTTTTTCCAGACCACCCACCCACCGGTGGTGGCGCTGGCGAAAAAACTGGCCGAGCTGTTGCCGGGGCCTTTGAATCACCTTTTTTTCGCCAATGGCGGCTCGGATGCCAATGACACCAACATCCGCCTTGTGCGCCACTATTGGGCGCTAAAGGGCAAGCCCAGCAAAAAGACCATCATCAGCCGCGTGAATGCCTATCATGGCTCAACCATGGGGGCGGCCAGCCTTGGCGGGATGGCACCGATGCACGCCCAGGGCGGGCTGCCAATTCCCGACATCACCCATATCGCCCAACCGTTCTGGTGGGCCGAGGGGGGCGACATGACGCCGGACGATTTCGGAATCAAGGCAGCGCAGGCGCTGGAGGCGGAAATCGAGCGCCTCGGCGAAGACAATGTCGCCGCCTTTATCGCCGAGCCGGTGCAGGGCGCGGGTGCGGTTATCGTGCCTCCGGACAGCTACTGGCCCGAGATCCAGCGGATTTGCGACGCCCACGAGATCCTGCTGATCGCCGATGAGGTAATCTGTGGCTTTGGCCGCACCGGAAGCTGGTTCGGCAGCCAGACCTACAGCATCCGCCCCGACATCATGACCATCGCCAAGGGGCTGAGTTCGGGCTATGCCCCGATCGGCGCCTCGGTGGTCAGCGATGCCGTCGCCGAGGTGATCGACAGCGCCGACTTCAACCACGGTTACACCTATTCCGGGCACCCGGTCTCTTGTGCGGTGGCGTTGGAAAACCTGCGGATTCTCGAAGAGGAAAAGATCGTCGATACGGTCCGGGACGAGACCGGCCCCTATCTCAGTCGTCGCTGGAAGGCGCTGGCCGATCATCCGCTGGTGGGCGAAGCGCGGATCTCGGGACTGATGGCGGCCATCGAACTGACACCGGACAAACAGGCGCGCGCAGCCTTTGCCGCGCCGGCCGGCACCGTCGGCACGATCTGCCGCGATTTCTGCTTTGAAAACAAGTTGATCATGCGCCATGTGCGCGACAGCATGATCATCTCTCCGCCGCTTGTGATCACAAAAGACGAGATCGACAGCCTTATCGACCGCGCCAGCCGGGCGCTGGACCAGACCGAGGCGCGCCTGAAGGCCGAAGGGCTGATGACTCCAGCCTGACATGGATATCCTGACCGTCAACGACCGGCCGGGGCAATATCCGGCCTCGTATTACGCCGCGACCGCCTCTTTCCTGCCGCCGTTCGCCACGGCAGAGGGGGATATCAGCTGCGATGTCTGCGTCGTCGGGGGCGGCTATGCGGGATTGTCCGCAGCCCTGCATCTGGCCGAACAGGGCCTTGATGTCGTCCTGCTCGAAGCGCATCGCGTCGGCTTTGGCGCATCAGGGCGCAACGGCGGACAGGTGGGAACCGGGCAGCGCGTCGGGCAGGAAGATCTGGAAAAAGCCGTCGGAATGGCCCGGGCGCAGCAGTTGTGGGATATGTCTCTGGACAGCGTCGCTCTGGTCCGCGAGCTGATCGCGCGGCACCGGATATCCTGTGGCTGGGCGGATGGAATTATCGAGGCCGATCACCGCAAACGCGATGTTGCAGGCAGCCATGCCCATGCCGAACATATGAATAAAATCTATGATTATCATTTGATTAGGGCGCTTTCTTCACAAGAAATCCGTGACCTTGTGGGCTCAAATGACTATCACGGGGGCACGCTGGACATGGGCGGTGGACATCTGCATCCGTTGAACTACGCCCTCGGCCTTGCCCGCGCCGCCCAGGCGGCCGGCGTTCGAATCTTTGAAAACAGCCGCGTCGTTCGGCTAAAGGCCGGTTGCCCTGCGCGCCTAGCAACCCAAACCGCCCAAGTCACCGCCGATCATGTGGCACTGGCGATGAACGGCTATCACGGTGACCTTGTCCCGCCCCTTGGCCGCCGGATCATGCCGATCAACAATTTCATCGTCGCAACCGCCCCACTGGGCGAGCAGGCCAAAACCATCATCCGCGACAATCACGCCGTCGCCGACAGCCGTTTTGTGATCAATTATTTTCGCCTGTCACAGGATCAACGGCTGCTGTTTGGCGGTGGCGAAAGCTATGGCTACCGCTTTCCCCGCGATATTGCCGCCGTGGTGCGAAAACCGATGCGAAAGGTGTTTCCGCAGCTACGCGAGGTCAGGATCGACTATGCGTGGGGCGGAACTTTGGGTATTACCCGCTCGCGGATGCCCAGCTTTTTGCGTCTCAACGGTAACATCCTGAGCATTGGCGGTTTTTCCGGCCACGGGGTGGCGATGGCAACGCTGGCGGGGAAAATTCTGGCCGACGGAATCGCCGGTCAGGCCGGGCGCTTTGACTTGATGGCCGATCTGCCAGCCCCCGATTTCCCCGGCGGCACGGTTCTGCGCTGGCCGCTGTTGGTTCTGGCCATGAGCTGGTATGCGCTGCGGGATCGTCTTTAGGTGTAGAGCCATTGATCACGCATGTGATCACAAATTCCAAACGGCCTCAGGATTGACGTAAGGCGCGCAGAACATACAGGCGGATGGCGCTTGCCAGACCGATATCAAACCCGCGCTTTACATCAACTTCGGTCGCCAACGCGTTGATTGACAGTCCTTTTTCCTGCGCTATATCGCAGAACGCCTGCCAGAACTCATCCTCGAGCGAGACCGAGGTCCGATGCCCCCTCAGGGTCAGTGAATGTTTGCGCGGGCGGCTATCCATCCTCGGTCTCGCGCCGGTGCAGATCGAGATGGCGCGCAGCCTTGGCCTGTTGCCGTCGCTCTTGCGCACTCAACCCAAAGCGCGCCGCATTGGCGTCGGCCTCTGCGCGCGCCTTGGCTTTGGCGGCAGATTTTCGCGCGCGCCTGAGGTTGACAACCTGCCCCATCCTCAGTCCCGCGGCCCGATCATGTTTTCCGGGCGCACGACCCGATCAAAGGTCTCGGCGTCCACATAGCCAAGGCTGATGGCCGCCTCTTTCAGGGTGGTGCCGGATTTATGCGCGGTTTTGGCCACTTTGGTCGCCTTGTCATAGCCGATTTCGGGCGCCAGCGCCGTGACCAACATCAGGCTGTTTTGCATCAACTCGGTGATCCGCTCTTTGTTGGCGACGATCCCGACGACGCAATTATCGGTAAAGCTGAGCGCCGCATCCCCCAAAAGCTGCATGGATTGTAACAGGTTATAGATCATCATCGGGTTATAGACGTTCAGCTCGAACTGCCCCTGACTGCCAGCAAAGCCGATCGCCGCGTCATTCCCCATGACGTGAATGGCCGCTTGGGTCATGGCCTCGACCTGGGTTGGATTGACCTTGCCGGGCATGATCGATGAACCGGGCTCATTCTCGGGAAGGATCAGCTCGCCCAGACCGCAGCGCGGCCCCGAGCCCAGCAGACGGATGTCGTTGGCGATCTTGAACAGGCTGGCGGCGACGGTCTTGAGGGCGCCTGACATTTCAACAATGGCGTCATGGGCGGCCAGCGCTTCGAACTTGTTCGGGGCAGTCTTGAACGGCAGGCCGGAAATCTGGGCGATTTCGGCGGCGACCATCTCGCTCCAGCCCTTTTTGGTGTTGAGGCCGGTGCCAACAGCCGTCCCCCCTTGGGCAAGATAATAAATGTTTTCAAGAGCATGTTCGATTCTCTTGATCCCTTGCGCAACCTGAAAGGCGTAGCCCGAGAATTCCTGCCCCAAGGTCAGGGGGGTGGCGTCCTGCGTGTGGGTGCGGCCAATCTTGATGATCTCGGCAAAGGCCTGAACCTTGGCCTGCAGAGCGCCGTGAAGGTGGCGCAGGTTCGGCAAAAGCAGATCGTTCGCGGTCCGCGCGGCGGCGATATGCATGGCGGTCGGAAAGGTGTCGTTTGAACTCTGCCCCATGTTCACATGGTCATTGGGGTGGACCGGATCCTTGGAGCCTATGGTGCCCCCGAGCAACTCGATCGCCCGGTTCGAGATCACCTCGTTGGCGTTCATGTTGCTTTGCGTGCCCGATCCCGTTTGCCAGACCACCAGCGGGAAATTATCGTCGAACTTGCCGTCGATCACCTCCTCGGCGGCGGCCACAATGGCATCGCCGCGCATCCGGTCAAGGCGCCCCTGCTTCATGTTTTCCCGCGCGCAGGCCATCTTGATGATGCCAAGCGCATGAACCACGGCAAGGGGCTGGCGCTCCCAGCCGATGCGGAAATTCTGCAGGCTGCGTTGGGTTTGCGCACCCCAATATTTGTCGGCGGGAACCTCAAGGGGGCCGAAACTGTCAGACTCGGTGCGGGTATTGCTCATGCTGATCACTCCAGAGACTCGGTTTTTTTCGTCTATGCGCGCTACTTGGGAAAAGTTCAATGGGGGCTGTTGCGATAGAATTCATAGACCCGGGCGGGCGGGATGTTGGCCCAAACCCGGCCCCGCAATCGCCAGCCGAGATCGAGCGCCTCGATCAGCCCGGCGTCAATGGGGGGGCGGGTGCCATAGGTGAACTGGGCGAATGTTCCGCCGGGCGCCAGAACCGCAAAGGCGGCACCAAGGATGCTGCGTTGCAGCGAAGGGGGAAAATTCAGCAACGGCAAGCCACTGACGACATGAGCGGTGGGGCCGATATTCAAATCGCGCAGCTGCTCGGCCCCGGCATTCACCACCCGGGCACGCGGGAATTTCCGCCGCAGATGGGTGCAAAACCCGGCGTTCAATTCAACCAGAACAAGGTTTTCCTCGGGCACGCCAGCGCGGCGCAACCCGCGCGTCAGGCTGCCGGTGCCCGGCCCGATCTCGACAACCGTGCCGCTGGTCTCGTCGAGGCCACGGGCAATCATATCCCCGAGATCCCGGCTGGAGGGCACAACCGCGCCGATATTTGCCGGCGATTTTACGGCGTGTCTGAGAAACAGTGCGATTTCGTGCAACATCCTGATTGGTCTTGTCGCAAGGGAGCGTGGCAACAGCGCACGGGGTCGGTTTCTGGCGCTGAGGGCAGCGGCGAACCCCTTTGTGTTATCAGCGTGTTACCGGCGTGCTGTCCGCGAATGAGCTATTTGCGAAAATGGTCCAGCGACACGACCTCGGCGTCACCCTTCGCATCATTCGTTGCGTCACCCGTTGCACCACCCGTTGCGTCGTCGTCCTCGTCACCCCGCGCTTCGGTGCTGAGGGGGTCCGGGGCGGCTGACTCATCCTCATGCGGCGGCTCTTCCGCCTCTTCAAAACGTAACCCGAACTCGACACTGGGGTCAACAAAGGTTCGGATAGCATCAAAGGGAATGTACATCGGCACCTGCTCATCCCCAAAGTTCAGCGTCACCGAAAACCCGTCGGAGTCAACGCTGAGATCCTTGAACCATTCCTGCAGGACAATGGTCATGTCATCGGGATATTGCTGGCGCAGCCAGTCCGGCAGGTCCAGCCCCGGGGCGTGGGTGTCAAAGGTGATGAAAAAATGGTGCTCGCCCGGCAGGCCATTCTCGGCCACATCGCCAAGCACCTTGGCCACCAGCCCCTGCAATGCCTGATGCATCAGTTGCCCGTAATTGATGGAATTGCTCATAGCCCTGTCAGTTCCTGCTGCCTGTCCCGCTCTGGCGCGATCATAGGTGATTTTTTGCGCAAGGAAAGTGAAAGCCTTGCGCGTGGGGCAAAAAACCTGCGCGCGCAGGCCGCGGGTGTCGGGGGCAACGGGCGTGGCGCGGGCGCTGGACGGACGTGCGTGGGACAGGGGGGCGCCAAGATCGGGTTGGATGAAAATGCAGGCTTCTGTTGCCAGGTGCCTGCGAACCCCGCCAGCAGCGGCTAAGCCACTGGACTTAAGATTTCGATGGTGCGGACCGCTTACGCAGCCAGAGCCATCGGAGCTTTGTTGTCATTTGCAACTAGCTTAGGTGAACCGATAACGGTGGTATCTCACCGAACGAAAGCTAACCCCTTTAGACGTCCGTCGATCCTGTTTCGGCCCCATGATCCGCAAATGAAGGATATTGGTGGAGCCGCCGGGTACCGCCCCCGGGTCCGATCCGTTTATTACGAGCGCGTTTATCGTCATAGTCCCTTGCGGAACAGTCCCTATATAGGCGCACATCTTTTGCCAATCAAGCCAGCTTGGAGGGAGGCGCAAAAGATTCCTGTTTCGGCCAGCCGATCTGCCGGGTCAGCCGCGCTAGCGCCTTGCGATAGCTGGCGTTGTCCATATAGCCCACGTGCCGGTCGCTATCGACCATATGCAGCCCGCCGGTGACGTCGAATTTCTCCGCCGCCAGCAGCTGGCGCAGGCGCTGATACCGCGCCGGCTGCTGCCACTCATCGCAGATCGCCCGGCCGATGACCTGGCTCATGGCGTTGAACAGGCTGAAGGATGAGCCGTTGCTTTCCACAAAGCTAAGCAGAAACAGGTTGTCGACCGCCGGAAAGATGGCCAGCGTCGGCGCGATGCGGCCACGGCTCCACTCCAGCAGATCGGGGGCGATATAGGGGATCTCCCAATCAAAGCCGGTGGCGCAGATGACAGTATCAAAAGCCCGCGTCGAGCCATCGCTAAACTGAACCTCATCGCCGTTAAACCCCTTGATATCAGGAAGAATTTCGATGTCTCCATGATGCAGGTGATGGACCAGTTGATCGTTCAGCAAGGGGTGCGTCTCAAGCAGTTTGTGATCGGGTCTGGGCATGCCGTATTTTTGCAAATCTCCCAGCAACAGACGCAAAAGTCGCTGGAACACCCATTGGCGCAGCGCCTTTGGCAAGGGCGGGCCGCTGGCGGAAAAGACATCCGCAGGCTTGCCCAGAATATGTTTGGGGATAACGTGATAGCCGCGCCGCACCGAGACCGCAACCGAGCGCGCCGTATGGGTGGCCTCGCAAGCAATATCAACGCCCGAATTGCCAAGGCCCACGATCAATACTCGCTGGCCGGACAGCTCTTGTGCGCGTTTGAAACTGGACGAGTGGCGCAGATCGCCAAGGAACTCTCCGGGCCATTGCGGCATGTGCGCAACCCAGTTCGAGCCATTGGCGGCGATCAGCCAGCGAAACGTCTGTGGACCCCCCTTGTCGGTCTCGATCCGCCAGCCGCCGGCGACCGGCTGCGCGCGGGTGACCTTCTCCTGAAACCGTGCCCCGGCGTAAAGGTCATTGGCCCGGGCAAAGTCGCGGATGTATTCCAGCACCAGACGCCCGCCGGGGTAATCCGGCCAGTGGCCGGGCATCGGAAAGCCGTCAAAGCCGGTCATGCTGCGCGAACTGATCAGATGTGCACTATCGTAAATCGGCGAGGCCGGATCGTCCCGGTTCCAGAGACCGCCAAAATCGGCGTTGCGCTCAAACAGGGTGAACGGCACCCCGAGGGTGCGCAGAACCCGCGCCTGTGTCAGCCCCGCCGGGCCGCCGCCAACGATTGCCGCCCGGTTTTCGACCTCCCCCGCCGGTTCCAGGCCCGCCTGTGCGCGCGCCATCACCAGTGACCGCTGTTTTCCATGCTCTGCCAAGGCTCGGCCGGCGGCAGCGCAGCGCCCATTTGCAACAATTCGATCGAGATATTGTCCGGGCTGCGCACAAAGGCCATGCGCCCGTCCCGCGGCGGGCGGTTTATGGTGACGCCGTTCGTCATCAGATGCTGGCACATGGCGTAAATGTCTTCGACCTCATAGGCCAGATGGCCGAAATGACGGCTGTCGCTGGGCAGGCCGTCGTCGCCGTCCCAGTTCCACGTCAGCTCAACGGGGCATTCCTCCTGTCCCGGCGGCGCCATGAAGATCAGGGAAAAGCGCCCCTCCTCGCTGTCAATGCGTCGCGTCTCTTCCAGCCCCAGCAGCCGAAAAAAATCCTGCGTGGCGGCCAGATCCCTGACCCGAACCATGCTGTGCAGATATCTGATTTTCATCTCGCTCCCTCTGTCTGCCCTGTCTTGTGCGCGATCAACCTTTCAGAAGTCGGGCAACACCGCAACCCTGACGCCACGACGGCGCGTCAAGGACTGTGCGTGGCGTCATCATATCTTGCGGTTGCCAACAGCTTTGGGGCAACATGTGGACAGCGCGAATCTGACATATGGGACCGACACCATGCCACTGACCCCGGAACAACAGGCCGAGATCGAAGCCGCAAGGGCCTCGGGCCAGACGACATTACGCGCCACCGTTGCCGGGATGGAGGCGCATCTTTATCGCGCCCACCCGGTTCTGGATCACGGCTTTGTGCGGGTGGTCGATTACATGGGGGATGACGGAGCAATCTGTCAGGCAGCGCGGGTCTCATACGGTAAGGGCACGCGGCAGGTCAGCAGCGATGCCGGACTGATCCGCTATCTGATGCGTCACTGGCACAGCACACCGTTCGAGATGTGCGAGATCAAGCTGCATGTCAAGCTGCCGGTCTTTGTCGCGCGCCAGTGGATCCGCCATCGCACCGCCAATGTGAACGAATATTCGGCCCGTTATTCGATTCTGGATCGTGAGTTTTATATCCCCGCGCCCGACGCGCTGGCCGCGCAGTCAAGCGTCAACAATCAGGGACGCGGGCGGGCGCTGGAGGGGGACGAGGCGGCGCGGGTGCTGGACATTCTGAAAACCGACAGCAGCCGGGCTTATGACCATTACCGCGACATGCTCAGCACCGAGGGGCAATCCGGGCTGGCCCGTGAGTTGGCCCGCATGAACCTGCCGGCCAATATCTATACCCAGTGGTACTGGAAGATAGACCTGCATAATCTGTTTCATTTCCTAAGGTTACGCGCCGATCCTCATGCGCAGTATGAAATTCGCGTCTACGCCGAAGCGATTTGCCAGATCGTCCGTGATTGGGTTCCTGCCGCCTATGCGGCGTTTGAGGATTACCGCATGGGCGGGGTGCAACTGTCAGCCCGCGCCGTCGCGTGCCTACGCCGAATGCTAAACGGCGAAAACGTCAGCCAGGAAAGCTCGGGCATGAGCGCCGGAGAATGGCGTGAATTTCAGACCGTGATCCGGCCCGAAACCGAATAAGCCCCGGTTTCAGGCAACTTTCAGGCAACGTCCGAGGGGGCCGGGCCGGTGACCTTCAGACCGGCAATCGCAAAATTGATCGCCGGGGCCACAAAGCGGATTTCCCGCGCCACGAGTTCGGGATTGGGCACCTCCTTGGCCACGACCCGATAGCGCCCCTGATAGCCAAACTCCTGCAATTTCGTTGCCAGTTCAAGCGCGTCAAAGGACTCGGCAATCAGCGGAGAGACGATCAGACGCGGCGCAAGGCTGGCAAAGGCGGATTTTGGCAGGGCCATGAATTGCCGGGTCGTCATCTGCACCACACGCCGGTCCTGTTCCAGCGTATCGGCAAGGCCGGGGCTGGGCGAAAATCCCACCAGCAGGGTGGCAACAAACAGCATCGCCGAATCCGTTGCCCGCTCACAGCGTTGCCGTCCGGTCCGCAGAGCGGCCCCAAAATCATGATTGTAGATCACCGTTGCGTCTCTTTCTTTTTGTATTCGCGGTTCCGGGAAAGCAAACTACGCACGGTACAGAAAAATCCGGAGCTTCCGCTATGGTCTTGATACTGCTGGAGTTAGGCTAACCTTCCTACGACAATCATGTAAACAAGAATTTATTAAAAAAAGATAAAAAATCATTGGGATTTCGCGAAATGATTGAATTTTGTCCAAGGTTTGTTGGTAATCGCAACATTTACAAAGCGCGACGTCGCTATTAGATCACCTTGAGAAACAATGGCGTCAGGTGTTTTCGTATAAGACACGCAGACCAAGGCGCCCGGCCCCCGCGGCGAGGGGCACGCAGGTGAACGGGACTGCCAGCCCACGCGGCACAGCAGCAGCAAAAAGGCGCGCGCAATGGATCTCGATCATGTGCAAAACATCCTTGACAAACTGCCCGACCCCGTCCTTTTGATCGACCCCCAACTGCGTGTGGTGCTGGCAAACAGTCTGGCGCAAGACCTGTTCGATGACTGTGCGCGAGGTCGACATCTGTTGTCCTTCATGCGCACACCCGAGGTTCTGGATCACGTTGCCGAGGTGCTGGCCGGACGGCCCCGGGCCGAAACGCGATTTGTCAGCCGACACGGGGTCGAGCGCGTCTTTCGCGTCGTAACCTCGGGCCTGACCGCAACCGACAGCGGCATCGACGGGGCGCTGCTGGCCTTTATCGACGTCACCCAGATCGAAATGGCCGAAGAAATGCACAGCGATTTTGTCGCCAATGTCAGCCATGAGCTGCGCTCGCCCTTGACGGCGCTGGCCGGGTTCATCGAGACCTTGCAAGGCCCGGCCGCCGAAGACGCCGCGGCGCGGCAGAATTTTCTGGCCATCATGCAGACCGAGGCCGACCGGATGCGCCGCCTGATCGACGATTTGCTGTCGCTCTCGCGGGTCGAGGTTAACGAGCGTGTGCGCCCCACCCAACAGGTCGAGGTGGTCGGGGCGATCCGCGCGGTCTGCAACAGTCTGGCGCAGATGGCCGCACAGGCAGAGGTTGACCTTGACCTTACCGCCCCCCCCGCAACGGTCGAGATTCTGGCCGATCCCGACGAGATCACCCAGATCTTTCAAAACCTGATTGAAAACGCGATCAAATACAGTCCCGGCGCGCCGCTGGAGATCACCGTTGCCGAGGTTGAAAACGTCATCGGCGTACGCGGCCGCTGCGTGCGGGTTGACATTCGCGACCACGGCGCCGGGATAGCGGCCATTCACATCCCTCGCCTGACCGAGCGCTTTTATCGCATCGACAGCCACCGCAACCGCAAGCGCGGCGGCACTGGCCTCGGTCTTGCAATCGTCAAGCACATCATCAGCCGCCATCGCGGCAAGCTGGCCATCTCCAGCACCCCCGGCGAGGGCAGCTGTTTTTCCGTAATCCTGCCAAAGGCCTGACGCCACGCCACCTGATACACATGAAAACGACCCCATAAGGGGCCGTTATCAAACGATTTTTACCGATACTAACAGCTGTAATACATCTGGAATTCAACCGGGTGCGGGGTGTGCTCAAAGGCAAAGACCTCTTCCCATTTTAGCTCCAGATAGCCGTCGATCTGGCCCTTGGTGAACACATCGCCCTTGAGCAAAAAGTCATGATCGGCGGCAAGGCTGTCCAGAGCCTCGCGCAGACTGGCGCAAACCGTGGGGATACCGGCCAGCTCTTCGGGGGGCAGATCGTAAAGGTCCTTGTCACTGGCCTCACCGGGATCGATCTTGTTCTCGATGCCGTCAAGACCTGCCATCAACAGGGCCGAAAAGGCGAGATACGGGTTTGCCGCCGGATCGGGAAAGCGCGCTTCGATGCGCTTGGCCTTGGGGCTTTCGGCCCAGGGGATGCGCACGCAACCACTACGGTTACGGGCCGAATAGGCGCGCAGAACCGGGGCCTCAAAACCCGGGATAAGGCGCTTGTAGCTGTTGGTCGCCGGGTTGGTGAAGGCGTTCAAGGTTTTTGCGTGTTTCAGGATGCCGCCGATGAACCACAGTGCCTCTTGGCTGAGGTCGGCGTATTTGTCGCCTGCAAACACCGGCTTGCCGTCTTTCCAGATCGACATGTTCACATGCATGCCGGTGCCGTTATCGCCCGAGATCGGTTTGGGCATGAAGGTCGCGGTCTTGCCATAGGCATGGGCAACGTTGTGGATCACGTATTTGTATTTCTGCAACTCGTCCGCCTGCGTCGTCAGGCTGTCAAAGATGAGACCCAATTCATGCTGACACGAGGCCACCTCATGGTGGTGTTTGTCCACCTTCATGCCGATCTGCTTCATGGTTGAGAGCATCTCGCTGCGAATATCCTGCGCCGCGTCGGTGGGGTTAACCGGGAAATAGCCGCCCTTGATTCCGGCGCGGTGGCCCATGTTGCCCATTTCGTATTCGGCGTCAGTGTTCCAGGAGGCGTCCTGCGCATCGACCTCGTAGGATACCTTGTTGATCGTATTGGAAAACCGTACATCATCGAACAGAAAGAATTCGGCCTCAGGGCCGAAATAGGCGGTGTCGCCAATGCCCGACGCCTTCAGATACGCCTCGGCCTTTTCGGCGGTCGAACGCGGGTCGCGGTCATAATGCTCGCCGGTGTCGGGTTCGTGCACCGAGCAATGCAGACACAGGGTCTTTTCGGCATAGAACGGATCGATATAGGCGCTGGCGCAGTCTGGCATCAGCTTCATGTCCGACTGGTCGATGGATTTCCAGCCGGCGATGGACGAGCCATCGAACATGAACCCGTCTTCCAGAAAGTCCTCGTCCACCTGATCGGAAATCACGGTGACGTGCTGCAGCTTGCCGCGCGGGTCGGTAAAGCGGATGTCGACATAGGCGACGTCCTCATCCTTGATGGTCTTCAGAACGGTTTTGATGTCGCTCATGGTTGGTCCTCTGCGTTGATAGATTGGATGTGTTAAAGCGCGTCGTCGCCGGATTCCCCGGTGCGGATACGGATGGCTTGTTCGACGGTGGATACGAAAATCTTGCCGTCACCGATCTTTTCGGTCTTGGCCGCATCCACGATGGCCTCGATCGCGGCCTCCACCTGATCGTCAGGCAAGACCACCTCGATTTTGACCTTGGGCAGGAAATCGACCACATATTCGGCCCCGCGATAAAGCTCGGTATGGCCTTTTTGACGGCCAAAGCCCTTGACCTCGATGACGCTGAGGCCCTGAATTCCGACGTCCTGAAGGGCCTCTTTGACCTCGTCCAGTTTGAACGGTTTGATGATGGCTTCGATCTTTTTCATGGGTGCGAATCCTCTGCTTGACCCTGTCGCCCGCCTGAAAAGCACTTTCGCTTTGCTGGTGCAATCCGCTATGATCAGGGCACCTGCACCACAACGGGAAACCGGCGGTGAATGCCTGATTTTGCGTCAATTCGATTAAATTTTAGGCAATAGTAAAACGGCACGCCGCGGCCGCAGGGGTGTAGCAGACCTTCGCAGGACCGGCCGCAAGGGCGCGTGTCCGCCCGACAAACAGGAGAGATCGGCCCCATGCGCACCCCGCCCCCGTCCGATGCGCCCGATGATCTGGCCGCGCTGGCAAAGCGCGAGCACGCGCATAAATACAGCTACGGCCATGTTCTGGTGCTGGCCGGGCCACCGGGACATGGCGGCGCGGCGCGTCTGGCTGCAAGAGGAGCGCTGCGCATCGGCGCCGGGCTGGTGACGCTGGCCTGTCCGCCCGCCGCCCTGACCGAGAACGCCGCGCAGCTGACCGCTGTCATGACACGCCCCTTCGACAGTGCCAGAGAGATGCGAAAGATCCTGACCGATCAGCGGATATCGACGATTTGCCTAGGGCCGGGGCTGGGCCTTGGCGAGGCGACGCGGGATCTGGTATCGGTCGCCTTGGGAAGCGGAAAACCGTGCGTTCTGGATGCAGACGCCCTTGGCGCCTTTGCCAGACACGCGCCGCGGTTTTTCGATATGCTGCATGGCGATTGCGTTCTGACCCCGCACGCGGGTGAGTTTTCGCGCCTGTTTCCCGATCTCGGGCTTGATGAGGCCAAGGATGAGGCCGCGGAAAACGACGCTCGCGCGTGCGCCGTCCGCAAAGCTGCCGCGCGGGCCGGCTCTACAGTCTTGCTAAAGGGGGCCACTACCCTGATCGCCACCGAGGCCGGCCAGATCGAGCGCTTATCGGCCACCGGCGCCAACGCCGCCCCGTGGCTGGCCACCGCCGGCTCGGGCGATGTGCTGGCGGGGTTTATCGCCGGGTTGCTGGCCCGCGGCTTTGCACCGCTTCGCGCCGCCCATACCGGCGCCTGGCTGCACGCCCAAGCGGCCCGCAGCTTTGGCCCCGGGTTGATTGCCGAGGACCTGCCGGACGAACTGCCCCGGGTGTTCCGCGCGCTTGGGATTCAGGGCGCAGACCCATAAACAGAAAAACAGCACGGAAAAGCAGAGACCGCGGATGGGAAACGTTTCCGGCGTTCGCTGTTGCGCCCCGGGCAAAACCAACTAAGTCATTGAAATCGATATGGTACCCGAGGCCGGACTCGAACCGGCAAGCCTTGCGGCGGCGGATTTTGAATCCGCTGCGTCTACCAATTCCGCCACTCGGGCACACGCTGGCCGATGATTTAGCCCGACCATTGGCGGCGGTCAACGGTGAAAGTGCCCCGGCGGGCCAGCCGCACCGAGATCAGCCGGCGGCGCGGGGAACCGGATGCGCATGGGCAGGCAATATCCCGCAATCATATCAACACGATGTCAGACGGTGGAGGATTGCAGAGATGGTGCACCCGGCGCGATTCGAACGCGCGGCCTCTGCCTTCGGAGGGCAGCGCTCTATCCAGCTGAGCTACGGGTGCCTGCAAGCTGCGATATAGGCGATGGATGAAAGCGGTGCAATCGGCAATTTCGGTTTTCGGCCCCCTGCCCCGCAAAACTGGACGAATCCCGGAAAATCGGCGCATTTTGAGATTTCTCAAACCTATGATAGCTTGGGCAAATTACGCTGAATAAATCGGGAAAGAACGGGAAAATGACCTGAGGAGAACCAGATGACCATTCCACGACGACATTTTTTGCGCGCAGCTTTGGCCGTGGGAACCGTGGCCGTGATCGGCGGGAAAACCGGGACCGCACGCGCACAAATATGGCTGACAAAATCAGGGTCCAGAAGGTGCCGCAAAGCCCAGCGAAATCTGGCAAAAGCCAAGGCGGATATCGCAAAATACAACCGTCAGATTCGCAACGCCAAACGCGCCGCAAGCCGGGCAAGCGGCAGAATCAGGACCCTCCGTCAGAAACAGCGCAGTCTGGAAAACCTGCTGCGTCGCACCAAGCGTACCTTTACCAAGGCCAAACAGGTTTGGAAAAAGAACAAGACAAGCGCCAATGCGCGCGCCATGAACAGCGCCTCGCGCGCACAGGTTAAGGTGCAAAAGAACCTGCAGCGAACCAGTACGGCGCTGTCAAAAGAGTATAACAACCGTGCCAAGGCCAATTCCAAGCTGAGGAATGCACGCTACAAGGCGCGCCTAGCCGACGCGACCCGGTTGGGGGCTGAATCTGATATACGGACCTACTGCCCGCCCCGGACTCGACACAAAAAGAAGCCGGTTCTTCTTGACGAAAGCATTTACAGGGACTGAGCCAGACTGTCCCTAGGATCCAGACCCTAGCCGAACAGGTCGTGACAAAGCTCCAGCGCGCTGACCAGCGCGTCCACTTCGGCCTTGGTGTTGTAAAGGCCGAATGACGCCCGGCAGGTGGCGGTGACCCCAAGATGGGCCATCAAGGGCTGGGCGCAATGATGGCCGGCGCGCACCGCAATGCCGCGCTGGTCAACCACGGTCGAAATATCATGGGGATGCGCCGCTCCGTTCAAGGTAAAGCTGAATATCGCCCCCTTATTGGCAGATTTTCCCTGTATATTCAGCCAGTTAAGACCAGTTAGCCGGGATTGTGCGTAATCTCGCAGGCGCCGTTCATGGGCGGCGATATTGGCCATCCCGAGGGCGCTCAGGTAATCCAGCGCCACCCCGAGGCCGATCATTTGCACGATTCCCGGGGTGCCGGCCTCGAACTTGTGCGGGGCCACATTGTAACTGATCGCTTCGCGCGTCACATCCCGGATCATGTCACCGCCGCCCAGAAATGGCCGCATCTCGGCAAGCCGCGCGCGGTTGACATAGATCGCCCCCGAGGCCGACGGGCCATAAAGTTTGTGCCCAGTGATCGCATAGAAATCGCAACCGATATCCTGCACATCGACAGGCGCATGGACGCTGGCCTGGCTGCCATCGACCAGCACCGGAATCCCCTGTTCGCGGGCACCTTTACAGATGGCTTTGACATCGACCACCGTGCCAAGGACGTTCGACATATGGGTGACGGCGATCAGCTTGGTGCGGGGGGTGATTGCGGCCAGAACCGCGGCGGGATCGAGGTCGCCGTTGACGTCGGTCTCGACCCATTTCAGCACAACCCCCTGACGCTCGCGCAGGAAATGCCAAGGAACGATATTGGCGTGATGCTCCATGACACTGAGGATAATCTCATCGCCGCGCGCAAGGCGTGGCGCCGCCCAAGCATAAGAGATCGTGTTGATCCCCTCGGTCGCGCCGGTATTGAACAGGATCTCATCGCTGTGTTCGGCATTCAGAAAGACGCGGATCTTTTCGCGCACCGCTTCATATTTGTCGGTGGCCAGATTGGACAGAAAGTGCAGGCCACGATGGACGTTGGCGTATTCTTCGGAATAGGCCCGGGTCACCGCGTCAATAACCACCTGCGGCTTTTGTGCAGAGGCGCCATTATCCAGATAAACCAATGGCTTATCATGTATCTTCCGGGAAAGAATTGGAAAATCCGCACGGATCTTTTCGACGTCATAGCCGCTCATCGCCTAATACCCCCTGCCGCCGGCGCCGATGGCGCCGAGCACGAAAATGAACACAAAGGACACCAGAAACGACGTGCCCACAATCCCGGCAAAGACCCGCCAGAGCGAGGTAAACCCGTGCAGGACCGCGATAAAATTGACCAGAAGCCACACCATATAGCCAAACACCGCCATATCCAGCGCATCCGCCAAAGTCGGCGAGATCAGCGCCATGACGATCAGCCCGGCCTGAAACAGCAGCATGTAGAACTGCAACCAGACCGACACCACCAGCGTCTGCTCAAAGCTGCCCTGCCCACCGAACATGCGCCCGACCAGAAAAATTGCCAGCACCGACAACATCAGCGCCATGAACTGCACCACCGCCAGCAGCAGTGGATTGGCCATCAGCCCCTCAATCAGCGGATTCCCCGAAACCGGCGCGGCGGCTGAATAAAGCCAGCTTGCAATCACCCCCAGCACCACAACCAGAACGGCAAACTGCATCGCCGCCCCTTCGGCCAGCGGCATCCGTTTCAATGTCGCAACCGCATCGCGCGGGCGAGAAAATGTCAGCCGCGTCAGCGCCTTTATCATGGACAGCATGGCCCTGCCTTCAGATCAAACCTCTGGCGTGAAAATACATGCCGCCGATGATGCCCACAAGCGAAACCACCGACATAATCAGGAATATTGGAGAAACCTTGCGAAATCCTTGCGCCCGGGCGATGCCGACCGAAATATACCACACAAAAGGCACCAGCCCCATGTAATACGGCGGCACCGAAATCCAAGGGGCGCCAAAAATTGGGTAGTAAAATTCGAGATTCGTGAACAGAACCGACAAAAGCGCCGCCGCGACGCCAAACGGCGAGGTGACAAAGACAGCCCAAAAGATCGCGATCCGGGTATCGCGCCAGCTGCCACGACCGCCAAAGATGCGCGCCACAGCCGCCACCACCATAGCAAAGAAATACAGCGCCGCCGTACGCCCGATCAGCGCCAACAGCAACAGCCCGCCGATCTCAAATGAGATGATCGCGACACCTTTGTCATTGGGCACGATCACCGCCTTCATGGTCCAAGACAGAAAAAAGGCAAGGTCCGACCACAGGAGTAGAAACAACAGATGCCCCTCGGTGGGTTGTGCGCGGATCATCTCGAGGGTCGATCTGGACATCGCGAACCAGGCGAAAAGCACGCGATAGGTCAGCGAATCACGCCCGAACAAAATCCGCCGTCGTGGCTGCGCGGCATAATCGCCGATATATTCTGAATCGGTTGCGCGCATGAAGCAACGCTCCTTCCTACCTGTTCTCTCGGGAACCGAAGGTATGGCGCAGCTCTGTGGACAAATTATGACCTGTTTTAGCCAAATTGTTGGCGGTCAGCCCGAAGTCGGACGCTCCAGCGCAACCAGCGCGGATATCCAGATCCAGAGCGCCCACAGGCCTGCCAGAAAAGGGATTGCGGCAGCCAACAACGGCGCCCCCCCCGAGGCCGCCGCCACGCCGGCCCCCAAAGCGGCCAGAAACGACAGGGGTTGGACCGCCAAGAGGGTCCAGAACAGTGCCAGACGCGCCCCGGCGCCATCCCCCTTCCCGCCGACCATATGCGCAACGAGATGCGACAGCATGGCAACGAGATACATGAAAAGAGGGGTGAAAAACAGCATTGCAACAAACATGCCGCCGATCATCGCCTCGGGCGGAGAGGCATTTTGCGGCCCATGCGCCACCGCGTTCAGCCCGCGAAAGCGCAAGAGAAACGAGATCAGCATCGCCGCCATCAGATAAATCAGCAGCTGCCCTTCGCTCGGGCCGGCCGCCGCCTTGCGTCGGATGACCCGGCCCGGATGGATATAGGTCTCGGCCAGATCACGCCAGAACCCCGTCATCGGGCGTGCCGCTCGACCCAACCTTGCAGCCGGGATTTCAGGTCATCGCGGATCGGCTGATCCTCGATCTCGTCCAGAGCATCGGCCAGAAACGCCAGCACCAGCATGTCCTTGGCGATGCGCCGCGGCACCCCCCGCGAGACCAGATAGAACAGCGCCTCCTCGTCGATCGCACCGACCGTGGCGCCGTGGCTGCAGGCGACATCGTCAGCGTGGATCTCCAGCTCGGGCTTGGCCAGAAACTGGCTGTCATCATCCAGCATCAGCGCCTGCGCCAACTGGTAGCCATCGGTTTTCTGGGCCCCGGGACGGACCAGAATCTTGCCCTGGAACACACCCGTGGCACCGTTTCGCAGCACCTTTTTAAAGACCTGACGGCTTTGGCAATTCACCCCGTCATGGGTCAGAAAGATGGTATCGTCCTGATGGAACACGCCGTCAGAGCCGTCGCCCGCGGCCGCACCGGCAATGGTCACCACGGCGTCATCGCCGGTGATATCGATTACCGCCTCGTTTCGCGTCAGCGCCCCGTTCACCGTCAGGGTAAAGCTTTTGAAACGTGCCTTTTCCGCAATGCGGGCAAACAGCAAAGCCACCGCCTGCCGCCCGTGGTCCCGCCCTTGGGTGCGAACATGGTGGAACGAGGCGCCTGCGGCCAGATCGACCTCGGTCACCTTGTTCAGGCGCGCCGCCGCCGGTCCGTTCTCCAACAGGGTCATCTCGGCCCCAGCCTCAAGACGGATCAGGTGGTGCAGCACCGCATCGCTCTCGGCCTCCCGGCGCAGATAACAAAGGCTAACCGGGCGCGAGACCTTACCGGTGACGCGGATCAGAACCCCCTCGGTGGCAAGGGCCGTGTTCAAGGCCCCCAGCGGGCGGGCAACCGGATCATGCGCTGCCGCCTCAAGCGCGCCGTAAAGGTCTTGCGCCCAGTGGATATCGCGCCTTCCGGCCTCGGCCAGGCTGGAAATCTCGAGGTTCTCGGCGCTAAGGTCATCCGAGGCCTCAAGGTCCAGAACGCCATCGACAAAGACGATCTTCAGGCGCTCGATCGCATCAAAAGGCGGCACCGCCTCGACCGGCAGAACCGGCGCCGCCTGTGCCGCAGGGGCAACCAGAAGGTCCGGGCGGGTAAAGCCCCAGTATTCGTCCCGACGCGCCGGCAGACCCATCTGCTGCAGGCGCGAGACGGCGGCCTTGCGCGCGCCATTCAGCCACGCCCCGCCGGTGGGCAAATTCGCGACATCAATCCGGGCCACGGCTGCGGTTTGTTTGGCCTTCAGCGCCTGGGCACGAGACATCAGACGACCTCCGCCAGCAGATCGGCATAACCGTTGTGTTCGACCTCCAGCGCCAGATCAGGGCCGCCCGTCTTGATGATCCGTCCAGCGGCCATGATATGCACGACATCGGGTTTGATGTGATCCAGAAGGCGCTGGTAATGGGTGATGACAAGGAACGAGCGCTTGCCGTCCCTCAGCGCATTCACCCCCTCGGCGACCAGTTTCATCGCGTCAACGTCAAGGCCGCTGTCGGTTTCATCCAGAATGCACATCTTTGGTTCCAACATCGCCATCTGCAGGATTTCGTTGCGCTTTTTCTCGCCCCCCGAAAAGCCGACGTTGACGGGACGTTTCAGCATCTCGGCGTCGATCTTCAGCGCCTTGGCGCGGGCGCGCACCAGTTTCAGGAACGCAGCCGCGCTCAACTCATCCTCGCCGCGCGCTTTCCTTTGGCTGTTCACGGCCGTGCGCAAAAAGGTCATGTTGCCGACGCCGGGGATTTCCACGGGATATTGAAAAGCCAGAAACAGCCCAGTCGCAGCGCGCTCCTCGGCCTCCATTTCAAGCAAGTCCACCCCGTCAAGCGTGGCGGAACCACCCGTGACCTCATACCCGCCCTTGCCCGAGAGAACATAAGACATGGTGGATTTGCCCGAGCCATTCGGTCCCATGATCGCATGCACCTCACCCGAGGGAACTGTCAGCGACAGGCCCTTGAGAATCTGCTTGTCTTCGTCTTCAAGTTTGACGTGCAAATCTTTGATTTCTAACATTTCTAGTCCTTTCACTCCCGGCCTTGATCCGGGTAAATTCTGTTACCCGACCGAGCCTTCAAGCGAGATCGCCACAAGCGCCTGGGCCTCCATGGCAAATTCCATCGGCAGCGCCTGCAGCACCTCCTTGGCAAAACCGTTGACGATCAGGGCAAGTGCCGCCTCTTCGTCCATGCCGCGCGAGCGACAGTAAAACAGTTGTTCGTCGTCAACCTTGCTCGTGGTCGCCTCGTGCTCAACACGGCTGGAGTTGTTCTTGACCTCAATATAGGGCACCGTGTGGGCACCGCATTTGTCGCCAATCAACAGGCTGTCGCATTGGGTATAATTGCGGCTGTTTTTGGCCCGCGGATGCATCGAGACCAGCCCCCGATAGGTGTTTTGTGCCACCCCCGCGCTGATCCCCTTTGAAACAATCCGGCTTTTGGTGTTCTTGCCCAGATGCACCATCTTGGTGCCGGTGTCGGCCTGCTGCATGTTGTTGGTGATGGCGATTGAATAAAACTCGCCTTGGCTGTCATCGCCGCGCAAAATGCAGGAGGGGTATTTCCATGTGACAGCCGAGCCGGTTTCAACCTGCGTCCACATCACCTTGGCCCGATCACCGCGACAATCGGCGCGCTTGGTGACGAAATTATAGATGCCGCCCTTGCCCTCCTCGTCGCCGGGATACCAGTTTTGCACCGTTGAATATTTGATCTCGGCGTCTTTCATGATGACCAGCTCGACCACCGCCGCATGCAGCTGCGCGGTGTCGCGTTTGGGGGCGGTGCAGCCCTCGAGATAGCTGACATGGGCGCCCTCGTCGGCGATGATGAGCGTGCGCTCGAACTGGCCGGTGTTTTCGGCGTTGATGCGGAAATAGGTGGACAGTTCCATCGGGCAGCGCACACCGGGCGGGATATAGACGAAGGAGCCATCAGAAAACACCGCGCAGTTGAGGGTTGCATAGAAATTGTCACTGGGCGGCACGACCGAGCCGAGGTATTTTTTCACCAGATCGGGATGGTTGCGGATAGCTTCGGAAATTGGGCAAAAGATCACGCCGGCGCGTGCCAGTTCCTCCTGAAAGGTGGTGCCGACGCTGACACTGTCAAACACCGCGTCAACGGCCACCTTGCGCCCCTCGGCGGGGGCGGCCTCGGCGCCTTTGACGCCCGCCAGAATTTCCTGTTCTTTCAGGGGGATGCCCAGTTTTTTATAGGTTGCCAGCAACTTTGGGTCAACGTCGTTCAGGCTTTTGGGCTTGTCTGCCATGCTTTTTGGGCGGGCGTAATAATAGATGTCCTGAAAGTCGATTTTCGGATAATCGACCATCGCCCAGTCGGGCTCTTCCAGCTTTTGCCAGCGGGCGAATGCGGCCAGACGCCAGTCCAGCATCCACTCCGGCTCTTCGTTCTTGGCCGAGATCAGACGCACAATATCCTCGGTCAGCCCCTTGGGGGCGAAATCCGTCGCAATTTCGGTTTCAAAGCCGTATTTGTATTTCTCGCCAACCATCTGCACTGCATCGACCGTATCCTGATCGACGCCATCCTTGGCCTGTACCCTGTCCAGCGGTTTTGTCATTGATGTCATCCTTGTTGCGCCACCGTCATGTGGGGGCGGCTGTTGTTTCTTCAAGCCGCACGGGCCATGTGTCGCCGGTATTCGTGTACCCATGCATCGGCAAATTGCATCACCTGATCGCGGCTGACACCCGGGCCGATCGAGACCCGGATGGCCGAAGCCGCCTGATCCCTGTCAAATCCCATCGCCTGCAGTGTCTTGCTGGATTTCACCTTGCCCGACGAGCAGGCCGAGCCGGCGCTGATCGCAAACCCGGCCAGATCCATCACCATGACCTGCGTTTCCCCTTTCCAGCCCGGCAGCAGAAACGTGCTGGTGTTGGGCAGGCGGGTTGCGTTCCGCCCGGGGATAATCAGTTCGCGGGCCTCATCGGCCAGCCTGTCCTCCAGAAGATCGCGCAGCTCCTGAACCGGCTGCCAGAGGCCGTCACTCAGATCCCGGGCCGCCGCGCGGGCCGCGGCCCCAAATCCGGCAATCCCGATCACGTTTTCGGTGCCCGCCCGGCGGCCCATTTCCTGACCGCCACCGCGTAGGCGGGCCGTGACGTCCAGCCCCCGTTGCACCACCAGCGCGCCAACTCCTTTCGGCCCACCGATCTTGTGGGCCGAGAGCAGCCCCATTGAGACCCCGAGCCAGTCAAAGCCGATGGGAACCTTGCCAAAGCCCTGCACGAAATCGCAGACCGCCAGCCCGTCGGGCAGAATCTGTACAACACCGGTTTCGCTGTTGACGTATTGGAGGGCGCTGTCGGCGGGGTTCTCAACCGCGACCATACCGTTGTGATCACAAATTAAATCCGTTTTACACCAAGCGCTTACGCAATCATGTTCACATGGACTGCACCGCAACCCACGCCCAGCCAGCGCCAGCGCCGCAGCCTCTGTCGCCCCCGAGGTGAACACGATATCAGCCGCCGTCGCCCCAAACGCTTCGGCAACCTCGGCACGGGCGCGCTCAACTATCGCGCGCGCTGCCCGGCCCTCGGTGTGAACGCTCGACGGGTTGCCCAACTGCTCCATCGCCGCCAGCATCGCCGCCCGCGCTTCATCGCGCAAAGGCGCGGTCGCGTTCCAGTCGAGGTAAACCCGGCTCATGCCTCATCCACCATCTGAAACAGGTTTGGAACCGCCGGACAGGGGGCCATCTGGTTGGTGACGATATCGCTCAGGCGCGCCTGGTGCAAAAACACATAGACATGCGCGGACAGGCTTTCCCAATAGCGGTTGGTCATGGATTGGGCGCGGGTGCCCGATTGCGCCCCCGAGGCGCCGGCGCCCTTGGTCATCGCGTCCATGGTTTCATCCACCGCCTCAAGGATTTCCGACACCCGGATCACGTCGGCGCTTTTGGCCAGACGATAGCCGCCGCCGGGGCCGCGCACGCTTTCGACGATCCCGGCCCGGCGCAGTTTCACGAACAGCTGCTCCAGATAGGCCAGCGAAATGTCCTGACGCTCGGACACCTCGCCCAGCGACACCAGATTTCCCGGCGTGCTTTCGGCCAGATCGACCAGCGCAATCATCGCATATCTGCCCTTGGTGCTGAGTTTCATTCCCCGCCGACCTCTCCCGGAGTTGACGGCAGCGCTTGCAGCCCTTAACTCCGATACATGAAACGAAGGGTCTAGGCCCTCCCCCGTGTTTAGAATTGTTCTAGGTTATCCGAGAGTTTTCGTCAAGTATTGATGGCGCCCCCGGAAAACCGCCGATTACCGGAGCCAACGAGACCATGCCCGAAGTCATTTTTCCCGGTCCCAGTGGACGGCTTGAAGGCCGCTATCACCCGCAAAAAGCCAAGGATGCCCCGATTGCCATCATCCTGCACCCGCACCCGCAATTTGGCGGCACGATGAATAACAAGGTGGTCTATAACCTGCACTATGCGTTTTATAACATGGGCTTTACGGTGCTGCGCTTTAATTTCCGCGGGGTCGGGCGCAGTCAGGGCGAGTATGACCAGGGGATCGGCGAATTGTCCGACGCTGCCTCGGCGCTGGATTACCTGCAGCACCTCAACCCCAACGCCAAGCATTGCTGGGTTGCCGGATTTTCCTTTGGCTCGTGGATCGGGATGCAACTGCTGATGCGCCGCCCCGAGATCTCGGGCTTTGTTTCGGTGGCGCCCAATGCCAATATGTATGACTTTAACTTTCTGGCCCCCTGCCCGTCCTCGGGGCTGATCATCAGCGGCTCAAGCGACCGGATCGTGCCCCGAGCCGACACCGAGGCGCTGGTGGAAAAGCTGCATGAGCAAAAGGGCATCACCATCACCCATGAGGTGATCGACGGTGCCGGGCATTTCTTTGAAGATCCGCATATGGACCCGATGATCGCCACGGTTGACGCCTATGTGCGCCGACGCCTGACCGAGACCAGCCGCTAGACCCATTAAGGGCGCACCGTTCCATCCCCGGTGACCAGATACTTGAATGCGGTCAGCTGTGCGGCGCCGACCGGGCCGCGAGCGTGCAGCTTGCCGGTGGCAATGCCGATCTCGGCACCCATTCCAAACTCGCCGCCATCGGCAAACTGGGTCGATGCGTTGCGCATAAGGATGGCGCTATCGAGCCGGGCAAAGAACACCTCGGCGGCGGCATCGTCCTCGGTCAGGATGGCGTCGGTGTGGTTCGAGCCATAGGTGCCAATATGTTCAATCGCACCGCTGACACCATCGACGATTTTTGCCGCGACCTTCATATCCAGAAACTCCCGACCAAAATCATCGTCCTGTGCGGCAACGCTGCCGGGGATCGCAGCCAATTCCCCCGCGGCGCGCACCTCGACACCTGCGGCAATGAGATCCTGCAGAAACGGTGCCCCCTGCGCCTCATAAAACGCCCGGTCCACCAGAACGCATTCCACCGCCCCGCAAATTCCGGGTCGGCGGGTCTTGGCGTTCAGGATCACCCGGCGGGCCTTTTCCAGATCGGCCGCCGCGTCCACGTAAATGTGGCAGATCCCTTCGAGATGGGCAAAAACCGGCACCCGCGCGTCGTCCTGCACCCGGGCAACAAGGCTTTTGCCGCCGCGAGGCACGATCACGTCGATATGGGCAACATCGGTCAACATCGCCCCCACCGCCGCGCGGTCTCGGGTCGGAACCAGCTGGATGGCATCCTCGGGCAGACCGGCAGCGCGCACCCCTTGCAGCAGGCAGGCGTGGATGGCGCGCGAGCTGTGAAAGCTCTCCGAGCCGCCGCGCAGGATCACCGCATTGCCCGCCTTCAGGCACAAGGCCCCCGCATCGGCGGTCACATTCGGCCGACTCTCGTAAATCACCCCGACCACTCCCAGAGGCGTCGCCACCCGCTGGATATGAAGGCCCGAGGGCATGTCCCATTCGGCCAGAACCGCCCCCACGGGGTCGGGCTGTGCGGCCACCGCTTCGAGGCTCTGGGCAATCGCTTGGATGCGTGTCGAATCAAGGGCCAGACGGTCCATCATCGCCGCGCTCAGCCCCTTGGCGCGGCCGTGATCAAGATCCTCTACATTGGCCGCCATGATTTGGGAAACGCTCTGGCGAATGGCGGCGGCAGCGGCACGCAAGGCCGTCCCCCGGGCCTCGCCCCCGGCATATCCCAGCACCCGGGCCGCCGCGCGCGCCCGCTGCCCGATATCCTGCATCATCCGTTCGATATCTTTGCTCATCACATCACCATGTCGTCTCTGTGGATCAGGGCTGCGCGGCCGGGATGACCCAACAACCCTTTGATTTCAGTGCTTTTATGTCCTATGATCTGGCGCGCCTCATCCGCGTCGTATCCGGCCAGCCCCTTGCCGAGCCGCAGCCCGTCCGGGTCTTTTATCGCCACCGGATCGCCGCGCAAAAAGCGGCCTTCGATGGCCAGAACCCCGGCAGGCAACAGCGATTTCCCCGCCGTCAGCGCACGCGCCGCACCCGCATCGATCAGAACCGCGCCCTTGGGCTTCATCCCCGAGATCCAGCGTTTGCGCGCAACCTGCGCGTCCCCGGTCGCCATGAACCAGCTGTGGCGTGCGCCCTGCTCCAACGCCCGCAAGGGGTTGTCGATGTCACCCCGGGCAATCACCATCGCCGCACCCGCAGCCGTGGCGGTGCGCGCGGCAATCAGTTTGGTGCGCATCCCCCCGCGTGAGCTTGCGTTGATCGCCTCGCCGCCGAGAGCCTCGATCTCCGGGGTCAGGGCCTCGATCCGGGGCAGATGTCGTGCGCTCGGATCGGTCATCGGATTGGCGGTATAAAGCCCGTCAACATCGCTGAGCAACACCAAAAGGTCGGCCCCCGCCATCGCCGCAACCTGTGCGGCCAACCGGTCGTTGTCGCCATAGCGGATTTCATCGGTGGCAACGGTGTCGTTCTCATTGACGATCGGGACACAGCCCAGCCCCAGTAGGGTCGCAAGGGTCGCGCGCGAGTTCAGATAGCGCCGCCGGTTCTCGGTATCCTCAAGCGTCAGCAGAACCTGCGCCGTGGTCAGCCCGTATGGGGCCAAGGCCTCTTCATAGGCGCGGGCAAGGCGGATTTGTCCCACCGCGGCGGCGGCTTGGCTCTGCTCCAGCGACAACGTACCCTCGGGCAAGCTCAGCGCCCGGCGGCCAAGGGCGATCGAGCCCGACGAGACCATCAGCACATCGCGCCCGCGTCCGCGCAGCTCGGCAATATCCGCGGCCAGCCCGCGCAACCAGTCCAGCCGCAAGGCCCCGCTCGGGCCATCGACAAGCAGGGCCGAGCCGATCTTGACGACCAGACGGCGGGCCTCGGCAAAGCGGCTCAAGGGTGCCATGCGCCCGGCTCCTCTGCCGCGGTTGCCTCGGCCTCGGCTTGCCCGGTGATGCGGGCGCGAAGGCGGCGCAAGACGTCAACCACCCCCTCGCCGGACACCGCCGACATTGCCATGACCTGCTTGGCGCCCGCCGCGCGCAACTGCGCTTGCGCCTCGGCACGGGCGGCCTTGTCCAAGGCATCGACCTTGTTCAGGACCGTGACCCGAGGCTTTTCGGCAAGCTGTCCGCCATATTCGGTCAACTCGTTGATAATCGTGCGATAATCCTCGGCTATACTGTCCGAGGTCGCGTCCACCAGATGCAAAAGAACCGCGCAGCGCTCGACATGGCCAAGAAAGCGGTCACCGATTCCACGCCCCTGATGAGCGCCGGCGATCAGACCCGGAATATCGGCCACGACGAATTCGGCCCCATCGACGCCGACCACACCCAGATTGGGGTGGAGCGTGGTGAACGGATAATCCGCAATCTTGGGCCGCGCGTTGCTGGTGGCGGCCAGAAACGTCGATTTGCCCGCGTTCGGCAGACCCAGCAACCCTGCATCCGCGATTAGTTTCAGGCGCAGCCATATCTGGCGCTCGATCGCCGGCTGTCCCGAGTTTGCCCGGCGTGGCGCCTGATTGGTCGAGGATTTGAAATGCAGATTTCCAAATCCGCCATTGCCACCCGCCGCCAGCAGCACCCGTTGGCCAAGGCGGCTGAGGTCGGCGATCACCGTTTCCTCGTCCTCATCCAGAACCTCGGTGCCAACCGGAACCCTGAGGGTCACCGTTTCGCCATCGCGTCCCGAGCGCGCCTTGCCCATGCCCGACTTGCCATTGCCAGCAAAAAAATGCTGTTGATAGCGAAAATCGATCAAGGTGTTCAGACCGTCCACGGCTTGGACCCACACGTCTCCGCCGCGACCGCCATCGCCGCCGTCGGGGCCACCAAATTCGACATGCGCCTCGCGCCGGAAACTGATGCAGCCATTGCCGCCTGCACCGGATCGGATGGTGACCTTGGCCAGATCGAGAAATTTCATAACGTCCCCTTTTCCCCCTCATAGGCGAGGCGGCGGTTGCAATCAATCATGCGCCCGGCAGCGCCTTCAGATAGGTCCATGTCGGCACATGTGCCGCCCGCGCCAGAGAAAAGGCCTCGGCCTCACCGAGCAGCGCGAATCCGGCGCCACTGAGGACCTTGGCCGAGGCGGGATTATCCTGAAAGACCGAGGCCACCACCGACGCGTTGCCATGCGGGTTGGCGGCCAGCAGCACCTGCAGCGCGGCGCTGGCATAGCCCTGATTCCAGAACGCCGGCGCAACCCAATAGCCAACCTCGGACTGCTCGCGATCAAGATACCGCAGCGAGATCACCCCGTGCAGCGCCCGCGCGCCGTCAGGACGGCCGTCAATGGCCCAGACATCGTCCAGCCGCTCGGGGTTTTCTGCCTGCGCGCAAAATTCCTGCGCCGCCTCCAGCGACAGCGGAAACGGAATCGAAGTGGTCATCTCGGCGATGCGCCGGTCATTGGCATATTTCGCCACCAGCGGCGCATCCCCCGCCGAGAGCGGGCGCAGGCAGACCTTGTCCCCGTAAAGGACCGGCTGGTGAAAATTTGGATCGTGCTTCATCTCGGATCTCATCTGCCCCACCCGCGAATATCCAACTGCGGGCTGGCCGGTAAATTTCTGTCTGGCATGAGAGCCTCCCTGCGCTCATGAAAATGAAAAAGGACCGGCGCCGCCTGCGCCGATCCCTGAAATATGCTCGCAATGTGCGATGGTTCGGCTTACTCAGCGGCCTCCACCACTGGCAGGACCGAAATAAAGGTGCGCCCCTTGAGGCCCTTGTGAAACTTTACACAGCCCGCGTCGGTGGCGAAAATCGTGTGATCGCGCCCCATGCCGACACCGGCGCCCGGCCACCATTGTGTGCCACGCTGGCGCACGATGATATTGCCTGGAATCACGGCCTCGCCGCCGAATTTCTTGACGCCAAGGCGACGCCCGGCCGAGTCGCGACCGTTGCGGGATGACCCGCCTGCTTTTTTATGTGCCATATCGCTTCTCCTTAGCCTTTGGCCAGTTCTTTGGCCTGCGCAACCCAGCCTTCACGCTCGATCCGGCCCTTGAAGGACAGTTTTTCGTCCAGTTCGGCCACATCCGCGTCGCTCCATGCTGCAATCTGGGCAAATGTCGTGATCCCCGCCGCGTTGAGCTTTTTCTCAAGCGCCGGACCGACACCCGAAAGAGCCTTCAGATCGTCGCCGGATGAGGCCTTGGCGACAGCTTTCTTCGGCGCGGCCTTTTTGGGTGCCGTTTTGGCCGCTTTTTTGGCCGTCGCTCCGCTGCTTTTCACCGCCGCATCCACGGCGGCGACGTCCGTTGCCACAACGGGGGCCGAGCCCGCACCGATTGCCGCCGCAACGCCGGATTTGCCCGCGCCCTTGGCCAAAATCTCGGTGACGCGCAGGATGGTCAACTGCTGACGGTGTCCTTTTTTGCGCTGCGAGCTGTGTTTGCGCCGACGTTTCACGAAATGGATAACCTTCGGCGCCTTGGCCTGATCCAGAATCTCGGCCTGCACCGCCGCATCCGCCACCAATGGCGTGCCCAGTGTGACCTGCTCACCGCCCAGCATCAGAATGTCGTTGAATTGAACCTTGTCTCCGGCGGCTCCGACCAGTTTTTCAACCTTCAGAACATCACCGCTGGCAACCTTGTACTGCTTGCCACCAGTTTTCAGCACTGCGAACATACGCAGATTTCCTTTCCTGACATCGCGCCCCTACGGTCCCCTTTTATGGGTGTTTTGCCTTGCGGCACCTCGGACAGCGGCCCCTTTGGGGCAAAAACAAAACGCGATTCGGCCCTTGTGCCGTCGCGATGCGCGTATATCGGAGATCGCAGCAGACAAGTCAAGGGGTCTGTCACGCCGGCGCCACGCACTGATACACCACCCGAGGCCGGAGCGCGAGCGGACCCAAAGCCCGATCAAACATTGCACCGCCCCCGCGCCACGATATAAAAGGGCCGTTCAAGCAGAAAGGCCACCATGACGCAGACATTCAAAACCCTCAAGGACGTGTTGAGCGCCGCCGATCGGGCGCTGGCCGAGGGGGATACCGAGCGGGCGCTGGCCCTTTATACTAACGTGCTGCAAAAAGCCCCGCGCCACAGCAAGGCGCGCAAAGCCGTTCAAAAGCTGCGCAAGGCCGGCGGTGGGCCCGCGCGCCTCAGCCAAGCGGATGTGGATCAGGCCGTGGCCCTGTTGCAGCGCGGAGATTTCGCCGCCGCGGATAAACTGCTGACCCGCCTGTTGACGCTGGCCCCGCGCGAACCCGTCCTGCACAATTTTCTTGGCATCGCCAAGGCCAATCTGGACAAGCCCGAGGCCGCCATCCGCCACTACAAAAAGGCGATCTCGCTGAACCCGGATTACGGCGAAGCACGGGGAAATCTAGGCACGATCCTGATGACCCGTGGCGACACGGATGAAGCGATCATTCACCTGCGCGCCGCGCTCAGATTGACGCCCGGCAATGCCGAGGCTGTCAACTCGCTGGCCAATGCCCTGCGCGCCAAGGGCCAATATGATGAGGCCCTTGCCCTTTATGACAAGGCTCTGGCGCTGAACCCGGGCTACGCCACCCCTCTGAACAACAAGGCGATCACGCTGGCGCTGCTAGAGCGCAACGATGACGCGCGTATCGTTTACCAGCGCCTCCTGAATCTCGACCCAGCCAACACCGAGGCCCTGCAGCGCCTCAGCGTAATCGAATCCATTTCCGGCGATTTTGACGCCGCCAGCCGCCTCTTGCAGCAGGTCATCGCGGTGGCCGCGTTTGGCGCCCCCCTGAAACCGGGACAAAGCCTACGCGAGCAGATCGCATCGCCCACGACCGAGATGCTCGACAACATCGTCGCGCGCGCCAATTCCGAGCAGGCCTGCGCCGGCGCCTTTCGGGAACTTGGCCTGATCCACAAATTTACTGCCAACGATCCGCTTCTGCCCCTGATGCAAAAGCTGGCCGCGCGGACCGACCTCTCGGGGACATTTCGGATGCATCTGGAGTTTGCCCTTTCCAAGGCGCTGTTTGACACCGCCGACCCCCAAACGGCCTTTGCCCATCTGGAGCGCGCCAATCGCGAAAAACGGAAAACCCTGACCTACTCTACAGACGAGCAAAAGCGCCGGATCACCCGCCTGAAAAGGGTGTTTTCACCCGAATGGAGCGCCCGTCTGAGTGCAGCCGCCCCGCCCTCGGATCGGCTGATATTCATTCTCGGCCTCAGCCGGTCAGGCACATCGCTGGTCGAGCAGATCCTCGCCAGCCATAGCCGAGTCGAAGGGACCGGCGAGCGCGACTTTATCGAATCTGCTGTGCATCGCTCGCTTGATGCGATGCCCGGCTGGGGCGCACACGACCTCAAGGCCTTCGCCCAGAGCTATTGCGAAAAGATTGCCAAACCTCTCGCCGAGGGCAAAATGGTGACCGACAAGATGCCTGCCAACCACCGCTGGATCGGCCTGATCCTGACCGCCTTTCCGCAGGCTAAAATTATCGAGATGCAGCGCGATCCGCGCGATGTCGGCCTGTCCAACTACCGGGCCTATTTTGACAATGATGGCTCGGGATTTGCCTATGATCAGGTCGAACTGGCCGAGTATATGGGCCTTTATAATACCCTCATGGCGCACTGGCACACACAGTTTCCGGGCAAAATCCACCGCTGCGTATATGAGCGACTGATCATGGATCAGGAGGGCGAAACCCGCCGACTGTTGGATTATTGCGGACTGGATTTCGAGGAAAAGGTGCTGGAATTTCACCGCACCCAACGGGTCGTACAAACCGCCTCATTGGCGCAAGTCCGCCAGAAGATATATACTTCGTCCCACGGCGGCTGGCGCGCCCTGTCCGACGAACTGCAGCCCCTGATCGAGACATTGAACTCGCTCGGTGCCCTGCCCTATGAGCCCTGAAACAACGGCGCAACGAAACCTAATTTCCTGCTTGCACAAGCGGTACTGACACGGTAGTCACCCTGCCCAAGGAGAGGTGCCGGAGTGGTCGAACGGGGCGGTCTCGAAAACCGTTGTGGGGGTGACCCCACCCAGGGTTCGAATCCCTGTCTCTCCGCCACTGTCCTGAGCGGAATGTTTCTCTTCCCCCGCAGGCGCATAATTTTCCCTTTGTTTTCAAGGGTTAAGCGGGTTGACCATTCACCTTCATGGACGCAAAATGCCCGAAATCGCTCTCTCCGGGCCGTTTTTCTCTGAACCTCATGACTGCGGTGATTTGGTGAATTTTTCGTAATGCACTGAAATCACATCATTATTTTGCAACGCAACCTGAACACTTCGATGGCGGTCGCGTTTGCCCACAATCGACCTGGGTCGGACGTTCGCCAGGCGGAATTCGGGCGCGCGGCGGGTGGGTTTTTCGAGCCCGAAACGCCTCATCGACGTGGCCACCAGCCGCTCGCGCGGAAGGAGAAAAACGCGTTGACAGCCCCCCCCGCTTGTTCAAAATGACTCACAAGAATGGTTCTGTGGGGGTGATTCCGTCATGGCGGGCGGGGATAAAAAGGTACTGTAACCTGTGGCAGTGCGCATTACTGGGCCCGAGAAATGAAAAAGCTGGGCCACGAAGTGAAGTTGATCGCACCGCAGTATGTAAGACCCTTCGTAAAGCGTCAAAAGAATGACGCTGTGGATGCGGAAGCGATCGTGATTGCGGCGCAGCGCCCCGAGATGCGCTTCGTTGAACCAAAAACAGAGGCACAGCAGGCCAGGGCAATTCTGTTTCGGGCTCGCGAGAGGCTCGTTCACCAGCGTACTGAACTGGTGAACGCTCTGCGCGCAGTACTTTATGAATTCGGTCACATCGTGCCACGAGGGATTGGCCGGATCAAACGGATCGAGACGATCGTCGAAGCGCCGAACAGCGATCTTTCATGAAGAAAATCAAGGAAATCTCTGCACAAACGGGTATCGCGCGACGGTTGTAAACGATGCCCGGGGTCGGGCCATTGACGGCGCTGGCTGTCGAGGCATTTGCGCCTGCAATGGAAGGCTTCAGATGCGGTCGCGATTTTGCGGCCTGGCTGGGGCTGGTCCCGCGCCAGCATTCTTCTGGTGGCAAAGAGCGCCTTGGGCGTATCTCGAAGGCGGGACAGGCCGATATCCGTCGGCTCCTGAGCATCGGCGCGATGTCGCGGCTGAACTGGCTGGGGCGCAGATCGATCCCCGAGGGATCATGGCTGGCACGTATGCTTGCAAGGAAACCACGGATGCTGGTCGCCATTGCGCTGGCGAACAAGATGGCGCGCCAGATCTGGGCAATGCTGACAAAAAAGGAAGATTACAGAGATCCGGCGTTGGTGGCGGCTGCATGACCTTCATGCTGCGATCGACAAGCTGACGTCGGTCAACGGAGTGTGAGAAGTCGACGACCCGAATGGGCAATATGATCGAGTAGATCTGGAACGGGAAAACCAGTAGGAGGCTATGAACGCAACGGTTCGTGCCTAAGATATGGACCCGGTCCGCAGATCACCATACTGGCCAGCGGCTCCCAGAACCGCCGCATCCAAAGGCCTGAAAGAAGAAGGCACTCGACCACATGTTCAAAGGATCAGAAACTTCTTGCATTACGGGCGGCAACCAAAGAAGCCTCCTTGGTTGGGCTCAGATGTCCGGTCTAAATGGGGGCCAGTTCAGTTTCCTCGAAATGCTTTAACACTGACTGCAAATTGCCACTTGACCATGATCAATATCTAGACATACTCTTCCATAAGGCGACTGCAGAGCTTAAAGATTTATGTGGCGCTTTAATTTAATACGAAGGTCGCATAAATTAGCTGGCTTTCTATTTCGCAACAGATTTCAAAGCTATGTTAGCTGGATAATTTCACACAACGGAGTAAGGAGTAAAAAGTGACACCAATTGATTTTCATTGCCATGGAGTCGGTGATGCCGATCTGTCTAAGCCCAATGAGGTGGATCTTCAACATATCGACAGCTTGCTGAAGGTAGAAGACATCGCAGTGGTGCTCGTGTTCAGCCTGTCGGTTGGTGAGCTCGAAAATTTCGAGGGCTTGATGCAGCTTTATGAAGTCGCTCGCGAGCGCGGCGAGTTGCGCAACATTGTCGGCATAGCCCTTGAAGGCCCGATCCTTTCTTTGGTTGGCGGCACGCCAGAGAAAGGCTGTTGGAGCCCCGAGATCGGAAAATGGCACCGGATCGCAGCTCTGGGACCGAAGGGCTTGGTCTATTGTGTCCTGTCCCCGGACTACGAGCTTGGAGATGATCCTGATCATCCCGAAAGCACGCTGTGGATCGCTCGAACTCTGCTCAAACAAGGCGTTATGCCCGCACTGGGGCACTTCCGTAAGGACAACCCTGAAGCAAGCGCGAAGCTCATCAATGAGATGTGCGAGACCTTGGCGAGCGAAGGGCTGGGGCCGATTATTACGGACCACATGTTTAACGACATGCCGCTCAATTTTAAGCACACTTGGAGGACGCGCGAAGAGCGTGAAGAACGCGCCACTCAGATTGCGGAGATCCTTGCACAGAACTGGTCCGAGACCACCATAGACGATGTGATTGGACCGGTGCCTGCTGCAATCATTCGGCAGGCCTGGAAAGGCAACCTGAAAGTTTGCCTGAACTTCGACGGTGACCACGTCGATATCAACGTCTGCCGTAAATTTGTCGATCTCATCAGCGCTGACAATCTATTGTTAATGACCGACCGCATCCCCGGCAAGCGCCTTGGAGGGCGCAAGCTCGTCTCCCATGCTGACAATACGCTCCTTTATCAGGATCAGGGGATCGTGGCTGGCGGAAGCCAGTCAGTCGTTGCCCAACTCGGCAACATGATGCGGTCTGGCATGGCCAGCAACAACATATACAAAATCGCTTTTGCTAACCCCTACGACCTACTGCGCACTCTCTCTACGAGCCGTTCGAAGCGTGAAGAGGTCGAGGTAACTGCATGATCGCTCGAACAGACGATGTCTCTCAAAAACTCCAGCTGCCGGACCAACGTGTTGTTTCCGGCAACGCGAGCAAGATGTACCATTATGGCTTGGAGTCCTACTATCAGGAATCCTCTCACGATCTATCGGTGGGCCTTCAGGCCCCCGTATCGACTTACTCGGATTTCACTTTTGTGCTGCTTAAGCCAGATGCGTTCGTGGGACGCGCGGGGACGCGTATCATCTCTGTGCTTGAATCTCATGGTTTTTCGGCAGTCGGCAGCATGCCGTTTGAGTTTGATCGTTTCATGTGGAGGGAGCTCTGGCGATATGAACTAAATGTCGCTCGCGTACAGCGCTACCCCTTGATTGACGAACTGCTGTGCAACGGACCGTCGCTCTTTGTGCTGCTGCGAGACACAGCTGTTGCGCAGGAGGCCTCTGTCCGCTTGACGCAAATTAAGGGGAACACCAACCAGCGCCTCCGCAACGCAACCCATCTGCGCAGTCAAATCGGCGCAAAAGCGGGGACTTTGAACTTCATCCATTGCCCGGACGAGTTCATTGACTTTGTTCGCGAACTCGGCGTTCTGTTCGACTCATCCGGACGCCAGCGGGTCGCTGCCATGATGGACGGAGAACGACCTTCTGCGCTCGTCACCGAACAAATCGCCTCCCTGGAAACGCACTATCCTTCGCATCCGCTTGAGCTCAATGCCCTCGTGGATCGGTTAGGAGAGGAGTTTTCCGGGGCCATCAATTCTGACAAGGAAACTTTACGAACCGATCCCTACCAGCTTCGTGACGCTTACTGCGATCGGTTCGGTTTGTCGCGTTGGGATTGGATAACCATTGCGGCAAATTTTCTGGAATATAGTCACGCCGGAATGCGCGGCGTTTTCGACTGTGAGACGCAAACATGAGCCGTCTTCTGAAGGGAGATTTCGTCTACCGAAATTCCACGCCTCTGATGGTAACAGGCACGGAGGGATGCAGACTTCAAACTCCGGATTGCAGTTTTCTGGACTTCCAGGCCAGCAGCGGCACCGCAATCCTGGGATATGATCGAACGCTACTCACAGGGATCGATGCACTATCAGCGCCCGTTGCCAAGCCACAAACTGGTGAGAGTCGGTTGCGCATGGTCTATGCGGAACGGCTGGAGACGCTAATTTTCCAGGCCCTTGGCCGACGTGGTTTCTTGGGGCTGGAGCTGGGGGGTGCACAAGCCATCGAGCTGGCTTTGAAAGTCGCGCTGTCCCAACACCAACGTGTCACCCTGTTCGTCATCGATGGCGCTTATCATGGGCGAAGCCTATTTACATCCCATCTCTCCGCGTCGCGTCGCTATACATTAGGCACTCATCTCGGGGTGCCGGTTGTGCGGTTGGCCAATCCCTGTCTTGTCGCGGAGCGAACCGGTTTGTCGCTCGATGCTGCAACCGATCTCTGCCTCAAAGAAGTCGAAGACCAATTCCACGACGAGCGGTTAGGTGTTGTTGATCCCTCCGGGGCATCTCCGATCCTGATCTATGAAGCCATACAGAATGTGGCCGGAATGCTCGATCTACCCGCGCGGTATCTGCAACGCCTCGAAGCGCTTGTACACGAACATGGCGGCCTGAGCATCGTCGATGAGATATTCTCCGGTCTCTATCGGTTTGGGCCGCTATTTTGCCATGCGTCCAAAGACCTGTCGCCCGACATAGTTGCGTTCTCCAAGGGCCTGACCAACGGGATAACCCCCCTTTCCGCCATTTGGGTGGCCGAAGACACTGGTTTAGCCGAAACTTTCAAGCCTGGCACACATAGCTGTACATATCTGAATTACGAACTCGGTCTGACTGTGGCTGACCGTGTTCTTGATCGGCTGGAGGAACTGAATCTTGTCCGGGTGAGGGGCATCGGCGAACGCTTCTTGGCTGCCATTAAGTCTCACCTACCCAACGGGCTGATACAAAGCAGTTTCGCCCAGGGTTCGGTTGTACGGCTTGACTTTGATGGTGAAGGGCAAACCGCGCGAAGTTCCGAGGCACTGATGTGTGCACGTCCCACAGGGATCTTGCACGCTACCACCGGGTTGGCAAAACGTTCGCTCATCTTTCACCCGCCATATATCGTTAGTAATGAAGAGATCGTCCTCGCGGCAGAAATCATCGGTTCAGCGATGAGAGATGCCGCATGACTGGCAACATCGTATGCTTCTCTAGCTGGGGGCCAGGAAATTTCGCAACGGTCTTGGCCTTTTGCGACAAGAATCCGGAATGGCGTGTGCGGCAGTTGGTGTCAGATCGCCCCGGCACACCCTCGACCAGACTGGCAGCCGGTCGCAGTATTCTTGTCGCGGTGCACGACATTCCCGGGATATTCGACCCGAACGATCCCGGCAGCCGGGCGAGGCGCGAAGCGGCATTGTTGCCGGTGGTGCAGACGCTAGACCGTTTCGAAACCTGTGAGGGACCAATCGACCTAATCGTGTTGGCGTTCCGCAAAGTTCTCAGCGGTGAAATACTGACGCGCTACGGCGAACGCATGATCAACGTGCACCCGGCAGACCTCAGTGTATTTGACCCCATGTCGCGCAAGCCTCGCTATGTCGGGATCGGCGGATTGGCGCGTTCTATCAGAGACGGCAACCTGACCACGCGCACTAGCGTGCACAGGGTAACCAGCGGAGTCGACGAAGGTCCGCTCATTTGCCTCGGCCCCGAAGTGGTTTTTGACGGTGACCCGGCGAACCCGGACGACATCACCAGGCACGAGAACAAGCAAAAGGGCGATAGTGACCGACCGTGTTTAACCCGAGCGCTCGAGCTGTGTTGTGGCAAGAGATCACAGACGCTGCCGGTTATCTTGTAGCCTTGGGGCGTTCTGAGAGACCGACTGAAACGTTCCAATCGGCGACATGCCGGTGAGCTGGTGCGTATGATAAAACGAAGGATTTTAGATGTTTTTGACGATTGAAGGGATCGATGGCTCCGGCAAAACGACGCTTTGCGGTGAGTTGAAGCAACTACTGCCTGATGCCTTCGTCGTCAAAAAGAAAGAGTTTCTACGGCATTCGCCAACCAAAATTCGATCTAAAGTGGCTCTCCTTTTTGAGGAGATGTACGGCGAGGCATCCAAACAGGCGGCCCGTACAAAGGACCGAAATCTGAGCGACATTTTGCGAATGGCTGGCTGGTTCCATCTTATTGATCAGCACGCCGTGGAGCCCAGGCTGAAAGCAGGTGGAACCGTTATAATGGACGGATGGTACTTCAAATTCCTGGCGCGTTTTGCCACACGAAACCGCCATGAATTTGACCTGTTGAACAGGGTTCTGGTGGGTCTTAGCAAACCTTCTCAGACCTTCTATCTCGATGTTTCCCCGGAGCTGGCCGCCGAGCGAAAACCCGCCTTCACGGCATCAGAATGTGGCGTTTTGGACGGCTACGACAAAATATCGACAGCGAATTTCATCAGCTATCAAAGGACTCAAAAGGTCGTTTTGGACAGGCTCGCTATCGAAAACCAATGGCGGATACTGTCGCCTCACACCGCGAACGCCGCCCAGCTAGCGGCGGACATTGTGCAAGATATTAACGTTAACCAGTTTTGAGGAGTTTAGGGGGCAATGTTGCTATTTGTGTATGGCACCCTGAAAAGAGGTTTCGCAAACCATGCCGGTCTTATGGACAGGGCGGAGTTTCTAGGCCCGGCGACAACCTGCGAGAAATATCCTCTATACATTGCTGGTCGCTGGAATTCGCCGGTTCTCAATAATGAGCCGAACACAGGCGAGTGCGTAAACGGTGAACTGTACCGGGTCGACCAATCCACACTGATTGCTGTTGACAAGTTTGAGGGCACGGACCGTAAGGACGGGTATTTCCGCAAAAGCATTTTAGTCAGAGAAACAGGGGGTAACGAACCGGGCGAACAGGTTGTCGAAGCCTCAGCCTATTTTAAGCGCACAGATGCCATCGTCGGTATTTCGGGCGGTCCACTTTCCGAGTTTCCGGTAGAAAATTCATACGTCCCGCCCGCCCACCGGCCACGTGCGGGTGAGGATCTATGATGCTGTTAACATTCGAGAACGGAAAAAAGACCATCACGAAACAAGAAATCGTGAACCTGGTTCACATCCCAGGCAGGGGCCAGGTTGTCGTGAGCGGTACGTTGGTGGAAGGCATCGGCAACCACCAATCTGACTTGGACGTCTACGTGATCTGTGATCGCCTGAACTCGTTCGGCGATATTCGTGGATGTGGTCACTCCATGTTTCACAACCCTGACATGATGCATTGTCGGGAGGATCACGAGTTCGTTCGCAGGACGCTGGACTACATCCCCGGAGACCCCACACACCTTGAAGTCGAGTATTGGACTTTTGAGGAAGTTGAGAAGCTAAAGGAGAAGATCGAAGCCCGTTTTCGATATGTCGCCGGCCAAGCCGATGTGACCTCTTCCAGCCCTTTCACCAGCGGTGAGGAAAAGCTGTTTCACCGATGCACTGTGGGCATCGACCTCAACACCGGTGGACCGCTAAGGGATCAGATTTTCACCGAGACACATCGGGAAATGTATAATTTCCTGACCTATCGGTGTTTTGGGTCGTTCTTCTGGGTGTTCAAGGACGTCCTTGGGGCGATGCAGGCACAAAACGAGTTTTATATCGTTGAAATGACCCGAACCTACCTGATTAGGCAGGTGGTTGCTCTCTATACCATTTCTGGCGTCACCAACCCCAACCTCAGATGGTTCCCGGCTTATCTTCAGCGGATGAACCCTCGGTTGTTTGGCGACGTCACTAAGCAAGCTTTAGAGCTGCTTTTTGATCTTCCGACTTCAACGGACGGCAGGAAGGATTACCCATATAGGGTTTTCCCGGTGCTGGACGAGATCGCGGCACTCATTCGCAATCGCCTGGATTCGTCATCTGTGATGCCCTCATGTGCTGAGGCGCTTGATCTGCTGAAGGAAGAAAAGCTCGCGCGCGCCGCTGGGAATCCGCTCCTTGTGAAGGAACGGTTGTTCCTTGAAGAGTTCGCCTTTCGCGAGGGTGTGCTGGGAGGCATCAGCTTCAGCCACCGCGAATTCATTGAGCGCAATTTGGATTGGACCGCAGGACCATGAGCCAACCCGCAGATCGCAACGTGGCCGTCTCCCGGTCTATCAGACCTATCGTGCTGGTCTATTTGATCGAAGCTATCGCAGGTTTTAGCCGTGGGTCCTACCTGGTCTGCTTTGGATGGAGCGTTTTGGTTTTCACCGGCGACGTCGCCAAAGTGGGCCAGGTCTTCGTGGTATCGATGCTGACGGTCATGCTCGGATCCCATGTCATCGGCACATTGGTAGATCGCGCGCGCCGCAAGTACATCATTATGCTGTCTCACCTGCTTATTGCGCTGGTAATGGCGGGGGTTGGGTGGGTTCTCGTAGATCAGCAACCGTTTGATCAGCGCGTTTTCTTTGCTGCCGCAGTAGCAATCACGCTGGGGCGCCTTGCATATGAAACTGCGCTGGATGCAACATTGAAGCAGGTATCGTCTTCAATAACGCTGACAACCTCGATGGCACGTGCTCGCGTGATCCACCTTCTGTGCACTGCTGCTGCGACAGTGTTGACTGGCTGGTGTCTGAACGCCTTTAAAACAAGCGTCGCCTTTTACCTGTCCGCTGCGTCGTCTGTGATACTCGTTGCGGCCGCGGTGCTCCTGCCCTTGATGGCGATCACGGGTGGGAGAGCCGAAAAGGGCAAGTCCAGCCGAGATTTTTTTGAGGGATTTAGAATTCTTCGGACACGCCCTCACCTTGTTCCACTCATTTTGCTGGCGGGGTTGGTGCTGCCAATCGGCCAATTGTCCAACGCAATCCTTTCGTCTTATGTGCGTGACGATCTCAACCTTGGAAGTTGGGAATTTGGGGTTGTTGATAGCGCTTGGCCCGTAGGCGGGCTTTTAGCTGCTTTTGCCCTCAGTGTTTTGCCTAGTCGCTGGATAGAACGCTTCCGGCTGAGCGTGACCACGGGGCTGGTGGCAATCGCGACCATTCTCCTTGCCCAAACCGCCAACCTATATCTCTTGGCCGCTCTTCATGGGGCGATGGGGCTGTTCGCCTGGATGAGCCGTATCTTGATAGATGCGAGAATTCTTCAAGCGGTACCTGACGGTCTCGCAGGTCGGGCAAAATCAAATGTAACATTTGCCTTCAGCGCCATTGCTATCGCTATGTGTTTGTCGCCGAGTCTCATACCGGGGCTGAAAACGGGCACATATTTTGTTTCGTGGGGCGCTGCGATTTTGGTGGCGGCTTTGCTCTTCAGGCTGCGACAGTGGAATAGGCCTGACTGGGCAGATCGTGCATAGTTGGCCCAACTGGATCGAAGCCGCATATTTGGCCATTATGAGGAACATGTCATGAACACGGAGTAATGCCCGAAAGTTGACGGGGCGGTAAAAAGTCGATTGTGGTTTTTCTCAGGGTAACCGCAGTCCCGCCGAGCAATGCCCGAAAGTTGGTGATGGGATGATTGGGTGGCATATCATGGCGGTGTCAATCCCGGAGTAAAAAGGGGCCAAATCGCGGTGTAAAACTGGGCCAGTCGGTGTGATTTCGTCCAGCCCCTTGGAACGCGAGGCCATTCAAAGAGCA
>JALUYI010000013.1 GCA_027013095.1 Paracoccaceae bacterium | reverse complement strand
GCGGCGTAACTGACCCGCCCCGAGGTCACCATGGCATTTGCCGTGGTCAGGTTAAACGAGAAATTCGAGGCCAGAATGCCGTCGGTGATGATGATCTGAAACTGGATCCAGCGGGTGCCAGCGGGGAGAGTGCCGGAGCCGCTTGTCGTGTTGGAAGGCACCGCCGCACTGGTGTCCGATTGCACATCCAGAATGAGGGGAGCAAAGGGATGCGGAAAACTCGTGTCGGGCGCGCCGTTGATATCCGGCAGGCCAAAGGCCCGAATGCGCAGGCGGGCGCCACCCCACGTCCAGCCTTGATCGGCGGAAACGTTGAGCGTGACGCCCCCTGCATCAATATCACTCGCGATCATTCCGGCCGCGACCGCATCAACGCAATGATAGATTGTGCGCCCGGATATCGCGCCGGTGTCGACCGAGCCGCTGCTTACGCTCGGCAATGGCGATATCCAGCCTTCCCACCCAGGTGCCGGGCTGTGTAACACGCCGGTCAGATCATCGCCGGGATAGCTCACCAGATGCAGCGACGAAAAATCCACCGGCAGATTGGCAATCCCCGTCGAGACGGTGACGAGATTGGCCACATCCGATGCCAGCGTCTTGAGGGCGGCAACAGCCGGATAGCTGGTGGCGCCATCGCGGATCGTGGTCAGCCCAACGAGTTCCGAGCCCAGCAGAAAGGCGTCCACCCCACCGGCGGTAGCGCAGAGATGCGCATAATGCAGGATGAAGCGGCGATAGCCCCAGTCATTGCCGCCGGTCCACAAGACAGTTTCGCCCGTGACACTGAAATTCGCCGGCACTGCCGCTCCGAAAAACGCCGAAACCTGCGCCGTCGCATTGGCGGTTTTGTCCACGGTTCCCAAAAAACCCGCCGCTGGCGAGCAGGTAATGCGCCCGCGCCAAGGATAGGCATCTTGGCCAATGGTGGCGGCATTGTCGCTGTATGGGTTGGGCAGCGTGTTCCCCGCCGGCACATCCATCAACAGAAACGGATAAAAGGTCACACGCAGACCGCGAACCTTGATTTCCTTGATCGCCTCAACGATAGTAGCGTCGGACGGTGTGCCGCCGAAAGCAAGTTTACCAGTAAAATCCGTGCTTATTGAATGTGCCGCTGAACGTGTCACACCGTTCACCGACCAACTGACCGGCGTTGTCTGTTTGGTCGGGCTCTCGACGCCAGGCTGGATTGCGCAATTACCGGCCCGCAGATCGAGGCCGAACCACGAAACTACAAGGCTGACGCTCTCGATATGGGGTGCTGCCGCCTGCAACTGATCAAGCGATGCGATGATGTCGGGCACGCCGTTTGTGGTGTGGACGTTCTCGGATGCACTATTACCGCCTGATCCGCTCGACACTGGCGTCGTGCCATATTGAAACTCGCCGGTGGCAGGGATCATGGTTACGGCTTTGATCACCCCTCGGCGGTGTCGGGCGCATCAACCGGGCGAAAGACCTCGAAGGAAAGCTGCGGGATGCGGTTGCCGAAGGGGGTCAGATCAAGTTCCTCGAACATGATGTAGGCGGTGCCGCGATAGGCCGGAGCATTACCTGCGCCCATTTTAGCGAGGATAAAGGGATCCGGCGTTTGGGCTTCGTCGCCTTTGTAAACGCGCCATGTGGCTCCGGTCAGATCGAGCGGTTTACCATCGGCCCAAACACGGCCAATACCGGAGATCGGCCCTTCGGCCAGCGCCACAGCGAATGATGCTGTGTAAAGGTATGATGTCGTCGTGATCTTCGGGCCGCCACCCTTGCCTCCTTGGCTGGTGGTGTTGACGGTCTCGGTGAAATCCGTCCCCCATATGATATTACCGCCGAGACGCATGCGCCCGTAAACGCGGGGAATGATGGCCCCTTCGGTCGACGTGGTGACCATGAGGTTCTGGAGGCGCTGACCTTCAATCCGTTGCGCTGGAGCCAGCGAGGACACGATCCATGAATCCACCATCGAGCCCGCAATCTGGCCAACCGCGCCGCCAATGGCAGCAGCTGACACGCCAAGCATGCTGCCGCCGATGGCCCCGCCAAGAGCGGAACCGGCAGAAGCCAGAAGAATTGAGGCCATGGATCAGGGCTTTCGGTTGGTGGTTGGAAAGCGAAAGGCAAAGGCAATGCGCCGCTGCCACGCCGGGGTGAGGACTTCCTCGATTACGCCGGTGCGTTCATAGGCATGGATGAAGCGGTGACTTGGCGAAAGGATTCCAGCGTGTTTGGCAATCGCACCCGCGCGCATGCAAAACAGGATAATGTCGCCGGTACGGGCGTCTTCAATTGGCAGTTCAATCATCGCCGCGCGCGCAGCTTCGGCCAACACCTCGACGGCGCCAGTTTCGCCCCAGTCCCGCGAATAGGGCGGCACCGGCATCGGCTCATCGCCCAGAACCTCGCGCCAGACCCCGCGAATGAGGCCGAGGCAATCGCAGCCGACACCGCGGACTGAAGCCTGGTCGTGGTATGGCGTGCCAATCCAGGCCCGGGCGGCTTTGATGATGCGGGCCGGCGCGGTTTGGCTCCGGCTCATAATACTGATCCAGTGTTCGCATCGCCCTTGGCTGCATAGCGAATAATGGTGTCCTGCCCCGGAATGTGCGGGAAGCCCCTGAAATTAACCGCATTGATGAACTTGGCCGTGCAGGTTCGCGAAGGTTTTGTCGCAACCCGCCGTGACATCAAAGGCATCGGTTGCGAGAATGGGGCGCGCCGGAGCTTCGAGCAGGTTGATCGTCGCGATTACCCCTGCAAGTGCATGGGTCAGAACTTCGGCCGAACGCCCCGCATTGGCCCCGCTGGTCCAGTTGATGATCCCGAGCGTGAACCAGCCATCGCTGAAAGCAGTTAGATCCGAGGTTGTGAACCCCCGGTCTCCGACAGCGCTTGCCACTGTGCCGGTTCCCTTAAATACCGGATCATTGAGATTAACACCGCAGCGGGCATCACCCAAGGCGGCATCGCAACTCGCCTGAAATGTCCGCCCGACGGTTTGGCCGAGAACATGCGCCAGCGAGCGCATCTCGGCGACAAAATGCAACCGCCCGCGCCGGACCTGACCAATCGCGCCCCTACGCATCATGATGCGCTGCGACACGTCCTGCCAGTTCACGCGCCAGATTTCCACGGCGGCATTATCCCAGCGTCCATCCAGAATATCGGTCTCGGTAATGGTGGTGGCGGTCAGCACCCCGACCGCATCCTGGCTGTCAACCGCGAGGTCCGAGCCCGTGCGGATCTCTGACGCAGCAAACCCGCTTTCGGGGGTGAAGGTGGTGCCATCAAAGGCGAGCGCCAAATCATGGTCTGTAAACCCGAACACCGCACCATCATTGCGGGTCAGGCGCCAGCACCAGGCCAGCGTCGTCGTACCATCATCGAGATGGGCCTGCAGGCCAGTGGGCAGAGTTTTCATCGGCGAACCTCG
>JALUYI010000012.1 GCA_027013095.1 Paracoccaceae bacterium | reverse complement strand
CGAGGCCGCTATGGACGAGACCTTTCCGGTTCTGCGCATTGAATGCCCCAAAGGCTTTGAGATGGAGCCGGACGAAGTGCGCAAATCATTTGTGAAGGACTGGATCGAAGAGCACCTTAAGCCGGTGCTGGCCACACTGAGCGTGGGGCACAAGCACGCCTATGGCTTTGACTTTGCGCGCTCGGGCGACCTCTCAGTCATGGTGCCGATCGAGCAACTGGCCAGCCTGAAGCTACGGGTGCCCTTTACCATCGAAATGCGCAATGTGCCGTTTCGCGAACAAGAAATGCTCACCTTTTACACGGCAGAACACTTGCCCAACTTTGTGTCCGGCAAACATGACGCGCGTGGCAACGGCCAGTATCTGGCCGAGGTGGCCCGGCAAAAGTTTGGCGAGATGGTCGAGGCGGTGATGCTGTCACAAAGCTGGTATCTGGAGCATTTCCCAAAGCTCAAACCGGAATTCGAGGATCGCAATCTGACCATTCCGAAACATGCCGACATCAAAAACGATATGCGGGTGGTGAAAATGGTGCGCGGCATTCCGATGGTGCCGGAAGGCAAATCCACCGGATCAGATGGCGGGCAGCGGCACGGCGATTTCGCGGTGGCGCTGGTGCTGGCCCATGCGGCCATCACAGGCGAATGGCATGAATACGGATACCGAGGGGCGTCTGGTGATCAGCGGGCCGAGCAAAAGCGGGAATCGTTCCGCCGTGACCGTGCGTCCGATATATTTAGCAAAGCGCCCAATGGGGCCCGCATTCGCGGAGGATTTTAATTATGAAATTACCCACACTCTTTGATCGCTTCAAGCGCCCGGTCAAACGTGCCGAGCTTAGAAAAGAACAGGCGGCCTCCCAGACAGTAGGCGTGCGTTCTCCGATCGCCGGCCACCCCGCTGCCAATATCGACCCAACCCGCATGGCATCCATCCTGCGCGAGGCCGAGAGCGGCCAACCGTTGCAATTCTTGGAACTGGCCGAGGTTATGGAGGAGCGCGACCCACATTATGCGGCGGTTCTTGGCACCCGCAAGCGCTCGGTGGCCCAAATTGATATTACCGTGGAAGCGGCTTCGGATGAGCCACACCACGTAGCCCATGCGGATATGGTGCGCGACTGGCTGAAGCGCGACGAGCTGAGCGACGAGATATTCCACATGATGGATGCGGTTGGCAAAGGTTTTTCGATCACCGAGATTATTTGGGACACATCCACGGGCCAATGGCAGCCGCAGCGCCTTGAGCATCGAGACCCGCGCTGGTTTACTTTTGACCGGATTGATTTGCGCACGCCCCTGCTACGCACCGAAAATGGCTATGAGCCACTCCAGCCTTACAAATATATCAACACGGTAATTTCGGCCAAATCCGGCTTGCCTATTCGCGGCGGCACGTCTCGAATAGGTGCTTGGGGTTGGATGTTCAAGATGTTCACCCAGCGCGACTGGGCGATCTTCACCCAGAATTTCGGCCAGCCGATCCGCGTGGGCAAATATCAGGTCGGGGCTACTGAAGAGGACAAAGACACCCTGTTTAGAGCTGTGCAGAATATCGCGGGCGATTGTGCCGCCATTATGCCCGCCAGCATGGATATCGAGTTTATCGAGGCCATGAAGTTGGGCAGCAGCCTGTCACTTTATAAAGAGCGGTCGGATTGGCTCGATCAACAAATGTCAAAGCTGGTTCTGGGCCAAACAACCACCACCGACGCGATTTCTGGCGGGCATGCGGTTAGCCAAGAGCACCGGCAAGTTCAGGAGGACATCGAGCGGGCGGATGCCAAGGCCATTTCGCTCACCCTCAATCGTGACCTGATCAAGCCGTGGATCGACTTGGAATATGGCCCGCAAAAGCTCTATCCGCGCCTCGTTATTGCGCGGCCCGAGCAGCAGGACGTGAAGTTGATTGTGGAATCTGTGGAAAAGCTGGTTCCGCTTGGCCTGAAGGTATCGCAGGCCACCATGCAAAGTTTCCTTGGCCTGCCGGATACCGAAGCGGGCGACGAGCTGCTCGGTGCACCTATGCCCGCACCTACGCCAGCCGCGCAGGTTTCTCTTCAGGCGGCACAGACCAGCGTAGAAGCCCAGCTCGCCAAGGACGCCGCTGACATTACCGAGGCTCCGGCCACGGCGATGATCGACACGGTGCGTAAGCTGCTGGACGAGGTGAAAACGCTGGAAGAATTCCAAGCGCGGCTATTGGAGCTTGATAAAACCATGAGCGCCGCCGATTTGGCAGAGGCACTTCGATTGGCTATGGTGTGGGCACAGCTCACCGGGGAGAATGAACTTGCCTGATCCAAAGCCATTTGGCGTCCAGCCGCTCGATGCGATTGTGTTTCTGAAGAATAAGCTCAGAGTGCCGACCGAGCGCTGGAATTCCATCTGGCAGGATATGCACGGCGCGGCATTCATGGTGGCTGGGGCACAGAAAGCAGCATTGCTAGAGGATTTTCACAACGCTGTAACTTCGGCGCTTGAAAACGGTAGCACTCTGGCGAAGTTTCGCGAGGATTTCGACCAGATCGTGGCCAAACATGGCTGGGATTATAACGGCACGCGCAACTGGCGCTCAAAGATCATTTACCAGACCAATATGAGCATGGCCCGATCAGCGGGCCGATGGGCGGCTATTCAGCGGGTGAAGGAACACCGCCCCTATATAATGTATGACGCGGTGAATGACGCTCGCACCCGCCCGCAACACAAGGCGTGGGACAATCTTGTCTTGCCGGTAGATCATCCGTTCTGGGAGACACATTATCCGCCTAATGGCTGGAACTGCCGTTGCGACGCGCTCAGCATGAGCGAGCATGATCTGAAAAAGCGCGGCCTGAAAGTGTCTGAAGACCCCAAAATCATCATGGAAGATCGGGAGGTGAAGCGTGGTGAGCAATCTGCGACGATCCGCGTGCCGCAAGGTATACATTCCGGTTTTGCCTATAACCCCGGCATCGCGGGGTTTGGATATGGCTCGCAGCAACGTGCACTCGCAAAGTTTGGCAATACCGACAGATTTTACGAGGTATTCACGCCGTGGGATCAACCAAACCCAGAGCCCAAACTGGCGAAGCTGGCAAAAAAGTAGGCATCACAATTAACGATCCGGCAGACACGCCAGAACAAGCTCGCGATATGCTGAGGCAGGCCATCGGTGGTGAAGAGGCAATTTTTGATGATCCGACGGGACACAAGGTGCGCATTACCATGGCGCTGGCCGATCATTTGATGATTGATCCGTCCGGTGTGCCAACTACAGAGCGCCACCGCCGCCAACGCACACGGTTTTTCGAACTCATACCGGACCTGCTCACCGCCCCGCAAGAGATATGGCTTGGATTTCATCGGCACGAATCTGGCATTATGACCCTGCGCCGAAAATATGTTTCTCACTATGATCTCGGCAAAGGCCGAATTTTGATCACAGTCGGTTTTGAGCATGGAGGAGATTGGCTAGGTCTT
>JALUYI010000011.1 GCA_027013095.1 Paracoccaceae bacterium | reverse complement strand
TCACCCACCCAACTCTGTCCCATGCCTGCACCCGATTTGTTGAAGGTGCCAGAAAACGAATCACGTTCACGTCCGCTCGATCAAGAGAAAAATGCATGCCCGCGAAAACTTGTGGGTAACTTCAAGCCCCATGACCCCCTCGAGTCGCGCCGCTTCGCGCGCCAGCGCCGACACTTGTGACGCTGGGACCAGACCCTTAGCCAACAGTTTTTTCTTGGTTGAAAGCTCATCCAGAACCAGCGCGTGCTGTTTTTTCTGGGCAACATATTGCGCCTCCAGCCCTCTGATCTCGGCCTTGATCTGCTGTTGCTGGCCCGCCATCTGTGCGGCCTCCTTCGCCAGCGACGCGCGCCGGGCCGCAAACAGGCGAACCTGCCCGTCGATTAACCCCTGCATCTCGGGGTGACCCTGGGCCGCCCGCCGCAGAGCCGCGTCAAAGTCAATCGTACGTTTGTCATCGCGCTCGGCCTCAAGACGCGCGCGACGGGCCTGCAGTTCGAAATACTGGCCCTCGATTGCCTGCAGTTCGGATTTTTTGGCGCGAGCATCCAGACGGATGAGGACCTCACCGGCCGTTACAATCGTCCCTTCGTGGACCAGAACTTGCCGGACCACCCCGCCTTGGAGATGCTCGACAACCTGACGGTTTTGGGCAACTTCCAACCGGCCCGGCGCGATAATCGCCCCGGAAATCCTGCTTGTTACACTCCAACCACCAAAGCCGAGGACCAGAACCACCAGCGCCAGATACCCGGCAAGCAAAGGGCCAACCGTGCGCAGTGATCCCGCCCGTTTCCGGGCCCCCGGATCCCGCGGCGAGGGATGCCCCCTCATGGCCGCCCCGTCAAATCCGCGGGTTTGGCCAGTTGCACATGGTTTTTCACCCGTTTCTTCAGGACTTCATCGCGCGGACCAAAGGCGCGGCGGCAACCGCCCTCGATCAACAAAAGAAGGTCACATTCAACGATAGCCGCGGGACGATGAGCCATGATGATAACCGATTTTCCACGACCCTTCATCGCCCGAATCGCCCCATTCAGCGCCGCCGAACCCTCGGCATCGAGATTGGAACTGGGCTCATCAAGGACCAGCACCACGGGATCGCCAAAAACCGCGCGGGCCAGACCAATGCGTTGAATCTGCCCCCCGGACAGGCGCCCATTGTTGGGACCGACCCGGGTGTCATAGCCGTTTGGCAGACGCAGGATCATTTGGTGCGCAGCGGCCATTTTTGCCGCAGCAACCACCTTGTCCGCGTCGGGTCGGCTTGACATGCGGGCAATATTTTCCGCAACCGTGCCCTCAAACAGCGAAACCCGCTGCGGCAGATAGCCAAAATAGCGCCCCAGAACATCAGGGTGATATTGCTGGATTGGGGCTCCGTCCAGACGCACCTTTCCTCCGGCCACAGGCCAGACGCCGATCAGGGCGCGAGCCAATGTCGTTTTGCCGGCACCGCTTGGTCCGATCACCCCCAACGCCTGCCCGGGCATGAGACGAAAGGACATCATCCGCAAGGTTGGCTGTTTTTCCCCGGGCGGAATCACGGTCAGCTGATCGACCTTTAGATGCGCGCGGGGCACCGGCAGCGGAGTTCGTGCCGCATCGGGGGGGATATGCGTCAGACGCTCTGATAGGCGGTGCCATCCCGCTTGCGCACGCAGGACCATGGGCCATTGCGCGATGGCCTGCTCGACCGGCGCCAGAGCGCGCCCCAGCAGGATCGAGCCAGCAACCATCGCCCCGGCGCTCATCTGCCCCTTGAGAACCAGATACGCGCCAAGCCCCAGCATCGCGGATTGCAAGAACAGCCGCAGCGCCTTTGACCCGCTGAGGAACGTGCCGGTAAAATCACTGGCCGACATCGTCCTTTGCAGCGATCGGTCGCGCAAAAGCGCCCAGCGATCGCGAACCGCCCCGCGCATCCCGAGGCTCTGTACCAGCTCCGCCTCTTGCACGACATTTTCGGCAAACTGATCAGCCCGAACGCTGGCATGATTTGCCTCGGCCACAAGGTGTTTGGTCGTTAATTGGTTGAGGCCGGTGAAGGCAATCAGGACCGCTCCGCCGCTGACGGCCAGATAGCCAAGCCACGGGTGAAAAACGAAAATCGCCAGCAGGAATACCGGCGTCCAAGGGATATCAAAAACCGCGATCAGGGCGGGCGATGACAACAGCCGCTGGACCGCCTCGAGATCGCGCAGGCCGACGTCGGGACCGGACCTTGTGGCGCTCAGGGTGGCTAGCCGCAACCCGGTATCAAACACTCGCCGGTCCAGAAGCGCCTGAAACCGACCGCCGGCACGGGCCAAAACACGCCCGCGGGCATAATCCAGTACCGCCATGATGACATAGAGGAACGCCACAAGAAGGGTCAGCGCGATCAATGTCTCGGGCGAGCGACTGCCCAGCACACGATCATAAACCTGCAGCATGTAGATCGGGCCGGTCAGCATCAGCGCGTTCACGAAAAAGCTGAACAGAAATGTCGAAAAGAACAGCGTCCAACTGGCGCGCAACGCCCGGCGCAGTTCGGCGCGCCCTGTCTGATCCGTCATATGGCTGGCCCCGACTTCCAGAAAATGTTATTCAAGCCGCAACGGACAGGTGACCCCCTCCGCCGCGCCGACATAGAATTGTGTAATTGTGTTAAATAAGTGACAATGGATGCTTGTATCGTTCCGACAATTAAGATTCAATTCGATCCACATCCTGCAACCGATAATCAGAACGAATGAAACATAGCTTGCCATTTGTGACCACACGGCCGGACCGCCTGCGTCGGCTCTTTTTGCTGGTTCTCCCACTGACCGTGGGTCTGGCGGCCTGCGCGCCACAGCCGCGGCCAAGTGGCATAAATGACCCGGGCGAAACGCAGAACCGGAGGGTTCATGCATTCAACACCGCTCTGGACCGTGCCATTCTGAAACCAGCATCCCATTCATATATGAAGGTCACCCCCAACCCGATTGCGCGTGGGGCCAGCAATTTGGCCGCCAACCTGTCCCTGCCCGGTGTGATCGCCAATGACCTGTTGCAACTGAAGCTTGGGGACGCGACCTCGAACACGCTGCGCCTGGCACTGAACTCGACCTTCGGAATCGCCGGGCTGATCGACGTCGCCAGCCAGAACGGTCTGGCCCAGCGCGATACGGATTTCGGCCAGACGCTGCAGGTCTGGGGCGTTGGCGAAGGCGCCTATGTCGAGCTGCCCATCCTCGGCCCCAGCACCCAGCGGGATGCGCTGGGAACGGTGGTGGATTTCGCCGCCGACCCGCTGCGGCGTCTGCTGACCGGCCCGCGACGCTATATTTCGCCCGTCGCCCATGCCCTGAAAAAACTGGAAGACCGCGACACCTATGCAAGCACGGTCGATTCAATCCTTTATGACAGTGCCGACAGCTATGCCCAAGCGCGGTTGTTGTACCTTCAAAGCCGCCGCAGCAAGTTGTATGGTGGCGTCAGCGCCGCCGATCTGGAGGACCCCTATGCCCAGTAAGATACCCCATGAGCGGACGGGTTTCGACCGCCGCCAGACCTTGATCGGACTTGCCGCCGGCCTGATGGCCGCAGGATGGACGTCGCCGGTTCTGGCCCTCAGCAACGCCGCCGCCCGTCACCTGATCGACCAACTGGTTGGCGACCTGAACAAGATCATCAACTCGGGTGGCAGCAAGGCCACCATGTACCGCGAATTCGAAAACCTGTTCAGCAAATACGCTGATGTGCCAATCATTGCCCGCAGTTCGCTGGGCGTCGCGTGGCGGCGAGCCAGCGCCGGACAACGCCGCCGCTACACTGCGGCATTTCGGGGCTATATGGCGCGCAAATATGGCAACCGTTTTCGCGAATTCATCGGCGGCAAAATCGTGGTGACCGGCGTGCACAAGGTCAAGAGCGGCTATCTGGTCTCATCGGTCGCCCATCTCAAGGGTCAGGCTCCATTTGCGGTGGATTGGCAGGTGTCCGACAAGAGCGGCAAGAACAAGATGTTCAATCTGTTCATCGAAGGCATCAGCCTGCTGGCGACCGAACGCACCGAGGTTGCCGCGATGCTGGACAAGCGCCGGGGCAACATCGACAAACTGATCCGCGACCTGAAAACGGCCAGCTAACGCGTTTCGACAAATGGTCGGGATATGCTGATCGCCAAACGCCCGCGAGTGCCAAAGGCGTGGCCGAGTTTTGGTAATTCATCCCTGTCTTAAAACGCTTCAGGGCCGCCTTGGCCGCCCAAAGATCGCCCCCAGAACGTCGGTCAGGATATTGTGGGCCTGCGTGTCCCGCGCAAGAGGTGTTGGCTGCTGGCCCCGCGTCGCCGGCGGCAGGGTATCGCGGCTGGGGTCGAACATCGGCAACGGGCGCGGCGGCACCCCCTTGTCCACCCGCAGCATCGTCTGTTTCCAGATCTCTGCAGGCAAACCGCCGCCGGTCACGCCGGTCAGCTTTGAATTGTCATCATATCCCATCCAGACCCCGGCCACATAATCCGCGGTAAAGCCGATAAACCACGCATCCCGCGCCCCTTGCGTGGTTCCGGTCTTGGCGGCAATCGGCCTGTCCGGCAGTTGCGCCCGCCGCGCGGTACCAATCTTGGCCACCTGTGACATCATGTAAATCAGCTCACGGTCGGCCTGTTCGCTGATGACCCGCTCTCCCATGCCGACGGATTGCTCCATAAAGGGCGCCTTGTCGCCCTTCAGGGACAGCGACAAAAGGCCATAGGGCCGCACGCTGGTTCCCCCGTTCAGGATCCCGGCATAGGCCCCAGTCATCTCCAACAGCGAGGATTCACTGGCCCCAAGCGCCAATGCCGGGCCCGTTGCCAGCTGGCTGTTGATCCCGAAACCATGCGCCACCGTGCGAACCGCGTCGCGGCCGACATCCTCGCTGAGGCGCACTGCCGGAATGTTGAGAGAATAGGCCAGCGCCTTGGTCAGGCTGACCGGACCCAGAAACTTGCCGGAATAATCGCGCGGCGTCCACGGGCCCGAGCCGGGAATGTTGATCGTCAGCGGCGTGTCATCAATGATCGAATCATAGCGCCACCCCAGATCCAGTGCCGCAGCATAGACGAACGGCTTGAACGATGAGCCCGTCTGCCGTTCGGCCTGCGTCGCCCGATTGAACAGACCGGCACCGTCCAGCTTGCGCCCGCCAACCATCGCCCGGACCGCACCATCGGCCGACATGACGACGATGGCGGCCTGCGCCTTTGAACCCTTCCTCAGCTTGCTGTCGAAAACCGAGGTCAGGGCGTCCTCGGCCGCCTGCTGAATACGTGGATCAAACGTGGTTTTCATCACCACATCGGCCTTGGACGCCTTGACAAAGACCGAAGGCGCCGCCTCCATCGCCCAGTCGGCGAAGTAGCCTCCCGCCTGAGATTGCGCCGCCCCCGACAGACGCGCCGGGTTGGCCCGCGCAGCGGCAACCTGTGCCGGTGTCAGATAGCCCTGATCCTGCATCAATCCCAGAACCACACTAGCCCGCGCATTGGCCCGCGCCAGATTGCGCGTCGGCGCATAATAGGATGGTGCCACCAGCAACCCGGCCAGCAACGCCGCCTCGGCCGGCGTGTCATCACGCGCGGATTTGCCGAAATACCGCTGACTGGCCGCCTCGAACCCCTGTGCCCCGGCACCCAGATAGGCGCGGTTCAGATAGATCATCAGGATCTGATCCTTGGTGTATTTCAGCTCCAGCGCAAAGGCAAAGGGCACCTCCATCAACTTGCGGCCGATGGTGGCGCGACGACACTCGGCCTGAAACGCCCGCTGGGAAATCCCCGAGCTGGGCTGGTAATTGTGGCCCAGACACAAGATCTTGGCGACCTGTTGGGTAATGGTCGAGCCGCCATTCCCCTGCAACGGCCCACGCCCGGCTGCAAGGTTGATGCGAATAGCGCTGAGAATACCACGCGGGCTGATACCGAAATGATGGTAAAACCGTTTGTCCTCGGTGGCGATGACCGCCTCTTTGACATAGGGCGAAACCGTATCCGGCGTGATGATCCCGCCAAACTGTGCACCGCGCCAAGCAAAAACCTTGCCATCCTTGTCCAGCATCGTCACCGAGCCGCGCGCCCGCCCGTCGATCTGGTCCACCGCCGGCGGCAACAGCACATAGTAGTAGCCGGTCATCGCCCCCACGACGATCACCAGCAACCAGCCGATCCGCCAGCCGAACCACCAGAGCAGGCGCAGGATCTTGCCCAAAAGCCATCGGAACGCCCGCGAAAAAATATCCCGTGGCGGCTGCTTTTTCTTGCGCCGTCGCTTTTTACCGGGTGGAGAATCGGGCGGCCTCTGGCTGCCCCCTCCGGACGGCGCGCGCCGGGGCGTCACCGAACCCGGCTTTTTGCCACCTCTGAATCCCATGGATTTTACTGCCTGCCAACATTTCTTTGGATCAGACTACGCCGTTCTGCATCAAATGTGGAGAGTTCAAGGCGCAAAACGCCAGCAAGTTTCCGCCCATTTTTTCAGCACTGCCCGCCATTGGTGCATTTTTTGCGCACAATTCCCCGAAATCATCCCCTCCACAGCCGCGCTTTGCTTGTCCTTACGGGGGTTTTTGCCGGTTTTGGCAGCGTAACTTCTGGCAAGGGGGACTCGGTCTTGTCTCGAATGAAAAGGAACACAATGTGAAACTTGTTATCGCCGCAATCAAACCATTCAAACTGGAGGAGGTCCGCGAGGCGCTGACCCGCGCAGGCGTTCGCGGAATGATGGTCACCGAAATCAAAGGGTTTGGCGCCCAATCAGGCCATACTGAAATTTACCGCGGCGCCGAATACGCGGTGAATTTCGTCCCCAAGGTCAAACTGGAAATGGTCGTCAACTCCGATATATCCGATCAGGTTGTGGAAATCATACAGAATACCGCCCGAACCGACAAGATCGGCGACGGCAAGATCTTTGTCCTCGATGTCGAACAGGCCGTGCGGGTGCGCACCGGCGAAATCGGCAACGACGCGCTTTAACCCACTCGAAAGGGAAACCGATGAAACCGAAGCTTTCAACTCTGGCCGTGACGGCCGCAATGACGCTGACACCGGGCATGCTTTTCGCAGAGACCGCAAAGGCTACCATGGACAAGGGCGATGTTGCCTGGATGATGGTCTCGACCCTTCTGGTCCTGATGATGATCCTGCCGGGTCTTGCACTGTTTTATGGCGGACTGGTGCGCAGCAAGAACATGCTGTCAGTCCTGATGCAATGCACCATGATCACCGCCGTGGTGATGGTGGTCTGGGTCTTTTACGGATACTCGTTCGCCTTTGGCGGCGGCACCAACCCTTTCTGGGGAGGCTGGGGCAAGGCGTTCCTGTCAGGTGTCAATATCGACAGCATGGCCGCGACCTTTACCGATGGGGTGGTGATCCCCGAATATGTGTTCATCGCCTTTCAGATGACATTTGCTGCCATCACCCCTGCCCTGATCATCGGTGCATTTGCCGAACGGATCAAATTCTCGGCCCTGATGGTATTCATCCTCTTGTGGGTCACGCTGGTCTATTTCCCCATTGCGCATATGGTATGGGATGGCTCGGGCTTTCTCTTCAACCTCGGCGCACTCGACTTTGCCGGCGGCACGGTGGTTCATATCAATGCCGGGATCGCGGCCCTGATGGGCGCACTCGTGATCGGCCCGAGAATTGGCTTTGGCAAGGACATGATGGCCCCGCATTCAATGACCCTGACGCTCGTGGGCGCCGGCATCCTGTGGGTCGGCTGGTTCGGCTTTAACGCCGGCTCGAACCTCGAAGCAAACGGGGGCGCGGCGTTGGCGATGATCAACACCTTTACCGCAACGGCGGGCGCTATCGTGGCCTGGTCGATCATCGAGACCTTTACCCGCGGCAAGGCGTCGTTGCTGGGTGCGGCCTCGGGCATGGTCGCTGGTCTGGTGGCGGTAACGCCGGCGGCTGGTACGGTCGGCCCGGTCGGAGCAATCGCCCTTGGCGCCATCGCATCTATCGGCTGCTATATCTTTGTCGGTCCGGTAAAAAACAAGTTTGGCTATGACGACAGTCTGGACGTATTTGGCGTCCACGGCATCGGCGGGATCATCGGTGCAATCGGCACCGGCATCTTTACCGCACCGTGGCTGGGTGGCACCGGGGGCGCCGATTTCTCGATCGCAAGCCAAACCTGGATCCAGTTTGAAGCGGTCGCCATGACGATCGTCTGGGGTGGTGGCGTCAGCTTTGTCTTGTTCAAGGTGATCGACGCAACACTGGGCCTCAGGGTCTCCGAAGAGGACGAACGCACAGGCCTTGACCAAGCCAGCCACGGCGAAAGCGCCTATCACTTCTGAGGGCATCTGCCCCCCTCTCAAAACAAACCGAACCGTTCCCCGGCCGCTTTTGCGGTCGGGGTTTTTTCATTCGCACGAACAAAAACGACCCGGAGATGCCGGAAATGGCATGACGTCCGGCACATCAGCGCTAAGCTCTGGGAAAAGCGGACAAGAGAGAGCACCGATGCAATACGGCCTGACCGAAGAACAGGAAATGATCGTTTCAACGGTCCGAACCTTTGTCGAGCGCGAGATTTATCCCCATGAAGAGATTGTCGAGCGAACCGGAGAAGTCCCCCGCGAAATTGCCGAACAGATCAAGACAAAGACAATCGAACTGGGATTTTACGCCTGTAATTTTCCGACCGACGTTGGCGGAGCGGGCCTGAACCATCTGGAATTTGCTCTGGTTGAACGCGAACTTGGCCGCGGATCAATGGCCCTGAACCATTTTTTCGGCCGCCCGCAAAACATCCTGATGGCCTGCAAGGGAGAGCAGCGCGAGCGCTACCTGTTGCCTGCCGTGCGAGGCGAGCGCATGGACGCACTGGCCATGACGGAACCAGAGGCGGGGTCAGATATTCGCAGCATGAAATGCAGCGCCCGGCGCGATGGCGGGGATTGGGTTCTGAATGGCACCAAACATTTCATCTCGGGGGCCGATCACGCGGATTTTGTAATCGTATTCGTGGCAACAGGTCAGGATTCAACCCCACGCGGGGTGAAAAAACGCATCACCGCCTTTCTTGTCGATCGCGGCACGCCCGGCTTTACCATCCGCGCCGGTTACAAGTCGGTCAGCCACCGCGGCTACAAGAACATGATCCTCGAGTTTGACGACTGCCGCCTGCCCGATGCGCAGGTTCTGGGCGCAGTCAACGGCGGGTTCGAAGTCATGAACACATGGCTTTATGCCACCCGCATCACCGTGGCCACAATGAGCGTCGGACGCGCGCGACGTGTGTTCGATCTGGCGCTGACCCAGGCGGCGGAACGCACGCAATTTGGCCAAAAGATCGGCCGCTTTCAAGGGGTCGGATTCCAGATCGCAGACATGATTACCGAGATTGATGCGGCTGACCTCCTGACACTGGCGGCGGCGGATCGACTGGATCAGGGCCTGCCCGCCAACCGCGAGATCGCCTGTGCCAAGCTGTTCGCCTCGGAAATGCTGGCGCACGTAACCGATGCCGCGCTGCAAATTCACGGCGGCATGGGGTTGATGGAAGATCTGCCATTGGAACGGTTCTGGCGCGACGCACGGGTCGAACGCATTTGGGATGGAACCAGTGAAATCCAGCGCCATATCATCAGCCGCGAAATGCTGCGGCCCTTGGGGGCATAGAGAAATGCCTCCGGCGGGGATATTTTTCAATAAAAGACGCAAGATTTTGTTAACTTGTTTCGGGCAAGATGCCGGAGCGGAACAGGCTGGGAAGCCGATGGCCGTAACAAAAGAAAGCCCCTCGTTCCGGCCTCCGAAGCGGGGGGCCCCACCCGGTTTCTTTTGTTTGAAAATATCCCCGCCGGAGGCATTAAGGCTCATTCTCAAATCGGTGCGTAGCGGTGGCTCGTAACCTGTCACGCCTGTTGCGCCCTCGCAAGATTGCCATCGTCGGTGGTGGGGCATGGGGTCGGGCCGTTGTCGCGCAGAGCCGCAACCTCGGCTTTCAGGGGGATGTCTGGCCGATCCATCCAAAGGCAGCCGAGATCGGCAAGATCAGGACCTTCCGGACTCTGTCCGACCTTCCGGGGATTCCGGATGCCTGTTTCGTTGGTGTAAACAGGACCACGACCCTCGATATCGTTCGCGATCTTGCCGCAATGGGTGCAGGCGGGGCCATTTGTTTTGCATCTGGGTTTTCAGAATCCGCCGCTGAAGATCAGAGCGGCGCTGCGATGCAACAGGCCCTCCTGCAAGCCGCGGGCGACATGCCCATTCTTGGGCCAAATTGCTATGGATTTATCAATTATCTGGATGGCGCGCTCCTCTGGCCCGACCAACAGGGCGGAACCCGCGTGCAGCGCGGGGTGGCTATCATTGCACAGTCATCCAACATCGCAATCAACCTTACCATGCAGAGCCGCGCGCTGCCGCTGGCCTATGTCGTCACCGCGGGCAATCAGGTGCAAACCGTCATCGCTGAAATCGGTATCGAGCTGTTGAACGACCCGCGCGTGACGGCACTGGGACTGCATATCGAAGGGTTTGGCGACCTGCGTGCCTTTGAACGGCTTGCCGCCTGTTCCGCGCGCCTGAAAAAACCGCTGGTGGCCTTGAAAGTCGGAAAATCGGCGCAAGCGCGGGCTGCGACGGTTTCTCACACAGCCTCTCTGGCAGGGGGTGATGCAGGCGCCAAGACCTTTCTGAAGCGCTTGAATATTCTGTCTGTTGACAGTCTGCCTGAGTTTCTGGAGACACTGAAACTGCTGCATGTTTGTGGCCGCCTGAAGTCAAACCGGATCGCCTCGATCTCATGTTCAGGGGGCGAGGCGGCGCTGATTGCGGACATGGCCCAAGCGCAGGGTCTGACCTTTCCGCCCTTGTCGAAAGCCCGAAAAAAAGCCCTGAAAAAAAGTCTGGGAGCGCGAGTGGCACTGGCCAACCCCCTTGATTACCACACCTACATCTGGCGCGATACTTCCGCAATGACCGCAACATGGGCCCAGATGATCTGGTCCCAAGTTGCGATCACGCTTGTGCTGGTCGACTTTCCCCGCACGGACCGTTGCGATGCCGGCGACTGGGACTGCGCGATTGAGGCCGCACTGGCTGCCAAGGTCAGAACCGGCGGAACCGTTGCAATGGTTTCAACCCTGCCTGAATTGATGCCGGAAAATGTGGCCCATCGGCTGATAGCTGGAGGCATCGTGCCGCTCTGTGGGCTCGGCGATGCTCTGCGGGCAATAAAAAACGCCGCCCGCAAAACCGTAAAATTGCCGCGCGAACCTGTTTTTCTCGCCCGCCGGGCACCCGTCGACGTCGTCACCATCGATGAGACTGCCGCAAAATCCGCCCTCACCGCTTGGGGCGTGCCAATCCCTCAAGGGATTAAACTTCCCGATGCCCGGAATGCCATTCAGGCGGCCCGCAGTCTGGGCTATCCTGTCGCCGTGAAAGTGGCGGGCTTTGCCCATAAATCCGAGGCCGGGGCGGTGGCGATCGGCGTTCGATCGGACTCAGACCTGCACGCTGCCCTCACCAAACTGCCCGCCGGACCAATTTTGCTCGAGCAGATGATTTCCGACGCAGTGGCCGAGCTTTTGATCGGTGTCTTGCGAGATCCGGCCCACGGCTTTGTGCTGACTCTGGCTGCCGGTGGCGTTTTGGCCGAGCTCCTGACCGACAGCGTTTCCCTGCTCCTGCCAAGCACCCGCGCGGAAATCCGAAACGCGCTTGGCACTTTGAAAATCGCAAAACTCTTGCAAGGATACCGGGGCAAGCCGGCGGCCGACGTGCCCTCTATTGTCAATGCGGTTATGGCGGTGCAGGATTATGTCCTTGCCAACGCTGACCGGCTGGAAGAAATCGAGATCAACCCGTTGCTCTGCTGCCCGACCCGGGCCGTGGCTGTTGACGCCCTGATACGGCAGGAGGAAACATGACCGGCATACCGATTAGAACCGCCACGTCGGATGGCATTCTGGAGGTTATCCTGGACCGACCTAAAGCGAACGCCATCGACCTGAAAACCTCGCGCCTGATGGGTGAAACCTTTGCCGCGTTTCGGGACGATCCCGCTCTCAGGGTCGCAATCATTACCGGGGCCGGGGAAAAATTCTTTTGCCCCGGTTGGGACCTGAAGGCGGCAACCGAGGGTGACGCGGTCGATGGGGACTATGGCGTCGGAGGCTTTGGCGGCCTACAGGAACTTCGCGACCTGAACAAGCCCGTCATCGCCGCCGTCAATGGAATCTGCTGCGGCGGCGGGCTGGAATGGGCCCTGTCAGCCGACATCATTCTGGCTGCAGAACACGCAACATTTGCCCTGCCCGAGATCCGCTCAGGCACAGTGGCTGATGCCGCCAGCATCAAGCTGCCCAAGCGCATCCCCTATCACATCGCCATGGAGATGCTGTTGACCGGACGCTGGCTGGATGCCGAAGAAGCGCACCGATGGGGATTTGTGAACCGGATCGTCCCGGCTAACAGGTTGATCGGCGCGGCGCGCGACCTGGCCCGACTGATCGCCAGCGGCCCGCCTCTGGTTTATGCTACGATCAAAGAGATCGTCCGCAATGCCGAGGACAGCACATTTCAGGACACCATGAACCGGATCGCAAAACGCCAACTGGCAACCGTTGATATCCTCTATGGCTCAGAGGACAATCTGGAAGGCCCCCGCGCTTTTGTCGAAAAGCGGGATCCCGTATGGCGTGGAAAATAGCCTTGCGGCATGACAATAACGCAAGATCAGGCGGTCTGCACATCTTGCGTGGAAGGCAAAAAACCAACACGCCCAGCCCGATCCGGTCATCTCCTTTGTGACAAATACTCCGGGGTTTGGGGCAGCGCCCCAAGCCTTCATCCCCGCCAGCCCCCAACCATACGCGCCGCGCCGGCCAGCAACAGGCACACAAGAGCCGCAACAACGATGCTGGGCCCCGTTGGGCTGTCAAACCGGAACGACCCCGCCAGACCCGATAACGCCGCAACAACACCGATGAGGGCGGCAAGCGTGGCCATCCTCTCGGGCGTATCGGCCCACAATCGCGCCGCTGCTGCCGGAATGATCAAAAGCGCCGTAATCAAAAGCGCCCCGACAACCTTGATTGCGACAGCCACCAAAACCGCGAGGGCCAGAGTGAACAACAGGCCTTCGCGCGCCGGGTTTTCGCCATGCGCCAGCGCCATATCCCGGTCAAGCGAAGAGATCAGCAACGCCCGCCAACGCCAGATCACAAGGCCGAGGCTCAGGACCACGCCCGAGCCGATCAGCGCCACATCCCGCCAAGTCACGGCAAGAATGTCACCGATGAGATAGCTCAGCAAATCCACCTTGACCCCGTCAAGAAACGAGACCGCAACCAGCCCCAACGCCAGCGCCGAATGGGCCGCGACACCCAGCAGCGTATCCACATGGTAAAACCGTCCGCTGGCCGTCACGATGACCGCTGCAACCGCAAAGGCGACCAGCAGGACTCCCAGCATGACCGGCAGATTCAGCGCCAAGGCCAGCGCGACACCCAGCAGCGACGCGTGCGAAATCGTGTCACCGAAATAAACCATCCGCCGCCACAAGACAAAACTGCCCAGCGGGCCGGCAATCAGAGCCACCCCCACCGCCGCCAAGCTGACCCGCAACAGAAAATCAACCGGCATGGGACTCTCCCGCGTGATCCGGGTCGTGCCGGTGGTCATGCTCGTGCCGGTAAAGGGCCAGTGTCCCCTCGGTTCCGGCCCCGAACAACTGCCGGTATTCCGGCGCGTTTGAAACGATCGTCGGCGTTCCCTGACAACAAATATGAGCATTGAGGCAGATCACCCGATCAGAGGCGCTCATGACGACATGCAGATCGTGGCTGACCATCAGAACCGCGCAGCCCATCTGCTTGCGGACATCCTCAATCAGATGGTAAAATCCGGCCACCGCCGGCTGATCCAGCCCCTGTGCCGCCTCATCCAGAATCAGAAGATCAGGCGCACCGATCAACGCATGGGCCAGTAAGACGCGCTGCAATTGCCCGCCAGAGAGGGTGGACATCTGGCTGTCCAAAACGCCGGAGATCGCCGTCATCCCGACCGCTTGGGCAATATCGCTGGCCGACGTTTTGTAACTGGCCAGACGCAAGAACCGGGCGACAGTCATGGGAAAGGCCGCATCCAGATGCAGCTTTTGCGGAACATATCCGATTGTCAAACCCTCGGCCCGCCGAATATCGCCCTGACTTGGCCTTTCGGCACCAATCAGACATTTCAGAAACGAGGATTTGCCCGAACCGTTTGGTCCCACGATGGTCACGATCTCGCCGGGGTAAATGGCAAAGTCCACGTCATGCAAGACCCGGTGGCCGTGAAATTCCAAGCCAAGATCAACAGTTTCGATCAAGGGTGATTTCATTGCTCGCCATCCCCCTGACAGGCCGGGCAGAGGCCACTGACCTCAACCACGGGCGAGCGCGCTTGAAACCCCAGCTTTGTGGCGCGAGCGAAAATGTCCTGACCCAGCCGGTCCAGAGGGGCCTCGGCTACCTGATGGCAGCTTTCGCAAATCAGAAACATCGGCTGGTGCCGGTCCTCGGCGTGGGCGCAGGCCGCAAAGGCATTCAGCCGCTCCAAACGATGCGCGAAACCATTGCTGACCAAAAAGTCCAGCGCCCGGTAAACAATGGGGGGCTGGCTGGACCGGCCCTCGGCCCGAAGGCGCGCCAGAATATCATAGGCCCCCAGCGCCTTGTGAGATTCCAGCAAGATCTCGAGAACCCGCGCGCGCATGGGCGTCAAGCGCAGGTTTGCGGCGCGACACGCGGCACGAGCCCCCCGCATCGCCGTGGCCCTGCATCCGCGATGATCGTGCTGACAAAAGATATTGTTCGGGATTTCCTGTGCCATCGGCCCCCCTATTGTTATTTTATAACATACCCCCTATATGCGGCGAGATACCAAAATGACAAGGCCACACCACATGTTCCAAATGTTAAAACTGTCTCTTTTGTCGCTGGCGTTGCTGGGCGCCCCAGCCTTTGGCGCAACAACCGCGACGGGCACCTCCCCGGCGCCCACCCCAAAGATCAGGATCGTGGCTGATATCGCGCCGGTGCTGGCCATCGTCCGCGAGGTCGTCGGGCGGCATGCAAAACTGGGCCTTTTGGTGCCCTTGCGGATGACCTCGCATGATTTCACCCTCAAACCATCCAGTATCCAAGCAATCCGGCGGGCCGATCTGGTGATCTGGATGGGACCGGTTGCCACCCCCGGTCTTGCCAAGCTGATGCGCCAATCTAGATTTGCCGCGCGCGAAATCACGCTGAACGCCCTGCCCGGCACGCATCTTTTGCCGCTTCGCAAAACCGGCATATTCAACCGGAACGCCCGGGCGAACGGCAGCACATACGATCCTCACAGTTGGCTGGACCCAGACAATGCGATCTACTGGGCCAAGGTCATTGCCGCACGGGCCAGCCGCATCGACCCCATCCATCGCGCCGATTACGCGACCGGGCGGGATCGTCTGATCGACGAGATCAATTTTACCCGCGCGCGCATCCAGAAACGGCTGACAGGCCGAGACCTAAAGCCGTTCGTTCAATATCACGATGCCTTTCAGTATTTTGAACAGGCCTTTGGTCTGCACGCCCTTGGCGCAGCAACCAATATCACCGAAGAAACCACAAGTCTCGGGACCATCGCCAAGCTGCAGGGCGCTCTGGCCAAGGCTCCGGCAAGCTGTGTTTTTATCCCCGCCGACAAACAGGCCGACCGGGCCAACGCGCTGGTTGAGATGAAAGGCGTCACGCCGCGCATTCTGGACGCGCTGGGGCGCAATTCCCTTTTGTCATCGCTTTTTTACCCAGCGCTGTTAAAGAAACTTGGTGACGAATACGTCGCCTGCTTTTCCCACCGGTAGGGCATCGCGCGAACCGCAGGCGCCGGTTGCTTGCGCTCTAAAGATGCGTGCTCAATTGGTCAGGGTCAGGACCTATCGGACCTGCCGACCACAGGCCACCATGGTCAGCAGTTCGTATTCTGCGACCTCCTCGTTTTCCTGATTGAACACGGTTACCGCCCAGCGGACCTCGCCATATTCCGCGGTGCGCGGGGTTTTTCGTGCAACCGTCAGACGGACATAAATCCTGTCGCCGGGGCTGACGGGTTTTTGAAAGTGCAGCCCGTTCAGGCCGGTATTGGCCAGAACCGGGCCGGGGTTCGGCTCGACAAACAGACCGGCAGCAAAGCTCAGCAACAGATAGCCATGGGCAACGCGACCCGGAAAAAACGGGTTGGCGCGCGCCGCTTCGTCGTCCATGTGGGCGTAAAACATATCCCCCGTAAAAGCGGCAAAATGTTCGATATCCGCCAGTGTGACTTCGCGCGCCTCGGTGGTGATCGAGTGGCCGATCTGCAGCTCGTCATAGCCAAGGGTAAACGGATGCGCGGGAGGCTTCGGCGTTTCTGCGCCCTTGACCCAGACCCCGCCGATCTCGGTCAGCATCCGGGGGCTGCCCTGAATGGCGGTGCGTTGCATGTAATGCAGAACGCCCCTGATGCCCCCCAGTTCCTCACCTCCACCGGCGCGGCCGGGACCACCATGCACCATATGGGGTAGCGGCGAGCCATGTCCGGTGCTTTCCCCCATGCTGTCGCGGTCGTTGAAATAAAGCCGTCCGTGCCAAGCCGCACTGGCCAGCGTGATCTCGCGGGCCACCGCCGGATCATGGGTAATGACCGACCCCACCAGCGAGCCCCCGCCGCGATTCATCAGGGCCGCTGCATGGCTTAGGTCACGATACGGCATGAGGGTTGCAACCGGCCCAAAGGCCTCGACCTCATGCACCTTGCTTGCGCCATCGGGATCGGCACAAACAAACAGCATCGGCGGTAAAAACGCACCTTTGTCACGATCCGCGCCAACCACCTCAAAGCCCTCCGGATCGCCATAAAGGCGCGTGACCTCGCCGGAGAATTTTTGAACCTGCGCCAGAACATCCGCCTTTTGCGCTGCAGAAGCTAAGGCCCCCATCTGCGTTGCCCGCTCGGCTGGGTTGCCAATCACCGTCCTGGCCAGCTTTGCCGCGATTGCCTCGCCCAGCGGCGCCAGCATCTTGTCCGGCACGATCATGCGGCGGATGGCGGTGCATTTCTGGCCCGCCTTGGCAGTCATCTCGCGCACGGCCTCTTTGATGAACAGATCGAATTCCGGGCTGTCCGGTGTCACGTCGGGCCCAAGAACCGATGCGTTCAGGCTGTCCTGTTCGGCCAGAAACCGGACCCCGTTTTTCGGGATGTTGGGGTTGGTGCGCAGCATCAGAGAGGTTTGTGCCGAGCCGGTAAAGCTGACGATATCCTGTGGGCCCAAAAGGTCCAGAAGATTGCCGGTGCCCCCAACGATCAACTGGAATGCGCCGGCTGGAAAGATGCCGCTCTCGTCCATCAGACGCATGCAGGCCTCGGTCAGATACGAGGTCGCGGTGGCCGGTTTCACAATCGCCGGAACCCCGGCCAGAAGGCTGGGCGCCAGTTTTTCCAACATTCCCCAGACTGGAAAATTGAAAGCGTTGATATGGACGGCAACACCGCGCAGGGGTGTGGCAACATGCTGGCCCAGAAAACTGCCAGCGCGGGACAGGTGTTCCACCGGCCCATCCAGATAAACATGGCTGTCTGGCATCTCGCGACGCCCCTTTGAGGCAAACACCAGCATCGTACCAATGCCACCGTCAATGTCGATCTTGCTGTCGGACAAGGTGGCGCCGGTCAAGGTTGACAGTTGGTAAAGCTGCGTGCGCCGCTCTTGCAGATAAAGGGCCAAGGCCTTCAGCCGGCGGGCGCGGTCGTGAAAGGTCATTTCTCTGAGGGCCGGTCCACCGGTTCGGGTGGCAAACTCGATCATCTTTTGGAAATCCAGCCCGTCACTGCCCGCCTCGGCAATTTTTGCGCCATCCGTTGCCCCGTAGATCGGCCTCGGTGTCCCACGGGACGAGACCCATTTCCCGCATGCAAAATTCTGAAGGCGCATCAGCGTCATATTTTGTTCCTTTTCCTCTGGATTCCGCGGCAGTCTTACTATTGACCAACCGGTCGGTTTATGCAAATCATTTTGACAGCAAACACAGGATCTCCCATGAACGCTCCTTATCCCACCCACCTTTCGCCGCAGCAGAGGGCCGAGCGGGTCGCCGCACGGATGCTTGAACGCGACCGGGCCGCCGCCGATCTGGGGCTGTCGTTAAACCATACCGCCCCCGGCGCCGCCAGCATCTCACTGACGGTTGAAACCCGCCATCTGAACGGTCATGATATTTGCCACGGCGGGGTTATTTTCACGCTGGCCGACACCGCCTTTGCAATCGCCTGCAACAGCTATAATCAGGTGGTCGTGGCACAACATAACACGATCAGTTTCGTCACCCCGGCCCAGCTGGGCGAGGTTCTGACCGCCGTGGCCAGCGAAACGGCCAAAGAGGGGCGCAATGGCATCTACGACGTGCAGGTCACCACCGAGACGGGCCGTGTAATTGCACATTTTCGTGGTTGCTCGCGCGTCATTCAAGGCGTGCATTTTGAGGAAAACAAAGGATAACCCACATGACCGATGCATATCTTTGCGAGGGTCTGCGCACCCCCATTGGCCGGTTCGGAGGCGGCTTGCGCACGGTGCGCCCCGATGACATGTTGGCCCATGTGATCCGTCAGGTGATCGCGCTGGCTCCCAACCTCGACCCGGCGGCGATTGACGACGTTCTGATCGGCAACGCCAACGGCGCTGGCGAGGAAAACCGTAATGTTGCGCGCATGTCGCTGCTGCTGGCCGGACTGCCGGACACGGTGCCGGGGGCAACGGTCAACCGGCTGTGCGGCTCGGGCCTGAACACGATTGGCATGGCCGCCAACGCGATCCGCTGTGGCGAGGCCGAGGTGATCCTTGCCGGCGGCGTGGAAAGCATGAGCCGCGCGCCATTTGTCATGCCAAAGGCCGAAGCCGCCTATTCGCGCAAAGCTGAAATATTCGATACGACCATCGGCTGGCGCTTTGTCAATCCACTGATGAAGGCCCAATACGGCATCGATTCCATGCCCGAAACCGCCGAAAACGTGGCGGAAGAGTTCAACATCTCGCGCCAGGATCAGGACGCGTTCGCCTATCGCAGCCAGTCACGTGCCGCGGCGGCGATTGCCTCGGGGCGGATGGGCAAAGAAATCACCGCCATTGAAATTCCACAGCGCAAGGGGGACGCGGTCATTTTTGATACCGATGAGCACCCCCGCCAAAGCAGCCTTGAAAAACTGGCCAGCCTGCGTGCCCCGTTTCGCGACGGAGGCAGCGTCACGGCGGGCAATGCCTCGGGGGTCAACGACGGAGCCGCGGCGGTGATCGTGGCCTCGGGCGTGGCGGTCGAAAAATACGGCCTGACCCCAAAGGCACGTATCCTTGGCATGGCAAGTGCCGGCGTTCCTCCGCGAATCATGGGCATGGGCCCGGCCCCCGCCACCAAAAAGCTGCTGGCACGTCTGGGTTTGGGGATCGGCGACATTGACCTGATTGAACTGAACGAGGCCTTTGCCGCACAATCCCTGGCGGTTCTGCGTGACCTCGGCCTGCCCGATGACGCGGGACATGTGAACCCCAACGGCGGCGCGATTGCGCTGGGGCATCCGCTGGGAATGTCCGGCACCCGGCTGGCCCTGACTGCAGCAATCGAAATGAACGAGACCGGTGCCAGACGAGCCCTTTGCACGATGTGCATCGGGGTTGGACAAGGCATCGCATTGATGTTGGAAAACACCTGAGGAGACCCCGATGCAGGACCTGACCCCCGCCCGAGAAACGCTAGACCCGATTGAAATTGCCTCACGCGACCAGATCGCGGCCCTCCAGCTGTCGCGCATGAAATGGTCGCTGCGGCATGCCTATGACAATGTGCCGTTCTACAAAACGCAGTTTGACGCGGCCGGGATCCATCCCGACGATCTGCAGACGCTCGCAGATCTGGCGCGCTTTCCCTTCACGGTGAAACAGGATTTGCGCAACAACTATCCCTTTGGCATGTTCGCCGTCCCCGAAAACCGGATTGCGCGTATCCATGCCTCAAGCGGCACGACCGGCCAGCCGACGGTTGTGGGCTATACGGCTGCTGACCTTTCAATGTGGGCCGATGTGGTCGCCCGCAGCCTGCGCGCCTCGGGCCTGAAACCGGGGGACACGCTGCACAATGCCTATGGCTATGGCCTGTTTACCGGCGGTCTTGGCATCCATTCAGGGGCGGAAAAGCTGGGCCTCAGGGTGGTACCTGTGTCCGGCGGGATGACCCCAAGGCAGGTGCGCCTGATCGAGGATTTTCGCGCCGATGGCATCACCGTCACCCCCTCTTACATGCTGTCGATCCTTGATGAATACCGCGCGCAAGGCTTTGATCCGCGCGAAAGCCCCCTCAAGGTCGGGGTGTTCGGGGCAGAACCATGGACCAACGCGATGCGCGCCGAGGTCGAGGATGCGTTTGATATGCATGCCGTTGATATTTATGGACTTTCCGAGGTAATTGGCCCGGGTGTCGCCAATGAATGCGTGGAAACCAAGGACGGCCTGCACATCTGGGAGGACCACTTTTACCCTGAGGTCATCAACCCCGAAACCGGCGAGGTTCTGCCTGATGGAGAGCTTGGCGAACTGGTCTTTACCTCGCTGACAAAAGAGGCCTTTCCCATCATCCGATACCGCACCCGCGACCTGACCCGCCTGTTGCCCGGCACCGCACGCAGCATGCGCCGGATGGAAAAGGTTACCGGGCGCAGTGACGACATGATCATCCTGCGCGGCGTCAACGTCTTTCCGACCCAGATCGAGGAACAACTGCTGGCGATCACGACCCTCGCACCGCATTTCCAGATCGAACTGACTCGCAAGGGGCGGATGGATCACATGATCATCCACGTCGAGGCCACAACCGGCGCAGCCAACGACCACGCCCGCGAGGCCGCCGCCAAGCAACTGTCCGCCCGGATCAAATCGACTGTCGGTATCACCGCCGAGGTGCGCGCCAGTGAGCCCGGCAAGGTCGCGCGCTCACAAGGCAAGGCCGTGCGGGTCATCGACAACAGGCCGCGCGACTGATGGCCCGCACGATCGCCAAGGATCACGAGAAAAAGCGTCTGGCCATCTTGCGAACAGCCGCGCGCTTTTTTGCCACCCACGGGTTTGACCGCTCCAGCATGAACCAGCTGGCAATCGCCTGTGGGGTATCCAAGGCGCTGATCTATCACTATTACGACAGCAAGGATGCGCTGCTCTATGATATCGTGCACACGCATCTGAGCGACCTTCTGAAAACCGTACGCGCCGCCGATGACAACCAGATGGACCCCGAGGAGAATCTGCGCGCCATCATCCACGCCATCCTTGACGCCTATCGCGATGCTGACGCCGAGCATCAGGTGCAGACCGAGGCCATGACGTCACTGCCAGCCGAGCAGCGCGAGGTGCTCGCTGATCTGCAACGCAAGATCGTTCACATCGTTGCGAACGCACTGGCCGCCGTGACCCCGGACCTCTATACCCGCCACCCCGAACGGCTGCGCCCGGTGACCATGACCCTGTTTGGCATGGTCAACTGGTTTTACATGTGGCACCGCCCCGGTAAGGGGATCAGCCGCTCGGATTATGCCAATCTGGTAACCGACATGGTGCTGCGTGGGGTCATCGGCTTGGCCTAGAGGGCAAATAGCTAGGGCGTTTTTGTCAGTATCCGTCCCAGCCAGCGACCACCGACAATGTGAACATGCAGGTGCGGAACCTCCTGTACGCCGTTCTTGCCAGAATTTGAAATGATCCGATAGCCCTCGCCGCCCTCGCCGGGCTTGACCCCCAACAGGCGGCAAACCTCACCGACGGCTCGGATGAAATCAACGATTTCCTCAGGACTGGCGGCATCGGAGAAGTGATCAAAATTGACATAAGGCCCCTTTGGAATCACCAGAACATGGTCGGGGGCCTGTGGCGTTGTATCCCTGAAGGCCAGCGTATGTTCGGTCTCAAGGACCGTATTGTTGGGAATTTCACCGCGCAAGATTCGCGCAAATATATTCTGTTCATCGTATTCATATGCCATCGTTTACTCCGCAAACAAGTGTTCGGTTCTGGCCAGATCCAACGCCACCTGGGGCTCGGCCCCAAGAAACGCCGCAAAACCGGCCGCATTTTCATCGTCTCTCGCGCCCTCTTCGATACGGGCGTAATGGGGAAATCCAGCGTCTTCCAACGCATCGGATTCCTGCGCAAATTCTCGCCGGATCGTTCCCAGCAACTGTTCAAGGGTTCCGGCTGGGGTGGCTGAATCAGCCAGACCCACGCGTTCTGCATGGCCAATCAGATCGGCGTCGTCAAACTTGCACACGATCTTGAGCACCCGCATCGTGCAGCGATCCGTGTTAATATCCTGCAGCACGTCCATATCCTTTGGATCAAGGCAGATCAGCAGGCGTTTGGTCTGAAAATGATCGTAAAGCAGACGCAGCATAGCCCGACGGTGTCTAGTCCGCTTGCCCATGCCGTTTTCAATCCCGCCGAGATGGGGCAACGGGCAACTTTCTTCGTCAAACAGAAACTCGACCCCCGGCAGCCCGGTCGCCTGACGGATTTTTCCAAGCAGGCGTTTGGCTACATGCCATTTCTTGCACACAAGAACCAACACCTCTCGGTCGCGGCCAAGGGTGCTTTCGCGTTCCCAAAAGCGCGGCGTGAAACGCTGCCCGAAGCGGCCACGACCGGTAAGGTATTGATACAGCTTTCGCCCCTGCCCAGAGGGCTGGAACGCGGTGCGGCCACTGGCGTAGAGATCACCCAGCTGCCGTTTCAGGTCATGCGCCTCGGGCGATATCTTTCGGGCAAACAACGCGTCCTGCGCCAACAGGAAGTCATATTGATCGTTATAAAACGTGACCGGCATCCCGTAGTCCGAGAACATCAGAAAGGTCAACGTGCGCGGCTCGATCTCGGCATGAGGAACCAGATGGCGCACGAGCGTCTGGAAAAAGGTCTCATCCGGGATCCATGTATGGCGAAAAAACCGCAGAACGTCGGGACGTTTATCCAAAAACGCCAGCACCGCCTCGATCGTGCTGCGCCTCAGGCACCACCACTGAGACCCGATCATGATCTTCAGATCGCGTGGGATCCGGCGCTGCAACCCCAGCCGTTTTTGCCATTCAAGCGAGGCATAAAATAGCGCCTTGTGTTTTCGCTCGTTGACATAATGGCGGTAGATCAAGCGCTCTTCCTTCATTCCGGTCTTGATCCAGTCGCTGTTGAAATAGTCAAAGGATTCAATATAGTCGCGTGCATCGCCATCCAGAAACGCATGCGTGTATTCGGCCGATTTGATCGGCATGCAATCACCCGAGATCATATAGAAATGGGTGGCCTGAACAAAGGTTTCGGCGGCCTGCTGAACCGCGTTCAGGGTGGCTTTGACCAGCGACCACTCCCCCCAGCCGCATTTGACCCTTTTGGCAAAAACAACCGCCTTGCTGTTCTCAAGTGCCACCCGGATTTTTTCAAAGTCGCTGTCTGACGCCCGGGCGTCAAAGTGGATCGCGATAAAATCACCCTTTGCCGTCAACCGCAGAGCCTGACGGATGACCGCATCAGGATCCTTGTGGCACAACAAAATATAGGCAATTTTTGCCATTCGGCCTGCTGCTCCTCGGCTTCTTTTATGTTTATGCCTTCATAAAGCCAAACTTTCGTTGAAAAAACACCTTTTCTTTGATCTTTTATGGGCCAAACAAGATAAAATGGGCAGGGCCGGTTTCGCCGGCTGTGAAAGAGGCTGAAAAATGGGATTTCCCGGCACTTGGATGACCGAGAGCGAAACGCTGGTTTACCGGGTCATTCCGAAATGCGCCTGCTCGACCATCGGGCAGGTCATGCATTATATCGACCATGGCGAGTATTACGATGGCGATATCCATGACGCGCCGTCGGGCATCCACAAATGGTCGCTTGCCCACAGCCAGCCGAGGTTGGAGCACGTGATCACAGAGGGCAGCGCCTACACGTTCACCTGCGTGCGCAACCCTTACACACGGATATTATCGGCGTTTTTTGACAAGATATGTGGAATCCAGCGCAACGGGAAACGCTATCGTGGTAAGCTGGTGCCGCTGTTGATCCAGAAATACGGCATTACGGTCGAAGGGGATTTTGACCAGATCGCCAGTTTTCGCCGCTTTTTGCTGTTCGTGCGTGACACCATAAAATTCCGCCGCCCCATGGACCCGGACATCCACTGGTCGGCGGTGGCCGGTCATGCCTCGACCTTGGTGCATGGCGGGGGAAAATACGATGCCATTATTTCGACCGAGGATTTCAAGACCGGCATGCAGGACGTTTTACGACATATCGAAGTCCACCACCCGCTTGATCTGGACCAGATGCCACGGTTCAACGAGTCCGAAGGTCATGGCCCCAAACGGGCGCATCCGGTCGAGGATTATTTCGATGATCTGTCAATGCACATGATTTATGAAATTTATCATAAGGATTTCGAGCTGTTCAAATACGACCGTGACGATCCGTCAAACAAGATGCCCATCGGCCAGATTGATCTGGACGAGGTGCACGCAAAACTGGGCGAATGATCCCGTGGCCAGCGACGGATTTTGAGTATTTTCGCAAAGAAGACAGGCCGGGGCGTCAGACCAGCCCCCTTTCCTTGAACAGCGTCATCAGATCGACCTCGGGGCGGGCGCCGATGTGACTGATGACTTCGGCGGCGGCCACACACCCCATGCGGCCACAGGTCAGCATGTCATAACCCTGTGTCAGGCCATAAAGGAATCCGGCAGCAAAGAGATCGCCGGCCCCCGTGGCATCGATGATATCGGTGGGAATGGCCTCGGCGTGCTCAGTTTCACCGCCGGTCAGGATATAGGCGCCATCTTCGGACGCGGTGCAAACGACAATATCAACCTCGGCGGCCGCCATTTTCATCGAGGCATCCAGATCCGTTGCCGGATACATGGCCTGCATCTCGTGGACATTGCAGAACAAGAGATCGACATGGTCGCGGATCAAATCATGGAATGCCTCATGGTGTCGCGCAACACAGAACGGGTCGGACAGGGTTAGGGATACGCGCCCGCCCGCCGCCTTGCAGGCGTTGATGGCCTTGGCAAAGGCCTCGTGGCTTTCAGGGCCATCAAATCGATACCCTTCCAGATAGATCCATTCAGCGGCAGCCATCAGGGATTCATCGATGTCATCAGGGTGCAGGAATTCGGATACACCGAGATAGGTGTTGAGCGAGCGCTCTCCATCCGGGCTGACCAGAACCATGCAGCGCCCGGTTTCGGCGGGGTGGCTGGCATCGGCCAAAGGGGTGTCGAAGTCCGCCCCCTGCGCCCGGATATCGTGAACGAAAATCGCCCCCAGCTGGTCGTCCTTGACCTTGCCGACATAAGCCACGCGCCCACCTAGTGCAGCGATGCCGGCAATGGTGTTGGCTGCCGATCCACCGGAAACCTCTTCGGCGGGGCCCATCTTACCATAAAGTTCAGCAGCGCGCTCGGTATCGATCAACTGCATGATACCCTTATCGATATTGTTGGCAGCAAGGAAACTGTCCGCAACCTGGCTGAGAACATCGACCATAGCGTTGCCAATCCCCACGACCTGATATTTCTTATTCATAATGTCTTGTCCTCCGAGCGGCACAGGTCCGCGATGATACAATTGGTGCACACTGGTTTTCGGGCCTTGCAGATATACCGCCCGTGCAGGATCATCCAGTGGTGGGCATGGCGCTGGAACGGGGCGGGAATATTATCCTCGATCGCGCGCTCGACCGCCAGGACATCCTTGCCCGCGGCAACGCCGGTCCGGTTGCCAAAGCGAAAAATATGGGTATCAACAGCCTGCGCAGGCAGGCCAAACCAGATGTTCAGGACCACATTGGCCGTCTTGCGCCCAACGCCCGGTAACGACTGCAACGCCGCTCGCGAAGAAGGAACCTCGCCAGCGTATTCGTTCACCAGTATTTCCGACATGCGGATGACATTTCGTGCCTTTTGGCGATAGAGACCGATGGTCTTGATCTGCTCGGTCAGGCCCTCAAGGCCCAGCTGCAGCATTTTTTCGGGGGTATCGACCGTGTCGAAAAGATTGCGTGTTGCCTTGTTCACCCCGGCATCGGTCGCCTGCGCAGACAGCGCCACGGCAACCACCAGAGTATAGGCGTTGACGTGGTCAAGCTCGCCCCGCGGATTTGGCTCGCTTTCCTGAAAGCGGCGAAAAATCTCGTATATCGTATGATAGTCAAGCTGTTTGGTCATCGCCACCGTATCTGCCATGCTTGGCCCGCGCTGCCAAGCAGGATTACGATTTTGCGCAAGATTCGGGTGGAGAAAATCGCATCAATCCGGCATCACAGGGACCGGAAGGACACAACAGACATGGCCCGGAACCCGTATCATTTTGACCTGATCGCCCGCGCGCTGGGCTATATCGAGGCACATCAGACGACGCAACCCACTCTGGCCGAGCTGGCGCAGGCGACCGGCCTGTCTCCGGCCCATTTTCAGCGTCTTTTCAGCCAGTGGGTGGGAGTCAGCCCGAAACGCTATCAACAATATCTCGGCCTTCAGCACGCCAAATTCTTGCTGGAAAACCGGTTTACCGTTCTGGCCACCGCGCATGAGGTCGGCCTTTCCGGGGCATCGCGCCTGCATGACCTGTTCCTGCGCTGGGAGGCCATGAGCCCGGGTGACTATGCCGCCCGTGGTCTGGGTTTGATGATCGAGTACGCCATCTTTGACAGCCCCTTTGGGGACATGCTGGTCATGGGCACCGCGCGGGGAATTTGCGGTCTTGCCTTTACCGCGGGTTGCGGCAACCAAGTGGCGATGGAGGACATGCAGGCACGTTGGCCGAGGGCCACATTTCGGCCCGGCAAAGACACGCTGCGGCCTTGGGTTGACGCCGCGTTGAGGCAAAGGGGCGAGACACGCCTCCACCTTATCGGCGCACCTTTTCAGTTAAAGGTGTGGGAGGCTTTGCTGGCCATTCCACCTGCCCATGTCAGCAGTTATTCCCAGATTGCAGAGGCTATCGGCGTCGCGCGTGGGGCGCGCGCCGTTGGCACGGCGGTGGGCCGAAACCCGATTGCGTGGCTGATCCCCTGTCATCGGGTATTGCAAAAAAGCGGGGCACTTGGCGGGTATCACTGGGGCTTATCGGTCAAGCGGGCCATGCTGGCCTGGGAAAGTGCACGGTTTGAGGCAACCCAATAATGTGATCGGCCTGCCGTAAATTCAGGGTGCGCGCGCCTGAAATCGCGCTTATAGAGGCGAAAGACCCGCGAAGGCAGATGAATTTTCGGGAGGCCCTGATGAACCGGCACAGCAAACCCGCCCTGAGCATGGGCGCACTCGTCATTCTTCTGGCCGCCTGCACCAGCCCGAATGGGGCACCCTTGGCACGTGTTCCCACGGCCCGAGGCCTTTTGAACGGAATCCTCGGAAGCCAAGGCCCCGCTGAAACCTCGACCGCCGGCCCCAAAACCTCGGATTTAAACGCTCTTGAGGCCGCTTTGCATACCAGCTTGCAAGGTACTGACGTCCAAATCGTGAATTCGAATCGGCAGTTGCGCATAACCCTGCCAGCCGCCAGCAGTTTTGATCCGGGCAGCGCCGAGCTGCGCACCAGCGCGCCAAAAGAGTTGAGCGCACTGGCCGACAATCTGGTGGCCTTTCCCAAGACTCGGATAGACATTGTCGGCCACACCGACAATACCGGACCCGCGGCACGGAACATGGCCCTGTCAATCGCCCGTGCGCGAACGGTGATGGCCTATCTTGCCCAAATCGGGGTCGCTTCAATTCGGATGAGCGCCTCTGGCCGGGGCGAAGAAGTCCCCGTCGCCAGCAACCTGACCGCCGCTGGTCGCGCAAAAAATGAGCGCATCGAGATCACGATCCGGGCAGGTTCAGCCGGCTGATAACACGGCCGCTGCGTGGCTGAATTTTTCCGAATCACATCAATTGCATCAAGATCGCAAATACAGCCATAAGCGAATCGCCGGGTCACCCTTTTTGGACGCAAATCCAACGCAAATACCTGGTCCGACGCCTAAAACACATTAATATATTGTTATTGTTTACCTTTTATTAACAATTATGAACAAAATATGAATAAAATTTGACTCCCGCCTTCGCGCCATGCCAATTTCGCGCCCTCGGATATGGCTTGGAGGCTAATATGAAATTTTATTCCCGCGTGGCAGGCACAATCCTTTTTAGTGCCACCCTTGCCACCATGTCGCAGGCAGGAGGCGTTGCCTATCCTGATAACTGGCGTGGCGGACCGCCCTTGCCGCCGGTCAACAACACGTATTACGGCACTTACGGTCAGGCATATGTGACACCGGACAACGAGTCCTGGGAACAGCATGTTCTGGTGCAGCCCTATGTCACCTATGCGCGACCGCAGACGGTTTACGTCGAGCCGACCGAGACATATTCAACCCGGTCTTATGTGGCCTATGGTGCCCCGAACTATGTCGCCCCCGGATATGACCCCTATTACAGCCCGGGTCAGGCCCCGATGTATGGCGCAGTGCAAGGACCACCGCAATCGCATTGCATTGTGTCAACCCTGAATGGAACCCAGTGGCAGGATGGTTGTGCCGGTGTCGTTCATATCAGCCCGGCGGACGCACCGTTCCTGCGCCACAAATTCAGCCGCTACCAGTCCAACACCGGCTATGTCCAGAACCTGCCGACGGATGAGGACTATCGATAGTTCTGATTATTGGCCCCGAAATCAAAAAGCCCGGCTTTGATTGCCGGGCTTTTTTGGTTTGATGGTCCTGTGGATCAGAGGAGCGTCAGTTCAGTTTTTCCCCAACATCGGCAATCGCACTGTCGATCAGCGCGCCGCTGTCCTTGGCCGTCATCGAGCGGGCCAGAACCTCACGGGCGGCACCAATGGCCACCGTGATCGCACTGTCACGCACCTCGCGGATTGCCGCCGCCTCAGCCGAGGTAATCTGGTCTTCGGCAGCCTGCAGGCGACGTGCAATCGAATCCTTGAGGTCGGCTTTGGCCTGCTCTGCCGCAGCGGCAGCTTCGGCTTTGGCGTGCTCCACAATCTCTGCGGCGTGTTCGGCCACTTCCTTTTGTTTGCGCTCATAAGAGGCCAACACCCGCTGCGCCTCTTCGCGCAGGGCACGGGCTTCGTTCAGATCCGCCTCGATCCCTTCAGCGCGCGCATCCAGCATCTTGGTAACCATCTGCGGCACCTTGAGGTAGATCAGAACGCCAACGAACAGCAGAAAGGCGAACAGTTCGACCGAGTGGGTGTTGTTCAGAGAGAAAAACGGCTCGGACGCAGCCAGCGCCGGCGTAGCAATGACAACCCCGGAAAACCCCGCGATTCTAAACAGACATTTCATCCCGTCCTACCCTTTCAGCTTTGCCGTGACCGCGGCATCGATGGCCTTTTGGTCGGCAGCGACCGGCATGATTGCCTTGACGATTTCACCCGCAGTATCCCGGGCGACCGCCTCGATGCTGTCCAACGCCCCTTTGCGGATCTCGGCGATGCGCAATTCGGACTCATTGGATTTCGCGGCGATCTCGGCCTCGGCAGCTTCGGTGGCGATATCCAGTTCCTTCTGGATGTCGGCCTTGGCCTCGGCAACGATGCGACCAGCCTCGGCGCGGGCATCTGCCAGCGCCTTCTTGTAGGCCTCCTCGGCCTCGACCGCCTGACGCTTCAGCGTTTCGGCCTGCTCGATATCTCTCGCGATGGCGCCCTGACGCTCGGCCAGAACGGACGCGATCCGGGGCAGTGCAATCCGGCTAATCACCACGTAAAGCACCAGCAGTGTCACCACCAACCAGAACCACTGGTTCGGGTAGTTGGCAAAATCCAGCTGCGGCATGCCCTCGGCATGTTCGCCAATCTGGCCTGCCCCGGCCATGAGTTGTTCAGATGCCATGGCATCCTCCATAAGCAATGGGGCATCTGCAAGCCAGAGCCCCCGTGATCCCCGGCGACCCCGCGTTCAGGGTCGCCCGATACCTATCGCAGATCGTAAAGCTTATTGAGCATACATCAGAAGCAGGGCGACGAGGAACGAAAAGATCCCCAGCGCTTCGGAAAAGGCGATGCCGATGAACATCGTTGCCGTTTGCCCGCCAGCAGCCGACGGGTTGCGCAGGGCCCCCGACAGGTAATTGCCGACAACATGACCGATGCCGATGGCCGCGCCACCCATGCCCGTGCAAGCAAGGCCCGCACCCATCAGTGCGCCCATTTTAACCAGGTCGGCTCCCAGTGATACGTTTTCCATTATGTTTTCTCCTTTGGATTCAGATAGCGTGTTGACGTTCAGGTTGTCTGGTCTTCGGGCGCCCCGATCAGTGGCCGCCCGGATGAAGCGCGTCATTCATGTAAATGACAGTGAGAATTGCAAAGACATAGGCTTGGATAAAGGCAACGATAACCTCCAGCCCGTAAACGGCCATGATCGCGACGACAGGAAAGACGGCGAATATCCCCAGCGCCCCGGCGAATCCGGCGAACACCATGATCACGGCGTGACCGGCCATCATGTTGCCCATCAGACGAATCGAGTGACTGACCGGGCGCACGAAATACGAGATGACCTCGATGATCGCCAAAATGGGTCTGAGCGGCAGTGGCGCGCTGCTGATCCAGAAAACCTTGAGGAATCCGGGGCCGTTCTTGACCAGACCGATGATGGTTACCGACAGGAACACCGCCAACGCCAGAAACACCGTAACCGCCGCTTGCGAGGTAACGGTAAAACTGTAGGGCAACAGTCCGAGGATATTGGCAAACACCACAAAGGTGAACAGCGTCATGATGACCGGGAAATACTTTAGTCCAGCCTTGCCGTTGATGTCTTCGATCATTTTGTAGGTAAAGCCGTAAAACACCTCGGCGATGGATTGGGTGCGGCTGGGCACCAGCGCCCGCCCGCGGGTGCCGATTACCAGCAGCAGCACGACCGCGACGATCGCAATGCCCATCCACAGCGCCTGATTGGTCGGCGTGTACCAGGTCATCCCGTGATTGCCAAACAATGGCCGGATGACGAACTGGTCCATTGGGAAGATGTTGAAACCGCTATCTGCGTGTTCGGCTGCCACCTTGACACCTCGTCCTTTTGCCCCGGCGGGGCGGTTAATCCTTTTGCCCCGACTTGGGCTGTCAGTCCTCGTCCGGGTCGCTCTCGGCGGCCTCGGAGTTTTGCCTCTGGACCGTTTGCGCCGTGCGCAGCATCGTGCGCACTCCTGCGGCAAAGCCCAGCAATATGAACAGCACCAGAAAGATCGGGAGAGTCCCGAACAGGCTGTCCAGCCCGTATCCGATGCCAAAGCCGATGCCCAGTCCGACCACCAGCTCGATCACCATCTGCCACGCGGCCCCGGCCGCCGTGTAGTGGTTGTGATGCCGAAACCCCGCGTCTTTCGGGGCTTTTGCCGCCTTGATCCGCGCCGTAAGCGCCTCCAGATCCTTTGGGTCGGGCGCATCGGGCATCAAGGTGACTCCTTTCGACAGTCGGGCGGAACCTAAAAAGCTGAGCGTTCAGAGTCAAGGCGCGAATTCGCGCACAAGTGCGCCCATAATGAACTGATAATAAAGTATTTTTTAAACTTCCACGTGCAACGGGGGCGGGCAAACGCGCCGCCTGTGGCAAAATGCAAATTCAACCATTCGGTTGACCTTTGCCCCCTTGTCCCGCTATGGCATGTCTGGGCCAGTCCTTGGGAAATTGGCATGACCGACCACCTCGACCTGATCTTTTCGGCCCTGGCCGACCCGACACGACGGCGCATCCTGTCGATGCTGCTTGAAGATGACATGGCCGTCACCGATGTCGCCGAACCGTTCGATATTTCACTGGCCGCAATCTCGAAACATCTGGCGATTCTGACCCGGGCGGGCCTTGTCAGTCAGGACAAGCGCGGACGGGTCAAATGGTGCAAGTTGGAGCCCGGCTCATTGCGTGACGCCTTGATCTGGATGGAGAGTTTTGGCCAGTTCGAGGCCGTCGATCTCGACAGTTTCGAAGCATTCTTAGCCAAGGAATCGTTGGAGGATTAGCGTATTTTCAGCAAGTTTTCTGAAAATCCGTCGGAAATTCCAAGGATCCGTTAACCCAGCGTTCACCCAACTCTGCCACCCTGCGCGGCAGAGGCGCATGTAACTGCCATCAGAACGAGGCCGGTAAAATTCCGACATCATCGCCATGCACCCGTCCTGACAGGTATTTCGATGCTGGTCCAAGCCATTACCCCCGCGGATCAAGCCGCCGCGAACCTCACCACTCGCGCAAGACGGCTGCTCTGGCGGGCCGCCAAACGTGTGCCCCGACCCTTATCGGCACCCGAGCGCCAGTTTGCCCGCACCGCCTGGGCCTATTTTGCCACCGGCGCGGACTCTTGTACCGGCCTTTCTCCGGTTATATCAAAAAGCAACCGCGTTACCCTCTATGCGCTTGGCGGAACGCTGTTGGCAATCACCGCAGCCAACCGCCTCGGGCTGATCGAAACCGCTGCAGCGACCGACAGGATCCTACGGATCGTTCATTCTCTGGCGCAGCTGCCCCCGGGACAGGATCACCTGCCGGGTCTGGCCGTCGATTGTGCCAGCCTGACCGTCTATCCACCGGCAGGCCATCTACAGACGGGAATGTCCGAGGGGCCAACACTGATGCGCCTTCTTGCCGGGCTTGTCATCGTCGCGCATCACTATCGCCAAGCACGGGAGCCTGTCGCCGGAATTCTTGCCCGATGGAACCTGTCCCGGATGATCAAAAACCAGCGCTCTCAGCCCACCGCACCGACCGCGTTGCGCCCCCCTGAGACTGAGTTTGCCCATTATATGGCTCGTGTTGCCGCCCTGCTAAACTTGCCCTGGCGCGCACCGGCTGCCCGCGGAGCCACCGCCTATTTGGGTACTGCCGATCAGTTTTACCTTGAGACGGTGGAATTCGGTTGGCATCCCGAGTTGCTCTGGCAGGCCGGCAGCGCCTTTCTGTCGCAAAGGGCACGATTTCTGCGCGATGGGCATTTGACCTCATTGGGTTTTGACATAATCGACCGCGCCCCCAATGCTGGCGAGGCGCCGCGATTTGCCCGCGTCTCAACCAAGGTGGCATTTGGCTGGCATGCGATTTTTCCAACCCCTTATGCGCAGAAACTTGTGGATGCCGTGTCCCCCTTGGCCCGCCCGAAGGGATGGCTGGCCGGTTATTTTACCCGCACGGGCCAGCCCAACGATATTTTGTCACTGAGCACCAACGCCGAGGTGCTGGAGGCGCTGCATTACCGGGCCCACGGACCGCTGTTTCCAACCGGCACATAAAAACACCCGGGGCATGTCGCTCCGGGTGTCCCGTTTTTTGCTCGGCCAATAGAGGGCCGTGCCTTGGGATTACTTCAACGCCTTATCGGTAATCATGTGGGTCCATGCTCCAACCGGCTTTTTGGTGATAACCGGATCGGAGCCGCCGGACATCAGGCTTTTCACCGTACGCTCGTAATCGGCCGGGTCGAGCGCACCATTCGAGCCTGCGGTCAGCTTGGCAATTTCACGCATCATCCGTTTTTGATGTTTTTCGGTCTGCGCGCCGGTCGCATCATTATCCAGCACGATCATCGCAGCCGCATCCGGATGTGCCTCGGCCCATTTCCAACCCTTCATCGAGGCGCGAACAAACCGCACCATCTTGTCAACGAATTTCGGGTCTTTCAGGTTCTTGCCCAGCACATACAGGCCGTCCTCAAGCGTTGCGACACCCTGATCCTCGTATTTGAACACGACCAGATCACTGGGTTTCAGCCCCGCATCGATGATCTGCCAGTATTCATTGTAGGTCATGGTCGAAACACAGGCCGCCTGTCCCTGCAAAATCGGATCGACATTAAAGCCTTGCTTCAGAACGGTTACGCCGTCCGGCCCGCCATTGGTTTTCAGGCCCAGCTTGCTCATCCAGCTGAGGAACGGATATTCGTTGCCATAAAACCAAACGCCAAGGGTCTTGCCTTTGAAATCCGCCGGGGTCTTGATGCCCGCGTCCTTACGGCAGGTCAGCATCATACCCGAACGCTTGAACGGTTGCGCGATATTAACCAGATCCAGACCCTTTTCGCGGCTGGCAAGAGCCGAGGGCATCCAGTCGATAATAACATCGGCCCCGCCACCTGCGATCACCTGCGCAGGGGCAACGTCAGGGCCGCCCGGCTTGATCGTAACGTTCAGGTTTTCAGCCTTGTAAAACCCCTTGTCCTTGGCCACGTAATAGCCCGCAAACTGCGCTTGTGTAACCCATTTCAGTTGCAACGTGATATTGTCCGCCGCCTGTGCCATCGAGGCGCCTAGCGCCAGAGCCCCGGCAACCGCCGCTGTTATCAGTTTTTTCATGTGTTTTCTCCCGGTTGAAGTTTAGTGGTTCGTTTGCTCAGCCTCTCCTCTGTGACGGATGCCAGAAGGTTACGATCTTCTCGATCATCGCGACACAGCCATAAAATGCGCTCCCGGCCAAGGCCGCAACCGCAATCTCGGCCCACACCATATCAAGTGCAAGCCGTCCGACCTCGGTCGAAATCCGAAAACCCATCCCCTTTATTGGGGATCCGAAGAATTCGGCTACAATAGCACCAATAAGTGCCAATGTTGTCGAAATTTTTAGCCCGTTGAAAACAAACGGCATCGCGGCGGGCAAACGCAGACGTCGCAAACCTTGCGAGTAACTGGCGGCGTAGGTCCGCATCAGGTCTCGCTGCATTGCGCTGCTGGCGTGCAACCCCTCGACAGTGTTGACCAGCATGGGAAAGAACACCATGACCACCACGACCGCCGCCTTGGATTGCCAGTCAAAGCCGAACCACATGACAAGAATCGGCGCCATACCAATGATCGGCAGGGCCGCCACAAAATTGCCGACTGGCAACAGGCCCGCCTGTAGGAACGGCGAGCGATCCACCAGCACCGCCGTCAGGAAGGCCGCGCCACAGCCAATAACATAGCCACTAAGCGCCCCTTTTACGAATGTCTGATAGAAATCGGCCCAAAGAATCGGCATGCTGCTGGCAAATTTGACAGCAATATCCGTTGGCGCCGGCAACAGAACCGGGTTGATCCCCGCCCCGCGCACGATCCCCTGCCAGAGGACAAGCAGCGCCAGACCAAAGAGGGTGGGAACCGCAACGCTGGTCAGGCGTGACTTTGGCAACCGCGCCATGCGCAGGTTGGCCCACCAGGACACCAGCCAAAACAGAACCGAACCGACGATCCAGATCATTGCGCCATCCCCATCCGTTTGAGGGTCGCGGCCTGCATTACGCCGATCAGCCCGACCAAAACCGCGGCCAGAACCGCCGCTGTGATCAATGCGCTCCAGATCTGGATGGTCTGGCCATAATAGCTCCCGACCAGCATCCGCGCGCCAAGGCCGCCGTTCTGGTTGATCGGCAATTCAGCCACGATCGCCCCGACCAGCGCCGCGGCCATTGCGATCTTGAGCGAGGTGAAAAGATAAGGCATCGAGCTTGGCAACCGTAATTTCCAGAATGTTTGAGGTTTGCTGGCATACCACGTGCGCATCTGGTCCAGCTGCATACGGTCAGGGCTGCGCAACCCCTTGACCATGCCAACCACAACCGGAAAAAACGACAGATACATCGAGATCACCGCCTTGGGCAGCAACCCTGCGATTCCCACCGCATTCAGAACAACAATCACCATAGGCGCAATCGCAAGGATCGGCACCGTCTGACTGGCAATCACCCAAGGCATCACCGACATGTCCATCGCCCGGTTGTGAACGATGCCAACCGCCAACAGAATTCCCAGCCCGGTACCCAGAAAAAATCCCAGAACCGTCGCCGACAGGGTGATCCAGCTATGATAGATCAGGCTACGTCTGGAAAAGGCACGCCCGCGCATCGCCATGCCGACCGTTGTTTTCCAGATCTCGCGGGCCACCTGATGGGGCGTCGGCAGTTTCGGTTTATCCTGTGACCAGGTATCGGTCACCAACTCGGAAAAACTCAGCGAGACATGCGCCCGCGTCGCCTTGTCCTCGGCCCATTTCGCGTTCAGCGCCACTGAGCCCGCATACCACAGCACAAAAATCGCCAGAATGACAGTCAATACCGGCACAGTCCTCTTGTGGGCCCCCATCACGGCCACCCTCCGGAGACAACGGCCAATGTTTTGCAAAAGACGTGCAAGCTTTTAATCCTCATAGGCGTGCCCCGCGCGTAGGCCTTCACGCACCCGATGGGCGACCTCCAGGAACTCCGGCGTGTCCCGGATATCGAGCGGACGATCATGCGGCAGGGTGCTATCGATGATATCGGCGATACGACCCGGGCGCGGGCTCATCACCACGATCTTGGTAGACAAATAAACCGCCTCGGGGATCGAATGGGTGACAAAGGCGATTGTCTTGTTGGTCTTGGCCCAAAGTTTCAGCAACTGTTCGTTCAAATGGTCGCGCACGATCTCATCAAGCGCGCCAAACGGCTCATCCATCAACAGGATATCGGCGTCGAACGCCAAGGCCCGGGCAATGGAGGCACGCTGCTGCATGCCGCCCGACAATTGCCACGGAAACTTTTTCTCGAAACCGTCAAGATCGACCAGCTCCAGCACCCGCCTGACCCGCTCGGCCTGATCCGCGCGGGAATAGCCCATGATCTCCAACGGCAGGCGGATATTGCCGCCGATCGTCCGCCACGGATAAAGGCCCGCGGCCTGAAAGACATAGCCATATGCGCGCGATTTTCGCGCCTCTTCCGGAGTGACGCCATTGATGCAGATTGACCCCGATGTCGGCTGTTCAAGATCCGCCATGACCCGCAGAAACGTCGTCTTTCCGCAGCCCGAAGGACCGATGAACGAGACGAACTCACCCTTGTCAATGGTCAGGTCGATATCCGCCAGTGCATGCACCGGCCCGTCATTGGTCTGAAACGTCAGGCTCAGATTTTCGGCCTTGACGACTGTTTGTCCTGTCACGTCGGTGTTCCCCGTTTGTTATGGCAGGTGGTTGGGATCACTGGCATTAAAGGCCACCCGGAATGTTCATCGGATCACGATGGATCATCTTCGGCGCGGTCAGGGCCTTCCATTTGCTCAGCGCCTTTTGCGCCGACTGGAACGGTGGGCGTGGCACGAATTTCCCACGCCCCGGCTGGGGCTGGCTGTTCTGCCCCCAAGCCCAGATCACATCACCCCGCGACAGGGTAAAGCGCGACTGTGCAGTCACCTTCATGCCCTCGAACACGTTGCAATCGCCGACCGATTTTTGCGTCGTTACCGACAGGGTCTTGGATATCTTCGGATCCCAAACCACGATATCGGCATCAGCACCAGGCATCATGGCGCCCTTGCGCGGATAGATATTCAGGATCTTGGCAATATTGGTCGATGTAACCGCAACAAATTCGCTGGGGGTCAAGCGGCCAGTCTCGACCCCTTCGGTCCACAGAACCGCGCGGCGCTCTTCCAGGCCACCCGTGCCATTGGGGATCTTGGTAAAATCGTTCAGGCCCATCTTTTTCTTGTCCGACTTGAACACACAATGGTCCGTTGCCACCACTTGCAGACTGCCCGCCTGAAGACCCGCCCACAGGCTATCCTGATGCTTTTTCGCCCGGAACGGCGGGCTCATCACCCGTTGCGCGGCGTGCAACCAGTCCTTGTTCAGATATTCACTTTCGTCCAGCACCAGAAACTGGGCCAGTGGTTCGCCATAAACCCGCATCCCCTTTTGGCGCGCGCGCCGGATTGCCTCATGCGCCTGTTCGCAACTGACATGCACAATATAAAGGGGAACACCCGCGGCATCTGCAATGGTAATGGCTCGGTTGGCAGCCTCGCCCTCCAATTCCGGTGGGCGGGAAAATCCGTGGCCCTCAGGGCCGGTTATGCCCTCGGCCATATATTTCTGCTGCAATTCATAGACCAGATCACCATTTTCGGCATGAACCATCGGCAAAACGCCCAATTCTCCACAGCGCTTGAAACTGGCGAACAGCTCATCATCCTCCAGCATCAACGCCCCCTTGTAGGCCATGAAATGCTTGAAACTGTTCACCCCCATCTTGACGGCGTCTTCCATCTCGTCAAACACCTGCTCGTTCCATGCGGTGATTGCCATGTGATAGCCGACATCACTGCAAATCTGCGGTGCGCTCTTGCGGTGCCACTCATTGATCGCGTTTTTCAGGCTGCCATCCTCGCCCGGCAGACAAAAATCCACCAGCATGGTCGTCCCACCGACCGCTGCCGCCCAGGTTCCGCTCTCAAAGGTCTCATCGGCCGTTGTTCCCATAAAGGGCATTTCCAGATGGGTATGAGGATCAATCCCGCCGGGCATGACATAGGCGCCCTCGGCGTCGATATATTCATCCCCCTTGAGGTCAGGCCCGATCTCCTTGATCGTCTCGCCCTCAATCAGGACATCCGCCTTATACTCGCGATCCGCCGTCACGATAGTGCCGTTTTTGATGACTTTGGTCATTTTGAACCTCCCTAAAGCAGATTCTTCACCCGCTTCTTCTTTGTACAAATACTCCGGGGGTGCAGGGGGCTGGCCCCCGCTACACCGCCCTATTCCACGATCTCCGCCATTTCAACCACCGCGTGCAACAGCACATTCGTGCCTGCTTCGGCCCAATCTTGGCTGATCTCTTCGGCCTCATTATGCGAGAGGCCATCGACACAGGGGCACATCACCATGCTCGTCGGAGCAACCTGATTGACCCAACAGGCGTCATGCCCCGCCCCCGAGATGATATCCATGTGGCTGTAGCCCAGACGCTCAGCCGCTTGCCGCACGGCTTTTACGCAATCCTCGTTAAAGGCGGGCGGATCGAAATGGCCGACATCCTCCCATTCGAACGTACATCCCAGCGCCTCGCAAATCCCCGGGGCCTTGTCCAGCAATTCAGCCACCATGCCTTCCATGGTGTCCAGCTCGTGACTGCGGAAATCAACCGTGAACACGGCCTTTTCCGGGATGATGTTGCGGCTGTTCGGGTAGATGTCGATCTGCCCGATCGCACCGACCGCATTGGGCTGGTGCTTCATCGCAATCTCGTGCACAAGTTCGGTGATCTGCGCCAGCCCACGCCCTGCGTTGCGACGCATCCGCATGGGGGTTGACCCTGTGTGCTGACCCTTGCCGGTCACCGTGCATTCGATCCAGCGCAGGCCCTGCCCGTGGGTGACGACGCCAATTTCCTTGTTCTCGGCCTCCAGAATTGGCCCTTGCTCAATATGCAACTCAAACAGCGCATGCATCTTCCGGGCGCCCACCGGCTCATCTCCGACCCAGCCGATCCGCTTCAGTTCCTCGCCAAAGACCTTGCCCTCGTGGTCCTGACGCGAATAGGCGTAATCCTGATCGATAACCCCAGCAAAGACGCCGCTGGCCAGCATCGCCGGAGAAAACCGCGTGCCCTCTTCGTTGGTCCAGTTAACAACGACGATCGGGTGTTTCGTCTGCACATTCAGATCGTTCAGCGAGCGGACGATCTCCAGCCCGCCCAGCACCCCCAGAACGCCATCGTATTTCCCGCCGGTGGGCTGGGTATCAAGGTGACTGCCGACATAAACCGGCAAGGCGTCGGGGTTTGTGCCCTCACGACGGGCAAACATGTTGCCCATCGTATCGACGCCCATGCTGCATCCCGCCTCTTCGCACCATTTCTTGAACAGGTGGCGGCCCTCATTATCCGCGTCGGTCAAGGTCTGGCGGTTGCACCCACCGGCAACGCCCGGCGCGATCTTGGCCATCTCCATCAGACTGTCCCAAAGACGGTCACTGTTGATCTTCATATTGTCGCTGGGTGTCGCCATACGGAAAGGTCCTTGCGGATGAAATTGAGAGGTCTGTGTCGGTTGTCAGGGCACGCTCAGCGGATCTCGGTCAAGGCGCCGTAGGTTTCCGGGCGCCGATCGCGGAAGAATTGCCACGTGTCGCGCACTTCACGCACCATATCCATGTCCATGTCGTGAACGATCAATTCGTCCTTGTCGCGGCTGGCCTCTTTTTCGATCTGCCCGCGCGGGTTGACGAAATAGCTCTGGCCATAGAACTCACCGATGTTCCACGGCCCTTCGGTTCCAACCCTGTTGATCGCCCCGATATAACAGCCATTGGCCACCGCCGAGGCCGGTTGTTCCAGCTTCCACAGATATTCCGACAGCCCGGCCACAGTTGCCGAGGGGTTAACGATATATTCGGCCCCGTTCAGCGCCAGCGCGCGCCAACCCTCGGGGAAGTGGCGGTCATAGCAGATATAGACGCCCAGCTTGCAATAGGCAGTCTGGAAAACCGGATAATTCGAGCCGCCCGGCTTGAAAAAGAATTTCTCCCAGAACCCGGCGACCTGCGGAATATGCGTCTTGCGGTATTTCCCAAGATAGCTTCCATCGGCGTCAATCACGGCGGCGGTATTATAATAGACGCCGGTCATTTCCTCTTCATAAATCGGAACGACGATGACCATGGAATATTTCTTTGCATATTCCTGCATCAGCTTGACGGTCGGGCCATCGGGAATGGATTCCGCCGCCGCATACCACTTGCCATCCTGGCTGGGGCAGAAATAGGGCTGGGTGAATACCTCCTGCATGCACAGAACCTGTACACCCTGCTTGCCTGCCTCATCAATCAGCGGCAAATGCGCGTCCAGCATCTTTTGCCGGATGGCGTCCGGAGATTCCGAGGTATCCCCCTTCAACCCCATTTGAATGAGTCCACCCTTCAGCTTGGCCATGATCTTTCTCCCGTGTCTTGCGCGCATCGCTTGTCCTGCCGGATACGCTTCGCTCTTGCGAAAATCCTGTTTCTGACCATATGGTCAACAATACGGGACCACAACCTGACCATTTGGTCAAGAAAAATCTGGGCAAATGCCGGAATGAATATGGAAACCAAACAGCCACGCCAAAAAGGACGCCGTCAGGAACGTGAGGCACGCATCCTGTCCGCGGCCGAAAAGGTCTTTGCCGAGGCCGGATTCGGTGGCGCCACCATGCAACTGATCGCCGACATGGCCGGGCTGCCCAAGGCAAACCTGCATTATTACTTTCCCACAAAAGAGGCGCTTTATCGTCAGGTGGTCGAGAATATCTTTCAGATCTGGTTGCGCGCTGCGGACGTCTTTGATAGCGCCACCGGCCCGGCCGAAGGGATCGCAGCCTATATCGACGCCAAGATGGAGCTGAGCCGCGCCTACCCCGCGGGCTCAAAAGTCTGGGCCAGCGAGGTCATGCACGGCGCGCCGGTCATTCAGGATTATCTGGAGACCACCCTTGCCGAATGGACCGAAGGGCGCATGGAGGTCATTCAGCGATGGATCGACGAGGGGCGAATGGACCCGATCAATCCCCGCCACCTGCTCTATATGCTCTGGGCGACGACCCAGCACTACGCCGATTTTGGTCATCAGATCGAAACCCTGAACAACGGCGCCCCGCTGGATGACGCTGGCTGGACCGAAGCAAAACGCGCCATCAAACAGATCATCCTGACCGGCGTTGGCGTCGAGATTCCGCCCGAAACCTGACCGCCAATCCCCGGACCTGACGGAAATCTCGCACAAGAAATCCCGTGTTGCAGGCGAGATTTGATCGGATCTCGGCCCTATTTCCTTGCGATTTTGCAAATATCCCCCTATGGGCCATCCTGTAACATAGGAAAACACCACTCACATGACCGATCCAGCGGCGTCTGCCACGAAGGCCACTCGCACCTCCGTTCCCCCGACATCAAGACCAGCCACGCAACCCAAAACCGCCCGCGACTGGTGCCAGCTTTTGGCCGAATACCGCGACCCGAACGCCGCGCGCAGCCTATTTGAACTGACAGTCAGCCTGATCCCGTTTCTGCTGATTGCAGCGGCGGCATGGTGGGCGATGTCGTTCAGCTACTGGCTGACGCTGGCGCTGTCGCTTGCCAATGGCCTGTTTCTGGTGCGCCTGTTTGTTATTCAGCACGATTGCGGCCACCGCGCCTTTTTCCGGCACAAGGGGTTGGGCGACTGGATCGGGCGTGGCCTTGGGGTTCTGACCCTGACGCCCTATGACGTCTGGCGGCGCACCCATTCATTGCATCACGCGACCTCGGGAAATCTGGGGCGTCGGGGGATCGGCGATGTGCAAACCCTGACGGTGGCGGAGTACCGTGCTCGAGGGATCTGGGGGCGGCTGTCCTATCGGCTGTATCGCAACCCCGTGATTCTGTTCGGCTTTGGGCCTATCTATCTGTTTTATCTGCAAAACCGCCTGCCCATCGGGTTGATGAAGGCCGGTTGGCGCTATTGGACCAGCTCGATGGCCACCAACGGCGCGATTGCCCTGGGCCTTGGGCTGATGCTGTGGTTTGGCGGCCTTGCCCCGATTCTGCTGATCTTTCTGCCGACAACACTGGTAGGTGCCTCGCTGGGCCTGTGGCTATTCTATGTTCAGCACCAGTTTGAACACACCTATTGGGCGGACAACGAAAACTGGCAGTTGCACGAAGCCGCGCTGCAGGGCAGCTCACACTATACCCTGCCGGCCGCGCTGCAATGGCTGACCGCGAATATCGGCATTCACCATGTCCACCATCTCTATAGCCGCATCCCCTTTTACCGGCTGGCCGAGGTACTGAGGGACCACCCGGCCCTGAGGCACGCCCAGCGCCTGACCATCCGCCAAAGCCTGCACAGCGTCAACCTGCGGCTCTGGGATGAAAATACCAAACGCCTGCTGACCCACGCCGAGGCCCGCGCCCTTTACAGCTAGGGTTCATTCATGCTTTGCTGAATTTACCATCCGGTCCAGAATGCCGGTGGACGAAAAACAGAGATGGGCATCGCTTGGCACGAGCAGCAGCTTCCAAATCGCAAACGCGCATCCAGCGCGAAAAGACCGAGCAGATCCTTGCCGCGGCGCTGGTGGTGTTTTCCAAATACGGTTTTCGTGGCTCGACCATCGACCAGATTGCCAACGAGGCCGGCCTGTCCAAGCCAAACCTGCTGTATTATTTCGATGGCAAGGATGAAATCCACGCCCGCCTGCTGGCGCGCATGCTGGACACTTGGCTTGCGCCATTGCGCACCTTGGACGAAACCGGAGACCCGGTGGAAGAGATCCTCGGCTACGTCACCCGGAAACTCGAAATGGCCCGGGACTATCCCCGCGAAAGCCGCCTGTTTGCCAACGAGATCCTGCAGGGCGCCCCGCGCGTCATTGACCAGATCAAGGGCCCGCTGAAAAATCTGGTCGATGAAAAGGCCGAGGTGATCCGCCACTGGGCGGCCGAGGGCAAAATCGCCGATGTCGATCCCTATCACCTGATCTTTTCGATCTGGGCAACGACCCAGCACTACGCCGATTTCAACGCTCAGGTCAGCGTGATCCTCGGGCCCCGCGCCGACGACTGGTTTGACGGGGCGCGATCCTATCTGACCAAATTGTTCATCTGCGCTCTTCGTCCCGCAAAAGCATGACCAACGCAACGGCGGTGGCGCCAACGCCCAGAAAAACCTTGCCCGCGGGCAGACCGTTCCCCAATGCGAACTCCCACAGGATGACCCATGCCGGGGTCAGATAGGTATAGGCCAGCACCTTGGCCGCGGGCAGGCGCAGGGCGGCAAACTGCAGCGCAACAAATGTCGCCGCTGTCGAGAACACCACCAGATAGGCCAGCGTGATCCAGACGATCGGCGGCAGGTGCCCCCAGTCGGTCGCCAGCAGATCGGGGGCCCCGAACAGCAACAGTACAAGCGAGCCGCCGATCAGCGTGCCAAAGGTAAACACAATCGGGCTCTCACCGCGATTGAGGCGCTTGACAACCGGCGTATAGACCGCGTGGCTGATACATCCAGCAAAAAAGATCGCCTCGCCGCGCCCCATATCCATCTCGATCAGCGCCGCCAGATCGCCGCGAAATATGACCCACAACGCCCCGCTCGCCGCAATCAATAGCGCCGCCAGCATACGCCCGGTGGTGATCTGGTGAAGAATGAAAAACCCGGCCACGGCAGCCATCAGGGGCATCAGTGTAAATACCGCCGAGGCCGAGACCGGCGGCGCCGTCTTCAATCCTTCAAACATCAGGACGAAATAGATCGCCAACATGCCACCCAGCAAAAGATACCGCCACGGCGCACGAAAACTGTCCCGTGTCACCCCCGGCGTGACCGTCATCAAGACCCCCATAACCACAGCCGCCAGAACAAAGCGAACCGCCGTCAGGGCCGGGGGCGAAATCTCGTTGGCCACCAGATGTCCCAGACTGAACGAGCCTGCAACCAGAACCGAAAACAACAGCATCGCCAGATGACCGCGCCACTGATCCGCGCTCAGCTTCACGCATCACCCCGGATGCGGTCGAGCGCAAAAGCCCATGGATCGAGACGCCGGGTGCGATCCACCAAGGCCCATTGACCTTTACCAGATCGCACCGGTTCTGGCCGGCTACTCGGCAGCACGGGCCGCCGGATTGTTGGGGTGGGTCTGCCAGTTGGCATAGGGCTCAACCTTTTTGCCGGTGCGCTCATCCACCTCGCCCAGCGCCAGCTCACGCATGGTGATACAACCCTCGACCGGGCAAATATCCACGCAGAGATTGCACGCAACACATTCCGCCTCGTTCACCTTGAACCCGCGCACCCCGTCGATTTCGTTGAAAATCGCCTGATGGCTGGTGTCCTCGCACGCGGCATAGCAGCGCCCGCATTTGATGCAGGCCTCCTGATCGATCACCGCCTTGGTGACATAGTTCAGGTTCAGATCCTGCCAATCCTTGCAATTCGGCACCGCTCGCCCGACGACCGAGGCGACGCTTTCATGCCCGCCTTCGTCCATCCATTGGGAAAGACCCGAGATCATCTCTTTTACCACATCAAATCCATAGGTCATGGCCGCCGTGCAAACCTGCACATTTCCCGCCCCCAGCGCGATGAATTCGGCCGCATCGCGCCAAGTCGTCACCCCGCCAATCCCGGAGACCGGCAAATCGGCGGTTTCGGCGTTGCGCTTGATTTCCGCCACCATGTTAAGGGCAATCGGTTTCACCGCAGGCCCGCAATAGCCACCATGCGCGCCAGCTCCGTCAATCGTGGGTTCTGGCGCAAACAGGTCAAGGTTGACCGACGTGATCGAGTTGATCGTGTTGATCAGGCTGACCGCATCCGCGCCGCCCCGCATTGCTGCGGCCGCAGGTTGGCGAATATCGGTGATGTTGGGGGTCAATTTCACGATCACCGGCATGCGGGTATATTGCTTGACCCAGCGGGTGACCATTTCGATATATTCCGGCACCTGCCCGACGGCGCTGCCCATGCCCCGCTCGGCCATACCGTGTGGGCAGCCAAAGTTCAGCTCAACCCCGTCCGCACCGGTCTCTTCGACCAAGGGCAGAATCGCCTTCCACGGTTCCTCTTCGCACGGAACCATAAGGCTGACCACAAGAGCGCGGTCCGGGTAGTCGCGCTTGACCGATTTGATCTCGCGTAGGTTCACATCCAGCGGGCGATCGGTGATCAGCTCGATGTTGTTCAGCCCCAACAGGCGCCGGTCGGCCCCGTGAATGGCCCCATAGCGCGGCCCGTTGACGTTGACGATAGGAGGGCCGGCCTCGCCCAGCGTTTTCCAGACGACCCCACCCCAACCGGCCTCATAGGCGCGGCGAACGTTGTATTCCTTGTCCGTTGGCGGCGCGCTGGCCAGCCAGAACGGGTTGGGGGATTTGATCCCTACGAAGGTGCTTGTCAGATCAGCCATTGTTCATGTCCTCCCTATGCCGACAGCGCGGCATCAATATCCATCGCGGCGTCACGCCCCTCGGCCACCGCGGTTACCGTCAGATCGTCGCCGCCACTGGCGCAATCGCCCCCGGCCCAGACCCCCGGACGCGATGTGCGCCCGTGCTCGTCAACCGCGATCTTGCGCCCCTTAAGGGCAAGATCGGGTTGCCCGGCCAAGCTTTGACCGATGGCCAGCATCACCTGATCGGCGGCGATCTCAAAGGTCTCGCCGGTGTCCACCAGCTGACCATCACGGGTTTCGGTGCGCGCAAAGAGCACGCCCGAGGCGACCAGCGCCTTTGGCGCCGCGTTACAGACGATGCGAACCCCTTTTGAGGCTGCCAGATTCTGCTCCATCACCGAGGCCGCCATCGCCGCCCTGTCCCGTCGATAGGCCATCGTCACGTTACCGGCGCCCAGCAGCCGCGACTGGATCGCCGCATCAACCGCCGTCATCCCGCCACCAATCACCACCACATCGCGTCCAACAGCGATGTCGGTCTTGTCTTTGGACTGGCGCATCTCGGCAATCCAGTCCACGGCGTTCACAACCTCGGGGCCCGAACCCTCCAAGGCCAGCGCATTGACCCCGGCAAGGCCGATCCCCAAGAAAACCGCATCAAAGCGATCCTCCAGATCCGAAAGGGCGAGCTCGGCGCCCAGTTTCTTGCCGTATTCAACCGTGATCCCGCCGATCCCCAGCAACCAGTCAAGCTCGGCCCCCGCGAACCCGCCAGTCGCCTTGTAGGCGGCAATCCCGTATTCGTTCAGCCCGCCCCCCTTTGGGCGCGCATCAAAAATCGTGACGGCGTGACCCAGCATCGCCAAGCGGTGCGCCGCCGCCAGCCCCGCCGGGCCGGCACCGACAACCGCCACGGTCTTGCCTGTGTCGCTCGCGCGGCTGAAGGGATGAGTCCCCGCCGCCATCAAGCGGTCGGTTGCATAACGCTGCAACTGGCCGATGATGACCGGCTTGCCCTCGGCCACCTCGCGCACGCAGACCTCTTCACATAGGGTCTCGGTCGGGCAAACCCGCGCGCACATGCCACCAAGGATGTTTTGGGAAAAAATCGTCCGCGCCGCCGCCTCGGGGGTGCCGGTCGCAATCTGGCGAATGAACAGCGGAATGTCGATTGTCGTCGGGCAGGCGGTGGCGCAGGGTGCGTCAAAGCAGAAATAGCACCGATCCGCCGCCACATGCGCCTCGTGGTCGTTGAGGGGCGGATGCAGGTCCTGAAAATTCTCGGCTATTTCATCGGCAGACAGACGCCCGGCAACGACACCCGGCGTAAAAGGATCAGATGGCATGTTTCCATTCCCCGTTGTTGACTTTGTGAAAATCTGACACAGGATCATATTTTTATCAACTGGTAAAATATTTTTTCTGCGCCACAAACCCGGCACCCCCGCCGCCCGCTCGCGCTCCCCCTTGACCGCAGCTCAGAAATCCCCTAGACGCCTCGGGAATCCACGGAAGTGCCAAACTTCCGGTCCCGCCGGTTGCAGGGATCGCCACCAGTCAGCGCGTTGCGCCCACTGGTGCGTTTGTCGTTTGGCTGGTCATGAAAGGGCCGCGCATGTTTGAGAACCTGTCAGATCGCCTCTCGGGCGTCTTTGATAAACTCACCAAACAAGGTGCGCTGTCCGATGCGGATGTCGCCACCGCCCTGCGCGAGGTGCGCGTTGCCCTGCTTGAGGCCGACGTTTCCCTGCCTGTCGCCCGCGATTTTGTGAAGGCCATTCAGGACAAGGCCACGGGGCAATCCGTCACAAAATCGGTGACCCCCGGCCAACAGGTCGTCAAGATCGTGCATGACGAACTGGTGCATTTTCTGGCCGGTGACGATGTCAACGCCGGTGACCTGAAAATCGACAACGCTCCCGCGCCGATCCTGATGGTGGGGCTGCAAGGCTCGGGCAAGACCACGACCACCGCCAAGCTGGCCAAACGTCTAAGCGAAAAAAACGGCAAGCGGGTGCTGATGGCCAGCCTTGACGTTTACCGCCCCGCCGCGATGGAACAGCTCGCCGTGCTTGGCAAACAGATCAACGTGGACACCCTGCCGATCGTCAAGGGCGAAAAACCCGCCGACATCGCGCGCCGCGCCAAGCAACAGGCGACGCTTGGCGGCTATGATGTCTATATGCTTGATACCGCCGGGCGCCTGCATATCGACGAGGTCCTGATGGCCGAGGTCGAAACCGTTCGCGACATCACCAAGCCGCGCGAGACCCTGTTGGTGGTTGACGGCCTCACAGGGCAGGATGCGGTCAATGTCGCGGAACAGTTCGACGGCCAGATCGGCATCTCGGGCGTGGTTCTTACGCGGATGGACGGCGACGGACGCGGGGGCGCCGCCCTGTCGATGCGCGCAGTGACCGGGCAGCCGATCAAATTCGTCGGCCTTGGCGAAAAGATGGACGCGCTTGAGGAATTCCACCCCGACCGCATCGCCGGGCGCATCCTTGGCATGGGCGACATCGTTTCGCTGGTGGAAAAGGCGCAGGAAACCATCGAGGCCGAACAGGCCGAGCGCATGATGAAACGGTTCCAGAAGGGCCGCTTCAACATGAATGACCTCAAGATGCAGCTGGAACAGATGCTAAAGATGGGTGGCATGGAAGGTGTCATGGGCATGATGCCGGGCATGGGTAAAATGAAGGGCAAAATGTCCGATGCGGGCCTTGACGACAAGATGCTGCGCCGCCAGATCGCCCTGATCCAGTCGATGACCAAAAAGGAACGCGCCAATCCGCAGATCATGCAGGCCAGCCGCAAGAAACGCGTCGCACGCGGCGCGGGCCTTGAGGTCAGTGAACTGAACAGACTGCTGAAAATGCAGCGCCAGATGGGCGATATGATGAAAAAGATGGGCAAGGGCGGAATGCTGAAACAGGCCATGAAAGGCATGTTTGGCAAAGGTGGTAGCCTGCCTGCCGACATGGGCGCAGGTATGGACCCAAAAGCGCTGGAAGCCGCGGCAAAACAGATGGGTAAACTTCCGGGCGGTCGCCTGCCGGGCCTTGGCGGCGGCCTTCAACTGCCCCCCGGCCTCTCAGGATTTGGAAAAAAGAAATGACCCGCCCATTTTCCCTCAATGGATGTTCCTGCCGGAGACCCCGCCATGACCGATGAAACAAAGCGCGCCGCCGCCCTGTTGCGTGACCACCGCGACAGCATCGACCGGCTGGACGCGATTCTGGTTTATACTCTGGCCGAACGGTTCAAACAAACTCAGGCCGTCGGACGCCTGAAAGCCGAACACGCCCTGCCCCCGTCCGACCCCGCACGCGAAGCAGCACAGATCGCGCGGCTGGAATCGCTGGCAAAAGAGGCCAACCTCGACCCCGAATTCGCAAAAAAATTCCTGAATTTCATCATTCAGGAAGTCATCCAACACCACAAGCAACACCAGAAATAGCAACCCATTCGGGTGGCCTTGGCCCCCCAACCAGCCATTCAAAGGAGAAACCAAATGGCAATGAAGATCAGACTCGCCCGCGGCGGCAGCAAAAAACGCCCGTTTTACCGCATTGTTGCGGCCGACAGCCGGATGCCCCGCGACGGGCGCTATATCGAAAAGCTGGGCACCTATAACCCGCTCTTGCCCAAGGACGACGAGAACCGCGTCAAAATGGATATCGAGCGCATCCAACACTGGCTGGGCCAAGGCGCGCAGGTGACCGACCGCGTCTCGCGCATGCTCGAAGCCGCCGGTGTTCTGGAAAAGAAAAACCGCGCCAATCCGAAAAAAGGCGAGCCGCATCAAAAAGCCAAGGAGCGCGCCGAGGAAAAAGCCGCCAAGGCCGCCGAAGCAGCCGCCGCCCCAGCCGAGGAAACTCCGGCCGAGGCCGCGACCGCCGAATAGGGCCGCCGGATCGTTTTCGTGTGATAACAGGATCACCGCATGGACCAGTTTTCACAGGATTTCAGAAACGATCTGACCGAACTTATGAGGTGGCGCCGCGATGTGCGCCACTTCAAACCCGACCCGGTTGACCCCGATGTCCTGTCGACCTGCCTTGGCGCCTTCAGTCTGGCGCCGTCGGTCGGTCTGTCGGAACCCTGGCGTCTGGTGCAGGTTCAGTCCGCTGAGCGGCGACAAAACATCCTCGACAATTTCAAGACCGCGAACGCCGAGGCTCTGGCCGGGTATTCCGGCGAGCGGGCGGCGCTCTATGCCGGGTTGAAATTGCAGGGGATCAAGGACGCGCCAATTCAACTGGCCGTTTTCTGCGATGAACAGACAACCAAGGGGGCCGGACTGGGGGCGCAAACAATGCCCGAGATGCGCCGATATTCAGTGGTCGCAGGGATCATGAATTTCTGGCTGCTGACCCGCGCCCATGGCCTTGGGGTGGGCTGGGTGTCGATCCTTGATGCCGCGCGCGCCACCCGTGAGCTTGAGGTGCCCGAAGGCTGGCGTCTGGTGGCATGGCTTTGCGTCGGCTGGCCAAAGGATGCTAAGGATGTCCCGGAACTGGAAACCCGCGGTTGGGAGCGCCGCTCGGCGACTCCGCCGACTCTTTACCAGAGGTAGCCTCGCCATGAACCATACCCACGTCTGCGTGGCGGCCATCACCGGCTCATTCGGGGTCCGGGGCGAAGCGCGCGTGAAAAGTTTCTGCGCCGAGCCATCCGCCTTTGCCGATTACGGCCCGCTGTCAAACGAGGCGGGGAACCAGGAATTCCAGATCACGATCATCCGCGCCGTCAAAGGCGGCTTTGCAGTGCGCCTTGGCGGCGTCAAGACCAAGGAGCAGGCGGACGCCCTGCGCGGCACCCGCCTCTATGCGCCACGCGCCGCTCTGCCCACGTTGCCCGATGACGAATATTACTACAGCGACCTGATCGGCCTGCCGGTGGCCGACACTGCAGGAAACATCATCGGCAAGGTTCAGGCCGTGCAGGATTACGGCGCCGGGGACATTCTGGAAATCGCCCCCAAGGGCGGCGGCGCCAGCATCCTCTTGCCCTTTACCCGCGCCGTGGTCCCGACAGTCGATTTGACCCGGCAACGCATTGTCGTTGACCCGCCCGAAGAAATCATTGCCAAGGCGCCAAACGATGGGTGAAACGCCGACCAGACCGCACACGAAATCCCACGGCCGTCTGGCCATCGGCCCGACCCTGACGCCGCGCCCGCTTTTGGACGACACGCCCGAACTGGCCGGCGCATGGCGGGCACGGGTCATCACCCTGTTTCCTGACGCCTTTCCCGGCATCCTTGGCCAGTCCCTGACCGGCAAGGCCCTGCAACGCGGCCTCTGGGCGCTTGAAACCATCGACCTACGCGCGTTTGGCATTGGCAAGCACAAGAATGTCGATGACACCCCCGCAGGTGGTGGCGCGGGCATGGTGTTGCGCGCCGATGTGATCGCCGCGGCATTTCAGGCGGCATCCGCCCCCCCCTTTGACAACCGCGCCGACTGGCCATTGATCTACGTTTCACCGCGCGGAAGACCGTTTTCCCAAGCCATGGCGCAGCGGTTTTCACGCACTCGCGGGATCACTATTCTTTGCGGTCGGTTCGAGGGCGTGGACCAGCGTGTGCTGGACCATTTCGGGGTTGAAGAGGTCTCGCTTGGCGACTTTGTCATGACCGGCGGAGAAATTGCTGCCGAGGCCTTGATTGATGCCAGCGTACGCCTTATACCCCGCGTGCTTGGGAACACCGAGTCGACTGTGGAGGAATCATTCTCACACGGTCTCTTGGAGCACCCGCAATATACTCGGCCAACGGACTGGCAGGGTCGCAAGATACCGGAGATTCTCCTTTCCGGCCATCACGCGAAAATCGCCGCTTGGCGAACCGATCAGTCCGAACGCCTGACCAAGGAACGTCGTCCTGACCTCTGGCGGGCTTATCGACACGATAAGGACCCGGACGGAGACCAAGAGCAATAGGGACGCACAGGAAACTCTGCTGGAAAACGGCAGGCAAGAAGGACGACAAAATGAATGTTATTGAACAGCTCGAAGCCGAGCAAATTGCCGAAATCGGGGCGGACATCCCCGACTTCAAGGCCGGAGACACCATCCGCGTTGGCTACAAGGTAACCGAGGGCAGCCGCCACCGGGTGCAGAATTACGAAGGCGTATGCATTTCCCGCAAGGGCGGCAACGGCATTGGCGCCTCGTTCACGGTGCGCAAGATTTCGTTCGGCGAAGGTGTCGAGCGCGTCTTTCCGCTGCACTCGCAAAACATCGCGGAAATCGCCGTTGTGCGCCGCGGCCGTGTGCGTCGCGCCAAGCTCTACTACCTGCGCTCGCGTCGTGGCAAATCGGCCCGGATCGCAGAAAAAACCAACTACAAGCCCAAATCGAACGCCTAAAGGAGTGGACAGATGAAAAACGACATCCATCCCGACTATCACATGATCAACGTCAAGCTGATCGACGGCACCATTGTCCCCATGCGCTCGACTTACGGCAAAGAGGGTGACACACTGACGCTGGACATCGACCCTTCGGTTCACCCCGCTTGGACCGGCGGCAACCAGCGCCTGATGGACACCGGCGGCCGGGTCTCGAAGTTCAAGAAGAAATACGAAGGGCTGGGATTTTAAGCCTGACCCGCAATCATTCTTTCTTCGCAGACATTTATTGTCTATAGATCGGGGCGCGCCTTTCAAGGGCGCGCTTTTCGTCTATTCAAGGGGCAGCAGGCGTGTCGCACATCATCATTGTGGGAAACGAAAAAGGCGGGTCGGGGAAATCCACCACCTGCATGCATATCGCAACGGCACTGGCGCGGATGGGCTACAAGGTGGGGGCGTTGGATATCGACACCCGCCAGCGGTCGTTTTCGCGCTACCTTGAAAATCGCGCCGAGTATATCCGCCGCACCGAAACCGCCCTGCCAATGCCCAACCTCGGGCGACTTCCCAACATCGGTCAGTCCAAACTGGCCCCCGGGGAAAACATCAACGACCGCCGCCTTGCCGAGGCGATTGCGGTGCTTGAGGATGAAAACGATTTTGTCGTCGTGGACTGCCCCGGTTCGCACACACGCCTGTCCGAGGTGGCCCATTCTCTGGCCGATACTCTGGTCACGCCGCTCAACGACAGCTTTGTTGATTTTGACCTTCTGGCCCGGATCGATCCGACCAACAACCGCGTGATCGGCCCCTCGGTTTATTCCGAGATGGTCTGGAGTGCCCGCCAATTGCGGGCCCAGGCCGGGTTACAGCCGATCGACTGGCTAGTGGTGCGCAACCGTCTGGGCACCCAGAACATGCACAACAAACGCAAGGTTGGCAAAGCGCTCGAGGATCTGTCCAAACGAATCGGGTTTCGCGTGGCGCCCGGATTTAGCGAGCGTGTCATCTTTCGCGAGATGTTTCCCAACGGCCTGACCCTGATGGATATGCGTGACGCAAAAATCGGCGGTCTGAACCTGTCAAACATTGCCGCACGTCAGGAGGTCCGGGACTTGATGAAAGCCCTGAACCTGCCGGATGTGGTCGTAAAAATCTGATTCGCAACACTCCGGCCAAAAGCCGGGCGAATCGCGACGGACTCGGCCCAAACACGCCGCTGGCGATTGAAATTTTACCGTATCACGCGACGCCGGATCGTATTTTTGCCAATTTTCATCCGTGCACCGCCCCAATCGTTGCCTGAAATCCGGGGTGAATGTGACGGCCCAACCGGGTTTTTGACTGGCGCCAAACATGAAACAATCGTGCCTGCTCTGACACCGCACACCCGATCGCCATGGCAGACAAGCCGCCGCAGGTATCTCCTTTGCTTGGACCTCACTTTGCCCATGTCCGTAGGGCCTGAACCCACGGTTCGATCCCGCGGAAAACAGGTGCCATCGCCTTTCTCCACAGGCCAAAAATTGCGAGGATTGGCTCGCCGACGGAAACAATAACCCACCGTAACTCCCGGAAATTCAACCAGAATTTTTTCAGCCGTACGGAACAATCGGCGATTTTCCGCCACAGTTTCGCCAGATTTCTCTTTCGCATACGCGGGCTTTTTGCTAAACAACCGGGACATTGCCCGAACTGGGAAGGGCTTTACCATAGGTCAGGGGGCGACCGCACACAGGGACTGCATCAGCGGATGCAGAACAGGTGAGTGCCGTGTCAAACCGTGACGCCCAGGTTTTGATCTCCAGATCCTTTCCAGCAATTGCACTGGTTGTGCTGTGGTTTGCCGCAAGCATGACACCGCTGTTCGATCCCGCGTTTTCGCAAGTGACCCTCTGGGTTGCGCTTTTGTCGATCACGCTGGCCGTCCTCATTATTCTTTTTTTCAATCCTCCGAAATAACATCCGCGCCACCAAACCGGCGGATAGGAACAGTAATCGTAAAGGGGTCGCACCGTGACAACGACATCAAACAAAGACAGCATCATCCTTGGCGCCGACAAGGACGACAACACTAATCTGGCTTACGCAGGTGACCCGAACGGCGATACAAGTGCCGGCGGAACCGAGGACGATGCCGTCAAAACGGGCGACGGCAATGACCATGCCGTTGGCGGCGATGATGGCGACCTGTTCTACGGCAGCAGCGATGATGACGATGACGCCCTGATGGCCGATAACGTGGAGCATATCAAAGATACCAGTTCAGATCACGGGGACGGAGTCGCCCATTCCAACGATGACACAAAGTCGGATTTTGAAAAAACCGAAGATGAAGACGATGGCGACGACGACGATGATGACGATGACGATGACGATGACGATGACGATGACGATGACGATGACGATGACGATAATGTGCCGTGCTTTACTCCGGGCACACTTATCCTTACGGAAACCGGCGTGCGCCCGGTCCAGGAATTGCGCCCCGGGGACAAGGTCGTAACCCGCGACAACGGCATGCAGGAAATCCGCTGGATTGGCACCAAGGCGCTGGACGGCCGGATGTTGCTGGAAAACCCACACCTGCGCCCGGTCCTGATCCGCAAAGGGGCCCTTGGCAACGGCCTGCCCGAGCGAGACATGATGGTCTCACCCAATCATCGCATGTTGATTGCCAACGAAAAAACCTCGCTTTTGTTTGAAGATCATGAGGTTCTGGTGGCGGCCAAACATCTGGTCAACGGGCACGGCATCCAACAGGTTGATTCGATCGGTCTGTCCTATGTCCACATGATGTTTGACAATCACGAAGTTGTCCTTGGCGACGGCACCTGGACCGAAAGTTTCCAACCCGGCGATTACTCATTGAAGGGAGTGGGCAAGGCCCAGCGCAACGAAATCTTCGAGCTGTTCCCGGAGCTGCGGGAAACGCATGGCCGCAAGACATACGTCTCGGCCCGCAGATCCCTAAAACGGAAGGAAGCCCAGCTTCTGCGCTGACAAACAACGGCCGCGGCCGCCAAGGCACAAAGCAGAGCCTTAGTGCGCCAAAGCAACAAGATCACGACTTAACACTTGCTACAACAGAAAGGTGCGAAGGGAAACTTTCGCCCCTTTTTGTTCTCCTGCCCCTTGACCAAAACAACACCCCCCCGACCTCGCGCGACTGTGATATGTGCTGGCCCTTAATTCCTTTTCACCATCCTCCAGCGGCGCTAGCCTTGAGGAAAATCCTCGAACAAAAGGCGCAAAAATGCTTATTCCCCGCCAGAAAACGCCGAATCTTGCCGTTGAGACCTTGGACCACGGCTTTTTCGATCTGTCTGCCCAATCACCGGAAACCGGCACGGTCATTTGTTTTTATCGAGGTCTGCATTGCCCGATCTGCGCCAATTACCTGACCGAATTTGAAAAACGGGTGCCAGAGTTTAACAAACGCGGCGTAGGATGTCTTGCCGTCAGTACGGACGGGGAAGAGCGCGCGCGCGGGATGGTGGACAAGATCTCGGCCCGGAATTTACGTTTTGGTTATGATCTCGACCTGAAGGTTGCCCGCAACTGGGGGCTTTATATCTCGACCTCCAGGGGAAAAACCTCGACCGGCCTTGAAGAGCCACCCCTCTTTGCGGAACCGGGCCTGTTCATGATCACCCCAGAGCAGACATTATATTACGGGTCTGTACAAACCATGCCTTTTGTGCGGCCGCATTTTTCCGAACTGCTGTCGGCAATCGATTTTGCCATTGCCAACAATTACCCGGCCCGTGGAGAATACATAGGAGAGGTTTAGGAAAATGGCGCACCGAGGAGGATTCGAACCCCCGGCCCCCTGATTCGTAGTCAGGTACTCTATCCAGCTGAGCTATCGGTGCGTGGACTTGGGATTTAGCCGCGGCGGCCGGGCAATGCAAGTGCCAAATGTCTATTTCCCTGATTTTGCTCGCCCCGGATCATACGGAATAGCAACCCGAAAGCATGTGCCCTTGGGCGTCGTCTCGACAAGCTCCAGATTCCCGCCATGCCCGCGCACCAATTCCCACGCAATCGCCAGCCCAAGGCCCGAGCCGCCCTTGCGTATCCCGCCTTCAAACGGTTTGAACAGTTTTTCCTTGGCTTTGGGTGGCAGACCCGGACCGGTATCGCGAACGAACACACACCAAAAAGCGTCAACCTTTTCCGCGGAAAGTATGATCTCGCCGGGCCGGTCCGAGGCCATGATCGCCTGACGCGCATTGCGCACAAGGTTCAGGAGCACACGAAACACTTGCTCGGGATCGCCGGCAACGGTCATGTCGGCGGGAATATTAACCTCGAACCGGATCTTTGTGTCCGTCGTTGCCAATTCCTCGCTCTCGACAACATCCTGCACCAGCGCGCGCAGGGGAAACTCGGAAATTTCCGGGGCAGGTTCCTCGGCCTTGCCAAAGGTCAGGGTGCTTTCACAGAGGTTGACCGCACGGGTCAGCGAATGAACCAGTTTCGGGGTTGTGCGCTTGACCGCTGGGTCTTCGCTCATATCCATCCGGTCAGCCAGCAACTGCGCCGTGGTCAACATGTTGCGCAGATCGTGACTGATCTTGGCCACAGCCCCACCCAGCGTGGCCAGCCGGTCCTTTTGTTTCAGAGCGCCGCTCAGCTCGATCTGCATGGAACGAATCGCCTCCTCGGCCTCATGCAGCTCGGTAATCCCGGCGTTCGGCCGTATGATCAGCAGGGGATTTTGGGGTGAATCCTTATAGGCCTTGATCTGGCTGATCACCCGACTGATCGGAGCAACCAGAACCCGGCGCACGGCAACAAACAAAAGCGCCGCCGTAATAATGGAAATGACTGCAGACAGCAGGAAAACCCGCCCGCCATAATCCAGCATTTCCTGACGCATACCCTTGGTGTGAAGGGTGACTTCGATCTCGAGACCGGCCATGTTGACCGGCATCCCGACAACCCGGATAATTGTGTCCTTGGGATCAAACAAACGCAGCAGCGCATCCCGGATCAACCCGAACGCCGTTGCCTTGCGCAAATCGAAGCTTTTCGAGATTTGTTGCGTCATGGGTGAGCTGAGAACCAGCTCCCGCGCGGAATCGCGATGCAGAACAACATTCAAGACCCCGGCATTTTGCAACAATTCCTTTTCCAGTGCCGGATCAATCATCTGGTCCTTGTTGGCGAGAACTGCCAACGAGGCAATCTGGGCCCGCTCAAGGCGGGATTGCAGGTAGTCCTCGCGGAACCGGGCCACCGAGGGCACAAAGATAAGGACCTCCGCCAGCATGACAAACACGACGGTCAGCAACAGAAAACGCCCCGAAAGTGAGTTCAGAAACATGCGCTGGGTAAATCCTCTTTGTTCCCAAACCATTATCACAGATCACAGACGGCTGGAAATGTCTATAACCATTGGACCAGACGGACCGCCCGTTTGACCCAGACGTTGGCAAACAGGCGCGGTGAAAAATATGCCCCGGCAACACGCTTGTTGATCTCGCCAAGGGTCGGATAGGGCGATACCATCGCGGCGATGGCCGACATTTTCAGGCGATTGGCAATTGCCAAGGCCCATATCTGGATCAGCTCACCGGCCTGAGCGCCGACCACCGACGCGCCGACCGGACGCCCCTTGACTACCATCACCTTGATCAACCCCGAGGTCAGCAATTCGGTCCGGGCGCGGTCATTGTCCTCAAACGAAAACCGAACGACCTCCAGCCCGTTGCCGTGTATCTTGCGCGCATCATCTTCATTCAGCCCGACATGGGCAATCTCGGGATCGGTATAGGTCGCCCAAGGGATATGCGCGCTGCTTGCTTTTGCCCCAAGGCCAAACAGGGCCGAGCGGATCACGATGCCGGCGTGATAATTGGCCATGTGGGTAAACTGCAACCCTCCGATAACGTCGCCAATGGCATAGATGCGCCGATTGCTGGTGCGCAGCCCCGCGTCAACCGCGATGCCATCGTGGGTGCTCGCAACGCCCGCCACCTCAAGCCCCAACTCATCGATATTGGGTTTGCGCCCCACCGCCATCAGCAGATGGCTGCCCTGATAAACCGAGCCATCCTTGGTATGAACCTCGATCGCACCTGGCGTACCGCTGATTTTCGCTGCCATCGTGCCCTCGACGATCTCGATCCCCTCGCCCCTCAGGTGGTTCAGAGCGATTGCCGTCATCTCAGGATCGTCCTTGCCCAGCGCTTTCAGCCCTTCGAGAACCGTCACCTCACAGCCCAGCCGCCGATGCGCCTGGGCCAGTTCCATCCCGATCGGACCGCCGCCTATGACAATCAGATGGGTCGGCCGTTCCCGCAAGTCAAAGATCGTTTCGTTGGTCAGATAAGGCACCTTCTCAAGCCCCGAGATCGGCGGAACAAACGGGGATGAGCCAGTCGCGATCACGAACCGCCTCGCCTTGATGACGGTCTCGCCGGCCTGCAGCTTGCGAGGCGAGGTGAACTTACCGTAGGCCTGCACGACCTTCACCCCGAGGTCCTCGAACCGCGCCACGCTGTCATGTGGCGCAATGCCGGCGATAACCCGCTGAACGTGATCCTTGGCGGCGGCATAATCGACCTCGGGCTCAACAGCGGAAATTCCAAATGGCGCGCCAGATCGCAGGGCATGGGCATGTTTTCCCGCCGCAATCAACGCCTTTGAGGGGACACACCCGTGGTTCAGGCAGTCCCCGCCCATTGCGCCCCCCTCGACCAGAACCACACGGGCACCCATTTGCGCCGCTCCGGCCGCAACAGACAACCCGCCCGAGCCGCCTCCGATAACGCAAAGGTCGGCTTTTACACGTTTTTTCATTCTCAGGCTGCTTTCATTTTCTTGATTGTCTTCAGGATGGCGGGCAAGGCGACAAGGGCACTAAGTGCCAGAATGGGGGTGAGGATTTTGGGATCGAAAATCAGGCCAAGATCAGGAGAACCGCCGCGCTGAAACACATCACCCAGCCCAACACCGGCCCATGTAAACACAATGGCACCCGGGATGATGCCAAAAAAGGTGGTCAGAATGAACCGCCAAAAGGTCACCCCGACCAGCGCCGGAACAAGGTTGGCAACAAAAAACGGAACTGCCGGCACCAGACGCATCAACAAAAGGTATGAAATCTCATTTTCAGCCAGATTGTCGCGCAGCCGCCGCGCGGCACCCTTGGACTGGGCCATCTTGCGCGACAAAACCTCCCCCAAACCAAACCGTGCCGCCAAAAAGATCACCCCGGCCCCGACACTGGCCGAAACCACGTTGAACACTGTTCCCGACACGAGGCCAAACAAGAATCCCCCGGTCAACGAGGCAATCGCCGCGCCGGGCAGGGAAAACGCGACAATGACAATATAAACCAGCATGAATGCGATAACACAAAACACATAGTTCTGATCGCGAAATGCAAGCAACACATCTCGGTTATCTTGCAGGGTCTGAAAGCTAAGCGTATCGCGCAGCAGGAAAAAGCCGCTGACCGCCACGACAAGGATGATCCCAAGCGGCAACAGGCGTCTGATCGAAGGTGCGCGCGGCGCGGGTTCATTCGTCATTGTCTCTCTCTCGGTTGACCATCCATCCCCCCTATCTGGGCCACAAGGGTGGGTAAGCGGTAGGGGCCTCACGCTGCCTTGATCAGGATTGAGCCAATATTTCAATTATTCCGCATGATTCGGCTCTTATCCGGTGTTTTCCGGAAAATTTACGAAAATTGTTGCAACAATCCGGCAGCACGCGAATTGACTTCTGCGCGGTGTCGCCGTAAATAGCGGCTTCTGAATGACACGGCCCCCGAATCCGGGTGGATGTCCCGAGCGGATAAACCGTTCGGACGCCCCAAAGGACAGGGCCGCTTCTGGAGTTTGAGTTATGAAACGCACCTATCAGCCGAGCAACCTTGTTCGCAAACGGCGCCACGGGTTCCGCGCGCGCATGGCCACCAAAGCCGGGCGCAAGATTCTGAACCGCCGTCGCGCGCAGGGCCGCAAGGTTTTGTCTGCGTAAGACAGCGCGCCGCGAAAGATCCATGAATGACACCGCCGAAGGCGACACAGGCAGGCCCAATGGCCGCGTCCGGTGCCACGCCCCCGGCGGTTTTCTTGTGCCCGATGGAATCCCTTAAAAACCGCGCCGACTTTTTGCGCGCCAACCGGGGACGGAGGCAGGTCACGCCCGGCTTTATCCTGCTGGCACGACATCGAAAACCCGGCGAAGGCGACGGTTCGGTCCTGCGCGTCGGCTACACCTGCTCAAAAAAGCTGGGAAATGCTGTGGCCCGCAACCGCGCCAAACGTCGCCTACGGGAAATCGCCCGCGCGCACCTGCCAAAACTGGGCCGTGCTGGATGGGACTACGTTCTGATCGGTCGCCCCAACGAGGCCGAGTCAAGGCAGTTTCCCAACCTTTCAGACGATCTAAAAGCCGCTCTGAACCGAATTCACGGTGATCAACACTAGAGCCGCTCGAATTGTCGCACCTTGACGGTGAATCCATCGCAGGATTTGACCGCTCTAAAAAATCAAAGTATTATCATATATTAATGTTTGTAATTACCGCAACAGACAAAGGGAGGACCACATCATGGCGTTTGAATTTGAAGGTAAAACCATAGAAACCAACGAAAAAGGGTATCTTGAGAACCAAAGCGACTGGAGCGAAGACCTTGCGCGCTTTATGGCAGCCGAAGATGGAATCGAGTTGACCGACCGGCACTGGGATATTCTAAACTATCTGCGTGAGGAATTTTTCGATAACCACGAAAGCCAACCCAACACCCGTGCCATCCTGAAGGCCATGAGCGCCCAATGGGGCGAAAAGCTGAAACAAAAAGACATCTATGACCTGTTCCCGCAGGACCCATCAAAACAGGGCGGGCGCATCGCGGGATTGCCGGAAAGCCGACGCAAAGGCGGGTATTAACGCGTTTCGACAAACGGTCGAGACGTTCTCATCGCCAAAGGCGTGACAAAGTTTTTGCGATTCGATATTTTGTCGGAACACTTGTGGGCATAGACCCCTAAACCACGCGCCCGCGGCCTTTAGCGTCCACAATTTTTTGCAAATCGGGCTGACTTGGCCGACGGACATGCCTATATGGGTGGGTATCCGCTGACCTGTCAGCCCTTGTGCATTGCCGATATTCCGATGACACCCCTTGCTTTTTTGTTGTCCCTTCCCATCCGGGCCTATCGTCTGATTGGCAGCCCCTGGGTCGGAAATTCGTGCCGCTACCAGCCGACCTGTTCGGCCTATGCGCTGGAAGCGCTGGAGAAACACGGCGCCATCAGGGGCAGCTGGCTGGCCATCCGGCGAATCGGTCGCTGTCACCCCTTGGGACGCGACGGCTATGACCCGGTGCCCCCGCCGAAAGACCACGATGCCTGATACCCAGACCGAGATTCACCCCCTGTTTTCCGGGGCTCCCACCACCACCGCCTTTCGTAAGTTGCGCAAACGGATCGTCCGCCAGACCCGCGATGCCATCGAGACCTACGGCATGGTCGAACGAGGCGCGAAATGGCTGATCTGCCTGTCCGGCGGCAAGGACAGCTATACCCTTCTGGCAATCTTGCATGAGCTGAAATGGCGGGGGCTGTTGCCGGTCGATCTGCTGGCCTGCAACCTCGATCAAGGCCAGCCCGGATTTCCCGCAACCGTCTTGCCTGAGTTTCTCGAGCGCATGAATATCCCTCACCGGATCGAATATCAGGACACCTACTCGATCGTGAAATCCAAGATCCCCAAAAGCCGCACATATTGCGCGCTCTGCTCGCGTCTGCGTCGGGGCAACCTCTATCGGATCGCACGTGAGGAGGGCTGCTCTGCCATCGTTCTTGGCCACCACCGCGATGACATTCTGGAAACCTTTTTCATGAATCTGTTTCACGGCGGACGCCTGGCCACCATGCCGCCAAAGCTGGTGAATGAAGAGGGCGATCTATTCCTCTACCGCCCGCTGGCCTTTGTCGCCGAGGACGACTGCGCGCGCTTCGCCAACGCCATGAATTACCCGATCATTCCCTGTGATCTCTGCGGCTCGCAGGACGGGTTGCAGCGCCAACAGGTCAAGAAGATCCTTGATGCCTGGGAGGAGCACAATCCCGGTCGGCGCAATGTGATGTTCCGTGCATTGATGCACGCCCGCCCCAGCCATCTGCTGGACCCCGCCCTGTTTGATTTTGCCTCCCTTGCCCTGAAATCGTCGGCAGATCCTTAAAATTTGGAATAAATCCACGGTATTGCGTCGGCGGCTATTAACCTTCCATATGCAAAAACTCTGATAGGTGTCGGTCGGGGCGCGGATCTGTCGCGCCATATCTGCTTGGGGACCGACAATGGCAACGGACAAAACCAGGGCCCGGGACGCGGCGAAACATGCGGGGAAAGACGCGGAAAAAAAATGGACCTTCCGTGATTTTCATCTGCTCAGCTTCTTACCGCTATTCATCGTCATCGCCTATTGGTCGCATAATGATGCGATCCTGTTTGTCGTCAGTTTCATGTTTCCGACCCTTCTGGCCTTTCAGGAATTGCTGAAAGGCAGTGGAGAGGCGCAACAAAGTCCCGCGCTACCGCGAAACAACCGGGACGCCCTGACCTCGGTTGCAACCCGGCGCCATGCCCTCAAGAAACTGCAAACCTTCATTCAGGCCGAGCATAATACTGGCCGGGAAACCGTCGTTCTGCACATTGATATCGACAAGTTTCGCCTGATCAACGAACGTTACGGCATGGAAACTGGGGACCGCCTGCTGCAGGAGGTGGCCCAACGCCTGAAATCCTGCGTTCGGGATGATGATATTGTTGCACGAATTGACGGAGATGACTTTGCCATCGTGCTGTTTCCCATAAAAAAGGCTGACTTTTCCATTGCCTTGACCCTAGCAGACCGGGTGCGAAATGCTCTATCCCAACCATTCAGCGTGGATCGCACCACCTGCTATCTGACCTGCTCCATCGGGATATGCCTGTCGGGGCGCGCCCCGGCCAATGATGCCGAATCAGTGCTGGCCAGCGCCGAAATCGCGCTAGATCTGGCCCGAAAAGAAGGCCCCGGCGCAACCCGCAATTTTTCGCCAAAAATGCGGCGTGAGATCCAAAAACTGCATGCCCTGTCCGCCGAACTCGAGGCGGCTCTGGAGAATGGGCAGATTCGGCCCCATTTCCAGCCCCAGATCTGCGCGGATACGGGCGAAATCGCCGGATTCGAGGCCCTTGCCCGCTGGGAACACCCGGAAAACGGTCTGATCCTGCCCGGTTTGTTCGTGCGCGCCATCCAGAGCACCGGGCGCTCCCAACGTTTGAGCGAGGTGATTCTCTACCACAGCCTCTCGGCTCTCAAGGCCTGGGACAACGCCGGCTTTCGGGTGCCCAGCATCGGCGTGAATTTTTCTTCGGATGACCTGCGAAATCCGAAACTGGTTGAAAAGATAAAATGGGAGGTCGACCGATTCGAAATAGCGCCGGCGCGTTTGACAATCGAAATCCTTGAGGATGTGGTCAGTGACCATGACGAGGACGTCATCACCCATAACATCCGCTCTCTTGCGGCTCAGGGTTTTGGCATTGATCTTGATGATTTTGGCACCGGTCACGCCGCCATCGCCAATATTAGGCGTTTCGCAGTGAACCGCCTGAAAATCGATCGGTCTTTCATCACGAAAATCGATTCCGACCCCGAGCAACAGGCCATAACCTCAGCAATCATCCGCATGGCCGAAAGCCTCGGTCTTGAAACCCTTGCAGAGGGTGTGGAAACGCTTGGCGAACAATGCCATCTCGCCAATATTGGCTGTCAATATCTGCAAGGTTTCGGCATCGCAAAACCCATGCCGCTCGAAGACAGCATCATCTGGCTGCACCAGCACCGGGCACGATTGGAGGCAGGGGATATCACAAATAAAAAAGCCGGCTGAAATATCACGAAAAACTGTTATTTTCCGAGCGGCGCAACCGCACATCCAACCGAAAACCGCTTGACCTTTCCCACGCACATCTGTTGAACCACCCTATCAAAAAGCCGCATGGTGGACACCAGAATGGATGATCAGAATAAGAACCTTATTCTAGCAACTGCGCTCAGTGCGCTCGTAATTCTTTTTTGGGTCGTGTTCTTTCCTCCCGCGGAAACACAAAAGCCGAACCCACCGAGTGCAACAGCGACCTCCACAGCTCAGACGGGGACGCAGCAGACGGCAAAAACACCCGCGATTTCAAGCGCTCCGTCAAAGGCCCCATCGCTGTCCACCTCTCCTGAGGAAAGCCGCCAGCAGGCCATCAGCAAAACGCCGCGCGTAAAAATCGACACCCCGCGCCTAAGCGGCTCCATATCTTTGCGCGGCGGGCGAATCGATGATCTCTCCCTGAAGGACTACCGCGTTTCGCTAAAGAAAAATGCCCGGCACGTGACGCTTTTATCTCCGGTCGGCGGACCTAAGCCCTATTATGCGCTATACGGCTGGGCTCCCGTTGGCGATCTTGGGTTTGACGCGGTCCCCGGCGCTGATACTCCGTGGACACTGGAAAAAGGCACAATGCTGACCGCCAATACGCCGATCACACTGACCTGGAACAATAAACACGGCCTGACGTTCCGACGTGAAATCTCGGTTGATAAGAATTTCATGTTCACGGTCAAGCAATCGGTAACCAATACCTCTGGAAAATCCATGCAGGTGGCCCCTTATGGCATCATCGCGCGTCACGGCGAACCAAAGACCCGCGGCTATTACATTCTGCACGAGGGAATGGTGGCCTCGTTTGACGGCAGCCTGAAAGAGGTAAAATACAAGAAAATCAAAAAGCTCGATCCTCTCAAAAGCGAAGGCGGCGTCGGCGAGGTCGATCATGTCACGAAAAACGGCTGGATCGGCTTTACCGATAAATACTGGATGACAACGTTAATCCCGGCGAACGGCGAAAAATTTACCGCCGTCACAAAATTCCAGCCCGAAAAGGTGATCTATCAGACCGATGTGCGAATGCCGATCATGACGGTTGCGCCGGGAGCCACCGACTCAGTCACGACATCACTATTTGCCGGTGCAAAAGAATGGGAAACGATCCGAAATTATCAGGACAAGAAAGGGATCGAACAATTCGTCGATTCCATCGACTGGGGTATCTACTTTTTCCTCACCAAACCGATCTTTCGAATCCTCCACTTCATGAGCGGCCTGTTTGGCAACATGGGCGTTGCCATCATCAGCCTGACTTTCCTTATCAAGGCGCTGTTATTTCCGCTGGCCTACAAGTCCTACGTTTCGATGGCCCGAATGAAAGAACTGCAGCCCGAAATCAAGAAATTGAAAGAGCGCGTAGGCGACGACAAACAGGCTCTGCAGCAAGAGACGATGAAACTCTATAAGGAGAAAAAGGTCAACCCAGCAGCCGGTTGCTTACCAATTCTTCTGCAAGTCCCAATCTTTTTCTCACTCTACAAGGTGATTTTCGTCACCATCGAGCTGCGTCAGGCCCCGTTCTTTGGGTGGATCCACGACCTGTCCAAACCCGACCCCACCTCGATTTTGAACCTGTTCGGCCTCCTACCTTTTGATGCCCCCGGCCCGGGCAGCCCGCTGGCAATCCTGTCGATTGGCGTTCTGCCAATTCTGATGGGGATCAGCATGTGGCTGCAACAAAAACTCAACCCCGCCCCAGCAGACAAAACACAGGCACAAATCTTTGCCTGGATGCCTTGGGTGTTCATGTTCATGCTGGGACGTTTTGCCAGTGGCCTTGTGCTTTACTGGGTGGCGAACAACACCCTCACCTTTACGCAACAATACCTGATTATGCGCAGCCAGGGGGTCAAACCAGATGTCTTTGGCAATATTCTGGGAACCTTCTCGCGCAAGAAAAAACCAAAGGAATGACAGCACAGCTGACCAAAATCTTTCGCCACCCGATCAAATCACACGGGGTGGAAGCTCTGAAAAAGGTAACTTTATCCCCCGGTCAGACCATGCCTTGGGACAGGCGCTGGGCCGTACCGCACGAAGCGGCTGATATTGCTGGCCCGGGCTCTGAATGGAAACCGTGCAACTTGTTCTCGCGCGGAGCAAAAACAGCAGCGTTGATGGCCCTTCGCGCGCATCTGGATCCGCGTGGGAAAATTCTTACTCTGACCCATCCTGATCTTGACGATCTGACCTTCTGGCCAGACGCCCCCGGGGATAGCGCGCGATTCCTCGACTGGTTGCGCCCACTGAATAACACCAGCCGGGCACGACCAGTCGGGATCGTTCGCGCCCGAGATCGCGGAATGACGGACACGGATTTCCCCTCACTCTCGATCTTGTCAGAACGATCACTCAGCGAACTCAGCCACCGCGCCGGGCAGGATTTGTCGCCGCTGCGGTTCCGGGGAAATCTTTGGATCGATGGGTTACCCCCGTGGGAAGAGTTTGATCTGGTGGGGCAAACAATCAGAATTGGCTCGACTCTGTTACGCGTGCGCGAAATCATCGGTCGATGCCGTGCAACTGGGGTGAACCCCACCACCGGGGCCCCAGATGTAGATACGCTTGGCCTTCTTCAGCAGGCGTATGGGCACACAAATTTTGGCGTTTATGCCGAGGTTCTGGAAGGGGGCGCACTGTCCCTTGGTGACCCCGTTTCAATTGAAAGCGCCTGATATGCAGCCACAATTTTCGATCTCTAAATCGCCAGAGCCCCATGAGATCGAGGCCGGACGATTGTTGTTTGCCCAGCCTTGCACATTCCTCAAAGGGGTGGTCGCAATGGACGGCCTTCCGCCCGATGATCGGTTGGAGCTCTGCTTTGCCGGACGTTCGAATGTTGGGAAATCCTCTCTGATCAATGCATTGGTGGGTCAGAGGAATCTTGCCCGATCATCCAATACGCCGGGGCGGACGCAGGAAATCAACTATTTTTCCCTTGGAAAAGATCGGTTTCTGGTAGATTTGCCCGGCTATGGTTTTGCCCGCGCGCCGGTTCAGATGGTGGAAAAATGGCAGGCTCTAATGCGCTCATATCTTTCTGGTCGGGCCAGCCTCAGGCGAATTTTTCTGCTGGTCGATGCGCGCCACGGCCCAAAGGCGGTGGACGAAGAAATCATGAAACTTCTCGATAAATGCGCGGTAACCTTTCAGGTGGTTCTGACGAAATCTGACAAGATCAAAGACGCCGCCCGCGATACGATCATCGAAAAAACAAAGACGTCTCTCTCGGCCCATCCCGCTGCTTATCCCGAGATCGTCCTGACCTCGGCGGAAAAAAAACACGGGCTGGAGACGCTGCGCGCAATCATCGCCGGGATTACCTGAGCACCACAGACGACACACCGCGCGTCAAACGTGCTGCGCCCCATTCACCTCGATTTCCGCCCCTGAAACGTATGAGCTGGCATCAGTGCACAGAAAATAAACCACACTGGCAACCTCTTCGGGTTGGCCAAGCCGCTGCATCGGCAATTTCTGCACGATCCGGTCGGTGCCGGGACTAAGGATACTGGTTTCCACTTCGCCCGGTGCAATGGCGTTCACTCTGACATCAAGCGGCCCATAATCAAACGCCATCTCGCGCGTAAGTGCAGCCAGCGCGGCCTTGGACGTCGCATAGGCCGCGCCAGCAAACGGATGCACCTGCGCCCCGGCTATAGAGGTAACGTTGACGATGGCACCCTTGGCGGCGTGCAGTTCATCGCGCAGGCCCCGGGCCAAAATGACCGGCGCAAAAAAGTTCACGTGAAACACATGTCCCCAAGTCTTGAGGTCGGTATCAATCGTATTCAACCGCGCCCCATCGGCACCCTTCGGGGAAATTCCGGCGTTGTTCACCAACGCATCCAGTTTCCCGTGACCCAGCTTTTCCTTGATCGTGTGAATCGCTTCGACGGTGTTTTTGGGATCGGAAAGATCCACCTCGATGTGATTTTCGGCCCCGCCCGGCCACGGGCAGCGATCCGAAAACGGCATGCGTGAGCAGGTCAGAACCCGCCATCCCCGGTCGGAAAAGTATTTTACTGTTGCGTGACCGATGCCACGGCTTGCGCCGGTCAACAGCAGGGTTTTTTTTCGCTCGTCATTGGCCACATCACTCTCCAACGTGCAACTTCAAATATAAAACAGCGCCGCGCCGCGCCGATCCGGGACTTGGCAAGGTTTGGGCGAGCGCGTAACAACGAGGCACCAAATTTGCAATAGAAATGGACGGCCCCATGAAGCGCGACTGGATTGCCACAGCCCGGACACTAAGCGAAGCCCTACCCTACTTGCAACGCTACGAAGGCGCAATCGTCGTCGTAAAGTTCGGCGGCCATGCCATGGGAAACGATCGCGCCATGAATGGCTTTGCCCGGGACATCGTTCTGATGAAGCAGGTCGGGATAAACCCGGTCATCGTTCACGGCGGCGGCCCGATGATCAACGATATGCTCAAGAGGCTGGGCATTGTCTCGGAGTTCGTCAATGGCAAACGGGTCAGCGATGAAAAAACCGTTGAGGTCGTCGAAATGGTCCTGTCCGGGCGCATCAACAAGCGGATCGTACAAGCGATCAACCGGCAGGGCGGCAAGGCAGTCGGTTTGTCAGGTAAGGATGCCGACCTTTTGGTGTGTGAGCGGGCCTCACCCGACATGGGGTTTGTCGGCCACCCGACAGACGTTAACCCCCGGGTTCTGCGTGAACTGGCAGCGAGCGGATATATTCCGGTTGTTGCCCCCGTGGGTTGCGGGAAAAATGGCGAAACCTTTAATGTCAACGGCGACACCGCAGCGGGGGCGATCGCAGCGGCTTTGCAGGCCGATCGCCTGTTATTGCTGACCGATGTTGCTGGTATAATGAGTTCTGCGGGCGATATCCTGACCCGGCTGACTCCGGATGATGTGCGCGGCCTAATCGCCGATGGCACGATCTCGGGCGGAATGATCCCCAAGGCAGAAACAGCATTAAGCGCAATGAAGGGCGGGGTCCGCGCCGTGGTCATTCTGGACGGTCGCGCCGCCAATGCCGTACTTTTGGAATTGTTCACCGAGCATGGGGCCGGCAGCCTGATCCACACGACATCAGCCAAGTAACAAATTCGACATGCGGCGCGCCACATCTTGCCTGACGCCCATAAAGCAGCCAGAAACCCCGCATGGAAAACGAATCTCTCGTCCGTCTAGGTGTCTTTCTGGGTCTTTTTGCGCTATTCGCCCTAACTGAAGGGCTGGCGCCCAGACGCAAGCGCGTTCAGAGTCGTCTGCGGCGGTGGATCACAAACCTTGGGCTGATTGTTCTCGACAGTTTGACAATCAAACTGTTGCCTCTGCTGGCGGTGGGCGCCGCCTATGATGCCAGCGCAAACCATTGGGGAATCTTCCACCAATTGGCCTGGCCCGCATGGGTCGAGGTGGCTTTGGCGATTGCCATTCTTGACTTTGCGATCTGGCTGCAACACCTGATGACCCATAAAATCCCTCTGCTGTGGAGGTTCCATCGGGTTCATCATACGGACCGGGATTTTGATGTCACCACGGCGCTGCGCTTTCATCCCGTCGAGATTGTCTTTTCCATGATCCTTAAAATCGGTCTTGTCTACCTTCTTGGCCCTTCCGTTCTGGCGGTGATCCTGTTTGAAATCATCCTGAACGGAACGGCGATGTTCAACCACGCCAACCTGCGCCTGCCATTGGGGCTGGACCGGGCCGTCAGGTTGATTTTGGTCACACCGGATATGCACCGCGTTCATCATTCGGTATATCGGGCCGAGCATGATTCAAATTACGGGTTCTCCTTGTCTATCTGGGATCGACTGTTTCATACCTATGTCGCACAACCCCAAGATGGGCACGAAAATATGAAGATCGGGTTAAGCTGGCAAGACAATCGGCCGGCAAACCTGGGGTGGGTGCTGATGCTGCCTTTTTTCCGAAAATGACGTATAAAAAAATCGACGCGGCCTGTGCAGCGGCAGGGCTTTATATCGTTGCTGCTTTCAGTCCCGCGATCGACCTTAGGCCAGAGGGGGCCCGGACGCTTTTTCTGCTGGGGCCACGCGAGCCGGGATTTTGGTCACGGGTTCAGTCGGATACCGATTTTCAAGGACCCAACCCGCTGGATCATTGGTCCAAGATTACCATTTCGCGCCTTGGCAAAATCCTTGGCGCGCAGGCACTGTTTCCCTTTGGCGGCCCGACGGTTCAGCCCTTTGTCTCTTGGGCGTTGGCGTCAGGACAGGTGTGGCAGTCTCCGGTCGGCCTGCTGGTGGATTCAACCGCGGGCCTGTTTGTTTCATTCCGCGGCGCACTGGCCTTTGATCGTGTCATTGCCCTGCCAGAAGGGGCCTACCAAAGCCCTTGCAACACGTGTGTCCGTCAGCCCTGCCGTTCGGCATGTCCGGCGGGTGCGCTAAATTCAGACCGCTATGATATCCCGACCTGTCACGACTGGCTGGACAAGATTGACGGGAAAAGCTGCCTTGAGGGTGGCTGCCTTGTCCGGCGTTCTTGCCCTTCTGGTCAAAGCTATGGCAGGCTAGAGGCGCAATCCGCACATCATATGCGGTATTTTCACAAGGGATAATCCATGAAACGTCTGATTCTTGTTCGTCACGCCAAATCCAGTTGGTCCGACAATGGGCTGGCAGACCGCGCGCGTCCCCTGAATGTGCGAGGAACTGCTGCTGCCGACCGGATCGGGCGCTGGCTGGCGGACACCAACCGCCAACCAGATCAGGTATTTTTATCCCCGGCTATCCGTTGTCAGCAGACGTGGGACGGGATTTCGCCACATCTTGCCGACGCGCCTGTGCCGGTTGCCCTTGATCGCCTCTATCTGGCAGAGGCTCCCCAGCTTTTGGACGTGCTGCAAACGGCAAGCGGGGATGTGGTTCTGCTGCTTGGTCACATGCCCGGTCTCGGTGTTCTGGCCCACGATCTGCGACAGGATCCGCCGCCCCATACGGCACAGTTTGACAAATACCCGACCGGGGCTGCCACAGTTCTGGAGTTTCCCATCAACGACTGGCGCGATTTGCGTCTGGGTACGGGGGTGTTGGATATCTACGCCACCCCGGATGAGATGTAACACTGCCCGAGCATGCTGCAGTCGCTTGTGCAGCACGCTCGGCAGGCTTGATTTCGTTTTTAATGCGCGAAACCCGGATTCCAATTTTTCGCAACACACGCGCGCCCGGCCCGGGATTTCCCAATCGAGCCGAACAAATCTGACGGTATCAGTGCCCGAGAATCTGGCTGAGGAACAGCTTGGTGCGATCCGACTGCGGGTTGTTGAAGAACTCCTTGGGCTCGTTCTGCTCGACGATCTGACCAGCATCCATAAAGATCACCCGGTTTGCAACCGCTTGGGCAAAGCCCATCTCGTGGGTCACAACAAGCATCGTCATTCCCTCTTCGGCCAGTTCGATCATGGTGTCCAGAACCTCTTTGATCATCTCAGGATCGAGCGCCGACGTCGGCTCATCAAACAACATGATATGAGGCTGCATACAGAGGCTGCGTGCAATGGCCACACGCTGCTGCTGACCACCCGACAACTGGCCCGGGTACTTGTCTGCCTGTTCGGGGATCTTGACCTTGCGCAGGTAGTGCATCGCCGTTTCTTCGGCTTCTTTCTTGGGGGTTTTGCGCACCCACATTGGCGCCAAGGTGCAGTTTTCCAGAATTGTCAGATGGGGAAACAGATTGAAGTGCTGAAACACCATCCCCACCTCTGAGCGGATCTTGTCAATGTTTTTCAGATCCGAGGACAGTTCAATTCCATCCACCAGAATCTTGCCTTGCTGGTGCTCCTCAAGGGCGTTGATACACCGGATCAGCGTGGACTTGCCCGAGCCGGACGGACCACAGATCACGATCCGCTCACCCCTATTGACGGTTAGGTTGATGTCACGCAGGACGTGAAATGACCCGTACCACTTGTTCATGTTTTCGATCTGGATGGCGACCTCATCGGACACCTGCATTTGCGAGCGATCAATCTCGCGGTCTACGGCGGTAGTCATTTGTTAAATCTCCCTTAATGTCCGGTTTGAAGCTTGCGCTCCAGATAGGCTGAATAGCGGCTCATCGAGAAACAGAAGACAAAGAACATGAAGGCGATAAAGCCATACAGTTCCCAGACAATCCCGTTCCAGTTCGAGTCAGCCCGGATTGCGTTGCTCAGGCCCAGCGGGTCCATCAGGCCAATGATCGACACCAGCGTCGTATCCTTGAACAGGCCGATGAAAATACCGACGATCGATGGAATCGAGATCTTCAGCGCCTGTGGCATGATGATCAGGCGCATCGCCTTCCAGTAATCCAGCCCCAGCGCGTCGGCTGCTTCGTATTGGCCACGGGGCAGTGCCGCCAGACCACCACGGATGACCTCGGCCATGTAAGCGCTGGAAAACAGCGTCACCATGATCATCACCCGCAAGATGATGTCAAAGGTCGTGCCCGGTGGCAAAAAGTAGTTCAGCAAGGTCGACGCAACAAACAGCAGCGTAATCAGAGGCACACCGCGGATGAACTCGATAAACCCGACAGACAGGGTCTTTACGATAATCAAGGGCGACTGCCGTCCCAGCGCCAGCAAAATCCCCAGCGGCAATGACAGCGCGATGCCAGTCACACCGATCACAACCGACAGCATAAAGCCGCCGAATTTTGAGCTTTCCACCGGCTGAAAGCCGATACGACCCACCTCGGCATAGACATGCCTCAGCTTGGTTTTCGCCTTGTTGTAATTGGTGACAGCCAAAAGAGCTGCGGCCAGTTTTGCGCGGTCCGCCGGGCTGACAGTGTCCGGAACCGCGGCAAGCGATCGGTATGCCTTGACCGACGCGGGCAAGCTTGCCAGTTTTTCCTTGGCTGCGGCCTTGAGCTTGCCCAGCTTGGCCTCAAGCGCGCCAATGTTCTCGGCGTCAGAAATCCGGCGATCGGCCTGTTTGATCAGCCCCTTGGCCGCATCAACCTGCGCCGGGTCTGAATTCTTACTGGAGATAATGGCCTCGTTGCGGCTCTTTTCCCGTTCCATCTTGGCGATGTAAGAGGGGGTTAAAACCCCGGCCAGTGTTCGGTTCATCAGATTGACCGCCGGGCCGGCCAGAGTCGCCCACCAGATGATCGGCAAAAGGATCGCCAGAATCACCGCTCCCAGTGAACCGACGAAACGCGGCAACGTAATGGCAACCACATAGGCAATGACAAAGCCCAGCAAGATCGAGATCGGCAGAAAGACCGTACCGCCCCAGAACAGCCAGAAGGCAATAAAGGGATAAAGCCCCGAAAACCACAACACCTTGCGCGGAACCTCGGCAAACAGGATCGGCGCAATGGCAACAAGCATCAGCGCAAAGGCCAGAATCGGGCGCCAGTAGAGGTGGCTGGGATAGAACCCGAACAACAACTGGTTATAGCGTTCGCGAATAACAGCCCAACATGCGCCGCTGGCATCCGGACCATAGGCCGCCTGAATGGATTGCCGGCACTCGCGCAGCGAACCCGCATTCCAAGAGGAATGGAAAATCCAAGGTAGAACCGCCCCCAGCAGGCTGTAGATGAACCAGATCGCCAGCAAGCTGAGGATCGTATTGGGAATGTTCGAGAACATGTTCTCGCGCAGCCACCGGATCGGCCCCGCCTGGGTGACCGGCGGCTTTTGTTCAGGCAGCATGTTGGTGCGGACATAAGACATCTGCGTCATCTCAACGCTCCTTCAGCTTGACTGAATTGTTATACCAGTTCATGACGCTCGACACCGACAGCGAGATAACCAGATAGGCCGCCATCAGCAACATCAGGCTCTCCATCTCGCGGCCGGTCTGGTTCAGGGTAATCCCGCCCAGCGTACCGGTGATATCCATGTAACCAACTGCAATCGCCAGAGATGAGTTCTTGGTCAGGTTCAGGTATTGCGAAATCAGAACCGGAATGATGATCCGCAAGGCTTGGGGCAGAATGATCAACTGCGTCGTCCGCGTCGGCCTCAGCCCCAGCGCATAAGCCGCCTCGGTCTGACCCTTGGAGACCGCCTGAATCCCCGCCCGGACCGCCTCGGCGATGTAGGTCGCGGTATAAAAGGACAGCGCCAGCCAGAGCGCAATCAACGAGTTTCGCAGATGGAACCCACCCTTGAAGTTGAACCCTTTAAGCGCCGGATAATCCAACGTGATCGGATGGCCCATGATGAAATAGAACAGGATCGCCGGAATGAAAAATATTCCAAGCTTGATCCAGAAGGTCGGCAAGAGCTGGCCCGTATCCTCGAACCGCTTGCGCGCCCAGCGTCCGAAAACCACGATCCCCACAAGCGACAGGAAAAAGACCAGAACCACAAGCCACGATCCCGAATGGAAAACCGGTTTTGGGATATAAAAGCCGCGGTTGGTAAAGGCCACCATGTTATCCAGATACATCGTCGCCGATGGGTTGGCCCCCCGAAAGGCCCGCGGAGCCGGCAGCGTCTCGATGAAAATGGCCATGGCCAAAACGATCCACAGCAGGACCGGAACATTCCTGAGCCCCTCAATATAGAACGCTGCAAGCCTTGAGACGACCCAGTTCTTGCTCAGCCGCAAAACCCCGATGAATACCCCGATGATCGTTGCCGAAACACAGCCCATGACCGATACCAGAAGGGTGTTCAGCAGACCGACAAGAGCCGCGCGTGCATGCGACATCTGCGAGTTATATGCAATCAAGTGCTGGTTGATATCATAACCGGACGGCTGCGACAGAAAACCAAAGCTCAACGGTTTCCCCAACGCCGCCAGGTTCGCAGCCGCGTTGCTGATCAGCCAGCCCGCCCCCAGCATGAACAGGACCATCGCCACCACCTGAATGGTCAAAGACCGATACCGGGTGTCATAGATCAGCATGCTCAGCCGAAAAGCGGCCCGCGGCTCGTTATCGGATATGGCAGTCATAAAGCTGCGCCCCCATGTTGTTGTCGGTTTTGTTATTCCGCAGAGGGTCGTTTGTCGCCCTCGTTATATCAGAATGTTCCCTGAGAGAATTAAGTCAAAAGATACGAAAAGGGCGCGAACTGATCGCGCCCTTTTCTATGTTCAGATCAACGGAAGGGCGGCGAGTAGATCAGACCACCTTTTTTCCACTGCGCGTTCAGACCGCGGGCAAGGCCAATCGCGGTTTTCTCGCCAATGTATTTCTCGAACAGTTCGCCGTAGTTACCACCGGCTTTGATCGCGCGGTAGGCCCACTTCTTGTCGAGACCCAGCATGCCACCGAGGTCGCCGGCGGTGCCGAGAATACGGTTGATTTCCGGGTTTTTGGTTTTTGCTTTGGCCATCTCGTCGATGTTCGCCGAGGTGATGCCCAGCTCTTCAGCCGAGATCAGCGCGTTCAGCGTCCAGCGGACGATATCGGACCACTGGTCGTCACCCTGACGGGTAAGCGGGCCAAGCGGCTCTTTCGAGATGGTTTCGGGCAGGATGACATAATCACCCGGCTTTTCAAACGCGGCACGCGTCGCCGCCAGACCCGAACGGTCGGTCGTGTAAACGTCGCAAGCGCCCGACAGGAACTGCTGCTGGGCTTCGGCGTTGGTTTCGATCGGAACCGGCTCATACTTCATGTTGTTGGAGCGGAAGAAATCCGCCAGGTTCAGCTCGGTCGTGGTGCCGGTCTGGATACAAACAGTTGCGCCGTCCAGTTCTTTTGCCGAGGAAACACCCAGCGATTTCGGAACCATAAAGCCCTGACCGTCATAGTAGTTGACGCCGTCAAAGGTGAATTTCAGGTCAACGTCACGGGTGAAGGTCCAGGTGGTGTTCCGGGCCAGCATGTCAACCTCGCCGGATGCAAGCGCGGTAAAGCGGGTCTTGCCGGTGGTCGGTGTGAATTTGACAGCTTGCGGGTCGCCAAGAACGGCGGCAGCAACGGCGCGGCAGACACTGACGTCAAAGCCAGCCCAGTTGCCATTGGCGTCGGGAGCAGCAAAGCCGACAAGACCGGTGGATACGCCGCACTGAAGGAAACCCTTCGCCTTGACGTCGTCCAGAGTACCGGCAGTCGCCCAGCTAGCAGCAAGGCCTGCTACCGTCAGCGCACCGAGAAATACGGATTTTTTCATTTTTACCTCTTCCTGATGGTCCGTCCTGTTACAGACGGGTCTCCGGCCTTCATGGCCGAAATAGAATTTATGCCCAGAGCGTCTTGCTCATCGGCACCAACAAGTTTGTTCAAATCTTTCACATGAGGTCAAGACTCCTTTTGTGGCTTGACAGGCAGTCAACAAAAGAAATCGCCAATAAAGTCGCGCCCGACAACATTATTTCGCAAATCTGGCCGCATTCTGGTGGAAAATGAGGAGGACACCGCGCCTTTTGATCGTCTCAGCCTATCACCTGCTACTGAAAAAGAATCGAAACGCGTCTAGAAAATCCTGTCGTTTTCGGCCTGTGGCGTCACGCGCTTCATCGTCCTCACCCCAAAGTTGCACTTGCCACATTTCATCGACTTGGGATGCGTCCCAAAGGGTCTCGATTTCCGCGGCCCCTGCGCAGGCGGCCAGCCCGATCACCAGAGATCCGCTCAGGGTTATCAGGTCGTGAACCGCGGTCAATTGAAAGGTCGAAAATGCCCCGAGAGCATCGCCAAGACGGCGCAGCGCATCCCGATCCTGCGCCACTGGAACGACGCCTGAGGTCACGATCAGACGCGCACCAAGATCCCGCGCAGCCCAATCCAGCAGCGGATCCCATGCCCGCGCCTGACGCTCGGCCAGCTCCTGCGGATGCCCCGCGCGATAGCACAGCAGGTCCGTTTCACCGTATTCCGCCAGCATCGTCTCAACCGCGGTGCGCTGTGGCGCAACCTTGTCTATCGCCGCGTTGGCACGCCGGGTCATCGGCATCTTTTGCGGCAAGACCTCGGTCTTGACCGCCCGCCATTCATCGGCGACCTCCTCGGCCAAGGGTTTTGTTGGCAAGATCAGACGCGCCTTGGACGGTGTGCGTATCTCGTGCCCGTCTAGCTGGACTATAAATCCCGTGCTCTCAGGAGTGACCGAGACATCGGTCCAAAACCGTTTTTTCATTGATGGAATCATCGTCTGACACCCCGTCCTGCCTCTGTCATGGAGCGATCATTCCGCAAGGAACGGATCGTCAGGAGCCCATTTTTCCTGCCACGAGAACAGCTCCCACGTCTTTTTCATATGCGCGGGCAGTGGTGCCGTCAGCGTCATCCGCGCGCCACTAACCGGGTGATCAAAGGTGATCGAGCGCGCATGAAGATGCAGTTTGCGGCTAACCTCGCCGCCCAGTTGTGCCCCCCAACCATCCCCCTCGTTGGTTTGCCGGTTCGTGCCATATTTTCCGTCGCCAACGATGGGATGCCCGATTTCGGCCATATGCGCGCGCAACTGGTGCGTTCGACCGGTGATCGGCGCAAGAGCGACCCAAGCCGTGCGCTTGCCCGCTTCCTCCAGCACGCTGTAATCGGTGGTGGCGTGTTTTGCACCGGGTGTGGATGCGATCTGGTCGGGGTGGATGCAAATCATCTTTTCCCCGGCCCCGTTTGGACCGTGACCCGCGGATTTTAGCAGACCGAACCGAATCGTGCCCATCCGTGGCATTGGACTGCCCGCGACGGCGGCCCAATAGATCTTGCGTGTCGAGCGGGCGCGAAACGCCTTGGTCAGGGCCGCCGCCATCGCCACGGTCCGCGCCAATAACAGAACCCCCGAGGTGTCCTTGTCCAGACGATGCACAAGACGTGGCTTTTCATCCAGACCAAAGGTCAGGGCCGCGCTCATCCCGTCAACGTGGCGTGTCTGCCCCGAGCCGCCCTGCACCGCAAGGCCAGCGGGCTTGTTCAGCACAATGATATGGTCATCGCGATAAATCACGCAGCTCCGGATCAATGCCGCGTCCTCATCGCTGGGGCCTATGGAGGCCGGGCGCTGAGGGCGCAGGGGGTCAGGGGCCGGCAACGGTGGAATGCGCACGGATTGGCCGCTCTGCACGCGGCTCGAGGCCTTTACCCGCCCGCCGTCCACGCGGATCTCTCCCTTGCGACACATCTTCTCGATCCGGCCCTGCCCAACCTGACTGAAATGGCGACGAAACCAGCGATCAAGGCGCAGACCCGCCTCGTCCTCGGCAACTACAAGGGTTTGAACCGCCTTCATCCCAGCAGACCCTTGGCCAGAGCAATCCCGGCGACCAGAGCGGAAAGAGCCAGAAACAGCGTCCCGCCGAGATACAGCCCGGCAGCGATATAGCGCTCCTGATCGAATAATCCCCAGAGGTCCAGAGAGAACGAGGAAAATGTCGTATAACCGCCGAGAACGCCGGTCATGACCAACGGAACCAGCGGCGAGATTTCAGCCTTGCGGGTCATCAGAACGACGTAAACCATCCCCATCACAAATGAGCCGATCACATTCACGCTGAACGTCCCAAACGGAAAATTCGTGCCAAACAAACGGGTCGCGCCAAGGCCGGTCAAATAACGTCCCATTGCCCCGATCGCGCCGCCGAGGCCCACTTGCAACATTGTCCAGATCATCGAGTCGTATCCATTTCTACTTTATCAGGCAAAGGCAACAGTTCTGCGCCGTTGTCAAGCTGGCGTCAGGATCCGGCCTTGGCGCGGCGTGCCCGAAGTTTGACGAAATAGTCGAGACGCTTTTTCAATTCACGCTCATGGCCGCGTTCGGCGGGCAAATAGTAAACACCGCGCGGCATGGTTTCGGGGAAATAGTTCTGCCCCGAAAATCCATCCTCGGCGTCGTGATCATAGACATAGCCGGCGCCAAAGCCTTGCTCTTTCATCAACGCCGTCGGCGCGTTCAGGATATGCTTGGGCGGTGAGTCCGAACCGGATTTTTCTGCAGCCGCCATCGCCGCCTTGAACGCCCCATAGGCGGCGTTGGATTTTGGCGCCAGCGCAAGATACAGCACCGCCTCGGCCAAGGCCAATTCGCCCTCGGGTGAGCCCAGCCGCTCATAGGTTTCCCAGGCATGCAGGCAAAGGGTCTGCGCCTGCGGGTCCGCCAACCCGATATCCTCGATCGCCATGCGGGTAATCCGGCGCGCCAGATACCGCGGATCCTCGCCACCCTTCAACATGCGCGCCAACCAATAAAGCGCCGCATCCGGATCCGAACCGCGCACCGATTTGTGCAGGGCCGAAATCAGATTGAAATGCTGGTCGCCGGCCTTGTCGTATTTTGGTGCCCGGCGCGACAAACGACGCGCCATTTCCTCGGGGCCAAGAGGCTCTGACCGCGGTTGGGCAAAGACCTGTTCCAGCAGATTCAAAAGCGCCCGCCCGTCGCCGTCGGCCATCTCCAGCAGCAGGTCACGGGCCTCAGCCGTCAATGGCGCCGCACGGCCTGTTTCCGCTTCGGCCCGCTGGATCAGGAGCTCAAGCTCGGCCAAGGTCAGGGGATTCAGAACCATTACTTGGGCGCGCGACAGCAATGCAGCGTTCAGTTCGAACGAGGGGTTTTCCGTACTCGCCCCGACGAGAGTGATCGTGCCGTCCTCCATATGCGGCAAAAACCCGTCCTGCTGGGCCTTGTTAAAACGGTGGATTTCGTCAACAAACAGCAACGTCCCGGCACCGTTCTGCCGCCGCAGTCGCGCCGCTTCGAAAACCTTTCTGAGATCGGGCACGCCGGTAAAAATCGCGCTGATCTGCACAAAGGTCAGATCCGATTGCGCCGCCAACAGACGGGCAATCGTTGTCTTGCCCACCCCCGGGGGGCCCCAGAAAATGATGTTGCCCAGCCTCCCCGCCGCCAGCATCGCCCCCAGAGGTCCATCGGGGGCAAGGATATGCTGCTGGCCAATCACATCGGACAGCGATTTTGGCCGCAGCCGGTCCGCCAGCGGCGTATGGGCCACCGAGTCTGAGCCTTTTGGCACCGGATCGGCGGCGTTGGGCTGGTCAAACAGATCGGACATTTGATGCTCCGGGGGCTGCTCCGGCGGTTGCTCGGAGATTTGCGGCGCACCCCACTGTCAGGTTTTCAGGCGCATTGTCAATGTCTGGCCATTCCGGGTGATTGTGATGTCCCACAGACGCGTGCCGCTCCGGGCGATGGCGCGCAGCTCGGCAACGGTCTTGATCCGCTTGCCGTTGACCTTGGCGATAATATCCCCGGGCTGAAATCCGATCCGGGCCGCCACGCCGATGGCCTTGACCACAACGACGCCACGCGCCATCAGCGGCAGATTGGTTTCGGCAATCACAGCCGGGTTGATGCGCGAAACCGTCAGGCCCTGCAGCGGGCTTGCCGCGCGGATCCGATGTGTCCGGCGCGGCGGATTTTCAGCCGGCAGGACCATCCGCACGCGGGCCGTCATTTTGCGCCGGTCGCGAATATATTGCAGGCCGACCGTCTTGCCGATACCGGTCACCGACATCCGATAGAGCAGCTCGGCCGGACCGTTGACCGGTTGCCCGTCAAAAGACGTCACCACATCGCCGACACGCAGCCCAGCGCGGGCATACGGGCTGGCCGGATGGATCTGGGCAATGACCATCCCCAGAGGACGCCTCAACCCAAGGCCCTTGGCCAGATTGCGATCCACGATCTGACCGATCAGCCCCGCCCAAGGACGCTGGAAAACCTTGTTACCCTTGCGGGCCTGATCGAGAAATGCCGCCACAAGGTCGGCCGGAATGGCGAAACCGATGCCATTCGAGCCCCCCGAACGGGTCAGAATCGACGTGTTGATCCCGACCAGATTGCCGTTCATATCCACCAGCGCCCCGCCTGAATTGCCGGGGTTGATCGGAGCGTCGGTCTGAATGAAATAGGCACGCGCGTTGCCAACTGCTCCGCCCGAGCGCGCCAGACCCGAGATGATGCCGCTCGACACCGTCTGCCCAACGCCAAAGGGATTGCCAATCGCCAGAACCAGATCGCCAACTTCGACATTGCGCGTCCGGGCCAGTTTCATCGCTGGCAGCCCATGCGCGTTTTTCAGGCGCAAGACCGCCAGATCGGCCTTTTTGTCGGCCAGCAGAACGGTTGCGTCAAACTCTTCGCGGTCGGTCAGAACCACCCGGATCTGGGTCGCCCCGCCGACGACATGATAATTGGACACCACCAGACCATCCGAGGACAGGATCACCCCTGACCCCAACGAGTTCTGGACCTGAGGCGCGGGCGCACCGAAATTCTGGAAGAAATCCGAGAAAAACGGATCATTGGCAAACGGATTGCGTCGAACCGCAAGGATTTTCTTGGCATAGATGTTGACCACTGACGGGGCCGAGCGCTTGACCACCGGGGCATAGCTTAACTTCAGATCCCGCGCCGAGGTGGGAACACCGGCCTCGACCACATTGGTATGCGGCAGAACCAGTGACAGGAACAGGGCAAGAGCAAGACGTTTCATGGCGACACCTGTAGCTTCGGGAAATATCCAGAGTGGCCCGAGCTAAACCAAACTTGTGGATAAACTGCAAGCTGACAAATTGATGCCAAAACCCGCATCATCCCGTCCTCCTCCCCCAAGATAGGGGAGAAGAGCGAGCACTTTGGTCGCCAAACCAGAGGATCAGTGCAGGTTTGACGCCAAGTTCATCTTGGCAACCTGATTCATGGAGCCGTCGATCTCCATCTTGGGTCCGGCGGCTTCGGCATCCAGACCCAGCCGGGCAATCCAACGGGACCAGACCGCCGGAACCAGACCCAGAATCTGCGTCGCTCCAAGTGTCCGCGCGGCGCTGATCATCTCGCTCATCAGGCTGGCCTGAACGCGCATCCGCTTGTTGGCGGGCACGTTGCGGCTGACAAAAACCCGCGACGATTCCCAGATATGAGGGGCTACCGGGGCCGGATCGTAAAGTAAGGTCTGCGGAATGGTGTCCAGCAAACCGCGCTGCGCGTCACGAATCATATAGGTGTAGATCCCGCATTTTGCCGTGGTCGGGGTCAGGCGAATTCCTGCCAGAACCTCGCCGAATTGATGCACAGCAATCCAGCGACTGGCCGGGGTATCGTACTGATCGTACTCCATCCCGTTCGCTTCGGGCAGATCCCAGTTGTTCTGCACGATAAAGGATTGTCTGCGCGCCCTCAACAGGTTGGCAAAAAGTTCCCCGTGAACATGCATGTTCTCGAAAGACAAAGTGGTCGTTTGCATTGTAGCCTCCAGCTTGGTTCATCGTCGTTTTTTTCCTGCTGGCGGGAATACTTTTCAAAGCAGCCTGTAATCCTTGGCACGCTGAATTGCTTCAGCCGTAGTTCGAGCCAGAAGCCGGTTCTTTGCCGAGCTTAATCTGGCCTTCAGCGCACTTTCAGATATCCCAAGTTTGGCAGCAGCGGCGGCGTGGCGGTCGCCATCTGCTATCAGTCGCAGAGCTTGTTTTTGTGCGTTCGTCAGGCTTCCTGGAGGCTCTGTAACCTCGTGCAAAGTTCTGACCAACGATTCAATCCGCTCGATCTCGTCTTCCTCAAACTCCCTGTCAGAGCGCGCACATCCCACGATTGATCTGGAAGATAGCGGACCAACAGCGACCACCACCCCGTATGTCAACCCGTAAGACGCCGCCAAATCCATGATCCCGAATGGATCCGGTAGCTTGATCTCACTCCACCTGGATGCCCCCTCTTTGACGAAACCCCATGCAATCATCGGATCTCTAAGGGCAAATCCCTGCTCGGTGTAATAATTCAACCATTTTTGATCATATGTTTGAAATTGAAGCAGCGGACCGGCAAAGCGAATATGCATGCCCGCCACATATCCTGCCGGGGATTCTTCCCCGAGTTGATGCAGGATTCTCTCTAGACCTGTATTATTAGACATGTCTTTTTAGACAGGTTGCAAAATCCTGAGTCAACCTTAACCTGTCATCAGTAACGAATTTCAACGCGTAATCAGTGCTTTGACCGTGAATTTGGGCCTGATCGGCCGTTGGTTCCACGCAAATTCCGCCTGTCGGCGGTGGCAAGGGACCGAGAATCCGGAAAATGCTTCGGCTGATTCGGATAGGTTGATAAGGAACGATATATTGGCTGACGTCCCAACTGGTTGACCCTGGAAAAGACATTCGAGCCACACAGTCAAACGGCAGAACCCCGCAGAGCGATCCGCGGGGTTCTGTTGATTCTTGTCGCGGATTATTGCCAGGAACCCGATGCAATCCACAAAGGCTGTCACAAGCCATCGGGGCCAATATTCGGCCCATGGCGTTTCGGCCATTTGTCGAAAAACGCTTTATTCGGCCTCGGCGGCAACGCGAGCCTTGTCGGCGGCGCCTTTGGCATCCGTATCGCGATCAACGAACTCGATGATTGCCATCGGGGCCATGTCACCATAGCGGAACCCGGCTTTCAGAACGCGCACATAGCCACCTTGCCGGTCCTTGTAGCGCGGGCCGAGGACGTCAAACAGTTTGGCCACATACCGGTCTTGCTTCAGCTTGGCCGCAGCCTGTCGCCGCGCGTGCAAGTCACCGCGTTTGGCCAATGTAATCATCTTTTCGATGACCGGGCGCAGTTCTTTGGCCTTGGGCAAGGTTGTCTTGATTTGTTCATGTTCAATCAGCGCACCGGCCATATTTGCAAACAGCGCCTTGCGGTGCTCATGGGTGCGGTTCAGGCGGCGATAGCCTCTTGCGTGACGCATGGGTTCAGGTCCTTCTTTATGCTTTGTCCGGCGACCCCTGCGTTGGGGGCCGCTCTCCTTGGGGCGGGATTGCCCATGTTTTCCCCGCAAAATGCGGGCATTGCGGGATCATTCCATCTAGAAATGATCCTCGTATTTTTTGGCCAGCTCTTCGATATTGTCGGGCGGCCAGTCGATGATGTCCATTCCCAGATGCAGGCCCATCGCGGTCAGCACTTCCTTGATTTCGTTCAGGGATTTGCGGCCAAAGTTGGGGGTCCGCAGCATTTCTGCTTCGGTTTTCTGGATCAGGTCACCAATATAAACGATATTGTCGTTCTTCAGGCAGTTAGCCGAGCGCACGCTCAGCTCCAGCTCATCGACCTTCTTCAGAAGAAGCGGATTGAATTCCAGATCATCCTCTTCCTCATCACGTCTGGCGGCCTCGGGCTCATCAAAGTTGACAAAGACCGACAGCTGATCCTGCAGGATGCGCGCCGCAAAGGCAATCGCATCCTCCGGCGTGACCGAGCCGTCGGTTTCCACCTTCAACGTCAGCTTGTCATAGTCCAGAACCTGACCTTCGCGGGTTTGCGAAACGTCATACGAGACCTTGCGGATCGGGGAAAAGATCGCATCGATCGGAATCAGGCCAATCGGCGCATCCTCCGGACGGTTGCGGTCCGCCGCGACATAGCCCTTGCCGGTTTCAACCGTCAGTTCCATGAACAACGAGGCACCATCGTCGAGATGGCAGATGACGTGCTCGCGGTTCAGAACCTCGATCCCGGCGCTTTCCGAGATGTCACCAGCGGTCACGACCCCGGGCCCCTTGGCCGAGATCGACACTCGCTTGACCCCTTCGGCCTCGCTGGAAATTGCAACGCCTTTCAGGTTCAGAACAATGTCGGTGACGTCTTCTCGCACACCGGCAACGCTGGAAAATTCATGCAGCACATTGTCGATCTGAACGCTGGTGATCGCCGCACCTTGCAGTGACGACAACAACACACGGCGCAGCGCATTGCCCAGCGTCAGGCCAAAGCCCCGCTCAAGCGGTTCTGCAACCACGACAGCCTGACGCGACGGGTCTGCGCCGGGCTTGATGTCCAGTTGGGTTGGGCGGATCAGTTCCTGCCAGTTCTTATGGATCATTTTCGTGCCTCCATTCCTGTTCGCAGACCCGGATCCTGTGGTCTGGCGAACTCCCGAGGTTTTAAAATTCAAGCGCGGACAGCCCTGAAAACCGGGGCGGTCCGCTTCGATCGCAATATCAGACGCGGCGGCGCTTGGGCGGGCGGCAGCCATTGTGGGCAATCGGGGTGACGTCGCGGATGGCCGTAATATTCAGACCGATTGCCGCCAGCGCTCGCAGCGCACTTTCACGTCCCGAGCCAGGGCCCTGCACTTCGACCTCGAGGGTTTTCATGCCATGTTCCTGCGCCTTGCGACCCGCATCCTCGGCAGCCATTTGCGCCGCATAAGGTGTGGATTTGCGCGAGCCCTTGAAGCCCATCGTCCCAGCCGAGGACCAGGCAATCGCATTGCCCTGAACGTCCGAGATAAGGATCTTGGTGTTGTTGAACGAGCTGTTCACATGCGCAACGCCAGTGGCGATATTCTTGCGCTCTTTGCGCTTGGTGCGGGTTTTTTCGCGTGCCATTTGTCAGACCCTCCTTATTTCTTCTTGCCGGCAATCGCGCGGGCAGGGCCTTTGCGGGTGCGTGCATTGGTGTGGGTCCGCTGACCGCGAACGGGCAGGCCGCGACGGTGGCGCAGGCCGCGATAACAGCCGAGGTCCATCAGACGCTTGATGTTCATCTGGGTGTCCCGGCGCAGATCGCCTTCGACGGTCACATTCGCGTCGATATATTCGCGAATCGCCAAAACTTCGGCATCCGTCAAATCCTGAACCCGTTTTGCCGGCTCCAGATTTGTGCTTTTGCAAATTTCGTCAGCGGTGGTACGGCCAATGCCGTGAATATAGGTCAGCGCGATATGGACCGGTTTATTGGTCGGAATGTTAACGCCAGCAATACGTGCCACGTTATCTCCTACTCTTTCATTGCGGTTCCGTGGTTCCAGAACCTTTTTTCACAACTAAAGCCCAGCACCCGACTGGCGGCTGGGCCATGCCCCGATTCCGGGGACTTCAAAATGCCTGATTCGCTGGGAATAACCCATAATTCAAGGCGATTCCCGTAACCGGGATAGCGTCGTTTAGGGGCTTATGAGCCGTGGGTCAAGAGGCAATACTGCCGGTCTGTTCGACCTTGTCCAACGCAGCCCGGATCGAGGCCGACACCCCATCCATACTGTCCAGACCATTCACCGTCTGCAGCAGGCCCTTGGCGTAGTAATACCCGATCAGAGGCGACGTCTTTTTGTAATACTCCAGCAGGCGGACGCGCAGGGATTCAGCGTTGTCGTCAGCTCGACGGACAAAATTTGCGCTGCCACATTCATCGCAAACCGCAGGATCCTTGGGTGGCTTGGACTGGTCGTGATAGACCTCGCCACAATCGCCGCAGGTGAACCGGCCTGAAACACGAGCAACCAGCGCGTCGTCATCCACCGCCATCTCGATCACGGTATCCAGATTTTGCCCCAACCGCTGCAACAGCGCGGCCAGCGCATCAGCCTGCGCCAAAGTTCTGGGGAACCCGTCAAAGATAAAGCCGCCCCCCGGCTGCGCCGTTGTCAGCTGTTCTTCGATCAGGCCAATGACGATCTCGTCGGTCACCAGCTCTCCTGCGTCCATGATCGCGGCCACTTTCCGGCCCATCTCGCTGCCCGACTTGCGCGCCGCGCGCAACATGTCGCCTGTGGAAAGCTGCACCATGTCGCGCTGATCGACCAAACGCCGGGCCTGCGTGCCTTTTCCGGCCCCCGGCGGGCCAAGCAGAATAATATTCATCGCCGTGCCGGCCCTTTTTTCCTGGCGCCGCCCTTGCGGCCCTTGCCACGCAGACGTGAACGCTCGATCAAACCCTCATACTGGTGGGCCAGCATATGCGACTGCACCTGATTGATGGTGTCCATGGTCACAGATACAACGATCAGAACCGACGTGCCGCCAAAATAGAAGGGGACGCTGAATTCCTTGATCAGAACCTCGGGCACCAGCGCCACCGCAACCAGATAGGCCGAACCAACGACAAGCAGGCGGTTGACGACGTAATCCAGATACTCGGCGGTGCGTGCACCCGGGCGGATACCGGGGACAAACCCGTTCTGGTTCTTCAGGTTGTCCGCAACCTCATCGGTCTTGAACGCGACGTTCGCCGTGTAGAAATATGAAAAGAAGGCGATCATGCCGGCAAAAAACAGTAGGTAAAGCGGCTGCCCGCGGCCAAAATAGGCAAGGATCGTATTCATGATGCCCGAGCTTTGCGTGCCCGAAAACGTGCTGATGGTCGTCGGCAGCAGCAAAAGCGACGACGCAAAGATCACCGGAATAACGCCCGACGGGTTCAGTTTGACCGGCAGGTGGCTGCTTTCGCCGCCGTACATCTTCATCCCGACCTGCCGTCTGGGGTATTGGATATGTATCTTGCGCATGGCGCGTTCGACGAACACGACAAAGGTAATCACGGCGACAACGACCACCAGAACTGCCAGAATGATCGCCGGGCTGACTGCTCCCGAGCGGCCCTGCTCGAGAAACTGCACAGTGGCAGCGGGCAGCCGTGCGATAATGCCGACAAAGATGATCAGAGAAACACCGTTGCCAATCCCGCGCGCGGTAATCTGTTCACCCAGCCACATCAGGAACATGGTCCCGCCAACCAGCGTGATCACGGTCGAAATACGGAAGAACCAGCCGGGATCGGTGGCAAGCCCGCCAGCCTCGATACTGGCAGCAAGCGCATAGGCCTGAAACGTGGCCAGCAAAACCGTGCCATAACGGGTGTACTGGTTGATTTTCTTGGTGCCCTGCTCACCCTCTTTTTTCAGCTGTTCCAGTTGCGGCACCATGGCCGTCATCAACTGCACAATGATCGAGGCTGAAATGTAGGGCATGATCCCCAGGGCAAAAATCGCCATCCGGCCAATCGCGCCGCCGGTGAACATTTGCAACATCCCGCCGATACCCGAGCTGCTGTTGGCGACAAAATCCTTCAAGGCTGCGGCATCGATCCCGGGAACGGGAATATAGGTGCCGAGGCGATAGACCATCAAAAGACCAATGGCGAACAATATCCGCTGGCGGAGTTCGGTCGCCTTGCCAAGGGTGCTCCAACTGAGGTTGGCGGCCATTTGTTCTGCTGCGCTTGCCATTCCGGTCCCTTTCGTACGCGCGCCGCATAGCCTGAATCAACAAAGCCACGCGGCGCGAGAATTCAATAAATAGTCATGTAAGGGGCGGACGCGCCCCTCACAAGGTTTATTCTGCCGCGGTGCCTGACGAGGCCACAGTCAGACTGCCGCCTGCGGCCTCGACTGCGGCAATCGCCGACTTGGATGCACCGGTCACCTCGATCGTGACCTTGGCATTGAAATCGCCCTTGGCCAAGACGCGCACACCGTCACGCACGCGCCGCACAAGGCCGCTTTCGACCAGCACAGCCTCGGTAATCGGCTTTTTGGCGTCGATCTTCTTGGCGTCGATGAACTTCTGCAACAAGCCAAGGTTCACAACCGCGTGGCGCTTGGCGTTGATGTTGTTAAATCCGCGTTTCGGCAGGCGCATATAAAGGGGCATCTGCCCGCCTTCATAGCCGTTGATCGCCACGCCCGAGCGGGATTTCTGGCCCTTGATCCCACGGCCACCCATTTTTCCGGTGCCGGAACCGGGACCACGGCCAACGCGTTTGCGTTTCTTGGTGGCGCCGGGGTTATCGCGCAATTCATTCAGTTTCATGTCGCTATCTCCTTTGGCCGGAACTACCCCCCGTTAGCGACAAAAGGGGCAAACACGGCATTACGATGTCAATTCGATTCTATGAGCCGCACAGGCCCACCGGGGGCGTATAGACGCTGGCGGCGTCGGGTTCAAGTGCTGTTGCGGGACGCAAACAACAAGTCAATCGCTAAGCAAGTCCCAACTATTCTTGAACGAAATGAAGTCAATATACAAACGGTAGAATTGAATCTCCGTAAAACTGAAAAGTGCCCCCGTCGGTATGCTTTTTGTAGATTCAAAATTATTTCTGATGTAATTGATAGCTTCAAACACTTCCTCCAATTTTTTCCCATAGATAGGCTCGTGATGTGCTATTCTATTTCGGGCCGCATAAAGTACCTCCAGTTTTGTCGATACATCGTAAGCGGTGTGCACAAACCGTAACGGTTTCATCTTGACGCTGTTTTGAACGCCAACGGCATGAGATTGTCGATTTGGGATGCCGGGTGGCCAGCAGCGATAGCCTCAAGCGTTGCTTTGAGATAGGCGAATGGCTCAACGCCGTTCAACTTACATGTCTCGATCAGCGATGCGATCCGGCC
>JALUYI010000010.1 GCA_027013095.1 Paracoccaceae bacterium | reverse complement strand
TCGCGGATGATCAAACCGGCGAACATCACCTATTTCCGCCATGAACGTGGCCGCCCCAATCAGGGCAACCCCGCGCAGGGCTTGCAGCGCCTCTACCGCCGGACCCAGCGACCAGTCAGCAACGATAGCCTCAATGCTGGTTGTCAGACGGTCCACGCGTTCACCGGCGTGACGTTCCGCAAGCACCATCTCCTGCAAGGCGGTTTGCTGGACCGGGTGATCAAAGGATTGGCTCTGCAACCAGCGCCGATACCGCATCGTCCAAGTACTGGGGCTCTGGTAGGTGCGGCCATGCCTGAGCAGAAATGACGATATCATCTGGCGTTTCTGGCGTTTATCGCCGACTGCACTTTCGCGCGCCCGGACCAGATCACGGATCGCTTCATGGGTCTCGTCGGGCACCCAGATCGGGGTCAGTTCCCCCGCCCGCAATAGCCGCGCCAACCGTTCGGCATCCCGCCTGTCCGTCTTCACACGGTCCCCGGGTCTTACCGGGGTAAGGGACGGGGCAATAACAGAGCAGTCAAAACCAAGGGCTTTCACCTGGCGGTAAAGCCCATATCCGGTCGGCCCGGCTTCATAGCATATGTGCAGATGCTCAAACCGGCTGGCGAGGTTTTTTAACAGCTTTTCCACCGCCGCATTGGTCGTCAAAATAGTTCCAAACCCCCTGACCTCGCCATCTCTTCCGCCTTCGGCAATCGCAACCGCGTGCGAATTCTTGGAAACATCAAACCCGATGAATGCTTCTTTCTTCATGTCCTTCATAACGATCCTCCAAAATTAGGGGCAGCTCAATGCCAGCCCCGCCTTCAGAGTTCAGGCCAGGATCAGCGCAGGTCAAGCTGTCGTACAAAAGACATGCGGTCTTACGATACAAAAGCAATGGCCACCCGTTACGGTATGACAGCCGTGGCTTTCGTCACCTAATCAAAATCAAAGTCCCCACCATCATCCCCGCTGTCGTAATCGCCAAAGGACTCGGCCATGGCCACGAAAGGCAGGGCCGAGCCGTCGGCGTTGATACGTTTTCCGCCAGCATCAAGATGCAGGGTTCGCCGGGCTTTGAATGCCAGCGCGAACAGCAATGCACCGATCAGGGCAAGGGCGATCCCGATCGTGATCGCCGCTTTGATATCGTCGCCGGGCATGCCCCGCGCGCGCATTGAGGAAACGCCGAAGGCCATCGTGACGGCCCCCAACAAGGCGGCGAGCGACAGGATCATCACGATCCAGCTGCGCCAGCCAAATCTGCGTTGTTGGCGGGTGGGCGAGCGCAGTACGCTTTCGGTGTTTCTGGTCCCCGTTTTGGAGGGCATTGGGGGTGGCGGTGCGAAGGTCCGCTTGCCAAACACCGTGTCGCAGGCCGCCTGTGCGGTCAGTTCCGCGTCGGTTTCAGGGCAGAAAATCGCCCCCCCCTGCCCGATAAAGCTGAAATCCCCCGTTGGCCCGCGTGTTATCACATGAGGCGGGCACGCGTCGTTGCCCGCCGGTGTGTCCAGCGGCGCAAGATGAAGCATCGCGCTCAGCACCTGTTCGCGGCCAAGCTCGCCTCGCGACTTGGTGACGTGATCGCCGTCCGCTGTGGACCAATCATCGGATATTCCTTGGGTCTCTACCTCGATTGTCGTGGCCATCATATTCTCCTTGGCTGTCGTCAGTTGCACATGACCGCGTTTCGGTCTCCCTCAAGGGTTGCCGCCATATGCCTTACGATTGCGTCATAGGCGCGTTTCTGACTGGCCGGATAACGGAAATAGACGTGATTGCCGATCATCGGGTTGCAACCTGTCATGACCACGACTTTTTCGTAAATGATGTCGCCGCCCAGAAATCCCGAATAGGCAAACCAGTTCTTTTTGGCGGCGCTGTAAACGATATCGAGCCCGTCATCACGCGCATATCCCAGCGTTTCGCGGCGATAGGCCGAAACAGTGTCAGCAGTCACGATGAGATCACCGAAGACCAGGATCTGCCCCCGTCCGTCATCGGAAACCCAGGTCTGACCGTCGCCGTTCTGCGAGGCAGGCTCGGGCGAGAACCCATGTGCTGGAACATCGGCCACCGTACCAAACCGTGCGTTGTGATAGATGCGCCAAGGGGTGGCGTAGGCGGGTGCTGTAACAAGTCCGATCCCCAGCGTAATCCCCAGACCAAGAAACCAACGGTTTCGCCACGGGGTATTTGACTTGGTTTTTTTGCTCATGGACATTTACCACCCATCCTTACAAAATCAGAACGATAGTGCTGGCACATATAGGCGTCCCAGCTTTGCGGTTGGACGCGCGATACGCTGGCGGTCCAGCGACCGGCGATTCCGTTGCCTTTCCAGTTGCCGTGAAACCCGTCCTTGTCGCGAACGCCTTTGAACCACCCCTGAATCAACCCACCACCGCCAGGGCCATGCCAGCGCCCGTCCAGCGTGCCCGATATCTTGCCACTCAGCGCGTCATACTGCCCGGTTGCCTTGGCGTTAAAGGGATTAACGGTTTGTTCGAAGACCAGATTGCCGTCGGCGCTGCCGGTCACGCGGGTCCCGTCAACCGTCATTCGGAACCTGCCGCCCTTGATTTTTGCCCCATATGCCAGATCGATTTGCGTGCCCGTAAAGCTCCCGGCAAAATCTTCGTTCAGAATTTCGACCGTGCGCTGCGGTATAGGCGCCGGTTTGGCCTTGGTCTTGAGTGCCGGTTTCGGAGTGGCTGGTTTGGGTTTTTTTGTGGCCACGGCTTTTGGCTTGGGTTTGCGTTTCACCTTGGGCTTGCGGCCTTCGTCGATAGCGTTCTTTTCGCGCGCAACTTTCGCCAGGGCCGCTTTTTTCAGCGCATTCTTATCTGTTTTCGCTTTTTTGCGCCGCGCCTCGCGCTCCTTTTTTCGGACCTCGCGCAAAATCGCCTTGTGGTAGGCGGCCAGCCTTGTGATGGTAAAAGGAACGTTTTCCAGGTTTCCTTCCTTGCCGCCCTCAGGGTTGTTGTACCGATCGACCACCCAGCCCCAAACCCTCGTCTTTTTGCCACGTATAAAGGCGCGCAGATGTGAATAATTCTCCCAGCCGAGGGGCGTTCGCATGACACCGTCGGCAAAGATCAGCTGTGAATGCGCTGCTTTCGCCCCATTCTCAAGTTTGCCACCAAAGGCGACCACCACATTGGCCGGAAGTTCGATATCGCCGGCCTTGGAGATGCGATCGGACTCGGCGTTGTAGATGTTGATCTTGCTCGACCCATCGGGATTGGTAATCCCTTTCATTTTCGACGGTGTCGACAGGGCCTGCGCGACCGTTTCCACCTCTATTCCGGGCGAGTTGAATACCGTGACCCGCGTCAGGTCCTTGCCGAAATCGAGTGCAATTCGCTGGGCAATGGTGCCGCCCAGAGAATGTCCGATCACCTCGATTTTACCCTTACTTTTGTATTTTGCGATCCACGCGGCAATTTTTTTCCTGCCGGATTCATATTGCGCCTTGCCGACCTTTAGCTGGCCCGACAAAATTTCGCCTACATCGGCCTTGGCGTCCTTTTTTTGGTCTCCGGATTTATCATCGAATTCCGAGCCGCGCGGCAAAATGATATACCGGCCGGTGTCCAGATCTTTGACCAGCGTCACCTGCAGACCGTTTTCCTTGTCAATCGAGTCAACATATTGCAGTCGGTTTTTCGCAAGGTTCTTGCGAAAGTAGGGATCCTTTCCCAATGGCAAGCCCTGCCCTTTTTTGCGCCCGCCCTGATAGGCCGTGAACTTGGCCATGCGTTCGCGATCCGCATCTGTGATCGCTCCTTTCTTGTGCCGCCAGTATTTCGCGCCGTAAGCATACGGAAATTTCTCGGCTGATTTTTGCTGTGCAAATGCGGGCGAAATCGATGTAAATGCGAGGGCAATTGTCGCGCCGACACACAAGACCAAGGCGTTTTGACACCAACGCGCCACAGGCAACAAAGCCAGTGTCATTGCGAAGCCTCGGAACGATAAAATGTCAGCGCCGATTGGGCCTCCGTGCTCCCCATATCCGCTGCCCGTGACAGATAATCGGTGCCGGTCTTGTTTGTGCTTTCGTCACCATCCTGAAGATATTGAATTCCCATGAAGGTGAGCGCATCCATGTCGCCTGCTTGTGCCGCCGCCAACATACGCGCAATGCCCAGTTTTCTGTCTATGGCAACACCGACACCGTCGATCAGCATCAGCCCGCTCATGTATTTAGCCTGCGCATTTCCCAATCCGGCTGCCTTGTCGGCCAAATCAAACGCATCAGCAGGCGACCCCGGTAACGCCTCGGCAAGTATGCCCATAGCGCGGTTGAGCAACGATTCAGCATCGCTCGGGTTACCAGATGACCCGGTTGCAGATGCTCCAGCGGCAGTTGCCGTTCCGGCCCCCCCCGCCTCTGCGCGCTTGCTGACAAAATCCCAACTGTTTTTTAGCAGGCCATCACCGCAATAACCCCAGACGATGCTGAATCCTGATGTCGAGACAGGACCAACCTGCCGCAGATGCCCCCAGTAATAGCTGCCCATGCGCGCGGTCGTACATTTGTGGCTGGACGCCGGTTCGGTCCAGATGCCGGACAGTTTCCCGTCTTTGTTGAGCCAAAGCCGAAACGATCCGTTGTCATCCGTATTTCCGTTCTCGGCGACATAGCTCCCTTTGTACTGCTTGCCATCCCAGATGATGGCCGTTTCGCCGAAACTTGTTCGCCACTGGCCCGCCAGGGAAATGTCGCCAAGGTTTGGCTCCGTCGATGCCGCGAGCGTGCCCTCGGTGACATCATCCGAGGCGGAGGTGTCTTGGCCCACGTCTGCGCCCGTGCGTCCTTTGGCAAGCATGGCGGTAATATTTTTCGTCGCTTGGTTGCTGCCGTTGATTGCGGCGGCGCGAAACAATTTAAGCGCGCGCACATCGTCCTGCGGCACGCCTTCCCCGTCGCGATACATTTCGCCCAGATTGTTTTGTGCACGCGCAAGATTTTGATCCGCCGCGCGTTGAAACCACTGGGCCGCGGTGGCGAAATCCTTACCCACGCCCAGACCGTTGTAATAGAGGATCCCCAGTGCATTCTGCGACGCCGCGTCCCCGGCTTCAGCCATCGACCTGAAGTGGCCAAGCGCGGCACCATAATCCTTATTGTTGAACGCATCGACGCCTGCCTGATACGAGTGCGCCCCCCTATTGGTGTCGCTGGTCAGGTATTTGTCGGCGCAGTCGAGCAGGACATTCACAGCCCTGCGCGTGCCTTGCAGCCTGAAGGTTTTCTTGCCCTTTGGCGTGGCAAAGGTAATATGCCGCCCGGATTGAATGGACTCCATCGACGGTTCATCATTTCCGATCAGGAAATCAAATCCGGTCGTCGTCGGTATCGTCGCCTTGACCTTACCAAACAGATGTTTGTCGATCACAACACGTGAGCGAAATGTCTTGCCTTTGCGCAACGTCCAATTCTTGTTGTAAAGCAGCACATGCAGGCCCGCGTCATCCAGTTTCAGAATGATCCAAAATTCGTCGTTGTTCTTGCGAGCTGCCAGATAGCAGGAAGTGGGGTTCCCCTGATCGTTGCCGCGCACCGCCCCGACCCAGACACCGGACTTGAGCGACCTGAGGTCCGATGCCGCCTGACCCGGAAGCGGATGAAAAACACCCAGCAATAGCGTCAGGGCCAAGATCCTGAAGACAAACGGCAGTTTGATTATGTCAAAGTCTTTATTTATTTTAGGTCCCTCCATGCGATGTGGCAAACTCGGAGGTCGATTGTCTTGAGGCGAATGCGTGGAATGCTAGAGGCACTTGCTCACAAAAACAATAAAATACCGGATAACTGGCTGTACGCCCTTGATATGAGGGGGCGTGGCTCACCTTTTCCGTGAAATTTCGACGCCACACTACGCCACTCATGGAAAAGCCGTGGAAATTGTGTGCGTCAAGTAAAGGTTATGCTCGGCGGGCGTCACGGTTCATCCCTTGATCGTCGTCCCGTCGGTTCACTCGCGGGTTCCCTTTGGATCGGTGGCATTAATCAACTGCACGACCAAGCGACCGGGCAGTTGGGAAAGGTCTGTAAATCGCAGACATACGAAATTACGGATATATACTTGACAGCATATTCGAGCATACGTATATGGTCGGTATGGAACAGATCGAAACCTTCCGCCTTTTGGGCGATGAAACAAGATTGCGGGCTTTGGCACTGATGGAAGATCAGGGTGAGCTTTGCGTGTGTGAGCTGGTGGCGGGGCTTGGGCTTTCGCAGCCGAAAATTTCGCGGCATATGGCGGCGTTGCGCGATGCGGGGCTGGTCGAGGGCCGACGGGATGCGCAATGGGTTTTTTACCGGATCAGCCGCGCGCTGGCGGGCTGGCAAAAGCAGGTGATTGCGGCGGCGCTGGAAGGCGTGGCGGCAGAGCCTGTCTTGCAAGAAGACAAGACAAGGCTTGAGAACATGAACAGCCGACCGATGCGCAGCACGGCGGCGTAAGTTACAGTCAGGCCGCGCGTAACACGGCGGCCCAGATAGAGGACAACAAAATGTTTGCGATATTCACGCGGCTGGCCGATTGGGCAGCCTACGATCTTCTGCGGCTTTCTGCCGACAGCAAATTGGGCGATGCGGTGCATTTCTTCGTTGAAGACGTGACTAAAATCTTTTTTTTGCTCACCATCATCGTTTTCGCGATCGGTTTTTTCCGCTCGATGCTCACGCCCGAGCGGGTGCGCCAAGTGGTGGCGGGGCGCTCGCGCTTTGCCTCTTACCCGATGGCGGTGAGCCTGGGCGCGGTGACGCCGTTTTGCTCCTGCTCTTCGGTGCCCTTGTTTATCGGCTTTCTGGAGGCGGGAATTCCGCTGGGGGTCACCATGGCCTTTCTGATTGCTTCGCCGATGATCAATGAGGTCGCCGTGGTGGTGCTGGCCGCCACCGTGGGCTGGAAAGTGGCGGCGCTTTATGTAATCGCGGGGCTGACCGTGGGCATTCTGGGCGGTTTGGCGATCGAGTTTTTCAAGCTGGAAAAATGGGTTGAGGAATATGTCTGGAAAATTCGCATGGGCGAAACCGCCATTCAGCAGGCGCAAACCAGCTTCAAGGCGCGACTTGGCTATGCCTGGGAGCAGGTGAAAGAGATCGTCGGCCGCATCTGGCTTTATGTGCTCATCGGCGTAGGGCTCGGGGCGGGCCTGCACGGGTTTATCCCGCAGGAATGGTTCGTGAAATACGCCTCGGTAGATAACATTTTCGCGGTGCCAAGTGCTGTGCTGATCGGCATTCCGCTTTATTCCAACGCCACCGGGGTGATCCCGATTGTCGATGCGCTGTTGAGCAAAGGCGTGCCCATCGGCACGGTGCTGGCCCTGATGATGTCGGTCGCGGCGATTTCGCTGCCCGAGATGATCATCCTGCGCAAAGTGCTCAAGCCCCAGTTGATCGCTACGTTTGCGGGCATCCTGTTTGTGGCCTTCATCGGGGTAGGCACCCTGTTCAACGCCATACTGGCATGATTTAACCAAAGGAGAAACACAATGAAAACGTTCAAAATTCTCGGCTCCGGCTGCAAAAATTGCGCCAATACCGCTGATCTGATCGAGACGAAGGCCAAGGCGGCCGGGGTTGAGGTCAAGATCGAAAAGGTCACCGATATGGGGGCGATCATGGGCTATGGCGTCATGTCCACCCCCGGTGTGGTGATCGACGAAAAGGTGGTGCATGCAGGCGGGATGCCCACCCCGGCGCAGGTCGAGGAATGGCTGGTGTAATGCAGCCTTTGCATGAAACAACAGCCGCGGACGGGGCGCCGCTCCATCTCCCTGCAAATCAAGGAAAAGCCATGACAGACCAACCGCAACTGCACAGCAATATCGTGGCCATGGTGTCTCTGGCCTCGGGCATTGCCGCCAACCACCCCGCCATGGGCCAGTGCCAGCTGGAGCGCCTGCGCCATGCCGGCATTCCCGAGCATCAGATCGCCGCCGTCATCGAGATTGCCCGCCATATTCGTGATGAAGCGGCTGAAAAGCTGGACTTTGCCTTCGACGAGGCGGCAGGCGGTTCTGTCGCCGCCCCCGTCAATGACGGTGAGACCTGCGGCTGTACCCCGACCAAAAGCGGCCAAAGCTGCTGCTAAAGCGTTTCGACAAATGGTTAAGATATCCTTATCGCCAAAAACCCGTGAACGCCAAAGGCGAGGCAGGGTTTTGGCGATAAGTGTATTTTGTCGAAACGCTGTATTTCTCCGCGGTCCTCGACATCATTGCCCGCGCCGGGCTGAAATAAGGCCGGACTACTCGGCTATTGGTGGCGCATTGCGCGCGCGTCTGGATATTTCATCCATTTCTTCGCTCAGGGTCGGACGGTCCTCGACATAATAGACCCCCAGTGCCGGGATTTCCGCCGCCGAGGCCTGTTGCATCGCCGCTATCAGGTCACTGGTGTCATGATCCTCGGACAGGTCGTGAACCTGCATGTTCAGCTTGCCATAGGTGCGGTCGGTCTTGTCAAAGGTGACGCAGGGCGAGAGGATGTGCAGATAGGAAAAGCCTTTGTGCGCGATGGCTTGGGTCATCATCTCGGCCAGGTGATGCGGCCGCCCGGCATAGGCCTGCCCGATCCAGCTGGCGCGATAGCTGAGCAGCATCATTAAAGGGTGCAGCGGCATATCGAGGTTTTCATAGGGCGTGGTTTTCGATTTGAACCCCTGCGCAGTGGTCGGCGAGGTCTGCCCCTTGGTTAGCCCGTAGATGCCGTTGTCAAACACCATGTAGGTGATATCGACATTGCGCCGCGCCGCGTGCGGGATATGCCCGCCGCCGATGGCGAAGGCATCGCCGTCCCCACCGATCGCCACCACGCTCAGCGCGTCATTGGCAATCTTGATGCCGGTTGCGACCGGCATGGTGCGCCCGTGCAGGGTGTGAAAGCCGTAGGTATCGACAAAGAACGGGAAGCGCGACGCGCAGCCGATCCCCGAAACCACGACGGCGTTTTCCTTGGCGATACCCAGCCGGTTGAGCGCGATGGTCAGCCCCTCCTGCATGCTAAAATAGCCGCAGCCCGGGCACCATGTCGGCAGCGATTTGGAGCGATAGGAGAGGTGCCCGTCGGCGCGGATCTCGTCCAGCTTGTCTTCCAGATAGACCGGGTTCACATGTTCGTTCATGCGCGGACTCCTTCAGCGGTCCGGTGGGACGATGTAGGCGGCGGTGCCGGGCTGTCGATCAGCCGGTGCAGTTCGGCGAGGATGTCATCGACCAGCATCGGCGCCCCGGTGGTCTGGGTTAGCCGCGTCACCGGGCGCCCGGTTGCGCCCGAGATCATATTGGCGAACTGGCCCTCGAAATTCAGCTCTGGCACCAGCACATGGGTGCAGTCATCCATGAAGGCGGCGATCTCGTCCACTGGCAGCGGCGACAGCATCACCACCTTCATCACCGCGACGCGGATATCCTGGCCTTGCGCGGTATAGAGCGTTTCCAGTATCTCGCCAAAGGTCGAGCCCCAGCCCAGCAGGCCGACATCAACCTTGCCGGAATCGCCGAACCGCTTTTGTGTGGTCAGCCCCGGAAAATGCGTTGCTGGCAGCAGCTTGTGGTGGCGCTTGGCATTCATCTCATTGTGCAGCCGGTCGCTGGGATGGCCGATCTCGTCATGTTCCAGCCCGGTCACGGTGTGGGTTAACCCCGCCTCGCCCGGAATCGAACGTGGCGACACGCCGCTTTCGGTCAGCCTGAAGCGTTGGTATTCCTCGCCTTTGCCCATTTTCGGGGTTTTCCGGGGCTTGGGGGCAAAGATGTTCTTGCGCGGCGGAATCACGGTTTCAAACCGGTTCGACAGATAGAGATCGACCAGCAGTACCACCGGGGTCTGATAGGTCTCGGCGATCTCAAAAGCCATGCCGGCGCAGCGATAGCAGCCCTCGACGTTGGTCGGGGCCAGAACGATGCGCTGCGCATCGCCTGAGCCGCCATAGACCGCCAGATTGAGGTCGGACTGCTCGGTCTTGGTGGGCAGCCCGGTTGAGGGGCCGCCGCGCTGGCTGACGGCGACAACAAACGGCACCTCGGCCATCACGCCAAGCCCCATCATCTCGGTCATTAGCGCCAGACCGGGGCCCGAGGTGGCGGTGGCGGCGCGCGCCCCGGCATATCCGGCGCCCAGCGTCGCGGCGATCGCCGAAATTTCGTCCTCGGTCTGCAGAAAGCGTCCGCCCTCGCGTGGCAGGGCCGCGGCCATGCGTTCCATGATGCTGGAAGCGGGGGTGATCGGATAGCCGAAATAGGCCTGAATACCGGCCTCGAGAAAGCCGCGCGCAATGGCGCCATTGCCGGTCATCATCACCGCGTCGGCACCGCTGGCGGCCGACAGGGGCCGGCCCACCGACACATCGTCAAGCTTGAAGACGCGCGCCGCCGCCTCGACCCCCGCATCAAAGGCGCGGGTGTTGTCCTCGGTCACGGCGCGCGGTTTCTTGGCGAATTTCTCGGCGATGATCTGATGGAAGATGCCCGGCGGCATGTTGAACAGCCCCGCCGCATAGCCAAGCGCGGCGATATTGCGCGAGCGCGCCAGCCCGGTCGCCTTTTCGGAAATCTCGCGGATGCCAAAGCCGTACGGCACCTGCGCGGCGCGGATATGGGCGCTGATATGGCCGCCCTCGGGCAGTTCGGCGATTGAGTTATCCTCAAACAGCACGGCGCCGAAATCCCGCACCTCGCCGACATGCGGGATGGCATGGGCGTCGTTGAGCGAGATCAGCACATCGGAATGGCGTTTCAGCGAGTAGGTCTGCGCGTCGGAGATGCGAATCCGCGATATACACTTGCCAAAACCGCGGATCTCGGGCGGGTAGATGTCAAAGGCAATCACCTTGAAACCCATTAGCGCGGCAGCGCGCTTCATGATGTCTCCGGCAGCGATGGTGCCGTCCCCGGCCGAACCGCAGATCGCGAACTGAATATCGGTTCCAACGCGTGGCTGTTCCATGTTCAGTGCTCCCAAAAGGTCGAAACGATGTTCCCGGCCTCGTCAAGGTCGATCCGGTCCTCGACGCGGACGTCAAAATCGCGATGCGTGCCCTGCATGTTGCCCGCCGCCAGCTCGCCCATGATGCGCACGTTCTTCCAGCCGTGGCAGAACTGATAGACCTTGTCCTCGTCGTTCCATATCTGGCAGACATCGCCGGCGGCCCAGATTGCCTCGTTGGAGGTGCCCAGCTCGGGATTGACCAGCAGCCCGCGTTCGATATCGACCCCGGCGCGCAGCATGAATTCCACCGAGGCCACCAGCCCGCAGGCCGGCACCACCACATCGCCGTTGATCTCGGTGCCGTCCTCCAACGTCACCACCCGCGCGGCGCCCTGATCGGACCCGGCGTCGATGCCGACAGGGCGCGCGGAATCGACCACCGTTACCCCCTTGTCGGCGAGAGCCGCGAGGATTTTTCCACGCTTCTCATCGCTCACCTCATGCGGCCAGAGGGTTTGCGGCGTGGTGATCAGAGTGACCGAATAGCCGGTTTTCACCAGCATCAGCATCAGGTCGATGCCAATCATGTCACCACCGATGAAAATCGCGTGCCCGCCTTGTGGCAAGTCGCGGTAAAGCCGCATCACCGCTTCATACGATCCCATTCCATGCATCAGCGGCAGTTTGTCGGTCAGATTTTCGGGCACATAGGCGCGCCCGCCCGAACACACCAGCAGGGTATCAAAGCCAACCGTTTCCTGATGTGCCAGACGAATCCGTCGCGCGACTCCGTCGACTTCAACCACGCGGTTGTGGCGGCGTAGGGTGATGCGGTTTTCGTCAAAGAATGTCGGCGGCACCGCCAGCATGTCGCGCCAGTCGCTGCGGCCCTGAAATATCTGCGGCAGGTCGTAGCGGTTGTAGAACGGCAGGCTGTCCATGGTCATCATCGAAATCCGGCAGTCCGGATCGCCCTTTCGCAGCGTCACCGCCGCCCCGAAACCGGCGCTGCCGCTGCCGATGATGACGTGGTGCAACGGGCTTGCCATGTTCAGACCTCCTGCATGACCAGACGGTTACGGGTGATCGAGATGCATTTCGTCGGGCAGACCTGATAACAGGCCCCGCAGCGGATGCATTCGTTGTTGTCGATCCAGATCGCGCCCACGTGATCCCATTCGGCCGTCTCGCTGAGATCGCCATAGGTGCCGTCGGGGTTGATTTTGATGCCATCGACCATCTTGATGCAATTCTTTGGTGCTACGTCGATGCAGGCCCGGCAATAGATGCAGTTGTCGATGTCGATCTTGTAATGCAGGTTGCACAGATAGCACCGCTTGGCCTCTTCGCGGGCCAGATCGGGATCATAGCCGGTTTCGACCTCGCACCCGAGGTCGTGCACTCGTGTGGTGATCGCCTGTGTTGGCATGTGGTGACGCTCGATAAAATCAAAGGCGCGCTGGCGCAGCGGCTCCTCGACTCGCTCGATCCGCACCACCTGCTTGCGCCGGGGCTTACCCATCAGCCAGGTGTCCATCGCCTGCGCCGCCTTGCGGCCCTGTCCCACCGCCTCGATTACGGTACTGGCACCCTTGACATAATCGCCGGCTGCGAACACGCCCTCCAGCGACGTCATCCAGTCATCGCCGACCTCGGCGTTGTTCCAGCGGTCGAGCGCGATTTTCTCGTCCAGCAGATCGTGCACCGTGCGCTGCCCAATCGCCACCAGCAGGGTGTCGCAACCCACCTCGAATTCCGACCCGGCAATCGGAATCGCCTTGCGCCGGCCGTTCTCACGCCAGCCGCCGAGCCGGTTCTGCGCGAATTCCACCGCCTTGATGGTGCCATCCTTGTCTGCCTTCAATGCCACTGGCGTTCGGAGGCCCAAGAGCGCCACGTTCTCGCGCTTGGCCTCAAGGATCTCCTCGCGGGTGACGGGGATGTATTCCTCAGTGGTGCGCAGATGGATGGTCACCTCTTCGGCACCCAACCGATAGGCGACGCGGGCGCAGTCCAGCGCGGTAAATCCGGCACCGACCACGGCTACCCTCTTACCCACGGTCTTTGCTTCGCCGCGGTGCATCTCCAGCAGGAAATCAAAGCCATATTTCGCCTGCCCCAGACCATGCATCGCGTGGCCGTCGGGATCATCCCTCAGTGGCAGGTCGATGGCCTTCATGCAGCCGGTGGCCAGCAGCACCGCGTCAAAATCGGCGCGCAGACTGGCCAGCGGGATTTCGCCCTTGCCATTGCCCACCGTGACGCCGGTTTTGAGGGTCACGCCGAGGCGCAGCGCGTTATGGATCTCCTCGTGCAAAATCTCGCGCGGCAGGCGGAATTCGGGGATGCCATAGGCCAGCATGCCGCCGGGGCGTTCTTCGCGCTCGAACACGGTCACGTCATGGCCCATCAATGACAGATCATGCGCCGCCGCCACACCCGCGGGCCCCGACCCGATGATCGCCACTTTCTTGCCCGAGGGCGCATAGAGGCTTTCGTTCAGGCGATGGCCGCGATCCTTGAGGTCGGCGGCGGCGCGCTTCAGGTGGCAGATGCTGACCGGGTCGCCATTGCCTGGCCAGCCGTGGCGGCACTTGCCCTCGCAAGGCCGCGAACAGATCCGCCCCAGTATCCCCGGCAGAACATTTGCTTCGCGGTTGATCTCGTAGGAATCTCCCGGTCTGCCTTGCAGGATTTCCCATATGTAGGTCGGAATATCGGTGCCTGCCGGGCAGGCGGTCTGACAGGGAACGTTTTCCTTGACCCACCCGAAATCGCGCGGATCCTCGGACGTAATATAGCCATCGTCGCACCCGAGGGTCGGCCCACTTCGTCCTGTGTTGGCTTTCGAATCGCTTTCGGGCATCTGCTTTGTCCTGAAACCAATATCACACGTCTATCGTTAGACCTGCGGGGCTATGTCGTCCAGAACAACTTTGAACAATAGACGCGAAGGCTGGCGAGCAGACGCGTCACAAGACGGTTCCCCTAGCACGGTCAAGCCAGCGGCGCGGTGCCCGGTCAAACAGCGTCGTTTTGGCAATGCCGACGCCGAGCGCGCTCTGAAAAGCCGAGGCTTGGCGCCGGGATCACAATGAGGTAAAAGCCGCCATCGCGGTCACAAGCACATCCTCGTTTGCGTGGATGAGATCAGGCGGCAAATCCGTCCCGCCGCCCTGAAAGAAACAAAGACCTTTGCCAAGTCGCGCTCGGGCATTGGGTGGCCGAGAAATGGGTCCGGGCGCAGGCGATTTTCCGAGTCGGTATTGATATTTCAACATGCTGAAAAACCTGAACAAAAGAATGTCCGTCGCCCCGATGATGGACTGGACCGACCGCCATTGCCGGTATCTGCACCGGCTGCTGAGCCGGCACACGCTGTTATATACCGAAATGGTAACCGCCGCGGCCATCGTGCATGGCGATCCGGCTCGTCTGCTGCGCTTTGATCCGGCCGAGCATCCGCTTGCCCTGCAATTGGGGGGGGCGGATCCCGGGCAACTGGCCCAAGCGACGCGAATTGCCGGTGGGTTCGGGTTTGATGAGTTCAACCTCAATATCGGTTGCCCTTCGGATCGGGTGCAGTCGGGGATGTTCGGAGCGGTCTTGATGAAATCGCCGGCGCTGGTCTCGGACTGCGTTCACGCCATGATCGACAACGCAGGACAGACCGAAGTGACCGTAAAATGCCGCATCGGGGTTGATGATCAAGAGCCGCGGGATATTTTGCCCGGGTTCATCGAAATGCTTGAAACCGCGGGCGTTCGCCGCGTTATCATTCACGCGCGCAAGGCGTGGTTGGAGGGGCTTTCGCCAAAGGAGAACCGGCAGGTACCACCTCTGGATCATGCCTTGGTTTATGCCATAAAGCAGGATTTTCCCGAGCTTGAGATTATTATCAACGGCGGCATCTCCTCGCTGGCGCAGGCAAAACAGATGCTGTCATGTGGGGTGGACGGGGTGATGATCGGGCGTGCGGCCTATCACGACCCGTTCAACACTCTGGCGCGCGCCGATATCGAGATTTTTGGCAAACCCGGGCAGAAAACGGCGCATGAGGTCGTCAATGCCATGTTGCCTTATATCAACGCACATCTTGCCGCGGGTGGACGTTTGAATCAGGTCACCCGGCATATGATGGGGCTGTTCAACGGTCGGCCCGGGGCGCGACAGTGGCGGCGGATCCTGTCAGAAGAGGCCCACCGTCCTGGGGCATCGGCTGCGGTTGTGACCAAAGCGCTTGGTGCGGTTGATGGGTCCAAGTCTCAGGGCGCAACGACAAACTTGTAGTCGGCGGCAAAATCGTGACCTAATGGCGGCGGGATGAAAGGATAAACACCATGCCGGATTTCACAAACATACTGCCAATGCTGGTCCTGTTGCTGGCAATCGGCGCCTTTGCCGGTGTGGTCGCCGGCCTGTTGGGGGTTGGCGGCGGGATCATTCTGGTGCCTGCCTTTTATTTTGCCTTTTCCAGTCTTGGATATGACAGCCCGCAGTTGATGCAGATTTGTCTGGCGACCTCGCTGGCGACAATTGTGTTCACCTCGATCCGCTCGGTTCTGAGCCACAACAAGAAAGGAGCGGTGGATTGGGATATCCTGAAACGCTGGGGGCCGGGGATTGCCTTGGGGGCACTGGTCGGGATGCTGGCAACCAAGGGGCTGCGCTCGACCTTTCTGATGGGAACCTTCGGGTTTATCGGTTTGGGGATTGGCCTTTACCTTGCCTTTGGACGCAGCCACTGGCGGTTGGGCGCTCGGATGCCCGGTGGCCTTGCCCGTATGGTTGTCTCGCCTCTGTTGGGGTTTTTGTCGGTCTTGATGGGGATTGGCGGCGGCTCTTTTGGCGTTCCCCTGATGAGCCTCTATTCCGTTCCCATTCACCGCGCCGTGGCCACGGCGGCAGGTTTTGGTGTCATCATCGCGCTGCCGGCCGTGGTCGGGTTCATGTTGACGGGAACCCCGCCCGAGGGTCGCCCGCCGATGATGCTGGGGCAGGTCAATCTGGCCGCTTTTCTGGTGGTGATTTCGATGACCCTGATGACCGCGCCACTGGGTGTGCGACTGGCGCACCGAATGGACCCTAAACCGCTGAAACGCGTGTTTGCCGTGTTTATCATGATTATGGCGCTGAACATGCTGCGCAAGGCATTTCTGGGGTGAGCCGCGAGTCATTCCTTCGCGACGGCTGGACGGGGTTTGGCCCGGATCCGTGCCTTGTGGATTGGCTTGCACATGTGCGCCCACTGGCGCTGGCGGTGCGCGATGACAGCCGGCTCCAACGTGACTGGCTGCGCTGTCAGGGGACGTGGTTTGTTGGGGTCAATGCGCTGCAAAACGACGGTGCGGGCCGGGTTGCGGACTCAGGGCCGCTTCTGGGCGCGGCCATGCGGTTCATCCGTCAGGACCTTGGCTTTGGTTCGCGCCCGCTGGATCGTGCACAGGTGTCGATCTGTTATCCCGGCTATCCCAGACCGAGCCCCGACGAGAGCGACGCATCTTTTCGTTTTCGCAAACAATTCGATGCGGCACATGTCGATGGCTTGCACCCGGTCGGGCCTGAGCGGCGCCGCAAGTTGCTGGAGTTTTCTGGTTTTTTGCTGGGGATGCCCTTGACCCGGGCCAACCGTGAGGCGGCTCCGCTGGTTGTCTGGCAAGGCTCGCACCGGATCATCGGGCGGGCCCTACGTCGTGCCCTCGGAGATATCCCGCCCGCGGATTGGCCGCGTGTTGATCTGACCGAGGTCTATCATGCCGCACGTCGTGCAAGTTTCAGGGATTGCCCGCGTGTTGTCGTTCATGCGCGCGTGGGCGAGGCCTATGTGTTGCACAGGATGACGCTGCACGGCATTGCCCCTTGGGGCGAAAACGCCCGCAGTGAGCCTGCCGGGCGGGCCATTCTCTATTTCCGTCCCGAGATTGATCGCAAGGGCTGGCTGGTCGAGGATTGGACCTGAGAGCGGGGTGATTCGGTGAATCTCAAGATGATCCGATGGGTCAAATGGCTCCGACAGGACAAGGCGCAGGCCCTCTATCCGAGATCGGGAGGGCTTGTCCGCCGGACTCTCACCTTGCGCCGTTTCCCTCTCAGCAGCGGCGCCCGTTCTGGCAATTCGGCTATCAGGCTGTGGCGCTCGTCGGGTGTCATTCGTGACCATTGGGCAATTTCATCCCGGGTTCTCAAACAGCCGATACAGAGGCCGGATTCTGCGTGCATGACGCAAATCTTTACGCAGGGGCTTTCGATTTCATCGCGCTTCCAGACGTTGTCGGTCATGACGTTTCATCGCTCAGATGGCTCAGCCGGTCCAGCGCCCCTTGCAGAATATAGCCAGCCGCGACATGGTTGATCACTTCGGTGCGGCGCTGGCGCGATGTGTCCGCCTCCAGCAGGGCGCGCTCGGCGGCCACGGTGGACAGGCGCTCATCCCAAAAGAAGATAGGCAAATCCGTCAGCGGCGAAAGGTTGCGGGCAAACGCGCGGGTGGCCTGACAGCGGGGCCCCTCGCTGCCGTCCATATTGCGGGGCAATCCCAGAACCAGCCCGCCGACGTCGCGCTCGGTCGCAAGGTCCAGCAGACGCGTTGCATCCAGCCCGAATTTCTTCCGTTTGACCGTCAGCAACGGTGTTGCCACGGTCAGAAAACGGTCCGAGATGGCCACCCCGATTGTCTTGGTCCCGAGGTCGAGCCCCAGCAGCGGTGCCAGCGGTCGCAATTCGGCGCGAAAGTCGCGAATGTCCGTGCAAATGACGCTCAATCGGTGATACCTGCGCGTGAGGCCGCACCGTTGATCGTGGCCAGCGCCGCATCGTTTCCGGCATAGGCTTTGCGTGCCAGCTTTGTGGCTTCGCCGGCTTTTTTTGAATCGCCCAGTACGCCATAGGCGTTGATCAGCTTGGCCCATTCCGCCGCGCTGCCGCCTTTGGACGTCAGACGATTGGAGAGGCGGGCAACCATGCTTTTGATGAATTTCTGTCGTCCCGAGGCTGACATCTTGCCCGCCGCCTTGATCTGGTCCTGCGTCGGGCCCGGTCCGGTGGACGTTGCCGCAGGAGGGGTCGGGGGCGGCAGACGCATGCCGGCCATCCGCGCGACATCGGCGATCTGGCTCCGGATCGGTTTGATCCACGGCGCGTCCGCCGGACCTTCGTCAAGAAGCTCCGACCACAGCTTGTAGGCCAAATCCGCCCGCCCGTTTTGTGCCAGATCCAGTCCCGAATAATAGCGCGCACGCGGGTCGCTCCGATCCAGATCTATGGCGGCCCCCAGCGCGCGCTCGGCCTTGGGCGAGACGTAACCCCCGGCGGCGACGATCATCAGTTCGGCAAGATCGGTGTAATCCTTGGCGGTCGCGGAATCCCCCAGCAGCTTGACGACCCGCTGCTGCGCCTTGCGTGCGGCGGCAAAATGTCCAAGACGCGCCTCATGCTCGGCCAGCAGCTTTTGTCCGCGCAGGTCGTCGGGACGCGAGGCCACCGCCTTGCGCAGGTTTTCCACCAGCTTGCGATAGGTCGGATCTGCCTTTTTCTCGATTTCCGACACATCCCCCAACCGGGCCTCGACGGATTCCTGAGTGGGGCGGTTCGCCTGCTGGCGCGCCAGCTCGGCCCGCCGCTTGGCCAGTGGTAGGTCCGGTGCGCCATTTGCGCCGAGGTCACGGTAAATGGCAAATGCTCCGACCCCCAGAGCCACAACCAGAAACGCCGCGACGATATTGCCCGCAACCGGTGCCTTTCCGACGCTCCTGTCACGCTTCTTGTCGGCCTTGTCCGCCTCCAGAATCCGGCGGGCAACCTCGATTCGTGTCCGCTCGGCGGCCTCGGGGCTGAGGACACTGCGGGCCAGATCGGTGTCGATCTCGGCCAGTTGATCGCGGTAAACCTGAATATCGGGATGCACCTCAGGCGTGTCCCCGGTCTGGCGTTTTCGCAACAGCGGCCACAGTAGGATCCCTGCCACGACGAGAAATGCAACGAGTGCGGTAATCCAGAATGCCATCGACGATTCCTTGCGCCTTTGAGTCGGGTCAGCCCCGCCGGTCCGCTTTTAACGAAGGTACCCCGATGGCGAAAGGCCCAAGATGCCGCAAAGGATCGCGCCGAGCACACATTGGCGCGAGCTGATTTTTCCGCCAAGATGTCGCGAATGCGGCCCATAATGGCGCTCTTTGCCTTGGCCGTTGCCCAAGACTGTTGCAAACACAAAGCGGCCCTTGGTCGTCGGCGATTCCCGCAGTTGCCCCGGCGAACGGACTTGACCGCCACGAGCTTTCGGGAGTGTCCCGCCCATGAGACGATATTCAGCCTTTGCCATCGCCCGCGAGGCCGCGCGCTATCACACCGGCTGGGGCCGTGCATGGCGCAATCCGACGCCGAAGAAATCCTATGACATCGTCATCATCGGGGCCGGCGGGCATGGTCTTGCCACCGCCTATTATCTGGGCAAGAACCACGGCCTGAAAAATGTTGCGGTGGTGGAAAAGGGCTGGCTGGGGGGCGGCAACACCGGGCGCAACACGACGATCATTCGCAGCAATTATCTGCAGGACGAGAGTGCCGCGATTTATGAAAAGGCCCGCAGCCTTTATGAATCCCTCAGTCAGGACCTGAATTACAATGTCATGTTCAGCCCCCGTGGCGTTCTGATGCTGGCCCAGACCGAGCACGAAATCCGGGGCTATAAACGGACCGAACACGCCAACCGCCTGCAAGGAGTCGAGACCCGCTTCATCGGTCCAAAAGAGGTCAAACGTCTGGTGCCGATCATCGAAATCTCGGGGCCGCGCTATCCGGTGCTGGGGGCGCTCTGGCAACCGCGGGGCGGCACCGCGCGCCATGATGCGGTGGCTTGGGGCTATGCGCGGGCCTGCAGTGACATGGGAATCGACATCATCCAGCAATGCGAGGTGACCGCGATCCGCCAGAAAAACGGCGCGGTCAGCGGGATAGAGACCACCAAGGGCGAAATCTCTTGTAACAAGCTGGGCCTCGTTGTCGCCGGAAACTCGGGCGTTCTGGCCGAGATGGCCGGGTTTCGCCTACCGATCGAAAGCGTTGCCCTGCAGGCGCTGGTCAGCGAACCGATCAAGCCAGCCATCAATGTCGTCGTCATGGCCAACACCGTGCATGGCTACATCAGCCAATCCGACAAGGGCGAGTTGGTCATTGGCGGTGGCGCCGACGGCTTCAACAACTACACGCAGCGTGGCTCGTTTCATCACATCGAAGAAACCGTCCGTGCCCTTATCGAGACCTTTCCGATCATCAGCCGCCTCAAGATGCTGCGCCAGTGGGGGGGTATCGTTGATATGACCGGCGACCGCTCACCCATCATCGGCAGGACGCCGCTTGAAAACTGCTTTATCGATTGCGGCTGGGGCACCGGTGGCTTCAAGGCGATCCCCGGTTCGGGCTGGTCGATGGCGGCCACGATGGCCCGAGGTGAGCCTGACGAATTCGCTGCCGCCTTTGGCATGGAGCGATTCATCGAAGGGCGCTTTATCGATGAAAGCGTGGCGGCAGGGGTGGCGCACTGATGCAATCTTCTTTGCGAAAATACTCATATTTTACGGTCTCAACCAGAGGTGCGCCATGTTGAGTCTTCACTGTCCCTATTGCGGCGTGGATGTCGATGAAACCGATCTGACCCCGGGGGGGGAGGCCCATCTCGTGCGCTCCGGTTCCGGTTCGGATGATGCGGATTTTGAGGCCTATCTTTTCATGCGCAAGAACCCGCGCGGGGTCCATTTCGAGCGTTGGCGCCATTCCTTTGGCTGTGGCAAGTGGTTTCATGCCGCTCGCGCCACCGACACGCTTGAGGTCTTTGGCACCTATTCCGCCCAAACCAAGGAACCCCCGCAGGACGTGCAGGAGCGGATCAGGGCCCGCCGCCCGGACTGGAAAGGGTTTGGAAAAGGGGATCGGATATGAGCGCCCGTCTTGCCCGCCATGGTCGCCTCATCGACCGGAGAAAACCGCTTCAATTTACCTTCAACGGCAGGCACCTGCATGGCTATCAGGGGGATACGCTGGCCTCGGCCCTTCTGGCCAATGGGCAGACGCTGGTGGGCCGTAGTTTCAAATACCACCGGCCTCGGGGCATCGTTGCCGCCGGCCCGGAAGAGCCCAATGCTCTGGTTGGTCTGGGCAAGGGCGCGGGGTTTGAACCGAACCAGCGGGCGACCACGACCGAGCTGTTTGACGGCCTGATCGCCGAAAGCCAGAACCACTGGCCCAGCCTCGAATTCGACCTCGGGGCGGTCAACAAGGCGATGGCGCGGTTTTTCCCTGCCGGGTTTTATTACAAGACGTTCATGTTTCCCCGGGCCGCGTGGGAACATCTGTTCGAGCCGATCGTGCGCGGTGCGGCGGGCCTTGGCAGGGTGCCACAGGAAAAGGACAAGGACACTTACGAATATTTCTATCACACCACCGATATCCTGATCGTTGGCGGCGGGATTGCCGGGCTGCAGGCCGCAGAGATTGCCGGAAAATCCGGGCTCAGGGTTCTGCTGATCGAACAGACCCCTGACTGGGGCGGGCGCGCAATGGTGGACGGGGTTCAAATCAACGGCATCGGGGCGGCGGACTGGGTTGAAAAGGCCCTTGCCAGATTGCGCGCCATGCCGAATGTCATACTCCGCAGCCGGATGATGGGGGCAGGGGTCTATGATCACGGCTATGCGTTGGGATATGAGCGGCTCAGCGATCACGACCCGAAAATACCCGGCCCGCGCCACCGCCTGTGGCGGATACGGGCGCGCCGGATCATCACTGCAACCGGCGCAATCGAACGCCCCTTGTCCTTTGCCGGCAACGATATTCCCGGCGTCATGCTGGCCGGAGCGGTGCGCGATTATCTGGAAAATTACGGAGTCAGCCCCGGAGAGTTGACACTCGTCGTCACCAATAACGACAACGCCTATCTGAGCGCGATTGCCCTGCACGAGGCAGGGCTGACCGTGCCGGCGATCATTGATGCCCGCCCTGAAGCAACCGGCGCACTGCCGCAAAAGGCCCGCGCACTGGGCTTGCGGGTCGAAACCGGATGCGCCATCGGCACGGTTCACGGCGGCAAACGTGTCACCTCGGTGACGTTATGCAATCAGGCCGGCAGTGGCGCGATCCTCGATGAAATTCCCTGCGATGCGGTCGCCATGTCCGGCGGATGGTCGCCGGTGGTGCATTTGTGGTCCCACTGCGGCGGCAAGCTGCGCTGGGATGCCGATCAGGCGATGTTCCGCCCCGATCCGGCACGCCCGCCGCGAGGGGCGAATGGCGCGGGCTTTGTAATTGCTGCGGGCACCGCCAACGGGCATCTTGCGGCCGAGGCAGTTATGGAAGACGCCGCAGAGGCCGCCGCCGCCGCCGTTCGGGCACTGGGGGCCAAGGCCGACCCTGCCAAGCGGGCAACTGCGCGCTCTATGCCTGAAATGCCTATCCTGCCGGTCTGGTCCATGCCCGCAAACGCCGGGCCAAAGCTGCGGATGAAGACCTGGCTTGATTTTCAGAATGACGTCAAGGTCTCGGATGTACGTCTGGCGGCGCAGGAAGGCTATGAAAGCGTCGAGCATACCAAGCGCTATACGACCCTTGGCATGGCCTCGGACCAGGGCAAGCTGAGCAACATCAACGGCCTTGCGGTTCTGGCCGACAGCCTGTCGCGGGATATTCCACAGGTCGGCACGACGACCTTCAGGCCACCCTATCATCCCATCAGCTTTGGCGCCATCGCCGGCGAGGCCCGTGGCCCCCTGTTCAAGCCACTGCGAAAATCGCCGATCCATGACTGGCTGGATGCCAACGGCGCCCATTGGGAGCCGGTTGCTGATTGGCGCCGCCCCTATTGCCTGAGACGATCTGGCGAAACCGTCAAAGAGGCGGTTACGCGCGAAATTCTGAACACCCGCCAGAACGTCGGATTGCTTGATGCCAGCACCCTTGGCAAAATCATCGTCAAGGGGCCGGATGCCGGGCGTTTTCTGGACATGCTCTACACCAACATGATGAGCAGCCTGAAGGTGGGTCGCTGCCGCTATGGGTTGATGTGCAACGAGAACGGCTTTTTGATCGATGACGGTGTGGTCGTGCGCCTGTCCGATGATACGTTTTTGTGCCACACGACCTCGGGCGGCTCGGACCGGATTCACGCCTGGATGGAGGAGTGGCTGCAGACCGAGTGGTGGGACTGGCAGGTCTATACCGCCAATGTGACCGAGCAATTCGCCCAGATCGGCATTGTCGGCCCCAAGGCCCGCTCGGTTCTCGAGGCGCTGGGCGGCATGGATGTCAGCCGCGAGGCGCTGCCCTTCATGGCGTTTCAGGAGGGTCAGATCGCGGGCATTCGGGCACGCGTCTACCGGATCTCGTTTTCCGGCGAGCTGTCCTATGAAATTGCCGTTCCCGCGGCTCTTGGGCAGGCGTTCTGGAACAAGGCGCTGGCTGCCGGCGGCGATTTTGGCATGCAGCCCTACGGCACCGAAGCCCTACATGTGATGCGGGCCGAAAAAGGGTTCATCATGATTGGCGACGAGACCGATGGCACCGTCATTCCGCAGGACCTGAATCTGGGTTGGGCCATATCGCGCAAAAAGGATGATTTTCTGGGCAAACGCGCGCAGCAGCGACCGCATATGGTTGACCCGAACCGCAAGCAACTGGTCGGCTTGCTGACCGAGGATCCGCAGGTGGTCCTGCCCGACGCGGCCCATGCGGTTGAGGGGCCAAAACGCGCAAACGGCATGGAGAACATCATCGGGCATGTGACCTCGAGCTATTATTCACCGACCCTCGGTCACTCGATAGCTATGGCCCTGATCAAGGGGGGCTCGCGCCGTATGGGCGAGACCCTCAGGTTCCCCGTGGCCGATGGCGTGGTCATCCGGGCGCAGGTTGTGGATCCGGTGTTTCTGGACAAGGAGGGGGAGCGCCAGAATGTCTGATGCGGTTTCAGTGTGCAACGGGGCGTCGTTTTCCGGGGCGGTTCAGGTCTTGGATGCAGGCCTCTGTGGAATGATCACTCTGCGCGGCGATCTGGCAGATGAAAAACTGTCGGCCGCGGTCAAGGCGGCGACCGGCATGGGCCTGCCAAAACCCCGCCGGATCAAGAAAGGCAAGCGGGGCGCGGTTGCGTGGATGTCTCCTGATGAGCTATTGATCTTTGTCGATTACGATTTGGCAGATTCCACTGTGACCAAGATCGAGCGCGCCCTTCAGGGGCAGTATTTTCTGGCCGTCAACGTATCGGACGCCCGGGCGACCTTTGCCTTGCAGGGGACGGGTGTGCGCGAGGTCATCGCCAAAGGTGCGCCGGTTGACATGTCGCCACAGGGCCTGCCGGTGGGCGAGATCCGCCGTACGCGGCTGGGGCAGGTGGCGGCGGCGTTCTGGCTGTCGGACGAGGAACACCTGACGCTGGTTTGTTTCCGCTCGGTGGGGTCGTTCGTGTATGACTGGCTGTGCAATGCGGCAACCGAGGGAACCTTGCCCCGGCTCACGGGTTGAAATTTCCGGTTTTATTGACTGGATCAAGGCGCTGTGTCGGGCTCCGATCTTGATGGGCCGTGGGTCACGGAACCTGATCCCAGACGCACTCTTATTGTTTCAATATTCATAAAATAACATGGAAATGCTCCGCATTTGACGCATTTCCGCCCGATTTATGCGGCAAACCCAACCCTGTTCGGGACGCGGGTTGCGGACATGGACGATCTGGCGGGGACAAGATAATGACGAAATTTTCAACTGCAGGGCCGCTTTTGGTTTCCTTGGCGTTGCTGGCAGGGTGTGGCGCCGTCTCGAATATGGAGAAGGCGCCGTTTGAGGTTCTGCCCGGTGATACGCAGGCGGTTGCGGCCAAGGCGCCGCTGGGCTCAGCGCGCCTGACCAAGGTGACCAACGTTTCGGCCAGCGTCGTGCGCAGCCGGAAAAGCACCCGCAGTGTACACTGGACCGTTCAGGATGTCCGGGTAAACGTTCCACAGACGCTGAAAGTGTCCGAAGCGAACTCATTAATGCCGGCGGCGGATATCGTCTGGCGGGGCGATCCCTATGGCGACCGGCGGGCACAGGTGCGCGAGATTATCGATCTTGCAGTCTCACAGGCTGCCCTGTCTTTGCACGGCCCCGAGCCGGTTTATATCGACATCGATCTAAAGAAATTCCACGCGCTCAGCCAGAAGGCACGGGCAACGATCGGCGGTTGGCACACCGTCAAATTCACTGTGCACGTGCGTGACGCGGCCAGTGGCGCGGACGTGATCCAACCATTTCCGATCGACATCGAACTGCCGGCATATGGCGGGCAAAAGGCCATCAATGCCGAAATGCGGGGGCTGACACAGAAACTCCGTATCGAGCGCGAGATCACCCGCGTGATGCGCAAGCGACTGAACGCATAAAGGGGCTTCCTGTGTCGGGGGGAACAGTCTAGGAGGAAGGGATGACGCACCCTTCCTCCAGACCTGTAATCAAGATGCGCGCCAACAAATCGCCCCAGCGGGTGCGGTTCGGCTTTCCGTGGCTGTTTGCCGACGAGGTGGTCCTCGACCGGCGCAGCCGCAGGATTGCTGCGGGCACCGTTGTCGATGTTATTGCCAATGATGGCGAGGCCTTGGGCGTTGCCGGTTTCAACGCCGAATCACGGATCGCCTGCCGAATGCTGGATCGCGATCCCACCGCCGAGATCGGGCGGGCATGGCTGGTGCGTCGGCTTGAATTCGCCGCGTCATTGCGGGCGCGTCTCTATCCCGATACCAATGCGCGTTTGGTTCACGCTGAAGCGGACGGCCTGCCCGGTGTCATTATTGACAGGTTCGGCGATGTCGCCGTGATTCAGCCGAACGCGGCATGGGCCGAGGTGCTGTTTGACGATCTTTGTGCCGCACTGATGCAGGTGACGGGGGTGACGACGATCGTCAAGAATGCAACGGGACGGGCGCGAAAGCTCGAAGGGCTGGACGAAGAAACCACGCTGGTCACCGGCGCGCTGGATGCGCCAGTTCCGGTGCAGATGAACGGCGCGACCTATCTTGCCAACCTTCTGGGCGGGCAGAAAACCGGCCTCTTTTACGATCAACGCGACAATCAGGCCTTTGCTGCCAAGCTGGCGCGTGGGGCGCGGGTTCTGGACGTATTTTCCCATGTCGGTGGGTTTTCACTGGCCGCGCTGGCGGCCGGGGCCTCACAGGCGCTGGCGGTGGACAGTTCGGCCGGGGCGCTGGCGCTGGCCGAGGACAGCGCACGAATCTCCGGGTTTTCCGAACGCTTCACAACACGCCGGGGCGATGCGTTTTCGGTGATGGAGGATCTGCACAAGGACGGGCAGAGCTTTGATCTGGTGGTCTGTGACCCCCCGGCTTTTGCGCCGTCCAAACATGCGCTTGAGGCGGGCTTGCGCGCTTATGAGCGAGTTGCGCGGATGGGTGCGGCACTGGTCGCGCCCGGCGGCTATCTGTGTCTTTGTTCTTGCTCCCATGCCGCGGATCTGGAAAAATTCCGCACCGCGTCGATCCGGGGCATTGGTAAGGCGCACCGCAGGGCGGTCCTTGTTCACACCGGCTTCGCTGGCCCGGATCACCCAATGCACCCCGAGCTGGCCGAAAGTGGCTATCTGAAAGCGCTGTTTTTTAGGCTGGCCTGATGCGGGTGGTGCTGGATGCCTGTGTCCTTTACCCCACGGTTCTGCGCGAGCTGCTGTTGGGCGCGGCCGAGGCTGGTTTGTTCACACCGCTTTGTTCCGCCCGAATTCTCGAAGAATGGGCCCGCGCGGTAGAGTGCAACCTGCCGGATCAGGCCGCTGTTGCCCGAACTGAAATTGCCCTTCTGAAATCGCGCTGGCCGGAAATCGAGGTTCCGGCCAAGCCGGATCTTCAGGCGCGCCTTGTTTTGCCCGATCCTGATGACACGCATGTTTTGACCGCTGCGATAACCGGCCGGGCCACGGTTCTTGTCACCGCAAATGCGGCTGATTTTCCGCACCGCGTGCTGGCAAAATACGGGATCCTGCGGCGCGATCCCGACGGGTTTTTATGCGATTTCCTGCAGGATCACAGAGCTGTTCTAACGCAGGTCTGCCAGAATGTGCGTCAGCGAGCCAGCGAAATTTCCGCGCGCCCGCAAGATTTGCGCCTCCTGCTGAAAAAGGCACGCCTGCCGCGCTTGAGCAAGGCGATGTCGCTCTAGTGAGGCGTTTCGACAAATTTTTGAGATACCCGTATTGCCGACAGCCCGAGATTAATGAATCTGCGCCCTACAGGAGTGGCGTCGCATCTGCCTGTCTCACAAGCGCCATTTCGCCTCGCGCGCTTTTATGGCGCCGATGCGCTCTGCGGTTTTGGGGTGGCTCAACAGCCATGCCATTTGTCGGCCGCCTTGCTCGCCCAAGGCGTCCAGTTTTCGGAACAGCGATTTTTGCGCCTCCAGCCCGATCCCGGATTTGACCAAAAGAGCGCTGGCGTAGGCATCGGCCTCATACTCATCCTGCCGCGACAGACGGGCGGCGAGAAGACTGGTCAAAAGCCCGGCCAGATACAGTCCGACACCGGGAAATATCCGCCCGAGGATCATCCCCAGAGCGGTGCGAATGGCGTTTTGGCCGGAAAAATCGATCATCCGCCGCCGCCCGTGGCCCAAGGCGACATGGCCCAGCTCGTGTGCGATGACGCTGGCCAGCTCAGGCGCTGTGACCTCTCCTTTGCGGTATTTGTCAAAAAACCCACGGGTGATGAAAATACGCCCGTCCGGCGCCGCCAGGCCGTTGACCGGTGCGATCTCGTAGATATTGACCTTGATTTGCGGCAAATCCAGCGCTTTTGCCATTCGCGCAACCAGTGTTAGCAGCGCCGGATCCCGGAGCGGGGTGGATTTGGCGCTGAGTTCACGCGCCGTCCGCCATGCCGAAAAATGGTACATGACAAAGGCATAGGCAATGGCCAGCAGGATTGGGCTAAGACGCAGCATCCCCCCTATATGGGGGCAAACAGGGGGCCGGTAAAGGTTGCGGTGCAAGGGGCGGGAGAAAAGAGATTGTCCGCGCGGCACCGATACCGCTCTCGGATGCCGATGGCGCGGTCAGGCAACGGGGGCCCGACCCCGAGCGCACATGGAGAGCAGATCGGGTTGACCCGCTCCCAATGCGGGATTTTGGCCGCTATTTCAGGCGAGTGACCTTGGTCATGTTCATGATGGCCTTTTCGAAATACGGCTCGGACTGACCTTTGCGGATCTTGCGCATAAAGTATTTCTCGAACGCGATCTTGGCCAGGTGAACCCATTTTCCCTCGGCGGCCCAGTTCAGGTTGCGCGGCGGGTTTTGCGGCTGCGCCAGAAAAGCGACGCCCTTGTTGCCAAAGTCTGCCAGACAGAAGGCGTTCCATGTGCCCTCATGCGTGGGCTCTTGGCCGCGCAGCATCTGACCGATATTTTCGGCTGTGGCGGCGACCATGCTTTCGATCATATAGCCGGTTTTCGGCACCCCGACCGGCACGTTGCATTTTTCCAGAGGCGCGATGGCGATACAGACTCCGACGCCGAACACGTTCTGGTATTTCGGATTGCGCTGGTGTTCGTCCACGATGACAAAGCCCATGGGGTTCACCAGCCCGTCGAGCCCCTGCAAGGCCGGAATGCCGCGAAAGCTGGGCAGCATCATGGAATATTTGAACGGCAGTTCATGACTTTTGACGACTGCGCCATCATCGCCGATCTGGCTGACATGCATCAGACCGTCCTCGACCTTGTCCACCTGCGCATCGGTGATCCACTTGATGTGGCGATCGCGCATTTCGCTTTCGAGGATACCTTTGGTGTCCCCCACGCCGCCAAGGCCCAGATGACCGACATAAGGTTCGGCGGTGACAAAAGTCATCGGTACCTTGTCGCGGATCTTGCGCCGCTTCAGCTCGGTGTCCATGATCATTGCGTATTCATAAGCCGGGCCATAGCACGAGGCCCCCTGCACGGCACCGACAACGATCGGCCCCGGATCCTTGCAGAAATCTTCCCACGCCTGATTGGCCTCGACCGCGTGATCGATGGCACAGACAGACTGCGTGTAGCCGTCTGGTCCAAGGCCTTCGATCTTGTCAAACGCCAGCTCGGGACCGGTGGCGATGATCAGAAAGTCATAGGAGACCTCGCGGCCGCTTTCCAAGACCAGCTTGTTCTCGTCCGGTACCACCTTGACGCAGGCGTCACAGATAAAGTCGATCTTCTGTTTTTTCAGCACCGGCGCGATATCGATGGTCACATCGTCCCGGCTGCGCCAGCCGACACCGGCCCAGGGATTGGACGGGGTGAACTGGAAATAGGGATTGTTCGAGATGACCGTGATTCGGTCCTCTTTGCGTTTTGCTGCCTTCATGTCATATGCCATGGGCAGGCCGCCGATCCCGGCGCCCAGAATTACAATATCAGCCATTGATTCCTCCACATATCCGCTCACGTTATCTGTCAGAGATCAGTCGGTCAAGTATGCGTATATTAGAATATATTAAACCATCCGAGCAGAAGGTGACGACCCGGTAACCTGAACCGGACTAAATCGTCAATATTCCAACGAGTTGGCAGGGCGATGTGGTCTTGTCGTCGCAGTCGTCTCAGATGATCTCGAACAGCCCGGCTGCGCCCATGCCACCGCCGATGCACATTGTCACCACGCCATAATGCCCTTTGCGCCGCCTGCCTTCATGCAGCACATGACCGGCACAGCGCGCCCCCGTCATGCCGTAGGGATGGCCAATGGCGATGGCGCCGCCATTCACGTTAAAGCGCGCCGGGTCGATCCCCAGACGGTCGCGGCAATAAAGGGTTTGCGAGGCAAAGGCCTCATTCAGCTCCCACATGTCGATGTCGTCAACTGTCAGGCCGTGCTGCGCCAGCAGCTTTGGCACCGCAAAGACCGGGCCGATGCCCATTTCATCCGGGTCGCACCCCGCAACGGCCACACCGCGATAGAGGCCGAGTGGACTCAGCCCCCGTTTTGCCGCCGTGTCGCCGTCCATCAGAACCAGCGCGGCCGCACCGTCCGACAGTTGCGAAGCATTGCCCGCGGTGATGTATTTCCCAGTCTTGATCTCGATTCCATCCGCGAACACCGGCTTTAATGCGGCCAGGCCCTCCAGTGTCGTCCCTTTGCGCAGCCCTTCGTCAAGGGTCAGGGTCACAGCCTGATCGGTGATTTCGCCGGTCTCGCGGTTCTGCACCTTCTTGATGCTGGCAAGCGGGGCAATCTCGGCATCCAACCAGCCGCTCTCTTGGGCCAGCGCACAACGGCGGTGGGATTCAACCGCATAGGCATCCTGCGCCTCGCGGCTGATGCCATAACGCTCGGCCACCACCTCGGCGGTTTCCAGCATGGACATGTAGATTGCCGGAATATGCTCGACCAGCCAAGGGTCCCTTGCGCGGTAGGTGTTCATCTTGTCATTTTGCACCAGCGAGCAGGATTCAACCCCGCCTGCCACAGCAATGTCGATTTCACCGGCCCGAATCCGTCCGGCGGCCATCGCAATGGTCATCAATCCGGATGAGCATTGCCGGTCAACGGACATCGCCGGAACCGAGCTGGGCAGGCCAGCCCGCAACGCTGCCTGACGCGCGATATTGCTACCGGTCGAGCCCTGCTGCAGCGCGGCACCGACCAGAACATCGCCGATTTCCTCCGGGGCAACGCCGGCCCGCAGAACGGCCTGTTCAATCGCGTGCCCGGCCAGCGTTTGCGCCTGGGTGTCGTTGAAGGCGCCACGATAAGCCTTGCCAATCGGGGTGCGGGCAGAAGAGACGATAACGACATCACGGGTCATGGGGCAGTCCTTTCAAGGCCAAAGATCGCGGGCACTGTGGCACGTCAGAGCCAGGCAGCCGGACAAATCCGGCCCACGCCCTGCGATGGATGGCACCATGATCATGCGTGGCCGCCCAGAGGTCAATTCCGAATTTTACGCGCAGGCTTTTTGACGTGGCGTCATGGGCGGTTCGGTGCAGACCCTGACGCCCGGGCGATCAATGCCTGAACTGCGGGTCCCAGACGCTTGACGATCACCTTGACCCCGGCAGCGTTGGGATGAATCCCGTCAGCCTGAAAATACCGCATCAGGACCGTCGCTCGAGGTCCGCTCTTTGTCAGGGGGGCCAGATAGTCGGGAAACAGCAGCGTGTCGTATTTCTGTGCCAGAGCCGGATAGATCGAATCAAAACCGGCCTTGTAATCCGCTCCGTAATTGCCGGGCGCCGTCAGCCCGATCAGCAAGACCGGAATCCTCTTGTCGCGCGCTGCCCGCAAGATACCGTCAAGGTTGCGCCGCGCCAATTCGGGGGCAATGCCGCGCAGAATGTCGTTGCCGCCCAGTTCAACCATCAGCGCGCCGACATCTGCGGTCAACGTCCAGCCCACCCGCGCCAGACCGCCCGCTGTCGTATCCCCGGACACACCGGCGTTCAGGATCGAGACGCTCTCACCATGCGCTTGCAGCCAATTCTCAAGCTGCGGCACCAGCCCGTCGGGTGCAGGCAACCCGTATCCCTGCGTCAGGCTGTCGCCAAGGGCGGCAATCTTCAGCGTGGCATTTGCCAGGCTCGGGCCGGGCAGCCCAAGGAACAGGATAAGGACCAGCACCTTGCCAATTTTGCCGGGCAGCCCATATTGGACCAGATAGCCCAGGAGTTTTTCGACCATGACCGATCCCGTTTTGTTGCTAGAGGACGTCTGCCTTACGCTGGACGCAAACGCCGGGCCGGTCAACATCCTGAAAGACATATCACTGAATGTTTCCCGCGGCGAAACCCTGGGGCTGGTGGGACCGTCGGGTTCGGGCAAATCCTCGCTATTGATGGTACTCGGCGGCCTTGAACGGGCAAGCTCTGGTCGGGTGATGGCGCTGGGGCAGGATCTGAGCGCCATGAACGAGGATTCTTTGGCCCGATTTCGTCGCAATCATATGGGGGTGGTGTTTCAGTCCTTTCACCTTATCCCGACGATGACGGCGCTTGAGAATGTGGCGACGCCGCTGGAACTGGCCGGGGCACCGGATGCGTTTCAGCGCGCCCGGGCCGAGCTTTTGAATGTCGGTCTGCAGACGCGTCTTGATCACTACCCTGCGCAGCTTTCTGGTGGTGAGCAACAGCGTGTTGCCCTTGCCCGCGCCGCCGCTCCCCATCCCGAGATCCTGCTGGCGGATGAGCCGACCGGAAATCTCGATGGCGAGACCGGCGCTGCGATCATTGCGATGCTGTTTGAATTGTCGGCCCGATTTGGTGCAACACTGGTTCTGGTAACTCATTCCGCGCAACTGGCGGGGCGCTGCGATCGCGTGGTGCATCTTGCCGACGGGCGCATCCGCGAGATCGAGCAGCAGAGCGCGCCGCAATGAATATGCCGGTCTCTCTCCGGATTGCGCGGCGCGAACTGCGTGGTGGGCTCAGGAATTTCCGCATATTTCTGGCTTGTCTTATCCTTGGCATTGCAGCAATCGCCGCCGTCGGCTCGGTTCGCGTCGGGATCGAGCAGGGCCTGAGCCGCGAGGGTGCCTCGATTCTGGGCGGGGACGCGGAATTGGGGTTCACCTACCGTCTGGCGCGCAAGGCCGAGCGCCGATGGATGGCGCGGCACGCACAGGTGGTTTCGGAAATCGTCGATTTCCGCTCATTGGCGGTGGTCGGGCAGGGGAGCGCGGCCAAACGTGCCCTGACACAGGTCAAGGCGGTTGATGGGGCCTATCCGCTCTATGGTCAGGTTCGGCTGTCGCCGGATATCGGTCTGAGCCGCGCATTGGCCCGTCAGAACGGGATCCCCGGCGCGGTTCTGGACCCGCTTCTGATTTCACGGCTGGGCCTCAGGCCCGGAGACGTCTTTCGGCTGGGTCGGCAGAAATTTCGCCTTGGCGCCGCCCTTGTAAAAGAACCGGACGCAGGCGCTGCCGGGTTCAGCCTCGGACCGCCGACGATTGTGTTAAAGGCCGATTTGGCCTCGTCAGGTCTGCTGGGGGCGGGGTCGTTGTTCAAATCAAAATATCGTCTGAAGCTGCCGCCAGAGATCAACCTTGCTGCCTTGCAACACAAGGCCAAAAAGCGGTTTCAAAAAAACGGAATGCGCTGGCGGGATCGGCGCAAGGGGGCGCCGGGGGTAGCCAAATTCGTTGACCGGATGGGCTCGTTTCTGGTTCTGGTGGGGCTGGCCGGTCTGGCGGTGGGCGGCATCGGCATCTCGTCGGCGGTCAGAAGTTATCTGGACGAAAAGACCCGCGTGATCGCAACATTAAAGACGCTTGGCGCCGAGAGCGGCATGATCTTTCGCGTCTATTTTCTGCAGATTAGTGCCCTCTCCCTGCTGGGCATTGCTCTGGGGGTGGCGCTGGGCGCGGCCCTGCCGATGGTCTTTGCGCCGCTCATCGCGGCCAGTCTGCCGCTGCCCGCGGATGTTTCGGTGCATCCTGCCCCCCTGTTCGAGGCCGGCCTATACGGTGGGCTGACAGCGCTGTTGTTTACCCTTTGGCCGATCGCCCGGACCGAGTCGATCCGGCCCATGGCCCTGTTTCGCGACAGCGTTTCGCGCCGCCGCAGTTTTCCGCCGCCGATATATGTCTTGCTCAGCCTCGGCCTGTTGGGTGCGCTGGTGTGGCTGGCGACGTTCTATGCATCGGTGCCGCGGCTGGCGCTGTGGACCTTTGCCGGAATCGGAGCCGCGCTTGTCGTGCTGTTGCTCGTTGCGCTTGCGCTGCGCCGTCTGGCCCGGTGGCTGGCGGTGCGTGCGGCCCTGCACGGGCGCACTGCACTGCGTCTGGCGCTAGGGGCAATCGGTGGCCCGGCCAGCGAGGCGGTGCCGGTCATCCTGTCGCTGGGCCTCGGCCTGTCGGTTCTGGCGGCGATCGGGCAGATCGATTCAAACCTGCGAAATGCCATTGAAACCCGACTGCCAAAGGTGGCGCCATCGTTTTTCTTTGTCGATATCCAACGCGACGAACTGCCCGGATTTTTGCGGCGCACGCGCAATGATCCTGCCGTCAGCCGCGTCGAGGCGGCCCCGATGCTGCGCGGGATCATCACCCGCATTAATGGGCGTCCCGCACGTGAGGTTGCGGGCAACCACTGGGTTGTTACCGGCGATCGGGGGGTGTCCTTTGCTGCTCGCCTGCCGGCGCGAACGCATTTGAGCGCCGGCAAATGGTGGCCTGCGGATTACGCCGGCCCGCCGCTGGTCAGCATGTCCGCACACGAGGCGGGCGAGATTGGCCTGAAACTGGGTGATACGCTGACGATTAACATTCTTGGGCGTGATATTACTGCGACCATTGCCAGTTTCCGGGAGGTCGATTTTTCCACCGCAGGGATGGGCTTTGTGCTGGTTCTCGATCCGGCGGCGGTGGCCGGGGCTCCTTATACCTCGATTGCCACAGTCTATGCCCGCGCCGATGCCGAGGCAAAGCTCTTGGGCGATTTGTCCGATGCCTATCCCAACATCACCGCCATTCGTGTGCGCGACGCGGTGGCGCGGGTGGTTATGGTTCTGGGGCGTCTGGCGGCGGCGACCTCTTACGGCGCGCTGGCGACGTTGTTAACCGGGTTTGTGGTCCTGATTGGGGCCGCCGCAGCCGGAGAGAGGTCGCGCGAATATGAGGCGGCGATCCTGAAGACCTTGGGGGCGACACGGGGGCATATCCTGACAAGCTTTGCTCTGCGGGCGGCGATTCTGGGAACTGCGGCGGGGCTGGTGGCCATAGCTGCGGGCGCGGGTGCAGGCTGGGCGGTGATGCATTTCGTGATGAAAACCGGCTACAGCTTTGCCCCGGTCTCGGCCTTTGCCATCGTTGCAGGCGGCGGGCTGGTCACCGTTCTGGCGGGGCTGCTGTTTGCAATTCGCCCGCTGTCGGCGCGTCCGGCGCGCATCCTGCGCGCGCGGGAATAAATTTTCGCCGCGTCCCTTCGGGATTTCGCCCAAATCCACCATTGCGGCGCGAATTTTGCTTGAAAGGGGGCCACCCTGTCTGCACAAAATTGGCTGGCACTGGTGGATTTTGGCTGAAACCGGCGCCATCTGGTGATTGTCAACAGGCCCTAATTGCTGAGTATATTCTGTCAAAACGCTATAGGAAACGCCCCGCAACCCTTGGTCGCGGGGCGTCGTCCGTGCGTTGTGGCGCGGTTTATTGACCGACGGTCTTGATCCGCCCTTCGACCGTGTTCGTGACCTTGCCGGTGCTGGCAATATAGTTGATCACGTCGTTGGCCATCAGGTTACCGTTGCCCGGGTTGATCAGAACCTTGCCGCCAGCAAGGGCGCGATAGCCGTCACCGCCCTTGAGAACATAGTCATTGGTGGCAAGCTTGTAGTGCGCACTCTTGTCCAGCGGTTTGCCGCCGATCAGCACCTTGACAATCCGCGAGCCCGCTGGCGCGCTGGGATCATAGACATAGCTCATCCCGGAAACCTGCGGAAAGCGACCGGCGCCTTTCTCGACTTGGCTGACCCCGTTTTCCAGCGCCGCAAGAACCTGCGCTCCGCTGAGTTCCGTCATGACCGTGGCGTTGCCAAAGGGCAGCTCGGTCAGGATGTCGCGTCGGGTCAGGGTGGCCCCCGCGTCATAGGTGCGATCGCCCCGGATGCCGCCGCCGTTGGCGATGGCGATATCGGCGCCGGTTGCTTTGCGCATGGCGTCGGCAACGAGGTCGCCAAAGGCGGATTCCTCACCACGCACCACGTTGCGACGGGAATCCAACGGGCCTTGGGTCACCCCGATCTTGACGTTCAGACTGGAGTCCAGCTTGGCCTGAAACGCATCAACCATCTTCTGGGTTTCAGGATCCGGTGTCACCGATGCGGTATCGATAAAGCGGAAATTCGGCACCCATTTGACTTTCCGCTTGCCGTGCTTCTTGCCGATCTTGACGGTAAGGTCCAGCGGCGACAGAAAACGCCCGTCGATCGAGGTCTCGACATAGGCGGTGATCCCGTCATAGGAGGTCGCGTAATCGTGGTCATCGCCGGACATCACGATATCGAAGGCGTGGCTTTTGACCAGCTTGCGGTCGTTGGCGTGGTCGGTCTGAACGACTCCGATTACCAGATCTGCACCTGCCTTGCGCGCGGCCCGCGCGGCGGCGATCCCCGAGGCGACAGTGGGGCCGAATTTGGTATCGCCCGAGCTTGAGACTTCGGGGGTCGTGTCCTGAGCCACCGGCACCAGCGCGACCTTCAGATCGCCATAGGTTTTCATCATCGTGCCGCCCAGCCCGGCCACGGGCGAGCCGTCTGCGTTGGTGATATTGACGGCCGCCCACGGGTATTTCGAGGCCTTCATCTTCTGGGCGAAATTCGCCGGGCCGAAATCATATTCGTGGTTTCCCGGCACCGCGATATCAAAGGGCACGAGATTGGTCAGATCGATCATATTCTGGCCGTGGTCAAAACCCGACAGAATCGAAGGCGACAGCATGTCTCCGTCAAAAACGTAAATCGTATTTGGGTTTTTAGCCCGTTCGGCGCGGGCAACTGCATTCAGGCGGGCAACCCCGCCACGGCCGTGATGGTCGGCAAAATTATAAAGGTCGCCAACCCCCAGAATGGTCAGTTTGACGGTTGAGCCCGCCAAGGCCGGCAGGCCGGCTGCCATACTCAGAATGCTAGCGCTGGCCATCAGGGCCAGAAAATTTCCTGAATGTTTTTTCATGTTGGTAAATCCTCCTGATTTCGGTCGGTCTGATAGGGCAGGTTGCGCTTTTTGGCGCCGTTTGTGAAGGGGGATTTCTACAGGTTGTGCGCGCCGCGCCGCCTGCGGCGTCCCGACCTCGTGGCAGGGCCTCGCCGGAAGGCAGCGGCGTGCGGAATGAAGCCGGTTTCAGCCCGGTTTGCGCCGCCGGATCAGCTCACCATCACCCAGCGCGTTCTTTTTCCGTCGGGGCCGGTTTTCGGTGCGCTTGGCCTTGGCCCCGGCTTTGGCGGAGTGCCCATTGCGGCGGCCAAACAGCCTAGCCACGAACGACTTACCGCCATCCACCAGCGAGAACAAGACTGGCACAAAGACCAGCGACAACAGCGTTGACAGGACAAGCCCGCCGATCACGGCGATGGCCATGGGCGAGCGGAACTCGCCGCCGATGCTGACGGCAAGCGCGCTGGGCACCATGCCCGAGGTCATGGCAATCGTGGTCATGACGATCGGGCGGGCGCGCTTGTGCCCGGCCTCCAGCATCGCATCGGGACGGCTGAACCCCTGACGCATTGCGTCCTGGGCAAATCCCACCAGCATGATCGCGTTCTTGGTCACGATCCCCATCAGCATCAAAAAGCCGATGACAACCGGCAGGCTGATGGCAAGGTGCATGATGAACAGCGCGAAAATCGCGCCGCCGATGGCCAGCGGCAGGGTCATCAGAATGGTGATCGGAGTGACGAACGAGGTGAACAGCAGGGACAGCACGATATAGACCAGCAGGATGCCGGCGATCATCGCCGTGGCAAAGCCGGAAAAGATATCGGCCATGATCTCGGCGTCGCCGCTTTGCTGAAGGCGCACGCCGTCGGGCAGATGCTTGGCCTCGGGCAGGGCAAAGATGGATTTCAGAGCTTCGCCCAGTACTGTGCCATTGGCAAGGTTGGTTTCCACCTTGGTTTCGTTCTTGCGGTCATAGCGGGTGACGATGCTGGGGCCGGTTGCAATCTTGACATCGGCGACCGCAAGGAACGGCACCGAGGCGCCGGTCGGTGTGGTGACCCGCAGGCTGGCCAGATTGGCCAGATTGTTGCGCACCGATTTTTTCAGGCGCACGACGATGGGGATCTGCTCATCGCCCGAGGTGAACTTGGCCAGATTGCTCTCGACATCTCCGATCGTGGCCACCCGAAAGGTCGAGGCCAACATGTTTGCCGTGACCCCCAGTTCCGCCGCCAGGTCAGGCTTTGGTGTGATCTGTATCTCGGGCCGGGGCAGCGCCGCGGTGGTTGTGACCCCGACCAGCCCGGGCAGTTTCTTCATCGCGTCCGACAGGTGCAGCGCCGCCTTGGTCACAACGGCGCGGTTGTCGCCCAGAACGCTGAGTGAGATGTCCCGCTGGCCGCGAGCGTTGACAAAATTGACCCGGACATCGGGGAATTTGGCCAGGATGCGGCGCAGATCGGATTCGATCTGGACCGAGGTCCGCTTGCGGTTCAGCTTGCTGCCGAAATTGACGGTGATGACAGCCTTGGTGATCGCCCCGGCGCCGCCATCGACGAACACGTTCTTGATTTCGGGCACGCGCAGCATTTGCGCCGTCATCCGCCGGGTGACATCACGGGTATCGCTGAGGGTCGAGCCGGGTGGCAGGTCGACAATGATCAGCGAGCGCCCCTCGTCCTTTTTCGGGATGAACTCGCCCGGAAGCAGGGTCGCCGAATAAAGCGAGGCGGCAAAGATGCCGAACGCCGCCAGAATGGTGATGATCCGGTGCCCTAACGTCCAGCGCAGAATCGAGAGGTACCCGCGCATCATCCAGCCGTCGCGCTTGGTTTTGGCCGCATGCGTGTCCTTCAGGAAATTGGCCGCCAGCATCGGCGTGATCAGCCGCGCTACCAGCAGCGAGAACAGCGCCGCCACCGCCACCGTCAGGCCGAATTGCTTGAAGAACTGCCCCGGTATGCCGCCCATGAAACTGACCGGAGCAAAGACCGCGATGATGGTCAGGGTGATGGCAATGACGGTCAGGCCGATCTCGGTTGCCGCGTCCGCCGCGGCTTGGCGCGCGGTCTTGCCCATGGCCAGATGTCGCTCGATATTCTCGATTTCGACAATTGCGTCATCGACCAGAATACCGGTCACAAGGGTGATCCCCAAGAGGCTGATGTTGTTCAGGGAAAAGCCCAGCCAGTACATGGCAAAAAATGTCGGGATGATGGACAGGGGCAGGGCGGTCGCAGTGATCAGGGTGGCCCGCCAGTTGCGCAGGAACAGAAATACCACGACAACGGCCAGCGCCGCGCCTTCGTAAAGGGTCTCCATCGAGCTCTTGAAGGTGCCTGCGGTGTAATAGGTCGCGTCGTCAATTTGCGAGACCCGCACGTTGGGATAGCGCGCCTGAATATCCTTCAGCTTTTTTCGTACCTGTTTTGCCGTGTCCAGATCGCTTTTCCCGGTGGCCCGGTAGATGCCAAGAGCCACCACAGGATGCCCGTTCAGCATGGCAAAGCTGCGCGCCTCGGCCGCCCCGTCATGGACCTGCCCCAACTGGTTCAGGCGCACGATCTGCCCTCCTGGCAGGGTCAGCGAGGTGTTGGCCAGCGCCGCAACCGTCTTGGCGCCGCCAAGGGCGCGGATCGAAAATTCCAGCCCCGCCACGTCGCCGCGCCCGCCGCCCAGATTGACATTGGTCGCCCGCAGCTGACGGCTGACATCACCTGCGGTAATGCCCAGTGCCAGTAGACGATTAGGGTCCAGCTCGACCTTGATTTCGCGGTTGGCGCCGCCCAGCCGCTTGACCGCGCCGACACCTTTCAGTCCGCGCAATTCCCGCGCGACCACGTCGTCGCCGAACTTGGATAGCCCCTCGATCGAGCGGGTGGGATCCGAGATGCCATAGGTCAGGATCGGCTTGCCCACCAATTCCTTGCGCTTGATGACCGGCTCGGAAATGGTTTTTGGCAGGTCGTTACGGATCCCGCTGACCGCGTCCTTGACGTCGTTCAGTGCCCGGTCCGTGGCTGTGTCCATGGTGAAATTGATAATCACGGTGGCGCTGGAATCGCGCGCCGTGGCAATGATGTGATCGACGCCGGTGATATTGGCCACTGCGTCCTCTACCGGCTTGATGACCTGACTGGCCAGTTCGGCAGGTGCGGCCCCGGGCTGGCCGATCTGGATCGAGACGATAGGGATGTCCACATTGGGCAGCTCGGTCACCGGCAGGCGGCCAAAGCTGAAGTAGCCGGCGATCACGACGACCAGAAAAAAGGCCAGCGAGGGGACCGGCTGGCGGATCGACCACGTGGCGAAATTCATGGCTGAACCCCGGGCTTGGCGGCAACCGGGGTGACCTTGTCCCCGTCGCGGAAAAAGGCCCCGGCGCGCAGCAGCACTGGCTGGTTGGCCGACAGCCCACTGGTGACCTCGCGGAACCCTTGCCAGAACAGGCCGGTGGTGATGCGTTGTTTGCGCACGCTGCCATCGATCACTCTCAGCACGAAATCGCCCTTTTCATCCGACAACACGGCGCTGGCAGGAATGGCCGGGGCCACGCGCCGCGCCGCGGTGATCCAGCCGTTTGCGAACAATCCCAGCCGCAGCCCGGGGTTGGGTTGAAGGCTGATCCGCACTGTGCCCAGACGGGTGCGCTGATCGACCCGCGGGGAAATCTGCCGGACCTTGCCGCTGAGGCGACCAAGCCCGGCGATGTCCAGGGTTGCCTCGTCGCCGGTCTTGAGGAGACCGATCTCGGTCTCGATAACATCCACGGCGACCTCGATTTCGCCCTTGTCGATGATGCGGAACATCGGCGACGGACCGGCCACGGCCACGGCGCCGCGTTTTGCGCTGCGGCTGGAGATGACGCCGCTGACGGGCGCCTTTATGTCGGCAAAGGACAGGTTCAGGCGCGCCAGATCGACCTGCGCCTGGGCTTGTGCAACCGATGATTTGGCCACCGCCAGACCGTCCTCGGCCGAGGCAACCGTCGCTTGCGCGCTGTCGAGCGTGGTGACGCTCTGGTCCAGCACCGCCTGTGAAATCGTTCCTGTCTGCCGCAGCTTGGCATTGCGGTTATACGAGGTCTGCGCCTGATCCAGACGCACCCGGGCTAGATCTATCTGGCTTTTGGCCTGCTGCACCGAGGCCCTGGCGCGATCCAGCGAGGCCTGCGCCTGTTCCAGACGTACGCGCAGGGTTCGCTTGTCCAGGACCGCCAGAATGTCTCCGGCTGTAACCTGATCGCCAATATCAACATTCAGGCGCTCGATCACCTGTCCGCTGATCCGGGTGTTGACGAAAACCTCGTTGCGGGCGACCAGTGTGCCAGACACTGAAACCCGGGCCAGCATTTCGCGCGGTTTCATGCTGACCACGGTCACCGCCGGCGCGGCCGGGCCCTGGGCCTTGGCACCAGCACCCAACAGGGTGAATGCCAGCAGGATCAGCGAGGACAGGGAAACGAATTTCAGGGAACGTGTCGAAAGCATGGGCGATCCGGCTCTGTTATCCAGTGTTGACAAGTGCTATTTTTGCGCGATATGCAAAATTTGCCCATAATGCAAGACAAAAAGTCAGATCATGTCCACACTCCGCGCCCGCCGTCGCAAGAGAACCGCCGATACTATCCGCAAGGCTGCGGTCGAGCTGGCCCTGTCTGACGGGCTGGATAACATCACCACCGAGATGATCGCCGAACGGGCGGGGATCAGCCTACGTTCGTTTTTCAACTATTTTGCTTTCAAGGAAGAGGCGCTGCTGCCGCCGCCGGTCGCCCTGTCTGATGAAAAGGTCGAGCAGTTCGTCAACGGGAGCGGACCGCTATTGGATGATCTGGCCGACCTGCTGGTTGCGCATTTTCGCCAGACCGAGATCAACCGCACCCAGTTGCGCGCCCTCTTGGAGCTGTCGCGCACCCACCCCAAGCTGATGTTCGTCAAGGACCAGACCTTTTGCCGCTACGAGGACCAGATGGGGGTCGTCATCGCCCGCCGCCTCTCGGTCGGGCCCGAGGATCCACGGCCTAGGCTGATGGCGGCCACCGTTGCCGCGGCCATTCGCGTTGGGGTCAGCCGTTGGGTTGCAGAGGGTCAGGGCCAGATCGAGGACGAGGTCCTCTCCACGGTGACGGCGCTGCGTGATCTGTTTCAGGAGCGCACGCCGGGCACCCCACGTCTGCGGCGGCTCTGAACCGGCAGCCGACCTCGTGGCACGCCCGTGTGGGGCCTCTGGTATAACTCACGCATTTGACCGTCTGGTTGGAAATCCGACATATTGTGGAAATATTGGATTTCGGGGGCGTTTTATGTCAGCATGATCGGTGTTGTTGATACGTTTGAGAGGGCCGGCATGTTTTTGACAAGGGCGCAATTTTGGTTTGGGATATTTCTTGGCACGGTTTGCGGCGGTCTGCTGCTGGCAAACACGGCGCGGGCCGCAGGGCCTCTGCAGGGTATCGTACCAGACAACCGGCTTGCTATCACGCGAAACATGGATTTTCCCGGCAATGATCTGCAGCCGATCTTTCAGACGACGCTGGAGAACTGCGCCCAAACCTGTCTGGACGATTCCGCCTGCAAGGCTTTTACCTATAACCTCAAGTCTCTGGCCTGTTTTCCAAAATCGGGTGTGAGTGAGGCCAAGCCGTTTGACCGCGCCATTTCGGCCCGGGTGTTCCGGACCTCACCAAGGGTTCTGAAACAGCAAAAAGCGCGGCTGCAACGCCTGTCCTTCCTGCCCGCCAGCTTTTTTGCCGAGGCGCGCCGTCAGGCCGAGGGGCTGGCCAAAAAGCACCCCGCCGACGAGTGGAGCGTGGATCAGCTGGAGCGCGCATCGCGCAATGCGCTGGTGACAAAAAGGTTGCGGGACGCGATGGCCTTTATGGCCGAGTCGGTGACCCTCAGCGACAGCCCCAGCGGTTGGCTGAAATTTGCGCTGCTGGCCTTCAAGGTGCCGCCGCAGAACGGCGCGGACAGGGGCACGCTGATCCGGACGGCCAGTGCAGCGGCGATCAATGCGTTCGTGCGGGCGCGAACGGCGCGGGTCAAGGCGGATGCGCTGCGCGTCCTTGCCGGGGTTCTCGAGCGTCGGGATCGGGGGCGCCTGTCCATCGATGCTCTTCGTCTGGCGCAGGCCATTCGCCCACAGGCTGAAACCGCAAAGGCGCTGGACCGGGCCCTCAGGCTGTTCGGGTTCCGCGTGACCGAGCACACGGTTGACAACAACGCCGCGCAGCCCCGCATCTGCGTGACGTTTTCCGAGGCTCTGGTTCCCGCCGGCGTTGATTACGGCACTTATGTGCGCCTGCCCGAGCCGGGTCTGGCGGTCGAATCAAAGGGTCGGCAGATTTGTGTCGAGGGGGTCCGCCACGGCGCCCGCTATCGACTGACGTTTCGCAAGGGCCTGCCGGCGCAGAGCGGGGAAAAGCTGCTAAAGTCAGTTGATCTCAGCGTTTATGTGCGCGACCGGGCGCCCTCGGCCCATTTCGTTGGTCGGGCCTATGTGCTGCCGCGGGGTGAAGCGGCGCGGATTCCCATTGTTACCGTCAATCTGGACAAGGTCGATCTGACCATTCGCCGCGTTGGCGAGCGCAACCTTGTGCGCGTTCTCAGGAACGGAATGTTTGCCAATCCGCTGTCCAGCTGGGATGAGCGCGACCTGAAAAAATCGCTAGGGGCCGAGGTCTGGTCCGGCGTTGGGCTGGTCTCGCGCGAGCTGAACAAGGACGTGACCACGGCGTTGCCCATTGGCGATGCGGTCAAGACCTTCAAGCCGGGGGTCTATGTCCTCAGCGCACGAGTGCCGGGGGACAAGTCTCAGGACAATGCTGCGGCCTCGCAATGGTTCGTGGTCACGGATCTGGGGATCTCGACCATGAAGGGGGCGGATGGGCTGCATGTCTTCGTGCGCTCTCTGGATACGGTGGCCCCCAAACAGGGCGCGCGGGTGCGTCTAGTCGCCATCAACAATATGGTGCTGGCCGAGACCACCACCGACGCCGCCGGATACGCGCGTTTTGCACCGGGTCTGTTGCGCGGGGCCGCAGCCAGTTCACCGGCGCTGGTGACGGTGGAAAAGGGCGATGATTTTGCCTTTCTCGGGCTGACCAGCCCGGCGTTCGATCTGTCGGACCGGGGGGTAAGGGGCCGCCGCTCACCGCCACCGATTGACGTATTTCTGACCACCGATCGCGGTGCGTACCGGGCTGGCGAGACGGTTCACGCAACTGCTCTGGTGCGCGATGCCCGGGCCGAGGCGCTGAGCGGTCTGGCGCTGACTGCCATTGTCACGCGCCCCGATGGGGTCGAATTCACCCGCATTTTGTCTGCTGATCAGGGTGCGGGCGGGCATGTCTTTGCCGTACCGCTGCCGCCAACGGCCGAGCGCGGGACATGGACGATGCGTCTTTACGCCGACCCCAAGGCCAAGGCGCTGGTGACGGCGAAATTTCTGGTCGAGGATTTCACCCCCGAGCGCGTCGATTTCAAGCTGGCCCTCAGAGGGGCGGCGCTGAAGGTCACCGATGTGCCCGTGCTCGATCTGGCGGCCAGATACCTTTATGGCGCGCCGGCAGCTAATCTGGCGGTCGAGGCCGAAACCCGGGTCTTGCTGGCCGACGGGTTGGACGGCTATCCCGGCTACAGCTTTGGCCCGCAGGATCAGCCTTTTGCGGCGCGGGTGTCCTTTACCAACGGGAAATTGCGAACCGACGCGTCGGGCAAGCTGGCCTTTGCCCTGACGATGCCCAAGGTCGGCAAGGTGATGCGGCCGCTGAAGTTGCGCGCCCTAGTGCGAGTGCGCGAAGGCTCGGGCCGCCCGGTCGAGCGCCGGATCGAGCGGGCTCTGGCCCCGGCCACGACGCTCTTGGGCATCAAGCCGCTGTTTGACGGTGTCCTGCCGCAGGGCGGTCTGGCGGCATTTGATGTGCGCGCGGTGGGGCCGGACCTGCGGCCGCGTGCGGTGTCGCAGCTGCGTTGGTCGCTGGTGCGCGTCAAGACCCGCTATCAATGGTATGAATCCTATGGCAACTGGAGCTATGAACCGATCACCACCAGAACCCGCATTGCCAGTGGTGAGCTGACGCTGGGCACGGCCGCGCCCGGCCATGTCGAGGCCCCGGTTGACTGGGGCCGCTATGAACTGAGGCTTGCCAGCGCCTCGGCCCCCTATTCCAGTGCCAGCTTTGCCTTTACCGCGGGGTGGTATGCCTCAGCGGGCAGCGGAAATACGCCCGATACGCTGGATATCGGGTTGGACAAGCCCCGCTATAAGATCGGCGATGTCGCCCATGTGCGGCTGGTGCCGCGCTATGCGGGAACGGCGCTGGTGACGGTTGTCTCCAATCGCCTGATCGCGATGAAGACGGTGGCGGTGAAAAAGGGTGAGAACATGATTTCGCTTCCGGTGACCGAGGACTGGGGCAGCGGGGCCTATGTCAGCGCTACAGTCATTCGCCCGCTGGACGTGGCGGCCGGACACAATCCAAGTCGTGCCATCGGCCTGAACTGGGCCAGCGTCGATCCCGGGCAACACCGCCTGCAGGTGGCCTTTACGACCGCTGACACGGTGAGGCCGCGCGGAATTTTGCCAGCGGCCCTCAAGGTCTCGGGTCTGCGTGCAGGCGAGACCGCCTATGCCAGTATCGCGGCGGTGGATCTGGGCATCCTCAACCTGACCAATTTCGCCGCTCCCGATCCTGACGGGCATTATTTTGGTCAGGCCAAGCTGGGCATGGACATCCGCGATGTTTATGGCCGCCTGATTGACGGCTTGCAGGGGCGGCGCGGGCAGGTGCGCTCGGGTGGGGGTAGCCCCGTGTCCGAGCATCTGCAAAGCGCGCCGCCGGTGGGCAAGCTGGTCTCGTTCTTTTCCGGCCCGCTCAAGGTTGCGGCCGATGGAACGGTCCGGGCTGATTTCGATCTGCCCGCCTTCAATGGCACCGTGCGCCTGATGGCGGTGGTTTGGTCAAAGACCGGAGTCGGACAGGCCAGCAAGGACGTGCTGGCGCGTGACCCGGTGGTGCTGACCGCCAGCTTACCGCATTTTCTGGCGCCCCATGACACCAGCCGCGTGTTGCTGGAGATTTCCCACGCTTTCGGCCCGACTGGACGGATGGGCCTGACGATCACCGGCAGCGACGGCCTTGGTCTGGATGTTGGTGCGCTGCCGGCATCCTTTGATCTGGCGGCCAAGCAGACCCGCAGGTTCAGCCTGCCGCTCACCGCCCCCGGAGCCGAGGGGGCGGCGAAAATCACCGTAGTCCTGACCACGCCCGACGGGCAGAAGCTGACCAAGGTTTTAACGGTTCCGGTGCGCGCCAACGATCCCAAGGTTTCCCGAACGACGCGGATTGAGTTGGCCCGCGGCAAGACATTCACGCTGACGGCGGATGCTTTTGATGGCTACCGCCCCGGCAGCGGGCGGGCCACGCTGTCGGTGGGGCCGATCGCGAGATTTGATGCGGCGGGCCTTTTGGAGGCACTGGATCGCTACCCCTACGGCTGCACCGAGCAGCTTACCTCAAAGGCGCTGCCGCTGCTTTACTTTGGCGATGTTGCCGAGGCGCTGGACCTTGGTCCGCACAAGGCTGTTCGCACCCGCATCAAGCAGGCGATTGCCGAGATCCTGTCCAACCAGTCCTCGGCAGGATCTTTCGGGCTGTGGGCGCCGGGCAATGGCGACCTTTGGCTGGACTCCTATGTCAGCGATTTTCTGAGCCGGGCGCGATCAAAAGGCTACAGTGTGCCGCCCGTGGCCTTTCGACTGGCCATGGACAACCTGCGCAACCAGTTGAACTATGCGCAGGATTTCGAGAAGGGAGGCGAGGGTATTGCCTATGCACTGATGGTGCTGGCCCGCGAAGGAGCCGCCAATATCGGCGACTTGCGCTATTATGCCGACGCCAAGGCGGATCAGTTTGCAACGCCGCTGGCGCTTGCGCAGCTGGGTGCGGCGCTGGCTTATTATGGCGACCAGCCCCGGGCAGATCGCATGTTCCGCAAGGCCGGACAGAGGCTGAAGGCACAGTCGAGCGTTCCTGAATCCGCGGCTTGGCGTGTCGATTTTGGCACCGACCTCAGAGACACCGCCGCGGTTTTGACGCTGGCGGCCGAGGCGGGGTCCGAGGTGCTGGACCAGCAGGCGCTGGCCGCACGCCTGTCCCCGGATGCGCTGGTCTCTCGCCGCCGCTCGACCCAAGAGAACATGTGGTCCCTGCTGGCCGCCGATGCGCTGATCAAGGCGGCGCCTGCGGGTGCGCTTCTGCTGAACGGCGCGCCGGTTTCTGGGCCGCTGGTGCAGGTTCTCGATGCAGAGACCGAGGCCGGGCAACGCGTCCAGATCACCAACGCCTCGGGAAAATCCGCAGTGGCCATGTTGACGACGACCGGCATTCCCCTGCAGGCGGAACCGGCGAGTGGCAACGGGTATCGGATCGAGCGGCAATATTACACCATGGACGGCCAGCCGGTTTCGGTCGGGACCGTGCCTCTCAATCGGCGCATGGTGGTGGTTCTGACGGTGTCTCCGTCGCGGGTATCAAAGGCGCGGCTGATCGTCAACGATCCGCTGCCCGCGGGGTTCCGGATCGACAATCCGCACCTGTTGCGCTCGGGGGATGTCAAAGCGCTGAGCTGGCTGAAAGCGGCGGCGCAAACCCGCCATACCGAGTTCCGTGATGACCGTTTTGTCGCCGCCGTGGACTGGTCTGGCAAAAAGCCGCTTCAACTGGCCTATATCGTACGCGCCACCGCACCCGGACGTTTCCACCACCCGGCTGCCAGTGTCGAGGACATGTATCGCCCGCAGTTTCACGCCCGAACTGCCAGCGATGTGGTTTTGATCCGGCCCTGAGTATGTCCAGAGTGGGGACAAAGACGCGCGCCGGACGGCAATTGCGCCGCGAAATGGCGCTGCTGGGCGCCGGGGCCGTGCTGCTGTTCATCGTGGCGCTTGGCGATATGGGGCTGCGGGTCTGGGTGGCGTCCACCCGCTTGCCGCCGCTGACGCTGGCAACCTCGGTGACGGTCGAGGATCGTGACGGCAAGTTGTTGCGTGCCTATACGGTGGGCAACGGGCTGTGGCGTCTGCCGGTCAAGGTGCAGGATGTGGACCCGCGTTATATCGCCGATCTGCTGGCCTATGAGGACAAGCGGTTTTACCGCCACCACGGGGTCGATCCGGTGGCCATGCTGCGCGCCGCATGGCAGAGCCTGTGGCGTGGGCGGATTGTTTCCGGCGGGTCAACCCTGACGATGCAGGTGGCGCGTCTGCTGGAGGGTGGTGGCACCGGGCGCTGGGGGCCAAAACTGCGCCAGATCCGTCTGGCGCTGGCGCTGGAGCAGCACCTGTCAAAACAGGACATTCTGAATCTCTACCTTGAACTGGCTCCCTTTGGTGGCAATCTCGAGGGGGTGCGGGCGGCCTCTCTCGCCTACTTCGGCAAAGAGCCGCACCGCCTGACCGCGGCACAAGCCGCCCTTTTGGTGGCCTTGCCGCAGGCACCCGAGGTCCGGCGCCCTGACCGTTGGCCGGATCGCGCAGCGGCGGCGCGCAACCGGGTTCTGGCGCGCCTGACCCGGGCTGGCGTCTTGCCGGCGGATGAGGCTCGTGCCGCCACCAGCGAGGTCGTGACCCGCCGGCGTATTCCGTTTCCGAGCCTTGCGCCGCATCTGGCGGATCGCGTGGTTGCTGCCCGGCCGCTGCTGCAGATTCACCGGCTGACCGTTTCGCGCAATCTTCAGGCGCGGCTGCAAACGCTGGTTGCGAATTACATGCTGGGCAAGCCACCGGGCCTGTCCGCCGCGATTCTGGTGATGGATCACAAGACCGGGGAAATTCGCGCTTCGGTCGGCTCGGCGGGGTATCTTGACCGGGCCAGCCGCGGCTTTGTCGATATGACTCGCGCAATCCGGTCTCCGGGCTCGACGCTAAAGCCGTTCATCTACGGTCTGGCCTTTGATCGGGGGCTGGCGCAACCGGCGACCCTGATCGAGGATAAACCCACAGCCTTTGGCACCTATGCGCCGCGGAATTTTGACAACCGCTTTTACGGCGAGATCAGCGTTCGGGATGCGCTGCGGTATTCGCTGAATATTCCGGCGGTCAAGCTGTTGCAGGCGGTGGGTCCGGCGCGGCTGATTGCGCGCATGCGCCGGGCCGGCGTTGTGGCGGTGCTGCCGGGGAAATCGCCGCCCGGTCTGGCCATTGCGCTGGGCGGGCTGGGGGTTAGCCTTGAGGATCTGGTCACGCTCTATGCGGGTTTGGCCAATGGTGGCCATCCGGTTTCGCCCGTCGTGCGTCTTGGTGTCAAACCGAAACCGCCGCTGAAACCGTTGATGTCCGAGATCGCCGCTTGGCAGGTTGCCGATATCCTGACCGGGGTCAAGGGGCCGGATCTGGCCCCCGACAACAGGCTGGCCTACAAGACCGGTACCTCTTACGGGTATCGCGATGCGTGGGCGATCGGCTTTGACGGGGCGGACGTGATCGGGGTGTGGTTGGGACGGCCCGATGGAACGCCGGTGCCCGGGATCTTGGGGGCAAAATTGGCCGCGCCCTTGTTGTTTGAGGCCTTCGGTCGCCTGCGGTCACATCTGGTGCCGTTGCCTTTGCCAAATCCGGCGACGCTGCTGGTGGACAATGCCGGGTTGCCAGCCCCCTTGCGCAAGTTTCATCCCGCGGGAACGGCGTTTGACCCGGTTCGTAACGCGCCCGAGATCATCTTTCCCCCGGATGGGGCGCTGGTGGATCTGGGCCTGAGCAGCGACGATCCGATGCCGCTGGTGGTGAAGATCAACAACGGCACGCCGCCGTTTACATGGTTGGCCAACGGCGTTCCGGTCCGGATCGGCACCCGCCAACGTTGGTTTCAGTGGCAACCCGCCGGACCGGGGTTTCTGCAGATATCGGTGGTTGATGCCAACGGTATGTCGCAAAAGGCGGTTATAAAACTGCGTTAGGCCCAGATCCGAACCCCCAGACGCTCGATTGAGCGGGGGCGGCTATCTTGCGGGGGCGTGTGCGTCGGGATAGGCCCGGGCAAAAGCAGGGATCTCGGCCAGACGGGCCGCAAGGCGCGAAATCCGTGGCATCTGGTCAAGGTCGATTTCCCATCGGGTGGCGTTATAGACCTGCGGCAGCAGGCAGATGTCGGCCATGCTGACGCGATCACCGTGGGCATAAAGGCCGGTTTCGGCCTCGGCCAGCATAGTCTCGACCGCCGCCAGACCACGCGGAATAAAGGCGTGCATCCAGTCTCTCATCGACAGATTTCCAGCCGAGTTTTCGGTTCCGAACCGGGCCACGGACAGGTTACAGACCGGGTGAATTTCCATCGCTATTGCATAGGACAGACGCCGCACCCGCGCCCGCCCCAGCGGCTCGGGAGGCAACAGGCCGCCGGATCGGGTTTCGTCCAGATATTCGATGATCGCCAGCGACTGGGTCAGGCTGTGCCCGTCGATATCGAGGGTTGGAACCAACCCTTGCGGGTTGCGTTGCAGGTTGGCCTTTTGGCGCTGCTCGCCTGCTCTCAGATCGACGGGGATGCTTGTGTAGGGCAATTCCAGAAGGTTCAGCGTAATGCGCAGCCGATAGGCCGCCGATGAACGCCAGTAGTCGTAGAGAACCGGGGTCATTCATAAACCTCCAGCAGGGTTCGGATGGCGCCAAGAAAGGGGGCGCGGGCCTCTTCGGGCAGGTTGCGCAGGATATCGCGGGCGTATTTCAGCCCCATGGGGCCGATCTCACGGGCCACCGCGCGCCCCTTTGGCGTCAGGGACAATTCAACCAGTCTACGGTCGCGCGCGCAGCCCTGTTTTTGAATATAGCCGGCCTGTTCCAGCCGGGCGGCGGCGCGGCTGACCTTGGATTTATCCATGGCGACGCGGTTGTAGATTTCGCGGATGCTGACCTTGTCGGCGCGCATCAAATGGGCGATGACGCGCCACTCCGAGACGCTGAGCCCGAATTTCTTGCGGTAACAGAGCGAAAATCCGTCGCTGATCCGGCTGGACAGGATCGCCAGTTGATAGGGGAGGAAATCCTCGAGCACGAAATCGTCCGCGTCATCGCTTTGGGTATCGGTCACGGCGTCGGTCATCGGGTTGCCTTGATTGTTGCGTTTGATACGATCTTATAAGCGCACGGATTGCGTTCTGTTTCAAGGTCGGTGGGGACTCTTTCCTTGACATCGTTGCATTTGCAACGATAAGGTCGGCGCAAAGATCGCCGCGCGCCGTTTCGGCCGCTGCAACTGCAACCGCAAAGGATCAGGATGCCACTTTTGAAATCATGGATCGACAGCGCCAACACAGCTGTTTGCCCATTTCCACTGAACAATCTGCCCTATGGGGTGTTCTCGACGGACTCGACCCCGCCGCGCTGTGGAGTGGCAATCGGAGACATGATCCTTGATCTCAGCCTGCTCGAGGAACAGCGCCTGATCGAGGTCAATTACGAAGAGGTCTTCGAGGTCCCCTTCTGGAACGAGTTTATCGAGCTTGGCCCGCGCGCCTGGGCGGACTTGCGCGCGCGTCTGACGGATCTTTTGATTGAGGGCGGGGACGACGCGCTGGCCGCCAACAGCGAACTTTGCGCCCGCGCGCTGGTGGCCCAAAAGGACGCCACCATGCACCTGCCCATCGTGGTTGCGGAATACACCGATTTCTATGCCGGGCGGAATCATGCGTTCAACGTCGGCTCGATGTTTCGCGGGCCGGAAAACGCGCTGCCGCCCAACTGGTTGCACATTCCGATCGGTTATAACGGTCGTGCGTCAACGGTGGTGGTCAGCGGCACCGACATCCACCGCCCGCTGGGCCAGCTAAAGCCGGCGGGGGCAGAGGCGCCAGTTTTCGGCCCCAGCAGACGTCTTGATATCGAATTGGAAATGGGCGCGATCGTTGGCACTGGCAACAAGATGGGCCAGCCGGTGACGGTTGCCGAGGCCGATGCGATGATCTTTGGCTATGTGATCCTGAACGACTGGTCCGCGCGCGATATTCAGGCCTGGGAATATCAGCCTCTGGGGCCGTTTCAGGCCAAGGCCTTTGCCACCTCGATTAGCCCATGGATCGTTACGGCGGCCGCGCTGGGGCCATTTCGCACGCCAACGCCACCGCGCGAGGTCGAGCTTCTGCCCTATTTGCAAGAGCCTGCGCCGATGCTCTATGATATCGATCTCGAGGTGCGGCTGCGCCCGGCCGGCGGGACCCGCGCGACCCTGCTCAGCCACACCAATTACAACGAGATGTATTATTCCGCCGCCCAACAACTGGCGCATCACGCCAGCAGCGGTTGCGAGATGAACACCGGCGATCTGCTGGGGTCCGGCACCATCTCCGGCCCCACAAAGGACACCCGCGGCAGCCTGCTGGAACTCAGCTGGGGCGGCAAGGAGCCGCTGACGCTCGACAGTGGCGAAATCCGCACATTTCTTGAGGATGGCGATACCGCGATCCTGTCGGGCCATGCCCAAGGGGACGGCTATCGCGTTGGCTTTGGCGACTGTACCGGCACCATCCTGCCGGCTGTCACCCCGCCGGACTGGACAAAATAAGAGGGAAGAACACAATGGCAAAAGCATTCGCATCCATGGGCGATATGACCGAAAAGAAGATCAGCTTTACCGAGGTTGGCGAGGGGTTGTGGGCCTTTACCGCCGAGGGCGACCCCAATTCGGGCGTGATTATCGGCGACGAAAGCGTGATGATTGTCGAGGCGCAGGCCACCCCGCGTCTGGCGAATAAGGTGATTGAAAAGGTGCGCGAGGTCACCGACAAACCGATCAGCCACCTTGTCCTGACCCATTATCACGCGGTACGGGTATTGGGCGCCAGCGCCTATAACGCGCCGGAAATCATCATGTCCGACACCGCCCGCGCCATGGTGATCGAGCGCGGCCAAGAGGATTGGGATAGCGAATTCCAACGCTTTCCGCGCCTGTTTGAAGGCCATGAAAGTATCCCCGGCCTGACCTACCCGACCACCACTTTCAGCGATGCGATGACGGTTTACCTTGGCAAGCGTCGTGTTGACATCATGCATCTGGGGCGCGCCCACACCGCCGGAGACGCAGTGATCTGGGTGCCGGATCAGGAGGTCATGTTCACCGGCGACATCGTGGAATACCACTCGGCCTGCTATTGCGGCGATGGGCATTATGGTGACTGGGGCGATACCATTGAAAATGTGCGCTGGTTTGATCCGGTTGCCATTGCGCCGGGTCGCGGTGATGCGCTGGTGGGGCGCGAGATGGTCAAGGCGGCGCTGGACAACACCAAGGATTTCATTGACAGCACCTATAAGGCGGCAGCACGTGTTGCGGCGCGCGGTGGCAGCCTCAAGGACGCGTGGGATGCGGTGCGTGCGGCCTGTGACCCAAAATTCGGCGATTACGCGATTTACGAGCATTGCCTGCCGTTCAACGTCGCTCGTGCCTATGATGAGGCGCGCGGCATCGATACCCCCCGCATCTGGACCGCCGAGCGCGACCTTCAGATGTGGGCGGACCTGCAAGGATAAGGGCACCGCTCAACAGACAGGACAAGGCCATGAACAAGATATTCGAGACCCCGATTTATGAATATGCACGCTCGTCCGATCAGGATGCGGTGGCGCCGGTGCGTCATTCGGTGGTGGTGGTGGGTGCCGGTCCCGTGGGCCTTGCGGCGGCGATCGATCTGGCCCAGCAAGACATTCCCGTCGTGGTTCTGGATGATAATGACAAGGTCAGTTTTGGCAGTCGCGCGATCTGTTTCGCCAAGCGCCCGCTTGAAATCCTCGACCGTCTCGGCTGTGCGCAACCGATGGTGGACAAGGGGGTGGTCTGGGATACGGGCAAGGTCTTTCGCGACACGCGCCAGATCTACGGGTTCGAACTGTTGCCCGAGTCAGAGCATCACCGCCCCGCCTTTATCAACCTTCAGCAATACTACTTTGAGGAATTCCTCGTCCGGCGCATTCGCGAGCTGCAGGCGGCGGGCAAGCCGGTTGATCTGCGCGGAGGCAACCATCTGGCGGCGGTCGGGCAACACGACACATATGTCAGCCTTGAAATCGACACGCCCGAAGGCCCGTATAACCTCGAGGCCGAGTGGCTGATTGCCTGTGACGGCGCCAAATCGGCAACCCGCACCATGCTGGGGCTGGATTTCGAGGGCCGGGTGTTCGAGGACAATTTCCTGATCGCCGACACCATCATGGAGGCCGACTTTCCGACTGAACGCTGGTTCTGGTTTGATCCGCCCTTTAATCGTGGCCAGTCGGCGCTTTTGCACAAACAACCCGACAACGTCTGGCGGATCGATTTCCAACTGGGCTGGAACATCGACCGCGAGGAAGAATTGAAACCCGAAAACGTCCGGCGCCGCCTGCGCGCGATGCTGGGCGAGGAGACGAAATTCGAGCTGGAGTGGACCTCGATCTACACCTTCCAGTGCTGCCGAATGGAGAAGTTCCGCTATGGCCGGGTGCTGTTTGCGGGCGACGCCGCGCATCAGGTTTCGCCCTTTGGTGCGCGCGGTGCGAATTCGGGTCTGCAGGACACCGACAATCTGGTCTGGAAACTGAAGCTGGTCCTTGATGGCAAGGCCCCGGACGCGCTGCTGGACAGCTACAGTGATGAGCGCGTTCTTGGTGCCGACGAAAACCTGTTGAATTCGACCCGCTCGACCGATTTTATCACGCCGAAATCCGAAGCCAGCCGGAATTTCCGCGATGCGGTGCTGGATCTGGCCGAAGCATATGATTTTGCTCGCCCGCTGGTGAACACGGGGCGCCTGTCGTTGCCTTGTATCTATGACGGCTCGTCCCTGAACGGGCCGGATTGTGCCGGCCTGCCGCCCAATTTGCGCCCCGGCGCTCCGGCGGTGGACGCTCCCTTGGCCGATGGCTGGTTGCTGGAGCGTCTGGGCAATCGGTTTCAACTGCTGGCAATCGGGGCCCCGGCGCCCTCGGATCTGGAGGATGGGGGGATCACAGTGGAAACCCTCAAGGTCGATGCCGCCGCCAACCAGACCCTTGCCCGCCGGTATCTTGGCGATGAAAAGGCGGCGATTTATCTGCTGCGCCCGGACCAGCACGTGGTTGCGCGCTGGCGTGAATTTGATCGTGACGCGGTGATTGCCGCCCTGAAAACCGCCACTGCGCGTGTCTGACGAGAGAGAACGATGAGCCCCTTGAACACATATCCGAATATCGACCGTCCCGACGATTTCTATGCCGAGCTTCTGGCCCTGCACGAGGGGCGATCTAAGGCCGAGAGTGAACTGATTAACTCCCGTTTGATCCTGCTCTTGGCCAACCATATCGGCAATCGTCAGGTCCTGAGCGCGGCCATGCGCGCCGCCCTTGACCCCGGCGCAAAAGAGGTTGCGGACACCAAAGCATGATTGCCCCCCGGGGTGAAGGGAAAGGAAAGACCATGAAGATCGATCAAATCCACCATGTCGCCTATCGCTGCAAGGATGCCAAGGAAACGGTTGAGTGGTATGGCAAGATGCTGAACATGGATTTTGTTCTGGCCATCGCCGAGGACCGCGTGCCGTCAACCCATGAGCCGGACCCCTATATGCACATCTTTCTGGATGCGGGAAATGACAATGTCCTGGCGTTCTTTGAACTGCCGACCAAACCCGAGATGGGGCGCGACCCCAACACGCCGGAATGGGTGCAACACATCGCCTTCAAGGTGCGGGATCGTGACGAATTGCTGGCCTTCAAGGCCCATCTTGAGGAAAATGGAGTCGAGGTTCTGGGCGTGACGGACCACTCGTTGTTCCACTCGATCTATTTCTTTGATCCCAATGGTCACCGGATAGAACTGGCTTGCCCGGACCCCGAGGAAGCGGCGTTGCTGGCGCGTATGGATGCGGTGAAATGGGATATGCTGGAGGAGTGGTCAAAGACCAAGAAGGCCCCCCGACACGCCGACTGGCTGCACAAGAAAGAGCTGTCGGGGGCGTCGTAATTCAAGACCCGCGACCGGAGCCGTATATTCGGGGCAAGTGACACAAGTGGCGTGATAATTCGATCCCCCAGCCGCCCTTGTGGGGCTTATCCGGCGATCAGCCACAGGCCTACCAACAGCGCGACCATCAGTGCCCAGGCGCGCCAGATGATGCGGATTGCCCTATCGATATCGGCAGGGACAAGTTGGTGGCGCCCCTCGGCGTGGACAAAGGGCTGATCGGTGCGCCGGTCGCCATAGACCCGGGGGCCGGAAATCGCGATTCCAGTCAGGGCTGCGGTTGCCGCCTCGGGCCAGCCGGCGTTGGGTGAGCGATGCAAGGGCGCGTCACGCAGCATGACACGCGCGGCCCTGAGCGAGCCGTGGGACAGGCAGATCAAAAGGCCGCTCAGACGTGCGGGCCCCCAGTTCAGCAGGTCATCCAGACGCGCCGCCGCCCAGCCGAATTCCTGATAGCGCGGGGTTTTGTAGCCGATCATGCTGTCGGCGGTGTTGACCATCTTGTAAACCATGATCCCCGGTAGGCCCGCGACTAGAAACCAGCAGGCCGGGGCCACCACCCCATCGGAAAAATTCTCGGCGACGCTTTCGACCGCGCCGCGCACGACACCCGCTTCGTCCAGTTCCGAGGTGTTGCGCCCGACGATCATGGCGACGCTGTCTCGCCCCTCGGTCAGGCTGCGCTCAAGGGCGCGAGCGACCAGCCGGACGTGCCGCACAAGGCTGTTTTGCGCCAGCAGGATCGCACCTAGCAGGATCGACAGCAGGCCGCCTGCGGGCAGAGCCGAAATCGCGATGCCTAGGGTGGCGGCCAGAAGGACCAGCAACAGGATGGCCACCCCCCCCTTGGCGCGTCGCCGGGGGCCGTGGTTAAGAGCGTGCTCGAGCTTTGCAACGGCGCGACCCATCAGGGCCGCCGGATGCGGCAGACGCTGCCACAGGCGCGCAGGATCGCCGATTGCCGCGTCCAGCATCAGTGCGATCAAAAGACGCAAGAGCAGGCTCATGGCCACGCATCCAGCGCGCGCTGCAACCGCTGCCAGGCGCGCTCACCCGCCGGCAGGCCAAAGCGCAGCCAGTTTCGGGAATAGGGAAAGACACGGACCAGAATACGGTGGTTTCCGGCCAGATATTCGGCGCTGCGCCCGGCGTCCGGGACCGAAGCCAGACGAAACAGGGGGGTGCCGCCAAGGTTCTCGGCCCCGGCCCTTGACAGCATCTGCGCCAGGCGCGCGCTATCCCGTGCAAGGCGGGCACGGGTCGCTTTGATCCAGTCCGCATCGGCAAGCGCCTCGGCCCCCAGCGCCAGCGCCGGACCCGAAACCGCCCACGGCCCAAGCCTCGCCCTGAGGGGGGCGATCGTGTCGGGGTGCCCAATGGCAAAGCCCAGACGCAGGCCGGCAAGGCCCCAGAATTTGCCAAAGCTCTTGAGAATCACGACGCCGGGGGTTGTTGCCCGCGCGATCTGGCTGGCCTCGGGCAAGGGATCGCAGAAACTTTCGTCGATAACCAGAAAACGGCTGTGCCCGCGCCCGTCCCACAGCGCCCCTGTCGGGTTGTTGGGATGCACGATGACGCGTGTTTCAGCCCGGCTTTGGGTGACGGTCCATCCCCAGTTCCGAAAGGCCGCGGCGTGTTCGTTATAGGTTGGTGCGGTAATCTGGACGCTGGAGCGGGGCCAGAGCGAGGGCAGCGCGGCAATCAGCGCCGATGCTCCCGGCGCGGCAAGGATATCGGCGTCGTTCGGAACCTTCCAGCAGGCTCGTGCCGCCGTGCTGAGGGCGTCACTGGCCGCGTGGTCCGGCAATGCGCCCCAGAGGCGATTGCTGAATTCCGGGACCGGGTAAGGATCGGGGTTGATGCCGGTGGACAGGTCCAGCCAGTCAGCGCGGCGGCCCCCGTAACGGGCGATGGCCTGATCCAGCCCGCCGCCGTGATCGCGCCGGGTCATGCGGGGCCCGCCTCATGGCCAGCCTTGGCGTCCGTCTCCAGCGCGGGCAGGCGTGAGACGAAATGCCCCTTGATCGCGGCTGGCCATTGGCGAAATGGCACCTGACCCGTTTTGCTCTGGGCATGAAGGCGCGCGTATTCGACGATTGCCGCGGCGCTGCTTTGTTCGGGGCGGAAATCGCCCAGAACGTAGGTCAGCTTGCCCGGCGCCTGAAGTGCCACGTTGCACCCCTTGCCGCAGCCCATCAGGCATGCGTGGCGGCGTGTCACCACCTCGTCAGACTGGCGCGCGGCGGCTTCGATCATCTGAGCTAGACGCTCGCCATCGGTCAGCCCCATGTCCCCCTCGGCCCAGCCCGGGCGCTTGCAGGTGTCGCAAATGGTTATGGTTGTGGTCACGAGTCCCTCCGGCTTGATCTGTCGCCTGTTCAAGCGGAAATTCTGCCGGGGCGCAAGGGCGTGGCGAGCTGACGCGTCAGATGGTTCTGATTGCATCTCGCCCGTGCGGCGCGTCATAATCGATCACGGGGTTTATCGGGATGATGCGGTGGGGGTTTATCGTTTCGTGGCTGTAATGATAATGGCGCACGATGTGGTCGAGGTGAACCGTCTCGCGCACCCCCGGCCATTGGTAAAGCTCACGCGTATAGGCCCACAGGTTTTCGAATTCGCGCAGCCATTTTCGATTGCACTTGAAATGGGTGTGATAGACCGGGTCAAAGCGGATGAGGGTGGTGAACAGGCGCCAGTCGGCCTCGGTCAGGCGGGCGCCCATCAGGTAGCGGTGCGTTGACAATCGGGCCTCCAGCCAGTCCAGCGTGTCAAACAGCGGTCCGACCGCGGCATCGTAGGCGGCCTGCGTGGTTGCAAAGCCGCATTTGTAAACGCCGTTGTTCAGGGTGTCGTAGATGCGGGCGTTGATCCGGTCGATCTCGTCGCGCAGATCATGTGGCCAGTAGTCCTCGTGGTTGCCCGTCAGCCCGTCAAAGGCCGAATTGAACATGCGGATGATCTCGGATGATTCGTTTGAGACAATCGTTCCGGTCGCTTTGTCCCACAGGATCGGCACCGTCACACGGCCGGAGATATCGGGAACTGCGGTGGTGTAGACCTCGCGCAGGAACGCCTTGCCAAGGACACGATCGCCGGTTGCACCGGGGAAATCCGTAGAAAAGCTCCAGCCATCCTGCAGCATATCGGGATGCACCACGTCAAAACTGATATGCGCGCTGAGACCCTTGAGGGCGCGAAAGATCAGGGTGCGGTGTGCCCACGGGCAGGCGTGGCTGACATAGAGGTGATAGCGCCCGCTTTCGGCCGCATACCCACCTGAGCCGCTGGGGCCGGGGGAGCCATCCGGTGTGATCCAGTTGCGAAATCCGGCGGTGGACCGCTTGAAGGCACCGCCCGTGGATGTGGTATCATACCATTCGTCGCGCCATTCGCCGTTGACAAGCTGTCCCATGAAATTTTCCTTTGGTTGCGGCCCTTATCCATACAGGAGCGCGGATGGTGGAATAAATGCCTGATAATAGGATATACTGTTTCGGAAAACGAAACAATTTTCCGACATATACCGCCCTCCGGTGGCGGGCCAATGTCGGCAACGGCTCTGGTTCAGGCGTTTCCTGCGTTGCACCCGCGTGCGGTTTTCTCGTATAGACCCGATGACGACGCCCCCGTGGAGGGGCCGGAGAGGTGCGCTGTCAGAGGCTCGACCCAATCGGGGAGTCGGAACAGCATCGTCATGGGCTGCTCAGCCCGGCCTCTTTCGTATGCGCAAAGAACGGGAGGCATGAGACATGTCAAAAATCGGGGTGATGATATGCGGGCACGGCTCGCGCAGCCAGGCGGCGGTGGATGAATTTGCTGTGCTGGCCAAAAAGCTGCCGGCGCTTTTGCCCACCGACTGGCAGGTCGATTACGGTTATCTCGAGTTTGCCAACCCGGTGATCCGAGATGGGCTGGACCGGCTGCGCAAGGCGGGCTGTGATCGGATTCTTGCCGTGCCGGGGATGCTGTTTGCCGCGATGCACGCCAAGAATGACATCCCGACAGTCCTGAACACCTATGGCGCGCGCCACGGGATCGAGGTCAGCTATGGGCGTGAATTGGGCGTCGATCCCAAGATGATCGCGGCGGCCGGTGCGCGTATTTCCGAGGCCGTCGCTCGCGCCAATGCCGAATATGGTGACCTGCCTCTGGCCGAAACCGCGCTGGTGGTGATTGGGCGTGGAGCCTCGGACCCGGACGCCAATGCCAATGTTGCCAAGATCGCCCGGATGCTGTGGGAAGGTATGGGGTTTGGCTGGTGCGAGGTCGGGTATTCGGGCGTCACCTTTCCGCTGGTCGAGCCGTGTCTGGATCACGTCAGCCGACTGGGTTACAAACGGGTGATCGTGTTTCCCTATTTCCTGTTTACCGGTATCCTGATCGACCGGATCTATGGCTTTACCGACCGGGTCGCGGCGGCCAATCCGGGGATCGATTTTGTCAAGGCGGGGTATCTGAACGATCATCCGATGGTGCTGGAAACCTTTGCCGAGCGCGTCACCGAGCAGGTCGGTGAGCAGCCCCCCGAGACCTGTTCGATGTGCAAATACCGGGTGCAGGTTCTGGGGTTTGAGGCCGAGGTCGGTCGTCCTCAGGAAAGCCACCACCACCATGTCGAAGGCCAAGGGGCCAGCGCGCCCGGCTCGAATGTCGTGGATTGCGCGCTTTGCGATGATTTTTGCACCGGCGAATGCCGTCTGGAAATGGCGGCGCAGGACCACGACCACACCCACGACCACACCCACGGGCATGACCACGGGCATGACCACGGGCACGGGCATCATCACCACCACCATTATCCGCATGACACCCACCCACTGGGGCCGGAAAGTGCCCGGCGGTCGCGTAGATGAGTATTTTTGCAAAAAAGATTTCACATGCGCCCTTATGAAAAACGCCCGCGGGTCATTTACGAAAAAAGCTTTGCAACCGTGCGCGATGAGGCCCGTCTTGACCGGTTTGATCCGGGGATGGAGGCGCTGGCCGTGCGGTTGATCCACGCCTGCGGCATGGTCGAGATTGCTGATCGGCTGGTCTGCTCGGAGGGGGCCTTTGATGCTGGGCTAGCGGCGCTGCGGGCCGGGGCGCCGATTCTGTGCGATTGCGAGATGGTCGCGGCCGGGGTGATTCGGCGGAATTTGCCCGGCGCGTGCGAGGTTGTCGTGACATTGAACGAGGCGCGGGTTCCGGCGCTGGCGGCGGAAATTGGCAACACCCGTTCGGCCGCCGCGGTCGAGCTGTGGGCCCCGCGATTGGAGGGGGCGATCGTGGCCATTGGCAACGCTCCCACGGCACTGTTTCATTTGCTGGAGTTGCTGGACGAGGGTTGGCCCCGTCCTGCCTTGATCCTCGGCTTCCCGGTGGGCTTTGTCGGCGCTGCCGAAAGCAAGGCAGAACTGGCCGCCGATCCGCGGGGCTGTGACTATGTGGCACTGCGCGGGCGGCGCGGGGGCTCATCTCTGGCCGCTGCGGCGGTGAACGCGTTGGCGGCAAGCTGTGAAAGGATATGACATGACACCCTGGTTGCATATTGTCGGGATTGGCGAGGACGGCATGGAGGGGCTGACTCCGGCCACGCGTGCGGTTGTCGAGGCCGCCGAGGTGATCGTTGGGGGCGATCGCCACCATCGCCTGTCGGATCGGGTGACGGCGCGGCGCCTATCCTGGCCCTCGCCCTTTGATGATCTGATCGACCTGCTGAAGACGCTGAAGGGGCAGCGGGTCGTGGTTCTGGCCACCGGCGATCCGCTGTGGTTTTCGGTTGGGGCGCGCATCGGGCGTGCCATCGACCCTGCCGAAATCATCTATCATCCGCAGGTCGGCGCGTTCCAGATGGCGGCGGCGCGGATGGGCTGGTCCATGGCCGATCTTGAGACTCTTACCGTTCACGGCCGCCCGGTCGAACAGATGATTGCCTTTATACAGCCGGACCAGCGCCTGCTGATTCTGACCACCGGCGCGGAAACTCCCGCGCAGATCGCCCATTTCCTGAGCGAGCGTGGCTTTGGCCAGAGCCGGATGACGGTATTTGCCAATATGGGCGCCGCTGATGAGGCGCGCTTTGACGGGGTGGCGGACAGCTGGACGCATGTGGTGCCTGCCTTCAACACACTGGCGGTATCCTGTGTTGCGGCTGCCGATGCGGCCCTGTTGCCGCGGGTTCCGGGCCTGCCTGACGACATGTTTCAGAGCGACGGCACGATGACCAAGCAGGAGGTTCGTGCGGTCACTCTGGCCAAGCTGATGCCGATGCGGGGGGCCCTGCTGTGGGATGTGGGTTGCGGCTGTGGCTCGGTCGCGGTCGAGTGGATGCGGGCGGCGCGATATGCCCGGGCCATCGGGATCGAGCCCCGGCCGCGCCGCCGGATGATGGCTGCTGCCAACGCCGCCGCGCTGGGCACGCCGAAATTGCACCTGATCGACGGTACCGCACCAGAGGCGCTGGAGGGGCTGGCCCCGCCGGATGCGATCTTTATCGGTGGCGGCCTCAGTGCTGCGACATTTGAAGCCTGTCTTCAACACCTGCGACCGTTGGGGCGTCTGGTGGTCAACGCGGTGACGCTGGACAGCGAATCGCTGCTGTTGTCGCTCTATCGTCAGAACGGTGGCAGCCTTGTGAAACTGCAGGCCCAGCGGGCCGAGACGTTTGGCCCGGTCACCGGCTGGCGGCCTCTGCGCGCGGTCACCCAATATGCGTTGATCAAGCGATGAGCGGGACGCTCTACGGCGTTGGCCTCGGCCCTGGCGATCCCGAGCTGATGACCCTGAAAGCGGTGCGGTTGATCTCGAAGGCCAGAGTTATCGCCTATCCCGCGCTGGCCGGAAGCGACAGTTTTGCCCGCTCGATTGCGGCGGAGATCCTGCCCGTGAATGTCGAGGAAATCAGGGTTGATATCCCGATGACACCGGCGCGCGCCCCGGCGCAGCGGGCCTATGATGCGGGGGCCGTGCGAATTGCAGACCGTCTGACGGGCGGACAGGATGTCGTGTTCCTGTGTGAGGGCGACCCACTGTTTTATGGCTCGTTCATGTATATGAATGCGCGCCTGTGCGGAAGGTTTCCGGTTCAAACGGTCCCCGGCGTGACCTCGGTTACCGCCGGTGCTGCGGCTGTTGGCCAGCCGCTTTCGGCACGCAACGAGGTTTTGACGATCATCCCCGGACCGCTGGATGAGGCCGAGATGGAGGCCCGAATTCTTGGCGCTGACGCGATGGTCATCATGAAGGTCGGGCGACATCTGGCCAAGATTCGCGCGGTTCTGGATCGCCTTGGCCTACTGGGACGCGCGCATTATGTCGAGCGTGCAACCCTGGGCACGGAACGCGTGATGCCGCTGACCGAACTGTCCGAACCGGCCCCTTATTTTTCGATGATCCTGCTCACGAAAGGAGACGACCCTTGGCTGAAGACCCGGTTGTGATCTGTCTATCGCGCGCGGGTGAGGCCGTTGCTCACGCTATTGCCGACGGTCTCGGGCTACGCTTGCATGGGCGTGCCGGGCGGGTTGATGTGGCCGACGCCTTTTTCCCGAATGGGCTGGATCACGTGCGAGCGCTGTTTGCCGCGGGCGTGCCGGTGATTGGTGTTTGTGCGGCGGGGATATTGATTCGTGCGGTGGCACCGATGTTGGCCGATAAACGAACCGAGCCCGCTTTGCTGGCGGTGCCTGACAATGGTGCGACGGTAGTGCCACTGCTGGGCGGGCATCGCGGCGCTAACCGTCTGGCGCGGCGTATTGCCGATGTTCTGGCGGCGCGGGCGGCGATCACCACAGCGGGGGATGTGGCGCTGGGCGTCGCTCTGGATGAGCCGCCCGAGGGCTGGGCGCTGGAAAACCCCGAAAATGCCAAGGCCGCGATGATGGCTCTGTTGCAGGGCGGCGGCGCGCATCTGGCTGGCGAAGAGGCCACGCGGGCCGACTGGCTGGCGGATGTGCCCAAGGGCGAGGCGGTCAAGCTGATCTGTTCGATCCGCCCACAACGGCCGAGCGCCCCGACAACGCTTCTTTATCGGCCGCTACGGGCAACTCTTGGGGTGGGGTGTTCGCGGAATTGTCCGCCTGACGAGTTGGCGCAATTGGTGCGTGAAACCTTGGCGGTTGCCGAGATTGCGCCAGCCGCCCTCAGCGCGATTCATACGCTGGATCTGAAGGCGGATGAACCGGCAATCCTTGATCTGGCGCGGGCGCTGGATCGACCCTTGCGCCTATTTAGCGCGGCCGAGCTTGAGGCGCAGACGCCGCGGCTCAGGACCCCTTCGGAGGTGGTGTTTTCCGAGGTCGGCTGCCACGGGGTTTCGGAGGCGGCGGCGCTGGCGGGTGGCGGAGAGCGGGCAAGCCTTGCCGTGGCCAAGCACAAATCCCCGATGGCGACCTGCGCGGTCGGGCTGTCACCCGAGCCACTGACCGTGTTGCGGGGCCGGGCGCGGGGAAAGCTGTCGATTGTCGGGATCGGGCCGGGGCAGAATTCCTGGCGCACGCCCGAGGCCTCGGCGCTGGTGGCCGAGGCCGAGGAATTGGTGGGATACGGCCTTTATCTCGATTTGCTGGGACCGCTTGCGTTGGGCAAGACGCGTCGCGATTTCCCGCTGGGTGGTGAGGAGGATCGCTGCCGTTACGCATTGGAGGCCGCGGCCAAGGGCCGGAATGTGGCGCTGATCTGCTCGGGCGACGCGGGTATTTACGCAATGGGTGCGCTGGTTTTCGAACTGCTGGACCGGGCGCCATCGGCGGCGGGTGTATCGGCTGCGGCGCGCCGGGTCGAGGTCGTTTCGGCCCCGGGGGTTTCAGCCCTGCAGGCGGCGGCAGCGCGCGCCGGGGCCCCTCTTGGGCACGACTTTTGCGCCATATCCCTGAGCGATCTTTTGACCCCGCGCGAGGATATTCTGAAACGCCTGCGGGCGGCGGCCGAGGGGGATTTCGTTATTGCGTTTTACAACCCCGTGTCGCGCCGTCGCCGCGCCCTTCTGGCCGAGGCGCGGGACATTCTGCTGGATGCGCGACCGCCGGAAACCCCGGTTCTTCTGGCTCGCTCGCTGGGGCGTGCAGAGGAAATGCTGCGCTATCGCACCCTTGCCGAACTGAGGGTGGACGAGGTGGACATGATGACGGTGGTTCTGGTCGGGTCGAGCACATCGCGGCTGATTGATCTGGGCGCGGGGCCGCGGATGTATACGCCGCGCGGCTATGGACGCAAGATCGATGGCGAACTGGCCTGAAGCGGCGCGATATCGCAAGTTTGGACGTCGCAGACAAAACGAGGAGCAAGCATGACTGTTTATTTCATCGGCGCCGGTCCGGGCGATCCGGATCTGATCACGATCAAGGGGCGGCGGTTGATCGAGACCTGTCCGGTCTGCCTTTATGCCGGCTCACTGGTTCCCGAGGCAGTGGTGGCCTGTGCGCCACGGGATGCGCGGGTTCTGGATACTGCGGTGATGACGCTGGAGCAGACCCATGCCGAGATCATGGCCGCCCATGCCCGAGGTCAGGATGTGGCGCGGGTTCATTCCGGTGATCCGTCGCTCTATGGCGCCATCGCCGAGCAGATCCGCCGCTTGCGCGGTTCGGGGATCGGGTTTCAGATCATCCCCGGGGTCTCGGCCTATGCGGCGGCGGCGGCGGCGATGGGGCAGGAGCTGACCATACCCCAGATCGCCCAGAGCCTGATTCTGACGCGCATGTCGATGCAATCGACATCCATGCCGGCCGGGGAAACGCTGGATAATTTCGGCCGCACTGGGGCGACCCTTGTGATCCACCTTGCGGTGCGCAACATGCGCGAGATCGAGCGCCAGTTGACTCCGCATTACGGCGACGACTGCCCGGTTGTGGTGGCCTATCGTATCGGTTGGCCCGACCAGATGATCCTGCGCGGAACGCTGGGCGATATTCGCAAGAAAGTGCGCGCCGCCAAGATTACCCGCACCGCCCTGATTTTCGTCGGGCCCGGCATGGCTGAGTCCACCGATTTTGTCGATTCCGCGCTATATGACCCGCAAAAGCCCCATGTCCTGCGCCCCGTCGCCGGTATTGATCTGGTCGAGGAACACAACATCTGAAGACTTTTACATAACCGTCACTTGATCGAATCACCGGCAAGCGGTTCACTGGCCGGGGACACTTGTCAGGGGGGCTGTGCAGGTCGTGTATGAATTGCCAGAAGACATAAGACGCGGGCTGGAACGTGCCCGCAAGCGCGACCTCGGGCGCAAGAACCGCCTGCGGGTACGAATGGGCGAGCAGGAGTTCAGGATTCTCCGCTTTTGGGATGGCGGGTTTGCGATGGATGCCGAGTCGGCCCCGCCCCTCAGAGGATTTGTCGATATCTACGACGGGGCAAGGCAGCTTTATCAATGTCTCGTTGTCTGTTCCGCCGTCGAACATGGGGAGCGGATCTATGAATTCAAATGGCAAACCCCCGCCCTCACCGAGGCGCCGGTGGACTTTGCCCGAGATCCTGACGCTCCGGTGGCACTGTTGGGCTGACGCGGCCTCTGTTCTGGTGGAATCACAGCGTTTTTCCCGAGTATTGCGAATATTCCACGCTATGAGGCCGGGATTGCGCTGAATCGTTCGGAAAATTACCGGACTTCCGCTGAAAATGACAAAAAATTTCGTCGCGGCTACTGCTAAGCCTGTCCGGTCAGAAATTCGTGTTGGAGGCTGCCATGATCAAGACACCCTATCTGTTGTTCCTCGGGGACGCGCCGGATCAACTGGCGGCCAAGGTGGCCCGCGGGATCAAGGACTGGCGCCCCGAACTGGCCGTTGGACAATACCGGATGGAGGGCTGCAACGCCGATATGGGCCTTGCTGACATGTCTCTGACCGAGGCCCGTGCGGCGGGGGCCCGGACCCTTGTGATTGGAGTGGCCAACCGTGGCGGGATTATTTCTCGGGCCTGGAAAAAGGTGCTGATCGCGGCGCTGAACGAAGGTCTGGATATTGCCAGCGGCCTGCACAACCTGCTGAATGATGAGCCGGATCTGGTGGCTGCAGCACGGGCCAATGGGGCTGCGCTGCATGACGTACGCGTGCCTGCGGGGGATTACCCGGTTGCCAACGGTCGCCCGCGCCGGGGGCTGCGCTGTCTGGCGGTGGGAACCGATTGTTCGGTGGGCAAGATGTACACCGCCATCTCGATGGAGCGCGAAATGCGCGCCCGTGGCCTGAAGGCGGATTTTCGCGCTACCGGGCAGACAGGCATTCTGATCACTGGAGGCGGCGTGCCTCTGGATGCGGTGGTCGCCGATTTTATGGCCGGAGCAATCGAGTCCATCACCCCCGACAACGACCCGGACCACTGGGATCTGATCGAAGGGCAGGGCAGCCTGTTTCATGTCTCGTACTCCGGGGTGACGATGGCGCTGGTGCATGGCGGGCAGCCCGATGCGCTGATCCTGTGTCATGAGCCGACACGCACGCATATGCGTGGTCTTCCCGATTACCGGCAGCCCAGTCTCGAACTGTTGCGCGATACCGCGGAGACGCTAGCGCGGGTTGCCAACCCTGCCTGTCAGGCAGTTGCCATTTCCGTCAACACGCAGCATCTGGATCAGGACGCGGCCCTGCGCTATTTGGCCGAGGTCGAATCCCGCATGGGTCTGCCGACTGTTGACCCCTATCGGCAGGGCGCGGCGCGTCTGGTGGATGCGCTGGCCCCGATCCGACCGCGCGATACGGCCCCGGATGCGACCCGCGACGGGTATATTGCTTTTGATGCCGGAAAGGATCTTGGACATGGAGCTTTGCGTAACGCCTGAGGCCTTTCGTCTGGCGCGGACATTCACGATTTCGCGCGGCTCGCGGGATATCGCCCGGGTCCTGAAGGTCGAGATTACCCGGAACGGCGTGACCGGGCGGGGCGAATGTGTGCCCTATGCCCGCTATGGCGAGACTCTGGACAGTGTTGCAGCCCAGATCAGAGGGTTGGAACTGCCGATCAGCCGCGCGGCGCTGCAACGGGTGCTGCCGGCGGGGGCGGCACGCAATGCGGTCGATTGTGCGCTCTGGGATCTGGAGGCGAAACAAAGTGGCTCACCAGTTTGGACGCTGGCTGGCCTGCCACAGCCGCAGCCCCGGATAACGGCCTTTACCCTGTCGCTGGACAGCCCGGACAAGATGCGCGCCGAAGCTGAAGAGAACGCGTTTCGGCCGCTTCTGAAAACCAAGCTTGGCGGAGGCGACGCAGATATCGCGCGAATCCGCGCGGTGCGAGAGGGGGCGCCTGATGCCCGTATCATCGTCGATGCCAACGAGGGTTGGAGCGCCGACCTCTACAGGCTGATGGCGCCGGTTCTGGTGGATCTCGGGGTCGAGATGGTTGAACAACCCTTGCCCGCAGGTCAGGACGATGCCCTACTGGACATTGAGCGTATCCTGCCGGTTTGCGCCGACGAAAGCTGCCATGATCGCGCCAGCCTTGCCGGACTGGCCGGGAAATACGATTACGTCAACATCAAGCTGGACAAGACCGGCGGCCTGACCGAGGCGCTGGCCCTCAGGCAGGCGGCTCGCGTGGCGGGGTACAAGCTGATGGTCGGTTGCATGGTCGGCAGTTCGCTGGCGATGGCCCCGGCAGTTCTGGTGGCGCAGGATGCCGAGTTCACCGACCTTGACGGGCCGCTGTTGCTGGCCGAGGATCGCTCGCCGCCTCTTTACTATGATGCGGCAGGCGTTTATCCGGCAAGAACCGAGCTCTGGGGCTGACGAGGGATGGCGCCCGGACTTTGGACAGAGACAGGGCCGAACGCGGCCGGAACAGGAGAACAGCGAGAATGCGCACAGTCTATCTGAACGGGGACTACCTGCCGGAAAACGAGGCCATGGTCTCGATCTTTGACCGCGGGTTCCTGATGGCGGACGGGGTTTATGAGGTGACCTCGGTTCTGGACGGCAAGCTGATCGATTTTGCCGGGCATATGGCGCGGTTGAAACGCTCGCTTGGCGAACTTGATATGATCAATCCGCTTGGTGATGCCGAATGGCTGGACATTCACCGCCAACTGGTGCGCGTGAACGAGGTCCAGTCGGGCGGCGTTTATCTACAGGTGACGCGCGGCGCCCCGGGGGATCGCGATTTCGTTTTTCCCGACCCGGAAACGACCCCCGCGACTGTGGTTCTGTTCACCCAGTCCAAGCCGGGGCTGATCGACAGCGCGCAGGCAAAAACCGGGATCAAGGTAATCTCGGTTGACGACATCCGCTGGGGGCGGCGCGACATCAAGACGGTGCAGCTGCTCTATCCGAGCATGGCCAAGATGATGGCCAAGGCGGCAGGCTGTGATGACGCATGGCTGGTCGAGGACGGCTTCGTGACCGAGGGCAGCTCGAACAACGCCTATATCGTCAAGGACGGCAGGATCATCACCCGCGATCTGTCAAATGACATCTTGCACGGGATCACCCGCGCTGCTGTGTTGCGGTTTGCCCGCGAGGCGCAGATGGATATCGAAGAGCGCCCCTTTACCATCGACGAAGCACAGGCGGCGGATGAGGCTTTTATCACCTCGGCGACGATGTTCGTCACCCCGGTGGTGGAAATTGACGGGGCGAAAATCGGCACCGGCACACCGGGCACCGTTGCCCCGCGCCTGCGCGAGATTTATTTTGAAGAAAGCCGCAAAACCGCGATCTGATCATTCTTTGCCGACGTTTTCGGCAAAGGCCACCTTGAATTCCGCCTGTTTGCCGACATCGGCCTCGGTTTGGTATTTTTCTTTCCAGGTGTCATAGGGCATCCCGTAAAATGCCTCACGGGCCTCGGCCTTGGTCATCTCGATGCCGCGTTCATTTGCGGCCTCCTGATACCAGCGGCTCAGGCAGTTGCGGCAAAACCCGGCAAGGTTCATCAGGTCGATGTTCTGCACGTCCGTGCGCTTGTTCATCAGGTGATCCTGCAGGGTCCGAAATGCGGCGGCCTCCAGTTCGGTGCGGGTTTTCTCGTCCATGGGTGAATCCTTTCACACGCCGGTCTTGGCGATGGTTTCGGTCAGAATGGGTGCAAGGCGCGCGGCCCAGCGCTGTTGATCCTGTTTGCTGCGAATCAGATCGTTGCGAATTTCAATAAGGGTATTGGGAATGTTTCGCCCAAGCGCATGTTTGTCAATCGTATCGCCCGGCAGATGGCCAGTATAAGGCTCGTTCTCGCCGATGCAGAGATCCTTTTCCTTGCGCAGCCGGGCAATCAGAGGGCGGGCAAAAACATCGTCCCCGTCGTGCAGGATCCCGATATGCCACGGGCGTTCGGGGCGTGCCCTCAATTGTGGCGCAAAGCTGTGGATCGAGATCAGGATCGGCCTTTTTTGCTGCATCAACAGGCGCTCCAGCGCCGTGTGATAGGGCCGGTAGCAGGCTTTGATGCGCCAGTTGCGGGCGCGCTCGTCCAGATGGCGATTGCCCTCGATCAGGGTACCGTCATAGATCTGCATGATCAGGGTCGGGTCATCCTCGCCTCGGTTGGGGTCGATGACAAGGCGGGAAAATGTGGCCAGAATTGCTGGCGCCTGCAGTTCGGCCGCCAGATATCTTGCCACCCCGGCGGCCCCGATGTCATAGGCGATGTGGCGAGCCATGTCCTCGACGCTGACCCCCAGCGGCCCGACCTCCTCGGGCACCCGGTTGCTGGCGTGATCGCAGCACACAAGGATGCGCGAGTCGCGCGTATCGCCAATAATTTCACAAGCGGTTTTCCGGGATGTCATAAAGTCCTCGCTTTTGCCGTATAAACACCGAAAACGGTGCCAGCGACAAGACGCCAGTTGATCGAAACCGCGAAAAGCACCAGACAGCCTGCAATCGGGCGTCTATAGTGAGCGCTAACAACAAGAGCCGGGGATTGGGCAAGATGAGACGAGATCGCAATGTAAAAATCGTGGCAACACTGGGGCCGGCCTCTTCGGACAAAGAGACGATTCGTGCCCTGTTTATGGCCGGGGCCGACGTGTTTCGCCTGAACATGAGCCACGGCACGCAGGATGAGCAACGCCAGCGCCATCGCATCATTCGCGAGGTCGAGCAGGAAGTGGATCGCCCGATTGCCATCCTCGCCGACCTGCAGGGGCCGAAACTGCGGTGCGGCGTGTTTGAAAACGGCATGGAAATTCTCGAGGACGGGGCACCCTTTCGCTTTGATCTCGACGCAACGCCGGGGGATCGCACGCGGGTCAACCTGCCCCACCCCGAGATTTTCCGGGTGCTGGAGCCGGGGCAATCCCTCTTGGTCAACGACGGCAAGATCCGCCTGAAAGTTATGGCCAGTGGCGCCGATTATGCCGAATGCAAGGTTGTCGTGGGTGGCGAAATCTCGAACCGCAAGGGCGTCAATGTGCCCGATGCGATCCTGCCAATGGCGGCGCTTTCTGCCAAGGACCGCAAGGATCTCGAATTTGCCTGCACACTGGGGGTGGACTGGCTGGCCCTGTCCTTTGTTCAGCGTCCGCAGGATGTAACCGAGGCGCGCGATCTTGCCGCCGGGCGGGCCGCCATCCTGTCCAAGATCGAAAAGCCCGCCGCGGTCAAATGCTTTGACGATATTCTGGCCGTGTCTGACGGGATCATGGTGGCGCGGGGCGATCTGGGGGTCGAACTGCCGGTGCAGAATGTTCCACCGATCCAAAAGCGCCTGGTCAAGATGTGCCGCCACGTCGGCAAGCCGGTGATCGTGGCGACGCAAATGATGGAAAGCATGATCGCCTCACCCGTGCCGACCCGTGCCGAGGTCTCGGATGTTGCGACTGCAATTTACGAGGGGGCGGATGCGGTGATGCTGTCCGCCGAGAGCGCGGCGGGTGAGTTCCCGGTCGAGGCCGTGCGCACCATGAGCGATGTTGCCGTCGAGGTTGAGAGCGACCCCAGCTATCGCGAGGGGATCGAGGCCTGGCGCACCCGCGCCCGCACCACCGTTGCCGATGCGATCACGGTCGCGGCGCGCGAGATTGCCGAAACCACCGAGGTCGTGGCGATCTGCTGTTTTACCCATTCCGGCACCACCTCGCTGAAGGTCGCGCGCGAACGCCCGCGGGTTCCGATCATCGCGCTGACCCCCTTGGTCGGCACCGCCCGCCGCCTGTGTCTGAGCTGGGGAATGCATTGCGTGATGACCTCGGCGGTTAGTCGCTTCAAGATGGCCGTGGTGGGGGCCGCGCGTGCGGCCGAGAAATACGGCTTTGGGACGGACAGCGATTCCATCGTCGTGACTGCGGGTATTCCGTTCAATATGCCCGGAACGACGAATATCCTGCGGGTGTCCTCGATTGACATGCGCCACATGGACGATATCGAAATTGAATCCGGGGCGGACTGAGCCTCGGGGAGCCGCAGGTGGTGATTCACCCAAGTGCGCGTTGGCTTTGGCCTATCACCCGCGCCGCAGGGCCCGTTTCAACTGGCTGGGCCGAAAGGCTCCGCTCAGGAGGGCAGCGGCGGCGTAGACAGTAATTCCGCCTGCGACCAGCAACGCCAGCGCCAGATACCGCAGGCCCGGCGTGGCCAGCCATGGATGCAGAACTGCGGCAAGCAGCCACAGCCCTCCCCCCATGATTGCCGCGCTCAACAGGATGCGGGGCAGGGCCCGACGCAGGCGCCTGTCCATTTTTGCCGCATCCCCCATGTTGCGGGCGCCACGCCAGAGCAGGACCACCATGACCCAGCCGGCGGCGCTGGTGCCGATGGCCGAGGCCAGAAAGCCGATATTGCCCATCAATCCGATCGCTAGAACTGCGTTGATCAGCATGGCCGCCAGCGCAAAGTGAAACGGGCGCCGCGTGTCTTCGCGCGCAAAATACAAGGGTTGCAGCACCTTTTGCAGCACAAATGCCGGCAGCCCCAGCCCGTAGATTGCCAGCGCGTTTGCGGTCATCGAGGCGTCATGCGGGGAAAAGGCGCCGCGCTGGAACAAGGTCGAGACCAGCGGCCCGGGAATGGCAATCAGCGCTGCCGCCGCGGGCAGGGTCAGGGCCAGCGAAAACTCGGCCGCCCGGTTTGCCGCATCGCGCCCGCCAGTGTCATCGCCCGCGCGCAGTTTGCGCGACAGGTCCGGCAGCAACACGACGCCAATGGCAATCCCCACCACCCCCAGTGGCAGTTGATAAAGGCGGTCGGCATAGTTCAGCCATGCAATCGCCCCGTCAAAGAAACTGGCGACCTGCCGACCGACCAGCAGATTGACCTGTACGACCCCTCCGGCCAACGCCGCCGGGGCGGCAATGACCGCAAGGCGCCTCAACTCGGGGGTCAGGCGTGGACGGCGTGGCCACAGGCGCAGGCCTTCGCGCCGTGCCGCCGCCCAGACCAGCCAGAGCTGCGCAATCCCGGCGACCGGTACGGTCCAGATCAGGGTCTGGCCGATATTCCAGCCCAGCAGGTCCCCCAGCAGCATCGCGCTGACGAACAGCACGTTCAGGGCCACCGGTGCGGCGGCGGCGACCCAGAATTTCCCCATCGCATTTAGGGCTCCGGAAATCAGCGCTGCCAGCGAGATGAACAGGATATAGGGAAAGGCAATCCGCCCAAAGGTGACTGCCAGCGCAAAGCGGTCATCCCGGGCAAAGCCGCTGGCCATGGCCAGAACCAGCCACGGCATGAACAGCTGGGCCAGAACAGTCAGGACGATCAGAACCGCCGCCAGCCCCGAAAGCGCATCGCGGGCGAATTCCCCGGCCCCGTCGTCGCTCTCCAGTTTTTTTGCGAACATCGGGATAAAGGCCATGTTAAAGGCCCCTTCGGCGAAAAAACGCCGGAACATGTTGGGCAGGGAAAAGGCGATCAGAAAGGCCTCGGCCACGGGTCCCGAGCCAAGGAAGGCGGCAATCATGATGTCGCGCGCAAACCCCATGATCCGGCTGATCAGGGTCCAGCCACCAACCGTGAAAAACCCCGAGAGCAGGCGGATTGGCGCACTCATTCGCCCATCGCTCCCTTGGCCCCGGTTTCGATGGCGTCGATCAGTTTGCGCCGCAACGACTCGCGTTTGGATTTGCCGTGCAGCTTCAGCCCGAACATGTCCTTGACGTAAAACACATCCACCGCCTGCACCCCGTAGGTGGCGATGACGGCGCTGGCGATGTATATGTTCGAGGCCGAGATCGTCCGGGTCAGATCATACAGCAGCCCGGCGCGGTCGCGGGTATCGACCTCGATAATGGTATAGATTTCCGAGCCCTCGTTATCAAAGGTGATCTCGGTAGGAACGATGAAATCGCGCTCGCGCTTCCTGATCCGGTCGCGGTCTTTCAGTGCATCGCGCGCCAGAATTTCGCCGCGCAACGCCTTTTTGACCATCGCTTTCAACCGTGTCAGGCGCGATTTTTCATAGGGGCGGCCGCGCGCGTCCTGCAGCCAGAAGACCGAGGTCGCAAATCCGTCTGACGAGGTGTAGGTCTTGGCATCGACCACATTCGCCCCGACCAGCGCCAGCGCCCCTGAAAGGCGCGTCAGGATGCCGGGATGATCCTCCAGCGCAAAGCACACACGAGTCGCGTCCCGCGTTTTGTCCTGTTTGAAATCGGTCTCGATCCCGCCGGGTTTCAGCCGCTCTAGCAGGCGGGCAAAAATGACGTGGGTTTCGGTGTCTAGCCCTTGCCAGTAGGGATCGTAATGGCGCTCCATCTCGGCCATCAGACGTTCTGTCCCCCAATCACGCAGTCGGGCGCAAAAGGCGCTGCGGGATTCATCCACCCGGCGTGTCCACGAGCCGCCGTCGATCCCTCCGGTCAGCGCCGCCCGGGTGGCGTGATAGAGGTCCCGCAACAGTTGTGCCTTCCAGTTGTTCCATGTGCCCGGCCCAACGCCGCGAATATCGCATACGGTCAGCACCGTCAGCAGTTTCAACCGGGTGCGGCTCTGGACGGTGCGGGCAAAATCGCGCACCGTGCGCGGGTCGGTCAGGTCGCGTTTCTGCGCGACATCGCTCATCAGAAGGTGGTGTCGCACCAGCCAGGCGACGGTCTCGGTTTCAGCGGGATCCAGCCCCAGACGGGGACACAGCCGGGCGGCAATCTCGGCCCCTTTGACCGAGTGATCCTCGGGTCGGCCCTTGGCGATGTCATGGCAAAACACCGCCATGAAAAGAACCCGTCGGTTGACGCCGCGCTCAAGGATGCCCGAGGCCACCGGCAGATCTTCGATTAGCTCTCCGTCTTCGATCTGGCTGAGGATCGAGATACATTGGATCGTGTGTTCATCCACTGTATAGTGGTGATACATATTGAATTGCATCATGGCGACGATGGGCTGAAACTCGGGGATAAAGGCACCAAGCACACCCAGTTCGTTCATCCGGCGCAGGCCGCGCTCGGGGTTGCCGTAATTCAGCAGCGTATCCAGAAAAATGCGGTTCGCCTCGGGATCGGCGCGCATCTTGTCGTCGATTAGCTCCAGATTGGCGGCAACCATGCGCATGACATCGGGATGCAGCAGATAACGGGTGCGCAGTCCCTCCTGAAAAACCCGCAGGATGTTCAGCGGATCGGCGGCAAGGAACGCCTCGGGATCGGCCACCGCCAGACGCCCCTGTGCCAGCTTGTAGCCCGGCGCCAACCGGGTTTTCAGACGCTGGCCTGCGCGCGACAGCATCTCGCCCATACGCGGGTGCCGCTTGACATGGCTGGCCTCCAGCCAGGTCAGGAAAATGCGCGTTAGCTCACCCACCTGCGTTGCGTGGCGGAAATAATCCTGCATGAAATGTTCCACCGCCCGCCGCCCGTCGCGGTCCCGATAGCCCAGAATTCCGGCGATCTCGACCTGAGAATCAAAGGTCAGATGTTCGGTCGCGCGTTTGTTGATCAGGTGCAGGTGGCAGCGCACCGTCCAGAGAAAGTCCTCGGCATGGAAAAAGATGTCGAATTCCTCGGCCGAGAACATCCCCAGCTTGACCAGTTCCCTCGGGTGATCGACGCGGTGCAGGTATTTTGCGATCCAGAACAGCGATTGCAGGTCGCGCAACCCGCCCTTGCCCTCTTTGACGTTGGGTTCCACCATGTAACGCTGGCCACCCTGACGCTTGTGTCGCTCGGCGCGCTCGGCAAGCTTGGCCTCGATGAAATCCGAGCCGCTGTCTTTGAACAGTTCGGACCAGAGGCGCCGTTGCAACTGCTTGGCCAGATCGGCGTCGCCATCCAGATGGCGGGCCTCCAAAAGCGCTGTCCTGATCGTATAATCCTCGCGCCCGAGGCGCAGACATTCGGCGATGGTCCGGCTGGCGTGGCCGACCTTCAGCTTCAGATCCCAAAAGATATAGAGCATCTCTTCGATTGCCGCCTTAGCGCCCGCTTGCCCCTTTGGCGGGATCAGGAACAACAGGTCGATGTCCGAATAAGGCGCCATTTCCGCCCGCCCATAGCCGCCAACGGCCAGAAGAGACAGGCGCGGGTGTGCCGATTTCCCCTTGGTCGGGGTAAGGTGGGTCAGCACGGAATGCAGGATTTCCCGCACCACGCAATCGGTCAGATAGCTGTAGGCCGACAGGGTTCGGCGGGTCTCATGCGGGGCGGCGCGAAAGGCGTCACTGATCAGGTCAAACCCCGCGCGATAGGATGTTGAAAGCTGCCTGACGATGATGGCCCGGCGCTCAAGCGCATCAATGTCCCCCCCCACAGCCAATGCATCCGCAATGGCGTTTTGCACGGCCTCGGGGTCAAAAATCTGTAATTCGGGCCGGATAAGCCCATTATTCATGCGGCTTTTCCGGCGCGGTTTCCCGGGTTCAGAACCCTGCTGTTGTGCCAAAGCTTCTTGGGGCCGGGTCAATGACGTTCACCTGCTTGTTCTTGATTTCGACAACGGCCATGGCGCGTTCGTTGGTGCCATCGGGCAGCAGGCGGAAGACGCCATTCACCCCGGCAAAGCCTGAGCTTTGGGTCAGGTTGGCCCGCGAGAGGGCATCCGCCTTGCCGCTCTTGATCAGGGCTCCGATTGCGGCGATCCCATCATAGGCCAGTCCCGCCAAAGGATGTGGTGCACGCCCGAAGGCCTGCGTGTAACGGTCGCGGAAACTACCGTTCAGCGATGGATCGGGCAGGGCAAACCACCCACCCTGCAGTCCCCCGAGCGACAGCGTCTGCGTCGGAATATCCCAGCGTGTCAGGCCGATGAACTTGATCTTTTTCGGATCAACCCCGTTTTCAGGTAACAGCTGCGCCAGAATCGGCAGGGCCCCGGCCGTGTCTGAGGCAAAGACCAGCGTGTCGGTATTCGTGTCCTTGACCTGCTGGGCAATCGATTTGACCGCGTCGATCACACCTTGTTGCGAAAACTTGTAGGACGCCGCTCCAGTGAAATTTGCCCCTGCGCTGGCCACCGCTGCCTCAACCGCTGCGCGCCCGACCCGCCCGGTCAGATTGTCGGCATGAACCACCATCACGTTCTGGAATCCATTGGCGGCAGCATAGCTGATCAGGCGCTTGGCCGTGTTCTGAAAGGTGTTGCCAAGGACAAAGACATTGCCCCCCGCAACTTCGGTATTGTTGGAAAAGCTCAGGACACTGATCCCGCGCGAGGCTACGGCAGCGCCGGCGGCGTTTGCGCCTTGGGCATAAACCGGCCCGAGAATGATCTTGGCGCCTTCATTTGCCGCCTTGGTGGCCGCATCCGCCGCCCCGGCAGGCGTGCCCGCCGTCGGATAGATTCGCAGGTCGATCTTGACACTCCCAAGGTCGGTGACCGCCAGTTGTGCCGCATTTTGCAGGCTTGTTGCCAGAACATCATTGTTGTTGTCCTGCGAGCCAAACGGAACCAAAAGCGCGACGGGAACTGGCGCATTTGTGTTGACGGCAGGCCCGCTTGTGCCCAAATTGGCCTGACACCCCGCCAGAGCAAGCGCGGCAAGGCCCAAAAGCAGAAGATATATACGCCGAAAGGCCCGGGAAAAGACGGAATGCATTGGGTCAGGCTCCTGTTTGACTGGCCAGCCGAGTCTTGAATACGCCGAAACCTAATGAAACGTAACCCGCAAGTAAACGACCAGATGCCGCAAGGGGTGAATTGTTGACAAATCGCGATCAATCTCTGGATTCGGGCCTGTATTTCGTCGCAACCCCCATCGGCTCGGCCCGTGATATCACGTTGCGCGCCCTCGATGTGCTAAGAGACGCGGATGTTCTGGCGGCCGAGGATACCCGCAACACCCGCCACCTGATGGATATTCATGGAATCGCTCTCAACGGTCGCCCGCTGATTGCCTATCACGATCATAACGGTCCGCGACAGCGGCCGCGGCTGATCGAAATGATGCGTGCCGGACAGGCGCTGGCCTATGTCTCGGATGCGGGAACGCCGCTGATTGCCGACCCCGGATATGCGCTGGCCCGGGATGCGCTGGCCGCCGGCATAAAAATCCACACCGTCCCCGGCGCTTCGGCAGTTCTGAGCGCCCTGACGCTGGCGGGATTGCCAACGGACCGGTTCTTTTTCGCCGGTTTTCTGCCCGTGAAATCCGTGGCGCGGCGCAAGGCGCTGAAAGATATGGAGAAAATACCCGGAACCTTGGTATTTTACGAAAGTCCCAAGCGTATTCATAAGATGTTAGCAGATTTGGTCCAAGAATTGGGAGGAGATCGGGAATCGGCAATCTGTCGCGAGATCACCAAGAAATTCGAAGAGGTGCGCCGTGGATCATTGGCCACGCTGGTATCGGAATATGAAAATGTCTCGCCACGGGGCGAATTCGTGGTCGTGGTTGGCCCTGCGCCAAAACGAGCGATTCCCGACGATGCGCTTGATGACATGCTGATTGCGGCGCGCAAGGCGAACGGCCTGTCGCTGCGTGATGCCGTTGATTCCGTGGCGGCCGATTTGGTGCTTTCACGCAAGCTGGTGTACCGGCGCGCGTTGGAACTGGAGAAAAAGACATGAGAGGATCGATGTCATATCACAGCGGTCTGGCTGCAGAGGACGCGGTTGCGCGCCATTACACCCGGAATGGCCATGACGTCACGGAACGCAGATGGCGCAGCAAGGCCGGGGAAATCGATCTGATTGCAAAAAAGGACGGCAATGTCATTTTTATTGAAGTAAAGAAAAGCCGCAGTTTTGAGTCTGCCGCGCAAATGCTGAATGAACGCCAGATGCGGCGTATCGCCCATTCCGCCGATGTCTATCTTGCCGGCGAGCCAGCCGGGCGCGACAGTCCCGCGCGCTTTGACGTGGCACTGGTCAACAATCAGGGTGCGATTTCCATTCTGGAAAACGCGTTTTGCGCCTGATTTTCGGCACGCAGCGACCTGTTTTACGTGTCTCTCTGTTGCATCATTCCGCCAAACAGCTCAGATAGAACCTGATGATCTGGGAGAAGGGGTTCGAACATGGGGCTGAAAATCGCGATCCAGATGGATCCCATCGACAAAGTTGATATTGCGGCGGACAGCACGTTTCGCTTGGCCGAGGAAGCGCAAAAAAGGGGCCACAGCCTTTTTTATTACACGCCCGACAAGCTGGCTTATGAAGAAGGTCGAATCACGGTAAGGGGCTGGCCACTGACGGTACAACGCGTGCGCGGCGATCATTTCGCGCTGGGGGCGAGTCAACAGGTTGATCTGTTGGATTTTGACGTTGTGTGGTTGCGTCAGGATCCCCCGTTTGACATGGGCTATATTACGTCCACCCATATCCTTGACATGATCCACCCGCAGACCTTGGTGGTGAACGATCCGTTCTGGGTGCGCAACTATCCGGAAAAGCTTTTGGTTCTGCAATTTCCCGATCTGACCCCGCCGACAACGATTGCGCGGGATCTCGAAACGCTAAAATCCTTCAAGCTCAGGCACGGCGATATCATCCTGAAACCTCTTTACGGCAATGGTGGCGCCGGTGTGTTTCGGTTGCGCCCCGATGACCGAAACCTCAATTCTCTGCACGAGCTTTTTGCCGGGATCAACAATGAGCCGCTGATTGCGCAAAAGTTTCTGCCAGATGTTTCCCGCGGCGACAAACGGATCATACTGGTCGATGGAGAGGCTGTGGGCGCGATCAACCGCGTTCCTGCCGAGGGTGAGACGCGCTCAAACATGCATGTCGGCGGTCGGCCTGAACCGATCGGGTTAAGCGAGCGCGATCAGGAAATTTGTGCCAGAATCGGCCCTCTGCTGCGCGAAAAGGGGCAAATCTTTGTCGGCATCGACGTGATCGGCGGATACCTGACCGAAATCAACCTGACGTCCCCGACCGGCATACAGGAGTTGGAGCGTTTTGACAGCATCAACGTGGCCGCCCGCATATGGGACGCGATTGAAAACAGGCGCAACGGCCGATAGTTCTGACCTTAGAGAACCTGCGCCAGAAGGGTTCGGATCAGGGAGACAAATGCCGCGGCGCCATGATCCAGCGCGCGACGCAATCCGTCAACCGTCACGACATAGATGTCCAGAAATTGTGCGCTACCGGGGATTATGGCCGCAACCTGCTTATGCCACGCATAGAGCGCCACCAGCAAAACAGAGATCAGAATGGCCAGATAAAATCCAAGCCGCCCGCCGCGCCGTGCTGCCCGCCGCGCGACAGCGGGATCCCTCTCGGGGGTTGGCTCGTCGGCGGGCTTCATGGTTGACGTCAGGTTCTCGATATCCGGCAGTTCGGGTGGGTTCGCGGTGTCCGGCCGCGGTCGCTGCGGTGCCGGGCCAACGGGGCGGGGCGTTGCTCTGGGCGCATTCGCCTGATCTGCAAGCGCGGCGATTTCGCCGGGTGTCGGAACCCTTGGCGCGGCCTCGGCCTCCGGCGCGCGCTCTTCACGCCGTTTTTCCGCTTGCCGGGCCTCGGTCTCACGCGCGACCTCGCTCTGGAACGTCGCCATGTCGTCCGCGGTAATTGTTGCTCGGGGCAACGGAGGCCTGTGCTCGCCAGCCAAGGGCCCTTTTGGCGTGGCAGATTCTTTTGGCGGATCACCTGCTGCATCCGCACCCGCCGTCGCGCTTCCTGCCGCCTCGCCTTCCGCCGCCTGTCCCCCGGGCGTCTCTGCATCTGCCGGGCCTCCCTCATCTGTGGACAGGGCCTCGATAAGAGCCTTGCGCGCCGCCGCGTCTGCCTCGTCGCCCAAAAGGTCCGTTATCCGATCTGGGGCATCGGGGGCATTCTCGACCGGCGATTCCAGCGGGGGTTCCCTGCCGGTCGGCTCTTTGGCGTGGCGCTGTCCCCGTTGCTCGGGGCCGGCCTCATCTCCATGCGGGGGCTGGTTGTCGCGGGGTTCGCCGGCGGCTGTTGCAGGGTGCTGAAACCAGGTGTCGCCACAGTTCGCGCATTGCACATCGCGCCCGGCTGGCGGGATCGCGCTGTCATCCACCTCGTATTGGGCGGCGCAATTCGGGCAAACCAGGCGCATCGGACCTCCTGAGTGCGGCACAAGGCAACATAAGCGGGCCGATTCGGCCCCTTTGATACTTGTAACGGGGCCTGACAATCATTCCAAGCCGCTGTTATCGCCCCGGATTGGGGCCAAAGCGCAGACAGGATTTGCAACCGGCGCGTCTCTGGGCGATTATCCGGCCCAAAAGGGAATCGGAGCAGAGATTGATCGAGCTGGCAAGTGCCGCCTTCACCTATGGCGGCGGCGATATTCTGACGGACCTCAACCTCAGCCTTCCGCCGGGGTCGTTTCACTTTCTGACCGGACCCAGCGGCTCGGGCAAGACGACGTTACTGCGGCTTTGTTATATGGAGCTTCTCCCGACCAAGGGGAGGGTGCGGGTTTTCAAGAACGATGTTGCGGCGATGGACCGCGATCAGGTCGCCCTGACCCGGCGGCGGATCGGCGTCGTGCATCAGGACTGCAAGTTTCTGGACCATTTGTCGGTGGCCGAGAATATTGCCCTGCCGCTTGGGGTATCGGGGCAGAATGTCACGGCCCAAGCGAGCAATCTGATCGAGCTTTTGGCCTGGGTCGGCCTGGAGCATCATGCCGATGCACTGCCCCAGCAATTGTCCGGCGGTGAGCGCCAGCGCGCCGCTCTTGCCCGCGCCGTCATCATGTCACCGGACGTCATCATCGCGGATGAGCCGACTGGAAATATCGACTGGGAGATGGCGATTCGCCTGATGCAGCTGCTGGTCGAGCTGAACCGCATGGGCAAAACGATACTGATCGCGACCCACGACCTCAACCTGATCCGCAACGTCAAGGCCAAGACCTCGGCCCGGGTCCTGCGCCTGCACAACAGGCATTTGCAACTGGCGGGGGCGGATCTTTGATGGGCGTTCTAAAAATTCTGCGCGCGGCTGCAAGTGGCGACAAACAGGCCGACCGAGTGGTGCCCCCCTCCGGTTATACCGCCACGTTGACCGGGTTCAGTGCCGCGGCAATGGCGTTTCTGGCGGTGTTCACGCTGGCGTTGGCGCTGGCCACCGGACGGCTGGCGGATCGCTGGTCGGCCGAGCTGGCGCGTACCGCAACCGTGCGTATCTCGGCCCCCAAGGGGCAGATGCAGGCGCAGACCACAGCGGTGCTTAATGTCTTGAAAACCACGCCGGGGATCAAATCCGCCCGCCCGCTTAGCGATGCCGAACAGCGCAAGCTGCTGGCGCCGTGGTTCGGCCCTGATCTGCCGCTGGACAGCCTGCCGATCCCGCGCCTCATCGAGGTCGTTGAAAAGGACGGCGGCCCCGACGTCGAGGGGTTGCGGTTGCGACTGGCCGCCGAGGCGCCCGGCGCCATTTATGACGACCACACGCGTTGGCGCCAACCGTTGGTCAACGCCGCCCGCCGTTTGCGGTTGCTGGCCGGTATCTCGATGGCGCTGATCGCACTAGCCACTGCGGCGATGATTACCCTAGCGGCCTCGGCCGCGCTGGCCGCCAATGCCACGGTGATTTCGGTTTTGCGCCTTGTCGGGGCCAAGGACACCTACATCGCGCGGGCCTTTGTGCGTCGCTTTACCCTGCGCGCCCTTGGTGGTGCGGCGGTCGGCACCCTTTTGGCGATGGGGGCGGTTCTTTTGTTGCCCAGCGCCGCCCGCGAAGGAGGGTTCCTCACCGGGCTCGGATTTCAAGGGGCCGAGTGGATCCTGCCGCTATTGATCCCGTTTCTGGCGGCGTTTGTGTCCTTTTGGGCAACGCGTATGGCGGCCCTGCGCACGTTGCGGGGAATCAGCTGATGCTTGGGCGCGGGGTTCAATATTTGCGCTCGGTCCTGTTCATTTTTCAGATGTATTCGGCGATGGCGATCATGGCGCTTTGGTACGTGCCGCTGACCGTTCTCAACCGCGAAAATTCCTACCGGGCGGTGCGCGCCTATTCCCGCTATGTGCTGTGGAGCGCCCGCTGGTTGGTTGGACTGAAAAGCGAAATCCGCGGAGACCCTCCGCAGGATGAGGTCCTGATTTGCCCTAAACACCAGTCATTCATGGACATATTGATGATTATCACCGTGGTCCCTCGACCGCGTTTTGTGATGAAAAAGTCGCTGCGCTGGGCGCCGGTTCTGGGCTGGTTCGCGATCCGTATGGGCTGCATTCCCGTGGATCGAGGCAAAAGGCGCAAGGCCGTGCAGCAGATGATCGACGGAGTCAAGGCCAGTGCCGACTGGCCGGGGCAGCTGATTATTTATCCTCAGGGCACGCGGGTTCCGCCGGGGGCGTACCGGCCTTACAAGATCGGCTCGGGCATCCTTTATGAGGGGCTTGGGCAACCCTGTGTGCCGGTTGCGGTCAATGTGGGTCTGTTCTGGCCGCGCCACAGCCTGTTACGCAAGCCGGGCGTGGCGGTGGTCGAATTCCTGCCGCGGATTCAGCCGGGTCTGGAGCCACATGAGTTCATGGAAAAAATGGAGCACATGATCGAAGACAGCTCGAACCGGCTGATGCGCGAGGCCGGTTTCGATGGCGTTGGCGAATAGATGCTGCGCTGAATGACTGCGCAAGGATTGGGTGCGCGGTTCGGGGCCGGGCACAAAACACCTGTTCGGATCGCCCCTCGGGACGGTCCGAACAAGCCACCTTCAACCTGACGGGCACCTCTGCCCGCGCGGGATTACATATTCTCCATATCCTTCAGAATTTTCGCCGGGATATCGGATTTCTTGAAATGCGATTGCTCATTCTTGTCGGCAAGAAAGGCGATGATTCCGGCCAGTTCGGTCGGGGACAGTTTGATTTGTGCACCCAACTCGTCCTGTTGCGCGGGAATCATGATTGATGCTTTTTCCCACAGGTCTGAGGCCACCTCCATTGCGTTGACGGGTGTATCGTATTGTCCATAGCTGAGGTTCGGGCCGTCCTCGCCGCCGATTCCGTTCATCATGTGGCAGACAACGCAGCCTTTCTCGGCAAACAGCTTGCGCCCGAGGGCCGGATCAAACGCGGGAAAGATCAGCGTGTCCGACAGTTTGAACCCGTCTGTCGCCGCCTTGGCGGGAATTTGCATCAAATCAGCTGCGCCGACTGGAACCGCTAGCACCGCGAGGGCCGCGCCAAGCAAAGCGGGCCGAATTTTTCCTGAAATATTCATGGTCATCTTCTCCTTTTTTGGCGTCGATCCGGCCACCCTAGCAGAGCCGGCGGGCGACACCAGCATTTTGCCGTTGCAACCTGGCCGCAAACCACACCCCTCCCCGGCAGCGCGGGATCGTGGTCCGGTTTCCGATAGTCAGTCCTTATCCAACCCGGGCGGAAAAGAATTTGACATACCTCAAATCACCGCCCGAATTTTGTAAATTATTCGGATAATATTTGCACGTTGTGCAAATTCCGCGACAGGAGTTGGGATGGTCGGCAGAAAGAGATGATTAATAATTTGTTAATCTCGGTATTTCAATAGGTTAGACGGTAAATGTTTCGCGCGCGAAACATTTTTTGCAAGGGCCTTCTTGGCCGAGATCAGGCGGCAAGGCCCTTGGTGCCAATATCGAGAAACTTCTGGCGCCGCTCTTGCAGCAACTCTTTGGGGGTTTTCTTGTCCAGCGCGGTCAACATCTCTTCCAGCGCGGCGCCCACATTGGCGATGGTGGCGTCCGGGTCCCGCTGCGCGCCGCCCACGGGCTCGGGGATGATCTGATCGGCGACGCCCAGTTTTTCCAGATCCTGTGCCGTCAGTTTCAACGCTTCGGCGGCTTCGCGCATCTTGCCGGCGTCTTTCCACAGGATCGAGGCGCATCCCTCCGGGCTGATGACCGAATAGACCGCATGCTCAAGCATTGCTAACCGGTTCGCGCCGGCAAACGCCACCGCCCCGCCCGAGCCCCCCTCGCCGATGATGATCGAGACCAGCGGCACCTTGACGTTCAGGCATTTTTCAGTCGAGCGCGCGATTGCTTCGGACTGCCCGCGCTCTTCGGCGCCGCGTCCGGGATAGGCGCCGGTGGTATCCACGAGCGTTACGATCGGCAGGCCGAAACGGTCGGCGAGGTCCATCAGGCGGATCGCTTTGCGATAACCTTCGGGGCGGGCCATGCCGAAATTTCGCTCGATCCGTGATTTGGTGTCATGGCCCTTTTCGTGTCCGATCACCACGATTGGCCGATCGTTAAAGCGGGCCAGTCCGCCCATGACCGCGTGATCGTCGGCGAAATTTCGGTCGCCCGAGAGCGGGGTGAATTCCTGAAACAGAGCCTTGATATAATCCTTGCAATGCGGTCGGTCGGGATGGCGGGCCACCTGACATTTTCGCCACGGGGTCAGGGTCCGGTAAAGCTCGGCCAGCAGGTCGGCGGCTTTTTGGTCCAAGGCCTCGGCCTCTTTTTCCACGTCCATCTCGCTATTCTGGCGGGCCAGCGCGCGCAGCTCTTCGGCCTTGCCTTCGATTTCGGCCAGAGGTTTTTCAAATTCCAGATAATTCGCCATTGAGGGCTCCGCGTGAGTGCTTTGGACGCAATGCTGATACGGCGCTTATATGGCGGAGCGGGGCGTGATTGCAATGTGTTCCGGCGGCGGATCAGTCCGCGATCATTTCGGCCTGCTTGACGATCACCTCGGCCTGCTTGATCGAGGCGATATCCACCAGCCTGCCCTTGTAAACCGTCGCCCCCTCGCCCTTGGCCTTGGCCGCGTCCATTGCCGCAAGAATCTCGCGCGCTTCGACAAGTTGTTCCTCCGAGGGGGTAAAAACCTCATTGGCCAGTGCGATCTGTTTGGGGTGAATGGCCCATTTCCCCACCATGCCAAGGGTAGCCGCACGCCGCGCCTGGGCGCGAAAACCCGCGTCATCGGAGAAATCACCAAAGGGACCATCCACCGGCAACAGGCCATTGGTCCGGCAGGCGGCGACGATGGCGGTGGTCACCATGTGCCAGGGGTCGGGCCAATAACGGCTGCCCTCGTGCAGCATGTAATAGTCTTCCTGCGTTCCGCCGATGCCGGTGGTCTGCATCCCCATTGAGGCGGCAAAATCTGCCGCCCCCAGCGACAGGGCAACCATACGCGGACTGGCCGCGGCGATTTCGTTGACATGGGTCAGGCCGGCTGCGGTTTCGATGATCGCCTCAAGGGCAAGCGGTCTTTTCCGCCCCGTGGCCGCTTCGATACCGCTGATCAGGGCGTCGACGGCATAGATATCCTGCCCGTTCCCGGCCTTGGGGATCATGATTTGGTCTAGTCGTTCGCCCGTCTGTTCCAACAGGTCCACGATGTCGTGGACCCAATAGGGGGTGTCCAGTCCGTTGATTCGCACCGAGAGGGTTTTGCGCCCCCAGTCCACCTCGTTGATCGCGGCGATGGCGTTTTTGCGCGCGGTAGCTTTGTCAGCGGGTGCGACGCTGTCTTCGAGGTCGATATTGATGACGTCGGCACCGGATGCTGCCATTTTTTCAAATAGCGCAGGGCGCGACGCAGGGCCGAACAGTTGGCAGCGGTTGGGACGTGCGGGCGGCGTGGGTTGGAGGCGAAAGCTCATGAAAGGACTCTCCGGCGTAATGATGTTACGTTTCGTATCTTTGCTTGGGTATATTGTTGCGCGAGGAGTCGCAAGTGCTGCAGCGCAGAAAAATGTTGGGGCCTCCGGCGGGAGTATTTTCGCAAAGAGGAAAGCGCTGTCACTGCAGATCGGAAAAGGCCGAGTGCAGGCGTGTGACGGCCTCGACAATCCGGGATTTCGGCGTGCCGAGGTTGAAGCGCATGAACGAGTCTCCGCCGGTGCCAAAGGTGTCACCGTGGTTGGCCGCAATGCGCGCGTCTTTCTCGATCCTTCGGGTGATGTCCTCGGGGCCCATGCCGGTGCCGGAAAAATCAACCCAGGCCAGATAGGTTGCCTCGAGAGGCATTGAGCGCAGGCCGGGGATCGCGTTGATCCCGGCGTCGAAAATCCGTCGGTTTTCGTCGAGATAGCGCATCAGGGTATCGACCCACTCCGCCCCTTCGGGGGTGTAGGCCGCCGTGGTCATGTGAAGGCCGAAACTGTTGGGGGAAAGGCCAAGGCCAGCTAATGTGGCGGCAAATTCGTGGCGCAGTTTTTCGTCAGCAATGATGACGTTCCCGGTGTGGCTGCCGGCGATGTTAAAGGTCTTGGTGGGGGCGCTGAGGATGACCAGTCGATCGGAAACTTCCGGTGCGGCCACGGACATGATGGTGTGGGTATTTCCGGGAAACACAAGGTCGTGGTGAATCTCGTCGCTGACCAATAACAGGTTGTGGCGGGTGCAGAATGTGGCAAGCTGGCGGAGTTCGGTAGGCGTCCAGACGCGTCCGCCGGGGTTGTGGGGTGAGCAAAGGACCACCATTTTTGTGCGCTTGGTCAGGCAGGCTTTGGCAACGTCAAAATCCATCTGGTAGCGCCCTTCTACTGAGGCAAGCGGTGCCTCGACGACGGTGCGCCCGGCGGCCCGGATGGTCCGGGCAAAGGCGTGATAGACCGGCGTGAACAGCAGCACGCCGTCGCCAGGTTGTGTCCAAGTCTGAACGCAAAGGGCCGTGCCGTTGACCAGACCGTGGGTGGAAAAGATCCACTCGGGCGCGATTTGCCAGTCGTGGCGGTTCTGCATCCACCAGCAGATCGCGCGCCTGTAGGCAGAATCGTCGCCGAAATAACCGTAAACCCCGTGATCGGCCATCGCCTGTACCGCGTTTTGGACGGATTCCGGCGGGTGAAAATCCATGTCGGCCACCCACATCGAGATGCCGTCATCGGGTGAGACGCCGAAATATTTCTCCATCATGTCCCATTTTGCGGAATGGGTGTTGCGGCGGTCGATGATCTGGTCGAAATCCATGCGGGGTGTTCCTTGCTGGCCATTTCGACGTAGCCTAGGGATTCAGCCGTCATCTTCAAGCGAGAAAATATCATGCACACTGGTTTGGAGCGCACGGGCGATTTTCAAGGCCAGAAGGGCGGAGGGCACAAACACCCGGTTTTCGATGGTATTGATGGTCTTGCGTGAGACCTCGACCTTTTCGGCCAGCTCGGCCTGAGTCAGCGACAGGCGGGCGCGGTGCTGTTTCAGGGTGTTATAGAGCTTGGCCATCAGATGCGGCCTCCGACCCATTTTGCAAAGAACGACAGGAACGGGGTGGCGGCGGCCAGTGTTCCCATTGCTGCAAATGCCTGAGGGTAATCGACAATATTGTTGACCAGAAGAACTGCAAACAGCGGATAGAGCCAGATCGCCACCCAAAACCCGAGGCGCAGGCTGCTGTGCCACTCGTGGCGGGAATATTCGTCAAAGGCGACGGCCGCGGTCTTGCGACCCGCAAGCCAGACGCCAAGTGAGACGACTAGGGCGGTTATCACCCCGGCCAGCGCCGGCGCCAGCGGCCAGAAGGGGTCGGGCCGGCCGGACGCGAGAACCATCACGCCGTAGCTGGCCAGAATCACACCCAGTGCCGAGAAGAAGGTGTTGCGCAGGAGCATCAGGGATTTTGCAGACATTTTAGCCTCCTATTTGTAACCCACAGGTTACTTAATCCTAAAAATAAGTAACGTCAAGGTTACATTTGCGGATTTTATAGTCCGGTTTCGGGCGGTTGAACTTTCCCGGGCCGGACGCTAGATCAGGCGCATGAGCTTGCGAAATATCTTGATCCATCCTGACCCGCGCCTGAAAAAGGTTTGCGCTCCGCTTGAAGGGGTTGATTCGGCCGTGCGCAAATTGGCGACCGATATGCTGGAAACCATGCATGATGCGCCGGGGATCGGCCTTGCGGCACCGCAAGTCGGGGTCTTGCAGCGTCTGATCGTGATGGATTGCGCCAAAAAGGATGAAGAACCGTCACCTATGGCCCTGATCAATCCCGAGGTTACGTGGGCCTCGGAAACAATGAACACCTATTCCGAGGGTTGTTTGTCAATTCCCGATCAATACGAGGATGTGACTCGCCCCGCTGAGGTCCGGGTGCGCTATCTGGATGTCGATGGGCAGCTTCAGGAACGTGCCTTTGACGGCCTCTGGGCGACCTGTGTTCAACACGAGATCGACCATCTCGACGGTAAGCTATTCATTGACTATCTCAGCAAGATCAAGCGCTCGATGATCACCAATAAGATGAAGAAGCTGAAGCGTGAACGGGCGAGACTCTGATGCCTGTGCGCCCTTTTCTGGTGTGGCCGGACCCGCGTTTGCGGCAGCTTGCGGCACCCGTCCAAAGGGTTGATGATGGGACGCGGGCCCACTGGCAGGACATGGCTGACAGCATGTATGCGATGCCCGGTCTTGGCCTTGCCGCCGTACAGATTGGGGTGATGTTGCGTCTGGCGGTGGTGGATTGCACGCCGGCCCGGGACGGCCTGATCCGGATGGCAAATCCCCGGATCACGGCCAGCAGCGTGAAGATGCGTGACCACGACGAGGCCAGCCCCAATCTGCCCGGGGTCAGTGCCACCATATCGCGCTCCCGCGCGGTCACCGTGGTTTACATGGATGAAACCGGCGCGCGCGTCGAAAAGGACTTCGTTGGTCTCTGGGCGACATCGGTGCAGCATCAGATCGATCATTTGAACGGCCGGATGTATTTTGACCGCCTTGGCCCGGTCAAGCGGCGGATGTTGCTGGCGCGCGCCGCGAAACTGGCAAAACGCGGGAGGGGCTGATGCGCATCGTTTTCATGGGAACACCAGAGTTTGCGGTTCCGGTTCTGGAACAGCTGGTTCAGGATGGCCATGAGATTGCTGCTGTTTATTGCCAACCGCCGCGCCCCGCCGGGCGGGGGAAAAAGGCGCGGCAGTCACCCGTTCAGATCCGCGCCGAGGCGCTGGCTCTGCCGGTGCGGCACCCGGAAAATTTCCGTGCCCAAGATACGGTTGATGCATTTACGGCTCTTAGGGCCGACGTGGCCGTCGTGGTTGCGTATGGTTTGATCTTGCCGCAGGCGCTGCTGGATGCGCCGGCGCGGGGTTGTTTGAATATTCATGCTTCTCTGCTGCCGCGTTGGCGCGGTGCGGCCCCGATTCAGCGCGCAATTATGGCGGGGGATACGAAAACGGGCGTTTGCGTGATGCAGATGGAGGCCGGGTTGGACACCGGGCCGGTTCTGCTGCGGCGCGAAACGCCGATCTTGCCGCGCGATACCATGGCGACTCTGCATGATCGGTTGACACAGCTGGGCGCTGAGGCGATTAGCGAGGCGTTGGTGCAACTGGATCATCTGACGCCTGTTCCCCAGCCGAATGACGGGGTAATCACGGCGGCCAAGATCGACAAGGCCGAAGCGCGAATTGATTGGACTGTGCCGGCGCGCGACATCGACCGGAAAATTAGGGGACTTTCGCCTTTTCCCGGGGCGTGGTGCATGATTGGCGATGCTCGGGCGAAACTTCTGGACAGCTGCCTGGCCGAAGGACGGGGTGCGCCGGGAGAGATTATTGGTGACGGGCTGTTGGTGGCCTGTGGCTCGGCGGCGATCAGGATCCATCGCCTGCAACTGGCCGGGCGCGGGGCATTGGAAGCGGCCGTTTTTCTGCACGGAACTCCGTTGCGCGTCGGTGATAAATTGGGTTGAGTACGCATGTGGCCCCCATTCCCCTCTCTTTTTTTTCTTGAAATAGTCCCCATATCGCGGGTGTAAAACCTGTGTTGGAGAGGCGTGATGGGCATCATTTTTCTTTTGATCATTGGTGCGCTCGCCGGTTATGTGGCGACCCGAATGACCGATATTGAGGCTGGCGTTCCGTTGATGATCGGCATTGGTGTTTTGGGCGCGCTTGTCGGCGGCTTGATCTTAAGCACTCTTTTGGTGATCATCGGCTTTGCGGCTAGCCTTGTCGGGGCGGTTGTCGGGAGCAATGCCCGAAAGTTGGTGATGGGGTGATTGGGTGGCATATCATGGCGGTGTTGACGCGCCGCGATTCTCAGAGAGAAAAGGATATGCCACATGAAAAACGATACGATTTTGGAGTTCACCG
>JALUYI010000009.1 GCA_027013095.1 Paracoccaceae bacterium | reverse complement strand
CCTTGGTTGACGTTGTCGTTATCGCCAAACCTAAGAGAGCACGGCCACAATGGCCGACCCAAAATCAATCCTCGAATTTACAGCAGAATACGGACGTTATCCGTGAAATCCGTGTCTTTTTCCCGTCTTCCAGATAGTCAAGATAATGAATATGACCAAAATTTCGTATGGTTTCGTATTCCATTTTTCCTCCCTGACCACCAAATCTTTCCGAGTCGGAGCCATGGGAGCCTTTTCCTTCTCCGCCCTCATGGCTCCGCCTTCAAAAATTAACACGCTCAAAAATCGCCAGCAAGGTTCCTCGGAGCGTTGCAGAGGGTCACGGCCCGCCCTCGAATTTGCCCTCGGATGGGCCAGCGCTGCCCCGTGTGGCATGGCGCGAAAAGCCATTTCTTCCGGCCGCGCCGGTCAGATGCGTGTCCGAAGTGATCGCGGCATCATCCCCCGCCGAAAACATATGCAAGCCCGACCACCGCGGCCAGGGCGATGATGGGGCCCAGGACCTGTCCCAGTACGAATTTCCACCAGAGCCACGCGCCCCCGGCGGCTCTGACGCGGTTCCTTTCATTTATCGCTGACGTGACCATGATCGTGCAAAGCAAAACCATAGAGACAATCGCGCCGGCACCATTAGGCGCAATCAGGCCGGGCGCGGATGCCCGGATGTATTTGAGATAACCCTCGACAAGATACGCAAGGAAACCCGGCTGCCGGCGCTCGTCCTCTTTGGCCCTTGCCTTGACCCTCGCCCAGAAACCGGGGTTGGGGCGTGGCTGGATGAATTCGTGCGGCTCGCTGCCCAAGGTTTGCCCTTCCCTTTGCCTCTCTCTCCTACCCGTTTACCCCGCCGCATGTTTCCAGCGCGCAAAGCGTATTTACCAGTCGCATCTGTTCCACTGTTGCGCAACTGGCCTCGCGTAAACGCGGCGCGCCAAAGAGCAGCGCCAGCCCCTTTGCGCGGGACACCGCCACATTGATGCGGTTGAGAGAGAGCAGGAATTCCAGCCCGCGCGTGGTTTCCTCGACGGAACTGGCGGTCATCGAGACAAGGCAGACTGGCGCTTCCTGGCCCTGGAACCTGTCTACCGTGCCGACGCGAATACGCGAGGGCAGCGCCGCACGCAGGGCGTTAACCTGCGCGTTGTAGGGGGCGACAACGATGATGTCGGACGCGCGCATCTTCCGCGTGCGGCCGTCCTTGTCGGTCCACCTACCCCGCAGCAGATCGGTGATTGCGGCCTTGATCGCGGTCACTTCCTCGGGCGCCACCTGGGCGTTGCCTTCGTGGGGAGTCGGCACCCAGAAGGCGCCCGCCCCGGGAAAGCCCGTGCCGCTGACACTCTGACGCGCGGTATCGGGGTGGTTGGTGAGCCGGCCTTCATAGACCTGTTCCGAGACGAAACGGCAGATGTCGGGATGCATCCGCCGCGAGACGGGCAGGAAGATACCACGATCCGGCGGGATGGTGGCAGGTTCGCCCAGCATCCATTCGAGGCAGGAGAGGTTCGCGGGTTCGGGATGCGCGCCCTGGATCACCTGCGGCAATTGCCGAGGATCGCCCACCAGCACGATGTTGCGGGCCGAGCGCCCCATGGCGGCCATGTTGGCCAGCCCTACCTGTCCGGCTTCGTCCACGAACAGCCAGTCGAAGGCCTGCAGGTTCTCCTCGCGGGCAAAGAACCAGGCGGTGCCACCCACCACATGCCCCCCGGCGGCGGCCACATCGTTCGAGGTGGTGCGCCTGATCGGGCAATCCACGGGGTAGCCATCATCATCGCTCGAGACCTTGTGGATCAGATCGAGCGTGATCGGCAGATCCTCGTCCTCAAGCGCGGCAAGGCAGCCCATCAGCACGTTGCGGACCGCCTCGTGACTGTTCGAGGCAACCCCCACCCGCGCCCCGGAACGCACCAGCGCGAGGATCGCGCGGGCGGTGACATAGGTCTTGCCGGTGCCCGGCGGACCCTGGATGGGCAGAATGGTTTCATCCATCGCCTGCACGGCGGCGATGGTGCCTGCGACGGGGTCCTCGCCTTGCAGGATGATGCCGCTCCAGCCCGTCATCAGGCGGGGCGCGCGGCGCGACAGCAGATCATCGACCGCTCGATAGCGATGCCTGCCGCATTGATCCGCGATCACGTCGCGCAAGGCGCAGGCGATGACGTCGGTATTGATCGGCCAGTCGGGATGTAGCGTCAGACGGTCTGTCAGTAGATGTGCCCTAAGCCTACCCGCCTTGAGGGTGACTTTCCCGGCCGCCGGATCCATTTCCACGATTGAAACCGTCGCCGGGGGGGCGTCGGGCTGGGGTACCGTCGCCCCCTTGTTCTCGCGCAGCCTGGTTTCCTGAGGCGGGAAACGATAGCGGCGGACCAGCGAGCTCTTGACCGGCTTGGCCGGGCCGGTTGCCACAAGTCCCCCAAGCGCGTCGAGATCGTCAATCAACTCGTCCTCGTCTTTGCCGACGCTGTCGAACACCGCCCATTGGGCGGGCTTCTTCTCGCGCTTGTGGAAGAGACCCAGATTGAACAGCATCTCGCGGCGCGCCTCAGGCAGACCGCTCGCCGCCAACCGCGCGCGCAGGGCGGCGACCTCTTCATCCTCCTCGACCTCCTTTTCCCCGGCATCCGGGGCCAGCGCGGGCCAGGGGCCTTCGGGGCGGATCGAGACCAGCCAGTCGCGCAATTTCTCGGTCGAGATGCAGTCGATCCGGTTGTACTCCTCGATCTCGTCGAGGATCGCCTGCTCGCCGGTTTCGCGCCATTTCTCATAGGCCACGACCGAGCCGCCCGCCGTCTTGACCTCGCCCTTGCGTTCGAGCCCGTAAAACACCTCCATCGACTTGATCGAATAGTTGGGCTCGGACGCGATCAGAGAGCCGCACACCACGGCATAGAGATCGACGAAGCGCCGCTCGCACAGAAGCCTGTCGAGGAAAGCCTCGCCGATCCCGTATTTCGTGGTCAGCCGGCGCAGGGCGGTGATCTCGTAGGGGGCGTAGTGGTAGATGCGGGCATCCGGATACTGCTCCAGCCGCGCCCTGAAGAAGTCCAGAAGATCGGCCAATGCCTTTGCTTCCGCCTTGTGGTCATGGGCCCAGAAGGCGCGGAACTGGTCATCGAACCAGACCCCGTGCAGATATTCCAGCCCGCCTTCGTAATGGGGGTCGCCCTCGATGTCGTAGAACAGGTCACCCTCGCGCGGTTGGGGCAGCAGGTCAAACCCCTTGCCCGGCTCGGCCGCGCGCAGCTCATAGGCCGGTTCACCGGTCTTGCGGGCGTGCTGAAGGCGCGCCTGCGTATGCAGACGGTCGAGCGTGCCCTGCGCCATACCGCGCACGCCGCCCTCGTGCGCCGCCAGTGCCGCCATGGTGGTGATGCCGGCGGCCTCGAGTTTCTTGACCTGCCCGCAGGTGATGTTCGCCACATTGAATAGGCTGTCCTCGGCATCCCACACACTTGCGCAATGATCGCCCCAGCGGCAGAGCGCGCAGTCGGCGCAGGGCACCGGGCGCGTGGGCTCGGGCGCGGCCACGAAGGCTTCCAGCCGCTGCCGCGCCGCACGCGCGTAATGGGCGTAATCGGCCAGCCGGAGCGTTGCCCGTGTGCCGTCACCCAGTTCCACATGGGCGTATTCCGGCATCACCCCCTGCACCTCGGCCAGGAGGTCGGAATAGAGCACCAGTTGAAGCACATGCTTGGGATGGGCGCGGCGCTTGAGCTTGGTGTCGACCACCTCATAGCTGAACGGCCCAAGCGCCGAGGGCCTGTCCACCCGCTCCAGGAAATCCGACCAGCCGCCCCAACTGCCCGACAGGAACGCACCCTGAAAGACCACTTCGGCGCCCTGAGTCAGTGCCACGCGGGTCGCCTCGGTATTTTCGGCCAGATCGCCGCGCGCGATCTCGACCACTTGGCGCCCGCCCTCCTCCAGCCGGGCCAGATGCGCGGCCTCATGGGCATCGCCCTGTTTCTGCAACAGCGCCGCGTCCTCGCTGTCGGCGCGCGGCTCCGGTCCTTCGCCGCGGAGGCGGACAAGGTCCAGCACCGTGGCGTGCCGGCAGCCCATGAATCGCATGAGATCGGACGCCGAAAACAGGATCCCTCCGTTCAATGCTCTCATGCGCACCCCCGTTTGACCAATTCAAACCCGTCGAGAGAATCATCTCGACAGAACCCGAAGCCACCAATAGCCTACACGGGTGTCAATTCTTGTCACGGGCGCGCATGAGTTTCCTTGTAGCACCAACGCGTAAATTGGTGGGTGTCCGCGCTCCGAAAAGGAATATTCCGGTCACCTGCATCGGCGGCCGCACAAGCCGGTGCCGGCCCCTGGTAAAACAACCGCAACGTCCCCTTTTGCGAGAACCGTTTCCCATACTGCAGATATGAAAACTGGATAACCCGATCTACCGCGATTACGATGGCTCGGGGCGACAAGGGAAAGGTTACCGGATGCGTTACAGAAAGGCAGGTCAGATCCTGCGGCTTTGCACCATGTTTGCGGCGCGCCATCAGGGTGTTGGCCTGGAAGACATCATGGACCATTTCGAAGTATCGCGCAGCACCGCCGAACGGATGCGAGATGCAGCGATGGACCTGATGGAAGAAGTCGAAGAATTCCGTGATGACAGCGGTCGCAAGCGTTGGCGGGGCAAGGGCGCCGTGGCGCTGGGCTTTGGGATCACGGCCGCCGAGCTTGCCACGCTGAACGCGGCCGCCCGACTGATGAAACAGGAAAATCGGCTGGAAGAGGCCCAGACCCTGTCGGCCATATCGGACAAGATTCTTGCCGCTCAGCCGCAAAATGCGAGGCGTAGGATCGAACCCGACCTCGAATTGTTGCTTGAATCCGAAGGTCTGGCGCTCAGGCCCGGCCCGAAGGTGGTGACCAGGGCCGAATGTATCGAAACCCTGCGCATGGGCATGCTGATGTCACAGCGGGTTGAACTGATCTACAGCGGCAGGCTTGACCCTACCCCCCGCAAACGGGTGCTGGAACCCTACGGATTTCTCTACGGCCAGCGGCCCTTTCTGGTGGCCCGCAGGAAGGATGGCGACACCCTCCTGCATTACCGTTTGCAAGGCATAACCGAGGCCCGGTTGCTGGACGAAACTTTTGTCCGGGATGAGGGGTTCACTCTCGAGGACCACGCGAGGCAATGTTTCGGCACCTTCAGGGAAGACCCGTTCGATGTCGTCTGGCGCTTTCGTCCCGAAGCAGCAAAGGATGCCGTCGAATATGTATTTCATCCCGACCAGAAAACGGAATTCGATGACGAGGGCGCGTTGATCGTGCGCTTTCGGGCTGGCGGCGCCTTGGAAATGGCGTGGCACCTGTTGACCTGGGGCGACGCTGTCGAGGTGGTCGAGCCCACCGATTTCTGGGAACGGGCCAGGGTCAGCCGGGCAAGATTTGCGTGATCTGATGGCGCATCAAAAGAAGCTGGTGATATCAAACCGGTCGTCACCTTCGCTGTGACCTGTTCGTGGAAACCGGGATGACGCCCCGCTGGCCGATCAAGTGCCGGCGCGATATGGTTCGCGCCGGCACTTCCATCAGGCAAGAGGCAGGAAAAACTGATCGGCCCCGCGCATCAGGCCGGATGCGGGCCGCTGAAAATACATCCTGCGCCGTATTGCGTTTCGATCATGGCGCGTGCGTTAAAGAAATTGTCTGCCTCGACGGTGATTTCCTGAATCGCACCGTTTGATACGCGGATGCGTGCTTTCCATTTTCGGGTCATTATTGCGGGATCCTTTTCTTGCTGAAATTGATGTTTCCACAATAGAGAGGGAATACGTCAAAAACGGACATGACCGCGCTACCCGGCTATACATCCGATTCTGACGCATGGCGCCCCCATATTGTGTTCCACGACCGCAAGGGAAAGGAGCACATCGATTGGGAACGCTTGATGCACTCGGGTTTACTGCACTGGCGACGCTCGCCTTGGTCGCGCCAGCGGAAGGCGCGGCCCAGCCGGCAACGACGCCGGGCGATCGCGTGGGGCAGGTTTCGTCCGATATTGCAGCTGGCAACCGATCCTTCGGGCCAGCCTGTCGCCAGGTTCGCAAGGTTCCCGTGACCGTGACCGAGCCATTCGACAGCATCCTTTCCATCAACGACGCGCGCCATACGGCGATAAGGCGTGCGGGCATGTTGGCCATCAACAGCGTCATCGGCTTCACCTATGCCGCGACCGAGGAAAGACGGGTCGAGGCGAAAAACACGCTGGTCCGGGATTTCTTCATCTCGACGGAAACCCGCAAGACCGGCGGCCTCGTCAAATACCGTCTGACACACGAAAACATGCTGGCCCGAAACATCGACGGGCGCAGTGTCAACCTGCTGATGCTGGATCTGGAGTTCACGGTCTGCATCCCCAAGACGGCAGATGAGATCCGAAAAGAGCGGCAGATTGCCGCGGAAAAGGCGCGCCCTCCAAGGAAAATCGACAGCCCTCGGCCAGTATTTTTCGACCCGCGCACCGGCAAGCCCCGCCTGTGGTTCTGGAAGGCACCGGACGGCGAGATCCTGCTATATGACAAGGCCGGCTTTTACCCCGAGACTGGGGATGCCCTGCAGCCGGTCACGGCCGAGATTGCATCGGAATGGAAGAAACAGCGCGCAAGGCATGAGGCTGCGCGCAAGCGTGCACTGGACAGCCTGAAGAAATGCGATGTGCTAGCGGCCAATCCGCGTGACCGCCGCAAGCCTGCAAATGTCGCGGGAACGGGTTTCGGTGTGCTGCGCCTGCAGGCCCGGGCGGCTATTTCCGCCTGCGCCAGGGCTGCCGGACTGCGCCCGAATGAACCCCGTTACGCGTATCAGCTTGGCCGGGCGTGGCAGACGCGCAGCCTGGCCAAGGCGCGGCCCTTTCTGGAACGCGCCGCCAAGCGTGGATATGGCGCCGCCTATGACAATCTTGGCTGGATACTGAAACGCCAGAACCGCCCCGAGGCAGCAAGGGCGATATTTGAAAACGGTGTCCGGCTTGGCGATCCATCCTCGATGGTTTCGCTTGGCTGGATCTATGAAGAGATGGACACCCCCTGGTCGCTTGAACGGGCTGCGAACCTGTATGCCCGCGCAGCCGCGCTTGGGGATGAAGTGGCGCAACGCAGCCTTGATGAATTCGATGCCCGGCAAGAGGAACGCGCCCGGCAGGCCGAAGAGCAGGCTGCGATCGAACAGCAGCAGCAGATCGAAGCGGCCGAACACGCCCGGCTCAGACGCCAGCAGAATGAAATGGCGACGCGCCTGTTTCTGGGCGTTCTGGGGGCCGTCATCCAGCAGCAGCGAACACGACACTGATCACACAAGGAACGGATAACCGATGCGCAAACCTGTCACCGTCTCGACACTGATTTTCACCCTGGCCCTGTTTTCGGCCCACCATGCCCGCGCCACTACCGATTCGGCCTCTGTGCCCGACGGGCCGTTTTCGGCGGTGGTGCCGGCTGCCAGCCCTGCCGGTTTTGTCACCCCCGAACAATGCTGGCGGGGCTGGCTGGCGCGCAACCATATGCTGGAGGGCATCAACCGCAAGGCAAACGGCGACGTCATCTTTGTGGTCAAGGCATCCGATGTCGTTCAGGTTTCCCCCGGGGCGCCGGAATGGGTCACTGCCCGGAATGCTCTGGCCGGACAGCTCCACCTGAAGGCGCTGGGCAAGATTTCGCGTTTCATCAGACAACGGTTGAGCGGCTCGGCCCGCGCCGACTGGCTCAAGGCCGGGGATACACCGCCACCGCTGGTCGCCGAGATTGCGGACAGGATTTCGCTGACCGAACGGGCGCGCCATCTGGCAGGGCTGAAGCTAGACGCCGAAATCCGCAAATTCGATCCGACATGGAAAGGCGAAGGCAAGACCGACGCGCAGAAAAGGCAAATTGCGGTCGAACTGTCGCAAAGCTATCGCGAGGCAATCAAGGCCGATTCGGAACTGCTGACCGGCGGCGCCACGACGGTGATCCAGTGCGAAGGCCCTGCGCGCAGCGATGGCACGGCGACTGCCGGAAAATATGAGGTTCTGGTCGGGGTCGTGTGGTCGCCGCGTTTGCTGCGTATCGCCCGCATCATCGCCAACCCCGAACTCGCATTGCAGCCGGGCAAGGACCGGCGCTCGCTCGCGCGGCGCTTCGCCCAATTCGACCGGCGCAATCCGAACTGGATGGCCATGACGCTCGGTAGCCGGGTCTGGACCGACGAAAACGGTGAAATGGTCGTTGTCGGGTTTGGCGCCGCGCCCGCAACATCGATCAAGTCGATCGACGAAGGCCGTGCCCGTATAGATGCCGTGGCGGCGATCACCCGTTTTGCCAGCGAATCCATTGCAACCACCGACGTGAAAAGCGGCGCCTTCGCGTTTTCGCGCATGAAGGATGGATCGACCCGTGCGCTGGATGCCACCGCGTTTGAGCAGCACATCAAATCGGTCATGAAATCCATCACCCTGCGTGGGGCTTACAAGATTACCGAATGGCGCGGGAAACACCCGGTCACCGGCGCGCCAATGCATGTTGTTGCCTATGCGTGGAAACCCTCGACAAACCGCTCTGCCACGGACGCGGAAAAACTGTTCCTGCCCAGGTCCTCCGGCAATCAGGCGACAGGGAAGGCGGAAAACCCCGTGCCACAGCTGCTGGGCCCGGCGCGGCCCGGCGCATTCTCTCCGGTGACCGACTATTGACCCGGTCCGCGGCATGGAAACACAAAACAATTCCTTGACACCGACAACCCACCCGTATATTCGGAGCGGCTGTCCGTCGCAGGACATCGACATCGAACGACATTCATCAAGAGCAGGGTCGGCACCCTCGCCAACCTGCCCGACAGGGTAAGGTGGTTTCTGTCAGGGACGTTTTGCCTGACAGGATGTGGCCGGAAACGGCAATCAGGACATGTGCCGATCTCCTCGAAGCAGGAGATAAACATGACGCGAATCCCGGGAAGTGAACTGAGGTTTCAGTCGGTTATCGGCGAACAGGCCGAACATGCCCGCAAGGTGCAGGGGCTTTCCCGACCCGAATTTGTGGCCCGTCTGGGCTATGAAAACATTGGCCGCGGCTGTCGTAAATACGCGGAGTTTCTGGAGGGCAAGATCGAGCAAAAATTTATTCTTGATGGTCTGCCCGGGGCCTGTGGTGTGGATCTGAGCACGGTTCAGCTGTGGCTGGAACAGAGCCGGCATAATATCCAGATCAGCCGCCTGCGTGCCTTTCGCCCCCACGGCGTCATCAAGACCGAACGGGAACGCCCTTTGTCCATTTTTATTGCGGCCTTCACGGGGGCATGCGGGCGCAAGCATGTCGCGTTTGATTTCGGCAGTGACGCACCCTCGTTTGTTGCGCAGGTGCTTGCCGCAATCCCGCGGCGTGCTGGTGAAAGTGGCGTCATTCCGACCTTTGGCCGGCCGACCGGCATCATTATCAACCTTACCCCGTTCTACGCCCGTCACTATGACCTGCAGGGCAATTTCATCGAAGAAACGGCACAGGCGTTTTACCTTGGCACCACGACCATGCGCATTGGCGGCAAGGCGGTAGAGTTGACGGCCCTCACGCCCCGGGCCGGCGGCAATCACGAGGGCTGAACAGATACGTCCATTTCTGACGTGTCTGCCGTTTATCAAGGTTTTCAGGATGGCGCGGCACATCCCGAAGGAACGCAAGACATGGGCCTGAGCATCGGGCCTGACCACGGGGACGCCCTGCGCCCCCGGACCCCCTTTTTGCCAGATGGCTGCCCGCCCTTTTTCGCCGACCGAAAGGTCAACAACAACAGCACAGGAGACCACATGCACGGACGCAAATTCAAAGAACTGCTCATCGAGCCCGAAGATTTCGCCATCGCCCCGGCGTTCTGCCTGCGCACGTTTGCCAACATGCTGCGCCAACGGGACAGCTTTCCCCTGATCTACAAGGCCGCCACCGCCGCTGTTACCGTGGTTGCGATCGAACATGACCTCAACCCCGTCATCGCGCATCTGAGCGGGCCTGATGATCTGCCCGATACCTCGGACAAGGACGACGAGCCCGATCTGGTGGAGGTGTTTCGCACCGGCCCGGATGTTGGCCCGCATCTTGTTCCCCGCCCCAGGCCCCGTCCCAAGCGCCGCCCTGCGCATTCGCGTCCGTTGGCCTCCTGGGAGGGGATCAACCTTGACGGCATCCTTTCGGCCATCGACGGCCTGCTTGAAAGTGGCGACTATCCTGATCGCACGGTGGTGTTCAATCGCCATGCCGGGATTGCGGCCCGTGTCCTTGGTCTGGACGAGATCGAAGAGGCGATTGTCGGCCTTGCCCTGACGCTGGAAAACAACCGTCATGCCTGTGCGATCTATGACCGCGTCTTTGCCCGCACCACCAATCTGGTTGATAGCCTTGCGGTGCTGCTGAACATTGACCGCACCGAGATCAAGACGCGCATGTCCGTCACCGCCCCGCTGATCTGCAACGGCATCCTGCGGATTGACAGCAACTTTGAAAACATCCTGCGCCCCGAGCTGTTGAGCGCACTTGAGGAGGCCCTGACGAGCGATCTGGACGGCCCCGATGACCTGGTCCAGCGCCTGCTGGGCATGCCCGAGGAAACCGCGCTCGAGGCCGAAGATTTCAAGCATCTCGAAAGCGACTTCAAGACCCTGTGCAGCCTGTTGTGGAACGCAACCGCCTATGGTGCCCGTGGGGTCAACATCCTGCTTTACGGTCGTCCCGGCACCGGCAAGACCGAGTTTGCCAAGCTGCTGGCCAACACCACCGGCATGCCGCTGTATTCGGCGGGTGCCACCGACGATGGGGGGCGCGAGCCGGTGCGCAACGAGCGCCTCAACGCCTATCTGATGTTTCAGCACCTGATGGGGGAATCCAACCGTGTCGGGCTGTGCCTGTTCGACGAGGCCGACGATATCTTTGGCATCCCCCACCCGTTTTCGCGCCGTGCCCCCGGCTCCAAGCTGTTCACCAACCACATGGTCGAAAACAACCCCGTGCCGACCATCTGGATCGTGAACGACCCTGACGAGCTGCCCGCCTCGATCCGTCGCCGGATGAGCCACGCCCTGCATGTGGATCTGCCGCCGGCCCGGGTGCGCGAACGCATCCTTGGCAAGATTTGCGCCCGTCACGATCTGAAGCTGGAACAGGCCGAGATCAAGGGACTGGCGAACCGCTTTCCCGTGCCCCCCGCCGTCTATGACAAGATGGCGCAGAGCACCAAACTGGCCGAAGGCGACGCCGGGCTGGCCGACAAGGTGCTGGTGGGTCTGTGCGAGGCGCTTGGCGTGACCCCGACCTCGCGCCCCGGTGCGTTCGTGACCAAGCCGTTCCTGCCCGAGATTTCCTGCGCCGATCTGGATCTTGACGATTTCACCCGCCGTCTGGCGCTGATCGGGAAGGGCCAGGGCTTTTCCATGTGCCTTTACGGGGCGCCTGGCACCGGCAAGTCGGCCTTTGCAACCCATGTGGCAGGGCAGCTCGGCCTTGAGGTCGAAAAGGTCCGTGCCTCTGACATCCTTGGCCCCTATGTCGGGCAGTCCGAAGCCAATATCCGCCGCCTGTTCGCACAATCGGCGCGTCAGGGCAGCTTTCTGATCATCGACGAGGCCGATTCCCTGCTGCAGGATCGCAGCAATGCCCATCATTCCTGGGAGGTCACGCAGGTGAACGAGCTGCTTGTGGCGATGGAACAGCACCCCTTGCCCTTTGCCTGCACCACCAACCTGATGGAGCGCCTCGACCGCGCCGCAATGCGCCGCTTTACCTTCGGCATCCGCTTCGACACGCTCACCCCGCACAAGGCAAAGACCTGCTTTCAGCATTATTTCGGCCTGACGCCGCCGCGTGCGCTGGCCTCTCTTTCCGGGCTGGTGCCGGCCGATTTCGCCGTCGTTGCCCGCCGGGCCGAAATCCTGGGCGGGGCCAATGACGCCGACCGCCTGATGTCCATGCTGGGCGACGAGCTGCGCAAACGCGGCGAGGAGGACAGCCCGGCGATCGGCTTTCACGTCACGCAGAGGGCGCGTTCCAGGGCGAACTGATTTTCGCCCGCGCCTGCAGAGAAACCAAAACGATGCGACAGAAAAAGGAGTCCCCGGATTGAAACATGCATCTGCCTCACCCCAACATCCCGAATGCACCAGTCCTGTGATCATGCTTGCACCGGACAGGGATGACACCCCTGCGCCATTTTACTCCCGTGATGCGCTGACGGTGATGGCGGGCAGGTCGCTGTTCTATCCCTGCAGCGGCGGTGATCTCGTGACCCCTATCAGGCTGTTTGCCCCGCATATCCTCAGTTTCTGGTTCGTCGACACGGCATATTTCCGCCCCGGACATCAGAATACCCGCTATATCGGTCTTGATCTTCGGGCTGATAAAATCACCCCGGTTCTGGCAGATCATCCCGCCTTCAGCCTGTTGCAGGTCAGCATTACGGGCCCGGTGACGTGGCCATGCCGGACAGCCAACCATGAAATCGAACCCTGCATCCGCAGCGAAATCTACGAGCATCTGCCGAGCGGCAAGGCGATCACCGTCAACCTGCGGCGGGGTTACGGTTATTCCGGGTTTCTTAACGAGGATCTGGGCGAATTGGGGATCTTTTTCTACCGCGGCGATTCCGGGGGTGAAGGCGGCAGCGGCGCACACTGGCTGCATTCGCATATGGATATGATCTGCAGCAAGTTGGTCGAAAACGGCCTGCTTGTGACGGACGGGCCGTCAAAATGGCAAACTTCTCGCGGAAAATACGGGTTTCTCTGCAACAACCGGTATCGCAGCCCGCAGGAGCTGACAGAAAACCCCCTGCGCCATACAGACCGAAAAGGCCGTATTTTCACCTGCATCGGCTATGCCGGCCACCGCTGCGGTCCTACGCTGATCTGGAGGGTGTCCAATATCGCGGGCGCCGAACCTCAGGAAACCACCGGATAGAACGGCCTGCCCCAGTCCTCGGCCGGGTTGTCTATCATGATGTCGACAAACACCGGCACCAGAAAGCCCAGGATGTCGGCGCCGTCCGTGACCTGCGCGCGGTTCACCTCGCTGTTCCAGGTGGCGCCGCCGTGGATCATCTGGTTGCGCAAGACGTAAAGGCGGTCGAACACGAAACACAGCACGCGCGCCGTGTCACCGGCCTTGAAAACCTCGGCGAACTTGCGCAACGAGGCATGAAAACGGGATTTCCAGCCGTCATACCCCTTGATGCCATTGTGATACTGCCAGAAGGGGTGAAAGACGAATCTGTTCTTCAACAGGCTGGCAATCGGGCCCGAGAACCGCTCCAGCAGGGCCTTGCGGATCCGGGCGTCATTATCCAGCGCAACGATCCGGTCAAAGAAATCGCCGAATGCGCTGCGTTCGCCATATTCCCAGGCCTTGGGCTCGCCCCCCTCGGCATAGGCTGCGTTGAAGGCAATCCAGAGGAACAGAAAGCGCGCATCCGGGTCGTCGGTGGTCTGCTCGGCCCGCCCGATCCAGCTGATCGAGCGGTGCACCCGCAGGCCGACGGTTTCGGGGAATCCATCGCGCAACGCACGCTGCTTTTCCTTCAGAACGGTGTGGGTCAATGGGCTGGGCATGTTCGTATCGCATTTCTGAAAACCGGAAGGACGCTGCAAACACAGCGCCCTTGACCGAGGATAACCGGCAATGGCAGCATTCCACAACCACAACGAATAGTTATTGATCGTCTTTTCCGAAACGTCCGTTTCTGACGTGCCTTTATTATAACATAATGATCGACCCGCTCGCGCGTGGATAATCCAGCCCATAGAAGGAATTTTCGTGGTTCGAACCAGTGATACCCACCCTCTGCGCATCGACAGCTTTCCGGTTGCAAATGGCCAATTGGGGCTGACGCTTTGCCCCGGCAAACAGGCCGACAGCTTTTTCGGCGCAAGATGGGAACGTGATCTTGCCAAGGATATCCGAGCGATTGCGGATTGGGGCGCCAAGGCCGTTCTTACGCTTGTGGAGCCCGGTGAAATGGAGGCTCTGCGCGTTGCCGATCTGCCAATCGCCGTCAAGCAGGCCGGGATGAGTTGGCTTCACCTGCCAATACCAGATCTGGGTGTTCCCGACGAACGATCGCTTCAGCAGTGGCACGATATTTCCCCCCACATACATGCGCTGCTGGAAGCCGAGGGAAAGGTGGTGGTTCACTGCCGCGGGGGGCTGGGGCGCGCGGGCACGATTGCGGCGCTGATCCTGATCGAGCGTGGATTCAAGGCCGGCGAGGCCGCAAGAATTGTGCGCTCGGCCCGCAAGGGCGCCATCGAGACAGAGGCTCAGGAACGCTGGCTGGCGGTGCGGGGCCGCGAAAGAACCGGTGCGGCACGCCTTGTGGGGGCGTCCCTGCTTGGCGGAGCGGTCGGCGACAGCCTCGGGGCGGATATCGAGTTTCTGTCGGTGGAATCGATCCGGCGGCGCTTTCCGCACGGCTTTGACGACCTGCCCGAGCATCATGGTCTGCGCGGGGCGATCACCGATGACACCCAGATGACCCTATTCACCGCCGAGGGGCTGATCCGCGCATCCATTCGCGACACTCTCAAGGGCCTCTGCCACCCGCCCAGCGTTGTGCATCATGCCCTTTTGCGGTGGCTGGCGACGCAAGGTCATGCACCGCAAGAAGAAATCGACACGGTCGGCCTGGTATCTGATCCCCGGCTGAACAGCTGCCGCGCGCCGGGCAATACCTGCTTGTCGTCGCTAATGAGATCGCGGCGGTTCGGGGAACCCGCCCGCAACGACAGCAAGGGATGCGGCACGATCATGCGCGTGGCCCCGCTAGCCTTCTGGACCCGACGCGAGCAGCTGCGCGAACTGGCCATCGAGACATCGGCCCTGACCCATGGGCACCCCACCGCGCAGACGGCAGCAGCCGCCTGGGCAGAAATGCTGGCGGATGTTGCGGCCGGCGCCGATCTTGAAGTCGCGGCACTACAGGTTGCAGAGACCTATGAAACCCTCGACGGAGGACAGGAAACATCCCGCGCGATAAAGCAGGCCTTGCAGGCCCCCCGTGACGGTCGGGCCCGGACGGTCGAATCCCTCGGCCAGGGCTGGGTCGCCGAAGAGGCGCTGGCAATTGCCCTGTATTGCAGCCTGACGGCAGGCACTTTCGAACAGGGGCTGGTGATGGCCGTGACCCATGGTGGAGACAGCGACAGCACCGGTGCCATCGCGGGCAACATGCTGGGACTGCTATATCCGGAACAGGTTTTTTCCCATAAATGGGCAAGACAGGTCGAATGCGCTGATCTCGTGCTGCGACTCGCGCGCGACCTGACGCGAAAGCCCGACACGGAAGAGGCCGAGGCCCTCTGGCCCCTTTATCCCGGTTGGTGACATCCCGCTGCCCCGTTATTCGCACACCGACTGGAGGTCACCATGCCAACCGGATTTGAAACAGGGATCCTGATAGAAACCGCAAACCAGATCGCCCTATCCCATGTTGCCGATTCACCCGTTGCCAAGGTTCTGACAAACTGGCTGATCGATACCGGCCTGACGTCGCGCCTGTCGGCACAGGGGGTGCAATACGGAAGAACCGGCGTAACTGGCGCGACATGGCGGCGTGTAAGGCGCGCACTGAACAAAGCCGAGCGCGAAACCGGCGACCAGCAGCCCGATCTGGCCCAGAACAACGCGATGAAACTGGCATTGCATCTGGATATAGACGATGTGGGCCGATACATCTTTGCCTTTTCGCTGAGAACCGCCTTGTCCCCCGAGTTGGCAAGTCTTGTCGGAAAACTGGGTGCGGATGCGCGGATGCCGTTGGAACGGCTGCTTGGCTGTATCCTCGAATACCCGACCGGCCAGATTCTCGAGGCCCTGGATCACAAGAGTTCCCTCATGCAAAGCGGGCTGGTCACGCTGGAAGAAGCCGGCTTTCCCGGCGGCTATTTCCCGGCCGTGCCCGGAATATTGGCACATGCAATCCGGATATCCCTTGGCGGGCTTCCGCACGTCCTGAAGAACCTGTTTTCCGAACATCGCGGAACCCGCCTCGACTGGACGGATTTCGAACATCTCGGGGACACGGCAGATCTGGCATCGCGTTTGCTGGCAGGTGCTGTGGAGCAAAAAACGCGGGGCGTGAATATCCTGGTCACCGGCCCGGCGGGTTGCGGCAAGACCGAGTTCTGCAAGACGCTGGCCGAACATGTTGACGCCCGGCTTTATCATGTTCCCAGATCAGGCTTTGGATTCGGGCAGATCACCTCGCAGGAACGGATCGAATGTTTACGTCTGGACCAACGGGTTGTTGCTCGCGAAAAGCCCGCCCTTATGCTGTTTGACGATATCGAAGACCTCCCATCCGCCGGCGAAGCTGCCCAGGCATTTGCCGACCAGATGGTGATGTGGAGCCAGGTAAAAATGTCGCTGAACGGACTTCTGGAAAGCAATCCCGTGCCGACATTGTGGACCTGCGGGGATCCCGACATTTATCCGCAGTCGTTTCTGAGCCGGTTCAGCCTTGTCGTCGAGATGTATGAGCCCGGTGAGCGGGCCCGCATCCGCATGTGGAAAAAACTGGCCGGTCTGAACGAGCTGAGCCTCGATGACGCGACCTGTGCCGAACTCGCCCGGAGCCACCCCGTGCCGCCGGCGCTGGCCGACAATGCCCTGCGCGTTGCGGCAATGGCGGGCGGCGGGGTCAGAGAGGTCAGGCTGACATTGCGCTCTCTCGGCCGGGCCATGCGCCTGGATGGCGACAATGCCAGATGCGCCGCTCACGACCTGCCAACATTTTCCCTCGACCTGATCAATACCGATGTCGATCTGCAACGCCTGACAAAACGCCTGACATCTGGCCAGGTTTCGCAAGGCGTTTCTTTCTGCCTGTCGGGCCCGCCCGGTTCGGGCAAGAGCGCCTGTGCGCGTTATCTGGCCGAGAAAATGGGTCTGCCCGTCATTCAGAAACGGGCCTCCGATCTGCTGAGCAAGTGGGTTGGAAGCAGCGAGCGCAATATTGCCGCGGCGTTCGAAGAAGCACGCAGGCAAAACGCCTTTCTCATTTTCGACGAGGCAGACTCGTTTCTTGCGCCCCGCGAGCAGGCAGGTCGCTCCTGGGAAGTCACCCAGGTGAATGAAATGTTGACATGGATGGAAAGTCATCCGCTTCCATTTGCCTGCACGACCAACCTGTCCGAGCGGATGGACAGCGCTGCATTGCGGAGATTTACCTTCAAGGTAGAATTCCGCCCCCTCACCCCCGCGCAGCTTGACGATGCATTTATTCGCTTTTTCGAACAGGCGCCGCCGGACGACCTGCCCCAACTGGACAATCTGACCCCCGGCGACCTTGCGGTGGTGCGCAGGAGGGCAGACGTTCTGGGAATCACCGACCGCTCTGAGCTGTTCCATGAACTCGAGCGCGAGATGGCGGCCAAACAGGGAAAAGAGCTGAGGATCGGTTTTCGTCGGCCGGGGGGGAGGTGAGAGGTGGTTCGCGACTGAAGTGCCGACGTTTCCTTTGTAAGTAAGGTTTGCAGAGCCAACATCGGATTTCGCTGTTGCCGCCCGCCAATATCCATGAAGGCAGCACGGTCAGGATGGTTTCGCGGATAGTGGGCATGGACTTCAGTCAGCGTCAGGGCGGAAAACCTTGGAACCTATCAAACGATGGACAGGCAGTTGAAACAGCATGACTTTGCGCGTGCCACCATTTCGCCCCAAAACAGCCGGATTTTCCGTTATGTTGTGACCCATTATCGGGAAATCCATTGGGGATATTCATGACCGAACGCGTAGCTCTTTTTGTTGATGGGGATAACATCAGCCATTGTCGTGCAGGAAAGATCAGGCAAGTTGCCCAAGTTTACGGCAGGCTCGACGTCATGCGGGTCTATGGGAACATCTCTCTCATTCCGCACTGGAGCGAGGCTCCAGATTTTCGATTGATCCATGCAGGCGTTGGGAAAAATGCGACTGATTTATTGCTGACCGTTGACGCTATGGAATTCGCATTGACCGGCGATTTTTCGACTTTCGTTATCGCCAGTTCCGATGGCGATTTTTCACATCTTGCCCTGCGATTGCGCGAACGTGGGATAATGGTGATCGGCGTCGGTGAGGCCAAGGCTCCCGAACGGTTCCGATCCGCCTGCAGCGCGTTCAAGCAATTGGGCGCACCAACACCTACTGCGCAAAATGCGGCTCCAACACCGAAGGGCAAACAGCCCGCCAAACTTGACCTCCGGATCCGCGAAACCATCGCAGCAAACCGCACGAATGGCGGTGGGATGCGCATTGCAGATCTCGGGCGGCTTATGCATGCAAAATTCGAGGTCCGCATCAGCACATATCCCGAGCGCACATGGCGCAGCTATTTACAGGCACGCGAATCCCTTTATGACCTCGACCCGAAAGGCCCTGACGCAAAGGTACGCTTCAAGAAAGAGGGGTTTTCGATTGGCGCCGGAGCCGATCTGAAATAGTGAAACGGCATTATCCCTGCGATCGCGCTGATACCCACCTCTCCACCACCAACCCCGGCACCTTGCCTGCCACCTTCTCCACATCCCGCGCCAGGTCTAGCCGCTTGCGCAGCCTGACCTGCGGGACCAGCAGGAAGATCGGCACGGTGGCGCGCCCGCGGCCGGTCTTGGAGCGGGAGGCAACGCCCAACCCGCGCGTGTTAAGCCGGCCGTCGGCCACCAGCAGGCCGGGCCCGCGGCGCCGGTAGACAAAGCGTAGGCGCATCCCCCGACGTCTTTCCCACTCGCCCGGGGTCAGGCGTGCCCCGCCACGCCCCTTGCCTGCGGCGGGAAGTGGGATCGCGAGCCAGAAGCCCGCTTTCGAGCGGATCAGCACGCCTTGGTCATGGGCCGAGATGATCTCGGGGGCGTTGGACCAGACGAAAGCGGCAGCATCGAGGCTGTCGCCCTGCTTGGGATAGGTCCGGTTGCGGATGGTGCGCGGCAGGCGGTGGCCGAGCCCGGCTTGTGCGATCTGCCGGCGCCAAGCCTGTTTCAGGTCCCCTCCGGCCTCGGCCATCGCAGCCTTCACGGCCCGCTCGCCGGCCCTGACCTCTTCCTGCAGCATGGCCACGAGATCCGGCTCGAAGTCGATCTTCAGTTTCATGCGGGCACCAGTTCCAAGGTCCAGATCAGCCGATCCCGATCGCG
>JALUYI010000008.1:90000-93413 GCA_027013095.1 Paracoccaceae bacterium | reverse complement strand
TTTGGTTGCGGGGGTAGGATTTGAACCTACGACCTTCAGGTTATGAGCCTGACGAGCTACCGGGCTGCTCCACCCCGCGCCAAGATGTGCCCATGCTGGATAATTGATTCAGATTGGGCAGATCATCGTTTCGAGAGCATTTGCTGTTCTTTTCTAGGTTTGGCGGTGACCTACTCTCCCACGTCTTAAGACGCAGTACCATCGGCGCAACGGTGCTTAACGGCCGAGTTCGGGATGGGATCGGGTGTTTCACTCGCGCTGTGACCACCAAACCAAGAAAAGAACAGCATACACGAGATCAAAGTCTTTCCGGACTTCAGCACAGTAAAATCCGACTTTTACTGGATCAAATCAAGCCTATCGGGCAATTAGTATCGGTCAACTGAACGCGTTACCGCGCTTACATCTCCGACCTATCGACGTGGTGGTCTTCCACGGCCCTCAAGGGAGACCTTGTTTCTGGGGGGGCTTCCCGCTTAGATGCTTTCAGCGGTTATCCTGTCCGATCATAGCTACCCAGCACTGCTATTGGCATAACAACTGGTCCACCAGTGGATCGTTCACCCCGGTCCTCTCGTACTAGGGGCAACTCCCATCAAGTCTCCTACACCCACGGCAGATAGGGACCGAACTGTCTCACGACGTTCTAAACCCAGCTCACGTACCTCTTTAAATGGCGAACAGCCATACCCTTGGGACCTGCTCCAGCCCCAGGATGAGATGAGCCGACATCGAGGTGCCAAACACTGCCGTCGATATGGACTCTTGGGCAGTATCAGCCTGTTATCCCCGGCGTACCTTTTATCCGTTGAGCGATGGCCCTTCCACTCGGGACCACCGGATCACTATGGCCGACTTTCGTCTCTGCTCGACTTGTCAGTCTCGCAGTCAGGCTGGCTTCTGCCATTGCACTCAACGAGCGATTTCCGACCGCTCTGAGCCAACCTTCGCGCGCCTCCGTTACGCTTTAGGAGGCGACCGCCCCAGTCAAACTACCCGCCACGCAGGGTCCCGGATCCGGATAACGGACCGCGGTTAGACATCAAGAGTGCGAAGGGTGGTATCTCAAGGGAGGCTCCACCGGAACTGGCGTTCCGGTTTCGATGCCTACCACCTATCCTGCACATCACAATCCTGATGCCAGTGCGAAGCTGTAGTAAAGGTGCACGGGGTCTTTCCGTCTAACCGCGGGAAGCCTGCATCTTGACAGGCAATTCAATTTCGCTGAGTCGATGTTGGAGACAGCGGGGAAGTCGTTACGCCATTCGTGCAGGTCGGAACTTACCCGACAAGGAATTTCGCTACCTTAGGACCGTTATAGTTACGGCCGCCGTTTACCTGGGCTTCAATTCGGAGCTCTCACCCCTCCTTTTAACCTTCAGGCACCGGGCAGGCGTCAGACCCTATACGTCGTCTTGCGACTTCGCAGAGCCCTGTGTTTTTAATAAACAGTCGCCACCCCCTGGTTTGTGCCCCCGGATCCAAGTTGCCTTGAACCCGGGCCTCCTTCTCGCGAACTTACGGAGGTATTTTGCCGAGTTCCTTCAACATCGTTCTCTCAAGCGCCTTGGTATTCTCTACCAGTCCACCTGTGTCGGTTTAGGGTACGGTCTGATGGAGGGCTATTTCCAGGGACTGCTCAGCAGCCCAACCAATCCGATAAGGCTGAACTACAGTCGCAATCCGTCACATCCTCCTGGCCCAGGAATATTAACCTGGTTCCCATCGCCTACGCCTTTCGGCCTCGGCTTAGGGGCCGGCTTACCCTGCTCAGATTAGCTTTAAGCAGGAACCCTTGGACTTTCGGCGAGAGTGTCTCTCACACTCTTTGTCGCTACTCATGTCATCATTCTCACTAGTGATCTCTCCACCGGATGGCTCACGCCCCGGCTTCATCGAAAGCTTCGTGTCTCCAATCGTCCCGAAGGACATAAGGAGACATGAAGCTATGTCACACTACGCTCTGCTACCATGCACAAAGTGCATCCTCGGCTTCGGCTCATGGCTTGAGCCCCGTTACATCTTCGCCGCAGGACAACTTATTTAGACCAGTGAGCTGTTACGCTATCTTTAAAGGATGGCTGCTTCTAAGCCAACCTCCTGGTTGTTTTGGTCGTCCCACCTGCTTTCCCACTTAGCCATGAATTAGGGGCCTTAGCCGGAGGTCAGGGTTGTTTCCCTCTCCACTACGGACGTTAGCATCCGCAGTGTGTCTGCCATCTAGTACTCCCGGGTATTCGGAGTTTGGTTAGGATCAGTAAGCCTGTGGGGCCCCATTACCCATCCAGTGCTCTACCCCCCGGGGTATTCGGATGACGCTCTACCTAAATAGATTTCGCAGAGAACCAGCTATCTCCGAGTTTGATTGGCCTTTCACCCCTAGGCACAACTCATCCCGACCTTTTTCAACAGGTGTGGGTTCGGCCCTCCAGTAAGTGTTACCTTACCTTCAGCCTGGTCATGCCTAGATCACTCGGTTTCGGGTCTGATCCCACGAACTCATACGCCCTATTAAGACTCGCTTTCGCTGCGCCTACACCTAACGGCTTAAGCTTGCTCGTGAGACCAAGTCGATGACCCATTATACAAAAGGTACGCTGTCAGCCCTCAAGGGGCCTCCAACTGATTGTAGGCGTTCGGTTTCAGGTACTGTTTCACTCCCCTCGTCGGGGTGCTTTTCACCTTTCCCTCACGGTACTGGTTCGCTATCGGTCAGTAAGGAGTACTTAGCCTTCGAAGGTGGTCCTCCGATCTTCAGACAGGATTTCACGTGTCCCGCCCTACTTAATACGTCCGTCAAAGCTTCCTATACGGGGCTATCACCCGCTATGGCCAGGCTTCCCAACCTGTTCTAGTCACTCATCCGGCTCGGCTGGTCCCCGTTCGCTCGCCGCTACTAGGGGAGTATCAATTGATGTCCTTTCCTCCGGGTACTTAGATGTTTCAGTTCCCCGGGTTTGCTCTTAAAACCCTATGTATTCAGGTCTTAAGTACTTGATTATAACCCCAGATAGCCGCGCAACATATGATAACCGCCCAGTGCCACTTCAAAGAAGTGGTGTACCTGCATTGAGCAGGCACGGAGTGGTTATCGCTGCGCGATAACTGAGATCATTCAAGTGGGTTCCCCCATTCGGAAATCCGTGTATCAAAGCCTATTCTCGGCTCCACACAGCTTATCGCAGAGTATCACGTCCTTCATCGCCTCTTACTGCCAAGGCATTCACCAAACGCCCTTCTCGCGCTTGATCTGATCCAGAAAGAGACAGCCACATTAAGTGCGCTACCGCCCGGAGGGCTACTTGAGCGCGTTGAGGCGCCTCATAGCTTAGGTAGTGCTTGTGTCCATCGCGGCGTGGTAGCTGGTTCACAACCACACCTCTGTTTCTGAACCAAAAAGCATACTTTCCCGC
>JALUYI010000008.1:0-85000 GCA_027013095.1 Paracoccaceae bacterium | reverse complement strand
ATGATCGGCACACAAACCCAATGCACGGCCTTGTTCAACGGGTTCTGGTGGCTCTCGCCATATTCAGCCAACAAGGCGTCGATCTTGCGGGGCATTCCGGTCCTCCTGTTCACACGGCGGACAGACTAACGCAGCCGACACGCAATGCAAGAGACAGAAAACCCGCCCGGGACTGTCACCGCCCCGGGCGGGAGGACTTTATTGCAGTGGCACGCCCTCAGGCACGAGATCGCCGTAATGTTTGCCGTTGATGATCAACCCGGCGTCATCGGCTGAGACCTTCAGCACTTCGCCATCCAGAACATCACCGCTCAGCAGCAATTCAGCCAACGGGTCTTGCAGGTGTTTCTGGATGACCCGTTTCAGGGGGCGGGCACCATAAACCGGATCATACCCGCGGTCGCCCAGCCAGATTTCCGCCTGCTCGTCCACGTCCAGCGTGATCTTGCGGTTTTCCAGCCGCCGGGCCAACAGACCCAGCTGGATGTCGACGATGCCGGTCATGTTCTCGCGGCTGAGACGGTCGAAGATTACGATCTCGTCTAGACGGTTCAGGAACTCGGGCCGAAAATGCGCTCGCACAGCCTCCATCACATCCGCCTTCGCCTCGCTTGCGTCCGAACCCTCCGGTAGCTCGCTCAGCGCCTGAGAGCCGAGGTTGCTGGTCAGAATGATCAGCGTCTGCTTGAAATCGACCGTGCGCCCCTGACCATCAGTCAGAACCCCGTCGTCCAGCACCTGCAAAAGGATATTGAAGACGTCAGGATGCGCCTTTTCAACCTCGTCAAACAGCACCACCTGATAGGGGCGACGCCGCACAGCCTCGGTCAGAACACCGCCTTCGTCATAGCCGACATACCCCGGCGGAGCCCCGATCAGACGCGCAACACTGTGTTTTTCCATGAACTCGGACATATCGATACGCACCATCGCACTGTCGTCGTCAAACAGGTATTCCGCCAGAGCCTTGGTCAACTCGGTCTTGCCGACACCGGTCGGGCCCAGGAACAGGAAACTGCCCAGCGGCCGATTGGGGTCGTTCAACCCGGCACGGGCACGGCGCACAGCGTTTGAAACGGCGGTAACCGCCGACATTTGCCCGATCACCCGCTTGCCAAGCTGGGCCTCCATTTTCAGCAGCTTTTCGCGCTCGCCTTCCAGCATCTTGTCAACCGGGATGCCGGTCCAGCGTTCGACCACACTGGCAATATCCTCGGGGCGCACAGCCTCCTTGACCATGACATCGCTGCCGGCCTTCTCCGCCTCCGCCAGACGCCGTTCCAAATCAGGCATGACGCCGTATTGCAGCTCACCCATCCGGGCCAGATCACCGGCGCGCTTGGCATTTTCAAATTCGATCCGGGCATTGTCCAGTTGCTCTTTCAAATCGCGTGCCCCGGCCAGCTTGTCCCGCTCGGCCTGCCAACGGGCGGTCATCTCGCTGGATTTTTCCTGCAGCTCGGCCAGATCCTTTTCCAGCTTGGCCAGTCGGTCCCTCGAGGCCGCGTCGTCTTCCTTTTTCAGCGCCTCGGCCTCGATCTGCTTTTGCAAAAGCTCGCGATCAATCGCATCCAGATCCTCGGGCTTGGAATCAACAGCCATACGCAGCCGGCTGGCCGCCTCGTCCATCAGGTCAATGGCCTTGTCCGGCAAGAAGCGGTCGGTAATATAGCGGTGGCTAAGCGTGGCAGCCGCCACCAGTGCGCTGTCCGAGATACGAACCCCGTGGTGGAGCTCATATTTTTCCTTGATCCCACGCAGAATGCTGATCGTATCCTCGACCGTCGGCTCCTGCACCATGACCGGCTGAAACCGCCGGGCCAAAGCCGCGTCCTTTTCGACGTATTTGCGGTATTCATCCAGCGTAGTTGCCCCAACGCAGTGCAGCTCGCCACGGGCAAGCGCGGGCTTCAAAAGGTTGCTTGCATCCATCGCGCCGTCGGATTTTCCAGCACCAACCAGCGTGTGCATTTCGTCGATGAACAGGATAATCTCACCCGCCGCTGCAGTCACCTCGCTGAGGACAGCCTTCAGGCGTTCTTCAAACTCGCCGCGATATTTCGCCCCCGCAATCAACGCACCCATGTCCAGCGCCAGCAGTTTCTTGTTCAACAGGCTTTCCGGCACATCGCCATTCACGATGCGCAGCGCCAGACCCTCGGCAATCGCGGTTTTCCCGACCCCGGGTTCCCCAATCAGCACGGGGTTGTTCTTGGTCCGCCGACTGAGGACCTGCATGGCGCGACGGATTTCCTCGTCCCGGCCAATGATCGGGTCGATCTTGCCTTCGGCCGCAGCCTCGGTCAGATCGCGCGCGTATTTTTTCAGCGCATCATAACCATCCTCGGCACTGGCACTATCAGCGGTGCGCCCCTTGCGCACGTCATTGATGGCGCCGTTCAAGGCCTGCGCCGTCACGCCACCTTCGATCAGCGCGTCTTTTGCCTTGGATCTGGTGATGCAGAGCGCCGTCAGAATGCGCTCGACCGGCACGAAACTGTCACCCGCCTTGGTGGCGATCTTTTCCGCCTCGTCCAGAACCCGCGCGGTTTGCGTATCGATATAAATCTGGTCACCCGCCCCGGAGACCTTGGGAATTTTGCCGAGATACATCTCGACGGCAGACTGAACGGCGCTGGGATCGCCCCCCGCTGCGCGAATCAGGTTGGCCGCAAGGCCCTGATCATCGTCCATAAGGGCCTTCAGCAAATGTTCGGGCAATATGCGCTGGTGTTCTTCGCGCATCGCGATGGTTTGGGCCGCTTGTATGAATCCGCGCGACCGTTCGGTGAATTTCTCCAAATTCATGACGTTCTCCTTTGCTAAGCGCCCGCGAAATTGCGATGCCCGAAACCGGCACATCCTGCCCGCAGGCCTTTGCACCAGAAATGGGGAGCAAACCGCCCTATAACAAGTCCGTGAACGCAACATTTTGTGTGGCGATCACAACGTGCTAAAGCCTGTTGACGATCAAACAGGAGCCACCCCATGATGACCCTTGCCAAAATCCGCGAACAATCCACGATAGGAGACATCTTCGAGGGGCAAGCACAACATCTTGGCATTGCCCTGTTGATGGCCTCAGGCGCCAATGCTCTCCTCAGCGAACCCACCGATGCCCCGTCCCTGCTGGGCCTGACCGCCAAGGGCTGGGCACAGCTTTCGATCCTTCTGGCGCTGATCCATCAGGTGATCGTCGCCATCGTCTTTCGCATGCAACTCTACAAGAACATGATGAGCCGGATTTTCGGGCCTCTGGACCTGAAAGTCTGGGCGGCGATCTTCATGCCCCTGCTGATCCTGCGCCCGCTCACTGCAATCATGACGGGCTGGGCCGACGCCACGCCGCTGACATCCCACCGCCCGACCGAGATCGCGCTTGGCCTGATCCTCTTGGTACCGGCAATCTGGGCGATGCACTCGACCCTGAAATATTTTACCCTGCCCCGTGCTCTTGGCGGCGATCACTTTCGCGACACCTATCTCGCTATGCCGATGGTGGATCAGGGGGTTTTCAAATACACGAATAATGGCATGTACGGCGTCGTGTTCCTCGCCTTCTGGGCCATCGCGCTGTTGTTTGGCTCATGGAACGCTCTGGTGCTGGCCCTGTTCCAACATGCCTATATCTGGGTCCATTTCTACTGCACCGAACAGCCGGATCTGAGGCGCATGTTCCAATAGAGGGCACCCTGACCCTTCTTCTTTGCAAAAATACTCAAGCACCTCCGCTTGACAGATATCTCGACGTCCGCGATTGAGCAGGAAACAGGAGACGCCCCATGCCCACCAGACCCGACGAACGTCTGATTGTTGCCCTTGATCTTCCCAATGTCCTTGACGCGCTGCATCTGGTCGAGCGGTTGGGCCCCGCGGTGACCTTTTACAAGGTCGGCCTTGGCCTCCTGACCGGCGGCGGGCTGGCGCTCGCAGATGAGCTGAAACAAGCGGGAAAGCGGGTGTTTCTGGACCTGAAACTGTTTGATATCGGCGCCACCATCAGCCGAGCAGTTGCGGGGCTGGCGGCCTATGAGATGGACTTTCTCACGGTACATGGCGACCCGCATGTGGTCCGCGCAGCGATCCGGGGCAGAGGGGACGGCAAGACCCGCATCCTCGCTGTTACCATCCTGACATCGCTTGATCGCGCCGACCTTGACGCCGCCCTGATCCGCGATGGCGCGATCCCCGAGCTGGTGCTGGCCCGTGCCCGGGCGGCCCTGAACGCCGGGGCTGATGGGGTCATTGCCTCGCCGCTCGAGGCCGCTCTGATCCGCGCCCTGCCCGAGGCAAAGGGCAAGCTGATCGTGACACCCGGCGTGCGTCCAGAAAACACCGCAACGAATGATCAGAAACGCATTGCCACCCCGTCTGGCGCCATTCGGGCCGGCGCCAATCACATCGTCGTCGGGCGCCCGGTCTGGCAGGCCTCCGACCCCGTCCGCGCCGCCCACGACATTCTCGGCAGCCTGCCCTGAGCACGCCAATTGCAGCCCCGCCACGGCTGTGCCATCCTGCGGACCAAACCGGAGCGCCCCATGCCCGCCCTCTGCCGCGACTGCCTGACCGAGATCCCCGCCGCCCGACGCTGCCCCAATTGTGGCTCGCCCCGGGTTCTGGCGCATGACGAGTTGTTCGAGCTGTCTATTGCGCATATGGATTGCGACGCGTTTTATGCCAGCGTGGAAAAACGCGACAACCCCGCCCTTCGCGACCGGCCGGTGATTGTCGGCGGCAATGGCCCCCGCGGCGTCGTCGCCACCGCCTGTTACATCGCCCGAATCAGCGGGGTTCACTCGGCAATGCCGATGTTTCAGGCGCTCAGACGCTGCCCAGATGCCGTCGTCATCCGCCCGCGCATGTCTGTTTATGTGGCTGTCTCGCGGCAAATTCGCGAAATGATGCAGGCCATGACCCCGGCCATCGAACCCTTGTCTCTGGATGAGGCCTTTCTGGACCTCACCGGAACCACCCGCCTGCACCGAGCCCCACCGGCGCTGCAACTCGCCCGGCTTGTGAAACAAATGGAAACAAAGCTGGGAATCAGCGGCTCGATCGGCCTGTCGCACAACAAGTTTCTGGCAAAAATCGCCTCGGATCTGGACAAGCCACGGGGATTTTCGGTCATCGGAAAGGCCGAAACCCAGCGGTTTTTGCAAGACCAGCCCGTCAGCTTGATCTGGGGGGTTGGTCAGGCGTTTCAGGCCACCCTCGCGCGCGATGGTATCCGCACGATCACAGACATACTGCGCTGGGAAAAATCGGACCTCATCCGCCAATATGGCAGCTCAGGAGCGCGCCTCTGGCATCTGGCACGCGGGATGGACTACCGACCGGTCTCGGCCAATGCGCCGGTCAAGAGCATCTCGAAAGAAATCACATTTTCGCGGGACACGGCAGACATCGACGTTCTTGACGGCCACATCTGGCGGCTGAGCGAACAGGTCGCCGATCGGGCCAAGGTCCGCCAGACGGCCGGTCGCGTCGTCACGCTGAAACTGAAGCGATCAAACCACAAAATCCTGACCCGCCGCATCAGCCTGTCCACCCCGACCCAACTGGCAGAGCGAATTTACGCGGTCGCGCGTATTCTCCTTGAAAATACCGTCTCGGACGGCCCCTTTCGTCTGATCGGGGTTGGGATCAGTATCCTTGAGCCCTACGACGACGCCTGGCACCCTGTCGATCTGTTAGACCCGGAGGCCAACCGCCGCGAGGCGCTTGAACGCGCCGCCGACAAGATCCGGGAAAAATTCGGCGCCGATGCCATCCGAAAGGGCCGGACACTGCGTTGAGCCGCAGCAATCCAGCCCCGGATGCCGGTGGATACGGCTGGTTGGTGGGATCAACCTAGCGTTTCTTCAAGCGCGGCAATCACCGCATCGCCCATCTGCGCCGTCGTTGCCGGGGTGCCGCCGCCCGCCTGCATCAAATCCGGCGTGCGGATGCCCTTGGCCAGAACCGCCTCAACCGCATTTTCCAGACGCGCGGCTTCGTCCCCCAGATCAAACGAATACCGAAGCGCCATGGCAAAGCTGAGGATCGTCGCGCAGGGGTTCGCCTTGCCCTGACCGGCGATGTCCGGGGCCGAACCGTGGACCGGTTCATAAAGGGCCTTGGGGCGACCGTTGGCCATCGGGGCGCCTAGGCTGGCCGAGGGCAACATCCCCAGGCTGCCGGTCAGCATCGAGGCCGCATCCGACAGCAGATCGCCAAACAGGTTATCGGTCACGATCACGTCAAACTGTTTGGGAAAGCGGACGATCTGCATCAGCCCGGCATCGGCATACATGTGGCTGAGCTGGATGTCGGGATATTCGTTGTCGTGGACCCACTGCACCTCTTCACGCCAGAGGATCCCGCTCTCCATGACATTGGCCTTTTCCATCGAGCAGACCCGGCCGTCGCGCTTTTGCGCCAGATCGAAGGCGGCGCGCGCCACCCGGCGAATCTCGCTTGTCGTATAACGCTGGGTATTGACGCCAATGCGCCCGCCCTCGTTGTCATCGGTGATGCCGCGCGGCTCACCAAAATAAATGCCGCTGGTCAGCTCGCGCACGATCATGATGTCGAGACCGGCGACAACCTCACGCTTGAGCGACGAAAAATCGGCCAGCGCGTCAAAACATTGGGCCGGGCGCAAATTGGCAAACAGATCCATTTCCTTGCGCAGGCGCAGCAATCCACGCTCGGGCTTGACGCTGAAATCCAGCGCATCATATTTTGGACCGCCAACAGCCCCCAAGAGGACCGCATCGACCTCTTGGGCCTTCTGCATGGTGGCATCCGCCAGTGGAACGCCATGAACGTCATAGGCACAACCGCCAACCAGATCCTCGGTGACATCGAAACGGATGTCCCGGTTGCGCTCATACCAGTCGATGACCTTGCGGGTCTCGGCCATCACCTCGGGTCCAATACCATCGCCTGCCAAGATCAGAAGGGAGGGGTTGCTCATGGGATCATCCTTTGTTCAGTCTGTTTTCTGACGCGGTAAACCGTGTGGCTGGCAGCGTCAACCATCACCCATCCCGGCGTCGGGTTCGACCCGCTCGGGTGCAGACCCAAGCCGCGTTGCCCGGACCCACCAGCGCGGGTGCTGCTGGCCGAGGGTATGGGCCGCCCCATTCGCATCCTCAGCACTATCGTACAGCCCGAAACACGTTGCCCCCGAACCCGACATCCGCGCCAGAACGCAGCCCTTGCCAGCGCGCAACGCCCGCAGGACATCGGCGATTTCGGGCATCAACCGGATTGCCGGCGCCTCAAGGTCGTTGCGACTGCGACTGAGAAACTCGGTCCACCGGGCCGGATCCGATCCCTGTGGCAAGGGAGCCAGCGGCGTGTTTGCGTGGGCGATCAGTGCCCTGAAAACCTGCGCCGTGGACAGGCCTGCGCCCGGATTGACCAAAACCGCGAAAAAGTCGGGCATATCGGGCAGCGCGGTCAGGGTCTCGCCCATCCCCTCCATGCGCACGGCCCGCCCCTCAATACAGACCGGAAGGTCGGCCCCGAGACGCATCAATGTCGCTGGCGACGGAAGCGGGCGGTGCCACAGCCCGGCCAACAGAGAAAGGCAGGCCGCCGCGTCCGCCGACCCCCCGCCAATCCCGGCGGCCACGGGAAGGCGCTTGTCCAGCGTGATCCGCGCCCCCTCGCCCGGCGCAGGGGCCAGCAATCGGGCCGCCTTCAGGACCAGATTATCCGCTCCCGACGGCAGCAGGCCCGCCATCGGCCCGCAAAGGTTCAGCTCCAGATCCGCTGCCGGCGCCACCGAGACCACATCTCCGACGTCGGCAAAACACACCAGACTGTCCAGCATGTGATAGCCGTTGCCCGCACGCCCGGTCACATGCAGGGCCAGATTGACCTTGGCCGCCGCAAAGCGCCTGTTGTCTGTCAATTCTTTGCTTTTTTTACGGTCTCAGCCTTGCGAACAGCGTCCAGACCGATGTTCAGCTTTTTGCGAATACGTGCAGCCTCTGTCTTGTCCGGCCCAAAAGACAGGGCGCGCAACCATTGAAAGCGGGCCTCGCGGTGGCGCCCGACCATCCAGTAAGCGTCGCCCAGATGGTCGTTGATGGTGGGGTCCACCGGCATCAGCTCAACCGCCCGTTCCAGCTGCGGGACGGCTTTGTCATACTTGCCGACCTGATAGAAAACCCACCCCAGCGAATCGGTAATATAGCCGTCATCGGGCCGTTTTTTGACCGCCGTCTCGATCATTTTCTGGGCTTCATCCATCTTGATCTTTTTCTCGACCAGCCCGTAGCCGAGGTAATTCAGAACCAATGGCTGATCGGGGGACAGTTTCAGGGCAAAGCGAAAGTCGGCCTCGGCCTTGTCCCATTTTCCCTCGCGCTCATAGGTTATCCCCCGGGCATAATAGAGGAACCAGTGGTTCGGTTTCACCTCGGGCAGCAGCTTGATCGCCCGGTCATAGGCCTTGGTCGCTTCGGCAAAGCGGCTCTGCCCGCGCAGCGCGTCGCCAAGGGCAGTAAAGACATTGGGGACGTCAGGATGGCCTTTAGCCAAGGCCCGCAAAACCTCGATTGCAGCGTCGGGCTTGCCATCGGCACGCAATGCGCTGGCGCGGCCGATCTCGGCGGTAAAAAAGCGCGGGTTCGAGGCGGGAACTTTGTTATACGCATCGACCGCCAGAGCATATTGCCCCTGTGAGTCCAGAATATTGGCGACACGCAGATGCGCCTCGACCGAATCAGGGCGCAAATATTCGGCCAGACGCCCGTAAATCAAGCCGAATCTCTGGTTGTCCTGCCCGGCCAGAACCGAGGCCAGCGTGATGAACACCTCGGCCACGCCCTGTTTGGCATCGGTTACAGTGGTAAAATCCAGAGTCTCGCCCTTTTTCAGGCGCGCCCGCATACCGGACAATTGCACATCGGCAGAACCGTTCATCGCATCATCGATTACCTTTATGGCATCGTCATTGCGTTCGAGCTGCGAAAGAATCTGGATATGAGAGACAAGGCTGTCCCGCCCGATCCGGATGGGCCGTCCATTGACGCCCTCCATGATCTTTTCGGCCGCCTCGAAATCACCGGCCAGCGCCAACGCCAACGCCTTGTGAAAGTTGCTGAAGATCTTCATGGTCTTGTTGCTGCCCATCTTGTCAAAGCGGGCCAGCGCGCCGGTCATGTTCCCTTGGCCAACCGCAATCCAGCCCTGAACCAGACCGTCCAGCAGCGGGCTGAACCGCGCACCGCCGGCAAACAGCTGCGCAGCGGCGTTAAAATCCCCGACCTTGATGTCATGCGCCAGCTTGACCAGATCGGCAAGCTGGCTCTGATTGCCGCTGGCATGCATCTGCGTGGCAATGCGCAACGCCTCGTCCACACTGCCTTTTGCGATATCCGCCAGCAGGGCGTTTTGCAAAATCTGCACGTTTTTCGGATCACGCTTCAGGACGCGGGTGTAATAGGTGGCGGCGGCCGTATAGTCGTTGTCGTAATCGGCCTGAAGTGCCGCAAGGTAATCGCCAGCCAAACTTTCGGCCCTGAGGCCGCTGCCCAAGGGAGAAAGAACAAGCAGCGCCGCCGAGGCTGCCACCAGAACGGGCTTGAATTTGAGGGTCACAGGAAATCTCCGGTCGATGAATACTTGGGCCGCAGCCTAGTGCCCTGCCCGATCATTGGCAATGCGGCGCAGCGGGAAACACGGGCGTTGCAACCAAAACCCGGATCCTGTCACGGGCGCTCACATATTTGGATAGTTCGGCCCATCCCCGCCCTGCGGGGTGGTCCAAGTAATATTCTGCAGCGGGTCCTTGATATCGCAGGTCTTGCAATGAACACAGTTCTGGGCGTTGATCTGAAAGCGCGGGTTGCTGCCGTCCTCATCACGCAAAACCTCGTAAACCCCTGCCGGACAATAGCGCTGGGCCGGTTCCGCATATTTCGGAAGGGTCACCGAAATCGGCAAATCCGGATCTGCCAGCAGCAGATGGCACGGCTCGTCCTCTTCGTGATGCGTTGCCGAGAAACTGACATTGGTCAGCCGGTCAAAGCTGAGAACCCCGTCCGGTTTCGGATACTCGATCACGGCATGTTGATCCGCCGGCTCGGTCGCCGCGGCATCGGTTTTGCCGTGGCTGAGCGTTCCCAGCGGGTTCCAGCCGGTCAAATTGGCCACCCACATGTCAAACCCGCCCAGTGTCAGCGACGCCACAAGCCCCATTTTCGACCACAGCGGCTTAACATTCCGCACCCGCTTCAGGTCCTTGGCAATCGGGCCGCTGCGCACGTCGGTCTCATAAGAGGCCAGCTCATCGCCAGCGCGGCCTGCCTTGATCGCCGCATGGGCTGCTTCAGCCGCTGCCTTGCCGCTGAGCATCGCGTTGTGGTTACCCTTGATCCGCGGCACATTCAAAAGCCCCGCCGAACAGCCCAGCAGCGCACCACCCGGAAACACCATCTTGGGGATGGACTGCCAGCCCCCTTCAGAGATCGCCCGCGCGCCATATGCAATGCGCTTTCCCCCCTCCAGAAGTTGCGCAATTTTGGGGTGATGCTTGAATCGCTGGAATTCCATATAAGGGTAAAGATAGGGGTTAGCATAGTTCAAATGAACCACAAAACCGATGAAAATCTGATTGTTTTCAATGTGGTAAATGAACGACCCTCCCCCGGCATTGCCCCCCAATGGCCAGCCCATCGTATGCGTGACGGTGCCCAGACGATGGTTTTCGGGTTTGACCTCCCAGATCTCCTTCATGCCCAGACCATATTTCTGTACGTCTTTACCGTGACCCAGCTCGAATTTCTCGATCACCTGTTTGGACAGCGACCCGCGCGCGCCTTCGGCCAAAAACACGTATTTCCCAAGCAGCTCCATTCCCGGTTCATAATTGGGGCCGGGCGTACGGTCTTTTTGCAGGCCAAATTCGCCGGCAACCACACCGGCAACGCGCCCGTCCTCGCCCCAGACGATTTCCGAGCAGGACATGCCGGGGAAAATCTCGACCCCCAGCGCCTCGGCCTGTTCGGCCATCCAGCGGCAGACATTTGCCATCGAGACAATATAATTGCCGTGATTGCTCATCAGGGGTGGCATCGGGAAATTCGGAATCCGAACCGAACCACCGGCCCCCAGCATCAGAAAATTGTCCTTTTCAACCGGCACGTTCAAGGGGGCGCCCCGCTGTTTCCAGTCGGGAATCAGCGCGTTCAGCCCCACAGGGTCCAGAACCGCTCCTGACAGGATGTGCGCGCCAACTTCGCTGCCCTTTTCCAGCACCACCACGTTGAGATCGGGATCCAGTTGTTTCAGGCGGATCGCCGCCGACAGGCCCGCAGGTCCCGCACCAACGATGACGACATCATATTCCATTGATTCGCGTTCAATTTCGGCCATTTCGGATCCCCCGGTGTGACTGCGCTGCATTGGTCCTGTCAGCCTTGCCTATCCAAGGGGCGCGGCAAGGTCAATTCTTACACAGCGGTTGCCGTGCGCCATCGCGGGAATCCCTTGCTCTTGGCGCGGGCAAATCCTATGTTCTGCCTTCAGGAAACGCCAACAAGGGATGCTGACAGGCTGATGCAAAAAGTTCCGGTAACACCACGTGGATTCAAAGCCATGGATGATGAGTTGAAACAACTGAAATCCGTGGACCGCCCGGCCGTCATCCGCGCCATCGCCGAAGCGCGTGAGCATGGCGATCTGTCGGAGAACGCCGAATATCATGCCGCGCGTGAACAACAGAGCCATATCGAGGGCCGCATCAAGGAACTGGAGGGTCTGATCAGCCTGGCCGATGTGATCGATGTCACCCGCCTGAGCGGCTCGATCAAATTCGGCGCCACCGTCGAACTGGTGGACGAGGACACCGACGAGGAAAAAACCTATCAGATCGTGGGTGAGCCCGAGGCCAATATCGAACAGGGGCTGCTGAACATCAAGTCGCCAATTGCGCGTGCCTTGATTGGCAAGGAAGAAGGTGACAGTGTCGAGGTCAAGGCCCCGGGCGGCACCAAGAGTTACGAGATACTAAGCGTCAAATTCATTTGAGGGAGACCTCCGCAAAGGCCACAGGAACATGGATCAAGGCAAACCCGAAGCCCCGCTGGACTTGGGAATATATGGGCAAAGCCCGCGCCCGAAGGTCGAGCTTGTCGATATTGTCGCCGCCGGGCTAAGCCTCGTCTGGGTCGGAATCGTCGCCGGGTTCTGGTATTTCATTGGGATCCGCTCGGACGGGAACGGCCCGGGATTCAACCCGATGACATTTGTGATGACCATGGTCTCGATCCTACTGCCGATCGGCCTGATCTGGGTGGCCAGCGCTGGGGCCAAGACGGCGCGGGTCATGCGTGAAGAGGCGCAGCGCCTGCAGGCCTCTATTGACGCGATGCGCCACGCCTATGTCATGCAGCAGCAAACCGCCGGTCAAACCGTAAACCCGGCGATCGAAAAACAACTGGCGGATATTGCCGTTTCCCAGCGCCAGACGGAAACTGCGATTGCGACCTTTGCCTCCCGACGCGACAAGGATCCCGGGGAAGAACCCTCGACCACCAAACCTGCCCTGCCGCGCGAGCGCCAGCCCGAGCCCGAAGGACAGGCCTCGCTGGCGCTGGAAGCCGCACCCGACACCCCGCGAGAACCGATCACTATTGCCGAATTCATCCGGGCGCTGAATTTCCCCGAGAACGAGGACGACGCCGAAGGCTTTCGCACACTGCGGCGCGCACTGGCCGACCGGGATATTGCCAGAATGATCCGCGCTTCACAGGACATCCTGACCCTGTTGTCGCAAGACGGGATTTACATGGACGACCTGCGACCCGACCGGCCCCGCGCCGAAACATGGCGCGCCTTTGCCAAGGGAGCGCGCGGGCCTGCCGTGGCGGGTTTGGGAGGAATACGCGACCGCTCGTGTCTGGCGCTTGCCAACGGGCGCATGAAAAAAGATCCGGTGTTTCGGGACGCCGCGCATCACTTTCTACGCCAGTTCGACTCGGTTCTGGCCGAGTTCGAAGCCACCGCCAGCGATCACGAGCTGATCGAAATGGGGGAAACCCGCACCGCCCGCGCCTTCATGCTGCTGGGGCGGATTGCCGGAACGTTTGATTAGGACGTGGACCCAGAGTTACAGGCCAAAGCTGGCGTAGGGGATAAAGCGCACCGGCGCGCCGGGGGTGATCTCGTCGCCGGCATCGCCCAGTTCCACCAAACCATCCGACCAGCTCAGCCCCGAGATCAGACCGGACCCTTCAGACCAGAAAACCTCGGCCTGCCCCTCGGCATTCAGGCGCGCCCGCAGATATTCGCGCCGTCCCGGTTTCTTCTTTTTGCCAAAGGCGGCGGGCACGCGATAGGCCACCGGCTCCGGCCATCTGGCACCGGCCATCAGAAACAGGGCGGGTCGAGCAAAAATCAGAGCGCAGACAAAGGCCGCAACCGGATTGCCCGGCAGACCAAAAAGCGGAACCCCCTGCCACTGGCCCATCGCCAGCGGTCGACCCGGCTTGATCGCGATACGCCAGAAATCAACCTGCCCCTCGGCCTGTAATATTGCGGACATATGGTCCTCATCACCCGCCGAAGCGCCGCCAGAGGTCAGGATCGCATCGACCTGTCGGACGGCCTCGTCAAGGCGCGCGCGCACCAGATCCCGGGTGTCGCCGACATGACCCAGATCAACCGCCGCAAATCCCCAGCGCGCCAGCATCGACAGCAGCATCGGCCGGTTGGCGTCAAATATCTGATCCGCGCTGGCCGTATCTCCAGCCGCCCGAATCTCATCTCCGGTCGAAAGAACGCCGACACGCAACCGCCGAAAGGAGGCGATTTCAGCAAGTCCCGCGGCAGCCAGCACCCCGACATCCTTGGCCCGCAACACCGTTCCGGCGGGAAAAATCGTGGCGCCCTCTTTCATATCCTCACCGGCGGCGCGCAAATTTGCCCCCGTCCGGGGCAGGCCGGAAAAGCTGATGCAATCGTCGTCAACCTCCACATCCTCCTGCATCAGGATGGTATCAACCCCCGCTGGCACGGTGGCCCCGGTCAGGATGCGAACCGCCTTGCCAATGGCAACCTTACCCTGAAAGGGATGCCCTGCCGCCGCGCGCCCCGCCAGCAGCGCCAGCCTTTGTGTCGTGGTCGTCCGGTCGCATGAGGCTATCGCGATCCCATAGCCATCCACCGCCGAATTGGTGCTGGGCGGGCTGGTTCGCACCGCCTTCAAATCAGTGGCAACGACGCGCCCCGATGCCTTGGCAAGCACCACGTCCTCGGGCCCGACAACAGCGTGCAGGCGTGATTTCAAGAGGGCCAGCGCTTGATCGACCGGGGTCCACTCGACCCCCGGCGGCAGGGCAAAACAGTCATTGGCCAAACGCGGAGTCGTCATTTTGCCAGCCCGGTCTGTTGCAAAATAAAATCGGCGATTGCCCGGGTGTCGTCCAGCGCAAACACCGGGCGCCCCATGCCGTCAAGGGGAACATCGCTGGCGATTGCCTTGATCGTCGGGTCGTCCTCGGCAATCAGGCTCTGCCCGGTCTCGGCGCGGTGGGCCTCGATCTTGGCGTGGGTGTCGCGCTTATATCCTTCGACCAGAACCAGATCGACGGGGGTCATGCGCGCAAGGAACGTGTCCAGCGATGGTTCGTCCTCGTCGCGCAGCTCATGCATCAAAACCCACCGGTGACTGGAGGCCAGCAGCACTTCCTCGGCGCCAGCCTCGCGGTGGCGAAAACTGTCCTTACCCTTCTGGTCCACGTCAAAGCGGTGGTGGGCGTGCTTGACCGTTGAGACGCTAAAACCCCGGTCGGTGATCTCGCGCACGAGGCGCTCCATCAAGCCAGTCTTGCCGTTGTTCTTCCAGCCGACGACGCCATATACCTGCATCAGACCATTCCCTTTTCCATCAGCTCTTGTGCCCGCTCGCGGTCTTTGGGCGTGTTGATGTTGAAAAACATGTCAAAAGGTTCTGACGGGAAAATAGCCGAGGCGCAACCTTGCGCGTCGGTCCATGCGACAACCTTGCGCGTTCCCGCGCCAATCGCATCCCGCAAGCAGGCACGCAGGGAAACTGGCCACAGGCCAAAGGTCGGGTGCCGCGAGCGTCCCCGCGCGCCGCTATCGGTGGCCGCCAAAACGATCGGCTGACCGCTATCCAAAAGGGTTTGCTGCAGAACTGGAACCAGAGTGGTCGGAAAGAACGGCGTATCGGCGGCAACGGTCACGATATGGGATGCCCCTTTCGCGGCGGCCCAATCCAACCCGGCCAGAACGCCTGCCAGTGGCCCGGCAAAGCCGGAAATCGAATCCGCGATGATCGGCAGATCAAAACCACGGTAACGCTGTGGATCCCCGTTGGCGTTGATCGCCAGAGCCGCGACCTGCGGTGCAAGGCGGTCGATGACCCGCTGCATAAGCGTTCTGCCATCAAGCTGCAGCAGCGCCTTGTCGCCCCCGCCCATGCGGCGCGACTGCCCGCCGGCAAGGATTACGCCCAACGGCCTAGTCATCGCGGGCCCCCTGACGGCGCATCTTGCGGCTTTCCTCGCCAATCGAGTCGGGATCGGCATCACGCACAAGGCGGTCCTCGCCGGAAAGGCAGATGAACCGCCGCCCGCGCATCCGCCCGATCAGAGTCAGACCCAGTTGCTGGGCGATCTCTACCCCCCACGCGGTAAAGCCCGAGCGCGACACCAGCACCGGAATCCCCATCATCGCCGTTTTGATCACCATTTCCGAGGTCAGACGCCCCGTGGTATAAAGGATCTTGTCCCCGGCCCCGACCTTTTCGGACAGCATCCAGCCGGCCACCTTGTCCACCGCGTTGTGGCGGCCGACATCCTCCATATAGACCAACGGAACATCTTTTTGGCACAGCACCGTGCCATGAATCGCCCCGGTCTTGAGGTAAAGACTGGGCGTTCGGTTGATCTTGTCCGCCAGTGCATAAAGCCACGAGGTGCGCAGCTCGGCAGAGGGCAGCGTCACCCCCTCAAGCCCTTCCATCATGTCGCCAAAGACAGTGCCGACAGCGCAGCCACTGGTCCGGGTCTTCTTTTTCAGCTTGTCCTCGAAATCGGTCTTGTGAGCGGTGCGGATGACGATGGTCTCGATCTCTTCGTCGTAATCGACGGCGGTCACAGTATCTTCTGGTGACAGCATCCCCTGATTGCGCAAAAAGCCCAGCGCCAGATAATCGGGGTAGTCGCCAATCGTCATGGCGGTCACGATTTCCTGACTGTTGAGGTAGATCGTCAGCGGGCGCTCTTCGACGACGGCGGCGCTGATTGGCGCGCCGTTGTGATCGCTGCCCTTGACCATACGCGAAAGACGCGCATTATCGGGGGTCGGCGCGATCAGGTAATTCGACAGATCCGTGGTTTTTCCCAATTGCTTCCCCCGTTTGTTTCGCCTAGCTGTTGGCGGTTCCATTTAGAGTCAGGCCATGTCACAATCCAAGCCCAATTCAGCCTTTTGGTCCGGTTTTCGTGCCGGCAGCCCGTTCATTCTGGTAGTGGTGCCATTTGCCCTGTTGTTCGGAGCGATTGCAACCAAGGCAGGCCTGAACATCGTCGAAACCATGTCGATGACCTTTCTGGTGATCGCCGGTGCCGCCCAGTTCACGGCAATTTCCCTTATGCAGGAACACGCGCCAACCTTCATCGTGCTGTTGACGGCGCTGGCCGTCAACCTGAGAATGGCCATGTATTCGGCCGCGCTGGTTCCCCATCTGGGACGCGCACCGCTGTTCATACGGGTGTTGATGGCGTATTTCATGGTTGATCAGGCCTTTGCCGTCGCCTTTCAGAAATACGAAAGCGCCCCTGAAATGACGGTCGCTCAAAAGGTGCGGTTCTATTTTGGTTCGCTGCTGCCGATCATTCCGCTCTGGTATATCTTTTCCTATGTCGGAGCGGTGGCCGGGGCGATGATCCCGCCTGAATACTCGCTGGATTTTGCCATCCCGATCACCTTTATTGCCCTGACCGCCCCGGCCATGCGCAGCCTGCCCCATTTTATCGCTGCGCTGGTTTCGGTCGGCGCAACGCTGGCCCTGATCTGGGTGCCCTATAATCTGGGCCTGATCATTGCCGCGTTACTGGCCATGATCGCAGGCGCGGGAGTCGAGCAGAAATTAAAAAGGCGCAGGGCATGATCACCGACAAGACAACCCTTTGGATCGTGATCGTGCTGCTCGGGCTTGGCACCTATCTGATCCGCTTTTCATTTCTAGGTCTGATCGGCGACCGCGAGCTGCCCGACTGGATCTTGCGACATTTGCGCTATGTCGCAGTCGCCGTGTTGCCCGGGCTGATTGCCCCCCTCGTGGTCTGGCCGCAGGCAACCGGAGGGCATCTGGATCCGGCCCGGCTGGGTGCTGCATTTGTTGCCTTTGCGATTGGCATCTGGAGCAAGAACGCCGTGGCCTCGATCGTCGGCGGCATGGCGGCCCTTTACGGGCTGCAATTCCTGCTGGGATAGCGGTCTTTGGTGAGGGTTCTCACGCCCCGGCAATGTCCTAAACCGGCAAGGCAGTGGTCTTGAACACCGTGCGCAGGGCAAAGGACGAATGCATCTGCAATACCCCCGGCAGACGGGCCAGATAGCGCCGGTGGATGCGGGCAAAATCGTCGGTATCACGTGCCACCACCTTCAGCAGGTAATCCGCCGAACCCGCCATCAGATGACACTCCAGCACATCGGGGACACGGGCGACCTCTTTCTCAAAGGCGTCCAGCACCTCGTCGGCCTGCCCTGACAGGGTAATCTCGACAAATACGGTCGAGCGCCTGTCCACCTCGCGCGCATCCAGAAGGGCGACATAGCCCGTAATCACGCGCTCTTTTTCCAACCGCTGGACGCGGCGGTGACATGCCGAAGGGGACAGGTTAATCCGCTCGGCCAGTTCGGCATTCGAGATCCGGCCCTGCTTTTGCAGCACTGTCAGAATTCGGCGATCTGTAGCGTCCATTTCCATTTTATGCACGATCCTTGTTCAAATTTGGCGTATTTTCGTGAATTCCGTTGCTTTATATCCCTTTTGTCACCGAACTTTGCAATGCAATTCACCGCAGAACGAGGCAGACTTTGGACAATTCGTCGCATCATCGATCAAGGGAAGAAAAACCATGCTTATTGGCTGTCCAAAAGAAATCAAGAATCAGGAATACCGGGTGGGCGTCACGCCGATGGCCGCAGCCGAGGCGGTGCACCACGGCCACAGCGTCATCATAGAAACCGGGGCCGGGGCCGGGTCGGGTTTTCCGGACAGCGATTATATCGCCGCCGGGGCCGAGATCGTTGCCAGCGCCGCCGAGATTTTCGAACGCGCCGAGATGGTCGTGAAGGTCAAGGAGCCACAGGCGGTCGAGCGTCGTCAGTTGCACGAGGGGCAGATCCTGTTCACCTACCTGCACCTTGCCCCCGACCCCGAGCAAACCCGCGATCTTCTGGACAGCGGCGTCACCGCCATCGCCTATGAGACCGTAACCGACCGCGCAGGCGGCCTGCCGCTGTTGGCGCCAATGTCCGAGGTCGCCGGAAAGCTGGCCCCGCAGGTCGGAGCCTGGACCTTGCAAAAGGCCAATGGCGGACGCGGCGTGTTGCTGGGCGGGGTGCCGGGCGTCGGCCCGGCGCGGGTTGTGGTCATTGGCGGTGGCGTTGTCGGCACCCACGCCGCACGCGTTGCCGCCGGGATGGGCGCCAACGTGACGGTTCTGGATATGTCGATGCCGCGGATGCGTTATCTTGACGACGTGTTCGGTGATCGGTTCAAAACCCGCTATGCCTCGAAATCCAACACCGCCGAGATGGTCTCAAAGGCCGATCTGGTGGTCGGCGCGGTTCTGATCCCGGGTGCCGCCGCACCCAAACTGGTCAGTCGCGCAATGCTGTCAACAATGAAACCGGGGGCGGCGATGGTCGATGTGGCGATTGACCAGGGCGGGTGCTTTGAAACCTCACACGCCACCACCCATGACGACCCCATCTTTGAGGTGGATGGAATCATGCATTACTGCGTTGCCAACATGCCCGGCGCGGTCGCCCGCACATCGACGATTGCGCTGGGCAACGCCACCATGCCATTCATGCTGGCGCTGGCGGACAAGGGCTGGCGGCAGGCATGCGAGGATGATCCGCATCTTCTGGACGGTCTGAATACCCACGCCGGAAAGCTGACCTATTACGCGGTGGGCAAGGCGCTGGGCATTGATGTAACCTCGCCCGCACTGGCCCTGAAGATGTAATTCACACAAATGCAGGGGCTGGCGACAGGTTTTTCAGGCCAGCCCCTGTAAATTCGCCATCGCGATCCTTAGTCTCGGGTTCAGACACGTTTGAACAAGGGACATCCCGATGACAACACTCGCTGAATTCGAAATCACCAAACGCTGGCCGGCCAAACATCCTGACCGGATACAGCTTTATTCCCTGACCACACCGAACGGGATCAAGGCCTCGACCATGCTTGAAGAAGTCGGCCTGCCCTATGAGGCCCATACCGTCAATTTTGCCAACAACGATCAGGAAACACCTGAGTTTCTGTCGCTGAACCCCAACAACAAGATCCCGGCGATCATCGACCCCAACGGGCCCGGCGGCAAGCCACTGGCGCTGTTTGAAAGCGGTGCCATCTTGATTTACCTCGCGGAAAAGACCGGGAAACTTTTGTCCAAAGATCCGATCGAGCGTTATCACACCATCCAATGGTTGATGTGGCAGATGGGAGGTGTCGGACCGATGTTCGGGCAACTCGGCTATTTTGTGAAATTCGCTGGCAAAGAGATCGATGATCCCCGCCCACGCCAGCGCTACCTCGATGAGACCGAGCGCCTTTTGGCGGTTCTCGATCAACGTCTCGCGGGGCGCGATTACATCATGGGGGAATACTCAATCGCCGATATCGCGGTGTTCCCGTGGTTGCGGGTCCTGACGCTGGTTTACAAGATCACCGATCAGCTTGACTGGAACGACCTCGAAAACGTGCCCGCGTATCTGGACCGTTGCCTTGCCCGGGAAACCGTCAAACGCGCGGTCCGGATTCCGCCTCGACCATAGCAGAAACATGGGCACCGATCGCCAGGCACGATGTCAGGCCCGGAGATTCGAACCCGAACAGCGAGATCAGGCCGGCGACACCATGATCGGTGGCATCCTGAAACTCGAACACCCGCTTTTCCATGCCCGGCCCCCAGATACGGGGCCGGATGCCGGCGGTGTCCGGCTGTAGCGCGCCACTCGGCAGCCCCGGCCAATAGCGCCGGACAGCGGTTTCAAACGCGGGGCCAAGCGCCGGATCAACCCGATAATCAATATCCTCTACCCATTCCATATTCGGACCAAAGCGCACACCACCGCCCAGATCCTGAACCGAGTGGATCCCCAACGAGCCGACCCCCGGCATCGGATAAATCAACGCCGAAAAAGGCGATTTCGCCGCGATGGAAAAATAACTGCCCTTGGCCAGATACCGCGGCGGAATACTGCGTGGCGCAACTCCTTTGATGGCCTTTGCAACACCATGCGCCCCCAGCGCAGCAGCATTGATCAAAAAGCGACAGGTCAGGCGCGTCGCGTCTATATCCCCCACCGTGATCTGCAGCCGTCCCCCCCGCGCCCAAGCTTTCTGGAATGGCGCATTCAGGGCCACCATCGCACCCGCTGATTCGGCCTCGCCCCGCAGCGTCTGCATCAACCCGACCGCATCGACAATCCCGCTTGAGGGCGACAACATCGCGCCCGCCGCCCGAACCTCAGGCTCACGCTCGGCCAGCTCACTGCGTGAAATCATGCGCAAATCATCGACACCATTGGCTCGACCGCGCGTCACCAGATCCCGCAGCACCGCAATCGCCTCGTCGTCCGGCGCCAGCGTCAGCTTACCACAGCGGGCAAATCCCACTTGCCGGGTGGTACAAAAATCCGCCAGCATCCTGCGCCCGCGCTGACACAAGACCTGTTGGGCCGAACCCTGCGGGTAATATATCCCGGCATGAACAACCCCGGAATTTCGTGAAGACGTGTGCTGCCCGATCGCCCCCTCGGCCTCAAGGATCAAGACCTCGTGCCCGGCTCGCGCCAACGCCCGGCCAATCGACAGACCGATTACCCCGGCGCCGACAACGACGATTTCAACCTCATCCATCTCGCGGCCCTCTTTTTTGCGTAAATACTCGCGCCGCAGGCGTCCGGAGATCAGCCGCGCAAAACACCGCCCGTGGCCTTGCGGACCTTTTCAATCACGCGCGCCGAGACCGCCTCGATCTCTTGCTCGGTCAAGGTTGCGGATTTCGGCTGCAACCGCACAGTGATCGCGACCGATTTCTTGCCTGCCCCCATTTGGGCAGCAGCTCTTTCTCCGACAAAGACGTCAAACACGCGCGCATCGGCAATCAATTTCTTGTCCGCACCCTTTGCCGCGTTCACCAGAACCGCAGCCTCGACATCTTCATCGACGACAAAGGCAAAATCCCGTTCGACCGCCTGCAGATCACTGATTTCCAACGCCGCACGAGTGGCCTTGCCGGCTTTTTTCGTCGGCACGTTTTCCAGCAACACGCTAAAGGCCACCGCCGGTCCCTTGACGCCCATTGCTGCCATCACTCTTGGATGCAACTCGCCAAACCGTGCAAGGATATTCTTTGGCCCAAGCGACAACTGCCCCGAGCGCCCCGGATGATACCAGCCCGGCGCATTGCGCTGCACCATCAGTTTCATCGGCGCACCAACCGCGGCCAGAACAGCCTCGGCATCTGCCTTGGCGTCGTAGACATCGATCATCCGTCGCGCCCCAAAAGGATCTCGCGGGCCGGTGGCGCCAACCAGCAGGCCTGCAACCTCAATATGCTGGTCCTCCGGCTCACCCCCGTCAAAGGCTGGGCCAACCTCAAACAAGGCCATATCCTGAAAGCCGCGCGCCTGATTGCGGGCCGCGGCCTGCAACAACGCGGGCAGCAGGGCCGGGCGCATATGGCTCATCTCGCTCGAGATCGGATTGGCGATCATCGTGGCATCTCCGCCGCCGCCGAACATTTCCGCCGCCGCCTTATCCACAAAGGTATAGGTCACGCATTCATTATACCCCAGCGCCGCCATCTGCCGTCGCGCCACAATTTCACGCCGCTGCATCGGGGTCAGGATCGGTCGCGTCACCCCAACATTGGTTCGGGCCAGAGGTTTCCCCTCAAGCCGGGTCAGAGAGGCAATGCGTGCGATTTCCTCGACCAGATCCGCCTCGCCCTGCACATCCGGGCGCCATGTGGGAGGGGTGACCTCCATGGCATCAAAGGTAAACCCAAGTGCCTTCAGCGTTGCGATCTGGGTTTCCTCGGGAATATCCATTCCGACCAGCGAAGACACCCGCGCCGGATCCAAATGGTAGTGCCGCGTGGTATCGGGGACTGCGCCCGCCGTCACGACATCCGAGGCCTCGCCGCCGCAAAATTCAAGAATCATCGCCGTTGCCAGCTCCAACCCTCGTGGCGTGAACGCCGGATCAACCCCGCGCTCGAAGCGATAGCGCGCATCGGAATTTATCTTCAACTTGCGCCCGGTCGCGGCAATCGTCACCGGATCCCAATAGGCGCTTTCCAGAAAAACGTCGGTGGTCTCTGCGGTGCAGCCACTGGCGGCTCCCCCCATAATGCCTGCGATGCTCTGCACAGCGGCGTCATCACTGATCGCCATCATACCCGCATCGAGCGTGTAATCCTTGTCGTCAAGCGCAGTCAGCGTTTCACCACCCTGCGCAAAATGCACCCGCAGATCCCCAGTAAGTCGGGCCATATCAAACACATGCAAAGGCCGGTTCCGGTCATAGGTCAGGAAATTCGTGACATCCACCAAGGCCGAAATGGGGCGCAGGCCAATCGCGCGCAGCCGGTCCTGCAACCATTGCGGTGAGGGACCGTTCTTGACCCCTCGGATCAGGCGCCCGGTAAACAGCGGACAACCCTTTTGCATGACATCCGGGTCGATCGTGACCTTGAGCGGGCTCTTGAAATGTCCCTCGACGGGCTCAATCACTGGTGTGATCAACCGCCCCAATCCGCGCGCCGCCAGGTCGCGGGCAATCCCCTCAACACCCAGCGCGTCAGGCCGGTTGGGGGTGATAGCAATATCGATCACCGGATCGTTCCGGTTGGTATAGTTGATGAACAATTCACCTAGCGGCGCATCCGCAGGCAGATCGATAATACCATCATGCTCGTCAGAAACCATCAACTCGCGTTCAGAGCACAGCATCCCGTTGCTTTCCACATCGCGGATCAGACCCGGTTTCAGCAAAAGGTCGATCCCCGGCACATATGAGCCAACCGGCGCGAACACCCCGACCAGACCCGTGCGCGCGTTGGGGGCGCCGCAAACGACCTGTACCTCTTCGGTACGCCCCCCGGGGCCATCGGGCCATGTTTCCACGCGGCACAGACGCAGGCGGTCCGCATTGGGATGCTGAACCGCCTCGATCACACGGCAAATACGAAAGGCGCCCAGCGTGTCGGCGGGGTTTTCAACCCCCTCGACCTCCAACCCCAGATCGGTCAGCGCATAGAGAATCTCGTCCAACGACGCCTCGGTTTCGAGATGGGTTTTCAGCCAGTTAAGAGTAAATTTCATCGCTGTGCGCCTTCGTCGGAGTGGATCGCCCGGTCAATACCGCAAAGGGCGCGGCAGGGAAAGGCGGATTTGGATACGTGGGGAGTTGGTGCGGAACCAGTCAAAGGCGTGGGGCCATGTGTCAGGCCATCACGCGCTCAACCCGCCTCTCAGGGTGGGGACATCCAGCGCCCTGAACCCGTAATGCCGGAGCCAGCGCAAATCGCAGTCGAAAAAGGCGCGCAGATCGGGGATTCCGTATTTCAACATCGCCAGGCGGTCGATCCCGATGCCAAAAGCAAAGCCCTGAACCTGTTCGGGATCAATACCGCCAGCGCGCAGGACCTTGGGATGCACCATGCCAGAGCCCAGAATCTCCATCCAGTCGTCGCCCTCACCGACCTTCAACTGCCCCTTGTCCCAAGAGCAGCGCAGATCAACCTCGGCGCTGGGCTCGGTAAAGGGGAAATGCGATGCGCGAAAACGCAGTTCGACGTTTTCGACCTCGAAAAAGGCGCGGCAGAACTCTTCAAGCGTCCATTTCAGGTTCGCCATCGATATGTCCCGGTCCAGCGCCAACCCCTCGACCTGATGGAACATCGGCGTATGGGTCTGGTCATAATCGGCGCGGTAAACCCGGCCCGGGGCGATGATGCGGGTCGGCGCGCCGTGGGCCAGCATGTGGCGGATCTGCACCGGGCTGGTGTGGGTGCGCAATACATTCGGAACGCGCTCATCACCTGCGTCGCGGTGCATATAGAACGTGTCCATCTCGGTGCGGGTTGGATGTTCGGGCGGGATGTTGAGCGCGTCAAAATTATACCAGTCGCTTTCGATCTGCGGTCCCTCGGCCACCGAAAACCCCATATCCGCAAAGATCGCGACGATCTCTTCGGTGACTTGACTGACGGGGTGCACACTGCCCCGGGACCGAGGGCGGCCGGCAAGGGTCACATCCAGCCACTCGGCCTTCAGACGCTCTTCAAGGGCGGCGTCGGCCAGCGATGCCTTGCGCGCGGCCAACGCCGAGGTGATCTCGTTTTTCAGCGCGTTCAGAACCGGGCCAGCGCGCTTGCGCTCTTCCGGCGTCATCTTGCCCAACTCGCGCATTTTCAGGCTGACCTCGCCCTTTTTGCCGATTGCGGCAAGGCGCAGATCCTCCAGCGCGGCCTCGTCAGAGGCGGCCATGATCTGGTCGAGGTATTTCTTTTTCAGCGCGTTGAGGCCGTCCATGATGCGTCCATTCCAGAAATTCTTGTTGCGCCTCCTGCTAGCCATTGGGCGGGCGAATTGCAAGTGGAGTGCGCGAAAGGTGCGACCATCGAGTCACGGTCCCGACGTCCACATCACGTGGGATCACGTGCTTTTGCTGTGGGCCCGGGGAGTAATAAAAAACCCCCGAAGACGGCGCTACGGGGGTCCTTGAAGTCTGGTCCTGTTGATTTCAGCCCAGCGCGGCCTTGGCGCTGTCCACGATTGCACCGAACGCATCGGGTTCGTTCACGGCCAGGTCGGCCAGAACCTTGCGGTCAACTTCGATGCCCGCCAGCGTCAGGCCGTTGATAAAGCGGCTATAAGTCAGACCAGCATCGCGCTCACGCACGGCAGCATTGATTCGCTGAATCCACAAGGCGCGGAAATTGCGCTTGCGTTGCTTGCGGTCGCGGGTTGCATACTGGTTGGCCTTGTCGACCGCTTGCGTCGCGGTGCGAAACGCGTTCGAACGGCGGCCATAATAACCCTTGGCTGCCTTGATGACCTTGCGGTGCCGCGCGTGCGAGGACGCGCTTCCTTTTACTCGGGACATGGTTCAGACTCCTCTATCAGCGCGCGTAGGGCATGTATTTTTTCACGATCGTTTCATCCGCCGCACTCAGCGTGGTCTGGCCACGGGCGTTGCGGATGAACTTGTTCGACCGTTTGATCATGCCGTGGCGCTTGCCCGCCTGACCGGCCTTGATGCGACCCGAGGCCGTCACCTTAAAGCGCTTCTTGGCGCCCGATTTCGTCTTCATCTTGGGCATTTCCGTCTCCTTCGTTCAGGATTGGCATTCAGGCACGACTCGGCAGCCCTTGTTCAGCCGGACGCGCCAATGGAGCGTGGTCTATAAGCGGCAACATCGCGTTTGACAAGCCCCGGCGCGGGAAAATCATCGCACCCGCGCCGGTGGGGCAAGTCTAATTTTCAATCCACTAACGCCGTCGAACGTGGGCGATTGCGGCCAGCATCCGCTCGGCCCCGCCCGGCGCCAAAAAAAACGACAGGACAAAGCCGGTCACAAAGCCGGACAGGTCGGCAACCCACAGCTTGCCAAGGCCAAACAGCAGACCGAAAAACAGCTCCAGACCAAACAGGAAGGCCATCAGCGCAAAGGCGCGTATGCCGCTTTGCCCCTTGACGCGAGCCTTGACGAACAACATGAAGGTAAAGGCGCCAATCAGACCATAGGCCGGTGGATTTGCGCCGATCAGGGGCAGCTTGCTGTCCGGGGCCAGCCCATAAGACAGCGCGCCCACAAAGACACTGGCCACAAAGATCGCCAGAAAGGCCTTTTGCGAGAACGCCTCGGCCACCATCTTTCCCATCGCCAGAATCAGCACGACGGGAAACACCGCGTTGGAAAAACTGCTATTGACGAACGGGTAGCTGAAAAACCGCAACAAATGCTCCGGCGGAAAATTCCCTGTGTCCAGCATCCAGTTGAAAATCGTGTCGAAAAACCCGTAGCTGGTGATCGCGTCAATCCGCCAGCCAACCGCCTGCGGGCCGCCGATCAGGCCAGCGGATCCCACCTGAAACAACAGCTCCGGGGCGGCCAGCGCCAAGGTCACAACCACCACAGCGGGGGGTAACGGGTTAACTGGCGAAGCATTGTGGCCGTCTTGATACATCGGTCGTGTTCCGGGATTGACGAGAGTCTGGGCGCAAGCGATAAGGCATGCCAATCCGATAGTCCAGAGTAGGAGAGAACCATGACGGAAGCGGTCCACACGCCTCGCGTCTTTTCCGGCATACAGCCCACAGGCAACCTGACCCTTGGCAATTACCTTGGGGCGGTTAAACGCTTTGTCGAGATGCAAAACAGCGGCATCGAAACCATCTATTGCATGGTTGATCTGCACGCCATCACCACATGGCAAGACCCCGGGGCCCTGCGCCACGCCACGCGTGAGCTGGCGGCGGGGTTCATCGCCTCGGGGCTGGACCCGAAAAAATCGATCCTGTTCAACCAGAGCCAGGTTTCGGCCCATGCCGAGCTGGGCTGGGTGTTCAACTGCGTCGCCCGCATGGGCTGGCTGAACCGCATGACCCAGTTCAAGGACAAGGCCGGCAAGAACCGCGAGGCGGCCAGCGTGGGGCTGTTTGCCTATCCCAACCTGATGGCCGCCGACATTCTGGTCTATCACGCAACACACGTGCCGGTGGGCGAGGACCAGAAGCAGCATCTGGAGCTGACCCGCGACATCGCCGAAAAGTTCAATCACGACTACAAGGTGGACTGGTTCCCGATCACCGAACCGGTGATCGAAGGCGCCGCAACCCGCGTGATGAGCCTGCGCGACGGCACGAAAAAGATGTCGAAGTCCGACCCCAGCGACATGAGCCGCATCAACCTGACGGATGATGCTGACACGATCGCGAAAAAGATCCGCAAGGCCAAGACCGACCCGGAACCTCTGCCGGATTCACTGGAAGGTCTGGACGACCGACCCGAGGCCCGCAACCTCATCAATATCTACGCCGGTCTGTCGGGAGAGACCCCAAAACAGGTCATCCGCGATCACGCCGGGCAGCAGTTCGGGCAGTTCAAACCGGATCTCGCCGATCTGGCCGTTGCCACACTGGCCCCGATCAGCACCGAAATGGACCGTCTGATGACCGACCCAGCCGAGATCGACCGCCTTCTGGGCGACGGGGCCAATCGCGCGGCCGCCATTGCCACCCCGATTCTGGAACACACGTTTGAAATCATGGGAATGGTGCGTTCACGCGAGGTCTGAGAGGCGCATCATCCGGCTCTGGACCATCTCTACCGATAGTGGTTTAGTGCCGCCAAAAGAAAGGCATCCATCATGGCGATCAGCGAAAATATCCGTACCTGGTTTGAGGGCACATGGCACAAGGGCAACGTGGCCATCATGCGCGCCGCCGATCACGGCTCGTGGCTGGGCTCGACGGTGTTTGACGGGGCGCGACAGTTCGAGGGGCTGACGCCTGATTTGTTGGCCCACTGCCAGCGGGTGAATCGCTCGGCCATGGCGCTGGGACTGACACCGACCCAGACGCCCGAGCGAATCATGGAGATCGTTCAGGAGGGGCTGGCCCTGTTTGCCAAAGAGGCCAGCGTCTATATCCGCCCGATGTACTGGGGCATCGAAAACGGGCTGGGCGGGATCGTGCCGCAAGAGGACTCGACCGGCTTTGCCGTCTGCCTTGAAGAATATCCAATGGCCAGTGCCGAGGCCTCGGTCACGCTGACTACGACCCGCTTTCACCGCCCGGTTCTGGATGATGCGGTGGTCAACGCCAAGGCGGGCTCGCTCTACCCCAACAACGCACGGATGCTGCGCGAGGCCGCAGCCAAGGGGTTTGGCAATGCGCTGGTCGCCGACGCGCTGGGGAATGTCGCCGAAACCGCCACGGCAAACGTGTTCATGGCCCGCGACGGTGAGCTGTTCACCCCGGTGGCCAACGGCACCTTTCTGGCCGGTATCACCCGTGCCCGCCATATCAGACTGCTGCGCGGAGCCGGCAAGGTCGTGCATGAAACCGTGCTGACCTTTGATGATTTCCACAGCGCCGACGAGGTCTTTTTGTCGGGCAACATGAACAAGGTCACGCCGGTAACCGCCTTTGAGGACACCTGTTATCAGGTCGGCCCCCTGACCAGACTGGCGCGCGAGCTCTACTGGGATTGGGCGCATTCGAACGGCTGAGGTACCTCGGAAAACCCAGCTTTCATGTCGCAGCCTGCCCGCAGGCGCTTGCGTTGCCCGCCCGCATGGGGGATCATTCGACGATGTGAACGCGAAAGGAATCTCATGCGCAAGTTTCTGGTAATTCTCGACAGCACGACCGAATGCCTGAATGCGATGCGGTTTGCTGCTCTCAGGGCCCACAATACCGGCGGCGGGGTCACGATCCTCGCTATCATCCCGCCGGAAGAGTTCAATCACTGGATCGGCGTGGCCGACATCATGCGCGAAGAAGCGCGCGAGCGGATCGAAGCACATTTCAAGGTGTTTTCCGAAATGATGCAGAAAGAGCACCAGATCACCCCCGATCTGGCCATCCGCGAGGGCAAGGCCGAGCGCGAGATCATCGATTTCATTCAGGACAACGATGACATCGGCGTCCTCGTTCTCGGCGCCGGAGTCGGCAAGGACGGACCGGGGCCACTGGTGACCCACATGACCCGCAGTTCAGGCACCCTGCCCATTCCCGTGACCATCGTTCCCGGCGGGATGAGCAAAGCAGCCCTGATCGCGGTCACCTGACAACCCGAAACCGCCCGGCGTGAGCGCCTTATGGCCCGTCTTTTAGAACAATTCTAATGAACTTGACAATTTTGCTTGGGAACGACATACCCTTGTGTCAGCACCGAAAGGAAACAAGATGTTCATCCAGACCGAAGCAACCCCGAATCCCGCAACATTGAAATTCCTGCCCGGCCAGACCGTTCTGGAAACCGGCACGGCCGATTTTCCCTCGGCGGAAACTGCAGGAAAATCACCGCTGGCCAGCCGGATCTTTGCCATCTCGGGTGTGATTGGCGTTTTTCTGGGGATGGATTTCGTGACCGTCACCAAAGAGGAAGACCGGGACTGGAACCACCTGAAACCCGCCATTCTGGGTGCGGTGATGGAGCATTTCCAATCTGGCGAGCCTGCGATCAACGACGGCGGGGAACAGGCCGCCCACACGGCACATGAAGGCCCCAACGAGGAAATCGTCAAGCAAATCAAAGAGCTGCTAGATACCCGCGTGCGCCCGGCTGTGGCCCAGGACGGCGGCGATATCACCTTTCACGGGTTTGACCGCGGGGTGGTCTATCTGCATATGAAGGGCGCGTGCGCCGGATGCCCCTCGTCAACCATGACCCTGAAAATGGGGATCGAGAACCTCCTGCGCCATTACATTCCCGAGGTCACCGAGGTGCGCCCCGTTGCCGCCTGACCCTTGGGTTCTGGCGTTTGATACTTCGGCCGCGCATTGCGCGGTCGCTTTGCTTGCGGGCAAGACCCGGCGTGTCTGCCGCGTCGATTCCATGGTCCGGGGGCAGGCCGAGCACCTGATGCCGATGCTGGAAACTGTGCTGGCCGAGGCAGGGATCACGTGGCGCGATCTGAACCTGATCGCGGTTGGCACCGGGCCGGGCAATTTCACCGGCATCCGCATCTCTGTCGCCGCTGCGCGAGGGCTGGCACTGGCACTGGCAATTCCGGCAATCGGGGTCTCGGGGTTTGACACGCTGGCACACGGGCAGGCCGGGCCGCTCTGGAGTGTCATTCCAGCCCGCCGCGGTCATTTCTACGCGCGCTACGACGAGGGGCCGATAACCGGCGTCCCCCTGCAACTAAGCGCGCCCGAGCTGGACCAACTGACCGGCCAAAAGCTGTGCCGTACGGACGTCCCAGCAGAAACATTTGTTGAAAATATCGCGCGAGTCTCCCTTGGCCGCGCGGACAGGGCGCAACCCCGCCCGGCGCCACTATATGTGCGCCCGCCCGACGCCGCCCCGTCAAACATAACCGCACCCATCCTGCTGACATGAGCGTGCCGGAGTTGACGCCAACCGAGATGGCCGCCCTCCATCGGCGGTGCTTTGTCGCCCCGCGACCGTGGACCGCCAAGGCATTTGCCAGCCTTCTGACCCAACCCGGTTGTGTCCTGTGCGCGCACAAACAGGGCTTTCTTCTGGGGCGGATCGCCGGACTCGAGGCCGAGATCCTGACTCTGGCCGTTGACCCCGGGTCGCGCCGGCTGGGCCATGGGCGCGCGCTGCTCGACAAGTTTGAACGCAGCGCCCGCGCCCGCGGGGCAACCGAGGCATTTCTGGAAGTCGCCACTGATAACGCACCCGCCATTGCCCTTTATCAAAGGGCGGGGTATCGGGAAACAGCGGTCCGGCGAGCCTATTACCACGGGCCGGATGGCACATGGCAGGACGCCTGCGTGATGAAACGCGAGTTTTGCGCGCCGCCCCTCGCCTGAGGGCTGTCTGCGGGCTGAATGACGAAGGGCGCGGGAAAAATATCCCTTCCGACACCGGATATCCGATAAAAAACGGTTGACCCTTGATCCGACGTTCTGTCTTAATTGCGTATGGTCATCTGCTGATCGTTGTTTGCGCGCCCCAAACGGTGGCGCGCAAACACATAAAGAATAACACGGGAGAAAAACATGTCCTTTATGAAAGTTATCCTCGGCTCTGCCAGCGCTGTCGCCTTTACGGCTGTCGCTGCATTTGCTGATCCTGCCATCGTTTACGACCTTGGCGGGAAATTTGACAAATCCTTCAACGAGGCCGCTTCGCACGGCGCCGCACGGTGGAAAAAGGAAACCGGCAAGAATTTCCGCGAGATTGAGCTGTCGTCTGCCGCCCAGCGCGAGCAGGCCCTGCGTCGTCTGGCCGAGAAAGGCAACAATCCGATCGTGATGACCGGATTCGCCTTTGCCTCATCTCTGGAAAAAGTCGCCAAGGACTTTCCGAAAACCAAATTCGTCATCATCGACATGGTGGTGAACCAGCCGAACGTGCGTTCGGTTGTGTTTAAGGAGCAGGAAGGCTCATACCTGATGGGCGTCGCCGCGGCCAAGGCCTCGAAAAGCGGCACGGTCGGCTTTATCGGCGGCATGGACATTCCGCTGATCCGCAAATTCGCCTGTGGCTATGTTCAGGGCGTCAAGGCCACGGCCCCCAACGACAAGGTTATCCAGAACATGACGGGCACCACCCCTTCTGCGTGGAATGACCCGGTCAAGGGCTCGGAACTGACCAAGGCGCAGATCGCGCAGGGCGCAGACGTGGTTTACGCGGCTGCGGGCGGCACCGGCGTTGGCGTGTTGCAGACTGCCGCCGACGAGGGAATTTATTCCATCGGCGTAGACAGCAACCAGAACTACCTGCATCCCGGCTCGGTCCTGACCTCGATGATGAAGCGGGTTGATGTCGCCGTTTACAACGCCTTCAAAGACGGCCCGACCCTGAAGACCGGCTTTAACGTGCTGGGCCTTGCCAATGGCGGGATCGACTATGCGCTGGACAAGAACAACGCCAAGATCTTTACCCCGGAAATCAAGGCTGCGGTTGACGCCGCCAAGGCCGGAATCATCTCGGGCAAGATCAAGGTTCACGACTACATGTCCGACAATAGCTGCCCGGTGAAATAAGGCATATACAGTGACAGAACAGGCAAATGAGGGGCGGCAGGAAACTGTCGCCCCGGCCATTGAACTGATCGGAATCTCCAAGGCATTCGGTCCGGTTCAGGCCAACAAGGACATCTCAATTCGCGTCGCCAAGGGCACGATCCACGGCATTGTCGGTGAGAACGGCGCGGGAAAATCCACCCTGATGTCAATCCTTTACGGTTTTTACAAGGCCGATTCGGGCGAGATCCACGTCAACGGCGTGCCCACCCCCATTCCGGACAGCCAGGCAGCCATTGCCGCGGGAATCGGAATGGTGTTCCAGCATTTCAAGCTGGTTGAAAATTTTACCGTTCTGGAAAATGTGGTGCTTGGCGCCGAAGATGGCGCCCTGCTGCGCCCGTCTCTGGCCAAGGCCCGCCGCGTTCTGATGGAACTGGCCCACGAGTATGAACTGGAAGTTGACCCCGACGAGATCATCGAAAACCTCTCGGTCGGGCACCAGCAACGGGTGGAGATTCTGAAGGCCCTCTACCGCCAAGCCGACATCCTGATTCTGGACGAACCCACCGGGGTTCTGACCCCATCCGAGGCAGACCACCTGTTTCGCATCCTCGGAAACCTGCGCGCTCAGGGCAAAACCATCATTCTGATCACCCACAAGCTGCGCGAAATCATGGACGTGACCGACACCGTCAGCGTCATGCGCCGGGGCGAGATGACCGCCACGTTAAAGACAAAGGACACCAACCCCCAGCAACTGGCCGAACTGATGGTGGGACGCAAGGTGCTGCTCCGGGTGGACAAGACTCCCGCCAAACCGGGAGAAACCATCCTCGAGGTCAAGGACCTGCGACTGAAGGACGAGGCCGGCGTCGAGCGGATCAAGGGGATTTCGTTTGCGGTGAAGGCAGGCGAAATTCTGGGCATCGCCGGGGTTGCGGGGAATGGCCAGTCAGAGCTGCTCGAGGCACTCGGCGGTTTCGCTTCGGCCACCGGCAGCCTGCGCCTGCGGGGCAAGGAGCTGGACCTCAGCGGCCGACGGGCAGACGGTCTGACACGTCGCGCCAATGGCATCTCCCACGTTCCCGAGGATCGCCAGAGGCTGGGCCTTATCATGGATTTCATGGCGTGGGAAAACACCTGTTTCGGCTATCACAACGATCCAAAATACAACAAGGGCCGGATAATGATGGACAATGAGGCAATCCTCGCCGACACCATCGGCAAGATGGAACGCTTTGACGTTCGCCCACCCAATCCGCGGCTGCTGGCGCACAGTTTCTCGGGCGGGAACCAGCAGAAAATCGTGCTGGCCCGCGAGATTGAGCGTAACCCCGATGTCCTGCTGGTCGGCCAACCCACACGCGGCGTCGATATCGGTGCTATCGAGTTCATTCACCAGCAAATCGTTGCCTTGCGGGATCAGGGCAAGGCAGTCCTTCTGGTCAGCGTCGAACTGGAAGAGATCCTTTCACTTACGGACCGTGTGGCCGTCATGTTTGACGGTCGGATCATGGGCGAGCGAATCACCGCAAAAACCAATGGAAAAGAGCTGGGCCTACTGATGGCCGGCGTCACCACAGAGGCGGCCTGATGGAAAAAATGCCACGTTGGGCGGATGTCGCCCTTGTTCCGTTGATCAATGTGATCCTCGCCTTTTTCGTCTCGGGCCTTGTCGTTCTGGCGATTGGCGAAAACCCCTTTCGGGCGATCTGGATCATGATTTCCGGCTCGCTGGGATCGACCTCGGGGATCGGCTATACGCTTTACTACGCAACCAACTACATGTTCACCGGGCTGGCGGTGGCAATCGCCTTTCACGCACGCCTGTTCAATATCGGCGGCGAAGGTCAGGCGGCGATTGGCGGTGTCGGGGCCGCGCTGGTGCTGCTGGCCTTTAACTGGCCCTATTGGTGGATGGCGCTGCCGTTTGCGGTATTGGGGGCGGCGCTGTTCGGAGGGGCATGGGCACTGGTTCCCGCCTATCTTCAGGCCAAGCGCGGCAGCCATATCGTGATCACGACGATCATGTTCAACTTTATCGCCGCAGCGCTGATGGGCTATCTTCTGAACGGGGTGATGAAAAACCCCAACACTCAGAACGCCGAGACCGTTGCCTTTCCGCCGGGAACGCATTTGCCCACCGCCTACGAGGTTCTGGCGCCGCTTGGCATTCATTTCTCGAAATCGACCCCTCTCAATGTCAGCTTTCTGCTGGCGCTGGGATGCGCGGTTCTGGTCTGGTTCATCCTCTGGCGTACACGCCTCGGCTATGAGATCCGCGCCTTTGGCCACAATGAAAATGCGGCGCGCTATGCTGGGATCAACGCGGTGCGGATCACTATAATCACCCTGATGATCTCGGGTGCGCTGGCCGGTTTGCTGTCCATCAATGCGGTAATGGGCCAGCAAGGCCTGTTGATCAAGGAGTTCGTCGAGGGCGCCGGTTTTGTCGGAATCGCGGTTGCCCTGATGGGGCGCAGCCACCCGTTCGGAATCGTACTGGCCTCGCTCCTGTTTGGGATGCTGACGCAGGGAGGGTTCGAGCTGACCTGGGATATGCCCGACGTCAGCCGCGAGATGGTTCTGGTCATTCAGGCGCTGATCATCCTGTTTACAGGGGCGCTGGACAACATGGTGCGTGACCCCGTCGAGCGTCTGTTCCTGCGCATTGGAAAGAAGAAAGACTGATGGATTACGCTGCTTCATATCTGCAACTGCTGCTGACCATGGACATGACTGTCCGTCTGTCGGTCGCCCTTATCCTTGCCTGTCTCGCCGGGCTGTTTTCCGAGCGCGCAGGAATTTTCGACATCGGGCTTGAGGGCAAGATGCTGATCTCGGCGTTCCTTTCGGCCACGGTGGCCTATGAAACCAACAGCGCCTGGCTGGGCGTTCTGGCGGCCATTGCCGGCTCGCTGGTGTTCTCGGCAATCCACGGCCTTGCTTCGATCACCTTTCGGGGCAACCAGCTGATCTCGGGGGTGGCGCTGAACTTTCTAGCCTCGGGCCTGACCGTCGTCGTCGGCAACGCGTGGTATCATCAGGGTGGCCGCACGCCAACCCTTACCGGCGCTGGCCGGTTCCACGAGATCACCCTGCCCTTCATCGATACGTTCAACCATATCCCGGTGTTCGGGCATTTCTATGCCGAGGTCATCTCGGGCCACAAGCCCATCGTCTACATCGCCTTTCTGGTGGTTCCGCTGACGTGGTGGATCCTGTTTCGCACCCGATTCGGTCTGCGCCTGCGGGCGGTTGGTGAGAACCCCGCATCGGTGGATACCGCGGGCATCTCGGTGGTGCGCCTGCGCTATTCCGCTGTGATGATCGCCGGGGTTCTCTGCGGGATCGCCGGCGCCTATTTGGCCACATCACAGGCCGCCGGTTTTGGCCGCGAGATGACTGCGGGGCGCGGCTATATCGCGCTGGCAGCGCTAATCTTTGCCAAGTGGCGGCCGTTTTATGCGCTGGGAGCGACGCTGCTGTTCGGACTGCTCGAAGCAATCAGCAACCTCTATCCCAATATCAACGTCTTTAACCTGTTCGATATCCCGGTGCAGTTCACACAGGCGCTGCCCTATATCCTCACGGTGGTGATTCTCGCCGGATTTGTCGGCAAGGCCGTTCCCCCCAAAGCGGGCGGTGAGCCCTATGTGAAAGAGCGATAACCCCGAATAGTTGCCAAAACGGGAATATTTGTCGCATCCCCCCCTCTCCACAAACGCCCCGAACAGGCGTAGAGGGGAGGGATTCCTGTGAAGGGTATGGTCACATGCAAAGCTATCTTCCCATCGCCGAGGTTTCGGTCAGTATCTATCTGTTGCTTGGGCTTGGAACCTCGGTCGGTATCCTCTCGGGCATGTTCGGCGTTGGCGGCGGCTTTATCCTGACGCCGCTTTTGTTCATGATCGGAATTCCCTCGGGGGTTGCCGTCGGCACGCAAGGAAACCTGATCGTGGCCTCGTCGTTTTCCGGCATGTTGGCCCATCTCAAGCGCAAGACCGTTGACTACAAAATGGGGCTGGTGCTGCTGGCTGGGGGTCTTGTCGGGTCGGCCTTCGGGGTTCGCCTGTTCCACATTCTGACCGCGCTGGGACAGGTCGATCTGATCATCAAGCTGGCCTATGTGTTCCTGCTGGGGATCATCGGCGCGCTGATGCTGCTTGAGGCGATCAATGCCGTGCGGCGGCGCAACGACAAGAATTACAAACCCAAGCCACGCAAGCACCATTCTTGGGTCCATGCCGGCCCGCTGAAGATGAAATTCCGCACATCCAAACTGTATATCAGCGCTGTCCCGCCATTTGGAATCGGCATTGTCGTCGGTGTTCTGTCGGCGATCATGGGGGTGGGCGGCGGATTTCTGATGCTGCCGGCGATGATCTATATTCTCGGCATGCCGACCAAGGTCGTCGTCGGCACGTCGCTGTTTCAAATTACATTCATGTCCGCCTTTACCACGGTCATGCACGCAATCGAGAACCAGACCGTTGATCTGGTGCTGGGGTTCGTGCTGCTGGTCGGCGGCGTGATCGGGGCGCAGATCGGCACGCGAATCGGTTCCAAGATCAAGGCAGACATGCTGCGTATCCTTTTGGCGGCGATGGTTCTGTCGATCAGCATAAAGCTGGCCTTCGATCTGATTCTGATGCCAAGCGAGTTGTTCTCGCTGGCGCTCTGAGTGGCAAAAATGGCGCGCCATTCACACCCGGAGGCACGGACATGATTTTTTCGCTCCGATTTGTCGCAGGGACGACGCCTGAACAAATGCACCCAATCGCTGTAATGGAAGGGTCGTCGCCCGAAACGACAACGCCCCCGATCCCCGGTGCCGGAGAAAAATAATGCTGCGTATCATCCTTGCCGTCCTTCTTTTTCTGGCCGCACCCGCGGGTGCACAGGAGAGCGTTGTCGCCGGCCTCAGCCAGCACCGCGTCGCCATTACAGCCAACTTCGACGGCACGGCGATCCTGATATTCGGCGCGGTCAAACGCGACAGCAAACCGCCCAAAGGCCAGCAGCCGCTGCAGGTTGTGATCGCCGTTTCCGGCCCGGCCAAGCCGGTTCTCGTGCGCCGCAAGGAGCGCGTCTTTGGCATCTGGATCAACCGCTCATCCGTCAAGGTCAATGCTGCACCCAGCTTTTATGCCATCGCCTCGACCGTACCGCTGCGTCAGGCGCTCTCCAGCGCCGAGGATCACCGCTACAAGATCAGCATCGGCAACATGGTGGGGCAGGCGACCCCATCAGGCAAGATCTCGGATGTTCCCGCCTTTTCCAAGGCGATCATTCGTATCCGTCAGAACAACGGCCTTTATTCCGACTCGGCCGGCCACGTCAATCTGATCGACGACACGTTGTTTGACACCCAGATCAAACTGCCCGCGAACCTTGTCGAAGGCGATTACAAGGCGCGTATCTTTTTGACCCGCGAGCGCAAGGTGATCGATTCGTTTGACACGACTATCGCCGTGCGCAAGGTCGGGATGGAGCGTTGGATCTATAATCTGGCGCATCGTCAACCGCTGCTCTATGGCCTTCTCTCGCTGGCCATTGCCATCGGCGCTGGCTGGCTGGCGGCAACGATTTTCCGCCTTTTGCGCATTTCATAAGGGGGCGCCTACCCCTCAACCCGCACCGCGGGGCGCTGGATATTCCCAGGTCTTATACGGGGTCCAGTCGGTGATCTCGGGGTAGTATTTTCGCCGCCACGCGCGCACCTTGGGGTTAAAGATGCGACGCCACAATGGTGGGATCATGGCCATCGCCGTCAGCGGAGGATAACCGGTCGGCAGTTGCGGCACCCGTTGAGGGTCATAGATCTGCAACAATGGATAGCGGCGCATCGGGTGCAGGTGGTGATCCGCATGGCGCTGCAGATTGATTAGCAGCAACCCCGAGACCCGGTGGGCAGAATCCCATGAATGATGCGCTTGAACCGGCTCATACCGGCCCTCCCCCAGGTATTTTCGCGTCAGGCCGTAATGCTCGACATAATTGGTCAACTCCAGCTGCCACACGGCGACAAAGGCCTGAAAAATAAACAAACAAATCCCCACGGGACCGCCCAGCGCAAAGGCCAGCGACAAAAACAGGAGCGCAAGGACCAGATACCGCCAGATCGGGTTGCGCCGATGAAACGCGGGCAGCCCACGCCGGGCCAGCAAGGCCTTTTCCGCCCGCCAGGCTGAGCGCGGACCCTGCCACAGGATGCGGCCGAATGAATGCAAAAACCCCTCGTTATAGCGCGCCGTCACCGTATCGCGGGGCGTGCCAACATAGGGGTGGTGGACCAGCAGATGTTCAGTGCGAAAATGACCGTAAAGGACCAGCGCCATCAACAGATCCCCCAGGATGGCCTCAAAGCGGTTTGGTTTGTGAAACAGTTCATGGGCGTAAACGATGCCAACCGTCCCGGTGGTAACGCCGATGCCGAACATGATCCCCAATGTCTCGGGCGTCGAATATCCGGGCAGATGGGTCAGCGTCCAGATCGCGCCATAGAGCAGCAGGACCTCGATGGGAAACCACAGCCATGTCAGCAGTCGAAACCAGAACAACCGGGACAGTGGCGTTTCGGGATCCGGGTTCTGCAGGTTCTTGCCCAGAATAAGGTCAAGCAAAGGCATCAGAACCCAACCGTAAAACGGGATCAGCAGGATAAACAGCCCACCCTTCCAGAGGGCCAGCACGACCAGCGGCACGAAGGTCATGCTCAGCCAATAGGGCCAGGCGCGGAGCTTTGCCCCGCTGCGGGCGACATCCGTTTGCATCAGCGCGCCTCCTCCGTCGTGCCCGTCGCCTCACGTGGGGAGAGGCGCAGGTATATGCCATCACGGGACCGCACCGTCAGGTGGGCCACGGGGACAGGCTTGGCGCCACGCACCGGCTGAAACCGAAAAGCACGCACCAGCATTGCCAACAGCAACGTCCCTTCGGCCATGGCAAATCCCGACCCGGGGCAGACGCGCGCACCGGCCGAGAACGGAATATAGGCGCGGCGCAGGCAGTCTTTGCCGTTTTCGGTCTCAAAGCGGTTCGGATCAAATTCGTCGGGGCGCTCCCACAGGCGCTGATGACGATGCAAATGCCAGGGGCTGAGGATAACCTGAGACCCCTTTTTGACGGCGCGCCCGCGAAAGGTTTCCGGGCAGGCCGCCTCACGCACGAACATCGGCACGGGGGGATAAAGACGCATGGCCTCCCGAAATACGGCGCGTGCCGTTTTCAGCCGGGAGAGGGTGGAAAAATAGATCTTGTCCGGGTCAAACGCCGCTTTGGCCTCATCCGCAACCCGTTGTTGCCATTCGGGATAGAGGGCCAAGAGATACAGCGCCCAGGCCATTGCCGCCGCCGAGGTTTCATGTCCGGCAAGGAAAAATATGGCCACTTGGTCAACCATCTCGTCCCGCTCGAATACCCGTCCGGTTGCGGGATCGGGCGTGGTCATGATCTTGGTTGCCAGATCGTCCGGGGCGCGGCCCTTGGCAATCTCGTCGGCCCGCGCCGCTGTCAGCTGCGAAATCAGATCGCGAATTGTTTCCGCCGTCTCGCGGGTTGCCCGCGAGTGGTGGCGTGGAAACCATCGGGGCAGCGGCAGCACAGCACTGATATTGGCCACCGGCTGTGCCGTCTGGTGGCGGCGAAAGGCGGCGAATGCGGCGCCGGCAATCTCGTTTTCGATCGGCACGGAAAACAATGTCCGAAAGATGACGTCCATCGCCAAATGGCTGGTCTCGGCCTCGATTTCAAGCGGCGCACCATCAGCCCGCGAGCGCAACCGCTCAACTGCGGCAACTCCGCTGTCCCACATGGCCGGAAATATCTTGCGCAGGCGCCCGCCCTCGAACGCTGGATCGATAATCCGGCGCTGGTGCGCCCATGTTGCGCCATTCGAGATAAAGACCGAATTTCCCAAAAGCGGCTTTAGCCCCACGCGGATCCGTTCGGATTTAGGAAAATCCGCCGGCCGCTGGCGCAGAACCAGATCCACCAGCGCCGGATCGTTGCACAGGTATGAGCGAAAAAACGGCGTCCGCATTTCAGCCATCCACGCGCGATAAAGATGCGCAGGCTGCGCCGACAGGATATCCTGCCGGAACAGGCGGAAATACTGCCAAATCGACACCTTGCCACGCCGCGCGGCAGGTTTTGGCGGCCGTAATGGCGGGGCGTCTCTTGTTTCGTCCAGCACGTGATTCATCCAGATGGCGCGCACGGGCACCGCCTTGCGCTGCCAGTCTCGCGCGCAGTCTGGCCGAGCATCCATCCCCTGTCGTTGACGTGCGTCAAGTTCGGGCCTTTTCGATTTTTTCGCATCACGCCGGAGAAAGCGGCGCGAATTTGCAGGTAAAATGGCGCAACAAGCGTGGCGCCTCGGTGATCCTGAACCCGGCAAGCCTGTCCTTCATCGTCGCCAACTCGGCAAAGGTTTCAACGATATAATCGGCGTGGGATTGCGTATAGGTCCGCCGCGGGATGGCCAGCCGCACAAGGTCCATCGTCGCCGGTTTTTCGCTGCCGTCGGGTTGACGCCCGAACATGACGGTGCCGATTTCACAACTGCGAATTCCGCCGGTTAGATAGAGCGCCACCGCCAGCGCCTGCCCCGGATAAGAAAGCGGCGGGATATGAGACAGCCATCGGCGCGCATCGACAAAGACCGCATGGCCCCCCGCAGGCTTGACCACCGGAACGCCCAGCGCGTCCAGTCGCTCGATGATATATTCGTTGGTGCGGATGCGGTAATGCAGGTAATCCTCGTCAATGACCTCGCTCAGGCCCTGCGCGATGGCATCCAGATCGCGCCCGGCCAGCCCACCATAGGTGGGGAATCCCTCGGTCATCACCAGCCGCGCGCGGGCCCGTTCGGCCAGTTCCGCATCGTTCAGCGCCAGCCATCCGCCGATATTGGCCAGACCGTCCTTTTTGGCGCTCATGGTCATGCCGTCGGCCTCGGCAAAACAGTCGCGCACAATGTCACTGATGGCTCGATCCTTTTGCCCGTCTTCGCGCTGTTTGATGAACCAGGCATTTTCAGCAAACCGGCACCCGTCGATAATAAAGAGCCGGTTATGCTGATGCGCAATACGGGCGACGGCGCGGATGTTTTCAAGGCTGACTGGCTGACCACCGCCAGCGTTGTTGGTGATCGTCAGCATGACACAGGGCACGCTTTCGCCATGCTCGGCCAGATAGGCACGCAGACGGTCCAGATCCATGTTCCCCTTGAACGGGTGGATAAGCGCCGGATCCTTGCCCTCGTCAATCACCAGATCATGCGCAAACGCGCCACCCGCCTCGATATTGCCCCGAGTCGTGTCAAAATGGGTGTTCGAGGGGATATTGGCCCCCGGCGTCGCCAGTATCGAGAACAGGATCGCCTCGGCCGCCCGGCCCTGATGGGTGGGGATGATGTGCTGAAACGGCATCAGCCTGCGCACGGCCGCCTCGAACCTTTGAAACGAGGGCGAGCCGGCATAGCTTTCGTCGCCGCGCATGATCGCGGCCCACTGGTTTGCGCTCATCGCGCCGGTGCCGCTGTCGGTCAAAAGGTCGATCAGAACATCCTGTGACTGCAGGGTAAACAGGTTGTAATGCGCGGCGCAGAGCTTGTCCTGCCGCTCGGCCCTAGTGGTCATGCGGATGGGCTCGACAGATTTGATGCGGAAGGGTTCAATAATGGTCTTCATCGGGGCCTCGTGATTTATGGCCCCGGGGATATGTGGCAACCGGTTACACAAAGGGGCCAGCGCCGCGGTTGCCGCATAGCTGCGAGCCGCGCTCAGCGCCCATGAGTTGCGGCGGCATTTTTTCGCGAAACTGCCGCCGTGTCAATTGGTTGCCGTGTCAATTGGTGAATTTTCCCTCAGAACGCCTGAAACGTCAGCGTTGTCAACGAGCGGCTGATTCCCTGAATATCGAGGATATTGTCGTTAATAAACTTGCCGATATCCTGTTCGGGTTCGATATAAAGTTTCGCCAATAGGTCGAAATCTCCACTGGTCGAATACAACTCTGAGGCAATCTCACGATTGTAAATCGCGTCGGCAACCTCATAGGTCTTGCCGGGGTTACAGCGGATCTGGACAAAAACACATTTCATGTAAGGCGCCCCTGTTGGATGGGTTTTTCGGTCCCCGCCAGTTTAAGCGACCCTTGGGGGCAAGCGCCAGCGCAAATCATTCGGGGTCAAGGTTGCGCGGCCTCGGTCTTTGCCTGCAATTCCAGAGGGGCGGGGGGCGTGGCCCTCAGGTCCTCGACTCCAAGGGGTAAGGTGGGCTTGGCCAAACGATAGCGCGTGACCCAGATCAGGCTGTGCTCGGCACGGGTGATCGCCACATAGGTCAGACGTTTCCACAGTGGAATCCCCGCTTCGGTACGCCCGGCCTGCGCCGCAGCGTAAAGGTCCGGCGCAAAAACCTGCACGGCCGGCCATTGCGAGCCTTGCGCCTTGTGGATCGTCACCGCCGCCCCATGCAAAAAGGTGGCCCCCATGCGCGCCGCCGAGGGGATAAAGGGCTCATCCTCGCCCGGGGCCTCGATCTTGATAATGGTGGCGGCACTAACCTGCGGATCGTCCACCCCAAACACATGCAGTCGTGAAAAACCCGGCTTGCGACCCGGCCCCATGAACACGACCTGTGCCCCCTTGATCAATCCGCGCGCCTCCAGATCGACCCGCTTCTTGCGGTGTTTCAGGGGCAATTCGATGCCGTCACAGATCAACGGCTCACCGGGCAACATCGCATCCGCCGGCGCGCCATAAGCCGTACGAAACGCTTGGATCAGGCGAATCCGCGTCGCATTGCGCCAAACTAGAACCGGCGATCGCGCCATCAGGCCCGCATCGACGCGTGGGGCAACGATAACCCGCTCGTCCTCGCGCGCGGCCGTCTCGATCATCTGTTCAAACTGATGAAACCCAAGGTCGGGATCCGCCAGTGCATGGGCCAGATCAAGGATCGGATTGCCCCGGGTCTGGCGGTGAATGCGGTGCAGGATCAGTTTTTTCCGATCCGAAACCCCGTCAAAGGCCATTGCCCCGGACTGCCCGACCGGAGCCAACTGCGCTGGATCGCCAAACAGGATAAGGGTTGAAAAGATCTGTTGAAGGTCCTCGAACTGCCGATCATCCAGCATTGAACTTTCGTCCACAAGGCCGATATCCAGAGGCTCATCCCGGCGGGTCCAGCCGATGATAAAATCCGAGCCGCGCAGCCCCGCCGCGGCCAGAGCGCCGGGGATGCTTTTGTTTGATTCATAAAAAACCCGGGCGCGCTCAAGCGCGACATCGGTCAACCCCTCGATGTCGGGGCGTTCGGCCCTGTTTGCCAGCCACTCGGCAATTTTTTCATACTCGGGGTCATAAAGCGGCGTGTAAAGGATCCGGTGGATGGTCGTTGCCGGAACCCCATGTCCGCGCAGCACGCTGGCCGCCTTGTTGGTCGGGGCCAGAACCGCGACCGAGCGTCGGTCCTTGCGCGGACGCCCCTCGTAATCGCCCGAGATCATCTCGACCCCAGCTTCTTCAAGCTCGGCCACCAGATGCGCCAGCAGGCGGGTCTTGCCCGAACCCGCCTTGCCAAGAACGGCCAGCATCCCGGCGCCGCCGCCCTCGGGCAAAAGCGCCGCATTTTGCAAATCAACCCCAGCCTTCAGCAGAAGCTCGGCGATCCGGTCATGGGCCTGGGCCTGATCTTCTGAAAATTGCATGTCCCGCCCGCGTGTTGTGCCTGCCAGTATCTCGGGCCCCGACCCTAGCAATCCCGCGCGACCAGCACCAGCGCCTTCAGCGCGGAATTCGCCAGCATTCAGCCACCGACAGGGGCACCTCGGCGCGGGAGCCAAGACGCGAAAGAGGAGCGTTATCAAACGCCCATAGCCCGACAGAAATCGCGTCCCGTCCAACGCCGCTGCGGCCCAGAATGTCCGGCGCCCAGCCCAGCGCGCGGTAAACCCGCTGCATGGGCGCGTCAAAGACACCGACCGCGTGGCTCAGCCGGAACCGCTGGCCCATGACCGCGGCAGCCAGCATCAATCTGGCGGCAGTCCTTTTGGGCACATGATCCTGCGGAGACAGGCAAAAGCGCGTGCATTCCCAGACCAGCGGGCTGACAAGCTTTACGTCATTATTGAGGTGGGAAAAATGCTCATTCACCATGACCGGCCCGGTTGTCGGCAGGAACCGCATCGAGCCGCCATGCCCTCCGTCCGTTGATGGCGCGATAATATAAAGCGGGTTCAGCGCGTCATATTCATCATGCTCGCACCCCAAGGCATCAACCTCAACGCTCCAACCAAGGCGCTCTTTGAACTGGCGGGCGCGATCGCGAAACATGCCGTCGCGAAGGTCCGGGAAATCGTCCAGCTCGTCCCCATAAATATAGTAAATCATGTGTGTTCCCTCTGACTGAAAGCCAGCGGGATAGGGGTTTGGGATTAAGAAATTACCACCGTGCGAGCAAAAAAATTACCTGCAACAGGGGGCTGAGCGGCGGCCCTGCGCGCGCGAGGTTTTGGATTGATCTGGCGATTTTTTGCCCTCAAAGAATGATCTTGCCGCGGGCCATCGCCAGCGCAACGGCATGTGTCGTGTTCGCCGCCCCCAGCTTGAATCGCGCGCTTTCGATATAGACCCTCAGGGTGTGTTCAGAGATCGACAGATTTTCGGCCGCCTTGGCCCGGGATTGTCCCATGCCCAGCAGGGTCAGCGCGTCCAGTTCCCGCGGCGACAGCTTTTGCGAGGCAATCTTGTCAGTGCCCCGCTCGATCTCCAGCGCCTTCTGGTTCAGGTAATGCGCAATCAGGATCAGATCGCGAACATGTGTCTCGGTAAAACGTTTCCACGCGCCATCGCGACAGGTGTCATTGACGGTAAACAGGGCAAACTGCCCGTTCGGCCCGCGAATTGGAATTGAGAACCCCTGATTACCGACCCCTGCGTCAATCGCCTCTTTCAGAAACTCGCGCGCAGCGCGGCCGGTCCAGTCCAGACACTTCCAGTCCACCGGATGAAAACGCTGAAAACAGCCCAGAACGACAGGATCGATGCGGCCAAAATCCCGCTCTAGATAATAATCCACCCACTCTGGCGCGTAGGTCAACGCAGCATAGGGTTCCCCGGCGCTGTTGACCGAGTGATAGATGAAATGTTCGACCTGAAAAATCCCGCGCAGGCTTTCGACCAGACGCTGGAAGTCGTCAAAGGTTTTCACCCCCTCCAATCGTTCCAGAAACGCGATGATCTTGTTCTGTCGATTTGACAATGTTCGGGGCGTCCTTGGCATTCGGGTTCAATTCTGCCGCAGCGACCAGAATGGTGTCGTCCAACTGCTCGGCCAGCCCCATAAGGCCGTTTTTCCGAGCAAAACTTTTCAGGTCCGTGAGGACATCGATCATCCACTCCTGCGACATTTCAACCCTCATTTCCAATAGTTAACAAATCGTTAATACAATTTTAGCACGAGTAAGTTTTTCTGGACACTCGCAGGAATTACCCCCCCGAAAATAGCGGGGTCGGAAATTTTAATCCCTTGTTATCGTGGAATTTTATGTTCTAGTCTTCCGATAGGATTGGGTTAATTCGGGCTATTTTTATGATTGTTTCTATATTGGAAACAATCTGTTTATGACCCCGCCCGCTCACGGCTCGCCTCCAGCGTGTCGTCGAATGTCCGCAGGCCCGTCACCGGAGCCCCGACCAAAACCGCCATATTTCCCGGCTTGTGCTCGTTACGGCGCATCTTGACATGAGCCTGCGGAATCTGCTCCCAGGGAAAGACTTCGGACAGCGACGGATCAAGACGCCGCTCCAGCATCAGCTGATTGGCTGCACTCGCCTGCTTCAGATTGGCAAAATGGCTGCCTTGCACCCGCTTCTGGTGCATCCAGAGATAGCGCACGTCAAAGGTCAGATTGTATCCCGTGGTGCCGGCGCAGATCACCACCATGCCGCCGCGCTTGACCACGAAAACAGAGACCGGAAATGTCGCCTCGCCCGGATGCTCGAACACCATATCGACGTTGTTCCCCTTGCCGGTGATCTGCCAGATCGCCTTGCCGAATTTTCGCGTCTCATTGAACCATGTCTTGTATTCGGGGGTGTTGACCTTGGGCATTTGACCCCAACAGTCGAACTCTTTGCGATTGATGACCCCCTTGGCCCCAAGGCCCATGACAAACGCGCGCTTGTCCTCGTCCGAGATCACCCCGATCGCATTGGCACCGGCGGTGTTGATCAGCTGAATGGCAAAGCTGCCCAACCCCCCAGAGGCACCCCAGACCAGCACATTCTGCCCCGGCTTCAGGGTATGGGGCCGATGCCCGAACAGCATCCGATAGGCCGTCGCCAGCGTCAGCGTATAGCAGGCAGATTGCTCCCAAGTCAGATGCCGGGGACGGCGCATCAGCTGCTGCGCCTGCACGCGGGTAAACTGCGCGAATGAGCCATCCGGCGTTTCATAGCCCCAAATCCGCTGGCTGTCCGAAAACATCGGATCGCCCCCGTTGCATTCCTCGTCGTCGCCGTCATCCTGATTGCAATGGACGACGACCTCGTCCCCCACCTTCCAGCGCCGCACCTTGTCGCCCACGGCCCAAACGATGCCCGCGGCGTCCGAGCCGGCGATGTGGTAATCGGCCTTGTGCACATCAAAGGTCGAAATCGGAGTGCCCAAGGCCGCCCAGACCCCATTATAATTGACCCCGGCAGCCATGACGAAGATCAGCACCTCATGACTGTCAATGGTTGGCGTATCCACGACCTCCAGCAACATCGCCTTGTCCGGCTCGCCATGGCGTTCCCGCCGGATGGTCCAGGCATGCATCTTTTTTGGCACATAGCCCAGAGGCGGGATTTCCCCAACATCGTAAAGGTCCTTTTCTTCCGCCTCATAAGGGGCAATCCCGGTTGTCTCGTCCAGCGGGGCCATATCTGTCTCCATTCTGATCTCTCTGCAGCGCAGCATGCTGCGCCGCAGAATTGTCGTCAAGGTCCGTTTGGGATTATCTGTCACCAATCTGATGTCGGGACAATAGTAATATTGCGATTGTTTTCTGATTTTATATGTAATTTATATCCGATGTTACGGGATAATGGGTAATTTAGTTGCGAGAATCGGATTCTCGGCCCAAGAGATACCCCCCGGAATGCGTGTAATAATCCAGCAGCCGCCTCTCGTTCGGGTTGGCCCGGAACAGTCCATCGGCCTCGGCAACCAGATGCCGCGAGACCAGCGCCCTCAGGCCGACCTCAGCCGCGCAGCCCTCGTCACGTGAATATAAGTGCAATGCCAGACCCCCACCCAGCAGCGCCCGCACACAAGCCTCAATCACAGGGCTTGCAAGAGTCGGGATCGTTTCCCCTCTTGCACTTTATGCTGCGCCGCGGCAAAATGGAAACGACAGGAAATTGCGCGAATCCGTCAGGGCGTGTAATTTTATTGCAAATGATAACGCCGGGCTAAATACCGACCCACAGGAGGCCTTGATGACACAACCCAAAACCCGGCCTTGGTTGTTTCGCACCTATGCGGGCCACTCAACAGCCGCGGCCTCGAACGCCCTTTACCGCAGCAATCTGGCCAAGGGGCAGACCGGACTGTCGGTCGCTTTTGATCTGCCAACCCAGACAGGCTTTGACAGTGACCATATTCTGGCGCGGGGCGAGGTGGGCAAGGTCGGCGTGCCAATCTGCCATCTCGGCGACATGCGGGCGCTGTTTCGGGATATTCCGCTGGCGCAGATGAACACCTCAATGACGATCAACGCAACCGCGCCTTGGCTACTGGCCCTTTATATTGCCGCGGCCGAAGAGCAAGGCGCGGACGTGACCGCCCTGAAAGGCACAGTGCAAAACGACATCATCAAGGAATACCTCAGCCGCGGCACCTATATCTGCCCACCTGAGCCCAGCTTGAGACTGCTGACCGATGTTGCCGCCTATACCTTTGAAAACCTGCCTAAATGGAACCCGATGAACGTCTGTTCCTACCATCTGCAGGAGGCCGGAGCGACGCCAGAACAAGAGCTGGCCTTTGCGCTGGCGACCGCCACCGCGGTTCTGGACGATGTCCGCACCAAGGTTCCAGCCGAGGATTTTCCCGCCATCGTCGGGAGGATTTCCTTTTTTGTAAATGCCGGCATCCGGTTCGTGACCGAAATGTGCAAGATGCGCGCTTTTGTCGAGCTCTGGGACGAGATGTGCCAACAGCGCTATGGGGTCAGCGACCCGAAAATGCGCCGCTTTCGCTACGGTGTTCAGGTCAACAGCCTTGGCCTGACCGAGCAACAACCCGAGAACAACGTCCCCCGCATCCTGTTGGAAATGCTGGCCGTCACCCTCAGCAAAAAGGCCCGCGCCCGGGCGGTGCAGCTACCCGCCTGGAACGAGGCGCTGGGTCTACCGCGCCCCTGGGATCAACAGTGGTCGCTGAGAATGCAGCAGATTCTGGCCTTTGAAACCGATCTTCTAGAATATGACGATCTGTTTGATGAAAACCCTGCGGTCGAGCGCAAAGTAGCCAGCCTGAAACAGGGGGCCAAGGATGAATTGGCCACCATCCAGTCCATGGGTGGGGCAGTCGCCGCGATTGCCTATATGAAAGGGCGCCTCGTCGACAGCAATGCTGCGCGGCTGCAACGAATCGAAAGCGGCGAAACCACGGTAATCGGGGTCAACCGCTTTACCGAAGCTGCAGAAAGCCCGCTAACGACGGGGGAGGGCGAGATTCTGGTGGTCGACCCCAAGGCCGAGGCAGAGCAGATTGCGCGCCTGACCGATTGGCGCAACAACCGGGATGCCGCTCTGGTCGCGGTTGCGCTGAGGGCCCTGCGCGATGCGGCGCGTGAGGGTTTGAATATCATGCCGCCGTCGATTGCAGCCGCCCGCGCCGGGGTCACGACCGGCGAATGGGGGGATGTCATGCGCGAGGTTTTCGGTGATTACCGGGCCCCCACGGGGGTTGCAAGGTCGATCTCGAACCGGACCGAGGGGCTGGATGCGTTGCGCGAAGCGGTGGATGCGGTCTCGGCGCGGTTGGGCCGACGCCTGACATTTCTGGTCGGCAAGCCGGGCCTTGATGGGCACTCTAACGGGGCGGAACAGATTGCCGTCAGAGCACGCGATTGCGGAATGGCGATCATCTACGAGGGGATCCGTATGACCCCGACACAGATCGTAACCGCCGCTGCCGATGAGCACGCCCATATTGTCGGGCTCTCTATTCTGTCGGGTAGCCATCTGCCCCTGATTCACGAAGTTATGAAAAGGATGCAGACGGCGGGCCTAAGCCATATCCCGGTCATCGTCGGCGGCATCATCCCTGATGACGATGCGCGCGAACTGCATCGCCTCGGGGTGGCGCGGGTTTACACCCCGAAGGATTTTGAGCTGAACCGGATCATGTCCGATATCGTGGCCCTCGTTGACCCGAAAGATAGCGTCGCCTGAGACCCGGGCGGGGGCCAGCCCCCGCACCCCCGGAGTATTTTCGCAAAGAAGACCCCATCGGTAATTTCCTAGTTTCCTACCGGAAATTCTACCCTATGATGGGCAAAAATTTCGGAGACCCGCATGACCATACATATCGGCGCCACCCTCGGCGACATCGCTGAAACCGTTCTGCTGCCGGGCGATCCCTATCGCGCCAAATGGGTTGCCGAGAATTTTCTCGATCAGGCCATCTGCATCAACCGGGTGCGCGGGATGCTGGGCTTTACCGGTACGTGGAAGGGCCACAGGGTAACGGTTCAGGGCTCGGGCATGGGGATGCCCAGCCTTTCGATTTATGTCAACGAACTGATCCGGGATTTTGGCGCCCAGACCCTCATCCGAATTGGCTCGGCTGGCGGCATGGCTGAACAGGTAAACCTGCGGGACGTGGTTCTGGCGATGAGCGCAACCACCGTCAGCACGCCGTCACGCACGATCATGAAGGAGCTGAACTTTGCCCCGACCGCCGACTGGGGCCTGCTGCGCGCAGCGGCCGATGTTGCTGCACAGCGAGGTGTCACGACCCATATCGGCGGGATTTATTCGTCGGATACTTTTTATGACGAGCGCCCCGATCTGAACGAGCAGATGGTGCGCCACGGCATTTTGGCCGTCGAGATGGAGGCTGCGGAACTGTATCTGCTGGCGGCGCGATACAAACGCCGCGCCCTGGCGGTTCTGACCATAAGCGACCATTTGATAACCGGCGAAGCATTGCCATCGGACGCCCGCGAGACCAGCTTTGGCGACATGGTTGAAATTGCGTTGGCGGCGGCGTTTTCGTGAGCGCGGCGCAGATTTGCTTGGGGACCGCCCCCTTTGCCGGATTACCGATTGCGCCCGAGCGTCGGTGGTTTGGCCGGAATGCCGCACTGCAATTTGATTGGCAAACTCGTCGAACCCACGTAATCTGTGATAAGATTTGAAAAACCCCTTACCTGAGAGACGAGAATTCCATGATCCGTACCACCTTTTCCGCTTGCCTTGCCCTGTTGATTATTGCCGCTCCAGCCGAGGCAGCGCGGGACGTCAATGCCAGTTTTCTTGTCACCGCGGATGGCTGGCGAGTCGGGCAGCTTGATGCCAGTTACAGTGAGACGGGCCGGAGCTATGCGGTGACCCTTAAAGGGGGGGCAACCGGGATTTTCGGCCTTTTGTTTCAGGCAACCTATGATGGCAGCACGCGCGGACATCTGAATGCGGCCCGACGTCATGTGCCGGATGTGTTCCGGGCACGCTCGCACCGGATTTTCAAAACCCGACATCAGGAGGTTGATTTCAAGCGCGGTCTGCCGGTCACCGTGACCATCGATCCAATACGTGACCGAACCGCACTGTCGGACCCCGGGCTGGTCCGGGATCAGCGCATGGACCCGCTCAGTTTTCTGGGGATTTTCCTGCAGGATCGGCTGGGCGGATGCCCGAAGGCGGCCAATCTCTATGACGGACGGCGCTTGACGCGTGTGACATTTTCCGAGGTCGCGGCACCTGCCGACACCATCACCTGCAGCGGCACCTACAAGATCATTAAGGGGCCGGATCACAGCATCCGCAAGGGCTATCGCACCTTTGGCGTGGTCCTGAGCTACAAAAGGGGTGGCACCGGACGGGCCGCCCATCTTGACCGGGTCGATTTCACGTCAGGGTCAAACACGCTGATCTTGCGCCGCATGTCCGGCCTGTGATTACATCGCGCGCTCAACCAAGAGTTTCTTGACCTCGGCGATGGCCTTGGCCGGGTTCAGCCCCTTCGGGCAGGTGCGCGTGCAGTTCATGATGGTGTGGCAACGGTAAAGCTTGAATGGATCCTGCAGGTCGTCCAGACGCTCGCCAGTGGCCTCATCGCGGGAATCGATAATCCAGCGATAGGCATGCAGCAACGCCGCCGGACCGAGGTAGCGGTCCGAGTTCCACCAGTAACTGGGGCATGAGGTCGAGCAACTGGCGCACATCACACATTCATAAAGACCGTCCAGCTTCTTGCGGTCTTCGATCGACTGGCGCCACTCTTTTTCGGGCCGCGCGGTTTTTGTTTCCAGCCACGGCATGATCGAGGCGTGTTGGGCATAGAAATGCGTCAGGTCAGGGATCAGGTCCTTGACCACCGGCATGTGGGGCAGCGGATAGATCTTGACGTCGCCCTTGATCTCGTCCAGCCCGTAGATACAGGCCAGCGTGTTGATGCCGTCAATGTTCATGGCACAGGATCCGCAGATCCCCTCGCGGCACGAGCGCCGAAAGGTCAGGGTCGGGTCGATCTCGTTCTTGATCTTGATCAGCGCGTCCAGCACCATAGGACCACAACTGTCCATATCGACGTGATAGGTGTCGAGGCGCGGATTGGCCCCGCTGTCCGGATCCCAGCGATAGATCTTGAAGGTGCGGATGTTTTTGGCCCCCGCCGGCTTTGGCCAGGACTTGCCCACGGTGATGCGCGAGTTCTTCGGGAGTGCGAATTCAACCATGATGATACCTCCTCAATAAACCCGTTTCTTGGGCTTGAATTTCTTCATATCCACGCCTCCATCAGCCAAGCTGGTCAGCGGCTTGTCATGCACCGGACGATAGGTCAGGCTTGTCTTGCCATCTGCTCCGACCCAAGCCAGCGAATGGATGCGCCAGTCCTTGTCATCGCGGTCGGGATAGTCCTCGCGCGCATGTGCCCCACGGCTTTCGGTCCGGGCCTCGGCACCATTGATGATGGCGCTGGAATTGGCCATCAGGTTATACAGCTCCAGCGTTTCCATCAGGTCACTGTTCCAGACCAGCGAGCGGTCGGTAACCTTCAGATCGGCCATATCCGTTGACCAGATTTCATCAATCGCCTTGACCCCATCAGCCAGCGATTCCGCGGTGCGGAACACGGCGGCATCCTTTTGCATGGCCTTTTGCATCTTCAGGCGCACCTCGGCGGTGGGGTGGGCCCCGTCGGCATTGCGGATGGCGTCAAAGCGCGCCATGATCGCGTCGGCCTTGGCGGCGCCGGAATGAGGCACTGCCGCCTTCTTGTCCACCACCTCGGCGGCCCGGATCGAGGTCGCCCGTCCCAGCACCACGATATCCAGCAGCGAGTTGCACCCCAGCCGGTTCGCCCCGTGAACCGAGGCGCTGGCACATTCTCCCGCCGCCATCAGGCCCGGGACCACTGCGTCCGGATTGTCCTTGGTCGGGCGCAGAACCTCGCCCCAATGGTTGGTCGGAATGCCGCCCATGTTGTAATGCGCAGTCGGGAGAACAGGGATCGGCTCTTTTGTGGTGTCCACCCCGGCAAAGATCCGGGCGCTTTCGGTGATCCCGGGCAAACGCTCGTGGATGACCTCGGCGGGCAGGTGCATCAGGTTCAGGTTGATGTGATCCTTCAGCGGGCCGACTCCGCGACCTTCGCGGATCTCGATCGTCATGCAGCGCGAAACCACGTCGCGGCTGGCCAGATCCTTGAAGGTGGGGGCATAGCGCTCCATGAACCGCTCGCCCTCCGAGTTGGTCAGATAGCCGCCCTCGCCGCGCACACCCTCGGTGATCAGAGGGCCGACGCCATAGATGCCGGTGGGATGGAACTGCACGAATTCCATGTCCTGAATCGGCAGCCCAGCGCGTGAGGCCAGCCCGGCGCCATCGCCGGTGCAGGTATGTGCCGAAGTGCAGCTAAAATAGGCGCGACCGGCCCCGCCGGTGGCCAAAACCACCAGCTTTGCGTTAAAGCGGTGCATGGTGCCATCATCCAGCTTCCACGCGATCAGACCCGTGCATTGGCCGTCATCGGACATGATCAGATCGAGGGCAAAATATTCGATGTAGAACTCGGCGTTATGCTTCAGCGACTGACCATAGAGCGTGTGCAGCATCGCGTGGCCGGTGCGGTCGGCGGCGGCACAAGCGCGCGGGACGGCAACCCCCTCGCCATATTCGGTGGTGTGCCCGCCAAAGGGACGCTGATAGATGCGCCCGTCCTCGATCCGCGAAAACGGCACGCCGTAATGTTCCAGTTCGTAAACCGCGCGCGGGGCCTCGCGGGCAACATATTCGATGGTATCGTTATCCCCCAGCCAGTCGCTGCCCTTGACGGTGTCATACATGTGCCACTGCCACGTGTCCTTCATGATATTCCCGAGGCTGGCTGCAACGCCGCCCTGTGCCGCAACCGTGTGGCTGCGGGTCGGAAATACCTTGGTCACGCACGCGGTCTTTAGCCCCTGTTCGGCCATGCCCAGCGTTGCCCGCAAACCGGCCCCGCCGGCGCCGACCACGACGACATCGTAATCATGTTCTGTAATTTCATATGCGGTCATCAGGAAACTCCGAATTCAGGCGCCAAGCGCGATTTTGGCCACGGCAAAGGCGCCGGCAACAGCAAAGCCGCGCCAAACCAGCGCGTTGGTGATAAGCGAGATCGTCAGGGCCCGCGAGCTGTGGACGTAATCCTCGATCACCACTTGCAGGCCAAGGCGCAGGTGGCGAAACGCAACGATGAAAAATCCGATCGCAACCAGCGCATTGAACGGATCCGAATAAATCGCCTGCACCGCCCCATAGCCCGAGCCCAGCGCGATCGAAAACGGATAGATGAAAAGCGCCGCCAGCGGGATCAGCGCAACCGCCGTCAACCGCTGCGAGACCCAGTGACCGGTGCCGTCCTTGGCTGATCCCAGACCTGCAACGCCCTTGTAATCGGTTTTGAAAGACATGACGTTCCCCCCTCAGTAAACCAGATAGACGGTCAGCGCGCTCAGCACCACCGACAGGACCAGCACATACCAGCCCGAGCGCAGCGATTCTCCCACGCCCAGCCCCTTGACCGCATCCCAGCGCAAATGCCGCACACCGTTCAGAAAATGATACCAGAACCCGAGCAGGGAAATCAGCATCACCAGCAACCCGACCCACGAGGTCAGGATTCCATCGACAAAGGCAAAATATTCAGGCGAGGTCGCCGCAGCCAGAAACCACCAGACCAGCAGGATCCCCGTCAGCGCCATACCCACGCCGGTAAAGCGGTGGAAAATCGACATCGCCGAGTTCATCTGGTAACGATAAACCTGCAAATGCGGTGAGAGTGGTCGGTTGGATTGTCCGGTATCAGCCATATCGGCCCCCTTTCGATCTACACGGCGGGATGCTGCCCAGTCATTCTTGGAATACCTCCCTTATGGGCCGATTGTATACCAAGATAAACCGAAAAATGGCAATAATCCTCAATTTCCGGTGTATATTTCGGGGTAAGCCCCAAGCCAAGCCCCCGGAGGAATCCCGGGCCGACCCTTGCGCGGCAATTATTGGCCGAAAAAAACAGCGACAACGATCACTAAAAGGATGGCGATCATCCAGTAATACGTGGAATCGCGCTGCCAGAACGCCTTTTCCCGAAAGCATTTTCCACAGAATTTGCCACCAAAGCGCATCCTGTGGCCACAGTCATTGCACCTAAAAACTCGCACAAACCACCCCCCGCAGAGGCATGCTCTGCAGCATGAAATCAAGGGCGCCGGTCGGAGCGACAGAACTTGGCCGAGATAAATCTTTACATCAAAAACCCAGCCAGCCCAAATATCCGCGACAAGCCCGACCTTACCTCGGATCAAGACCGCGATCTGGTCAAGTAATACCGACGTTTCAATGGCTTTCGCTTTCGGTTGTTTACGATTTATACTATATTCTTTTTAGTTGTTTAGCGCGGCATCAGAACCCAATAATCCAGATCCAGCAGTATGTCGGATTTGTATTTGCCGTTTTCGTCGCGAATCTCCATGTCGCCAACCTCACCCTTGGTGGCGATGGTGCGCAGACGCAGCGCGCCGATTGACGGCACGGGGGTCTCGGCCTTATCCAGCACCTCCGAAAAGGCGCGCACGGTATCGCCCGCCAGACAGGGGTTCACATGGGCTCCGCCGTTAAGACCAACGATAAGCTGCGCGTTGGCCAGCCCGTTAAAGCTGAGGGCCCGGGCCAGCGAGATCACGTGCCCGCCATAGATCAACCGCCCCTGTCCCTCGCGGGCGCTCAGATCGAAATGCACCTTGGCCGTATTTTGCCACAGCCGCGTGGCCAGCATGTGTTCGGCCTCTTCAATGGTCACACCGTCCACATGATCAATCTTTTCGCCAATGTCATAATCGCCCCAGCGATGCGCTTCACCTGCCAGAGAAAAATCATAGGCGCCAAAATCCAGCCCCTCAGGGATCACCAGATCCGCAGGCGTCAGCGCCGGGGCCAGCACCGGAACCACCGTTTCCGGGGCCCGGGCCGACAGGTCGCGTTTTCTGACCATCACCCAGCGGACATATTCGATCACCGCCTGATTTTTCTGGTTCAGCCCGCGGGTTCTGACCCAGACAACGCCGGTCCGGCCGCTGGAGTTCTGCTTAAGGCCAACCACCTCCGAGACCGCGCGCAACGTGTCGCCAACATAAACCGGGCGCAAAAAGCGTCCCTCGCCATAGCCAAGGTTGGCCACCGCATTCAACGAGACATCGGGAACGGTTTTTCCAAACACCACATGAAACGCGGCCAGATCCTCGATCGGGCTTTGCGGCAGACCGCAGGCACGGGCGAACTCGTCAGAGGAATAAAGAGCATGACGCGCCGGATATAGCGCACAGTAAAGGGCGCGCTCGCCGCCCGAGATCGTTCGGGGAACCGCATGGACCAGTTTCTGGCCCAAGCGGTAATCCTCGAAAAACCGCCCCGGATTGGTTTTCGTGTTGCCCATGCCACCACCCCGAATTTGCCGGGCAAGAGCGCGCCGCATTCATTTTGACTGATGCGCCCCGCTCAAACCCCTTGCATTGCAGATGTCTGAAGCGCGAAAAACCGCTTCGTATCTATTTGCGACCTGCTTTAGATCTGCCCCAGTTTCACCTCGGGGCTATACTCAGCCGCAACCGTTTTGACAACGGCCTGCGCACAGCGCACAACGCCGCGCCCGGCATCATAGGTCATGGTCGGATCGCCGTAGAGCTCCCATCCCTTGGACAGGGCCTCGGACACCTTGTGGCAAAAGGCCGAGGTGTCATCCTCGGTCAGCAGACGATAGGCTTTCATGGATAGGTCCCCAAAAACGGATTGTGCCCGGCAAGCCAGTGGATGCCGGCGATGAATACAAACAGAAACAGGGCCGCCAAGGCCAGCTTCCAGTCACGCGAGACGTCGCCGGGCAGAGGGCGCTCCCACGGGCCTTCGTGCTGGTTGATCAGGCGCATCTGCAGCGGGGCCCAGAGGCCAAGCCCGCCAAACAGCAATAGCGAGGCAAGATCGCCATTGACCAGCAGATGCGCGACCGACCACAGGATTAGCCCCCATAACATCGGATGGCGGATCTTGGCATTCAACCGCCCACCGGCAATGCCGATGCCAAACACGAACAGCGCCACCAGCATGATCAGGTTATTCAGATGACCCATCCCCGGCAAGGGCGTGTAAATCGGAACAAAGGCCATGGCCCTGTAGCCCCTGACCATCAGCACGACCGACAGGATCAGGACCACGCCAATCAACCCCTTGGCGATCTTTTCACCAAGCGCCTGTGTCAGATCACGCCGCAACCCTGGCGCCATACGGCCAAAGAGGTGCAGTCCCCACCACAGCACCAGTCCGATCAGCAACTCTGTCATCTGCTCCCCTTTTCTGCCCGAATTGGGCGTCAGCCTGCGTGCCGCATTGCACGGCGCCATGATAAGCCCTATAGCCTCGGCGCTGAACAAAACAGTTACGTGTTGGAGAACCCCGATGTCAAATGCCGAGCTTGAAACCGCCATCGAAGCGGCCTGGGAAGCGCGCGATTCGATCACCCCGGCGACCACCGGAAAGACCCGCGACGCCATCGAGGCCACGCTGGCCGCGCTGGACACCGGCCACCTGCGCGTTGCCGAACGGCAGAGCGACGGACAGTGGCATGTGAACCAGTGGGCGAAAAAGGCCGTGCTGCTGGGCTTTCGTCTGCAGGACATGGACATGCAAGAGGGCGGCCCGCAAGGCGGCACTTGGTGGGACAAGGTGGACAGCAAGTTCAAGGGCTGGGGCGCCGATGATTGGAAATCCGCCGGTTTCCGTGCCGTGCCGAACTGTATCGTGCGCAAATCGGCCTATATCGCCCCCGGCGCCGTCCTGATGCCGTCTTTTGTCAATCTCGGCGCCTATGTGGACGAGGGCACGATGGTCGACACCTGGGTCACGGTGGGCTCCTGCGCGCAGATCGGCAAGAACGTGCATCTGTCCGGCGGCGTCGGGATTGGCGGCGTGCTGGAGCCGATGCAGGCCGGCCCGACGATTATCGAGGACAACTGCTTTATCGGGGCGCGCTCTGAGGTGGTTGAAGGCGTGATCGTGCGCGAAGGCAGCGTTCTGGGAATGGGCGTCTTTCTTGGCCAGTCAACCAAGATCGTCGATCGGGACACCGGTGAAGTGATGTATGGCGAAGTTCCAGCGGGCTCGGTCGTGGTGGCCGGAACGATGCCATCAAAGAACGGCATCAACCTTTACTGCGCCGTCATCGTGAAACGGGTGGATGCCCGGACGCGGTCGAAAACCTCAATCAACGACCTGCTGCGCGACTGACGGCAGGATTTGAGTATTTTGACAAAGAAGAAGGACAGGTCAGTGGCCCAGCACAAGCGCTCTCGGCAAAAGGTGTTCACATTGCTGGTCGAGCTGGGTCGCACCCCGAAGGATGGTCTGCCCGACGGGGCCAGCGGAGCCGCCTTGATGGTTTATGCCAGCGGCGTTGACGAGGCCGAAGCGGTGCGCGAAACCGTTGCGGTCCTGAAACAGGCGGATATGGCCCCGCTGGATGTCTCGGGCTATGGCACCCTTGATGAACGCCTTGCCGAAGGTCACGACATATCGGATGAAGAACGCGCCCTGATGGCGCGGGCGCTGAGTGAAAACGCCGTCATCGTGGCGCAGATGACACCATTTTTCGAGGACAGGAAACAATGACCACACGCGACAGCAACGGCACCGAAATTGGAGACGGCGACACCGTCATGGTGATCAAGGACCTCAAGGTCAAAGGGATGTCGAAAACCCTGAAGCGGGGCAGCCAGATCAAGAATGTGCGCCTGACCGGCAACCCGGCGCAGATCGAATGCCGAATCGGCAAGGCAACGATCGTTCTAAAGACGGAATTCATGAAAAAGGTCTGAGTTCCCCAACAAGAAACCCCCTGCGCGTTTCGGCGCAGGGGGTTTTTCCCGAGTTGTCGTGGGGAGGAATTCGGGAAATTGCGATGCCGGCTCAGTTGCTGTCGCCGCCGTTGCCACCTTCGCCGCCTTCGCCACCTTCGCCGCCATTTCCGCCGTTGCCGCCTTCGGCGCCTTCGTTGCCTTCAAAGGCGTTGGCCGCGGTTTTCGGCGCGTTCGTTCCCTTGACGCGCTTGACCAGCGGGTTCGCCTGAACGGGGGCAGCCACGGCGACGGTCTTTGCCTTGGCCGGAGCAGCCTTGGCGGCGACCTGAGCGTTCGCAGCAACAGTGGCAAGGGCGAGGATGCTGACCGAGGTGATGATGATGGATTTCATGATGTGTTCCTTTCGGGTTTCGTTTGTTTGTCTGCCGCAGCACCATTGCCGCGGTTGATGAGAAAGATTTAGCCCGCCCTGCCCGGCCCCGAAATTGACCTGAGGGCCAAGGCCCCCTGTCACCTACCCTGTTGCAGGCGCCGCTATACCCGGAGTTTAGGAAATAAGCGTGGTTTTGGGACTTTTCCGATGCCGCCTTGCCCCCCGACGCGCCGCCCGGTCCTGGCCCGACGGGTCCGTATTCACCCCAGGTTTAGGGCCTGCCCGCGAATCGAGGGGTTTTTCTTTGCGCCGCAATCCACTAGGACTCGGCCGCCCAACCAGGATTCATGCCATGTCTGCCATATTTCTTGACCTTGACGGAACGCTGATCGACCCGAAAGAGGGGATCACCCTGTCGATTCAACACGCTTTGCGCGAACTGGGTGCCGATATCCCCACGCAGGATGAGTTGAGCTGGTGCATCGGTCCGCCGCTGGCACACAGTTTTCGCGTGTTGCTGGGCGAGCGCCCCGAGATCGTCGGCGAGGCCATCGCGCTCTACCGCCAGCGCTTTACCGATGTCGGGCAGTTTGAGGCCGATGTTTACGACGGAATCGGTGACATGCTGCTGGAGCTTCAGGACACCGGCCTGCCGCTTTACATCGCCACATCCAAGCCGCGTGTCTATGCACAGACGATTGTCGCGCATTTCGGTATTTCACATTATGTGGACGGGCTGTTTGGCGCCGAACTCGACGGCACCAATACCGACAAGACCGACCTTTTGGCCCATGCGCTGGCGGAGACCGGTGCCGACCCGCACCAATCCGTCATGATCGGCGACAGGCGTCACGATGTTGAAGGCGCACAGAACAACGATATCGCCAGCTTGGGGGTGCTCTGGGGCTATGCCGAGGCCGAGGAGCTGCACCTTGCCGAAGCCGACGCGCTGGCCGGCGGTCCCGAGGACGTGGCCGAGATCGTCGCGGATCTTCTGGGGCTTGAGCAATAGCAAGACGGACCATATGGTCCGCATATCCCGCATTTTTCCGAACGGACCCTGACATGACCTCTCCGACCGACCCTGTTGAACTGACTGCACGCCTGATCCGATGCCCGTCGGTCACACCCGAGGAGGGCGGCGCGCTGACCCTGCTGGCCTTGGACCTTGAGGCCGCCGGGTTCCGCTGCACCCGGGTGGACCGAAACGGCATAGCGAACCTGTTTGCGCGCTGGGGAGAGGGGCGGACTCTGGGGTTCAACGGCCACACCGATGTGGTGCCGGTGGGCGACCGCGCGGCGTGGCATGACGACCCGTTCGGCGGGCAGATCAGGAATGGCGTGCTCTACGGGCGCGGGGCCACCGACATGAAATCCGGCGTGGCCGCATTTGTCGCTGCCGCGATTGATTTTGTCACGAGCCGTCCGCCGGACGGGTCGATCGTCATTGCCATCACCGGCGACGAAGAGGGACGGGCCCATGACGGAACGAGGGCGCTGCTTGACTGGATGGCCGAGAATGGCGAAACGATCGACCATTGTCTGGTGGGAGAGCCGACCTGTCCCGAAAACATGGGCGAAATGATGAAGATCGGCCGGCGCGGCTCGATGACCGCCTATTTCACCGTTCGTGGCACGCAGGGGCACTCGGCCTATCCGCACCGGGCACTGAACCCGCTGCCGCCTCTGGTGCGCCTGCTGGATCGGCTGGCGTCACACAGGCTGGACGAGGGCAGCGACCATTTCGACGCATCGACCCTTGCCATTACCACGATTGACGTCGGCAATCCGGCCAATAACGTGATCCCGGCCGAGGGGCGGGCCACCGTCAACATCCGCTTTAACGACCTTCACAGCGCAAGCAGTCTGACGGAATGGATCGACAGCGAGGTTGCGCGCCTCAAGGCCGAGACCGGCGTTGATGTCGAGACCCGTATTGAGGTGTCCGGCGAAAGCTTTTTGACCGCGCCGGGGGAATGGTCCAACCTTGTCGCCGATGCGGTTCATGCGGCGACCGGACGGCGCCCCGAAATGTCCACATCTGGCGGCACATCGGATGCGCGCTTTATCAAGGATCACTGCCCGGTCGTGGAATTCGGCCTTGTGGGCAAGACCATGCATCAGGTCGATGAATGTGTTCCGGTAACACAGATCGAGCAATTGAAGGCCGTCTATTCCGAAGTCATGCGGCGGTATTTTGCACGCTGAGCCACCATATCGCCGACACCTCGTCATCATGCTGAAACAGCCTCGTGCCGGGCGGGTCAAGACACGTCTGGCCCGTGATATCGGCCCAATTCCAGCGGCATGGTGGTTTCGTCACCAGACCAGCGCACTGCTGCGGCGGCTGGCGCGGGATCCCCGCTGGCAGACGGTGTTGAGCCTAACTCCTGACCGCGCGATTCCGGACCCCCGATGGCCCCAAGGTCTGGCCCATATGGCGCAGGGCCGAGGCGATCTCGGCCAGCGCATGGCGCGCGCGTTCAACATGCTGCCACCGGGACCGGCAGTTCTGATCGGCGGCGACATTCCCGGCGTACGTCCGCAGCATATCAAGCGGGCGTTCGCGGCTCTTGGGGGGGCAGAGGCATGCTTTGGTCCGGCCGAGGACGGTGGCTTCTGGCTGGTAGGCTTTCGCCGCCGTCAACCGCTACCTCGGCATCTGTTTCAGGCGGTGCGCTGGTCAGGGCCACACGCACTGGCGGACAGTCTGCAAACAATGCCCGGAACCCGTGTCGCCCTTGTGAATCGCCTGCGCGACGTGGACGGCCAGAAGGATTTGTGATGCGCTCGGCGCACACCAGTTGATCAAAGTATCCGAGTTGACCCGATGGGGCAGATGAGTATTTGACCAAAGAAGATCCCCCGTTTTCAGCATGACCTTTGCGTAACCGCGTGTTATGGCCCGCGCATGAAAGCATTTCCCTCAAAGGCCGATATCCTGAAATGGATCGGCGAAAATCCCGACAAAACCACCAAACGCGACATCGCCCGTGCCTTTGGCATCAAGGGCGCGGCCCGTATCGAACTCAAGCGCCTACTGAAAGAGCTGGCCGACGAAGGGCATCTGACCAAACGCGCCAAGACCTACCGCGACCCTGAAACTCTGCCGCCGGTTGCCGTTCTAATCGTCACCGGCCCTGACGCCGACGGCGATCTGCACGCCCGCCCGATGGAGTGGCAAGGCTCGGGAGAGGCGCCGCAGATCGTGGTTCAGCCGGACAAACGCGCCGGGGCGCTGGGTGCCGGAGACCGCCTGCTGGCTCGGCTGACGCGTCCTGAGGGCAGCGACGCCCCTTATGAGGCCCGCATCATTCGCAAGATCGGCTCTGGCGCAGAAAAGATCCTTGGGCTCTATCGGACATCGACCGAGGGCGGACGAATCGTGCCGGTGGACAAGAAATCCGACCGCGAATGGCTGATCCCGGACGGTGCCAACGGTGGCGCGCGGGATGGCGAATTGGTCGAGGCGACGCAAACCGGGCCGCGTAGCCGTCTGGGCCTGCCCCGGGCCCGGGTCACCGAGGTTTTGGGCAATCCGATGGCCCCGCGGGCGGTCTCGCTCTATGCCATTTACACGCACGGGATAAGGGACGCCTTTCCCTCCGAGGTTCTGGCCGAGGCCGAGGCCGAACGGTCTGTGTCGCTGGGACCGCGCAAGGACCTGCGATCCCTGCCCTTTGTGACCATCGACCCGGTGGATGCACGCGACCATGACGACGCCATCTATGCGGTGCCCGACGACGATCCTGCAAATAAGGGCGGCTTTGTGGTCTGGGTGGCGATTGCGGATGTCGCACATTATGTGCCGTCCGGCTCGGCGCTGGATCGTGAGGCCCGGACACGGGGGAACTCGACCTATTTCCCGGACCGTGTGGTGCCGATGTTGCCGGATATCCTTTCGGGCGATCTGTGCTCGCTGCACGCGGGCGAGAACCGCCCCTCTATCGCCGTTCGCATGGTCTTGAACAGCAGCGGGCGCAAGATTTCGCACAGGTTTCACCGCGTCCTGATGCGCTCGGCGGCGTCCCTGAGCTATGAGCAGACCCAAGCCGCCGCGGATGGTCGGCCCGACAACACCACCAAGGCGCTGATGTCATCGGTGATCGGCCCGCTGTTTGACGCCTATCACGTCGCCCTGAAAGAGCGCGCGCGGCGCCAACCCCTGCATCTGGACTTGCCCGAGCGCAAGATCGTGCTGTCTGCCGACGGCCATGTCACCTCGGTCGCCTTTCAAGACAGGTTTGAGGCGCACAAGCTGGTCGAAGAGTTCATGATTTTGGCCAATGTCGCGGCCGCCGAGACGTTGGAAGCGAAAAAAACCCCGTTCCTTTACCGTGTCCACGAAGAGCCAAGCCCGGAAAAGCTGGACAGCCTGCATGAGGTTGCGCAGGCTGCTGGCCTTACACTGGCCAAGGGCCAAATACTGAAAACCGCGCATCTCAACAAGCTGCTGGATGCCGCCAGTGGCAGCGAGAATGCCGAGATCATCAACATGTCGGTCCTGCGCTCGATGACACAGGCCTATTATGCGCCGCAGAATTTTGGCCATTTCGGGCTGAACCTGCGGGCTTATGCGCATTTCACCTCGCCGATCCGGCGCTATGCCGACCTGATCACCCACCGCGCCCTGATCACTGCCCATGGCTGGGGCGAGGACGGGCTGTCGCCGCTGGATGTCGAGCGACTCGAGGAAACCGGCGAATTGATCTCGCAGGCCGAGCGCCGCTCGATGATGGCCGAGCGAGACACCAATGACCGCTATCTGGCGGCCTATCTGTCTGACCGGATCGGAGCTGAATTCGCCGGCAAGATCTCGGGCATTGCGCGTTTCGGGCTGTTTGTGCGACTCGACGAAACCGGCGCCGACGGGCTGATCCCGATCTCGACGCTGGGGCGCGAATATTTCCGCCATGATGCCGAGGCCCAGACCCTGACCGGCGAAAGCTCACGCGTGGTGCTGAAACTGGGTCAGCGCGTAACCGTGCGTCTGGCCGAGGCCGCCCCGATCACCGGCGGGCTGATGTTTGAACTGCTCAGCGTCGCCGGACAGCCCCTGCCCCGCTCCGGTGGCCGGAAACCCTCACGCGCGGGCGGGCGGAAATTGGCGGCCAAGCGGGCCAAACAGCGCAAGATCCGCAAAAAGGTAAAGCGGAACAACGGCTGAAACCGCTGCCCGGGCCGGGGGCGCAGCGGCCCTCGGCTCTGAGGCTCGGCGTGGCTCCGCCGACGAACGGCAGCCCCCTTTTTTGCGATGCGGAATCACGCTAGACTGGCAACAAAACAAGACAGGCAGGAGCAACGGACATGGTAATATTGAGGGCAGGTCTTTGCCTGATCGGGGCGATCTTGTTGTCCACAGGGGCAACATGGGCCCGGACCGCGCCGCTTCAGAGCATTCCGCCAAAGGAGCGCCCGATTCGGTCTACGCCAGTGCGAATTGCGCCCGTCCAGATCGCTCCAGTGCGGGTCGCCTCGTCCAACGCCCGATTTGACTATTGGGTTCAGGCCTTTCGCAAACGCGCCCTGAAAAAGGGAATCTCGGCACGGGTTTTTGATCGCGCCTTCAAGGGGGTGCAATACGACCCCAGCGTGATCGAGAAAGACCGCAATCAAAGCGAGTTTACCAAGCAGATCTGGGACTATCTGGACACCGCCACCTCGGCAACACGGGTGCGCAACGGCAAGGCCGCCTACCGGAAATACCGCAATCTTCTGGCCCGGATCGAGCGCAAATACGGCGTCGATCGGCGCGTCCTGTTGGCGATCTGGGGGCTGGAGAGCGCCTATGGCACCCATATGGGCCGGCGCAACCTGATCCAGAGCCTCGCCACGCTCTCATTTGACAGCCAGCGGCGGCGCTTTTTTGAAAGCCAGCTTCTGGATGCCCTGAAAATCCTGCAGGCCGGTGATGTGACGGCCCAGAACATGACCGGCTCGTGGGCGGGCGCGATGGGGCACACGCAATTCATCCCCTCCAGCTATCTGCAATTTGCCGAGGATTTCAGCCGCGACGGCAAGCGTGACATCTGGGGCAAGGATCCCGCCGATGCGCTGGCCTCGACGGCGAATTATCTGGCCCGTCATGGCTGGGTCAAGGGTCAGCCGTGGGGCATTGAGGTCCGCCTGCCACCCAAGTTCGACTACAGCCAGACCACCGCGCGGATCAAGAAAAAGGTCTCGGCCTGGCGCGCCATGGGGGTCAAGACAATCGACGGCAAGCGCCTGCCCGACTATGGCCTGTCCTCGATCCTGCTGCCCGCCGGGGCCAAGGGGGCGGCGTTTCTCATCTTCAAGAACTTTCATGTTCTGGAAAGCTACAACACCGCCGACGCCTATGTGATCGCTGTTGGCCACCTCGGAGACCGCATCATGGGCGGCAAACCGATCAAGGCCAGCTGGCCGCGCGGCGACAAGGCGCTATCGTTCCAGCAGAAAAAGCAGATGCAGCGCATGTTGACGCGTAAGGGCTTCAAGACCGACAAGATCGACGGCATCGTCGGCCCCAACACTATCGCTGCAATCCGGGCGTTTCAGGCGTCAATCGGGGTCACACCAGATGGCTATGCCAACACTGACATCCTAAGGCTGTTGCGCCAGAGATAGGGCGTTTCGACAACCATTTGCGACGTTTTCACCGCAAAAGGCCCGAGAACGCCGAAGGCATAGCAGGTTTTGGCGATGAAAATCCTTTGTCGAAATGCTATAGGGCGCGCCGGGCATCAGCTGTTTCCCCAGTCCGCCGCCTGCATCTCGGCCAGCCGCGAGGCCGTGCGCTGGTATTCAAACGCACCGAACCCCTTTGGGTAGAGCGCTTCCGGCGTCGCCTCGGCCGAACAGATCAGCCGGGTTCCCGCCTCGTAAAGCGCGTCAATCAGGGTGACAAAACGCTTGGCGGCATCGCTGCGGGCCGCGCTCATAACCGGAATATCCTCAAGCATCAGAACCCGGATCCGCGTCACCAGCTGCAGGTAATCCGCCGCCCCCCGGGGCGCCGCGCAGAGGTCGTCAAACCCGACCCGTACAACCCCGTTGCCCGCGCGGGGCAGACGCAGCTCATGCCCCTTGACGTCCAGAACCAGAGGGGCCGTCACACCGTCTGTCAACGCCTGCCAGATCGCATCCAGACGCTCACGTGCCACCGCGTCGTTGGGCGAAAAATAGGTCTCGGTGTCGCGCAGGCGGTCCTGTCGATAATCCAGATCACTGCGCAGATGATGGACATCCAGACGCGCCTTGATCAGGTCAATGAATGGCTGGAAAAGTTGCCGGTTCAGGCCGTTCTTGTATAAATCATCGGGCGCCCGGTTCGAGGTCACGACCATCACCACGCCCGCATTCAGCAGGATCTTGAACAGCCGCCCCACCAGCATCGCATCGGTAATATCGCTGATCTGCATCTCGTCGAAACACAACAGCCGCGCCTTTGCCGCAAGGCCCGCCGCCACCGAGGCCAACGGGTCCGCAACCCCGACCTGCTGTGCACGCAGCATCGCCTCATGGACCTCCTGCATGAAGGCGTGAAAATGAACCCGCCGCTTCAGGGCGATACGGGTTTCCCGAAAAAACAGGTCCATCAACATCGACTTGCCGACCCCCACCCCGCCCCAGAGGTAAAGACCCGGCGGGCACACCGGCGGGTGTGGACGAAACAGCCCGCGCAACAGGCCCCGGGGCTGGCGCGGTGCAGATTGCAGATAGGCGCGCAGACTCTCAAGATGCGCCAGCGCCTGCAACTGGGCGGCATCCGGGCGCAAGGCCCCGGCCGTGACCATCAGATCATAGCGCGTTTTCAAAGCGGTGTTCACGTTGCGGCCGCGCCCCTGATCCAAACCCGACGGGCCGACTCAGCCCCTGTTCGCGCCGATATGCCGAATGCCGCGCGCTTTCGCAAGCTCGACTTGCCTCTGGCGCTCGCGAAACCGGGCGCGCCTTGCCTCGCTGATCTCGTCGATACAATGCGGGCACGAGACCCCGACCTCAAAGGCCGGATCCTGCATATCGGCCGCCGAAATCGGCCGGCGACAGGCATAGCACAGCTTGTAAGGGCCGGGACGCAGGCCATGCCCGACCGAGACCCGTGCATCGAAAACAAAGCACTCGCCGGTCCAGATGCTGTCCTCAGGCGGGACCTCCTCCAGATATTTCAGGATTCCGCCTTCCAGATGGTAAACGTCGCGAACGCCCTGCCCCAACAGATAGTTGGTTGACTTTTCACAGCGGATTCCACCGGTGCAAAACATCGCAACGCGCTTGTTATGAAACCGCGCGCTGTTCCTTTGCCACCAGTCGGGGAACTCGCGGAAACTCGCGGTTTCGGGATTGACCGCCCCTTGAAAACTGCCGATCGCGACCTCGTAATCGTTGCGGGTGTCGATCAGAACCACATCCTCATCCGCAACCAGCGCATTCCAGTCTTTTGGCGCGACATAGGCGCCGACCTCTGCGCGCGGGTCCACCTGCGGCTGCCCCATAGTGACAATCTCCTGCTTCAGGCGAACCTTCAGGCGCAGAAACGGCATTTCGGCTGCAAAACTTTCCTTATGTCGCAGGTCTTGACAGCCCGGCAGCGCCCGAACCGCGGCAAGAACCGTATCAATCCCCGCGCGCGATCCGGCAATCGTGCCGTTGATCCCTTCGGGCGCCAGCAAAAGCGTGCCGCGCACACCGGCGGCGCGACAAACCTCCTGCAGCGGCAGACGCAGGGATGACGGCCGGGGGAATCGGGTAAAGTGGTAAAGGGCAGCAATCACGATCTTGGTCATGGCCGCTCTATAGCGCGGCTCGGGCGCGACTTTCCAGACCTCATGGCAGGATTGACGCGGGCGCGCCGCCTGTCTAGGTCTAAAACCTCAGGCAAACAGGAGTCACCGATGGCGCGTTCAGATACCGCTTTGATCATGATCGACATTCAGAATGATTTCTGCCCGGGCGGCGCGCTGGCCGTTCCCGAGGGGGATGCAATCATTCCCCGCATCAACCACCTGCAAAAGGATTTTGCCGTCAAGGTTCTGACACAGGACTGGCACCCGCGCAGCCATTCCTCGTTTGCCGACAATCAGGGTGGGATGGAGCCCTACAGCCTGATCGACATGCCCTACGGGCCGCAGATCTTGTGGCCGGTCCATTGCGTTCAGGGCAGCACCGGCGCCAAGTTTCACCCCGACCTGCAAACCGACAACGCCGATCTGATCCTGCGCAAGGGGTTTCGCAGCGCCGTGGACAGCTACTCGGCGTTTTTTGAAAATGACCACAAGACCGCCACCGGCCTTGAGGGCTATCTGCGCGAGCGCCGGGTGCATGACATCGTTCTGGTCGGGCTGGCCACCGATTTTTGCGTGCGCTATTCGGCGGTAGATGCCGCCCGGCTGGGCTTTGGTGTGACGGTTCTGGAAGGGGCCTGTCGGGCCATCGACCTTGACGGCTCACTGGCCGAGGCGCGACGGGACATGCTGGACCACGGCATAAAGCTGGCCCCGTGAGCCCCTATCAGGAGCATTTCAACATGGATATCGCCGCCCGGGTCTATGACCACCAATGGAAGATCGACCCGATCATCCGCTCGCTGATCGACACCGATTTCTACAAGTTGCTGATGGCCCAAAGCGTCTTTCAAAACCACCCCGAGACCGAGGTCACCTTCAGCCTGATCAACCGCAGCACCGAAATCCGTCTGGCCGACATGATCGACGAGGGCGAACTGCGCGAACAGTTGGACCACGTCCGCTCATTGTCGCTGTCGCGCGGCGAAAGCACATGGCTGCGCGGCAACATGTTCTATGGCAAACGCGCCATGTTCCGCCCCGATTTTATGGCCTGGTTCGAAGGCCTGCGCCTGCCGCCCTATCATCTGGAACGGCGCGACGGCCAGTATGAGCTGACCTTTCAGGGCAAGTGGCCCGAGGTCATGATGTGGGAAATCCCGGCGCTTTCCGTCATCATGGAGCTGCGCTCGCGCGCGGTGCTGGCCGGTATGGGCCGGTTCGAGCTGCAGGTCCTCTATGCGCGCGCCCTGACCCGTGTTTGGGAAAAGATCCAGCGCCTGCGTCGGATCAAGGGCCTTGGCGTGGCCGATTTCGGTACCCGCCGCCGCCACGGGTTCCTGTGGCAGGACCGCTGCGTGCAGGCGATGATCGAGGGGTTGGGAAACAAGTTCACCGGCACCTCTAACTGCCTAATCGCCATGCGCCGCGAGGTCGAGGCCATCGGCACCAACGCCCATGAACTGCCGATGGTTTACGCCGCCCTGTCGAAAACCGACGCCGAGCTGGCCTCTGCCCCCTATCGCGTTCTGGAACGCTGGCAGCGCGAGCATGACGGTAACCTGCTGATCATCCTGCCCGACACCTTCGGAACCGCCGGTTTTCTGAAAAACGCCCCGGACTGGCTGCGTCACTGGACCGGCATACGCATCGACAGCGGCGACCCGGCCAAGGGGGCGGAAACCGCCATCAACTGGTGGAAATCCATTGGCGAAGACCCAAAAGACAAGCTGATCATCTTTTCCGACGGTCTGGACGTGGCCCAGATCGAGGCCCTCAGCGCCCAATTCAGCGACCGGGTCAAAGTGGGCTTTGGCTGGGGCACGCTCTTGACCAACGATTTTCGCGGTCTCGTGCCAAACGATGCGCTGGCCCCGTTCTCACTGGTCTGCAAGGCCGTCAGCGCCGACGGGCACCCCACTGTCAAGCTGTCGGATAACCCCAACAAGGCGATGGGTCCGGCCGATGAGGTGGCCCGCTACAAACGGGTCTTTGGTGTTGGCCATCAGGAACCGCTGGAGGTTCTGGTCTAAGCCAGAAACGCCGCCGCCGCGTGGCGCGCTCTGGCAACATAACCGGCCGTGGCCTTGTCATCCGGGGCCAGACGCGGCATCGCCCAGCCAAGGGAGGCAAACGCACGCAACATTGCGAAAACTCTGAACATAGCCCGATCCTTGCGCCGCAACGGGCGCAGCGCGCCATAGCCATCCAGCAGTGATTCGCAAAGCGTCGGGTAATCCGGCTCGGTCATGCTTTGGGACACCGCCACCGCCAGATCATAAAGACGAAAGCCAAAACCGCTGTCGTCAAAATCAATCAGGCCCAGGCCGCCCATTGCGCTCTGGTTCGCGTTATAAAAGACGTTCTCGCGCAGGGCATCGGCATGGATCAGGCCGAAATCGGCACCATGCGCGCGGTATTGCGCCACCAGCGCGGCCGCCTTCTGGCGCGCCTCTCCAATCAGGCGCCGGTCTTGGATTGACAATTCCGGGTGCTCCCAAAACCGCCCCCACAACGGCATCTCGCCCAGCAGCCCGTCCTGATCCCAGACGCGCCGCTGAAACGGGACAGGCAAGTCCAGCGCATCGCTTTCCCCGTGCAGCCGCGCCAAAAGCCGCCCCAGCCGATGATAAAGAACCACCGGCGGTGGTGCATCATTCGCAAAAGGCTGGCCCGCCGCACCGATGGGCACACCTGCCGCCCAGTCCAGCATCGTTGCCACGCGCTGCGGGGATAGTTCGACCAACAGGCGGCCGTTTTGCGCTGGAATTGGGCGCGGCACCGGAAATCCCCGATCCGCCAGCGCATTGGTCCACCACAGCTCGGCCATGATCTCGGGCACGCTGTTGTAACCGGGGCGGTGCAGCCGCAACGCCGCCTTTCTTCCATCGCCAAGAGACACGGCAAAAACCGCGTTTTCCCGGTGCGAGATCAGACGCGGCACCCCCCGACCACCCCAATGATCCAGCGCTGCGCGCGCCGCCCCGATCATGCAATAACCGGCGTTTCTGCCAGAACATCGGCCAGCGTATCGACCAACAGATCGGCATTTTCGCGCGAGAACACCATCGGCGGGCGGATTTTCAGCGTGGCTTCGCCCAGCCCGCCGCTGTTCAGCAGAATTCCGCGTTGGCGCATCCCTTCAACCACCCGCCGGGTGAATGCTGTGGCCGGGGTTTGCGCCTCATCCAGAACCATCTCGGCGCCAAAAAACAGGCCCGCTCCACGCACATCGGCAATCACCGGATAATGCCCGGCCAGCTCGCGCAGGCGCGCGCGGGCATATTCTCCGACCTCAAACGCATTTTCGACCAGCCCTTCGGCGTCGATCACCTCCAACACCGCCGAGGCAGCAGCACAGCTGACCGGATTGCCGCCAAAGGTGTTGAAATAACCAAATGCATTGCGAAACGCCGCCAAGGTGTCGTGCCCCGCGACAACCGCCGCCACCGGATGCCCGTTTCCCATGGGCTTGCCAATGGTCACCACGTCCGGCACAAACCCCATCCGCTCATGCCCCCAGAAATGGCTGCCCAGACGACCAAATCCGGGCTGCACCTCATCGGCAATGATCAGCCCCCCCGCATCGCGCACCGCGCGGATGGCACCATCCAGAAACCCCGGCGGCAGATCGGGAAAACCCTCGTTGGCAAAAAACGGGCAAATCATCAGCGCCGAGACGCCGAATTCGCTGTCCTGCAGCGACTGCACCGCGGCGCGGACCTCATGCGTGAACGCCGCAGCAAACTCGGCTCCGCCGGTGCCGTTCAGGGGCCGCAGGCTGTCGGGGGCCTTGACGTGACGAACGTGGCCGCCATAGCCCCCGATCGGCGGTTTTCGCACCGACAACTGACTGACCGCGGTGGTGTTGCCGTGATAGGTCCGGTCGGTCGATATGACCCCGGTCTTGCCGCTGACCGCTTGGGCAATCCTGAGGGCGACATCATTGGCTTCCGAGCCCGAGCACACCATGATCGCCGAGGTCAGTCTGGCATCAAAGCGCGTCATCAGGGCGTCCAGATAATCCAGAATCCCGCTGTGAAGATAGCGCGTATGCGTGTTCAGGGTCGCCGCCTGACGCGAGATCGCCTCGACCACCTTGGGGTGACAGTGACCGACATGCGGGACATTGTTGTAACAATCCAGATACTTACGGCCATCGACATCCCACAACCACACCCCTTTGCCGCGCACCAGATGGACGGGGGTATCATAAAAGGTGGCCACATTCGGCCCCAGCAGGCGCGCCCGCCGCGCCATCATCTCGGCAATCGATTCCATCCTGATTTCTCCATTCCCAAGGCCGCCCATGTCAGCGCGTTAAAGCGGCCGTGCATCAGTCCTCTTCCGGTTTTCGTCGCCCCGCCTTGATCGAGGCACGATGCAGTTTCGCCTCCAGCCGCCGCCGTTTTGAGGCCAGTGTCGGCCGTGTCCTGACACGTTTTTTCGGTGCGATCAACGCCGCGCGAATCATCTCGGCCAGCTTTTCGCGCGCCAGATCCCGGTTCATCCCCTGCGAGCGGTGCTTCTCGGCGGTAATCACGATGGCTCCGTCCCGGGTCCATTTGCGCCCGGCAATCTTTTTCAACCGGGCCTTTACGGCGCTGCTCAGGGCTGGCGAGCGCGCCGCCTCGAAACGCAGCTCGACAGCGGTGGCCACCTTGTTGACATTCTGCCCCCCCGGCCCCGAGGCCCGCTGAAAGCTCTCCTGCAACTCCCAGTCTTTCAGGGTGATTTCATCGTTGATGCGGATCACGGCGACAACAGGCGGCTAGCGGGTCACAACGAAATGCCCGGTGCCATTGTCGCTGTAGTCGCGGTAAAACATTAGCTGCACCGCCGACAGGTAAAAGACGAACATCCGAAACGTCGTTCGCGCCACCTTTTTCGCCCGCGCGCCGTTCTGGCCCTTGTATTCACCCTCCAGCAACGCCAGAATTTTTGCTTCGTTGTCCAGCAACTGGCGCAGCCAGTGGCGCAGGGTCGTCAGGTAATGGATCCCCGGATGGAAATGAAACGCACGGGTTTTCAGGCCGGCCGCTTCGATCCCGGCAATGACCTCCGAGACCATGGGGACGTAACCGCCGGGAAAGATATAGCGATCCACCCACAGGTTTGTGCGCCCCGGCATATGTTTGACGATCGAGTGGATCAAGGCGACGCCATCCCGGCTCAGGACATCGTCTATCGCCTTGAAATAATGTCCGTATTTGGATTCTCCAACATGTTCCAGCATCCCGACCGAGACTACACGGTTATACTCTCCGGGGTGGCGTTTGCAAAAGGTCCGGTAATCTTCCTTGACAAAATTCACCTTCAGATCCTTGCCGCCGGCGATCTCTTGCACATGCTCCCGAGCCCAGTTGATCTGCCCCTCGGAGATCGAGATCGCATCCACCTCGCCCTTCAGGTTGGCGGGGAAATAGCGCTCAAACGACCCCCAGCCACAGCCGATATCCAGCACCTTCAGGGTCTCGGGTTCATCCAGCCGCATACGGCGAAAGATGGTGTCAAACTTGCGCTGTTGCGCCCCTTTCAGATCGGTGATTCCGTCCTCGAAGAACCCGGCGGAATAGACCAGATCGTCCCCGATCATCAACTGGTACAGTCCGGTATTTACATCGTAATGGCGCGCCACCTCGCGCGTGGCACTGAATGTGGCAATGAACTGCTTGTAATAATGGGTGGCGATCTCGAACAGGCCAAAGGTCAGCCCCTGCGCGCGCGCCTCTCCACCCCCGGCCGTGAGGAACATCAGCAGCAGATCGAAAACACTGCCCTTGGAGACATACCATTTGCCATCCATGAAGGATTCGCCGAAATGCAGGCCCGGATTGACCAGAAGGGTCAGCAAAGACCGCAACCGTGGCGGCGCAAGATGCACCGAGGCCGGCCGGTCCGACAGCGGGCGAAGGTCCCCATCGCCAAAATCCAACGCCAGCGGTAAACCCGGAAACAGGCGTTTCAGAATGGCGGTAATCAGGTCGCGCTCGCGGCCCTTTGGCGGGCGGTCATAGTCAAGCGCCTGAATCTCATACGTTTCGTCTGATACAGATTCCATGATTCCCCACGGCTCAATTGATCGGACACCCACAATCCTGTCACAACCCTGTGAAATTTTGCAAGGAAATTACGGCATGACCACGAAAAAGGCCGCAACGTCATTGCGGCCTTTCCCTTCTTGTTTCAGAGCTTTGGAGGCAGCAGCCCGGCGAAAACCCTCGCGTGAGAACCCTCGCATTCGGCGGTGCCCGGTCTTGTCCTAGAAACCGCCCTCACGACTTGTTCCGGCCACGCTCTCCAATATCTCTTTAGACACTGGACCACCTCCTTTCGCTTGTTGACGTTGGGATTATGGTGCCACAGCCTGTGGATAAGTCAAATGATTTCTTGCGGACCCACGGCGTTACACACCAACATCGATCAGGGCGCGGGCCAGAATCGGAACCGTGGTCTCATTCAGCCCAGCGATGTTCAGGCGGCTGTCGCCGACCATGTAGATCCCGTGCTTTTCGCGCAGGGTCACAACCTGTTCAGGGGTGGCACCGATGCGCGAAAACATGCCGCGATGGGTGGCGATAAAACCGAATCGGTCCGAGCCAGACAGCCGTTGCAGCTCGGCCGACAGCTGTTCGCGGATGGCCAGCATCCCAAGGCGAACCTCCTCCAGCTCGGCCTGCCAATCGGCACAAAGCACAGAGTCGTTCAGAATCATCGTGACCAACCGCGCCCCGTGGTCCGGCGGAAAGGAAAAGTTCTGCCGGTTGAGATGGGCCAGATTGCCCCCAACGACACCGCGTATCGCCTCGCTCGGGGCAATCGCCAGCGCGACACCGGCGCGTTCGCGATAAACCCCGAAATTTTTCGAGCAACTGGCCGCAATCAGCATCTCGGGCATCTGCCCGGCCAGCAGCCGCACCCCGGCCGCATCCTGATCCAGCCCGTCGCCAAACCCCTGATAGGCAATGTCGATAAAGGGAATGCCGCCCCTTTTTTGCAATAGATCGGCAATCTCCTGCCACTCGGGCAGGGTCAGGTTGGCGCCAGTCGGATTGTGGCAACAGCCATGCAGCAGCACCACATCACCCGCCTTGATACCCTCCAGATCCGCGATCATGCCGGCAAAATCCACCCCCCGCGCCTCGCTGTCGAAATAGCGGTAGGTCTGCATTTTCATGCCAAGGTGGTTGATGATCGAGGGGTGGTTGGGCCAGGTCGGATCCGACAGCCAGATCGTGGCCTCGGGGTTGGCCATCCCGACCGTCTCCAGAACCATGTGAATGGCGCCGGTGCCCCCCGGAGTTGCCGCCGCCGCAACGCGCCCGGCTGCAACACTGTCCGCCAGCACCAGATTGCGCATCGCATCAAGATAGGCCGGATCGCCCGCCAGCGCGGTATAGGATTTGGTCGTCTCAGCCTTCCACAGCTGGCGTTCCGCGGCCTTGACCGCGCGCATCACCGGCGTGACCCCCTCGGCGTTCTTGTAAACTCCGACGCCAAGGTCGATCTTGTCCGCACGCGGATCGTCACGGAACATTTTCATCAGTTGCAGGATCTTGTCCGCCGGTTGTTGGCACAGATTTTCAAGCATCGGGTTTTCCTTGTTCGCGGGCCTCAGCCCCGTTCGATCTTCAGGTCGTTATACATGCCCCATTCGGCCCATGACCCGTCATAAAGCGCGTGGTTGCGATGCCCCAGACGTGCCAGCGCAAGGCTGAGGATCGCCGCCGTGACCCCTGACCCGCAGGTGGTGATCGCCGGTTTTTTCAGATCCACCCCGACCGCCGCCATGATCCGGGCCAGGTCCTGATCCGGTTTCATCGTCCCGTCCGCGTTCAGAAGATCGGTGAACGGCAGGTTCAGGGCGTTGGGGATATGCCCCTGACGCAGGCCCTCGCGGGGCTCGGGCTCATCGCCCCGGAACCGTCCGGCGCTGCGCGCATCAATGATCTGCGCATCCCCCAATTTGCTGGCCGCCGCCACTTGGGTCACGTCCTTGATCAGCTGCGCATTGCGCTGCACCGTCATGTGGCGGTCCCGCATGATCGGCGCCATGTCCTCGGTCGGGCGTCCCTCGGCCCGCCACTTTGGCAGACCCCCATCCAGAACGGCGGTATCGGCCTTGCCAAACAGCTGAAATAACCACCAGACGCGAGGGGCCGACAGGATGCCGGCACCGTCATAAACCACCACCTGATGGCCGTCTCCAATCCCCATTGCCCGCATCCGCGAGATGAATTTCTCGGGGCTGGGCGCCATGTGTGGGAGATCCGAGCGCGTGTCCGCAATCTCGTCGATATCAAAAAAGCGCGCTCCCGGGATGTGGCCCGCCTCATATTCTGCCCGAGGATCACGCCCGGCGGCGGGCAGATACCATGACGCGTCGAGGATCCGCAAATCCGGGCTGCCCATATGCGCCGCAAGCCAGTCGGTCGAGACAAGGGTTCTGGGGTCACTGTGGGGCATAATGGCATCCTGCAATAATCATGGCCTGACCCGAATTATCCGCCCGCGCCCAAGGTTGCAAGCGCGCGACCGCAAAACCCGCCTGCTATTCCCGATAGGCCAGTGCGACAACGCCGCCGCAGAGAACCACCAGCGCCGCAGCGCCCAGACCGGCGGCCAGAAACTCGGCCCACCAGTGAAAGGTGACATCCGGGATGATCCGGTGCAGCCCCAGATGCAACAGCAGCGCCCCACCGCCGCCCAGAGCCGTGTTCCAGAACAGGCCCAGATTGACCGCCGGCAGAATCACCGCCCCCAGATTGCCGCAGAGCGCGCCAATCAGAACCAGCGAAATCTCGTATCCGCCCATGATCCACGACCCCCTCGTTTCCGACCCGCTCCCGGCGCTCGGGCCGCCTTATCCGCGATCTCGCAACAGGCGCGCCTTTTGGCGCTGCCAATCGCGCTTTTTCTCGGTCTGGCGCTTGTCCGCAACCTTCTTGCCCTTGGCGATCCCCAGCTTCAGCTTGGCGCGCCCCTTTTCGTTGAAATACAGCCGCAGCGGCACCAGAGTCATCCCCTGCCGCCCGATATTGTTCCACAGCCGCGACAGCTCGCGCCGTGAAACCAGCAACTTGCGCCGCCGGCGCTCTTCATGCGGAAAGGACTTCGCCTGCTCGTAGGCAGGGACATAGCTGTTGACCAGCCACAGCTCGCCATCTTCCACGGTGGCATAGCTTTCGGCGATATTGGCGTGCCCCTCGCGCAGGGCCTTGACCTCCGAGCCCTGCAGCACGATCCCGCATTCCAGATCATCCTCGATCGCATAATTGTAGCGCGCCTTGCGGTTTTCGGCGACGACCTTGAAATTCGGGTTGGATTTGGGTTTTTTGGCCATCGGCGTGTGGGGTCAGCCCAGCACGCCGACGCTGCGCATGGCCGCCTCGATCTGCGCCATCGTCTCGGGCAGCAGGCCCGTCAGCGGCGGGCGCACGTCCGGTGCGCATTTTCCCAACAGCGACAGGCCGTATTTCGCGCCAACCAGCCCGGGTTCGACAAATATCGCGGTATGCAGCGGCATCAGTCGGTCCTGCAACTCCAGCGCATGGACCCAATCGCCGCTGCGCGTGGCCGCCTGAAACTCGGCACAAAGGCGCGGCGCCACGTTCGCGGTCACCGAGATACACCCCTGCCCGCCATGCACGTTAAAGCCCAGGGCCGACGCATCCTCGCCCGAAAGCTGGATGAAATCGGTGCCGCAGCTAGCGCGTTGCCGACTGACCCGCACGATGTCGCCGGTCGCGTCCTTGACGCCGACAATATTGTCCAGCTTGGCCAGTTCGCCCATGGTTTCCGGGGTCATGTCCACGATCGAGCGCCCCGGGATGTTGTAAATAATGATCGGCAGGCCGACCTCGTTAATGGCGCTGTAATGGGCGATCAGACCGCGCTGGGTTGGCTTATTATAATAGGGCGTGACCACCAGCGCCGCATCGGCACCAACGGCCTTGGCATGTTCGACCAGCCCGATTGATTCGGCGGTGTTGTTCGAGCCGGCTCCGGCGATCACCGGCACCCGGCCCGCGGCGGCCCGGACCACGACCTCGACCACCTCGCGGTGCTCTTCGTGGCTCAGGGTCGGGCTTTCGCCGGTGGTGCCAACCGGCACAAAGCCGTTGCTGCCCTCGGAAATATGCCACTCAACCAACCGTTTCAGCGTCTCGGTATCCACCGCGCCGTTCTTGAACGGAGTCACCAATGCCGGAATGGACCCTTTGAACATGATACGCTCCTTTCACTGTCTGGTTTCATGGCTCAGCGCCCCCATTATCAGGGAATTTTGCCGATGGGTATATCCAATGTTGAACTTTCCAAGGGACACTTTGATCTTGGCGCGCGATTGCGGTATGCTCAAGACGTAGCAGAGTGGATTTTTTGACGTGTTTTTCCGTTTCCCGGCCTTTTTCCTGATCCTCTTGTGGATCGGGGTTTTTTCTATCCAGGCCAATGCCCAATCGGGGGCCCAATCGGGGCCACAAGGCAACACGATGCTGGCCGCGGCGATTGCGGCAACCGATAAGCAGGACTGGCCCACCGCCCTTGCCCTTGCCGGGCGCGTCAACGATCCGATTGCCGGAGACATCATCCGCTGGATCCACCTGCGCAAGGGTGCCGATCTGTGGCGCGACTATACCAACTTTCTGGCCCGCCACCCGAACTGGCCGGGCCTTGCGATCCTGCGCATCAGGGGCGAATCGTCGATCCCCCCGCGCAGCGACCCGGCGGCGGTACTGGCCTATTTCAAACCCCAGCGCCCGCAAACCGGCGCCGGCATCCTGCGCCTGACCGAGGCCTATACCGCCCTTGGCAAGACCAAGGCTGCCCGCGCCGAGGCCGAACGCGCCTGGCGCAGCTTCTCGATGAAAAAAGACGACAGCGATCTGTTGTTGTCGCGCTTTTCCAAGGCTCTGCGCAAATTTCACGTCACCCGGCTGGACATGCTGCTATGGCGTGGCAAAACCGGACAGGCCCGCGCCATGCTGCCGCTGGTCCCAAAAAGCTATGCCGCACTGGCCCGCGCCCGCATCGGCCTGCGCCAGCGTGTGCGCGGGGTCAGCGCCCTGATCCGCGCCGTCCCCAAAAAGCTGCGCAACGATCCCGGTCTGGCCTATGAGCGCTTTTTGTGGCGGCTGAAAAAAGGCCTCGGCGACAGTGCCCGCACGCTTTTGATCTCCCGCTCGACCTCGGCCAAGGCCCTCGGAAAGCCAGCGAAATGGGCCTCAGCCCGCCGAAAGATTGCGCGACAGGAGATGCGCGACGGCAACAATGCGCGCGCCTATCGGATTGCCGCCCACCATTTCCTGACCAAGGGGCCGGATTATGCCGATCTGGAATGGCTGTCCGGCTATATCGCGCTCAGAAAACTGCACGACCCGGCGCGCGCCCTGACCCATTTCAAACGCTTTCGCAGTGCCGTGGCGACACCGATCAGCTATGGGCGCGCCGGCTATTGGCTGGGGCGCACCTATGACGCCCTTGGCGACAAAACCGCAGCCAAGGCGGCCTACAGCTTTGCCGCGCGCTATCAGACCAGCTTTTATGGCCAACTTGCAGCGCAGCGTATTGGTGCCGCGCCCGACCCGGCCCTGACCGGGCGCACATCGGTGCCGGACTGGCGCCGGGCGCCGTTTATCAACGATTCGCGCCTGCGCGCCGCGCTGCTCCTGCATTACGCCGGACAGCCTAAGCTGGCCGAGATGTTCGTGCGCCGTGTCGCCTCGGGGCTGGACACAACCGGAACCGAGCAACTGGCCGGGTTGATGCTGGACATCGGGCGACCCGACATCGCCGTGCGTCTGGCCAAACGTCTGGCGCGCAAGGGAATCGTGATGCCCCGCTTTTATTTCCCGCTGACTCCGCTGGCCAAGACCCGCGTCGCGGTCGCCCCCGAGGTCGCCATGTCGATTGCCCGGCGCGAAAGTGAACTGAACCCCCTCACCATCAGCCCCGCCGGGGCGCGCGGCCTGATGCAGATCATGCCGAAAACCGCCCGCAAGGTCGCCCGCAAGATCGGCGTGCCCTATTCCCGCAGCAAGCTGACCAGCGATTGGAAATACAACGCCCGCCTTGCCTCGGCCTATCTGGCGCGCCAGATTGCCGATTTCGGTGGCTCCTATATTCTGGCCTTTGCCGCCTATAACGCCGGCCCCAGCCGGGCGCGCCAATGGATCAACCTTTACGGAGACCCGCGCCGGGACAGCGCCGACCAGATCGACTGGATTGAACATATCCCGTTCCGCGAAACGCGAAACTATGTCATGCGCGTGACCGAATCCCTGTTCGTCTATCGCGCCCGCATCACCGGCCAAGTGCCGAAACTGCACATCATCGAGGACCTGAAACGGGGGTAGCGGCCCTATTTGATGCGCTGCCCGTTGGCGGTGATCGTGCCATCCGGCGTCGCGGTGATCTCGGAACTCAGATGGTCATCCCCGACGGGCTTTGAAAACGCCCCCAGCATTGCCTTGATTCCGGTCGCTGTATCGTTTTTCAGCAAACCCATCTTGCTCAGCGAATCCATCAACCCAAAGGCCCCTTTCAGATCCAGCGTGACGGTGCCGATTGGCTGCGGTACTCCGTTGATCTTCTTGCCATTTGTCAGGTCAAACGTCGCATGACCGTTGCCGGTCAGGATCGCCCCCGCCGCCGAGGCGGTCAACTCGTTCAGATCAACCGAAACCGGCAGGAAAGGCGTGCCTTTCAGGGTTTGCACCTTTTGCGGGTCCATCAGATCGGCCAGCACCATCAGCTTGCCACTGATATCGACCGCAACCGTCACCGGATCGCGCGGCAGCAACTGTTTCGGATCGACCATCGCCCAGAGGGACTCATCCGCCGTCAGCCCGCGCAACGCCGTCCTGGCGTGAAAATCACTGGGCGTCTCTGACTTTGCCAGCGGCACGAAAAAGGCAAGCGACAGCTCGTCAAAGCCCAGCTTTACCGGCGGCACCGGCAGATTGGGGGTCGAGGCCTCGACCTTGACTCCGGTGACCGCCAGATCATACCCAACTGCCCTTGGCGACAGATTAAACCCGGCCCGACCGGTCGTCGCTGAAATGGTCGAATTCCCCGATTTGCGGCTGGTCTTAAAGCTGGTGTCAAGACTGTAAGGCCCCGAGGACAGGGTCACCCCCCCGTCAAATCCCATCTTGAAAAAGGCCAGTGGATCCTTCAACTCGGCCGCCGTCATCTGGTTGACCTCGAACCCGAAAACCGTGCTCAGATCGGTGATCGTGCCATCGGCCTTGTAGAAATACCCGGTTCCCGCCGGGTCCTTGAAATCGACCTTGATCCCCAGCGAATCCATGCTGGATTTGCCGCTGTAGCGACGGCGATCATTGGCTAGCCTGACGATCCTGTAATCCGAACTGACCTTCTGCCCGGTATAGCCCGCAACCAGCGGAATCGTCTTGCCGCTGGCGGTCAGGTTATCCAGCTTCAATTCCAGCGTCGAGACCGAGGTTTTCAACGTCAGATCCTCGGGTGAGCCCGCGGCAATCATGGTCATGCCGTCGGCGCCGACATGGGCCTTGATTTGCACATCCTTGCCGGACTTGCCGCTCAGGTGGCCCCTGATCTGCATGGTCGGCGCAAATGTCACCACCACCTGATCGCCAACCTGAGTCATCTTGATCCACGCATAGGACAGGGATGCCTGCCCCTTGTTCTGCGGGAATTGATAGGTCATCGAGACATTTTCAAGGGACAGCACGTCCTTACCCACGCTCTCGGCGCCAATATCGACCCTCGCCCCCGAGCGCGTATAAAGGTTAACCAGCGAGTTTCTGATGTCCTGTGTCGTCAATTGCGCAAATGCCGGGCTGACAGACAGCAGCGACAGGACGGTGGCCGGAAAAATTGTGCGAAACCCATGAACCATTTTCATTACTCCATCAAAAAACTGAGCAGAGTTTCCGCGCCTTTTCCCGTCGCGTCAAGAGACTTGATACCGCCATTGCGCATTAGGCGTAGACCCAGAATGGCAATTTGCTTGCATTCCCCGCCAGGCTCGGATTTCCTGTCGGCAAAGACCGTTAAAATATCATGACCGGAGAGATCGGATGGGTAAGACTTCGTCAAGCAGTGTGGTCGGAAAAACCGCGGTCATAACCGGCGCAAGCCGCGGCATCGGCCGGGCAACGGCGCTGGCATTTTCCGCCGCCGGTGCCCGAGTCGTCCTGACCGCCCGCAGCGCAACCCCCATTCGGGCGCTGGCCGACGAAATCAACGCCGCCGGAGGGCAGGCTGAAGCCATGCCCAGCGACGCTGGCCGCTATCGTGGCGTCGACTTTGTGATCCAGCACGCGCTGGAGCGGTTCGGCACGCTGGATATCCTGATCAACAACGCCGGAATGATCGAGCCGATCGCCCATATGGCGGACTCCGACCCCGATCTCTGGGACAAGGCGATCGATACCAACCTGAAGGGGGTTTACCACGGTATGCGTGCCGCCCTGCCCCACATGGGCAGGGGAGGAACAATCCTGACCCTCAGTTCCGGCGCCGCCCACACACCTCTGGAGGGCTGGAGCGCCTATTGCGCCGCAAAGGCCGGGGTCGCGATGCTGACCCGCGCCGCCCATCTTGAAGAGGCCGGACGGGGTCTGCGGATCATGGGGCTCAGCCCCGGCACCGTGGCCACCGAGATGCAGGTGAAAATCCGCGCTTCAGGGATCAACCCGGTCAGCCAGATCGACCCTTCGGCCCATATCCCGCCGGAATGGGTGGCACGCACCCTGCTCTGGATGTGCGGGCCGGATGCGGACGCGTTTCTGGGTCAGGAGGTGTCATTGCGAGAGGCCGACATCCGCGCCCGCGTCGGGCTGGTCTGATGATCGAACTGAACCGACAAGGGCGGCGCTGGACGGTCACGCTGAATAGGGCGGAAAAGGCCAATGCCCTTAGTCTGGCCATGTTGACGCGGCTCCACGAGGTGTTTTCACAGGCAGCGCAGGATCGCGAGCTGCGGGTTCTGGTGGTGACCGGCGCCGGACGCCGGGTGTTCTCGGCCGGGGCCGATCTGGGCGAGGCCCGGGATGCCACCGCGATCACCACCCACCCGATTTGGGAGCGCACCTCATCGCGCCTTGCTAACCTGCCCTGCCTGACCATTGCGGCGCTGAACGGAACCGTGGCGGGCGGCGGCTTTGGTCTGGCGCTGGCCTGTGATCTGCGCCTAGCGGTGCCCGAGGCACGGTTCTTTTATCCGGTCCTGAAAAATGGCTTTTTGCCCCAGCCGTCAGACGTGCGGCGCCTGCGCGCCCTGATCGGGCCAGCGCACTGCAAGACGATCCTGTTGGGAGGCCAAAAGCTGAGCGCCGATCAGGCTCTCGCCGTCGGCTTGATCGAACGCATCGTCCCGCGCACCGAGATGGCGGACACGATAGATGCGTTTTCCGAGGCGGCGCTGAACGCCGATCCCGCCGTTCTGGTGGCAATCAAACGGATGATTCAGTCCGACCGCCTATCCGCCGAACTGCACGCCGATTGCGTGGCGGCAGTCCATGACCGGGATCCGGCAGCACTGGCGCGGCTCTTGCCCCCGCAGGGGGATGCCGATACGGGCACGCGGGGGACAGGCAAGCAAAGCACTGGCAGGGGTTGAGGGGCTCGAACCCACGACCTACGGTTTTGGAGACCGTCGCTCTACCAACTGAGCTAAACCCCTAAAGCCTGTGCGAGAGGTGACATACAGGCGCTTGGGGCCTGATGCAAGATGGAATCAGACAGCGCGGATCAGGCGGCAAGGGCGGAGCCTCCGGCGGGAGTATTTCGCAAAGAAGACAATCTACGGCGCGAACCATTTCAGTTGCGTCAGCAGGACCCAGGGAAACTGGCTGGTGTGGCCCGAGCCGATATTGATCTCGATCGTGAACATGTTGGCGTTCAGCACCAACAACAGCAGAAAATGCGGCCATGTGAGGATTTTGGTCAGGCGCGGGGCCGCCTCGGGAATGTGACGCAGGATCAGGGCGATGGCGACAAAGCCAGCCAGAACGGAAGCGGCACCAAAGCGAACCACATCAAAGGCAATCACATTCAGGCTGAGAGGCGCCAGCAGCACCGCCGCCAGCAAGAGGCGCGCCGAGCGCGGCGCGAGCGGGCCCAGCAAACGGCCGGCAAGCCAGAACAGCCAGAGGCTCATCAGGCCTAGCGGCACGCCGTCAAACAGAACCCAGGCCCAGTATTTCGTGGTCTTGTGCAGGTTGGCCATCAAGTCGAAATTCCCGCCAATGCCGCGTCCGGCGACCACCGTCGCGGTGGGGTCAACGCCAAAGCCCGCCCGCGCCTGCAGATGGGCGGCAAAATCGGCGGCCTGATCCGGGCTGAAGCGGCCAAGGGTGGCCAGCGCCGCGACCGTCACCAGACCGACTCCCAACGGCAGCAGCGCCACGCCCAACGCACGCGTCTGCCCGCGTCGGGCGAGGAACAGATCAAATCCGATGAGCAGGGTGAAATAGGGCAGCATATTCTCATGGACCATGGCACCCAGAACCGTCAGCGCCAGCCGCACTGCCAACCCGGCCCGGGTCGTGGCCTTGCTACTGAGGGCCAGCAGGGTCAGGGTCAGGAGCATCCCGTCAAGATAGCCGGTGTTGCCGATAAAGCTGGAATAGGCAAAGCTGTTCAGGGCGAGAATGATTAACAGCAGCGCGCTGGTCTGTTCGGGCAAGGTGCGCTTCAGAAACAGGTAGAAGGCCAGCGCCCCCAACAACGAAATCCCGGCCGCCACCGCGTAGATCTGCCCCACCGAAACCTTGTCCGGGAAGACCAGCGTCAGGATCTGCCCGACCAGACCGCGGCGCGTCAGACCCTGGGAATAGTCAAACAGCAGCTGGGTCGCGGCAAAGGCCTTGGGCGGCAGTACATGATTGACCAGCGCCAAAAGAAAAGACACCGCCGCAGTGATGCGCAGTATCTGCATTTGCCTCATGTCGCCCATTGCCCGATCCTTATTGCCGAGGGCCTGCCCGCGTTTGCCCAATCGCACCGGATTCAGCCCAAATCCTGCACCAACGCCGCTGAAAATTACCCCTGCTTCGGTGCAAGCCGGTAAACCTTAACAGGTGCCAGTATGACAAGCTCCGGGCGGCCGGGGCAACAGTTTCCTTGCGCTTGATATGAAAAAGGGCCGCCATTAGGCGGCCCTTTATTGGTCGGTTATTGAACCGTTATTCGACGATTTTGCTGACGACGCCCGAGCCGACGGTGCGGCCGCCTTCGCGGATGGCAAAGCGCAGGCCCTCTTCCATGGCGATCGGGGCGATCAGTTCGACGGTGAACTTCAGG
>JALUYI010000007.1 GCA_027013095.1 Paracoccaceae bacterium | reverse complement strand
CCACAGCATACATCTCCCCGCCCCTCGCTTAGTAACGTTGGGCGTCAAAGTGGCGGATTTTTACTCCGCGACGATCAGAAAATCCGACCGTTTCTGTGGTCCAATATTGCTCCCCGATTTACAGCAACAGCTCGATCCACCACCGGGTTGAGGGCTGGCAGGCGGGAGGCCTATGTTTTGAGGGGGTGTTCGTGTCGGTTTTCGTTGAATCGCTATCGCTGACCTCACGTCGCCCCCCTGCAGCCCTGCGCGCCGTTCTGGATGGGTTGGTCTGCGAGCGTGGCCCGAACGGTCAAGCCGAAGGTGACATCCGTTAGGGAGCCGGGCGCAAGAGAGCGCCAGAAAAGCGCGCAAACAGGGTCATTTTGATCATGGGGAAATTGGAGCGGGCGATGAGATTCGAACTCACGACTTCAACCTTGGCAAGGTTGCGCTCTACCCCTGAGCTACGCCCGCATCCTTGGGTGAGGCGTGATTTATCCCCTGTTGGCTGAGGCTGCAAGGGGAAAATCCGTTGACCGGCACAAAAATCACGCTTTTCCCAGTGCTGCCTCGTCCGGCCTTTCTATTCCATCTCGACCAGCAGGTCCTTGGCGTCGATCTGGTCCCCGGGACGGACATGAACGGCGGTGATGGTGGCGTCGTGTTCGGCGTGGATGCCGGTTTCCATCTTCATGGCTTCGATGGTCAACATCAGATCACCCGCCTTCACCTTTTGGCCGACGCTGGCGGTCACGCTGGCGACGACGCCGGGCATGGGCGCGCCGATCTGTCCGGGGTTTCCCTGTTCGGCCTTGGCGCGCACCGGCGTTGCGGCCCTGACCTTGCGGTTGGGGACCCGGATCACCCGGGGCTGGCCATTCAATTCAAAGAACACCTTGACCTCGCCGGCGTCATCGGTTTCGCCAACCGCCTGCAAGCGGATCTCCAGTGTCTTGCCGGGGTCGATCTCGGCGGTGATTTCGTCGCCCGGCGCCATGCCATAGAAAAACACCCGTGTCGGCAGGGTGCGCACTGGGCCATAAAGACGGTGGCGGCCCATGTAATCCAGAAAAACCTTGGGATACATCAAATAGCCGCCGAGGTCCTCGTCATCCATGCGAAAGCCGTCCAGTTCGGCGCTGACGCGCGCGCGCGTGCTTTCGATATCCTCGGGCGGCAAATGCGCCCCGGGGCGGTCGGTGTTCGGGGCCTCACCTTTCAGGACCTTCCGGATCAAGGCCGCGGGAAAGCCCCCGGGAGGTTGCCCCAGATTGCCGCGCATCATGTCCACGACACTGTCGGGAAAGGCCACGTCTACCGCCGGGTCCTCGACCTCGGCGCGGCTTAGCCCCTGGCTGACCATCATCAACGCCATGTCGCCGACCACCTTGGAGCTGGGGGTCACCTTGACGATATCGCCGAACATCGCGTTGACATCGGCATAGGTCTGGGCGACCTCGTGCCAGCGATCCTCCAGCCCCAGACTGCGGGCCTGAGCCTTGAGATTGGTAAACTGACCACCGGGCATTTCGTGAAGGTAAACCTCGGAGGCCGGGGCCGCCAGACCGCTTTCAAAGGCGGTGTAAAGCCCGCGCACCCCCTCCCAATAGCCCGAGATTTCCCGCACCGCGTCAACGTCCAGCCCGGTGTCGCGCGGGGTGTGGGCCAGCGCCGCGACGATCGACCCCAGACAGGGCTGGCTGGTGCCGCCGGACATCGCATCCATGGCCGCATCGACCGCATCCACCCCCGCATCCACCGCGGCCAGAACGCTGGCGGCGGCAATTCCGCTGGTGTCATGGGTGTGAAAATGGATCGGCAGGCCGACCTCGTCCTTCAAGGCGGCGATCAGAACCCGCGCCGCGGCCGGTTTCAAAAGGCCGGCCATGTCCTTTAGCCCCAGAACATGGGCGCCCGCATCGCGCAGTTCCTTGCCCATGGCGACATAGTATTTCAGGTCGTATTTTGCCCGCGCCGGATCCAGAATATCACCGGTATAACAGATCGCCGCCTCGCACAGCTTGTCACTGTCCAGAACCGCGTCCATGGCGACGCGCATGTTGTCAACCCAGTTCAGGCTGTCAAAGATACGAAAGACATCGACCCCGGTCTGTGCCGCCTGCCGGACGAAAAAGCGCACCACGTTGTCGGGGTAGTTGGTGTAGCCGACGCCATTGCTGGCGCGCAGCAACATCTGGGTCATCAGGTTGGGCATTGCGCGCCTGAGATCGCGCAGCCGTTGCCACGGACATTCCTGCAGGAAACGATAGGAGACATCGAATGTCGCCCCGCCCCAGCACTCGACACTGAACAGCTGCGGCAGGTTATGCGCGTAGGTTTCCCCCACCCGCACCATATCGTAAGAGCGCATCCGTGTCGCCAGCAGTGACTGGTGCCCGTCTCGCATGGTGGTGTCGGTCAACAGAACCCGGGTTTGTGCCGACATCCAGTCGGCCACCGCCTGCGGCCCCTGCTCGATTAGCAAATTGCGCGTGCCCGCTGGTGGTGTTTCGCGCCGGTTGGCGGGCGGCTGAGGCGTATGGGCACTGGCCGCCGGTTTGGCTCGCCCCTCGGTCTCGGGGTGGCCGTTGACGGTGATGTCGGCAATATAGGTCAGGATCTTGGTGGCCCGGTCACGACGTTTTCTGAACGAGAACAGGGCCGGCGTTTCATCGATGAAGCGGGTGGTATAGTCGTTGGCCAGAAAGGTCGGGTGCTTGAGCAGGTTCTCGACAAAGGCGATATTGGTCGAGACCCCCCGAATCCGGAATTCGCGCAGCGCCCGGTCCATGCGGGCAATGGCCTCGACGGGGGTCGGCGCCCAGGCTGTGACCTTTTCAAGCAGGCTGTCGTAAAAGCGGGTGATGACCGCCCCGGAATAGGCGGTGCCCCCGTCAAGGCGAATTCCCATGCCGGTTGCCCCGCGATAGGCGGTGATCCGGCCGTAATCGGGGATGAAATTGTTTTGCGGATCCTCGGTGGTAATCCGGCATTGTAGGGCGTGGCCGTTCAGGGCGATCTCATCTTGGCTGGCCTTGCCGGTGGCCTCGGCCAGGGTGGCGCCTTCGGCAATGCGGATTTGTGCGCGCACGATGTCGATTCCGGTCACCTCCTCGGTCACGGTATGTTCAACCTGAATGCGCGGGTTGACCTCGATGAAATAGAATTTGCCGCTGTCCATATCCATCAGGAATTCGACGGTTCCCGCATTTTGATAGCCGACATGCTGGCAAATCCGGCGGCCGAGATCACAGATTTCCGCCCGTTGTTCGGGCGTGAGATATGGGGCGGGGGCGCGCTCCAGCACCTTCTGGTTGCGCCGCTGGACCGAGCAGTCCCTCTCCCACAGGTGATAAATTTCACCCTGCGCATCCCCGAGAACCTGCACCTCGACATGACGCGCACGGCGCACCAGACGCTCGAGATATCCGGATCCATCGCCAAAGGCGGCCTCGGCCTCGCGGCGCCCGGCGAGGACTTTTTCATCCAGTTCGCCCGCGTGTTCAATGGGGCGCATGCCTCGTCCGCCACCCCCCCAGCTGGCCTTGAGCATCAGCGGATAGCCGATCGCCTCGGCCATCTGGCGAACCTTCTCCATATCGTCGGGCAGCACATTGGTTGCCGGAACCATCGGAACGCCGGCGGCGATGGCCACCTGACGGGCGCTGGCCTTGTCGCCAAGCGCGCGCATGGTTTTGGCATCGGGGCCGATAAAGGCGATCCCGGCGGCCGTGCAGGCATCGACAAAGGCTGGATTTTCCGACAGTAGCCCATAGCCGGGATGGATCGCATCGGCCCCCGCCTGCCGGGCCACGCGGATGATGTCGTCAATAGACAGATAGGCCGCCACTGGCCCCAGACCGTCGCCGATTTTGTAGGCCTCGTCGGCCTTGAAGCGATGCAGGCTGAGCTTGTCCTCTTCGGCGTAGATTGCCACCGTGCGCTTACCCAGCTCGTTGGCAGCGCGCATGACCCGGATTGCAATTTCGCCCCGGTTGGCAATGAGGATCTTGTTGAAACCTGGCATGAATGCTCCCTCCCGCCCCGAGGCTGGCCCGATTGTCAGCACTCGGGCGTTTTGGCAAAAAATTCCTATCGCCAAAACCCTGTCACGCCTTTGGCGTTCTTGGGCTGTTGGCGATGAAAATGTCTCAACTGTTTGTCGAAACGCTTTCGGGTGTCATAAAGCGGACCGACCGGCAAACTGTCAACGTCAAAGGCTCGGGCGATTCGCCGCGTATGGAGCACAGAAAAGGGGTTTGCGTCCTACAGTCGGGTGGGGATGAACAGCGCTAGTGCCGGCCAGAACCACAGGACCGCCGTTGTGCCCAGCATGATCAGGGCAAAGGGCCAGGCGCCACGCACGACCTCGGACAGGCGCGCCTTGCCCACCCCCTGAATGATGAACAGGTTCATGCCGACGGGCGGTGTGATCAGGGCAGTCTCGATCAGAACGACAAAGAAAATCCCGAACCAGATCGGATTAATCCCCATGCTGTCCAGAGACGGGTAGAGAACCGGCACCATGATCAGCAGCATCGACAGGCTTTCAAGGAAAAACCCCATGAACAGCAGCACCAGCCCCACCGCCAGAATGAACAGGCCCGGCTGGCTGATATTGGTCGAAAGGGCGGTCGAGATGTCCTGTGGGATACGATAAAGCGTGATCGCATAGGAAAACACCTTGGCCCCGGCGATGATCAGGAACACGACCGTGGTGGTTTTCATCGCATCATGGGTCGCCGCGCGCAGGTTTTCGCGCGTCAGCCGCCCCATCAGCGCGGTGATGAGGAGCGCCATGACAAAGCCCATGCCGGCACTTTCCGAGGGTGTCGCAACGCCCAGATAGATCGAGCCGATGATGCCAATGGCCAGCAAGACCGTGGGAATGGCCCTGAGGCTGGCGTGCCGGCGCTCGGCCCAACTGGCGCGCGGGCTGGGCTGGTAATCGGGGCCAAAGCGCGCCCACAGAATGCTGTAGACGATAAAGGCCGACAGCAGAAACAGCCCCGGCCCGATCCCGGCCATGAACAGCGTCGGGATCGAGTTTTCCGTGACCACACCATAAAGGATCAGCGGAATCGAGGGCGGAATTAGGATGCCCAGCGTCCCCCCCGCGGCCAGAAGGCCAAGCACGAACGGCCGATTATAGCCGCGCGCCGTCATCTCGGGGATGGCCACGGTGCCAATGGTGGCAGCGGTGGCAACCGACGATCCGCTAACGGCCGAAAACAGTCCGCAGGACAGGATTGTGGCAATCCCCAGCCCGCCGGGCCAGTGGCCGACCCAGCTTTGCACCGCGGCGAACAGGTCCTGGCCGATGCCGCCCTTCAGCAGCACGTTCGACATCAACAGGAACATCGGCACTGCCAGCAATTCAAAGCTGTCCATGGTGCCGTAAAGACGTTGCGGCACCGCGTTCAGGGGTAGCGGAAAGGCCCACAGCAAAAAGACCCCCAGCGCTCCCAGCGCGAACGCGATAGGCACGCGCAGGACCATCAGACCCAGCAGCGCCAGAAGAATGGCGAAGGCGGTCATGTCCCGGCCCCGAACCTGCCTTGGGCGGCGCTGTCCCCACGGGGCGATGCGGGCGCGCGCCAGATCTTGACCATCTCGGCGACGGTTTGTAGCCCGAGCAGGCCAAAGCCGACCCAGATCGAGGCCTGCGTGAACCATTTCGGCACCGCAAGATAGCTGTCGGTGGTGTGGCCGCGAATGGTTGAGGCCCACCAGATCTGAACCCCGTACCAGACCGTCACCACGCAAAAAGCGGCAATCACCAAGAGGGCGAAACTGTCCACAAGCCGACGCAATAGCGTGCCCTCCTTGCGAAAGGCAACATCGATCACGATCATCTCGCGGTGTTTCAGGGCGAATCCGGCGGCAAGATAGGCCGCCCAGATTTGGGTGATGCGCGAGACCTCGTCCACCCAGATCGTCGGGCGGATAAAGACATAGCGCATAACAATTTCGTAGGTGATGAAGAACCCGACCGCGACGAAGGCCCAGGCCGCCAGCCGACCGGAAAATTCACTGATCGCGTCGATAAGCCGAACCAGAATCCGAACCATTCACGCCCCCAAGACATGCCGGATTGGGAAAGGTCCACCCTCGCCCAATCCGGGTTTTCGTTGGTGTCAGAGGCTTTGCGCCGCGGCGATCACCTTGTCGGCCATTGGTCCGACTGCTTTGCGGAACCGCTCGACAACCGATTTTGTCGCCGCAACCCATTGGGCACGCTCTGCCGGGGTCAGATCAACCACGTTCATCTTGCCGCGCAGCTCCGAGACAATCTGTGCTTCGCCGGAATAAACCTGATCGCGCAGCTGTTTTTCCACCACCGCAGCCGCATCGGTGATGATCTTTTGATCCTTGGGCGACAGCGAATTGAAGAAATCATTGTTCATGATGGCCACGAACTCGATGGCGCTGTCATAGCTCAGCGTCATGTTGTGCATGACCTCGTAGAGCTTGCGGCTCTTGACGGCCGAGGTGCCGGTCATGCCGACATCGACGGCCCCTTGCTGATAGGCCAGAAACTGCTTTGAACCAGACATCAGCGTCGGCGCGCCGCCCAGCGCCTCGACCGTCCAGCCGAGGATCTTGCCATAGGTGCGCACCTTTTTCCCCTTGAGGTCGGCGGGAACGCGGATCGGCTTGCCATTGTCGAGATAGATGTTGCGCCCGAACGCCTGCCACCACAGAACCTTGGCGCCGGTTTCCTTCAACACCGCCGCATCAAGGATGTTGCGCATCGGCGAACCGGTGCTGACGGCGGCGCGCAAATGCGCTTCGTCGCGGAAAAAGAACGGCAGGTTGACGACCTCGACCGCAGGAACAGATCCGGCGAAACGTCCCAGAAACGCCGAGCCCGCCTCGATGGCGCCGGACCCCACCGCTTGGGGCACCTGCTTGTCCTTGTAAAGTTGGGCTGACGGGAACAGCTGAACCTCGAGATCGCCGCCGGATTTTTCTTCGACGATCTTCTTGAAGGCCAGCCAGTTTTGACCCAGAGAATGCGTTGCCGGCAATTGCAACGTCACCCGGATCACGGTTTTTGCCGAGGTCGCGACAGGCGCCAACGCCAGCAGTGCAGCGCCGATGGCGCCGATCAATTTCGTTTTCATGATGTCTCCCGGTTGTATTATTGGTGTTATACCTTCGATTTTATAACAACCTGTCGGCGTTTCGTTCAAGGTTTCTTTGACCGCGCTGCGCGCCGACGCAGATAGACCAGAGCCCCGAGCCCGATCAGAATCATGGGCAAGGTCAGGATCTGCCCCATCGTCAGCCCCAGAGCGTCCGGCCCGTGACCAAGGCGCAGCACATGGCCAAGCGGGTTGTCGGTCGAGGTGAACTGAGGATCGGCCTGGCGAAAAAACTCGGCGGTAAAGCGGGCCAGCCCGTAGCCCAGCAGAAACACGGCGCTGATCTGGCCGGGAATTTTCAGCGCGTTGCGGCGCCAAGCCAGCCAGAACAGAACTGCGCTCAACAACAGCCCCTCAAGCAGCGCCTCATAGAGCTGCGAGGGATGGCGCGTGCAGGGACCAATCCAGCCCTCGGGACAGATCTGCGCGCGCGGCCCGGGAAAGACCATCGCCCAAGGCAGCCTGCTGGGGTGGCCCCACAGCTCACCGTTGAAAAAATTGGCGATCCGCCCGATAAACAGGCCAAACGGAAGGGTCATTGCCAGCGAGTCAAAGCCGCTGAGTCGCGGGATACGGTGGCGTGAGGCATAGATCAGCCCGGCGATCACCACTCCGATGACGCCGCCGTGAAAGGACATGCCACCGTTCCAGAGGGTTAGAACCTCGATCGGGTGGCGCAGATAATAGGCCGGATTGTAAAACAGCACATAGCCGATCCGGGCCCCGAGGACGACGCCAAGAAAAATCCACAAGCGTCCGCCGTTGACGGTATCGGTGCTCATGGGAGGGGTATCGTCGGGCCATAGGCGCGGGGTTGCGACCAGCTTGAGGATCCAGAGCCAGGCCCAGAGAAAGGCCAGCGCATAGGCCATGGCATACCAGTGGAAGGCCAGAGAATAGGGCCCGAACGAGACGGACAGGATTTCCGCTCCAAAGCCGGGGAAGGTGATATGGGACGAAAATGTCAGGGTGTTTTCCTTTGCGATGGGGGGTGGCCCGGCGGCAGGGTGACGTTCAAGGTTTCGGTCAGGCGCGCGCGAAACGCAGCTCTGGTCAGGCCCGGCAGAATGGCCGGCTGAATGTCGATGACGATCAGACCCGGATATTTGGTCCAACTGCCGCGCGGCCAGAAATAGCCGGTATTCAGGCGGACCGGCACGCAAGGACATCCCAGCACCCGGTAAAGTGCGCCGACCCCGGGGCGGATCTCTTGAGGTTGCCCCGGGGGGCGTCGGGTGCCACCGGGATAGATCAGAATGTCCCGCCCGTCGCGTACGTGGGCCCGTGCGGCATCGAAGCTGCGCTTTAATGACGCCAGAGTGCCGGTGCGGTCCGTCATGATATGGCGGTTCTTGGTGGCGATGAGGCCGGCGATCGGATAGCTGAATATCTCTTTTTTGACGAACATCGCCGGATTGTCGAACACGACCTGAAAAAACAGGTTCTCCCATGTTGACTGGTGCTGTGGCGCAATCAGGCAGGGCGAGGGGGGCAGGTTTTCACGCCCGCGCACCTCGAAGTCCAGCTTGCAGATGTGGCGCAGCAAAAACAGCAGCATTTTCAGATAGAGCACCACGATCGGCCAGCCCAGCCGGGTCGGCAACAGGAAAAACGGCAGCGCGGCAAGAAACGGGACCGATCCCAGAGATGCCGCCAGAAAGAAAACGAGGGTACGCAACAACGATCTTTCAAAAATTCGAGTCATTATGGTTAATAATGCTTTTCGTATGGGAGGGATATGCCCTAGTGTCCCCGTCGTAACACAATGTCATGTGGTTTGGTAGAAAGTGACTGAATGAGCGGCAAGCACCTGACTGGCAAGGCCCTCTCGGCCGAAATCCTTGAGATCGTGGCGATGGAGGGGATGGTTGATACCACCCGGCTGAGCCTTGAGTCCAAGTTGGCCGATCTGGATATCCAGTCGGCCGATTTCGTTCTGATTCTGATGGCAATTGAGGAAAAATACGACGTTTATCTGTCGGTGGATAAAGAGTTGTCCGGCGTCAGCACCGTGGCCGAGCTGTTGGAGGTTGTGACCCGCAAGGTCATGGCACAGATCGAGGCGCGCGACGGTTGAGCGGTGTTGTCATCACCGGCATGGGCGCGGTGTCCGCCTGTGGCCTTGGGGCCGAGGCCCTGTGGCGCGCCTGCGAAGACGGCAAAAGCGGCGTCGGCACGCGGGATTTCCCTGAAATTCCCCGACAAAAGGTCAGGCGCATGGCGGCAATCCCGCCCGAGCTTGCCACGCAGATCACGCAGGGACAGCAGGCGAGATTTCAGGACCCAACCGCGATGGCCGCGCTTTATGCCGCCCGCGAGGCAGTGGCCGCGGCCGGTCTTGGCGCCGATGATTTCGGATCGCAATGCGGGGTGATCATCGGCTCGGGGTTTGGCGGTGGGGCCACTCTGGATCGGAATTATCTGGCCTTTGGTGCCGATCATGCGGCGCGTCTGGATGCCATGAGCATTCCCAAGATCATGGCCAATGCGGCGGCGTCGTGGGTGTCAATGGAGTTCGGAGCAACCGGGCCGGTGAGTTGCATCTCGACCGCTTGTGCCTCGGCCAGCCAGTCGATCGGACTGGCTGCGCAGCTGATTCGTTCGGGCGCGATCTCGCGCTGTCTGGCCGGGGGCAGCGAGGCCTGTCTGGTTGCCGGCACATTCCGCGCCTGGGAGATGTTGCGGGTCATGACCCCGGATCTGTGCCGCCCGTTCTCGGAGGACCGAAACGGCATGGTGCTGGGCGAGGGAGCCGGAATACTGATCGTCGAATCCCGCGACAGTGCGGAGGCGCGCGGGGCGCCGATTTTGGCGGAATTGGCGGGGTATGGCAGCAGCGGCGATGCGGGCGATTTGCTGCGGCCCAATCCCGCTGGTGCGGCGCGCAGCATGGCCGCAGCGCTGCAGGACGCAGGGATGACGGCCGATGAGGTCGGCTATGTGAACACCCACGGCACCGGAACGATTGCCAACGATCTGGCCGAGGTCACGGCCATGCGGCAGGTTTTTGGCGCAAGGTTGCCGGAATTTTCCTCGACCAAACCTGTGCACGGTCACGCGCTGGGGGCCGGCGGGGCGCTGGAGGCCATCGTGACCATCGGCGCGTTGAGTAATGGGGTTGCGCCCCCGAATATCAATTTCACCGCCGAGGATCCGGCCATCGGTGCGACCCCGGTTCTGGCGAACGGGCATGGTTTTGTTGGGGCGGCCATGTCGAATTCATTCGCTTTTGGCGGGATCAACGCGTCACTGGTTTTTCGTGGCGCTGGCGCCTGATGATGACTGGAGAGGGCAAGACCTTGGTGATCCCGGGGGGGATTGACCGTGCTTCGGTCGACGGCTTGGCCGATCTTCTGGCCGACGCGTTGGGACGGCCCGCTCCTGTTGGAGCGGTGCCTTTCGTTGCGCCGGTGCTGCTGTTTGGCCGATTGGCGGCGCTGGCGGGGCTTGCTGATGGGGGCGAAAGCCTGGGGGAGCCGGGGCCGATCCTGTTGCACGAGTCTCAGATGATCGAGATGCTGCGGGCCTTGAGGGTCGGGGCCGATTTGAGGGCCGACCTGAGGGTCGGGGTCGAGTCGGCGAAAGATGCGCTGTCGCGTCTGGATTTTTCCCTCACTGATGATTCCGGCGTCGTCGTGATGCGGGGGCAGACCGGGGTTCAGCGCCTGTTCGATGCGGGTGCGGATTTTGCGTCCCCGGTCCGCTATCCCCGATCCCGGATGGGAAAGATATCGCATGAGGTCAGTCTGCGCGGGATCACTGCGGCGCATCTGGTCACATATTCTGCCCTGACCGGGGATCGGAACCCGATTCACGCAAACGCTCGTGCGGCGGCCCGCCTTGGCCTTGCGGCGCCGGTAGTGCCGGGCATGATTCTGGCCGGATTGGCCGAATTTGTGCTGCCACCGAGCTGTGACGCTTACCGGATCGGCCTGATGCGAATCCGCTTTGTTGCGCCCCTGTTTCAGGATCAGCGCTTTCATATCCGCTCGCTTGTTTCGGAGGGCCGGCCTGACCGGTTGCGCCAGATCTTGACCACCGAGGCGGATCACCTGATTTGCGTGGCCGATTTGCATCTGAAACCGCGTTGACCCAGCGTCATCCGAAATGGGAATCGACCGAATCACATTTTCGTTATAACGTATTTGCCGGAGGCCTCGGCCGGGTTTTGCCTGATCTGCGATAGAGGCAGGTCACGGGCCCTGAGAAACCGCTAGAAAGGGGTTTTGACGATGAGAATTTCCCTGAAAAATGCTGTCTTTGTCGCCGCGATCTTCGCGGTCAGCGAGATATTTCTTATGGGCGGCGGGTGTGATCCGAACGGATCCAGCAAGCCTGTCGTTAAAAAGGCGCCGCCGGTTCAAACAACCCAGCAGCAGCTCCAGAACGAGCCCGGCGGAGACTCCGGTGGCGGGCATGGTGGCGGCTACGGCGGCTGACAGGGTGGTTAGCCCGGAATGAGGCCGACGCCCTAAAGAGGCATGTGGCGCGCCCGCGCCCCGCGCTCGATGGCGGCGCCATGCAGGCGGTCGATGTCCAGTTCATAGCGGATTTCCTCAAGAAACCTGAGCTCGGTCTCGCGCAGGTGACCGTCCGAGGCGGCGACGTCGCAGGCCAGCGCATAGGCCGTTTCATGCAGGCGCTCGGGCAGTGCGGCGCGCACCAGACCAAAGAGCGCGTCCAGCCCGTCCTCTTCTTCTAAAAGATCAAACACGGTTTGCGAGATGGTCTTGATCCGGTCCAGATCAAAGCCGCCAAAGACCGGCAGGTGGTTCACGATCCGCTCGATAGTGACCAGTTCCGAGGTCTTGATCGATTCGTCGGACACCGAAACGGCAACCATCAAGGCCACCAGCGCGTCCTGTGCGCTGAGCGAGGGGAGGGTGGGCGGTGTGCGAGGCGTGTTCAAGGGGCATCTCCGGGGTTGATTTCGCGCCGAGATTATTGACGTGCGGCGATGAGGGCAATAGGAAGCTGGCTCTACCCCCGACAGAGCGGGGGAAACTCCGCATGAATGATGAATGGAACCACCGATGAGCGATTTGCGCGATCTGGCGATGAAGTCGAAGGCTTGGCCTTTTGAAGAGGCGCGCAAGCTGGTCAAGCGCTATGCCAAGACGCCGCCGAAAAAGGGCTATGTGCTGTTTGAAACCGGCTATGGGCCGTCGGGCCTGCCCCATATCGGCACCTTCGGCGAGGTGGCGCGCACCACGATGGTGCGTCAGGCGTTCGAGGTTTTAAGCGACATTCCGACCAAGCTGCTGTGCTTTTCCGACGATATGGACGGGTTTCGCAAGGTGCCGGGCAACGTGCCGAATCAGGAAATGCTGGCCGAGGATCTGAACCTGCCGCTGACGCGGGTGCGCGATCCGTTTGGCTGTCACGACAGTTTTGGCGCCCATAACAACGCGCAACTTCAGGCGTTTTTAGACCAGTTCGGGTTTGATTACGAATTCGCCAGCTCAACCGAATATTACACCGGCGGGCGGTTCGATGCGATGCTGTTGCGGGTGCTTGAGCGGTTCGATGCGGTGATGGAAATCATGCTGCCGACCTTGCGCGCGGAGCGTCAGGCGTCGTATTCGCCGTTCCTGCCAATCAGCCCCAAAACCGGCCATGTGTTGCAGGTGCCGACGCTGTCGCGCGACGTGGCCAAAGGCACGATCACCTATCTGGAGCCGGACGGCGAGGTGGTGGAGGTTCCCGTCACCGGCGGCCATGTCAAGATGCAGTGGAAGCCCGATTGGGCGATGCGCTGGGCCGCGCTGGGCGTGGATTACGAAATGTCGGGCAAGGATCTGATCGACAGCGTTACGCAGGCAACGAAAATCTGCCGCGTGCTGGGTGAGCCGCAACCCCAGTGCCTGACTTATGAGCTGTTTAATGACGAAGCGGGGCAGAAAATCTCAAAATCAAAGGGCAACGGCCTGAGTATGGAAGACTGGCTGACCTATGCCGCCCCCGAGAGCCTGTCCTTATTCATGTATCAAAAGCCCAAAACCGCCAAGCGGCTGTATTTTGATGTGATCCCCAAGGCGGTGGATGAATATCACCAGCACCTGCGCGCCTTTGACGGGCAGGACCCGGCGCAGCGGTTGAACAACCCCGTCTGGCATATCCATAACGGCCAGCCGCCGAAATCAAACATGGTCGTGCCGTTTGCCATGCTGCTTAATCTGGCAAGCGTCGCTGGGGCCACCGACAAGCAGGGGCTGTGGGGCTTCATCCGCCGTTATGCCCCCGAGGCCAGCCCAGAAACCCACCCCGATCTGGATGCGGCGGCGGGGTTTGCGGTTCGGTATTTCAACGATTTCGTGGCGCCGACGCGTGCCTTCCGTTTGCCGGATGAAAAGGAGCGCGCGGCGATTGAGGATCTGTGTCGACGGTTGCGGGACTGGCCCGGTGGGCAGGATGGAGATGCGCTCCAGAGCCTTGTTTTTGCAGTCGGAAAAGACCACGGATTTGAGCCCCTGCGCGATTGGTTCAAGGCGCTTTACGAAGTCTTGCTGGGGGCGTCACAAGGGCCCCGGTTTGGCGGTTTTATCGCTCTTTACGGGGTGGATGAAACGGTTGAGCTGATCAATCGTGCTCTGGCTGGTGAGTTGCTGAGGGCAACATCTTGAGGCAGGGGTGCGCCGCGATGGCCTTAGTGAAAGACAATGACCGCCGCGGTGACGGCCAGAAATGACATGAGCCCCATCACCATGCCGGCGCGTTTCACATAGGCGGGATCGGGTTTTGGCCCACCCTTTGCGGCGCGCGTGCCCTTCAGGTTGAGGTCAAGGGAAATCCCCGTCAGGATCACCGCAAAGCCGATCTTGGCCAGAAACACCGGTGCCAGTGTAGCGTTGTCATAACCAAGCCACATCCAGAGACCGGTGATCCACAAGAGGATAATGGCGCCAAGGCCGATGCGCCCCAAGCTGCCCTGTACGGTGCGCAGCGCGGCCATGATCGCCGGGTTTCCTGCCGCTCCGGCAGCGGCGGCACGTGGGCCGATCACCATGTTGGCGACCCCGAGGCCAACCCCTGTGCCAAGCGCCATAAAGTGAATGATTTTCAAGAGTGCCAGCATCTAAGGTTCCATCCATTGGTCGGGTTTTCCACCCAATGGACAGGGTAAAGCGCATTTTGTCAAACAAAGCCGGAAAAATCGCGCTGATTAACCGCCCCTTAAGGTTTTTGCGCTAAACCCGCCTGCACCGATTCCCGCAAACTCGGTTTTCCAGCAAGAGAATGAATTTGACACGCCCGGCTTTCGGGCGGGTGGGCTGTGCGCAATCGCCACTGCCCAAAATTTGAGCAGAAAGGATTTTACATGAACAAGGTGATTACCGATGGCGTGGATCTGATGCCGCCTGCATTCAGCGCCGGGTTAAACCTATGGTCCGATCAGGATGGCACAGTCGGGCAAACGACCTATGATGTCGCCGGGGGGGCTGTCTTGATTCCGTCGGACAGCGATTTTGGCGCCTGTCTGGAGCTGCAAAAGACCGTGGCCACGCAGAAGCTACGCTATACCGGCAGGACTCCGATGCTGCCGGGGATGTATTTGCGGGTTTCGGCGCGCGTCAAGGCCGTCAACGGCAATCTGCCCAGCGTGTCTATTGCCGGCTGGGCCGGGGATGCCAGTGGTGTGCATGTCACCGGGATCAGCGAGGTTGGCACGCCGGTGTCCCTGACAGCCTATGGCGATATCGTCGAGGTCAGTGCGATCATTGGTGCGGGCAATCGCCGGGGCGTCGATCTGGTCTGGGGGGCCGCCCCGACCTTTGGCCATTTCGGGCTGGATCTGACCGGGCCGAGCGGCGGCACGATTCGGGTCGAGAATATCCGCATCGAGGACGTAACCCATGTGTTCTATCGCAAGCTGATGGATTGGGTCGATGTGCGCGATTACGGGGCCAAGGGCGATGGTGTAAGCGACGACAGCGCGGCATTCCGGGCGGCCGATGCAGATGCTAAGGGGCGCAAGGTTCTGGTTTCGACCGGGACCTATCATCTGGGCAGCAACGTAACGTTCATGTCCGAAGTGCGCTTTGAAGGGGTGGTAACAACGCCGGCCGCCGTACGTCTGGCCCTGACGCGCAATTTCGATCTGCCGAGCTATGTTGACGCCTTTGGCAACGAGGAGTTGGCTCTGAAGAAGGCGCTGCAGGCGCTGTTCAACTTTTCCGACCACGATTCACTGGATATGAGGGGATTGCGGGTTACCCTGAGTGCGCCACTCGATGTCCATGCGGCGGTGGGCAATCAGGACACCTATGGCAACCGGCGGGTGCTGCGCAATGGCCAGCTTGAGAGCGACGGCAGCCCGGTCTGGGCGAATGAGGTCGTCAGCTCTCTGGCCAGCTATGACCCGACCCGACCGACGGTTCTGAGCAACGTCGCTGCGGTCGCGCAGGTTCCGGTTGGCGCGCTGGTCGAAGGCGCGGGGGTTGGGCGCGAGGTTTATGTGCGCGCAAAAAATATCGCCGCTGGCACGATCGAGCTGAGCCTGCCTCTTTATGGCGCCCCGGCGCAGCAGACCTATACGTTCACGCGCTTCAAGTATCTTCTGGATTTTAGCGGCTTTACCTTCTTGCAGCGTTTTAACGTCAGCGATGTCGAGTTCCTGTGTCAGGGCAAATGCAGCGCCCTGATGCTGCCATCTGACGGGCTGGCGTTTCAACTGCGGGATTGCTTTGTCACTGCTCCCAAGGATCGGGGGGTGACCTCGATCGGGCATGGCTGTTCGGGGCTGCAACTGGATCGCAACCAGTTCCTGTCCAACGAACAGGCCCTGAATGTCGCGGATCGGGTGACCATCGGGGTCAATATCAACGCAAATGATGCCAAGCTGCGCGAGAACCGGGCTGTGCGGTTCAAGCATTTTGCGGTGTTGGCGGGGACCGGCTATATGATCCAGCAGAACCATGTGTTCCAAGGGGACAACGCCAAGACCAACCAGCGCACGGCCGGGATCATCCTGAGCCACAACAATCCGACAACGCTGGTCAGCGCCAATTACATCGACAATTGCTCGCTGGACTGGGGCAATGAACATGATTCGACGCCCAACAACACCGGTGGGTTCTCGTTCGGGGCGCTGACCATCGAAGGCAATATCTTTTATGCCGGTCAGGCGCCGCACTGGTTCCGCTTTTTGCGCATCAAGCCCTATGGCAGGGGGCATTACATCAATGGGCTAACGGTGACCGGCAACACTTTCAAGCACAGCGGCGGGCCGCTGGATCGGGTCGAAGAGGTGGACAGCTCGATTGCGCCGCTGTTGGCGGACCGGTTCCTGAACTTGCGCATCAACGGCAACACCTTCAACAACGTCACCGCAAAGATGGCCAACCCGGTCACCCATGAGATGAACCAGCTGACCGCCAGCCTGACCTGGTCGGCGGATCTTGTCGCCAACCTGCCCTTTGGCGGCAAGACGCGCCGGGTCGTCGGGGTCATGGCGCATAACCAGATCAAGTCGGCCGCCGGAGCCGGGGTTTATACCGCGCCTTATGCGGTGCCGGGGCTGGGGCCGAATGGTACTGAGATCAAGCTGCACTGGTCCGAACCGGTGAGTGGCAAGGTCTATGCCACGGTGCGGGCCGACGGTCTGATTTAGGGGGGCGCTCCGGCCGCTTGGGCGTCGCCGATGGCCTCTAAGATTTTGAGACGCGGCTGCCCAGGAGGTGGTCGCGTTTTGGTGATGAGAATATTTTGTCGAAACGTTATAGGGGTTGAAATGCGTGGAAATGAGGCTTGATATAGGTCATGGAAACTGCCCGGAATTGGGGCCAGCATTGAAGAAAAAGAAAGAGACGGTCGTCATGTATAAACATATCCTCATCCCCATCGCCCTTGACCACGAGCACAAGGCCTCGGATGCGGTCGAGATTGCCGAAACCCTGAAGGACGAGGGCGGGCGGATTACGGTTCTGACCGTGGTCGAGCAGGTGCCGCCCTATATCTCGCAATACCTGCCGGAGGGGCAGATCGAAAAGAATGTCGAAGATGCGCGGATCGCCCTGAAGGCGGATCTTGGCGGCATCAAGGGGGTCGAGGTGGATGTCATTCGGGGCTATCCCGGCCCGGCCATTGTGGATTATGCCCGGGAAATGGATATCGATCTGATCGTGATTGCATCGCACCGGCCCGGCCTGCAGGATTATTTTCTGGGCTCGACCGCGGCACGGGTGGTGCGTCATGCGGATTGCTCGGTTCATGTCCTGCGCTAGGATGCCTTGACACCTTGTTGAAATCTTTTAACGCCGCCCTTTTGGGTGGCGCTTGCTAGGTCGTGCCGGGCGGCCCGGCTTGCCCGCGTTCGAGCGCCCCGCGGCCTGTTGGGCCTGTTCGATCGCCGCCACAACCGCTGTTTGACGCGCCAGTGGATCGTCACTGATGGCCAGATCCACGGCCTCGAGACGGTGCAGCTCGTCGCGCAGGCGCGCGGCCTCTTCAAACTCCAGATTTTCGGCGGCTTTCAACATCGCCTGACGCAACCCCTCGAGATGGGCGGCCAGATTGGCCCCGACCAGAGGTTTTTCAACTTTGGCGGTGATGCGCGATTGATCGGTGTCGCCTTCATAGAGCCCCGAGAGGACATCCTCGACATTCTTCCTGATCGTTTGCGGGGTGATGCCGTGCTCAAGATTATAGGCAATCTGTTTTTCCCGTCGGCGGTTGGTCTCGTTCAGGGCGCGCTCCATCGAGCCAGTCACCCGGTCCGCATACATGATGACGCGGCCCTCGGCGTTTCGTGCCGCGCGCCCGATGGTCTGGATCAGCGAGGTTTCGGAGCGCAAAAAGCCCTCTTTATCCGCATCCAGTATCGCCACCAGCCCACATTCCGGGATGTCGAGCCCCTCGCGCAAGAGGTTGATCCCGATCAGAACATCAAAGGCGCCAAGGCGCAGGTCACGTAAAATTTCGATGCGTTCCAGCGTGTCGATGTCGCTGTGCATATAGCGCACCCGGATGCCCTGCTCGTGCATGTATTCGGTCAGATCCTCGGCCATGCGTTTGGTGAGCGTGGTCACCAACGTGCGGTATCCGGCGGCTGCGACGGTGCGCACTTCGTCCAAGAGGTCATCGACCTGCGTGTCAACCGGGCGGATCTCGACCTCGGGGTCCAAGAGGCCGGTTGGGCGGATCACTTGCTCGGCAAAGATGCCCCCGGATTGTGCCAGCTCCCATTTCTGCGGGGTGGCCGAGACAAACACCGATTGCGGGCGCATGGCGTCCCATTCCTCGAATTTCAGCGGCCGGTTGTCCATGCAGCTGGGCAGGCGAAAGCCGTGTTCGGCCAGTGTTGATTTGCGCCGGTGGTCGCCTTTGTACATGCCGCCGATCTGGGGCACGGAGACGTGGCTTTCGTCAGCGAAGACGATGGCGTTGTCGGGGATGTATTCAAACAGGGTGGGGGGCGGCTCACCCGGTGCGCGGCCGGTGAGATAGCGCGAATAGTTCTCGATCCCGTTGCAGAATCCGGCCGCCTCCATCATCTCCAGATCGAATCTGGTGCGTTGTTCAAGGCGCTGGGCCTCCAGCAATTTTCCTTCGGCCTCGAATTGTTTCAGGCGCAGGTCCAGCTCTTTTTTGATCTCCTTGATCGCCTGCCGGAGGGTCGGTTTGGGAGTGACGTAATGCGAGTTTGCATAGATACGCACCTTGTCAAGGGCTCCGGTTTTGGCGCCGGTCAGGGTGTCGAACTCGGTGATGCTTTCCAGATCGTCGCCGAAAAAGGACAGCCGCCAACCGCGATCTTCGAGGTGGGCCGGCCAGATTTCAAGGCTGTCGCCGCGGACGCGAAAGGTGCCACGGGCGAATGCGTTGTCATTGCGCTTGTATTGCTGGGCGACCAGATCCTGCATGATCTGGCGTTGCTCATAGCTGGTGCCGACCTCAAGATCCAGCGTCATGGCGCCGTAGGTTTCGACCGAGCCGATGCCGTAGATGCAGCTGACCGAGGCGACAATGATGACATCGTCACGCTCCAGCAGCGCGCGTGTGGCGGCGTGGCGCATCCGGTCGATCTGCTCGTTGATCTGGCTTTCCTTTTCGATATAGGTGTCCGAGCGCGGCACATAGGCCTCGGGCTGATAATAGTCGTAGAAGCTGACGAAATACTCGACCGCATTTTCCGGGAAGAAGCTCTTGAATTCGCCGTATAGCTGGGCCGCCAACGTCTTGTTGGGGGCAAGGATGATGGCCGGGCGCTGGGTCTGCTCGATCACTTTGGCCATGGTGAATGTCTTGCCGGTGCCAGTTGCGCCAAGCAACACTTGGTTCTGTTCGCCGGCGTTGATCCCTTGGACCAGCTCGGCAATGGCGCTTGGCTGATCGCCCGCGGGTTGAAAAGGGGTGTGCAGGATCAGGCGCCTGCCGCCTTCAAGTTTTTCCTTTTGCAGAGGCCCTTTGGCAAGTAGGTTCATGGGTGTTTCCCTAATGGCTGGGGTCGGGCGGGGCGGTGTTGCGCAGAGAGAGGCGCGCCGCCGTTCCACGAAAAGCCCGCAGCCCGATGGGGGGGAGCTATGCCCAAAAGTTGGTGACGCTGTAATCAGGCGGCATGTTTTTCCTGCTTGATCCCGTCCTTGAATTCAACCCCCTCGATAATTTCTGGCAGGCGAAACGCGCCATCGAGTTTGCGCCATT
>JALUYI010000006.1 GCA_027013095.1 Paracoccaceae bacterium | reverse complement strand
CGTCAGCGCCGTGCTGGTCGAGATCGACGAACGCTGGGCCGTCGACAACAAGGCCTACATCAAATGGGAATGCCAGGATGCGTGATCACGCCAGATCCAAATTTCCAGACATCAGGTTGCTTAATCGTAACGGCGGCCTCAGGCACGGTTTTGCCCGCCGGGACATGCTCGGGCAGAAAGATAAGCGTAGGGGTAAACATCAAACGCCACTTTCGCGCCATCTGTTTTTCCGGCAACGTCTGGCCGTCGAAATCGGTGACCGGCAGATCTCCGAACATGTTCAGCTGAACAACAAAATAATGGTCGATGATATATTGCCGGATATCAGGCACGGGAAACACCTCTTCATGCATCTTGTTGCAATAGATGCAACCCCGCTGTTCCACCAGAATCATCAGGCGCTTGCCCTCGGCGTTGGCCGAGGCCAGATCCTCGCGCATGTCCTTGAACGTATTGCGCATCCAGACGGTCTTGTGCAGGCCGTCATCGCCCAACTCAGCGGCCCAGCCCATGCTGGCAACGAAAAGTATCATCAAGGTTGAAACAAGCAGGCGCATAAGGAAACCTCCCTTTCTATTGGAGCAGCCAGAAATTCGGGGCGAGATTCAGCAGCCACTGGGCGATGTAATTTATCGTGCTGGTCGCAATCAAAAGCGCGAAAATCACCAGAAACAGGCCCATAACTTTTTCGACAACGGCCAGGTGTTTGCGAAAGCGCTGCATCCAGCGGATGAACGGGCCGACGAACAAGGCAGCCAGAATGAACGGCGCGGTCATGCCGATCCCATAGGACAACAGTAACAACGCCCCGTGGGTCGCTGATTCGGTGCTGGCAGCGGTAAACAGGATCGCGGCCAGAACCGGCCCGACGCAAGGGGTCCAGCCAAAGGCAAACGCAAGACCAATCACGTAGGCCCCGACGAACCCGAGGTTTGATGAATCTCCCGGCTCGGCTCGGAATTGCCGATAGAGCAGTCCGATCCGGATGACGCCGAGAAAATGCAGACCCATGATCAGAATGATTGCCGCGGCCAGCCATCTCAGAACCCCAAACCAGTCGCGCATAAGGTTGCCAAAGGCGCTGGCGGTGGCGCCCAGGGCCATGAAAATCGTGATGACTCCGGCGGCAAAAAACAGTGCCGACAGCACTGCCCGCAGCCGCACGCCGGCAGTCAGGGTGCCGTCGGCCTCGACCTGATTGATGCTGACCCCGGCCATATAGCTGAGGTAAAAGGGAACGATGGGCAGGATGCACGGCGACAGGAACGACAGCAGCCCGGCAATCGCCGCGCCGATCACGGTTACGTCAATCATGCACCCCTCCCTTGTATTATTCACATATTCAAATAATGTGTTTCACAACACCAAACGTCAGATGAGGGCAAAATGCAAGCGTTCTTGATTTCTGCACTGACCGGGATGTTTTTGTCGGTGTCGGTCTCGCTAGCCTCGGCGACCGAATTGCTGATGTTTGAACAGGTCGGCTGTGTCTGGTGCGCGAAATGGAACGCAGCAATCGCCCCGGTCTATCCAAAGACCAGCGAAGGAAAGTTTGCGCCACTGCACCGGATCGATATTGATACCGGCTCGCGCAAGGGCCTGCATCTGTCGGCGCCGGTTCACTATACGCCCACATTTATCGTCGTTCAGAACGGCAAGGAACTGGGCCGGGTCGAGGGTTATCCCGGTGAGGATTTCTTTTGGGGGCTGTTGGACAAGATCCTTGTCAAGACAACGGATTACAAGGGTGAGTAGGGCAATGGGAAATACCCGCCACCATCGCGAAACACGGCGCAAGGTGTGGCGCGGCGCGCGCGGAAGAGGAGCAACACGAAATTGCAATCCGAGTGACAATCCCGTCAGATCTAGTATCCTGACCGCTCGCGGACAGACCGAATAAACCACAGGAAATTGGAACCAATCATGGCACTGCCGGTCATCAGAGACGACTTTACCGACGCGGAACTCGACCAGATTATGGACAACGCGTATGAGGCGTCAAACCTTCTAAAAGCGATCAGCCACGAAGGCCGGCTGATGATCCTGTGCCATCTGGTTTCCGGGGAAAAATCGGTGACCGAGCTTGAACGCCTGTTGCACGCACGTCAGGCAGCGGTGTCTCAGCAATTGTCGCGCCTGCGTTTTGAAGGGCTGGTCCGGCCGCGACGCGAGGGAAAAGCGACCTATTACAGCCTGACTGACGATCGGCCGAAAAAGGTGCTTGAGGTTGTCTACGAGCTTTACTGCAAGCCAAAAAAGGACTGACCGCAGCAACTGATTCCTCACGCGCGCAGGGCGAAACCCGAAATCAACTGTTTCAGACCGATGGCCGCCCCCAGAAAGATTGCAGCCATGGTGATCGGCGCGCTGAATGCCAGCAGCGAAAACGCCGAGATCCCCTGCCCTATAGTGCAGCCAAGGGCAACAACGGCGCCGACCCCCATCAGCATTGCACCTGAAATCTGCCGCCGCAATTCGCGCGGGTCTTCGCAGGCCTCCCAGCGAAAATGCCCCTTGATCAGACTGCCAATGGCCGCGCCAGCGATCACGCCAAAGACCGAGCCCACCGCAAAATTCAGACTGCTGCCGCTGGACGTCAGGATATAGAGAATGGTCCGCCCCACAGGGGCTGCAAATGTGTGGGAAACCGTGCGCGTTGCGTCAAACCCGTTTTGGGCAACCCAATCGGTTCCCGCCCAGCCCGACACAACCGCCACCCCGACCACGACTGCCCAGATCGCCGCCGACGGCTTTTCCAGAAAGCGGCGCGAGCCAAGGGACACCGCCAGAACGAGAACACCGAGAAAGACACCGATTCTGGCAACCCCAAAACCTGTCACCGCGTCCAGCGTTTGCGCAATTCCAGGCGCTCGGTCCAAGGCCATGAGGTCGGGCGGGAACAACAGCACCCGCAGCCGCGCCAATGGGCCGGATGCCGTGGCAAGAGCCGTAATTCCCATCACCAGAACGATAACAAAAGCTCGCAAATCGCCGCCACCAAACCGCGCCAGCGCCCCATAGCCGCAGTTTCCCGCCAAGGCCATGCCATAGCCAAACATCAGGCCGCCAACAACGTGAGCCAGCGGATTAAAGCCACCTGCAAGGTAAATCGTATTGGTGACATCCAGATGCCCCGTGCCGATCAGAATAAAGCTGCCGGTCACCGCAATGCCGATGGCGATACCCCACATCCTTATGCGCGTATCGCTCTCGGCATAGAGAACGTCCTCGATCGCACCAAGCGTGCAGAACCGTCCAAGGCGTGCGGCCAGCCCCAGCAGAATGCCACCGAACAGGCCCACGATAAACACCAGATTGGCGTCGCTGATGCCGTCAAACATAATCGCTCGTCTCCCTGAGGCACTCTGCATCCCGGCGCCCGGACACTCCGGGGTCAGGGTGGAATACACAAGATCATCGCGTCGCGCAGCTCTTTCCCGCTGCCCTTGCCGGGCCTTGGGGGTGCGTCATTACTGCGACTTATAACATGCCGAAGGCGAGTCGCGCCAGAGCAACCAAACGCCCTCGCGCCAGCGCGCAGAATCCACTGCACCGTCTTGTCGCAAGCGATATTCAGATTCATGGTGCATTAAAGAAACTGAATGTGTTAATATGTTCCCCATAACAAATATAATCAGGAACGGGAAAGAACCAGTGATCGAAACTTACAGGGAAATAGTTGTGAATTCCGCCCCCGCCTTTCTGGCGTGGGGAGGGCTCATTATCGGAATCGTCTTTGGATTTATCGTCTATCGGACAAATTTCTGCAGCATGGGATCCATTTCGGACATGATGAATTTCGGCGATTCCAGACGCTTTCGCTCGTGGATGCTGGCCATTGCGGTTGCGGTCGTCGGGGTTGGATTGCTGCAATATGGCGGTATCATAGATGCCTCGACCTCGATGTATCTCAACCCGAATTTCGGCTGGCTGGGAAACATCGTCGGGGGGCTGCTATTTGGCTACGGCATGGTCTTTGCCGGTGGTTGCATGAGCAAGAACCTCGTGCGTGCAGGGGGAGGAGACCTGCGCTCGGTCGTAGTTCTGATTGTTGCCGGGATCGTTGCCTTTATGACCATCGGCGGGATCCTCGGCCCCGTGCGGGTCGCCCTGTTCGGCCCGTCAACCAAGGACCTGACCGAGCTTGGCTTGGGAACCCAAAGCGCCGGGGACATGCTGGCGCATCTGACTGGCATGGGGCAGCAGAGCGCAACATGGTTATTCCTGTCGCTCTTTGTGGCAGCGCTGTTGATCTACGTCTTCAAGGACGCCGGGTTTCGCCGTTCACCGACCCATCTGATCGCTGGAATCGGAATCGGTCTGGCCGTCGTTGCCGGCTGGGCCTTGACGGGATTTGCCTATAGCGATTTTGCCGACGTTCCGCAAAACCCCGTGTCCCTGACCTTTGTGCGCCCCTCTGGCGATACGTTGGATTACCTGATGCGCTTTACCGCGCTTGGCATGCCGCGATTTGGGGTGGTGACAACGCTGGGGACACTTCTCGGTGGATTTCTGGCGGCCCTCAGCACCCGCTCGTTCAAACTGAACACATTCGCCGATGCTTCGGATACGGTGCGCGCAATCTTCGGTGCGATCCTGATGGGAATCGGCGGGGTTGTCGCCTTGGGCTGCACGGTTGGTCAGGGGCTGTCTGGCATTTCAACGCTGGCCATGGGCTCATTCATCGCGGTCGTGTTCATCATTCTCGGCGGCATGGCCGGGATCAAGACGATGGAGGTGCTGGCCTGACCAACGTGTCACCCAACGCTCGGGAGATCGCAAGCCTGACGGTCTCTCAGTCGGCCGGGCGGCAGTAGAGGTTGTAAAGTGTGCCGATCACGGATTCCGCTTCTTCGCTGGCCAGCGAATAATAGACCGACTGCGCCTCGCGGCGGGTGTTGACCAGATTTTGCCCCCGCAGGACAGCCAGTTGCTGGGACAACGCGGATTGGCTAAGGCCGACCAGCCCTTGCAGGGTCTGCACGGTCTTTTCGCCGTCAATCAGGTTGCACAGAATCATCAGGCGTGACGGGTTGGCCATAACTTTCAGCAGATCACTGGCTTTTCCGGCGTTGTCCTTGAGTTCTGCAATATCCATCCCGTCGGGCTTTCTTATGGTGCGGTTCATCTGTCTCGGTCTATTCTTGTGGAATTTCAGCGTTTAAACAACAAATCCATACCAAAAGGCAAGATTGCGGTTCACTTATATGGCATAAGGTCGCGGCTTTCTTGACCGAATTCATTTTATTTTGTATTCATAACTTCTAATACAAGGGAATACGACACAAGGTGCAACAGCGGTCGGGAGGAATTAGGACATGCTGGACGAAGCGAAGAGCGGCGATATGAGCAATGCCAAGAGCATGTCGATCATCGTCACGAAGGGAACGCTGGACTGGGCCTATCCGCCCTTTATTCTGGCCACAGCGGCTGCCGCGATGGACATCGATGTGACGATGTTTTTCACGTTTTACGGCCTGCCGCTGTTGAACAAGAACCTTGATCTCAAGGTGTCAACGCTGGGCAACCCGGCCATGAAAATGCCGATGATGGGGATGCATATGGCAATGCCGAACCTCGCCCCGATGATCCCCGGCGTTGATCGAATGACCACGACAATGATGAAGAACCTGATCAAGAAGAAGGGCGTCGCCTCGATCGAAGATCTACGCGAGGCCGCAATCGAACTGGATGTCAAAATGATTGGCTGCCAGATGACCATGGATCTGTTTGAATTCAACAAAGAAGACATGATCGACGGGATCGACATCGGTGGCGCCGCCACCTATCTGGAAAACGCCGTCAACTGCGATATCAATCTTTATATCTAAGCCGGGTCCACCGGCCAACTAGTCCACAGAAGAAAGAGGAAATACGAATGGCTGAACATGTTTTGAACGCTGAGGGTCTGAATTGCCCCCTGCCAATCATCAAGGCAAAAAAGGCGCTGAAATCGGTGCCGCAGGGAGAAATTCTGGAGGTGCGTTCGACAGATCCCGGCTCGGTTGCGGACTTTGCAGCGTTTTGTAATCAGACCGGAAATGAGCTGGTTAGTTCGACGACCGAGGGCAACGTCTATACGTTCCAGATCAAGCACAACTAAGGCGTTTTGACGAAACACCGTAACTGATGGCAACACCCACAGTCAGAAGCCCCGCCCAAGACCGGCGGGGCTTTTATTTTGCGCGCATCTTTTCGGCACGCACGAAATCCGTGAACGCCCTGACCCAGGAATAGGCGTCTGTCGTGCGCAGGTGGCAAAACCCGGCGATCAGGTTCTTGCACAGGATCCCATCGTGGCGCCCGTCAATCCCTGCCCCCCGTGACATCCGGCGAGCGAACCCTGTATCAGGCGGCAGGCCGTCCAAGCGCGCATAATGAAACTCATGCGCCCTGATTGTTCCCGTGGGGACGCCATCCCACAGGTGCTGCGCGGTCTTGCTGAAGGCCGCATATCCACGCCCCTGCGGGCGGGCGCACATTTTGGCGGTTGCCGGAATTACGCCAACCATGGGGGCCTCCTGCCCATCCCAAACGAGAGACTGGCACAGATACATCAGACCGCCACATTCAGCATAGGTGGGCAGACCGTGGGCGATAGCAGCCCGAATGGCGGTGCGCATCGGGATATTCGCGGCCAGTGCCTGCATCTGTGTTTCTGGAAACCCGCCCCCGATAAAAAGACCATCCAACCCTTTTGGTAGCTGCCGGTCCTTTAACGTATCAAAGGCTACCAACTCGACCCCCTCAGCGGCGAAGGCTTCAATATCGTCGGGATAGTAAAATCCAAATGCCGTATCCCGGGCAATCCCGATCCTCAGATCAGGTGTCACTGTGGGCCGTGGTATATCCCTTTTGCCCAAAAGAGGCGGCGCGGCATCGGCAATGGACAGGAGTCGCGTCAGATCAACTGACTGTGTGATAATGCGGGAAAACGACGCGATCCTTTCAGACATTCCGCCAGCCTCGGCCGGGGTGGTCAGACCGAGGTGGCGCTCGCCGATTTCCAGCGCCGGATTTTTCCAGACTGCGCCGAGGACGGGAATGTCGGTATAGGCCTCGACCGCGGCGCGCAGTTTGCCCTCGTGACGGGGGCCGCCAACCTTGTTCAGGATGACGCCTGCGACACGGACCTCGGGATCAAAGCCCTGATACCCCAGCAACAAGGGCGCGATACCGCGGGTCATGCCGCCGCTGTCTACAACCAGAATGACAGGAGTTCTCAAACATTTGGCCAGCGCCGCGTTGGAGTCCGACCCGTCCAGCGCAACCCCGTCAAACAACCCTTTGTTTGTTTCGATCAGTCGCACGTCGCCGCCAGCGCGGGACTGATAGAACCCACTCACCTCATCGGCTGACATGACATTGAAGTCCAGATTATAGCATGGCCGCCCACTGGCCGCCCCCAGCCACATCGGGTCAATATAATCCGGCCCCTTCTTGAAGGTCTGCACGGTTTTTCCATGCTCGGTGAGTGCGGCGGCAAGACCGGTTGAAACAACCGTTTTCCCCGAGGATTTATGCGCTGCGGCGATCAGAAACCGGGACATCCGCGGCTCCTTTCACGGGCAGGAAATCACGGTTTCTGTCGGCCCACATCTGGCGGGCCAAGGTCTCGGCCGCGGCGATCGTGTCCGCCCGCCCCATCGTTTTCAGGGCTATGGCCAGTGTTCCGGTGATTGACGCCACGGCGTAACTGTTGTCGCTTTCGCCGCGCCAGACCAACAACAGCTCGTCCAGTTTCATCCTCGAATCCGCCGGCTGGTGTGGATCGTCCAGAAGTGCCGGCCACGTCTCGGCCTTAGGCGCCGCGGCGCCTTTGGTCGTCCAGACCAGCGTCGGTTTGTTGGGCCGCCGCTCGATCTCGCCCCCTTCGCCGCGAAAAACCGCGAGACGGGGCTGCTTGAGCAATTGCGCGGCCCCTGCATGAACATCCATGAAACCGCGGTGGAAAATCCCCTGCAACATGACCGGGGCCTGAAACGGGTTCAGCATGCGCGAGAAACTGTGCACCGGCGAGCGCAACCCAAAGACGGGCCTGAGGTCGATTAGCTCCCGTAATTTTGGGCTGAGGACCTCAAGCGGCGTATAGGCAAAGTTTCGCGCCGCAAGCTGGCTGGCCGCTTCATTCAGACTGCCCGCGATGGGGAAACCAAGCGCCTGAAGCGCAGCTTTGGTATAAACCCGCCCCGGCGTGTGGCCGTCGGTTCCGTGCATAAAGACCCGGACACCGGCATCGGCAAGGGTCAGCGCGGACAGCAAAAACCACGGCAGTTGAATGCGTTTTCCGGCGTAGGACGACCAGTCCAGATCAACCCGGGGCAGCTTGGGCGGAAGCTGGAACAAATCACGCGTACCCAGCGTGAACCCGGCGATTTCTTCAGGGGCCTCCTCCTTGAGGCGCAGCAACATCAGAAACGCGCCGATCTGCTCGGGCAGCGCCTCACCCCTCAGGATCATCGACATCGCTTCACGGGATTCCTCCAGCGTCAGATGCCGTTGCTTGGTCTTGCCGCGGCCAAGAATGGCCACAAAGCGCGCGAATGGGTGAACTTCCTGCATCTGTTCCTCCGGGTCGGGATGAAGAAAGCCTTAGCTTGCTTCTTCAGCTTTGACCAACATTAACATCCGACAGGTTGGTCGGCAAAATTCTGAGGATCTTCATGCCGAACCCTGTCAGCGCAACCGCCAGCGCAACGCCACCAAGCCCAAGCGCCAGTTCGGGTAAGCTGGGCGTATAGGTGTTGATCTGGCCATCAAAAAAGCTGCTGGAGACCGTATATCCCGGGAAAATATCCAACGGAAAGGCCTGTCCGCCGATGATGATCACGTAAACCTGGGCAAAACCGCCGAGGATGACCAGGACCGAAGCAACGATGCTGGAGGCGGGCTTGATCCCGCCAGTGGGGTGAAAGACCAGAGCCATCGGGATGATCCCGCCGATCAGAACCTGCCCGATCCAGAACAGCTGCGTATAAATCCCGCCATCGAACAGAAGGAATTGCTCGATTCCTCCGTCGCGGGCCCAATAGTGACTGGTCAGATGCTGCACGGCTGTAAAATAGAGGACCAGCGCGGCGAAAATTCCCAACAGGCGGCCAAGACGGTTCAGCAGCTTGACCCCAAGGACCCGACCTGTCAGGCGACACGAGAGGGTCAGAACAAGGATAAAAAACGCCAGCCCGAAAGAAAAGGACATGACGATGAACAAGGGCGCCATGATCGCCGATTCATATGCTGCGCGCGCCATGATCCAGCCGAATATCGAGCCCGTCCCCGTGGTCAGGGCAAGGCGCCACACAAAGGCGGCAAAACCCACAACCTTGACCGTCCGGGCCGAAATGCCCCGCGCCATCTGCACAAAAAGATAGGCGCTGACGACAGCAAAGAACCCGGAATAAAGCAGGATATTCCATGTAAAGATCGAGCTGAAATTATAGTGCGTCATCTGCACGATAAGCCGATCCGGCCGGCCAAGATCAAGCACCAGAACCGCCAGCCCTCCGGCCAGCAGCGACATCGCCAAAAGGCCGGACAGACGCGATAGTGGCTTGTATGGCGTTTTCCCGAATACGCTGGCAATCGAGGCAACATTCAAGGCGCCCGAGGCCGCAACGATCAGAAACACCGCGAACACATGCGGCAGACCCCAAACGATCTGGTTGGTCATTCCGGTCACGATATGCCCATGTGCCTCGATATAGAGAACCGCAACAGCAGCAGCCAGAATGAACGCCCCAAGCAGCACCGCAATCTGGATGACTTGTGGAGTTACCTTAATTTCCCGGTAAATGGTCCGTTCCATGGGATCAGCCTCTTACAAATTCTGATAGCGCACACCGGGGTTCAACCCCATGTCGGCACGCAATGCGGTGGACGGGTAATTCGCCAATGCCTTTGAAATCTCGCTTTCGGGATCCCGGAGGTCGCCAAAGATGATCGCCCCGTTACCGGTGGCGGCGCAGGCCTCGACGCAGGCCGGTTTTTGCCCCGCGTCAACACGGTGAACGCACATGGTGCAGCTTTCCACCGTGCCCTTGCCGCGTGGCGCCCAAGGTTTCTGGTCCGTCAGATCCTCATGCACGAACGAGCGCGCCTTGTAGGGGCAGGCCATCATGCAATAGCGGCACCCGATACAGATGTGCTTGTCCACCAACACAATGCCATCGACGCGCTTGAACGACGCGCCGGTGGGGCAGACATCGACGCACGGTGGCTCTTCGCAATGCTGACACATCACCGGCAGAGAGGCCTCGCGCCCGGTATCCTTGTCGGTCAGGTTGACCTTGCGGATCCACTGCGCGTCGGTTTCCGGATTTTCAGGCAAGCGCCAACCGTTTTCCTTGGAACAGGCGGTCACGCAGGCGTCGCAATCCTTGGCGCATTTGTTGACATCGACCAACAAGCCCCAACGCTTGGAGGCGCTGGCTTCGGCACTGGCATCCCCTCCAAAGGCCATCAGCGTCACGCCGGGGGCAAGGGTAACGGTCGCCAGTGCCGCGCCGGCCTTCATAAAGTCGCGGCGATGCATCTCGGCTGGTCTCTCATCAAATTTGACTGCGGGGAGCTTCATTGCCCAGTCTCCTTCAAATAGGCCGCAAGTTCCTTGCTGTCAGGAATTTTCGGTTTCAGGTAGGCTTGGGTTTTTTCCTCGGGTTTGGAATTGTGACACATGAAGCAGTCAATCTTGACGGCGGCATAATCGTGGCACACCCGGCAGAAATGTTTGGGGTTGTCGACGCCAACCGGCTTGCCATCGGCGCCCTTGACCGCATGGCATGTCACGCAGGTTTTCAGGCTGGCCTGAATATGACGGTCGCCATTGTGCATGGTCAGGTCGCGATCATGCTGCAACAGGCGCATATGGTTCATACGCCAGAACAGGTTACCCTCGGGGTGCGGCTGCCCGGTGGCCTTGGGAATATCTGGACCCAGCCCCTGCGCAAAGGCAGGGGACAGGCCAATGCCTCCCAGCAGCATCAGTATGACCAGAAGACGTTTCATCACTATTCCCCGAGGCCCATTTTGATATAGCCGGTCGGGCAGACGTCCGCGCAGATATGGCAGCCGATGCAGCGGGTGTAGTCGGTGTCCACATAGCGCCCGACCACCCGGTCGGATTTCTTGACCCGAAAGACCGCATCCTGCGGGCAATAGATCACGCAATTGTCGCATTCAAAGCACATGCCGCAGGACATGCAGCGCTCACCCTCTTTCTGGGCCTGCTCTTCGGAAAAGGCGATAATGCGCTCTTCAAAATTACCAAGAACCTGATCGCCTTCGATTCGAACCTCTTCGCGGCGCTCGCGCGGCACAAATTCGAAATGCCCCTTGAACAGCTCGGTGTGCGGGATGATCTGCGAGGCTGAACGATCTTCGAAATTATGAATGGCAAAGTTCGCTCCGTTGGTGCCGCGCTCTTGCTTGTGGTCGTATTTGCCCAGCTCCTTGCCGCGTTGCTCCAGCTCTTGCAACAGATTGAAATGCGGGGCGTCGATTTTGGGCCGCTTTTCGATCTCGCCATCGTCCAGATAATCGGTGATCGTATCAGCAGCAATCCTGCCCTGACCGATGGCGGTGGTCAGAAGGTGTGGGCGGATGATATCGCCGCCAGCAAAGTGCTTGTCCCTGCCCTTGACCTTATAGCCGATCTCGGTGTCGATAAAGCCGCGGCCGTTGTCCAGATCCTCAACGCCGGTCAGATCGCCGGACTGTCCGATGGCCGAGATGATAATATCGCATTCCAGCGTGAACTCGGTGCCTTCACGGGGAACCGGGGTGTTTCCCTTCATGTCGCACTCGCACATTTTCAAGGCGGTGGCACGACCGTTCTCATCCTTGATAACCTCAAGAGGCATGACATTGCCGCGAATATCGACACCCTCGCGCTTGGCATCCTCGCGCTCGTGTTCGGCGGCGGTCATTTCCTCGATGGGAAACAGCGAGGTCAGGGTGGCCTGCATCCCTTCGCGGCGCAACGAACCGGCAACGTCCTGACCGGTAAAGTTGATCATCGTGCCGTCAGAATGGTCGCTGTCCGCAACTTCGGTGATATGGCCGAGGCGCCGGGCAACAGACGCAACGTCAATCGACGTATCGCCACCGCCGACGACCACGACCTTTTCCGCCGTGCCCAGAACATAGCCCTGGTTGAACGCGTCGAGAAACTCGATCCCGTTGATGCAGTTCTCGGTGCCTTCCCAGCCGGGAATGGGCAGCGGGCGCCCGTTTTGTGCCCCCAGCGCCCAAAAGATCGCATCAAAGGCCTCTTCCAGCTTTTCGATGGTTATATCCTTGCCAACCCGAACGCCAGTGTGGACGTCAACGCCCATATCGATGATGCGGCCGATTTCCTTGTCCAGCATCCCGCGCGGCGTCCGATAGCCGGGGATGCCAAAGCGCATCATCCCGCCCAATTCGTCATGGGCCTCAAACAGCGTAACCGCGTGTCCCTTGCGACGCAAAAAGAATGCCGCCGAAAGGCCAGCCGGGCCGCCGCCGATCACGGCAACCTTACGTCCGGTATCGGCGCCGGGCTTGGTCGGAGCGATGTTGTTCTCATTCGCCCAATCGCCTACATACTGCTCGACCCCGTTGATGCCGACATATTCGTCAACCTCGTTGCGGTTGCAACCGGCCTCGCAAGGCGCCGGGCAGACGCGGCCCATGGTGGCCGGAAACGGGTTGGCCTCGACCATGCGCTGAAAGGCATATTCCTGCCACGCCATCCCTTCGACCGGGGGCTTGTCCATGCCGCGGGCGATGGCCAACCAGCCGCGAATCTCGTGGCCCGAGGGGCACGCACCCTGACAAGGCGGGGTTTTCTCGATATATGTCGGACATTTATAGGATTTGTCCTGGGTAAAGATCTTTTCCTCCAGATCCCAGTCCTCAGCCCTTTCGCCCTCGTGAAAGCGGCGGAAAGTCGGTTTTTTCTCGGGTGACATGTTGTTCATTAGCTTACCTCCGCTGCCGCAGCTTCCCCGACGGGGTCTGCGTCCTCTTCTGTTTCCTGGCCATCCAGGATGATCGCATTTGAGACCAGTTGATGGACCGAAACGATTGAATCCATCTCGTAGCCGAATTTTGGCATCACTTTTGAAAACTGCGTTTTGCAAATCGCGCAGATTGCCGCCATGTGGGTGACCCCGTGGTCCTGCGTAACCTGTTTCAACGCGGTCATCCGCGGGGTTGCCCCCTTGACACGAATGTCCATGACCTCGTCGGTCAAAAGGCCGCCACCGCCACCACAGCAAAGCGTGCTTTCCTTGATGGTGTCACGGTCCATTTCAAAATAATTGTTGCAGACCGCCTTGATCACATTGCGTGGAATTTCGAACTGCCCGCCGGGTTTGTCCCCCATGCGGCTGGCCCGGGCGACGTTGCAGCTGTCGTGATAGGTCAGTCGGTAATGGTCGTTCCTCGACTTGTCGAACTTCAACGTGCCTTTCTGGATTTCATCCCAGGTAAATTCCAGAATATGTTGCGGAACCGGATAGTTGGGGTCAAGAAAATCAAACGGCCCGGCAAGAGTATTCAGGAAACTGTAGGCCACACGCCAGGCGTGGCCGCATTCCCCAAAGACGATCCGCTTGACGCCCAGATCTTCGGCCGCCTTGCGGATGCGCAGGGCTAGATCGCGCATGTTTTCATAAGAGCCGATGAACATGCCAAAGTTGGCCGCCTCCGAGGCATACGAGCTGATCGTCCAACTGACCCCGGCCTGATGGAAAACCTTGGCGTATCCCAGCAGACCTTCGATATGGGGTTCCGCAAAGAAATCTGCCGACGGGGTGATCAACAGGATATCGGCGCCCTTTTCATCCAGTGGAATGCGCACCGAAACGCCGGTGTCGTCCTCGATATCTTCTTCAAGTCCCTCCAGCGTGGCGCGCAGACCTTTTTCCTGCAGGCCCAGGTTGTTGCCGATGTCTTTGACCTTGCCGATGATCTCGTTGCAGTATTTCTGGCCGATGCCGACACTGTCCATGATCTCGCGGGCGGCCATTGAAATTTCAGCAGTATCAATGCCGTAGGGGCAAAAGACCGAGCATCGACGGCATTGGCTGCACTGGTGGTAATAGGCATACCACTCGTCCAGAACTTCCTTGGTCAAATCGCGTGCGCCCACCAGCCACGGAAAATATTTGCCAGCGAATGTGTAATACCGGCGGTAAACGCTGCGCAGCAGGTCCTGACGCGCGACCGGCATGTTCTTGGGGTCGCCCGAGCCCAGAAAATAGTGGCACTTGTCTGTGCAGGCACCGCATTTCACGCAGGCGTCCAGATAGACCTGAAAGGCGCGGTTCCTCTTGGCCAGTTCGCCGATCTTGGCGATTGCAACCTCTTGCCAGTTTTCCAGCAACTCGCCGGGAAACCCGATCTTCATATTGTGTTCGGGATAGGCCGGATAGGGATGGCTGTCGGCCATCGCGTCACAGGCGAGTTTCGGAATTTTGAAAACGTCGTCTGGAACCAGACGCGGGCCACCCTCGGCGTTCATGTCAAGCGATGCCATAACCTCTCCCCCTTATTTCTCAAGCTCTAGCGCCCAAGGGGCGATGTGGCGCTTTTCGCGCGGGTTATCGACCTGATTGCGGGTCGGCGAGAAAAAGACACCCGGGCCGTGCAACAGTTTCGAGATCGGAAAGATAATCATCAGCGTCGCCACCAGCGCCAGATGCACAAGCAGCGCTGGCGTGGTTGGTAGCGGGTTGATTTGGAACCGCATCAGCCCCAAAAAGAACATCTTGACCGAAATGATATCCGTCCCCGAGAGGAATTTCATGTTCATTCCGCTCAACGCGATCCCCAACAACAGCAGCAGCATCAGATAATCCGACGGGCTGGAGATATAGCGGATGCGTTCAACCACGATGCGCCGGACCAACAGGCCAAGCAACCCCAGAACCATCGCATATGACGCATAGATGCCAAACGGTGTTTCAAACGGAACCCAGAACCAGATTGCGTGACTGAGGTCCACAAAATACCGGAAATGTCGCAACAGGATCAGCAACAAGGCCACATGGAACATCCAGCCAAACAACCAGATCCATTTGTTCGACTTGAACAGGCTCTCAAAGACGGTGACCTCGCGGGTCATGCGCCAGAAGACCCCCGAACGCGTGGTCGGTGCGGGGGTCGTCGGAATTTTCAGCGGGGCCGGAGTCCTGGCATATTTTGCAATCCGCAGCCCCAGCCCGATAACGAGCATGGCAGTGGCGAAATAGAACAGCAGTGCATAAAGCGTTGACAACACTTTGGACTCCTCCCGAATTTTATCTCTGATATTATTTTTTTATTTCAGAGACTTGGATGTAGATTAGACGCAGCCAGTCGGCTTGGGCAGGCCCGCAATCTTACAGGCTTGTTTTGCCGGGCCGTACGGAAACAACTCGTACATATATTTGTTATTGCCTTTTTCCGGACCCATGGTTTTCTTGATCGCTTTGATCAGAACACGCACCGCAGGAGCGATCTGGTATTCGTCATAGTAGTCGCGCAGAAAGTTCACGACTTCCCAGCGCTCGTCATCCATTTCGATGCCTTCTTCCTTGGCGATGACCTCGGCCAGATCCTTGCTCCAGTCGCTGAGGTTGGTGATATATCCCTCTTCGTCGGCAGGGACTTCTTGGCCGTCTAATTGATAGTTCATTTGCTTTTCCTTTCGGTTGAATGATCCCCCATACGGATCGGTTTAAACGTCTATAGCCAGGACTGGGTGCGGTCGTTGTTAACCACCATTTCCACAAATCCGGCGTAATCGACTGGCGTGACGCCGTCGATCAACCTCGATGCCTCAAGGCCCCTGGCCTCCATATCCGACGCCAGAACACACAACGAGACAGCCCCGCCGCGAGCCGCCAGCGCATCGCCAAGACCAGTTCCCTTGGCCGCCCCGTAAACCCCGTCCTCGATCATCAGGATCGTGTCGCCATCCTTGGCGTGGTTGAGGCAGCTCAACAGGCTCTGGGTCGAAAAGGGCGATTTATTCACAGTATGCAATGTAGACATGATGGACCCTCAGAAACTCAGAACAACGTCTTGGTCGGCCATGATATCGGCCATTTCCGCACGGCTGACGATGCGGATCGAAGGCTTTTCGGCCCAGTCGTCGTCCTCATCCTCATACATGATCTCGTCCAGATCATCGGCGCTTAGCCCACGTTCGTCCAGAGATTCCTTTTCCACGAACAGCTTGGTCACGTCATAATCTCCGAGCGCACGAAATGTGGGCGAGAAATTCTTGACGCCAAGGTCTTTGGTATCCTGCCCTTTTACCAGCTGGTAAACGCCATCATCCAGAAAACCGAGGCTGACATCCTGATCAAAGGCCGCGCCGATCAGAACCACCTCCAGCGCCTCTTGTGCAAAGATCGTGCCATAGGGCGCCTTGCGATTGACGTAGAAGAACTTTTTCACAGTCTCACTCATGACAAATCCTCTCTACTCCCCAAAGGTGACCAGACGGTCGGTCTGGATGCCCATTTCGATCAACTGCCCAAGGCCGGAAATCCGGAACCCCTCGGCAATGTTGTCAGCATCCTTGCCTTGACGCTGCGCCTCGTTTTCATCCAGAAGACCCCGACGCTGTGCCGCAGCGATGCAGATCACCAGATCAGTGCCGTGTTCCTTGGCCAGCGCCGACCAGTTCACCTGAATGTTGCGGTCGTCCTGCGGCGGCACGCTCAGTCGCGTGCCGACGTTGACGCCGTCGTGGTAAAAGAACACCCGTGGCACCTCGTGGCCGGCCGCGATTGCGGCCTTGACGAAGTTATAGGCTGTGTCCGAGGACTCATGCGTGTAAGGCCCAGCGCTGACGACTACTCCGATTTTCACCTGACCGCTCCCTAAAAGTGGATATGAGCCGAGTGGTTCATCGTGTGGCGCGCACCGGTCCAAGTATCCAGATGGTGCTTGGTGAACGCCAGCCCAGTCAGTTCAAAGAACTTGTTCCAGCCGATACGATCGATCCATTCGCCCATCCGCTCCCAATGCTTGGCGTCCTTCTTGTAGGCCGTGATGATCTTGCGAACAACGTCAGCGACTTCGGGCCAATGGGGCGGGTTGTTGGGCAGGTTGGCGACCGCCAGCTTGTGGAAGGTCGGCTTTGAGCGCGCGTTTGCATGCTTGCCGCCAACCCAGATCGCGATCTTGGTGCTTTCCTTGCCGTTGATCTGCATCGGCGGGCACGGCGGATAGCAGGCACCGCAGCAGACGCATTTCTTTTCATCGACTTCAAGGCTGGGCTTGCCGTCAACGATCGCCGGGCGAATAGCGGCAACCGGACAACGGGCAACAACCGCAGGGCGCTCACATACATTGGCAACCAGATCGTGGTTGATCTTGGGCGGCTTGGTGTATTGCACGTTGATTGCGATATCGCCCTGACCGCCACAGTTGATCTGGCAGCAGGATGTTGTAATCCGCACACGGTTTGGCATACGCTCCTGAATGAATTCCTTGTGCAGGTAGTCCATCATCGACTTGACAACGCCCGAGGCATCGGTCCCAGGAATATCGCAGTGCAGCCAGCCCTGCGTATGGGAGATCATGGAGATCGATGCCCCGGTGCCGCCCACAGGGAAACCATTCGCCTGCAGCTCTTCGATCAGGGGCTCGACCTTGGCCTCGTCCGCGATCATGAATTCAATGTTGGAACGGGTCGTAAAACGCACATGCCCATCCGCAAAATTATCCGCGATGTCACACAGTTTACGGATCGTATAGACGTCCATCTGACGCTGGGTGCCGGCGCGGACGGTATAAACCTCGTCGCCGCTTTTGCTGACATGGTGCAGAACGCCAGCGCGTGGCCGGTCGTGGTAATCCCAGTTGCCAAGGTTTGCCTTCAGCGTCGGGTGCATGAACTGGCGGGGATCTGGAACCCCCGATTCAATCGCCGTGCGCGGTGTCTGTTTTGCTTCGCTCATAGTAGTCCTCCCAGTTGGTCCCTTCCCCCCCCGTTTGATCAGGGAGGGGGAAGGCCCCAAACACTGCTTTTCCTTTATTCGGATGCGACGGTCATGCCGGACTCAAGCGCCTTGCGCTCGAACCATTTGGTGGCTTCCTCGTCAAAGTCATCCGTACGCACAAAAGATGATGTCCGCGGGTGGCTGACCATGTTGGGGTCGGGATCGGCCCCGACCGCTTCGAGGAAGGCCGGCAGGCCGATCCGGTCGATGGTTTCACCGATGCGCTCATGCTCAAGCGCATTATCGGCAAAGAACTCGATGCAGGCTTCGGCGAAATCTTCCAATTCCTCGAAATCCTCTTCGGTTTCCAGCTTGATGAACGGCTTAATCATGATGCCCATGAGGTCACCAACCTTCAGCGAACGTTTACCGCCGATCAAGATCGAGGCACCGCGGTCATCGCCCGGGCTGAGCGCCTTGGTCATGACGTTGATGCAGTGCATGCAACGCACGCAGGAGCCGTTGTCGATCTCCATCGTGTCGTCGTCATTCAGTGAAATCGCGCGCGTTGGGCACATCGAAACCACGGTGTCGATGGTGTATTTACGCCCGACTGTCGCGATATGCTCTTTGACTTTTTCCTGGTCGATCTTGATGTCGTCGCGCCAAGTGCCAATCACCGCAAAGTCTGCACGGTGGATCGCGTTCACACAGTCGTTGCCGCAGCCCGAGAACTTGAATTTGAACTTGTAGGGCAGCGCCGGACGGTGCATTTCGTCAAGGAACTTATTGATGATCCGACGGTGTGCGGTGGCCTCGTCATAGCAGGATTGCTCACAGCGGGCTTGCCCGACGCAGCTCATCGCGGTCCTGAGTGCAGGGCCTGCGCCCCCCATGTCAAAGCCAAGCTCGTTGATTTCATCAAATGCGGGCTGAACCTTTTCGGACGTACAGCCCTGGAACATGATATCCCCAGACTGGCCATGGAACGCGATCAGGCCCGAGCCGTGACGCTCCCAGATATCGCACATCTTGCGCAGGATATCGGTGGTATAGTGGTTACCCGGCGGCGGCATGATCCGGAGTGTGTGGAATTCTTTGGATGCGGGGAACTCTTTGGCCACTTCGGAAAAGCGGGGAATGATCCCGCCGCCATAACCAAAGACGGAAACCGTTCCGCCTTTCCAGAACCCCATCTGCTCTTCGTAAGAATGGTTCAACTGACCCAGAAGGTCATTCATGATCGGCGCAAAGCGTTCGCCCTTGGAATCCCGCAGGCGCTTGAGGCCCGTAACGAAGCTCGGCCAGGGGCCGTCCTCGAGTTGATCGAGCATCGGAGTCGGGTGAACGCCCTCTGCTGCCGCTTTATTCGCGGTATCACCGTCTTTCATTGTCGAAGTCTCCCTTTTATCGTTTCCCGTGTCTATCGTCCAATTGACCTGTTGTGACGAGGCGGCATTGGAAAATCGCCTCTGCCTAATTGTTACCTCTGTGATACATCTTTTAACAGGCCGTTTCCCAAACCGATTGTTTATTTCCCTTTTTGTTTTTATATATTAGAAATTGTGCATGTAAAGAAAAACGTGAGAAACCGACACATTCATGCCGACTTTTTTGCACTTGATCGCAAAATTCAGGCCACGGACCGCCGGTCCATAAAAACAGGATGTCACAGATGCCGGAATTGGAAACCACGCAAAAACAATCCGTTAAGCACTGGGATCTTGAAGATGATGCTGCGTATCAGGCGTGGCGTGCAGATAAGCTGGCGCGGGTAAAAAAAGTTCTCGATTTGGCCCCCGTGCGTCTGTCCTCGCTGGCAAAACCGTCAGAATCAGAGACCAAAGAACTGCGACAAAGGTGTCAAATTTCGAATCTGGCCATCTATGAAAGTGGAAACAATGGGGCCGATCCGGCAGAGATTCGCCGCGAACTTCTGGCCTTTTCGGACCATATGGGTCTGTTTATCGCCGAACGTCACCGCTCGGCCGGAGATTACGGCATCGTTGCACTGACCCCGTCCGACGCGCCACGCCAGCGCGGTTACATCCCCTATTCGCAGCGCGCCATGAACTGGCATACGGACGGGTACTACAATGCACCCGACCAACAAATTCTGGCGATGGTTCTGCACTGCGTGCGCCCGGCCGATGATGGCGGCGTCAACCAGCTTATGGACCCTGAGATCGCCTATATCCGGCTACGCGACGAAAACCCGGACTATATCGCCGCCCTGATGGCGCCCGAGGCGATGACCATTCCCGAAAACCGCGAACCGGATGGCAGCGTGCGGCCGACCAGCACCGGTCCGGTGTTTTTCTTTGACGCCGCCGGGCATCTGGCAATGCGCTACACGGCGCGCAGCCGCAGCATCGCCTGGCGGCAGGACGCCCGGACCCAACAGGCAACCCGTGTGCTGCTTGACATCCTGCACAGCGACGATCCAATGATTTTGACGACACGCATGACGGCAGGACAGGGTGTATTGTGCAACAATGTCCTCCATAACAGGACCGGTTTTGATCCAGACAAAACCGACAGCAGCCGACTGTTGTTCCGAATCCGGTTTCACAACCGCATCAACTGACACAATTGAAAAGGGGAGAAAGAAACATGGCAAAACTCAGCGATCTGATTATCCAGCATCAAGAGGTCACCTCATTTGACGAGCTTGAGCGCTTGGTCGCGCATGCGGGGGAATCGGGGCAGATGTTCCTTGAGTTCGACCTCAAACCAGATTACCGCGACACGCCACGTAAATGGGAATGGCGTCTTGAGGCGGCGTTCACCCGGGGGCTGCGATATGGCGAGTGAGGGGCCTGATGAAACCGTTACTGAACTGGCCGAACATGTGCTGCCGTTCGGTCGGCGGGTGCGGCTTCTGGATGTCGACTATCACAACGGCCTGTTCATGTTGCGCATGATCTGGCGCGAGGGCAAACGCATAACGATGGTCGAGATCGATCCGGACAGCGCCGCCGCGCTGGGGGCCGATATCAGTAAATGGGCGCGTGAAAAACCGGCCCAAAACAGCAATTGAAAGCAGGTTTGAGAATGGATTATCTGCCAATTTTTCTAGACATCCGCGACCGGCTGGTGGTGATCGACGGCGGCACCACTGTTGCCGCGCGACGGGCCGACCGGGCCTTGGCCGCGGGCGCAAAGGTGCATGTTTTCGACCCTGAATTGTCGGAGGAATTCGCCCCCTATCTCGCCAATCCCAACCTCACCCATTTCCCGCGTCCGCTCGCCGATCAGGATGTCAGGGACGCGGTTGTCGCCTATGGCGCCTCCGAGGACGATGGCCGCGACGCACTGCTCCATCAGGCCGCCCGCAAACACGGGGTTTTGGCAAATGTCGCCGATGTGGCCGAATATTGCGATTTTATCACCCCCTCGGTCGTGGATCGCGCGCCGCTGGTGGTGGCCATCTCATCAGGCGGCGCGGCCCCTGTCATCGCCCGCATCCTGCGCGCCCGAATCGAAAGCCTGCTGCCCCCCGCCTATGGCCGACTTGCCGAATTTGTCGGCCGCTTTCGCACTCAGGCCAGCGAGCGTATCCGCAAGACGCTGGACCGGCGGCGGTTCTGGGAAAGCGCCATCGAAGGGCCTGTGGGGGATCTGTTTCTGTCTGGCGCTCCGGACGCAGCCGAGCGCCAGTTGATGTCGGAACTGGATGAAGCGGCATCCGAGAACCCGCGCGGGCGAATCGGCGAGGTTTACCTTGTCGGCGCTGGTCCCGGCGACCCCGACCTTCTGACCTTTCGCGCCCTGCGCCTGATGCAGCGCGCCGATGTCGTGGTTTACGATCGTCTCGTCGGCAAGGATATCCTTGATCTCATGCGCCGCGACGCCGAGCGCGTCTATGTTGGCAAACTGCCAAAACAACACACCATGCAGCAAGAGGATATCAGCCAGCTTCTGGTCGATCTGGCGCTGCAAGGCAAACGGGTCCTGCGCCTGAAAGGGGGCGATCCGTTCATCTTTGGACGGGGCGGTGAGGAAATCGAAAAGCTCGCCGAGAACGATATCCCGTTTCAGGTCGTCCCCGGTGTGACGGCCGCAGCCGGCTGTGCAGCCTATTCGGGGATCCCGCTGACCCACCGCGATCACGCACATTCCTGCATGTTTGTCACCGCTCATGGCAAGGACGGCGTCCTCGGGCTGGACTGGGACGTGCTGATCCGCCCACAGCAAACCGTTGCCGTCTATATGGGGCTCTCGAATCTGGCCTTTCTCAGCGAGGAAATCATCAAGCGCGGCCTCAGCCCGGACACCCCTGCAGCAATCATCGACAACGGGACACGCGAAAACCAGCGGGTCGTCATCGGAACCGTCACTGACCTTGTCGGCAAGGCGCGTGAGGCCGGGCTGAAGGGGCCCTCGATCATCATCATCGGCTCGGTGGTGACCCTGCACGATCAGCTCGAATGGTTTTCCAAACGCGAAGAATCCCGTTTCCGCATGAGCTTGCAACCCCAGGAATCCCTGTAAAGCATGCTTTTGCCGCTTGAACAGGGCGGCAAAACCGGCAAAAAGGACGGCATACCGGCCCCGTAGCTCAGCTGGATAGAGCGGCCCCCTCCTAAGGGGCAGGCCAGAGGTTCGAATCCTCTCGGGGTCGCCAATAAACCTAAGTCATTGAGATATAACGATTATCATTTAAGGGGATGCGCCAAATAGTCATTAATGTGTGGCATTATGTGTGACAATACCACCTGTTTCTAGCACCATAATCAAGACAACGGCCAATAAAGCCGTTCTTCAAACAAAGTGATGCGTCTGGGTTAGAAGAAGGGAAACGATCTCATTATTTCAAAATCCTTTATTATCAACTGCTTGCAGTACCTCCGTAGTACATTGAGAGCCTCTTGTCATCATGTGCTACACACTTTTCGGCAGCTGGCCTTCGTGGACACGGATTGCCCTGCGACCGACACCTCTGATAGAATTTGGAACACACGATCAGAGGTGGTCGCGGAAATCCGGACCAGTCGTTAAGATGAATCGCCCGATAGAAAGGACGATTTGAAATGACGAAAAGGAAGCGATATTCGGCAGAATTCAAGGCACGGGTGGCTCTGGACGCGATCCGCGAGGAACTGACGCTGGCGGAGCTGTCGAAGAAGCATGGTGTCCACCCCAACATGATCAGCGGCTGGAAGCGAGCGGCGATCAAGAACATGGCGGCGGCCTTCGGCAAGGATGCGGGATCGGCTGCAAAAAACAACGACGCCGAGATCGAGAAGCTCCACGAGGTGGGCCTATATTTTTGACCGGTTGTCAGCCAGTTTGAGATGTATCTTGGCTTTATTCAGGCAGCCAAGCGCGGTTGAAGCCGCCGGGACAGGCGGAAACCCTATGGCGGCCCGCTCCGCGAAAAAGTCAAATTCTCCCCAGCCAGTTTGCGATGGCTTCAAATGCAAAAGGGTTATCAACGATATCAAGGTGCCCCGCGCCCGAAACGATCTTGTATTCGCCAGACCGGTTCCACTTCGCCAATGTCGGCTGATACAATGCCGCGTCAAAGGCCTCGTCTTTTTCGCCTGCGACGAGCAGGAACGGTGGCAATGCCGCAATCTCTGCCGCAAGATCCGCGCGCGGTGCATATGATTGGTTCAGCCGATAGGAATAAGAGCGCGTCGCCGTCGCACCCAGCGGCCCGTTCAGGATTGCCGGGGGAAAGCGAAACTGCACCACCGTCAACCCGTTCAGGGCGGTTATTCCCAACCGGTTCAATATCGACAGGCCGATGATCCGGCGGACCAGCGGGCGCGCCCAACCGCCCGACTGTGGGCGCGTGGTCGGGGCTGCGTGTCCCAGATAAGGCGCCAGCAGGATTGCGCCATCGATCATCTTGCCATGGCGCCCGCCCGCAAAGCGCAAGGCCAATCCCCCGCCCGAGGAATGCCCCAGCAAAACAACTTTTTGCCCGGGGCGTGCCTCGTGTTTTATGAGGTCGGAGATGTCGTCTTCTAACTGACCGATATAGGCGACATCCCCCCGATGCTGCGGCGTTGGCCCATGGCCGCGCAGGTCCGGGACGACCACATCAGCGAGTCGACTGTCAGCGATCTTGCGCGCCAAGGCGTTGAATTGCAGCCCATGCCAGCCTGAACCATGGAGCATGACCACCAGCGGCGCAGACGCGTTGCCCGAGCGGTACCGGCGCACACCCAGATCGCTGTCGTCACGCGCAGTCCAGATTTCCAAAGGTGCCGGAGCGCGTTCGTGATCCGGCAAGCGGCTGAAATCCAGCCCCCCCGCATCTGCGACCAGATCCTTTTGGGGCCATTGGGAAAAGATCAGACCAAGGGGCGCAACGGCCAGAACCAATAGGCCTATCAAAAACGTCTTGAACATGGCATCTCCTCCGAGCATTCAAAAAGGCTCACTGCCGGCCACGTGCTCAGGATGGTCGAATTGGGATACATCTTCAGCACGACCCTATGGACTTGACCTCGCTTTGTACATTTATTTGCGCCCTATCCGCCCATTTCGTTGCGTCCAGCCCTTTAATGGCGAGCCACAGGGCAAAGCCCAGCTCACCCAAGGTGGCTATCGCCAGCAACACGCCCCCGACGATGTCCAGTGCGAGGATGTCCACCTGCATCAGCGCGGCCAGCCCATCGATCAGATAGCCGAACGACCCGATCACCATCGCGCCGCCGAACCATTTCGGAAAATAGCCCGAGCGGCGGATCAGCCCGCCCAGAAGGAACAGGTGCAGGCTGAACAGCACACCCCAGACAAAGATGCCCTGCGCATGGACCTCAAGCAGCGCCAACACGGTTTCCGGACTGCCAGACAACGCGCCGGTGCTTATGGCAACGGCCGCTGCGTTCAGCAGCAAGATGACTGCCATTACCGCAATCATGGCAAAGCGCGCCAAGGCGGCCGCCATCGAGCGGGCCGGATCGACCGGGCGCAGCAGCACATAGAGCATCGCGGTCAGGACGATCTCAAGCCCGATCACGGCAAAGTCGGCAGCCATCCCGAGGCGAAACAGCCCGGACCTTGCCATCAGCGCCTCGGCCGTGGCCTGCGCATCGCCCGCCGTGACAATCTGTGACGGCACATAAGCGATGGCGAAAGGCCCGATCAGCGCGATCAGGATGTAAAGCGCCCCCGCTTTGCGCGCGAGCTGGCGGGGGTTTTCGGTCAGGTGGGTCATTTTGGTATTCCTTGATGATGGGTCTGTGATTGGATGGGGAGGCGCTCATACCGCCGCGGGAAGCGCACCACGCTCTTGGGGGACAAGCGACAGCACCACCGCGCCCTTCTTGCGGCCGGTATCGACATGGGCGTGGGCGCGGCGGACGTGTTCGAACGGATAGACCCGGTCGATCAGTGGAAAGAACTCGCCTTCCTCGATGAGCGCCATAAGGGTGCGCAGCCCCTCGGCGCTGCCCGTGGAAACACCGCCGATGATCCGCCGGTTGGTTGCCATTTTCAGCATATCTGGCAAGCCGCCTGCCACCACCAGCAGCCGCCCGCGCGGGGTCAGAAGATGGCGCACCCGCTGCCACGGAGCTGTGCCGGTGGTGTCGAGGATCACGTCGAAACGTCCAGTCAGCCGGGCGATATCTTGCGCGCGGTAATCCACCACGCGATGCGCGCCAAGGTCGCGCACAAGCGCCGCGTTGGCCGCCGAGCAAACCCCGGTCACATCGGCGCCGAAGTGGCGCGCCAGCTGCACGGCGGCGCTGCCCACGGCCCCAGAAGCACCGACGATCAGCACCTTTTCACCCGCCTTCAGCCCGCCCTTGTCCTGCAGGAACTCCAGTGCCGTCAGCCCGCCGAACGCAATCGCGGCGGTCTCGGCATAGCTCAGCCCCGCCGGTTTCAGCGCCATCGTGCCATTGGCTGGCATTGCCAGATATTCCGCATGCCCGCCCATGGCTGCGCCCGGATAGGCCATCACCGCATCGCCGATGCTCCAGCCCGTAACGCGCGCGCCCATGTCGACGATGATCCCCGCCGCATCACCGCCCAGAACCGGTTTGCGCGGCCGCGTCCATCCGGCAAAGGCGCGGATCGCCAGCCCCAGCCCGCGCGGCACCTCAAGGCTGCGCATGCGCCAGTCGCCGGCGCTGACCGTGCTGGCGTGCACGCGGATCAGCACCGCGTTTTCGCCCGGCTCGGGGCGCGGCTGATCGGTGATACGGACCACCTCGGGGCCTCCGTAACGGGTGTAGGTTGCGGCTTTCATGGCAAATCATCCTTTTGCTGGTTTCGCCGCCGTTGCTATCCGCCCCGCCCAATCATGCAAATTGACTAAATTCTCACATCTGTTATGCGTTTTTGTATGGATTGGTCCTCTGTCACCTTCGACTGGAACCGTGCCCGTGCGTTTCTGGTCACTGCCGAAGAAGGCTCGCTTTCCGCTGCCGCCCGCGCCTTGGGCATGACCCAGCCGACGCTGGGAAGGCAGGTGGATGCGCTCGAGGCCGAGCTTGGCGTGGCGCTCTTTGAACGCGCGGGCCGAGGGCTGGTCCTGACGCCTGCGGGGCTCGATCTGCTCGACCACGTCCGCACCATGGGCGAGGCCGCCACGCGGTTTTCCATCGCTGCGGCGGGCCAGACGCAAAAGCTGGAAGGCAAGGTGTCGATCACCGTGTCAGAGGTTTACGCGGCGCTTGTCTTTCCGCCGATTCTCGCCCGTCTGAGGCGCGAAGAACCGGGGATCGAGATCGACATCATCGCCACCTCGACCACGCGTGATCTGCGACGGCGCGAGGCCGACATCGCCGTGCGCAATTTCCGCCCGACCGAACCTGACCTGATCGCCCGCAAACTGCGCGACACGCCAGCGCGGCTCTATGCGACGCCCGGCTATCTGGCCCGCATCGGCAACCCGGCGACGCCGCACGAGCTGTCACGGGCTGAGTTCATCTCGATCGACCGCACCGGCGCGCTCATCGACGGCCTGAACACTATGGGGTTGAACCTGACGGAACGGAATTTCCCCATCTTCACGGACAATTACCTGGTCATGTGGGAATATGTGAAACAGGGCCTCGGCATCGGCATCCTTGACGCCTACATAGGTGATGCCGAGCTCGCAGTGGTGCGCGCGTTGCCGGACTTGGAGCCGCTCAGCTTTCCAATCTGGCTGGTCTCGCACCGCGACCTGACCACCAGCCGCCGCATCCGCCGGGTGTTCGATCTGCTGGCCGAGGAGTTGGGCAAGGCGCCTTAGGCGCCCTCCTCAATCACCAGATGGGGCTGACCGTTCGAAGTTTTCTCGCGACTTTCGCCAAGCGGCCCGACAATGCCCCAGACACGTTTGCGGAAGTTGGAAAAGCTCTCGAAAGTCACCACATCTACGGCCTCATCCAAGTCGATGGTCAGGCGAAACCAGCTGGGGCGGATCATCTCTACCCGAATAATCCGACCCTCGAACGGTTGGCCCAGGTAGGCGCCACGCACCCGCTGGCCTACCGCCCAGTCCTCGGGCGGGCGGTTGCCGATGGCCGCAAATAGCGCGTTCCAGTTGGAAAATCCCGCCGCCCGCGCCACCCGCTCCAGCGCCTGCGAATGGCTGATCGCGACGCCCCGCGCCGCAAGGTCCGCGCGCAGCTGGCGCGCATCCACGACCTGCGCCATACCTTTGCCTCAACCGCCGTTGCTGCCGGCCAGGAGCTGCCGATGATCGGCGCGCTTCTCGGCCACACGCAGGTCCAGACCACAGCGCGCTACGCGCATCTGGCGGCTGATCCGGTCAGGGATGCGGCGGACGTGGTGGCGCTTAGAATCAAGGGGGCTCTGGGGTAACCTCGTTTCCCTGCCAGAGGCGGCCTTGCGGCACCGTCACACAATCGTGATGGCACCGTTAATTTCGAGCTTGACCCCGTACCCGCTACGGGCGGCAAAAGACAGTTGCAATTCTGTTCATGAGGCGACAATGACACTGGCCACCCCCGACATCCCCTCGCAAGAGAAGACTCCATCCCAGGCAACTGCACCGTCAAGCAACCGCACAGCGATCTGGGCGATGGTCCTTGGCGGGTTGGCCTACGGGATCTACAAGGCCTGCCGTCCGGTTGACACCGAATCCTGCGCCAGCGACACTTGTGCTTCCCCCTTGAACCGCACGCTGATGCGCAGCGTAATGTGGCTGTCACTGATCGTCGTAATCGCGTCGCTCGCACTCCAGTACTTCGCCCCCACCCTGTTGGGCCCCTTTTAAAAAGAATTGAAATGAAACACACGCCTTTTCTCTTCGCCACGGCCAAGCAACAAACAAACGCTATCAAGGTGACCGGGCTTTATTGCTCATCTTGCCCATATATTGCAGCGTATACAGTATCCAATATTCCCGGCGCTAAGCGCGTCGGTACGGGATCGGGGCGCCTGCGAAATATGGCGACCCCGTGAGCATGGTCAAGGGTGATGCCGGCGGCAAGTACTGAGACCAACGGCGAAGGGCCAAAGCCCGTGCATGATGAATGAGATCGTCCGGCCGATAACATAAGTGGTATTGAGCGGACCAAACAGGAGCAGATCCTTGAACATGAAGAGCACAATTGGAAAAGTCGCCGCCTACCTCGGGGTCGGAGCGGTACTGGTCGCGTGCTGCCGCGGCAGCCTGTTGACGTTTGCAGCGGTTGCTGCTGTGCTTGGCGCGATCGGTGGCTGGATGACGGGCCTTGGCGGGGTTGCTGTCCTGCTAGCTGGAGTGGCGGCTTTGCTGCTGTATCGCGCCAGAAGGCGGCAGCATACTTGCGCACTCAAAAAAGTGACTGTGGCGGATGATTAGCTTGCACGGGTTCTTGCGATCAGGATTTGAAACGCTCGAACCAAGATTAGGAAACAAAATGATGCAACCAATACCTGACATTATGCCGTTGGCACCTACAATCCCGGGCTGCTGCTTGCAATTCAACGTAATGCCCTGGCTGATCTCGATTCTGATACCACTGATTGCCGTTGGCGTAATCATTTACTTTTCGGCAACGCGGCCTAAGACGGCTGACCAATATGAAAGTTGAAACCATGAAAGACATTGAAGATTGCTGCGATCACAATAGCGGCGGCTACGACCTCGCGGTGATCGGCGCCGGTTCGGCCGGGTTTTCGGCGGCGATCACGGCGGCGAATGGCGGCAAGCGGGTGGCGCTGATCGGCCATGGCACCATCGGCGGCACTTGCGTGAACGTCGGCTGCGTGCCCTCCAAGGCGATGATCCGCGCCGCCGAGGCGGTGCATTCGGGGGCCGCGGCGGCGCGCTTTCCGGGGATCGGGCCGTGCGAACACGCGGTCGAATGGGCCGAGGTGGTGGCGGGCAAGGATGCGCTGGTGAGCGCGCTCAGGCAGAAGAAATACGCCGACCTGCTGCCCGATTACGCGCTGGTCGATTATGTCGAGGAAGGCGCGGCGCGGCTGGTGGAGGGCGGCGTCGAAGTCGGCGGGCGCGTGATAAGGGCGCCGCGCGTGGTGATCGCCACCGGCAGCCATCCGGTGAACCCGACGATCGCGGGCATCGAAAACGTGCCGGTGCTCGACAGCACCGCCCTTCTGGACCTCAAGGACAGGCCCGAAAGCCTGATCCTGATCGGCGGCGGCTATATCGGCGCGGAGCTTGCGCAGATGATGGCGCGCATGGGGGTGAAGGTGACGCTGGTCACCCGCTCGCGGCTGCTGTCGAAGGCCGAGCCCGAGGTTTCGGCGGCGCTGAAGGATGCGTTCGAGGCCGAGGGGATCACGGTGCTCGACGGGCTCTCCTACCGCTCGGTCGAAGGCGACAAGGCACAAGTGACGCTGACCATCGAACGCGGCGGCGAAACCCTTGCGATCAGGGCCGAAAAGCTGGTGGCGACGGCCGGCCGGCGGGCCAGTACCGCTGGCATGGGGCTGGAAGATGCCGGCGTCAGGCTGGACAGGCGCGGCGCGATCATGGTTGGCGACGACATGCAGACCAGCGCGCCGGGCATCTATGCCGCCGGAGACGTGACCGACCGCGACCAGTTCGTTTACATGGCCGCCTATGGGGCCAAGCTGGCGGCGCAGAACGCGGTGCTGGGCGGCGATGGGCGCTATGACAACGCCGCCATGCCCTGGGTGGTGTTCACCGACCCGCAGGTTGCGGGCGTCGGGCTGAGCGCCGCGCAGGCAGAGGCCGCCGGGTTCGACGTGAAAACCTCGGTGCTGCCGCTCGACCAGGTGCCGCGGGCGCTGGCGGCGCGCGACACGCGCGGGCTGATCAAGTTGGTGGCCGACAAGGCGACCGACAAGCTGCTCGGCGGCACGATCATTGCGCCCGAGGGTTCAGACACCATCCAGACGCTGGCGATGGCACTGAAGTTCGCCATGACCACCAAGGATCTGGGCGAGACGATCTTCCCCTATCTGACCACCGTCGAGGGGCTGAAACTGGCGGCGCAGACGTTTGACATGGATGTGGCCAAGCTGAGCTGTTGCGCGGGGTGAGGTGCGAGACATGGAAAACAACGACATCGGACTTGGCAAGCTGATCGCGCTGAAGGTCGTGTGCTGCGGCGGGCTGCTGCTGGCGCTTGGCGGGGTCAGCCTTGGCAGCATCACGGCGCTGCTGGGAAACGGCTGGGTTCAGGCCGGCGGCATCGCCCTGATTGCCGCCGGGATCGCCCGGTATCTGTGGGGCCGGAAGTGGGCGCGGCAGTGCAATATCAACCGGGATGAAAGCGCGATTCATGCACCGGCCGAATGAGGTACGAACATGAGTTCGGCCCTGATCTTCGCCTTTACCGCAGGGGCGGTTTCAACCGTCAACCCCTGCGGTTTTGCCCTGCTTCCCGCATGGTTCGCCCGCCAGCTGGCCGGGCATGAAGGCGATGGAAATGCCATGCGCTTCCTGCGCGCATCGACCAATGCCGCCGCGGCAACGCTTGGCTATGTCGTCACCTTCCTGGCGGCGACGCTGGTGCTTGGCTCGGGCGCCAACTGGCTGGGGCCGATGCTGCCCTATGTCGGCGCGACGATCGGTGGCGCCTTGGTGGTCTGGGGCCTGCTGGCGGTGGCGGGATTGCGGCTTCCGGCCAGTCGGATCACATCCACCTGCCGGCGGGCGAATGCGCGTTATGGCGCCGTCGGCTTTGGCCTTTCCTACGGATTTGTTTCGCTGTCCTGCACCTTGCCGGTTTTCATGGGCCTTGCCGGCGTGTCCTTCCTTGGCGACAGCGACCTGGCGCTGCAAAACGTGGCTTTCTTCCTGCTGGGGTCGGGCGCGATACTGGCCGCCATTTCGGTTGTTGCGGCTGTGCTCGGCGCCGGTGTGTTCCAGGTAGTCGGGCGGCATCATGCCACACTGCGCCGCCTCTCGGGCGCCCTGACGGCGCTGGCGGGGGGCTATGTCTTTCTTTACTGGGGTCAGTTGTTGTTCAACGACACTCCGTGGATGCGGGCGATCCTCGACACCGGCGGCTACTGGGCGGCGATGTTCGGCCAGTTTCTATCGGAAGGTGCGGGCCGGACGGTAGCGGCGGGCGCATTGTTGGGCATTGCCGCCATCTCGACAGCCATTCTGCTGCACCGGCGCGCCGTACGCAGCCAGGCCAACAACCGCGCATCATCCTCCTCCTTGAACCACTGACCGGATCTTGCGCAAGTAGGCATCCTTGGCGAGTTGCACATCTATATCGACCAATTGGCCATTGGAATTGATCAGGAATTTCGTGTCGAGATATTGCACCGCCGCCATTTGCGCCAACGGTGCCACGGCATTGTCGAAAGCCACCACCCAGTCGTCGTTGCCAAACTTGCGCCTCCACTCGCGGAGATCGCTGTCGCTTTCCCGCGGATCGACGAACACCACCACCACGTTGAATGCCGCATCCCCCAATTCTTTGTCAAAGGTCGCAACGTGGCGCGCACCGATCTGGCAGGGGACACACCAGCTGGTCGTGAACCACAGAACAGTGGGCTTGCCCAGAATGGTCTCATTGTTGATCGTCCTGCCATCTACGTCGACCAGTTCGAAGGCCGGAAAGGGCGCCCCGACAACGGGAGCGGCCGGTGCCTTGAACTTGTCATGGGCGAGTGACGAATACTCTTCCGGGCTCTGGTTGACGAAGGTCTGGATATAGCTGTCGATCCGCCCAATATCGGCGCGCTCAAGCCGCATCATGCGGCCCCACGACACCACCGCGATCGGGCTGTCAGTGGCCGGGCGCGGCGACAGGATCACCGCGTTCGGATAATGCGCCGCCAGATCGCGCAGCCTGGCCACGTCGCCGCTGGCAAGGTCGGGGCGGTAGGTAATCCAGATGCCGCCATGCTCAAGGTTGTGGACCGCGGCCGCGTCCGGCACCGGCGCATCGTAAACGCCCCAGTCGAGCGGTTTTGCCAGATGCGGCCCCGAGGTGGGCGGGTTCGAGTTGTAGGCCGAGGCCGGGACGCTGTCGACATGCGGAGATTCGAGCACTGGGAAGGTCTGCACCCCCAGCGCCGCGATTGCAGCGACCGACACGGGGGCGGAGATGTTCGGATCATGGGCCTCAGCAGGACCGGAGAGCGCCGCCACAAGGGCGCAGGTTGCCAGGGCAGTTGTCAGTTCACGCCAGTTGTGCATGTCTCGGATTCCTTTTGTCGGGTGAGGGTGAAGCTGAGGAAAAATCCTGCTGGGGTCTTGAATTGCCAAGGGCGCACCCGTGGCCGGCCGCCAGGCAGGAAGGGGGCAAGCCGAATCCACGGAAGACCCGGCCCCCACCCTGGCGGTCGGCGGCATTGCCGCCTTTGCACTCGTCACGCTGTTCAGTTGACCTCACGCGGCCCGCCGCCGATCCTGCGGTCATCTATTTCAGGCTCACGATGTAGGAGATCAGGGCCTGAATGCCTTGTTCCTTGAGCTTGGAGGTATAGTTCCTGGGCATCAGCCCCTTGGAATACCCCTTTGCGATCTTGGCATTCGGATCGAGAATCGATTGCCGGATATAGGCTTCGTCCGCCAGAACGGTGCTGCCGTCGGCCAATTCGATCGAGTGACCAAACAGGCCCTTCCAGGTTGGTCCGGCTTTGCTTGAGCCATCGGCAGAGTGGCAGGCCGCACAGCCCTTGCGTGCGGCCAGCTTCCTGCCCCGTTTGACGAGCGCCGGATCCGGGGTGGCCTGGGCAAGCTGATAGGAATCTTCGGGGGCGGCCGCCGACAAGGACGACTGGCTTTGTTGTGCATACCCGCTGGCCACAAAAACCGACAGGACTGCGACCGCCGCCAAAGGGATGACTTCACATTTACCCATGTCTTTCTCAGCTCCCTGCGGGCAGAAAATCGTTGGGATCGGTCAGGATGGTGAACACCGCGTCGATCTTCGATCCCGGTGGCGTTTTCGGATTGATGCCGACGCGGATCACCCGATACCAGGCACCGTGGGCGGGGGCCTTGTAGACGAAGGACAGGCAAAAGCAGGTCAGCTTGGCGAATTGCGCCAGGTAGCTGGGTGAGTCCTGGTGCGGCAAGGTCACGAATTGCACCGGTTGGTCGGTCGGGTTGCGATAGACCACGGTGACCATCTTCAACTCACCGGGCTTGAGGAACAGCACGCCGTTGTCGATCTTGGCGCCGGCCGGAATATCCTCGCCCGCCTCCAGCGATTCCATCGCCCAGAGGCTGTCCACTTCCGGGTCGGGCTGGTGGAACTCGACCCCGCCACCGGGCAGCAGGTCGGGCGCATAGGCGGTGCTCAGGCGCAGCGCCACCATGCCGGCGGGCGGTTCGGGTATGTCGGTTGTCCGGTCGGCGATGGCGTTGAGCACCACCGGCACGTCATTGACGACGCTGACGCTTGGGGAATTGAGGTGTTCGTGGCCTTCATGGGCGATGGCGGGCATCGCAAGGCCGCCAAGAACAGCGAGCGCGGCAGGCAACAAGGCCTTGCGGCTGATTTTCGTGACAAACATGCTCGGCACTCCTTCATTCGTTGATTGCAACAACGGGCCAGTCGACGATGGCACGCGCACCGGGCGGGGTGTTTACGCCGACGCCAACCTTGATGACCCGGTAGAACGCGCCATGCGCCGGGGCCGAGAACGGCACCGCCGCGCACCAGCACAAGGCGCGCGCGAACGGAAAGGCGGCCTCGGGGTCCACCGTCGGGGCGGTCACGTAGAAATTCACGTCGTGGTCGGTGGGGTTTTCATAGGCCACGACCAGCGTGTACCACTTGCCCGGCTCGACAAAGGCGATGCCGTTGGTCAGTTCCTGGCCTTTCGGGATCGTCTCGCCCGCCTTCAGTGAAACCGTGGTGAACAGGCCGCCGGAGTTTTTGTTGGCAAGGTAGAACCTGAACGCCCCTGGAATGGCCGCGTCCACGGCCGTGCCCCGAAGCTGCACCGTCACCTTGCCGGCAGGCGGCATCGGCAGGTATTTCGCACGGCTGAAGCTGATTCGCGAGGGATCGAGTTTCAGTTGCAGCGGATAGGTAAAGCCGGCAACATATTCCGGTTCCGAACCCGGTTTTTCGCTGCCGGCAAGCGCGATGTTTCCGGAAACGGTCATTGCGGTGGCAAGCACTAATGCGCCCACGGCTAGGCCGGATAATCCTGGTTTCATGGCTACTCTCCCTTTGCTTCAGGTGCCGTTTCAAACGAACGGTTTCCTGATAATCAAAGGGTAATGCCTGTAGCAACTATAGTGTCAAATGATGTAAATTCAAAGATTTAGCCTCTATTTCTTACCAGATATCAAATCGCAATTGCCGGGCGGGCCAGAGACTTATCGGCCCGCTCGACGTGTCTCTCAGGCACGCCGGAATCCGTTCATGCGATAGATCAGGAAGGTCAGCAGCAGCACCGCCAGAACAAGGAAAACCCAGCTTATCCGGCTGAGGTAGACGCTCACCCCCAATGGCAGGAATATGCCGAGCGCCGGAATGCAGGCGGGACAGGCGCCCAGCAGCACACCGCCGAACACACCGGCAGTCCCTGCCTTGCCAGTATCGATTCGGCAGGTCGCGCAAACCGTCTTGTTATACACATATATGCCCACATAGAGGCCCGAGAGAAGCGTGAGCAGGGCGTAAAGATAGTTCTCGGGCGTGTAGTAATAGAAGAACTCCAGCCACGCGCCGACACCCCTGAGCGGCAGCGCCGGCCAGAAGAACACGGCCAGCATCGTGCCTGCGGCCGCAAGCGCCGGCCATGGGTGGCGCCACAGCTTGAGGATCAGGATATCTGCCATGTCAGCCCCCTGCCACGACATCGGCGATGCGTTTCAGATATTCGCTCCGGACCATCTGGAAATCGGCGTCACGCAGAATTCCCCTCGCATCCACCAGATATTTGGAATCGAGATATTGCAGGCCGACCATCTGCTGCAACGGCTGCCTGCTGTTGTCGAAGGCCAGCATCCAGTCGCCCGAAGCATGCTTCTGCCGCCAGCTGCGCAGGGCATGTATCGGCTCCCTCGCATCGACGAACACGACCACCACGTTGAACTTGTCGCCGCCCATCCGGTTGTCGAGCGCGGCCACGCGCTCGGCCCCGACCTGGCAGGGCACGCAAAAACTGGTGGTAAACCAGAGGATATAGGGCTTGCCGGACAGGCTGGCCGGCGTCACGGTCTTGCCGTCGATCGTTCTCAGCGCAAAGTCCGGAAAGGCGCGCCCGATTGTCAGACCAGCAGCCCCCGTGTCCGGTGTGCTGCGGTTCAGCGCCGCTGGCAGGTAATAGATCACCCCGATCAGTACCAGCAACGTCAGGGTCAGCCCTATGGCCAGACCCTTGCGGTTCAGTTTCGTTCCGACTGTTTCCTGCATGATTGTCCTTGTTCGCCAAATGGGGGTGCATAGCCCCGCCGTTCACGGGAAAACGAATGCCCCATGTAGCAACTACAGGGTCAAGCGAAAGCCGCACCGAAAATGCCGATTTCTGGCAAGTCCCATTCACGATCGGTTGAACGGCGTGCCTCGCCTGTTCAAATCAGGCAAACCCGCTTGGACAATTCGTCGATCAGCACGCGCTTGTTTTCGGAATAATCCACCGGCACCTCGACCAGGTGCACGCCGCCTGCCTCGAAACAGTCATTCAGTAGCGGCAGCAGCTCTGCCGCCGCCCCGACGCTGTGCCCCTTGGCCCCATAGCTTTGCGCATAGGCCGCGAAATCCGGGTTGCCAAAGCTGAGGCCCCAGTCCGGATGCCCGCCGACCGCCTGTTTCCAGCGGATCATCCCATAGGCATCGTCGCGCAGCACCAGCACCACCAGGTTCAGCCCCAGCCGCACCGCGGTTTCCATTTCCTGGCTGTTCATCATGAAGCCGCCATCGCCGCAGATCGCCATCACACGCTTGTCCGGGTTCAGCATCGCCGCCATCGTCGCCGAGGGCAGCCCCGCCCCCATGGTCGCCAGCGCGTTGTCGAGAAGCACCGTGTTGGGGTGCGAACTGCGATAGTTGCGGGCAAACCAGATCTTGTACATGCCGTTATCGAGTGCGATGATCCCGTCCTCGGGCATGGCCCGGCGCACATCGGCCACGATGCGCTGCGGGATCACCGGAAAGCGGTCGTCGTCGGTGCCTTCCGCGATATGGTCGCGGATCAGGTCGCGCACCTTGTAGAAATAGGAAAAATCGTGGCCCGGCACTGGCTCCCACGCCTCGGCCAGCCGCGAAAACGTGCTGCCCACATCGCCGATCAGCTCAAGCTGCGGGAAATAGACCTGGTCGACCTCAGCCGGGTTGAAGTTCACGTGGATCACCTTGACGCCGCCCGGCTCCATCAGGAAGGGCGGCTTTTCCACCACGTCGTGACCGGCGTTGATGATCAGGTCGGCGCGCTCGATGGCGCAATGCAGGTAATCGCCACCCGACAGCGCCGCCGTGCCGATATATTGCGCGTGATAGCCGCCGATCGCGCCCTTGCCCATCTGCGTGTTGAAGAACGGAATGCCAGAGGCGTCGAGGAAGGCGTTGAGCGGCGCGATCACCTCCTTGCGATTGGCCCCGGCCCCGATCAACAGCAAGGGGTGGCGCGCGGCGCGGATCATCGCCATCGCCTCGGCCAGCGCTGTAGCGTCGCAGTCGGGCCGCTTGGGGCAGGTCGGTTCAAACAGGAAATCGTTGCCGGTGGTTTCGGCGGCGATGTCCTCGGGCAGCTCCAGATGCACGGCGCCGGGGCGTTCCTCGGTTGCCAGCCGGAAGGCCTCGCGCACCAGCGCCGGGATGGTCCCTGCCTCGACGATCTGGCGCGCCGACTTGGTCAGCGGGCGCATCATCGACACCACGTCGACGATCTGAAACCGCCCCTGCTTGGACTTGCGGATCGGCTTTTGCCCGGTGATCATCACCATCGGCATCGCGCCAAGCTGGGCATAGGCCGCCGGCGTCACAAGGTTGGTCGCCCCCGGCCCCAGCGTCGCGAGGCAGACGCCGGGCTTGCCCGTGAGCCGCCCGTAGGTCGCCGCCATGAAGCCCGCGCCCTGTTCGTGCCGGGTGACGATCAGCTTGATCTTCGAGCCTTGCAGCGATTCCACGAAATCGAGGTTCTCCTCGCCCGGCAACCCGAACACATATTCGACGCCTTCGTTTTCCAGTGCCCGCACAAAAAGATCCGATGCCTTGGTTTTCGTCATGCCTGCCAACTTTCCCGAATTCGCTCTGTTTCTGCCTGCCGGTGGCCGGCCACGCGTGCCGGTTCCGAACAAGTGGCCGGATGAACCCGCCGCCATGGAAAAGAATAGGCACAGCCGGGCGACATTTGAAAGCCATTCAGTTAGGGAAATGCGTTACCGGGGGCGCCTCGGGGCGCGCGGCCGAAAAAATTTTGCCCGCACCTTGACCCTGTATCTCATACAGAGCCTATGTGGAATGGGTCGTGGCATCCCGTCGCGCACCAACCCCAGGAGAATACAAAAATGTCCAGTGATTTCGACCTGATAGTGATCGGCGGCGGCACCGGCGGCAATGGCGTGGCCCGCGCGGCGGCCGCCGCCGGCTGGAAAGTGGCGAGCGTCGATTGCCTGCCGTTCGGCGGCACCTGCGCTCTGCGCGGGTGCGATCCGAAAAAGATGCTGATCGCCGTCACCGAAGGCGTGGAAATGGCCCATGCCATGGCCGGCAAGGGGTTGAACGCGAAAGTCGGCGTCAACTGGGCCGACATGATTGCCTTCAAGCGCACCTTCACCGACAACATGCCCCCGCGCATCGAAAGCGGGCTGGAAAAGGCCGGGATCACGGTTCTGCACGGCAGCGCCCGCTTCACCGGCCCCGATACGGTCGAGGTCGACGGCAAACCCTATGCCTCGCGCCATTTCCACATCGCGACCGGGGCGCGCCCGATGACGCTGAACATTCCCGGCGAAGACCACCTGATCACCTCGACCGATTTCCTCGACCTGCCCGACCTGCCGGCACGCGTCGCTTTCGTCGGTGGCGGCTTCATCGCCATGGAGTTTTCCCATATCGCGCGCCGCGCCGGGGCCGCCGAGGTGACGGTGCTGGAAATGATGGACCGCCCGCTTGGCAATTTCGACCCCGACATGGTGGCTATGCTGGTCGAGGCGACCGATGAGCTTGGCATCGACCTGCGCACCAGCACCAAGGTGCTTGAAGTCAGCAAGTCCGGCGACGAATACGTGGTTTCGGTGGAAACCCCGGATGGCGCGCAGACCATCACCTGCGATCTGGTGGTACACGCCACCGGGCGGGTGCCCAATATCGACGATCTGAACCTCGAGGCCGCTGGCATCGAACGCACCCGGCGCGGCATCACCGTCAGCCCCTACATGCGCACCACCAACCCGCAGGTATTCGCCGCCGGCGACTGTGCCGACAGCGGGCTGAACCTGACGCCGGTTTCCGCCTACGAAGCCCGAATCGCCGCCAAGAACCTGCTGGCAGGCAAGGACGAACACGCTGTCGACTACCCGCCGATCCCCAGCGCGGTGTTTACCCTGCCCCCGGTGGCAACCGTCGGCCTGTCCGAGGCACAGGCGCGCGAACAGGGGCTGGACTTCGACGTGCATTCCCAGACGACCGAGGGCTGGTATTCCTCGATGCGGGTCGGTGCGAAACATTCGGGCTTCAAGACACTGGTGGAAAAGGGCACAGGCAAGGTGCTGGGCGTGCATCTGATCGGCCCGGGCGCCGAGGAACAGATCAACCTCTTCGCCATGGCCATGGCCAGCGGCCTGACCGCCGATCAGATCAAGGCCCGGATCTTTGCCTATCCCAGCTATGCGTCAGACATCGGCTCGATGGTCTGAACGCGGACGAAGCGCGGTGTCAGACGATCCGGCGCGCATCAACGGATGCCTCCGACAGCCTGATCAGTTGTTCATGAGGCTCCATATAGCCGCGATAGCCGCGGGTCATCGGCACGGCATCACGGGTTTTCGACAGTTGCAGCTGGAACACCAGGTGATCGCCGTAAAGAAACGCGGCTTCGCTGGCGGCAAGGTAGTATTCCCACATCCGGCAGAATCGCTCGTCCATCATCGCGGCGATCTGGCCGCGCCGCCTGGCGAACCGCTTTTGCCAGGCCCGCAAGGTGTAGGCATAGTGCAACCGCAATGCCTCGACATCCGCCAGCCACAGGCCGGCTTTCTCTAACGCCGCCATGATCTCGGAAAGCGCCGGCGAATAGCCGCCGGGAAAGATGTATTTGCGGATCCAGGGCGAGGTGCTGCCCGGCCCCGACTGGCGACCAATGGTGTGGATCACGGCGATGCCGTCGTCGCTCAGCAGATCACGGACGGTTTCGAAAAACCGCTCGTAGTTGCCGATGCCCACATGTTCGAACATCCCGACCGAAACGATCCGGTCATAGGTTCCGGTTTCCTCTCGGTAATCGCGCATGTGAAACTGCAGGTCGGGGTTGGTTCCGGCGCGCTCGACCGACTGCGCCCACTGGGCCTGCGACAGGGTAAGGCCCGTCACCTTGACCCCGGCGGCATCGGCAAGGTACTGCGCCAGCCCACCCCAGCCCGAGCCGATGTCGAGCACCCGCTGCCCCGGCGTCAGCAGCAGCTTGGTCGCAAGGTGGCGTTTCTTGGCGGCCTGCGCGGTTTCGAGATCGTCGTCGGGGTGTTCGAAATAGCCGCATGAATATTGCTTGTCTCGATCGAGAAACATGTCATAGAGCGCATCCGGCAGATCGTAGTGATGTGCCACGTTGCGCCGCGATCTCGCCTGTGCGTTGCGCTGCTGCCAGCCGCGCGTCGCCCGCCATAGCCGATCACGCAACCGGTAGAGCGGATCGGCGCCGGCACTGGTCTCGGCGTCGGCCACAATCTGGAAAAACGCGCGCAGGCTGCCCTGTTCGATGGTCAGTGTGCCGTCCATATAGGCCTCGCCCATCGCCAGATCGGGGTTGATGTAAAGCCGGTATTCCAGCGCGCGGTTGTACAGGCGCACGGTAACCTCGGGCGATGGCGTGCCGACGAAACAGTGGGTTTTCCCCCCTGCGTCGATCACGTTCAGCGTGCCTTTGCGGATCGCCCTGTTCAAGAGTTTTGCCAAAAGCATCGTCTTTCCTTCCTGCACCGCCATGTTCTGGTGTCGGACGAACGACCGGAAATACCGCTGGTTGGGGAACATTCTCTCTGGCAATCCGCCCGACACTGTATTAGTTGCGGGCTGTAGTGACTACGGGCTCAAGGGAAAAGTTCATGAATAGAATCAAGGATGCGCGCGGCTTCACCATTGGACGATTGTCGAAAATGACCGGGGTGAACATTGAAACCATCCGCTATTACGAACGCATCGGGGTCATGCAGGCGCCGGACCGCACCGCTAACGGATACCGGCAATTCACCCACAACGATCTGAAACGGCTTTCCTTCGTCAAGAAGTGCCGCGAACTGGGGTTCAGCCTGGAAGAAATCCGCACGATGCTGGTGATGGTGGACAGCGAGAACCTGTCCTGCGGCGAAATCCACGACATGACCACGGGCCACCTCGCCGCCGTCGAGCAACGCATCCGCCGGCTGCGCAAGCTGAAGGGCGTGTTGAAGAAAATGGCCGATCAATGCACGCAGGGCGATGTGCCCGACTGCCCGGTGATCGACGCGCTGTTCGAAACGACCTGATAATCGGCGCTGCAAAAGTGGCGCATCGTCGCCCGATAGCCGGTTTCGATCAACTCGGCGGTCTTGCTGAAGTCCATCATCTCGACGTTGTTGTCGAAATGCGGCGTGACCCGCTCGATGGTCATCCGGCGTTTCAGACGTGCGAGGTCGGCATGAAATTTACCGTCGACGGCAACCGCAAAGCTGCGCGTCAGGATCGCGATCATCCCGCGCGGCGGGCGCAGGCAGGGCCGGTCGCAATAACAATCGATGACTAGCGCATGGGCGGCACCTTCGTCCCGGGCGCGGTCCAGCGGCACGTTGTTGGCAATGCCGCCATCCACATGCAGCCTGCCCTCCAGCATGACCGGGGGGAATATGCCCGGCAGGCTCATCGAGGCGATCAGCGGTTCGATCAGATCACCCTGGCCGTGCCAGTAGACGGGCTTGCCGCTGTCAAGGTCGGTGGTGGTGATGGTCAGCGGCAGTTTCAGATGTTCGAACCGGGTGGCCGGCAGCACCTCGTGCAGCAGGGCGCGAAAGCGGTCCAGCGAAAACAGGCCCGGTTGCAGCCGTGGATGCGCCAGCCAGCCCCAGTTCCACGACACCGCCTTGCGCAGGTTGAAATCGAGCCAGAGCGCCTCGATCTCGGCCGCGCGCAGCCCGCCTGCGATCATCGCCCCGTTGAAGGCGCCGATCGAGGTGCCGACGATGCGGTCAAAGCCGAGGCCCAGCTCCTCCAACGCCTTGTAAAACCCGACCTCCAGCGCGCCCCGGCTGGCGCCACCGCACAAGACCAGCGCCGCGTGTCGTTCAGGGCGTCCCATTGGCAAAAAACTCCGCGGTTCCGGTGGCGTGCATGGCATCGGCGATTCTCCCGACGCCCAGAACATAGGCCGCCGTGCGCAGGTCGATCTGCTTGTCTTCGGCAAGGTCGAACACCCGGCGCGCCTGCCCTTCCATCACCTTGCCAAGGCGCTCGGCCAGCCGCGCCTCGTCGCCATAGATCCCGGCCCGGTTCTGCGCCCATTCGAAATAGCTGGCGGTGACCCCGCCGGCATTGCACAGCACGTCGGGAAGAACCGTCACCCCCTTGTCGGCCAGTATCCGGTCGGCTTCGGGGGTCACCGGCCCGTTGGCGATTTCCACGACCATGCGCGCCCTGACGCGCTCGGCATTCTCGGCTGTGATCTGGTTTTCCAGCGCCGCCAGCACCAGCACATCCACGTCCTGTTCCAGCACCTGTTCGGGGCTGAGTTTTTCATGCTCGGCCTCTTCGCACACCGAGCTGTCGCAATAGAGCATGGCCTTCAACTCGCGGCGCGTCTGCTTGTGGTGCATCACCTTGACCGGGTCCAACCCGTCGGACGAATAGATCCCGCCCCGTGAATCCGAAAGGCCAACCACGCGAAAGCCGTTTTCCACGGCGATCCGGGCAAAGTGATAGCCGGCATTGCCAAAGCCCTGAACCGCGATGCGAAGGCTGCCGGGGTCGATCGCCTGACGGCTCAGCCATTCGCCGAACACATGCAGCGCGCCGCGCCCGGTCGCCGCCTCGCGCCCCGGCAGACCGCCCAGCGCCACCGGCTTGCCGGTGATCACGCCGGGCACCTTGCGGCGCACGATCTGCGCGTATTCGTCGGCCATCCAGCCCATGATGGTTTCATTGGTGTTCACGTCCGGCGCCGGCACATCGTTTTCCGGGCCGATCAGGTCGGCGATGGCGCGGATGTAGCCGCGCGACAGGCGCTCGATTTCCAGCCGCGACAGCCCGCGCGGATCAACCGCGATGCCGCCCTTGCCGCCGCCAAACGGCAGATCGACCACCGCGCATTTCACCGTCATCCAGAAGGCCAGCGAGGTGACTTCATCCAGCGAAACATCCGGGTGAAACCGGATACCGCCCTTTGCCGGCCCGCGCGTCATGTCATACTGCACGCGGTGGCCCTCGAATATACGCAATGAGCCATCATCCATGCGGACCGGAATGTTGACGGTCACGCTCAGGCTTGGGGATGAAAGGCGGGCCACGACTTCTGGAGAGACATCAATCAGATCCAGGACCGGTCCGAGACGGGATATCGCAGCGTCGAATGTTTTTTTCATGGTCGTTCCCAATATCCCTGGCGCGCAAACCGAGCAACTTTGCACGGCCTTCGTCTTCCCTCTTTGCTACGGCTGAAGGGACGCTAGAGTCCGTAGCGACTAAAGAGTCAAGAGCCTACACCAGAGGAATGGCCCCAAATCCTCAATGATCCATTGCCGAGCTTCGCCCCGCAAAAGGTCGTCTTGTCAGCCGCGAAATACCCGTCCGCACCGCAAAACTACCCATGCGGTTCGGTGGCGTCGCCGACACTGAGCGTTCCCAAGGCGCGGCAGTTATCGCTCAGCGGCGAGCGACGTTTACGAACTGGATACCTCACCAAACGAACCCCTGCTTTCGATCGTACCGTCCAGTACCGGACGCCCGCGCATCTGGGCCGAGGTGCCTGCATTGACCTTGTAGACGAGGCTTGTCTGCAATGCGTTTTTCGTCAGCGTCGTTCATCCCGCGATCATAGCGCTGGATGGCGGGAAGGGACGGGTGGGCTCAATCCCTGTTCTCGAATTCACCCAAACACCCTCAACTTCACCGCAACGCCTGCGATCAACGCCAGCAGCAGCCCGGTGGTGATGAGCCGCACGATGGTCTGCCAGGCGGTGCGCCTTGCCATGCGCAAGGAGGCCAGCAGGGTGCGCAGGTCACGGATATCGATGGCGGCTTCCGGGCCTTCGAGGCCGACATCGGCGAGTGCCTTGCGCGCACCCTTCTCGGCGGCGCGGGCGAGGATGGCCTCGAAGTCTTCCTCGGGCATGCGGACGAAACCCGCATCCTTGTGCGGTGGTGTCATGGGGTCGTTCCTTGTGGTGGTTGGGGGTTAGGCTGCAGGCGACGTCAGCAGCAGGTACTGGATGGCAATGCGGACATCTCCGCCGGTGAAACTGCCCCCATTGGCCGTCAGCAACATCGGCGTCGGCGCATAAAAGGCCTGCCGGCCGATGACCCCGATATTGGTGCTGCCGGCTGCGACGCGGAGCGTGTCACCAAACTTGGCAGGCGTACCGGCAATGCCGCAGTCGTACGAGGTGGCCCCAGTGATTGCCGTGACGGTGCGGGTCGAGACCGCCAACGCGATGGCGCGGTCGGGAATGGTGATGGTGGAAGTCACGCTGGCACCCGTGAGCCCGCTCAGCCATTCCTCGACCACATGCACACCTATGGCGGCCTCGATCGGCGCCTGGGCCAGCGTCATGTCGGCCAGCACTGGGGCAGCGCAACCTGCTCCCACAAAGCCCGCGAATTGCGGCACGATGTCCGCATCAGCGTAATACGTCACATAGAGCGACGTGTTATGGTTGGCCGCCCGCGCAAGCTCCTGCAGGCTTTCGGTCGTGGTGCGCAAACTGGCGGCCAGTTTTGCCTGTTCGTCGATCGTCTGAAGGCTCGAGCGTACCACGGTGATGCCCGCCGCCGCGGCCGCGGCAACCATGACACCAACCGCAATCTTGGCCCGGCGTGCGAACTTGGCTAGCTTCGCATTGGCAATCTCCATCTCGCGCGAGGCTTTGCCAAAACCCTTTTTGTCGGCGTCGCCAATGCCCGTCAGCTCCGCGCACACCTGTTTGCCGCCCACTGCCGCGAGGCGGACGGAGACGTGTTTTTCTGCCATGCCGTGTTAATCCGATGTTGCAGCACCGCACGGTGCCAGTGTTCTCTTGCGTGATGTATCACGATATGATACATACTCATCCATGATCATCAGCGTGAAGGGAAAGCTGGCCGCGAACGCCATGCGCGGCAAATACGGCAAGGGCTTTCCCGCCACGCTGGTGAAACGGACGCGCGCCATGCTGTCGGCGCTGGATGCAGCCGTCGTTCTCGAGGATCTGCGGTTTCCGCCGGGCAACCACCTCGAGGAACTGACGGGCGATCGCGCCGGGCAGCACTCGGTCAGGATCAACGACCAGTGGCGCATCTGCTTTCGCTGGACCGACGAAGGCCCGGCCGATGTCGAAATCGTGGACTACCATTGAGGGCCCACGGGAAAGGAAACGAGATGAGCATGTTGCAAGCCCCGTCGTACCCGGGTGAGGTTCTGAAGGAGCTTTATCTCGAGCCGCTCGGCATGAGCGCGATTGCGCTGGCCCGGGAATTGCACGTCCCGCGCACCCGGATCGAGCGGCTGGTCAAGGGCGACACCGGAATGTCCGCCGACACCGCCATGCGGCTGGCGAAGTTCTTCGGCACCACGCCGGAATACTGGCTGAACCTGCAGCGCGCCTGGGATCTCGCGCGGGCGCGCGAACAGGTAGATGTCTCAGACATCACCCCTCTCAAGGTCGCCTGAAACGATCTGTTCGTTCAGCTTCACGACCATTACCGCCTCGATGGCCGGCAATAGTTCGGCCACCACAACACACGGCACGCCCAGCGCCCGCGCCAATGCCAGCACCGCGCCCATATCCCAGCCGATGATGCCGCCCGTGAGCGTCACCCGCCCCTGCCCGCCGAGACGGCCGACAAGGTCCCATAACCCGTGGGCGTCCCGGCCGCTGTCGTGGTAGCAACGTTTTCGCCCTGCGCGACCAGTTTCACGTCGGCGGTCAACAGGCCGGAGCGCTGCATTTGCAGGCTGAGCTGATCCAGCGCGCAACCCGTATACATGGCAAAGCGCGGGATCTCCGGTATGGCAACTTCAAGGGCCATGCTGGGGAGGGTCCAGTTGCCCGACTTGAATGTATGGGTTTTGTTGGTGGTTCCAGTGGTGGTCGGTGCGCCAAAGGCCGCCTTCAGCCAGAACCCGAGCGCCTCAGCGTCAATCGGCACCTTGATGTCTCATTTTATTTGACGACGAACAACGCCAAAATCCCAGGCAATCTGCCGCCCACTCAATCCATCCTGAAAACGAGCCTGGCGCACCTTCAAATACAAATCCACGGAGTAAATCCCCAAGCCCTCCCGTAAAACGAAAGGACAAAAGTGGACTACGCCGCCCGCGACCGCAAAATGCCGCCACTACCATGGCCGAGTATTACTCCGCCGTTTACACGTTTTCAGGATAGGGCGGGTCGATCTTATGATCCTGTCCTCTGAAAAATGATCTTCAGCCGGAGCAACGGCTTGTTCTTCAGAGGATATGATCATGCAACATGACATGGGCGGCTTTGCCTGAGTCGGCGTGGAATGCCGGGGGCCGGGTCGGTTCCAAAGGGTACAAACCTTGAAATCCAGCAGCCAAACCGGCTATATTTGACGGATCAGGAGGTGTTCTATGGCTGGTGGATGGGCCCGGGACGGTGCGGTTAGTGAACAGATCGAGGCGTCGATTGCGGATGAGCTGGCGCGGTTGAATGCGCAAAAGAGGGTTGTGGGAGAAAGCCTGACACACTGCGCTGAATGCGACGAACCGATCCCAGAAGCGCGACGACAGGCCATCCCCGGGGTCAAGCTCTGCATTGATTGCCAACAGGAGCGCGATCAGGCCTTCAGGCCGCGCGGGGGCATCAACCGGCGCGGCAGCAAGGACAGTCAGCTGAAGTGATTTCTGCCAACAGAAGGCCCTTCGCCGTCCCGCCTTGTTCACCCCCGGGTGAGTGCGCGACAAGGTCCCGCAACGCTTTATCTGGCTGATTATTGCCGCCGGATTTGTTTTTGGTGTCTATGCACTTTCAAAACCATTCTGGGCTCGTTAAAGTCGGGCCAAAACAAACCTGTTGAACGGGTTTTGCGCTGGTAGGTAAATCCGGTGAAAACAAGCAAGAATACGGGGGCTTTCATGATGAATAGAGCGGGTGCATTGCGGGTCAGAACCAGCACGATGCTGGTGTGTGTGACGCTTGTTCTTGTTGGGTGCTCGGGGGTCGATTTGTCGATGTTCAGCAAGAAAACCGGCAACAAGGTGGTTACGCCTGCACCCGCAACGTCTTCGGTCAAGTTGGTCGAGCGGGACGTCGAGGACCCCAATGTCTTTCAGGTGACCGAGCCTGCTCTTTGGGACGGGCGGCCCTCGCTGGGTGGGGTCTGGGTCGCTTATCCCGGTCAAATTCAGCCTATGCGGGTGATCATCCGGAATCAGGAGAACAAGAAATTCGTCATTGGCGCCCTGTTCAAGCGAGAGCGCATGAACCCGGGGCCAAAAATTCAGCTTTCCTCTGAGGCGGCGGCGGCCCTTGGTATTCTCGCCGGAAAGCCGACGGTATTGAACGTGACCGCGCTGCGGCGTGAGTCCGTGCCCGAAACGCCGACAAGCACGGCCATAACACCCACGGAAAAACCGCCCTTGACCGTGGCAAAAGGTGGTGCGGCCAAGACCTCTGCAAAGCAGCATGCCAAGGCTGATGTCGCAAAAATTGCAGCCCTTGCGATCAAAAAGGCCGCCGGGTCCAAGCCTCCCAAGGCACGGCGCAGTGCGGGCAAGATTGCGGCAACGAAACCTGCAGCGGCGGCCCCTGTGCGCCCGCCTGTTTCGACGCTGGCCAAGCCCTATATTCAGATCGGCATTTTCAGTATCGAGACAAATGCAACGAACACCGCCACCAGCCTGCGGACCGAGGGCGTTTTGCCGATCATCAAAGCACAGAAATCCCGCGGCAAAAAATTCTGGCGCGTTCTGGTTGGCCCCGCGGCGACCAAATCAGAGCGGGCTGCGTTGCTCAAAAAAGCGCGGGCTCTCGGGTTCAGTGATGCGTATTTCGTAACCAAATAGAGGGGAAATTCGGTGCGCTTGCAGTCCATCCTTGGCGTTTTTCTGGTCCTGTTCCTTAGCGGAGTGCAGGTTCATGCCTTTGAAACCAAGGCGCGCGCGGCGCTGGTGATTGACTATGCGACCGGGACCGTCCTTTTGGAAAAGAACGCTGATGTGTCGATGCCCCCCGCCTCGATGTCAAAGCTGATGACCCTGAACATGGTATTTGAGTCGCTCGATGATGGGCGTTTGACGCTGGACGAAAAACTGCCGGTCTCCAAACACGCGATGTCCTATGGCGGCTCGACCATGTTTTTGAACACACGGGATCGGGTGCGCGTCGAAGACCTAATCCGCGGGGTGATCATACTGTCGGGGAACGATGCCTGTGTCGTTCTGGCCGAGGCACTGGCCGGCAGCGAGCCCGAGTTCGCCCGCGCCATGACCAAACGCGCCAAAGAGTTGGGCATGACACAGTCGCATTTTGCCAACGCCAACGGCTGGCCCGATCCCGGTCAACGTATGAGCGCCCGCGATCTGGTCTTCTTGGCCAGCCGGATCATCCGAAAATTTCCACAATATTACAAATACTTCTCGGAAACGGAATTTGCGTTTGACGGGCGTTCTCCGGCCAATCGGTTCAATCGCAACCCCTTGTTAAAGCTGGGCGTCGGCGCAGACGGTTTGAAAACCGGCCACACCAAGGAGGCCGGGTATGGCGTTGTCGGTTCGGCGGTCCGCAATGGGCGGCGCGTGGTTATGATGATCTCTGGCCTGAAAACCTCGCAGGACCGCGCGACCGAGGCGGGCAAAATCATCAATTGGGCGTTTCGCCAGTTTTCACAGAAAAAAGCGCTGAAGGCAGGGCAGGTGGTTGGCCGAGCCAAGGTTTGGCTGGGCACTGCCAAGACCGTCGATGTCATGGTGAAATCCGATGTAAAGCTGCTGCTGCCGGTCAGCGTTGGCTCAAAACTGCAGGCGTCGCTGCAAATGGTACAGCCCATCGCCGCGCCGATTTCCAAGGGGCAGAAACTGGGCGTCCTGAAGATTTCCATTCCCGATATGCGCCCGGTTGATGTGCCTGTTTTTGCCGCATCTGACGTTAAGAAGGCGGGCTTTGTCGGGCAGCTGAAGCTGTCGGCGCGGGTTTTGGGCCGGAAAATTCTGGATCTGGCCAATTGACCGACCCGGCGGCGCAGTTCATTACCTTTGAGGGAATCGACGGGTCTGGAAAATCGACCCAGGCCCGCCTATTGGCCGACCGGTTGCGCGCGCGCGGGATTGATACCTTGCTGACCCGAGAGCCGGGTGGCTCTGATGGCGCCGAGGATATCCGCCGCCTGCTTGTCGAAGGCGAGGCGCACCGGTGGTCGGCCGTAACCGAAATCCTGCTGTTTAACGCGGCACGCCGGGATCATCTGGAAAAAACCATCGAACCGGCCCTGGCCCGGGGTCAAACCGTCATCTGCGATCGCTTTGCGGATTCAACCCGGGTCTATCAGGGGGCAACGCGCGGGGATCTGCGCCTTTTGGCTGACCGGCTGCATGAATTGACAATTGGCCGCGAACCGGACCTGACCTTTATTATCGAAATGGACCCCGAGGTCGCATTGGCAAGGGGGCTGGCGCGCAATTCCGGCGAGGATCGTTTTGAATCCTTTGGGCTGGAGTTCCAAAACGCCTTGGCCCGAGGCTTTCACGCGCTGGCCGGCGATTTTCCCGGGCGTTGCGTTCTGATTGATGGTGCTCGCAGCAGCGCCGCGATTGCGGATGATATTGAAACCCGTTTACTGGCGCGAATGACCCGATGAGCGAGATCGAAATTCCCGAACCGGACGCGATGGAGGGGGTGCGCCACCCCCGCCTGACCCCCCTGCTGTTTGGGCAAGAAGCAGCCGAGCAGACATTTCTGGCGGCCTTCAACAGCACGCGGATGCATCACGGTTGGCTGATCAGCGGCCCCCGCGGGGTGGGAAAGGCGACACTGGCGTGGCGGATCGCGCGGTTCCTTCTTGGCAGGGCTGACGAGGAGGGGACCGCACCGCCTGCATCGCTTGATATGCCGGGTGACAGCGCTATTTCGCATCGGATCGATGCCTTGGCCGAGCCTCGTCTGATCCTCTGCCGTCGCGGTTGGGATGACCGCAAAAAGCGCCTGAAAACGGTCCTGACCGTGGATGAGGTGCGCAAGCTGATCGGATTTTTTCATCTGTCCTCGACCGATGGCGGGCATCGCGTCGCCATTGTCGACTCGGTTGATGAGATGAACACCTCTGCGGCCAATGCTCTTTTGAAAGTGCTGGAGGAGCCCCCGGCCCGTTCAACCCTGCTATTGATCAGTCACAATCCGATGGGGTTGTTGCCGACAATCCGCAGCCGCTGTCGCACCCTGACCTGCGCGCCTCTAAGCCCTCGCGACCTTGAACAGGCGCTGGCCGCCGCGGGGATTGAATCACCCGTGGATCCGGCGCTAATCGAAATGCTGGCCCAAGGTTCGGTCGGGGACGCGATCCGTCTGTTGTCAGACGGTGGGATCGAGATTTACCAGACCCTCGTGCAGCTGCTGTCGCCCCTCTCTCGCATGGACCGCGCGCAGGCGATCAAACTGGCCGAAAGCTGCACAGGTGCTGCCGGGGCCGTGCGCTATGATCTTTGCCTGCGTTTGATTGGGCGGCTACTGCATCGGCTGGCAACCGCGGGGCTGCAAGGGAACGCGCCCGCTGACGGTGTAAGGATCGACGCGGAAATCCTGGGGCGCTTTGCGCAGACCGCAACCACATCACGGCGCTGGGCTGTGCTTGCTGCCGAGCTGACTGCCCGGGCCGAGCACGCCCGCGCGGTTCATCTTGACCCGGCCAGTGTGATCCTTGATATGTTGATCAAAATCGACCGGACGGCAGCAGAACTCGCCGCCGCGTAAAAAACGGAGCACATCATCATGCCGGCCCGGCCCCAGATCGTTGACAGCCATTGCCATCTTGATTTTCCCGATTTCGCCGATGATCTTCCCGAGGTTATTGACCGTGCCCTTGAGGCCGGCGTCACGCGCATGGTTTCTATCGCAACCCGTTTGCGCGAGGTTCCGGGGGTGCGCAAGATTTCCGAAACGCACGCACCGGTGTTCTTTGCCGCGGCAACCCACCCGATGAATGCCGCAAGCGAGCCAATGGCCCAGCTTGAAACGCTTCTGCAGATCAGTCGCCATCCCAAAATGGTTGGGATCGGCGAAACCGGATTGGATTATCATTACACGGCCGAGACAAAATCGGCACAAAAACAGAGCCTTTCCATCCATATAGAGGCGGCGCGGCAATCCGGCCTGCCGTTGATCATCCACGCGCGCAACGCCGATCATGACATGGCCGATATTCTGACACGCGAATATGCGGCAGGCGCGTTTACTTGTGTCATGCACTGCTTTTCCTCGGGGCCAGAGTTGGCGAAAACAGCACTGGATCTGGGGTTTTACCTGTCGATGTCGGGGATTGCGACCTTTCCGAAATCCCGGGAGGTGCGCGATATCTTTTCGGCCGCGCCAATCGATCGTATTCTGGTCGAGACGGATTCACCTTATCTGGCCCCACCACCACATCGGGGCAAGCGAAACGAACCCGCCCACACGGCCTTGACAGCCGAGGTTGGGGCGCGGCTGTTTGACCTTGACTACGCTGAGTTCGCCAAGGCCACATCAGAAAATTTCGACCGTCTGTTTGCCAAGGCCGCCGCATGGACCGCCGAGGCTGCGTGATGGGCGTTTTGCGTTTCACGATTCTTGGGTGCGGGTCATCAGGGGGGGTGCCGCGTCTTGGTGAAAACTGGGGAAAATGCGATCCGAATGAGCCGAAAAACCGACGCAGGCGCTGCTCGATGCTGATCGAGCGGGTCGGCAAGGGCGGAACCACGCGCGTTTTGATTGATACCTCGCCAGATCTGCGCGCACAGCTTTTGGACGCTGGGGTTGGTCAGCTTGACGGCGTTGTCTACACCCACCAGCATGCCGATCACGTGCATGGGATTGATGACCTCAGGATGGTTGTTTTCAACATGAAACGGCGGTTGCCGGTCTGGGCGGACGGTGTGACCGGGCAATCGTTGATCTCGCGCTTTGGATATGTGTTCGTGCAGCCCGAGGGCAGCCCCTATCCCCCCATTCTGGACCTTCATACATTGCCCGATCGCCTGACCGTTTCGGGGGCCGGGGGCGACATCACCCTTACCTCGTTTCGGGTCGGGCATGGCAGCATTGATGCCTTGGGGTTTCGGATAAACCGACTGGCGTATCTGCCCGATGTTGCCGAAATATACCCTGAGTCATGGCCCGCACTTGCGGATCTGGATGTCTGGGTTCTGGATGCGCTGAGGCGAAAACCGCATCCAACCCATGCCCATCTGGCGCAGAGCCTGGACTGGATCAAGCGGGCGGCCCCAAGACGGGCGGTTCTGACAAACATGCATATCGACATGGATTACCAGACTCTTTGCGCCGAGACGCCGGACAATGTCACGCCTGCCTTTGACGGCATGGTGATCGAAACACGGGTCTGAGCGTGTCCGCGCTGATCACCATCATCCTGCCGGTTTTTCTGGTTCTCGGCTTTGGCTATTTTACGGTCTGGCGCGGGTTTTTTAGTGATAGCGCCGCAGACAGCCTGATGCAGTTCAGCCAGAAATTTGCTATTCCGCTGCTTTTGTTCCGGGCGATCTCAAGGCTGGATTTGTCGCATGGCTATAATGCGGGTCTGATGATCAGCTATTATTCGGGGTCGGTTGCCGCCTTTGCCATCGGCATGTTGGGTGCGCGTCTGCTGTTTCACCGGGCGTGGGACGAAAGCGTTGCCATCGGGTTTTCAGCGCTGTTCACGAATTCGGTTTTGTTGGGCTTGCCGATCATGGAGCGTGCTTATGGCCCCGGCTCTCTGGGCCCGAATTTTGCAATCATTTCGATCCACGCGCCGTTTTGCTATTTCCTTGGTATCAGCTCGATGGAGATCGTGCGCAACCGCCAGGCCTCGCCCTTGCGCATGTTGGCCGAGACGCTGAAGGCCATGTTCAAAAATGCGCTGATGCTGGCCATCATAGCCGGGTTTATCGTCAACTTGTCCGGCATCACGCTGGCCGGACCCATCGCCGAAGCGCTGGATCTGGTGGTGCGGGCTGCGCTACCGACGGCGCTGTTTGCGCTTGGCGGGATACTCTATCGTTATCGCCCTGATGGCGACCTGCGCCTTGTGGCCTGGGTTTGCGGTCTGTCGCTGTTCCTGCACCCGGCGGTCGCATATGTCTTGTCCACGGCGGTTTTTGCGCTGCCAAAAGGGATGGTTCACAGCGCGGTTCTGACTGCAGCAATGGCGCCGGGTGTGAATGCCTTCATTTTTTCCAATATCTACGGAACAGGCCGGCGCATTGCAGCAAGCGCCGTTCTCAGCGGAACGCTGCTGTCGGTTTTCTCAGTCACCTTCTGGTTGGCCGTTCTTGGCGTATAGGGTCTGTGGTTCAGAGATCAGGCGGGGCTCAGTCCGCGCATCCGCTCTGAGCGGCGCCGCAGAATTTCGACCATCGTTAACAGCATAATGGAGATGATGACAAGGATCGTCGCGACCGCCAGAATTGTTGGACTGATCTGTTCACGGATACCGCTAAACATCTGGCGCGGGATGGTGCGCTGCTGAACGCCGGCCAACTGCAGGACCACGACCACCTCGTCAAACGAGGTGATGAAGGCAAACAGGCCGCCTGAAATCACGCCGGGCAGGATCAGGGGCATCTGCACCTTGAAAAACGTCGTGACCGGACCGGCCCCCATATTTGCCGCCGCGCGCGTCAGACTCTGATCAAAGCTGACCAGAGTCGCCGTGACGGTGATGATGACAAAGGGTGTTCCCAGCACAGCATGGGCCAGAATCACCCCGGTATAGGTCTTGGCCAACCCGATTCCCGAAAAGAAATAGAACAGGCCGGAAGCGGTGATCACCAGAGGCACAATCATCGGCGAGATCAACAGCGCCGTAATCGGGCGGCGCCACGGCATCTCAGAGCGAGACAGGCCAATGGCCGCCAGCGTGCCGAGAGCCGTTGCCAGCAGCGTGGCCCAGGTTCCAATCCAGAATGAGTTCTTGATCGCCCGGATCCACTGCGCGTTTTCCCACATATCGGAAAAGAACGCCCAACCGGAGGTGTTCGGGTTCTCCATCCCGTTTTGCAAAATATCCCAGTACCAGCGCAGCGAGTACCCCTTGGGGCTGAGCGACAGCATGTCCGGAGTAAAGCTGAAATAGGGCGTGGCATTGAAAGACAGCGGTATGATGATGATAATCGGGACGATCAGATAAAGAAAGATCGCGCCGCAGATGACCCGAAACCCGTAGAACCACGCGACCTCGCTACTGGTGGCATAGGGGGGCAGGTTCAGGCGATACTCACCTGTGGCCAGCCAGATGGCCATGCGCCCGATGAAATAGCCGACAATGGCCATCAGAACCCCGAACGCCAGCGAGAACAGAAATCCGCCGATCAGCAGAAAGGCACCGCCCGTCACTAGACCGGCCGCCAGTCTATTTTTTTCAAACAAGCGGATACTGAGCCACGCTGCCAGAGCGAACAGAACCGCCCCGCTCAGCGCGTAAGGCAATAGCAGGATTGTTCGCCCTTCGGCGGTCAACAGTCCAATCAGGGCTCCCAGAACCGCGGGGATCAACAGCGGCAGCCAGATGGCGGGCCGTGGGGGAATGTATTTGTATGTGCCGCTCATGCTCTTTTACCCCAGCTTCATGTTGTCGATGCCCACGACACGGTCGTAGATCCAGAAAAAGAACATCACGACGACCAGCAGCACCAGCCCAAGGGCGGCTGCGAGGTTCCAGTTCAGAGATTTACGCATGTGAAAGTCGATGATATTCGAGATCATCTGCCCGTCTTGTCCACCAACGAGGGCAGGGGTGATATAATAGCCGATCGCCAGAATGAACACCAACAACGCGCCGGCGCCGATCCCGGGGACGCTTTGGGGAAAATAAACCCGCCAGAATGCGGTCGAGGGGTGGGCCCCCATCGATTTTGCCGCCCGCACATAGGAGGGCGGAATCGTTTTCATCACCGAATAGAGCGGCAGGATCATGAACGGCAGCAGGATATGTGTCATTGCGATCAACACGCCGGTCTTGTTGTAGATCATGGAAAACCGCTCGGCGTCGGTGGTGACCCCAAACAGCACAAACAGATCGTTGATCACGCCCTGACTTTGCAGCATCGCGATCCATGCGGTCGTGCGAACCAGAAGCGACGTCCAGAACGGCAGCAGCACGAGGATCAGCAACAGGTTCGATGTGCGCGTCGGCAATGTGGACAGCATATAGGCCACAGGATAGCCGAGGAGCAGGCACGCCAGCGTCACGATCAGGGAAATTTGCAAGGTTCGGCCCAGCAGCTTCAGATTGATGCGGTGCTTGGTGTCCTGCAGCGAGAATGAGCCGTCGGCATTGTATTTCAGATCGACAGCATTGGCCAGATAGGCAGGGGTATATACCTTTGCGCTGATCTTGACCGCACGCCAAGTTGCCAACTGGCCCCATTTTTTGCTTTTCTTGACCAGCGCCTCAAGATAGGGGGGCTTCATTTTCTTGGCTACGCGTGCGGATGAGGTAAAAAGCGAGCGCGAGCCCGGCAGCTCTCGGTTAACGCGGGTGGCGACCCGACCGATCATCCGCGACTTTCGGGCCTCAACCAGATCGGCCACCATTGCGGCCGCCATCTTTTCGGTAATCGGGGACACGGTGTCCCAATTTGCAACCGCCGCCGCTGAGCGCGGCATATACGTCGCATAGCGCGGATCATGCACCCCCTGCCAGAGGAGCGAAATCAACGGGATAATAAACGCCGCAATGATAAAGGCAATCAGGGGAAAGGCCAATCCAAAGGCCCGCGCGCGGCTGCGGAACAGCGCCCGCGCCAGTTTGCGTTTTAGCGGAATACCGTCAGCCGTGACAATCGGACCTGATGCGTCAGTCATGGGACCCCGTCGGAATTAGAAGGACTTGCGCAGAGGGGCGATCATGCCGCCCCTCCGGTTTTCTGGATCACAGGTTTGACCCCGATCAGCTGGCCAGCCAAGCGTTGAAGCGAGCGTTCAACTCATCCTGATGGTCGGCCCAGAAGGTAAAGCTGTTCTGAATCGCCGTCTTGAAGTTGGCCGGAGCCGTGGGCATTTGCGGGCCCATCTTCAGGTTCGGATCATTGTGGAACGAGCCCACAAGAGCTGACGAGGATTTACGCGCCGGACCATAGGAGATCCATGACGCCTGATCCGCCAGACGCTTGGTGTCGGTCGAAAACGCCAGAAAGTCCATGGCCAGATCCTTGTGCGGAGCGCCTTTGGGGATGACCCAGACGTCAAAGTCAAAGATTTGCGCATCCCAGACGATCTTGAACGGTTTGTGCTCGGCGGCAACGGCATTAAATATCCGGCCGTTATAGGCGGTGGTCATGGCAACTTCACCATCGGCCAGCAGTTGCGGCGGTTGGGCGCCAGCTTCCCACCAGACGGCGTCGTTCTTGATCCGATCAAGCACCTTGAAGGCACGGTCTACGCCTTCCGGGGTTCCCAGAACGTCATAGATCTTGTCGGCCGGGACGCCATCGGCAGCCAGAGCCATTTCAAGATTCGCCTTGGGGGTTTTGCGCAGGCCACGCTTACCGGGGAACTTTTTAACATTGAAAAAGTCCGCCATCGTCTTGGGCGCATTGTCGCCTTTGAACTTGGTGGTGTCATAGGCATAGATCGTCGACCAGACGATATTGGCCACGCCACAATCGGTGATCGCTCCGGGGACAAAGTCCTTGGTTGCGGGGGTGCCATCCGGGGCGGGGGGCAGGATCGAGGGATCGATCGGCTCCAGCAGACCTTCGTCGCAGCCACGAACCGCGTCAGACATTTCCACGTCAACGATGTCCCAGGTGACGTTGCCGGCCTCGACCTGCGATTTCACCTCGGCCAGACCGCCGTTGTAATCATCGGAAACGATCTTGTTCCCGGTCTTGGCCATCCACGGCTTTTGATAGGCCTCAACCTGCGATTTCGTGTAGGCACCGCCCCACGAAACCACGGTGAGCGTCCCCGCTGACGCTGCGCCTGCAATCAGGGCCGCGACCGCCGAGCCGGTCAGTAAGGTTTTAAGTTTCATACAGTTTCTCCTTGTTTCAACGCCCGTTTGTTCCGTAATCCTGCGGCGTACCGGGCAACGCACGCAGGCTGTTCGCTCACGCTCTGTCAAGCGCGCGGCAATCCTCGGTGGCCCATCCCACTTTCGTTTTCGAGCCTACCTGCAATTCATGTATCCCGGCAGAATTCGGCACCTTGACGATAAATTCCTCGTCGCCGTGGACCCTCATCCGGCAGCGGATATGATCGCCAAGGTAAATCAGCTCCAGCACCTCGGCGTCGGTGGCATTCTCGCCTGCGCTCTTGCCCAGCGTTACCCGCTCGGGGCGGATCGAAAGCGTGGTGGCATCACCCGCCTTACCGCAATTCACTGCCTTTGCCGTGGTTTCCGCCCCGCTGGGCAACACCACCACCGCCGTATCATCCCTGACTTCCTTGACGGTGCCGACCAGCCTGTTGTTTTCGCCGATGAACTGCGCCACGAAGGCATTTTCAGGGCGTTCATAGAGGTCTTCGGGCGAGGCCAGTTGCTGAATAACCCCGTCATCGAACACCGCGACCCGGTCAGACATCGTCAGAGCCTCGGATTGGTCGTGCGTCACATAGACCACCGTCACGCCAAGACGTTCATGCAGATGCTTGATCTCGAACTGCATGTGTTCGCGCAGTTGTTTGTCAAGGGCCCCCAGTGGTTCGTCCATCAGGACGAGATCCGGTTCAAAGACAAGGCTGCGGGCCAAGGCGATACGCTGTTGCTGGCCCCCGGACAGTTGTGCGGGACGTCGATTGATGAAATCGCCCATCTCCACCATATCCAGCGCCCGGCGCACCTTTTCCTCGCGCTCAGACTTATCCATCTTGCGCACTTCCAGCGGGAAGGACAGGTTTTCACCAACGGTCATGTGGGGAAACAGCGCATAGTTCTGAAATACCATACCGATGCCGCGTTTGTGCGGGGGAATGTTGTTGATCGGCTTGCCGCCCAACAGGATGTCTCCGTGGGTGGCTGTCTCAAATCCTGCCAGCATCATCAGACAGGTGGTCTTGCCCGAGCCGGACGGGCCGAGCATGGTCAAAAACTCGCCTTTGCCAATATAAAGGTTCAGATCCTTGACGACCAAAACCTCGCCGTCATAGCTTTTTTGAACATGGTCAAAGACCACGAATCCGTCTTCCTTAGATACGGCGTTCAAGGTTTTCCTCCCCAGGACGACTTCGTTTTTCCCGCTTTTAGGATGCGGTTTCGGCGTTGAAACAAGCACACTCACCGTCATTTTGCAACCGATGAACGGAAAATTAACCGCAGGCCCGGCAGCGTGACGGCTCTGGTGTGATCCGACCGCGGCAAGGGCGGGGCGAACCGCCCGAAAACAAACCTGAAGCGATTGAACGCGACGTTTCCGCCCCCAAAAGAGGGCGCTCAACCCAAGGCAGTCTGCTATTTTTTCCAGCCCTTTGATTGCGCAAATTCCCGTCGTAGCTGATCCGGGTCGTAACGATTGGCAATCCAGTGGCGCAGGCTTTGCGGGTCCTTTTGAGACTCGCGCAGATATGCCTGAAAAAACAGATCGAGGATGCCATTTTTTGACTTTTTAAAATGCAAATAGCGCCAGTTCAGCTGGGCCAGTGCCGTCCCAAGCGGGACCGCACAAAACTCATGCAGGTATATGACCGCTGCAAAGCCGGTGCGATCCGACCCCGACTTGCAATGCATGACGGCGGGCTTTTCCATCCGCGCCATGATCTCGATCAGTTCCAAAAGCTCCTGCCGACTGGCCAGATCAGAGGCATAGAGGCGATGGTCAATCAAAGTCAGGCCAAGGGTATCGCAGGCCTCGCGTTCAAACAGATAATGACTGTGCTCGGCGGCCCCCCGGAGGTTGAGGATGGTCTTGATCCCCATGTCTCGAAATTCGGCCAAACGCGCCGGTGAGGGCTGGTTTGCGCGGTAAACGCCGTCGGCAACCCGATGAAAATTTTTCCACCAGACCCGCAGAATCGCGTGGTCGATCCAGTTGAAATGAAACCGGGCGCGGCGCCGGGCCTCGGGCGTTGAAATGTCGGTGCCCATGCGGTCCCGCCATGTATGCTCGGCATCCTTGATTCGGGAAAACAGACTGCGTTTCATTTCTTTGCGGCCCTGTTTTTTACGTTTCCCGCGGGAAACAGCCGGTTGAAATGCAGTTTTGCAAGATATCCCAAACGATAGCGGAGGTTTTTCCCCCCTTGGGCCAGCATTTGACCAAAGGGAGGGCGTTTGCCTGTTTTGCGGGCTGCGGCAATACTGTCACCGGACTGGGCCTCGGCCCCTTGGGACAGGGGTGGGGGCAGCGCCAGCCAGATCGACAGGCCGTGTTCCCAAAACCGTTTGTGATCCTCGTCTATCGGGCGGGCCAGTGGAAAGGGATGTGCCAAAAGCTGCGCTGCTGCCTCGCGCCGGATCACATACCCAAGGGTGGTGTTGGGAATTTGATAAGGCTGCCCAAGGGTTATTCCGGGGCCGAGGCTGCGCGTTTTGATCATCCGCGAATTGGCCCGCCGGGAATAGAGCTTGACCATATCCCATGAGGCGTTGTCCTGAAAAAGCGCGCCGAGCACACGGCGCAGGTGTTTGTCGGTCGAAAAATCGTCCTCCAGAATCACCGCACCGGGAGCCGGGTCTGCTGCAATTTTACGCCAGAGGTTGATATGGCTGAGATAACACCCCAGCTCACCCGGGATCAGGGGGTGGCGAAACTTGCGTGCGTTTTCAATCGGGTCATAGATGCGCTGGCGCTCGGTCGTGGACAGGGCGCGACCGTCCACGGCCTCAAAACGCTGAAACGGGATGCCGAGGGTTGACAAGGTCTGACCCGCTGCTGCCATGCGCACGGTGTTTGTCGCCATGTTGATAACATAAACCGGCCAGAACGACACAGGGCCCTCCGTACCTCCATCTGGTTTGGCGGCTCCGTCTTGATATTGCATCTCTATCGCGCTCCGGCATTTGCCTGTCCGATCTACCGGGCCGCGCGGTATTAGGCAAGAAAACTGGCGACCCCGGGAGGACTTGAACCCCCAACCTCGGACTTAGAAGGTCCTTGCTCTATCCAGTTGAGCTACGGGGCCGGAAAATTGGGCAAATGTCGGCTGCTGCGGGCATTTCACCTGCTGCGGGCAGGTCAAACGCGGGCCTCTTGCGTCCTAATGCGTCCAGACGGCGCGCCTGTTGGTGGAAAAATTCTCGCCATAGCCGCCTTTGCGAATCTGCGCCTTGCGCTTGTGTGCGTCAATGATCTGGAAATCCAGCCCGTTGTCGCGGGCATATTTTTCCGCCGCCTCGCGCGTTTCAAAGTTCATGCGAACTTGGCTTTGGGTGTCGTCCGAACTGGTCCAGCCCATCAGGGGATCGATCCTGCGCGCGGCGCCCGGAGCAAATTCCAAAACCCAGTTTCTAGTCTTGGCCTGACCTGATTGCATGGCATTTCTGGCGGGCTGATAAATTCGGGCACGCATGGGCGGACTCCTTATTTTCCATTCGCCTGTTTATCTGAAAAGCGGGACCATTTCGCAAGAGGCGATTTGCGCAGCCTGAGTGTAGACTTTGACATTCGGTGACTGAGCGGCAGAGCGTTACCCAGAGTGGGCCCCGGCCGGAAACGGGGAGCGAGGGGTGGGGTGGGTAGTGTTGTTTCCGGCCGGCGGCCCGATCTGCTGCTTGCCTCTGAAACCTGTCATACTCGCGTCATAGCTGCAAGAAGAACATTCGGTAAAGTTGATTAAAATTATATATATAATCGAAAAAGGAGTGTTTTCAAGTTGGGGACAGACTGGTCACGCCTTTGGAAAAAACCGGCCGCATGTTCATTCGAACACACGGCCGGCCCGTTTCTTTGGAACTTCTTCAGAAATTCAGCGAGATATCCTCATGGCCCGAGCTGCACCACGCCAGATAGAGGGCCTGTTCACGGCTGAGTTTGGGCTGTGAGCGGATCCCCAGAGTGGGCTTGATTGCGGCCAGATAGGTGACCAACCCGGCGCGCAGATCGGTTTGGGCACGGGCGCGCCATATTTTTTGTGCATCATACTCGGCCTTAGCCTTGTCATAAAGCTTCAGCGCCTTGTCCATCTTGACCTTTTTCTTTTTCAGGACGCGCCGCACTTTGGACAGGAGGGATGCGATCTTGTTTGCCCCGGCGACCTTGCGGAACTTTCGGGTCAGGCTTTTGATCTTGTCCACGGCCACTTTTGGCTGCTCGGTTTCGATCACGTTGCGAAGATCTGTCAATTCGGCCTCAAGAGCGCCGAACTGTTTGGTCGAGTCGATCACTGCAATCGCCTTTACCACGCCGTCATAGGAATTGTCGGCAGCGCTCTGAAATGTCCGCCGGTCCTTGTTTTCTGTCTGAACAAGTGAGCGGAACGATTTGTAGACCTTGGGCCAGTTTGGAGGAATTTTGGCCTTCAGCGCCGCAATCTTCTTGTCCAACGCAACGATTTTGACCTTGTCAATGGCCTTCGTTGAACTGCTGGCGCCATTGAAGGCCTGACCCAAAGAGGTTTTCAGCTCCTTGGCCTTAGCGGTTGCGACGCGGATCTGTTTTTGCAACTGACGCACCTTGATTAACTGCGGGCGATAATCCACAGCAGCGGCAGTCACCGCATCGCTTGCGACATAGATCTTGCCCAGCGCATTGATGGATTTTTCTGCATCGCTGAATGCGCCCGAGATCTGACGGGAAAATTTCCGGGGCAGATAGCTGAGGTCCAGTTTTTCCGCGGTCTTGATCGCCGCCAGCGTCTGGCCGTTATCCTGCGCCAGCTTGTCCCGGATGAAATTCCCCAAGCATTCTTGCAGACGCGGGTTGCGCGGAGGTGGCGAAGTCTCGGACAGGAAGCTGACGCGGTTGGGCAGATAGTTGACCAGCGAAGGTGTCAGCCCCACGATGGTCAGGGCCACCAGCTGCAACAGGATGAAGGGCACCACGCCCTTGTAAATCTGAATGGTCTTGACAGCCGCCGGGGCCACCCCGCGCAGATAGAACAGCGCAAAGCCGAACGGAGGGGTCAGAAACGAGGTCTGGATGTTAAGGCCGATCATGACCCCCAGCCAGACGGCGGTGATATTCGCCGACGGATCCGCCAACAGGATCGGTGCAACAATGGGCACCACAACCACCGAGATTTCGATAAAATCAAGAAAAAATCCGAGGATGAAAATCACCCCCATCACCACGATGAATTTCGACCAGAAGCCGCCGGGTAGGCCGTTCAGGAAGGCGCGCACCAGCTCCTCGCCACCAAAGGCCCTAAATGCGGCGGTCAGAATGGCAGCCCCCATCAGAATAACGAAAACCAGCGAGGTTGTTTTCGCGGTTTCGATCATCACCCCGTCCATGGTGTGGTTGATCCGGTAAACGCGAAACCCGCTCCAGATCAACGAGGTCAGCAGCCCCAGCGAGCCGGCAATCCCGATCCATATCCCCAGTTGGTCATGGGCGTTGCGAACCAGCTTGATGTTCATTTCGAAATTGCTGACCGCATAGGCCAGCACGACCGCTGACAGGATTCCCAGAATGGCAGGAAAATACCGGCCCCGCTTGTCCTCGGCCAGACGATAGCCGGCCATCACTGTGGCCCCGACGGCGCCGATGGCTCCGGCCTGATTCACCGTGGCAACCCCGGTGATGATTGATCCCAGAACCAGAAAAATCAGGGTCAGCGGGGGCACCAGCGTCAGACCGACCTTTTTCCAGAACGTGGAATCAAACTTGCCGTCGTATTTGACTGCAGGTGCCGCACTCGGGCGCAGGGTGGCAAAGATCAGGATGTAGAGCATATAAAGCCCGACCAGCACCAGCCCGGGAACCAGCGCCCCCAGAAACATCTCGCCCGCCGAGGTCGAACCGACATCAAAAACCGAGGGCATCGAAAACTCGCCCGTAGCATTCTTGTAAAGCGTCTTTCGCAAGACCCCGGCCTGATCGGTGGCCGAGGCCAGCTGGTCCGCCAGAATGATCAGAACAATCGAGGGCGGGATGATCTGCCCGAGCGTCCCCGACGCGGCGATGGTTCCGGTCGCCAATGGCGTCGAATACTTGTTCTGCATCATTGCCGGCAGCGAAATCAATCCCATCGCGACAACCGTAGCCCCGACGATCCCCGTTGTGGCGGCCAGCAGCGCGCCCACGAAAACGACCGAAATTCCCAGACCGCCGGGCACCGGCCCGAACAGCTGCGCCATTGTCACCAGCAGGTCTTCGGCAATTTTCGAGCGCTGCAGCATGATCCCCATAAAAATGAACAGTGGCACCGCAATCAGCGTATCCCGCTGTGCCACCCAGTAAACGCTGCGCAGGTTCGTGACCCCTGCTGACATCCATTGCCACGGGGTGCCCGAGTGGAAATAAGCTCCCGGATCACCGGCAAACACATACCCCGAGGCCCCGGCCAGCGCGATCGCCAGAATGGCAGACCCCGGCAAGGCAAACGCCACAGGAAAGCCCGAGCCCAGCGCCGAGGCCATGAGAATGATCAGAACGACCAGAAAAAACAGTTCCATCCTATTGGTCCCTTACTGCGCGACGGCTTCGGTGTCGCGATGCCCCGGCTCATCCCGGAAATCGGCCATTGAGTCAAACAGCATGCTGACAAACTGAACCATCATTGTGGCTCCGAAAATCCCAAGAAATGCGGCCATCTGGTATTTTACATACATGCCGATCCCGCCGGTCTGGGTGACTTCAAAATTCATAACCGGGCTGTTTATGATGGACTGAGGGCCGTTAAATCCCACACCCAGAATGACCCCGGTGGTTGGCAACCCCAAAAGCAGAACCCCGATGATGTTGAACAGCCCCTTCTTGCGGGCCGAGAACCCCGAATAAAGGATATCGACTCGCACGTGGCCCTCTTCGTGCAGAGTATAGGCGGCGGACAGCAGAAACAGCGCCGAATACCAATAGCGCACCAGATCACCCATAAAGGCCTGCTCGTATGAAAAAACAAACCGGGTGATAACAATGGATAGCTCGGCCAGAATGATCAGAAGGGCCAGCCAGTGAAACCCGAGGGTCTTGGTGAATGCGGCAAGGATAAAGGACAGGATCATTAGCGGGAAATAGATATAGAGCCCGGTAAAGTCAGGGCGCTCGAAATTGCGCACCATATCGGCGCTGAGGAAAAGATCGAAAACCTTCTCGACTCGCATGAAGGCAATCGCCACATCCGCCAGACCCACAAATAGGACGGTAAAATAAAACCCGCGCAGAATATAGATATTGGCCCGATGCACCAGATCCGCATCCCAGCGCAGCGCCGTATCGGGCGAGCGCAGCACATAGCTGATCCCGACCAGTATGAACACGACATAGATAAGCGTCGGCAATACCCCGGACAGATCGCCTGACAGAATGCTGAATACGCTGCCAAACCCAAACCCGACCTGCAGGATATTGTTGATCAGAAAGGCGGTAAGAGCCCCCAGAACTGCCCAGCCGACCATTCGCGTCACTGGTGCTGGCTTGCCGAACCGCGCAACGGCGACGGCGTTATCCTTATCAGAGTTATCCTTATCAGACATGAAACCCCCAGCTGTTCCTTCATCGACCTTGGCTGAGTGACGGCCTGGCGATGTAATCTTTTGGACGGAAAAGAGCGGGGCCGTAAAAGCCCCGCCCGATATCTAGAAAAGCGGCATGTTTAGGCGTCAAGCCCAAGCACGCGGTTCCGCTGTGCGGTGAACTGGCCCTGTGACAGCGCCATCGATTTACCGATTTCGCGCAGCTTGGCCTGGAACGCATCGTCCACCTCGGCGGCCAGTTTCGACTTGGCCCGGGTATCGGCGAACACCTGTGAAGCGGCCTCGCCAAAGGCATCCCAGATGTCGTCGTTATACGATTTCACGACAACGCCATGCTCTTCGACCAGTTTTTTCAGGTAAAGACCGTTCTTGGCCTGCATCTCAGCGAACATCGCCTGATTTTCCATCAGTGCGGCGGCTTCGATGACGGCTTTTTCCCAGTCGTTCAACTTGCTGTACCAGCTCTTGTTCAGGCTGAGGGCAAGGTTCGCGTTCGGCTCATGCATCCCAGAGGTGTAGAAATATTTGGTCACCTCGTAGAATTTCATGAAGTAGTCATTGAACGGCCCAACCCACTCGGTTGCGTCAATGGCGCCGGACACGAGGTTCTGATAGATCTGGCCGCCGGGCAGAGACACGGTGGAAACGCCCAGTTTCGACATCACGGTGCCGCCAAGGCCCGGGATACGCATTTTCAGACCTTTGAAATCTTCGGGGCTGTTGATTTCCTTGTTGAACCAACCACCGGCCTGTGTCCCGGTTGCGCCGGCGGCGAATGCCTTCAGGCCAAAGCCGTCAGAAACCTTGTCCCACAACTTTTGGCCGCCACCGTAGAACACCCAGGCGTTCCACTCATCCACGGTCATGCCGAACGGCACAGCGGTGAAATATGCAAATGCCGGGTCTTTCCCGAGCCAGTAATATTCGGCCGCGATATAGGCCTGAGAGTTGCCCGAGGCGACCTCGTCAAATGAGTCGAACGCCTTGACGCGCTCGCCCGCGGCGAAATAGTTCACCTTGATGGCGCCTTGCGACAGTTTCTCAATATTGGCCGCCAAACGCTGGGCCGATGTCCCCAGACCCGGGAAATCCCGCGGCCACGTCGAGACGATGTTCATTTCCTTGGCGCCACTGGCAAGAGCCGGGGCAGCAAGGGCCACACTTCCGGCGCCCGCAAGTGCGGCACCTTTCAAAAACTTACGACGTTCCATTGATTATGAGTCCTCCGTGTTTCTCATATTAATTGTATCCCTTGGCGACCTCCTGCAGAGGGTCTCTTCCAACACGCGGCAGGATCGCCGCCGCATCTTGCAATAGTAACCACCAAAAAAGCAACAGGGATTCACGGCGCGCATCCCGTTTCCTGATGACCGTGCGCCCGAGGATCAACTATCGGCAGCGCCAGTGGTGGCGGTTTCGCGCAAAATGTCGCCCGCTTGATCTGCGTTGGACAATCCGGCCATCTGGGGCACGGGAAAGAATATTTTTTCTTTTTGATAACCAGCGCAACAAAGCACACTGGAAACCCCGTGAAATCATTGGTTTATTGCAAGTTTTGGGTTCTTCCCAAGCGGTCGCTCAATCTGTCTGCCGATAGCGTGAGACGAAATTCTGCAGGATCCGTTTTGGCGTGTCCACCATCGCCGCGTGACACATTTTGATCATGTCCTCCGCCTCGTCTGCCGGGAAATAACCCCGGTGGCGGTATATGTTGATCCGCAGGGCGAACTCGTCGCTGTCCGCTTCGGGGTGGAATTGAGTCGCATAGACGTTCCGGGCGTAACGGATCATCTGGTAGGGACAGCTGTCAGAGGACACCAGATGGGCGCAGCCTGCCGGCAAATCCTGCACGGCCTCTTTGTGCCCGACAAAGGCGCTAAACCGTGTCGGAAGGCCCGCCATGAGGGGATCGCCGCGCCCCGCCGCTGTTTGGGTGCAATCCGCCGTCCCGACGCGTTCGCCATAGCGCGCCTTGCTGACCTGTGCCCCGAGGTGATGGGCAAGAATCCCGATACCATAGCAGCATCCCAGAAAAGGCACGTCCCGGTTGGTGATCTCGGGCATCAGGCCTAGGACCGCCCGTTCGATGCGCGTTTCAACTGCTGATTTCTGCTCGGGCGGGTCACTGATACAGCCGGACCCGCCGCCGACGATCACGCCCGCGTAATCCTGCAACGACAGCCCCTCGGGCAGGGCCTCCTGATCCAGCCGAAGACGTCGCGCTTGCCCGGGATCAAGACCGCCCTTCTCAAGAAATGCGCGGTATTCGCTGTCAGAGGCCTCGGTTTCGGGGCGCAACTGCAGGATCAGAAATGGTTTCATCGGCAGAGCTCCATCATTAACGCCCGTCTTGCGAGCCGGTGGTCAGGCGCGCAGATGCCGTCAAATTTCCGCCGAGGTCAAGGTTGCAGGCGTTTCCCTTGGTGTTAGAGCGGGATAAGGTGGGACCACGCCAAACGGCCAAGACCAGCAGCAGAGACCCGGAGAAGGACAGGACATGAACGCAGAATGGGACGCCCTTCACGCGCATTGGGCCACGGTCGGAAAGCGCTCGATTATGGCCTTGTTCGACAGGCCCGGGCGGTTTCAGTCCTTTTCCGTCCAAAGCGACGATCTGTTGCTGGACTATTCCAAGACCAACCTCGATTCAAAAGGTCGCGCGCTGCTTTTGTCTCTGGCCCGCGCTGCCCGGCTGGAGCCACGCCGAGACGCCATGTTTGCCGGGGCCAAGGTCAACAGGGCCGAGGATCGCGCTGCCCTTCACACCGCCCTGCGGGCTGACAAGAGGGCCCGGATTCTTGTCGATGGTCAGGACGTCATGCCAACCGTGCGGGCAACCCGGGATCGGATGGCACGCTTTGCCCACGGCCTGCGACACGGCGAAATTCGAGGCGCCACCGGGCAGAGGATCACCGATGTGGTCAATATCGGCATTGGCGGCTCGGACCTAGGTCCGCGCATGGCGGTTGCCGCCCTTCAGCCCTATCACAATGGCCCAAGGGTGCATTTTGTTGCCAACGTCGATCCGGCGGATATTTCCGACACGTTAAAGGGGCTTGACCCTGCGCAAACCCTGATCGTCATCGTCAGCAAAACCTTTACCACGGTCGAGACGATGACCAACGCAAAGGTGGCGATCGATTGGTTGGGCTCTGCGATCGGATCTCGCGCGTCCGCACATCTGGTCGCGGTTTCCAGTGCAATCGACAAGGCGGCGGCGCTGGGGATTCCGGCCGAGCGGGTCTTTGGTTTTGCCGACTGGGTCGGGGGGCGGTATTCGCTGTGGGGGCCGGTGGGGCTGTCGCTGATGCTGGCAATCGGGCCCGAGAATTTTTCCGCGTTCCTTGCCGGTGGGCAGGCGATGGACCGGCATTTCCAGACCGCGCCGCTTATGCAGAACATGCCGGTTCTGCTGGGGCTGATCGGGGTGTGGCACAACGATATCTGTGGCTATCCGACCCGCGCCATTCTGCCATATGACCAGCGCCTGACGCATCTTCCGGCCTATTTCCAACAGCTCGACATGGAGAGCAACGGCAAGAGCGTGACCGAGGCCGGCACCCCGGCCAGCGAACCCACCGGCCCCATCGTCTGGGGACAGCCGGGCACCAATGGCCAGCATGCGTTCTATCAGCTATTGCATCAGGGCACGCGTGTGGTTCCTGCCGAGTTCTTGCTGGCCCGGCGTGGCCACGAACCCGATCTGGCCGAACAACACCGCCTGCTGCAGGCCAATTGTCTGGCCCAGTCCGAGGCCCTGATGCGGGGTCGCAATATCCAGACGGCGCGACAGATCGCGGCCCAGCTGGGCTATTCCGGCGATGAACTGGAACGGCAGGCCGCCCAGCGCCAGTTTCCCGGCAACCGCCCGTCTCTGACCTTGACCTACCCAAAGCTGACGCCATTTGCACTGGGTCAGATCATTGCGCTATACGAGCACCGGGTCTTTACCGAAGCCATGATCTGGGGCACGAACCCGTTTGACCAGTGGGGGGTGGAACTGGGCAAATCCTTGGCAAAAGACCTGCTGCCGATGATCTCGGGCGGCGAGATCCGGGACAAGGACGCGTCAACCCGCGGCCTGATCGAAAACCTGCGCGCAGCATCGGAGTCTAAGCCATAAGCACCGGTCACTCCAACGTCTTGCAACAGCGGAACCCCAGATGGTAATTGGCATGGCTTTGCGGGCTAAGCACCCGGGTCCCGTGCCAGAATGGGGCGCGCCAGCGGCACCAGTCGGGATGGGCGCGAAATTTGTCAAAAATGAACCAGCTGCCTTTCATCTCGGTGACGCCCAGTTTGCGGCTGCCGGCGCTGGCCATTTGATCTGGCGCCAGCGGCAGGTTCATGTGCTCGGCTGCGTTGCCATTGAGATCAAAAACGCCAAGCGGGCTTTTGCAGGTCTTGAACGATCCCGTGGGATATGTGTTCGAGCCGCACTTGCCATAGCTGCCCCCGTCACACCCTGGCGTCTTGGAACTGTTTGCGGCACAGACCCCTGGCTGATACGCCTTGCCATAGCTCCAGCGTTTGCTTTTGGCGTATTTGTTGTTGTGGACCGCGCGCATCAGCTCAACCGCGCTTTCGGAATCCTTTCCGCGGGCCAGATCAAAGCGGTAATCCGGCGGCTGTAGGTTTCCCTGACAGGCGCCCTCCCATTCATGGGCATCACACAGGCGCTCTCCTTCGGCGGCGCAGATCTGGGCAGCTTCTGAGGCTTTGACCCAGACTACGGGATAGGTGCAGGCGAGGTTTGGAAACTCAAACTTGTCGATGCAGACCTTGGCGTCTTCGGGCTGCTGGGTCTTGGGATCGTAGAGGGGGACAAGGTTCGGCCCACCGCAGATTGCCTGAAATCGCGGGTTCTGCACCAGAACGCTATCTGGCCCGGTTCCGGCCCGGCGGCGACATTCCGCCTCGCTGAGGGGGTGGCTGGAGATCAGGGGGTTGCCCTGCCCGGCGATCCCCGAGCGCGCCAGAATTCTGGCAATCCTGTTGATGCTGTCGGCGCTCAAGGCGCGCTCGACCTGCAGTTTCTTCAACAGGGCGGTGTTGGTTTCTCGCAGGCTTTGCGCGTTGCCGGCACCGGCAGTCAGGACCGGGAGCAAGGCAATCAGCGCAAAACCTGCAGGGTTCAATTTGGATTGTCCTTTCGCATCAGGTAGAAAAAGTCCCGATTGTCCGGATAGGCCAAGAACCGTGGCACCCGTTTGCCATTGCGTTTTCGCCGGTCCACAAGGGCCATCCCCGCGACCAGATGCTCGGTCTGGATGCCTCCGTTATTGCGCACGAAAAGCGACAGATACGTGTGTTCCAGTGCGTTCATGTCCAAAAGCATCGCATAATCGCACGAGATCGCCTGAAAGGTGCGTGCCATTGCCGACGGGGTCGCAGTGGAAAAATACCCGTAAATCAGGTATTGCTTGGTCTTGGTTGTGCGCATGCAGACTCCGGCACGCAGCGTGCGCAGGTCGGCCTTGGCCGAGCCGGACCAGTTTCCGGGCCCCCAGTAGCGCACCAGCGCGCCCGGTGTCGGTTGTCCCGTTTTGGCGTCGCGGACCACCAGCGGCACGCCGTTCTGCCGGGCAAAGCGGATATGGGCCAACAGCTTGTTGTCGCTCTCCTGCCATGTTTTCATGTGAATCGAGCCATCATCCAGCACGAAAAGCGTGGCAAGATCGTTCTTGAGCTTGCTTTCAACGACCCCATGCACAAGAAAACCGTAATGCTTGCCGTGGTCGCGGGTGGCATTCGGTCCCCAGCGGAACGCACCGTGGTCACGTTTGAAGCCAGCGGTAAAGGTGGCGATGGCCAGTTTGGCATCCCGCGGGCTGATCATGCCAGTGTTGACCAGCGGGCGCACGGTGCCAATGCCGTCGGGCCCCGGCAAACGGTCATCCCGTCCTGCCCCCGACGGGCGCGACGACCAATTGACGCGAGGATGCGTGGTTCCCACTTCATAGCCCAGCTTGAACCGTGTCATGTCAAAGGCAACGAGGTAGCTGAGGGCGCGGGATTCCTTGGCGTCCAGCGGGTTTGCCGCCCCTCCGTCGCGGAGGATATCGCGGCTGATCAAGGCCGGTTGTATAGCAGTGGCATAAACGCCCGGCAGGTTCTGGACCGGATACCATGCCCCCATGCGAATCCGGTCTTTGGGGGCGCCCTCCAACTTTAGCCTCATACGCGCCTGAATGACCGGCGCCTGCTGCATCCGGGTTGGAACCAGCCCCTCGGGCAAAACACCTTCGGTGCGGGCCTTGACCTGTTTCGCGGTTTCCATCTGCGAATCCTTGAAAAAGGCGCTTTTGACAAAGCCGACGATCGATTCTCCCATCCAGACATTGTCGCGCAGGAACTCGGTCGTCGCCTCAAGCGTTGTGCGCGAACCATGCACCACGTTGCGCAGATAAATCCGCCCGCCGCAAATCGGCGCAAACGGCAGCCCGCTGCCGCGTGCCCGGGCCAGTTGATCATGGGTGCCCTGCCAGGGAATACAGCGATAGACCCCGCTGGGGCCGGTGACCATGATGTGCGTTCGCGGGGTGCTCTCCAAGGTTATTTTCTGGGTTGCGGGATTGACGTTCTCAAGGTGGTATTGCCGGGCCGCGCGATCTTTGGCACCGCGGACCTTCAAGAGGAACCAGCTGTTAATATCAGGGTTCAACGAGATCAGGCTGATCGTCCCCCCGGCAGGCTGGTTGACGGTGCGTTCGGTTCGGAACTGCTGCAGCTCGACGATAGTTTTGGGCACATTGGCGTCGTACTGTGCCTTTTGGGCCTGCAGGCGCAAGCGATCCTGCATGCTGGTCTGGGCCTCAAGCGCGCCGGCGACGGGCCCGCCCTCAAGATAGAGCACCCCCATCATGAATGCGGCCGCGAACCATACCCCCCGTGACGCCGGCCGGCATACTCCGGCGGCGCGCGATTTTCTGACCTGAAAAATCATATGTTCATCCATCCAATGCTGGCCGCGCACGGACATACTCCGGCCGATTCCGAAAACCCGCAGGCCGCGTGCCCCAAGGCTGGCCCCGGAATGTATCAATTTCATCAATCCGCGCAAACTATACGCCAGCCGGAATTGAAAGGAAGAACCCAGCTATTTTTCCCATGCTTCGATCGTCGTCGTTACCAAAATACAACCAAATTTCAGCGCTTATACCCGCTAAAGTTGTGTTTCTGGCCAAGCTGCACCCGTTATGGTCCGTCCGGACGAATGATGCGGTTGGCTAATGTGCCGATCCCTTCGATGCTGAGTTCAAACGAGTCGCCCGGTGACAGGCGGCGCCCGCTTTCAAGGCCGCAGCCCGTTCCCACCGTGCCCGAGCCGATCACCTCGCCGGGATAAACCGTTTCGCTGGCCGAGACATGGACCAGAATATCGGCAAAATCGTGGTGCATGTCCCGACTGTTGCCGCCACCCCAGAGCTCGCCGTTGACCCGCGCCTGCATCTGCAATGCGACCGGATGTTCAACCTCATCCGCGGTCAGGATATAGGGGCCAAGGATATTTCCGGTGTCAAAATCCTTGCCCTTGGCCGGCCCCAGTTGACCCGGCATCTCCACCATCTGTGCATCCCGCGCTGATATGTCGTTCAGGATCGTGTAGCCGTAGATATAATCCGGAGCCTGTTCGGGGGTGATGTCCTTGCCCTTTTTGCCAACAATGATTGCCAACTCCAGCTCGATATCCAGAAAGCTCGCATAATGCGGCCAGATCACATCTGCGCCATGACCGACAAAGGACATTCGGTTGCCCTTGTAATAAACCGGTTGCTGATACCAGACCGGAGGGATGTCGAGGCTCTGGCCGGTGATTTTTTCCGCCGCCGCAAAGCTGTTTCGAAGGTGTTTTTCAAACACCAGACAATCACGATACTGAACCGGCATCAGGGGCGGCAGAAAGGTCACGTCAGCAACCTTGAGCAAGGCGCGCCGGTCAGAGCGGCGCAACAGGCCGTGGGCCTGCTCCAACCCGTAATCGCCGTCTTCGATCACGCTCAGCATATCCGTAAAAACCCGGGTTTCATAGCGGGCCAGTTCGGCGGCGCGGTCCAGATCCAGCAGCGTTTCATCGTCTATCGCGGCAACGACGCGCTGCGCGCCATCCTTTAGAACGGTGGCAAGGCGCATTGGCGCTACTCCTCGAATATGGCGACCGCGCGGATAAAGCCTGCGCTGGCGCCCTTGATCTTGTAGGGAAAACAGGAAATCTCGAATCCGTCCGCGGGCAGACTATCCAGATTGGCCAGTTTCTCCATGTGGCAATAGCCAATTTCCATGCTGGCACGGTGCCCTTCCCAGATGATTGAGGCGTCGTGGGTCTTGGCATATTCCTGTGCCGTCAACGGAAAGGGGGCGTCCCAGCTCCATGCATCGGTGCCGGTCACGCGCACGCCGCGTTCCGTCAGGTAAAGGGTGGCTTCGCGCCCCATGCCGCAGCCTTTCACCAGATAATCAGGCTGCCCGTAATGTGCCCCGGCCGAGGTGTTCACCACTACGATATCCAGTGGGCGCAGCTCATGGCCGATCCGCGCCAGTTCGGCCTCGACATCCCCGGCCGTGACGATATAGCCATCGTCAAAATGGCGGAAATCCAGCTTGACGCCTGGGTTCAGGCACCAGTCCAGTGGCACTTGGTCGATGGTCATGGCGCGCTCGCCACGGTTCATGGTCGAGTGGTGATGATAAGGCGCGTCCAGATGCGTGCCGTTATGGGTGGCGATTTTCATGGTCTCAATCGCCCAGCCCTCGCCGCCGGGCAGATCCTCGCGGGTCAGACCGGGAAAGAATGACATCACCTGTTCGGCAGTCTGGTCGTGGGTCATGTAGGTAATCTCGGGCAGCATGATCGGCGGATCGCTGACAATTCCGGTTTCCAGCGGCACCGAAAGATCGACAAAATGTCGGCTCATATCCTTGGCCTCCTCTTCAAAGTTGAGGGTTCAATGCAGGCGCAGGCGCACCAATACCACCGCAATATAGGGTTGCGCGCCGCGGTCAAGGATTATGGGGGGCAGCAGCTGCGCCTCCTTGTCCAGGGTTCGGGCCTGCGCCAAAGCCTGTGCTGCCGCGGCCTTCTGATCGATCAGCACCACCGGCAAAATCAAAAGCGCTCGCCCGTGCGCCTTGGCGTCGCTAAGGTAAACATAGTGATGCGCCCCGACCGGATCGATGATCCGCATCGGCTTTTCAAAACCCAGCGCGGCATCGATCCGCCCGGCCCAGGCCCAGGTTTCCGCCATCACGACGTCGCTGGTGGCCCATAATCCCCGCGCCTTCAGGGCCGGGCGCAGGCCGGTCAGGCCATTGATGCTGATTGTGTTGTCCCATTTGGGCGGGCGCGCATAAAACGCCCGGGTAAAGATGCCGGTGTCGGCCTGAATGGCAAGGATCAGCAATGGCACCCAGATCATGACCATAAAAGCGATACTCCAGCGCCAGAAACGGCGCAGGGCGCGTCGTGGCCGCTCGGCCAGCCAGACGCCTGCAAGCGGCAGGGCCAGTTGCCAGCCGGGCATCGACCAGTGCGCATGCGAGCTGTGGCTGGTCAGATAAACATAATTAAAGATCAGGATCGGCCCGAGCGCAATCAGCGCCAGCAACAGCCGCTCGGGTTTGATCGGATGACGAAACGCATCCCACAGGGCCGTTACCGAGACCAGCATCGTCGGAGGCAATAAATAAATCAGTTGCCCAAGCAGCATGAAAGACAGGTTTTTCAGGTTGAACCCATCGCCAGCGCGGCTGGTGTGAAAGGCAAAACTGACCCAGTCGTGCTGGGCATTCCACAAGATGACCGGCGCCAACCCCGTGAGGCCGATCGCCGCCGCCAGCCAAGGGCCGGATTGCAGGAACCAGCGACGTCCCTGCCGGGTTGTCACCATGAAGATCAGGACCGCGACCGGCAGCCATGCCGCCTGATACTTCGAGGCCAGCGCAAAGGCCAGTGCAAGACCCGTATAGATCCACAGCCGCAGCGGCGCGCGCGTGCCGGATTTCACGATCTGCACCAGAAACAGCGCGCTCAGGGCCAGCCCCAGACTGAGCGGCCCGTCCGGAACCACCAGAAATCCGGCTGAGACCAGAAAAAACGGCGCCATCGCAAACAGAACCGCACTCCATAACCCGGCGCGCGTACCGGCCAGTTCTCGCCCCAGCGAAAACATCGTTGCCGTGGTCAAAACCCCGGAAATCAGGAACGGCAGGCGATAGACAAAGGCATTTTCGACCCCAAGGATCCGGGCAAAGGCGACCGGCATCCAGAAACTGAGCGGCGGATGATCAAAGAAACTGAGGCTGAATTCCTGAGCGACCGCGGTTGCATAGGCTTCGTCCACCCCCAGAGGCAGGATTGCCACGATCAGCAGTTTGAACAGCAGCGCATAAAGCAAGACGCGTAGAAACAGGCGTCGGTCGGTGCCGCTGCCGCTGGTCTCGGGTCGGGTCATATCCGAAAGAGTCAGCGACATTGACGATCTTCACGCTTTCCAGGTCACCAGTGCGCTGGCGACAAAGTTCCACAATGCCCCGACCAGCGCGCCGCAAAATCCGGCAAAAGCCCAGTAGGGCAGCACCGCATATATTGCGCTGGCAACCCCGATATTGGCCACGGCTCCGACCGAGCATACCCCGTAAAATGAAAAAAGTCCGCGAAAAAATCGCCAGCCGCTGAGGGCGCGGTCCTTGTAGGTCAGCATGTTGTTCAGAAAAAAGTTCGAGGTCATGGCGATCACCACCGCGCCGGTCTGAGCCACAATGAACTCGGTGGGAACAAAGGTCAGGAACAGACGCAAAAAGGCCAGATGCACCACAAGTCCCGACAGACCGACCAGCATGAACAGGATAAAACGGATCGAGACCAGCCCTCCGGTCATCCGCACCGCCAGCAGGCTGAGAAATTCCAGCGTGACGGCGCTGTCCATCTTGCTCTGACCATGCTGACGCTTGCGAAACGTATAGGGCACCTCGGCAACCTTCCATTGTCCCTTGCTGGCGGACAGCATGTCGGCGAGGATCTTGAAGCCCTGCTGCTGAAGGCCCAGAACCACGGCGTTGAAACTGCCGCGACGAACCATGAAAAAACCGCTCATCGGGTCCGAAGCGGTGATCTTCAGAACCCGCCGCGCCAAAGCCGTTGCCAGATCACTGCCGGTCTTGCGCAGTGCTGACAGCCCGGTTCCGGCCGAGCCTCCGGCCACGTTGCGACTGCCGATAACAAGATCCAGCTCTGGGTCGTCCTGCATCAGCGCAAACATCTCGGCCAGTTTCGTTTCATCATGCTGCAGATCGGCGTCCATCACCGCAACGAGGGGTGCAACGCTGGACAGGATACCCTCGATGCAGGCCCCGGCCAGACCGCGCCGCCCGATCCGCTGGATCAGGCGCACGTTCATCTTTTCACGTGCCAGCGCACGCACCTCGCGGGCGGTGCCATCCGGGCTGTCGTCATCGACAAAAACCACTTCCCATGTGATTTTGGGCAGGGCCCGTTCCAAAAGGTCCACCAGCGGGCGGATATTGTCCCGCTCGTTAAAGGTTGGAACGACGATCGTCAGCTCGGGGATCGGATTTTTTGGTGTGACATTTGGCACGGCGGCGCGGAACCATCTCTGGGGCGTTGGAAAAGCTGGGCCTCAATTCCATCATATGCCTGCGAATGGCAAGGAAATTATCCTTAAGTGGCGGATTCATGCCGTCGCACAGCGCAGGCGGGTTGCCCGCGCACACCTCTTTTCAAAAGCCGCTGAACCTGCGTATAAGCAGGCGCAGAATTGACAGGAAAGGCATCCTTAATGCGCAGCGCCCGAATGACCCGCAAGACTGCGGAAACCGAGATCGACGTTCAGCTGGACCTTGATGGCAGCGGCAGGTACGACAACCAGACCGGCATAGGATTTTTCGATCACATGCTGGACCAGTTGGCGCGCCATGCCCTGTTCGATCTGACCGTCAGGGCCAAGGGTGATCTGCACATCGACGACCACCATACGGTCGAGGACACGGGCATCGCCCTTGGCAAGGCGCTGGCCGAGGCGCTGGGCGACAAGCGCGGGATCCGACGTTACGGATCCTGCCTGCTGCCAATGGACGAAGCCTTGGTGCGTGCGGCGCTGGACCTCTCCGGGCGGCCGTTTCTGGTGTGGAACCTTGATCTGCCCGCATCCAAGATCGGCACTTTCGATACCGAACTGGTCCGCGAGTTTTTCACCGCCTTTGCGATGAACGCCGGTCTCACCCTGCATGTGGACAAGCTGGCCGGGCTGAACAGCCATCACATCGCGGAAAGCGCGTTCAAGGCGGTTGCCCGTGCGCTGCGGGATGCGGTCGAGACCGACCCGAGAAAGGCCGACGCCATTCCGTCAACCAAGGGGACCCTCTGACGTGGCAACGGTTATTGTTGATTACAACTCAGGCAATCTGCATTCCGCACGAAAGAGCTTTCAGCGCATGGCAGATGCGCAGGGTGGCGGCGATATCCGGGTCAGCGACGCACCCGAAGAGATTGCTCGGGCGACGCGCATCGTGCTGCCCGGGGTTGGCGCCTTTGCGGAATGTCGCGCCGGCCTGTTTGCCCGGGATGGTTTGTTCGAGGCGCTGGAAGAGGCCGTCCTGACCCGTGGTGTGCCGTTTCTGGGGATATGCGTTGGTATGCAGATGATGGCCAGTCGCGGGCTTGAGCATGGCATTGACACCAAGGGATTTGACTGGATCAATGGCGAGGTCGTTGCCCTGACCCCTGACGATCCCGGTTTAAAAATCCCCCACATGGGTTGGAACGAACTGGTCATTGAACGCCCCCACCCGGTGCTGCGCGGCATCAAGACTGGTGAGCACGGCTATTTTGTCCACTCCTACCATCTGCTGGCCAGTGACCCGCATGACCGTCTCGCCTATTGCGATTATGGTGGTGCGGTCACCGCAATGATTGCCCGCGACAACATGGTGGGCACCCAGTTTCACCCGGAAAAAAGCCAATCAACCGGGCTGCGGCTGATTGGCAATTTCCTGAACTGGAAGCCGTAGATCCCGGCCATCCCGATGAGACCCCGGCGTAGAGGGGCGCACATCCGGGAGTGGCGTTATTTCACCCGGGTCCAGGCCTGACCGCGACAAATCAGACCGGCAAGAACGCAGCCGCTGACGGTCAGGGTGTTTCCGTTCAGGCTCATTTTCGAGGTGTATTTCTTGTCGGTATCCGGGGCCCAGATGGTGCCCCCGCTGTAAGAGCCTCCGCCGTTAATGCCCATGTCCCAGATGATCGGTTTGTTCAGGTTTACATATTTCGGGTCGTCCTTGCCGTTCTTGTCAAAGGCCTTGACGATAGTCCCGCAGAGCTTGGCCCCGCACTCGCCAATCTTCACATAAAGAAAGCCGCCGCCGCTGCCATCCGATTTCACCTCGCCTTTTTGCGTTTTCCAGACCCCATCCGCAGGATCGGCGGCATAGGCCGAGCCGGCCAGCAGAACAAGACAGGCCGTGATAAGTAGTTTTTTCATTTCTTCCTCCCAAACTGTCTGGACAGCTTTCACCAAAGCCGACATTTGCGCAAGTGTTTCATTTGGCATGGAATTAGCGTCCTCGGACAGCCGGTCTTGGCAGCCGTCGGTGCGCGTGGTTCGGGTCTGGACCCATCAACTGCGCGCCGCCGGAGACAAATCCTCGAAATATCAGGGGGTTGGCAGGCACGGGTCTGGCGGCCCTCTGTCCGAGCGGGCCAAGCTGCTGTGATGAAGAGGATTTAACATCCTTTGGATTCGTTATATTTTCCGTCTGGCGGCTTTACAATGCCTTGAAATAGAACCACTATTCCTGCATCATTGCGCATTGTCAGGCAAAAATCCGGCAAACCAGCGGTGCGGGATTGATGGGGTCAGACCCGAACACCCGACGAGACAATTGACGGAGCCCGGACATGATCCTCTATCCTGCGATCGACTTGAAAGACGGACAATGCGTGCGGCTGCTCAAAGGGGATATGGACAAGGCGACTGTCTTTCACGACAACCCCGCGGCACAGGCACTGGCGTTCGAGCATGCCGGTTGTGAATGGCTGCATCTGGTGGACCTGAACGGCGCGTTCGAGGGGGCCCCGGTGAATGCCGCGCCGGTTGAGAACATTCTTGCCGCCTGCTCGGTTCCAGTGCAGTTGGGCGGCGGAATTCGCGACATGAAAACCATTGAACAATGGCTGGACAAGGGCTTGTCTCGGGTGATTCTCGGGACTGTCGCTGTCGAAAACCCCGACCTTGTCCGCGACGCTGCGCGCCATTTTCCCGAGCAGATCGCCATCGGACTGGATGCTCGCGACGGCAAGGTGGCGACCCGCGGTTGGGCAACAGAAACGGAAACCGAGGTCACAGACCTTGCGCGCCAGTTCGAAGACGCCGGCGTTGCCGCGATCATCTACACCGATATCAACCGTGACGGGGCCATGCAGGGGCCAAATGTCGATGCCACCGCAGCGCTGGCAAACGCGGTCAGGATTCCGGTTATCGCCAGCGGTGGTGTGTCTTCGATCGGGGATTTGCGCCGTCTGAAAAATTGCGGGGCGCCGCTGAACGGGGTCATTTCGGGGCGCGCGCTTTATGATGGGCGGATCGATCTGGGCGCGGCGGTGGCGGAGCTTGGCGCTGAGAAACGGGCATGACGCGGCGGATTCGAGGCCGGTCCGCTGGGGTATCAACTGGGTTTGATAGGATTCCGGAGCTTGATTCTTTATGCCTTGCCGTGGACTTTTTTGGGCGGTGTGATTGTGCTAATTCGGTGGTATGTTCACCGCAAAAGGCAAAGTGGAAAACAGGACGGATGATGCCAACATGCTGAAAACACGAATCATTCCATGCCTTGACGTCAAGGACGGCCGTGTCGTCAAAGGGGTGAATTTCGTCGATCTGATCGATGCCGGAGATCCCGTTGAAGCCGCTCGCGCTTATGACGCAGCGGGCGCAGATGAGCTGTGCTTTCTGGACATCAACGCCACCCACGAAAACCGTGGCACCATGTATGACGTGGTCCGTCGCACCGCCGAACAATGTTTCATGCCACTGACCATCGGCGGCGGGGTGCGCTCCGCCGAGGATGTGCGTGCCCTTTTGTTGGCCGGGGCCGACAAGGTCAGTTTTAATTCGGCAGCCGTGGCCAACCCGGATGTCGTGGGCGAGGCTGCCAGCAAGTTCGGCAATCAATGTATCGTCGCGGCGATAGACGCCAAAACCGTCAGTCCCGGAAAATGGGAGATATTCACCCACGGGGGGCGGCGCGCAACGGGCATCGATGCCCTCGATTTCGCCCGCGAGATGGCGCGGCGCGGCGCGGGGGAAATCCTGCTGACCTCGATGGACCGCGACGGGACGCGCAATGGTTACAACCTGCCACTAACCCGGGCCATCGCAGATGCGGTCGATATCCCGGTCATTGCCTCGGGCGGGGTCGGTACATTGCAGCATCTAGTCGATGGGGTGATCGAGGGACACGCCAGCGCAGTTCTGGCTGCGTCGATCTTTCATTTTGGCGAGTTTACCATCCATGATGCCAAGGATTACATGGCCAGCAAAGGTATAAGTGTGCGCCTATGAGTGACGTTCTCTCCCGTCTTTTTGCCACGATCGAGTCCCGAAAATCGGTGGATCCCCAGACCTCATGGACGGCACGTTTGCTGGCTAGAGGCCCCGAGAAAGCGGCCGAAAAATTTGGCGAAGAGGCGGTCGAGGCCATTATCGAGGCGGTCAAGGGCGACCGCGAGCGTCTGGTCAGTGAATCCGCAGATGCGCTTTATCACCTGCTGGTCATGCTGGCGTCGCGCGATGTGACGCTCGCGATGGTGCTGGCCGAGCTTGAACGCCGGGAAGGTCGCTCGGGCATTGCTGAAAAGGCGGCCCGAAAAAGCTGAACGGCCCGGGGCTTTTACGGGTCATCATATTTTACCAAACTGTTAAAGGAAAACCGATGAAATCCCTTTTTGCCGTCGCGCTTGCTGTTCTCGTCTTCGCTGACCCCGCGTTGGCCACAGAACTGGAAATCCAGCCGGTTGTGAAGGACGTCTATGCACTGGTCGGGACTATCAACCAGCGCAGCCCGGAAAACTTTGGCGACAACGCGACGTTCGGCGTGATTGTGACGCCTGAGGGCGTTGTGCTGGTCGATCCGGGCGGCAGTTGGAAAGGTGCTGCGCTGATTGATTCCACTATCGACCGGATTACCGACAAGCCGGTGAAATTCGTAATCGACACCGGCGGGCAGGATCACCGCTGGCTTGGGAATGGCTATTGGCAGGCGCAGGGGGCAACGGTGATTTCCTCGGCTGCCGCCGAGGCCGACCGCTATGCGCGTCTCGATCAGGAACTTGCTTTGCTGGAGCGTTTCGTCGGCAAGTCGGCGCTTGCAGGCACCAAACCCACAAAAGCAGACGTCACCTTTGACGGCAGCTATACCCTCAGGTTCGGGGGCGAAACCTTCAGGATCATCCACCCTGAAAACGGCGCGCATACGCCGGGCGACAGTTTTGTCTGGATGGCGGACAAGAGCGTGATGTTCACCGGCGATATCGTCTTTCACGAACGCATACTGGGCTTTGGCGAGGACCGTTTTCTGGCTTGGATCAAGGGGTTCGAGACCATGGCCGCCTATTCCCCCGAACACGTGGTGCCCGGCCACGGCCATGCAACCGATCTGGCGGGAGCGACCCATGACACCTATGATTATCTGGTCAATCTGCGCGACAAGATGCGCGCCTATATCGCGGGTGGCGGTGATGAATTCGGGTCATTCAAGGTGGATCAGTCCGCATTCAGAAATCTCGTTCATTTCAAGGATTTCGCGGGAAAGAACGCGCAAAAGGCCTTTCAGGTTCTGGAATGGGAGTGAGCTCCGTCCTGCATCCGGCGGCGCGCCAATTCACGATAGAGCGCCTCTTGCGAGACATTTATCTCATCGGCGATATGGCGCCAGCTTCCCTTGTCGGGCATTTCGTCTCCGTTCCACACCAGCCAGGCATCAAGCCGTTCGGAGACCTTGCGCAGAGACAGGATTTCGGCGTGCAGACGCGCGCGGCGAACTTCTGCGGCCAACATCAGGACAAAAGCCCGGGAGGCTTCTCTGTCGGCGTGGATAAGGCTGCGAACTGGATCAATCGGCCAGACCGAGACGACCGACTCTTCGGTGGCTTGTGCGGCACAATGGTAATCATCCGTCATCAGTGACGCTTCGGCCACCAGCGAGCCCGGTGTCGCGCGCTGCAAGATGAACGCATCGCCGTCCAGCTTGCGCCGAATGAGGTGGATTTTGCCGGTCCGCACAACAAAGACCTGCTGAACCGGATCAGACCGTTCAAACAGCAGCGCACCCTTGCGAATCTGCCGATCATCATGCGGGATCTGCGATAGGCAATCAAGAAAACGTCGCTGCATGTCTCCTCCTGTCCTTGTTGGGCGACGGCTTTTGCCGCATCCGCACCGCTTCAGATTACGGTGCTTTTCGGTTGTTTTCGCCTGCCCCGTGGTAGCGAGATCATTGCCTGCAAGCCACCCGATTTACGGTTTTTTAGGGTGATACGCCCGCCGTGGCCCTCGATGATGGCGCGCACCACTGACAGGCCCAGCCCGACGCCGCCGGTCTCGGGGTTGCGCGATGGTTCAAGCCGGCGAAAGGGCTCGAACACCCGGCCCATCTCGGTCTCGGGGATGCCGGGGCCGTCATCGTCGATGGTAATGACATGCGAATCCGCGGTCGTTTCCAGCCGCACGCGGGCGCGGGTGCCGTATTTCACCGCGTTGTCGATCAGGTTGTCGAGCGCGCGCCGGAGCGCCACCGGCCGTCCCTCAATCTCGGCCTTGCCGGTGCTTTCAAAGGTCACCTCGCGGCCCAGCTCGGCGGCATCATTGCAGGCGACCTCGATCAGCGCGCTGAGATCCAGTAATTTCAGCTTTTCTTCGATGCTGTCCATGCGCGCAAAGGCAAGGGTCGCCGAGATCATCTCTTCCATCTGGGCCAGGTCGGCCAGCATCTTGTCGCGCTGCTCGGCATCCTCGACAAATTCCGCCCGCAAGCGCAGCCGCGTAATGGGGGTACGCAGATCGTGCGATATTGCCGCCAGCATCTGCGTGCGGGCGCGGATCAGATGGCGCAGGCGGTGTTGCATCTCGTTAAAGGCGCGGGCCGCATGGACAACTTCGCGCGGGCCTTTTTCCGGCAGGTCGGGGGCATTGACATCCCGGCCAAGACGCGTCGCCGCCCAGGCAAACAAGGCAAGCGGCCGCGTCATGCGCCGCGCGGCCCACACCGACAACGCCGCAACAACCAGAACCGTGACCGCAAAAGCCAGCAGAAACCGCGATTTCCAGATCGGATCAAAGCGCGGCGCCGGGGTCAGGATGTTCAGCCATGTGCCATCATGCAGTTGTCGCGACACCACCAGACTGTCTCCAAACCTCCAACGCCGCATATAACTGGCCATGCGCGCGCTCATTTCATCATTGCGTGACGTGGTTCCCATCATTTGAAACATTGGCTGTGTCGGATCAGTCCCGCAGCGAGCCAAGGCAGCATCAAAGGTCCGTTGCCTTGGGTCATAGTCCGAGATCAGAGCGTGTTTGCCGGGCGCCTCTGCTCCAGCGGCGTGCAGGGCATCGGCCAGCGCGCGTGCGCGGCGGGACCGGGCCTTGCCCCGCGCCAGCGGTCGCGGTCCCAGTGCCAGCGTCAGACCCGGCCCGGATTGCGAACACAGCGCTGCGGCGCGTTCGGCCCGGGGCAGCGCGTCCAGTGTGCGGATAACGCCGACGATGCGAGCAGCATTGGTCACCCCCGCCACATCGCTGAGTGCGCTCAGCCGCTCGCCGGAAAAGATGAAAACCCCGATCAGGTTGGAAACCAGCATGCCGGCAAGCAGAACCAGCGTCGTGCGCGAGCGCAGCGATCCCCACAACGCCCTCATTTCGGGGTCTTCACTTCGGGCGTGAACATGTAGCCCCCACCGCGAACGGTGGTGATCAACACTGGGCTGGCGGGATCGGCCTCGATCTTGCGACGCAGGCGGCTGACCTGAACATCGATCGAGCGGTCAAACGGCAGCGCCTCGCGCCCCCGAGACATGTCAAGTAGCTGCTCGCGGCTGAGAACACGCCGCGGGTGGGTCACAAAGGTTGACAAGAGGTCGAATTCACCGGCACTCAACGGTGTCAGAACGCCTTGGGGTGAGGTCAACTCGCGGCTGGCCATGTTGAAGGTCCAGCCAGAAAACTGGTGTATCGGGGCGTCGGCGTCGGCCTTTTCCGCCCCACTCACTCCGGATGTCCGACGCAGGACGGCCTTGATCCGCGCCAGAAGTTCGCGCGGGTTGAACGGCTTGGCAATATAATCATCGGCCCCCATTTCCAGCCCGATGATCCGGTCAGTTTCCTCGCCCATTGCCGTCAGCATGATGACCGGAAGGTTCGAATCAGCCCGCAACCGGCGGCAGAGCGTCAGGCCGTCTTCGCCTGGCAGCATCAGATCGAGGATCACCAGATCGAACGACCAGTCGGCCAATTCGCGCCGCATCTGCACGCCATCGGCCGCACTCTGCACGCGATAGCCATGCTGGCGCAGATAGCGTGCGACCAGATCGCGAATTTCTCGGTCGTCATCGACGACAAGGATATGGGGCCCGTCTGTCATGGGGGGGTTATATCCCTGAAATGGCCCGGCAGGCCAGCAACTTGGTAACAGAATGTAACCGGCGGCCCCTTTGTAACACTCTGTTACACAATCGCGGATTTTCGACATCAAGCAGCAATATGGACCGCCTTTATTGACGTCATGAAACGAGCGACGGATCGTCGTCGCGGATTTAGGAAAGGATCAAGAAAATGACCAGATTTACCAAAAAGGCGCTGATCGCGACTGCTGTTATCGGCACCCTTGCTGCAGCACCCATCGTTTATGCCGCCGGCAGCCACGACATGCCGGGCGCCTTCATGCAAGAACGGGGTTTTCACGGGCCCATGATGGGCCAAATGGGTATGCCTGGCTTCATGATGGGTGGCGACGCCATGGATGGACAGATGCCAAAAATGACCAAAGAACAGATCGCCTTCATGCAACAACGGCTGGCGACACTCAATCCTGAACAGCGGGCCTTTGTCCTGAAACGGATGCAGGAACACGGCATCACCCTGCCCGACAGCGCACCCGCGCCGACCACCAAGTAATTGAACGGGAAAGGACTGAAAATGGGTTACGAAATGATGAATGGCGCCGGTGTTGCAAGTGGCTGGGGCATGGCTTTTGGAGGATTGATGATGGTGTTTTGGTTTGCAATCATGGTTGCGGTCGTGGTCTTTATCGTGCGCTGGCTGTCAGGCGCGCAAACGCCGCTGATCGGCAGGAAAGACCCCGCCGCATCGGCGCTGGCGCTGCTGCAGGAGCGCTTTGCCAAGGGCGAGATCGACTCGGCTGAATATGACGAACGCAGCCAGAAACTGCGGCAGAATTGATGCCCTGATCAACCCCGGGCGGGACCGTTGCACGATCGGCCCCGCTCGAGGTATGCGCAACCGATCGGCCTTGGGACGAGGGAATGCACCCCGATATCGGTGATGTCGGTCACCCTTTGACACGGACATCCCACACCTCATGGAGATGTCGAATCAATAAGTACACGGCATGTCGCACACCCTGAAACACACCGTCATCACCGGGGCGATGCAGGCGGGCGTGCCTCTGGCCGATGCCGCCGGGTTCTTCGGCACGTCGATCCAGACGCTGGAAGCCGTGCATCTTCACCACCACCCGGATTTTCAGGCCGCCACGGCGGCGGTTCTTGACCACGCGAAAGGGCGAAAATGAGGGGGTTTCTTGGCGGCCGCCAAGAAACTCGGCCAAAAAGGCAACAAGCAAAGGTGGTAAGTCTTTGACTTATTGGTCGGAGTGAGAGGATTCGAACCTCCGGCCCCTGCCTCCCGAAGACAGTGCTCTACCAGGCTGAGCTACACTCCGTAGCCGACGGTCGGTGTATTCCGTAACCGCATTGCAGGCGACTGGTGCCCAGGAGAGGACTCGAACCTCCACGTCCATACAGACACTAGCACCTGAAGCTAGCGCGTCTACCAATTCCGCCACCTGGGCAGGTGTCGTTGTGCAAGGCGATTTATCCTTGGCCGGGGGCGGTGTCAACGCCAAGAGGGGCCCAAAATGAGAATAATTGCAACTTGTTCCCGACGCCACAGAGGATTATTGCATAGTCCAGTAAAATCAAAGGAGCGCGCGATGTCCGACAGCCCAAAACTTGTGACTATTTTCGGCGGATCAGGATTTGTCGGAAGGTATATCACCCGCAGGCTGGCCCGAGACGGCTGGCGTATTCGGGTGGCTGTGCGGCGGCCCAACGAAGCTTTGTTTGTGCGGACTTATGGCGCTCCGGGGCAGGTCGAGCCGATTTTTGCCAATGTGCGCGACGAGGACATGGTGCGGACTGCAGTCGCAGGGGCTGACGCGGTCGTGAATTGCGTCGGCATACTGAATGAGACTGGCCGGCAGACGTTTGAGGACATTCATACTCGGGCGGCGGGAACAATCGCGCGGGCGGCGGCCGATGCGGGCACGACCACTCTTGTTTCGCTATCGTCCATTGGTGCGGACGCCGGCTCGGACAGCACATATGCCCGAACCAAGGCCGCCGGCGAGGCCGAGATCAGGGCCGCCTTTCCCGATGCGGTGATCCTGCGCCCGTCATTGATCTTTGGGCCGGAGGACAAGTTTTTCAATCGCTTTGCGGCGCTGGCAAAATATACCCTTGTCTTGCCTGTTGTCGGAGCCTCGTGCCGCTTTCAGCCGGTATTTGTCGATGATGTTGCTGCCGCGGCCGTGCGCGCGGTTGACGGACTGGCACAACCCGGCGTTTATGAGTTGGGCGGACCTGAGGTCGTGACTTTTCGCGGTCTGATCACACGGATGCTGAAAATCATTCGTCGTCCGGCTCTGGTGATCTCGTGGCCGTTCTGGATCGCCCGAATCAACGCTTGGTTCTTTGATCTGTTCCAGAGCATGTCTATGGGCCTTTTCACCAACAAAATTCTGACGCGCGATCAGGTTCGCCAGCTGCGCCATGACAATATCGTGGCTCCGGGCGCAAAAGGGTTTGCCGATCTTGGCCTGCAACCAACGCCGATGGAGGCCGAGCTGGAGGCCTATCTTTATTGCTATCGTCCGGCCGGACAGTATCAGGCGATCAAGGAATCAGCCCAAAAGTTAAGGGAAATTTGACCGCCGCTTTTGCAGGCATTTTGGCGAGAGGCCGGCACTGGTAAGGGTATGGGTCGGATAATAGGTAATTAATATTGACCTATAAACCCGGCGTAATTGACGCAGTCGGGAAAAATTATAAAATAAGCCACTATAAAGGTCAGCAATACTGTCTTTTATTTCCGGATTCCCCCATTTAAAAGCAAGGTCCACGCTGAATTCAGGACGTTGTGACCATGGCCTTGCAGAAAATGTTGAAATTTGTTTCGGTCAGCCGGGACATGCCGGAAAAGCGCGAGGCAACGCTGCGCAATCAGGACTACCACGAGATTTATGCCGATTTTGCCCGCGCCAAGGCTGAAGAGCAGGCCAGTCGTTGTTCGCAATGCGGGGTGCCGTTCTGTCAGTCGCATTGCCCGCTGCACAATAATATCCCCGACTGGCTGCGCATGACCGCCGAGGGGCGTCTGGAAGAGGCCTACGCCTTGTCTCAGGCAACCAACAGCTTTCCCGAAATCTGTGGGCGCATTTGCCCACAGGACCGCCTGTGCGAGGGGAACTGCGTTATCGAACAGGCTGGCTTTGAGACGGTGACAATCGGCGCCGTGGAAAAATATATCACTGATACCGCGTGGCAGAACGGCTGGGTCAGGCCGATTGCGCCAACAGTTGCGCGCACGGAAAGTGTCGGAATCATCGGCTCGGGGCCCGGTGGGCTGGCCGCGGCCGATCATCTGCGCCGTGCTGGCCTTCAGGTCACGGTTTATGAACGCGCGGACCGGGCAGGAGGGTTGATGACCTACGGAATTCCCGCATTCAAGCTGGAAAAAGAGATCGTCATGCGGCGGGTAAAACAGCTTGAGGACAGCGGCGTGAACTTTGTTTTGAATTGCGCCGTCGGAACCGATATTGCCTTTGCCGACCTTTGCGTGCGTCATGATGCAGTGTTGATTGCTACCGGCGTTTACAAGTCCCGCGATCTCAGCGTGCCGGGGGCCGGGCTGGGTGGAATTGTGCGCGCGATCGACTATCTGACGGCCTCCAATCGGGTGAATTTTGGTGATACGGTTCCCGAGATCGACACCGGCCAAATCTCGGCCGCAGGCAAGCGCGTCGTTGTAATTGGTGGCGGCGATACGGCGATGGATTGCGTCCGCACGGCAATCAGGCAGGGGGCGACCTCGGTCAAATGTCTGTACCGGCGTGACCGTGCAAACATGCCCGGCAGCCAGCGTGAAACGCGCAACGCCGAGGAGGAAGGGGTCGAGTTCGTCTGGCTGACGACGCCCCGCGCTTTTGTCGGCGAAGGCCGTGTCACGGGTGTGCGTGTGGCCCGCATGCGTCTGGGCGCGCCCGACGCCAGTGGCCGCCAATCCCCCCAAGAGATCGAGGGGGCAGATTATACCGAGCCTGCGGATCTGGTCATCAAGGCGCTGGGCTTCTTGCCGGAAAACCTGCCCGAGGACTGGAATGCGCCAGATCTTTCGGTCACCGACTGGGGCACGTTAAAGACAGATTTCCTGACCCACCGCACCCCGACCAAGGGGGTCTATGCGGTCGGGGATATCGTGCGCGGGGCCTCTCTGGTGGTCTGGGCGATTGCCGATGGCCGTGCGGCGGCTGCCTCGATCCTTGCCGATCTGGACAAGGCCCAGGCCGCAGCGCGGGTGGCGCCATGAGCGCAACCCACGACCGGACCGGACGCTGCATGTGTGGCGCGGTCACGCTGACCGCCCGCGGTGTTCCCGACGAATTCGGCGCCTGCCACTGCGACATGTGCCGTCGCTGGACGGGTGCCGCGTTTCTTGCAACTGCCGTGCCCGAAGGAAATGTCCGCTTTTTTGGCACTGAACATATCAAGCGCGTGCAATCCTCGGCCTGGGCCGAGCGCGCCTGGTGCGACCTTTGCGGCACCCACCTCTGGTACAGGGTGACTGACGGAGGCGTCTGGAGCGGTAATTTCGAGCTGCCCATCGGCCTCTTTGACGATACCGCCGGGATGCGGCTGGTGAGCGAGATTTACCACGACGTCAAGCCCGACGCTTTTGCGTTTGCCGGCGACACCAAGAAAATGACCCGCGCCGAAGTGTTTGCAAAATTCCGCCCGGGCCATGTTTCCAAGGAGCAATCCAATGACACGATTTGACCAGAACTGGGCCGCAACCGAACAGAAAAAACGCCAGCGGATCGCTGCAAAAGGCATGTATTGCCCCGAGGACGAACATTCCTCGTGCGGGGTTGGCCTTGTCGTATCTGTTGACGGCACACCCAGCCGTCAGGTGGTGGAAAATGGCATCAAGGCGCTAAAGGCGGTCTGGCATCGCGGCGCCGTGGATGCGGACGGAAAAACCGGGGATGGCGCCGGGATACACGTGCAAATTCCAGTTCGCTTCTTTTACGACCAGATCCGGCGCACTGGCCACGAGCCCGATGAAAACACCCTGATTGCGGTTGGCCAGATTTTTTTGCCGCGGACCGATTTTGCTGCGCAAGAGGCCTGTCGTACGATCATCGAAGCCGAGGTTCTGGCGATGGGCTATGCCATATACGGATGGCGGCACGTCCCGGTCGATGTCAGTTGCCTCGGCGAAAAGGCCAATGCCACCCGCCCCGAGATTGAGCAGATCCTGATCTCGAACGCAAAAGGCGTGGATGAAGAAGCATTCGAACGCGAGCTTTACATCATCCGCCGCCGCATTGAGAAACAGGCGGCCGCGGCGCGGGTCAAGGATCTTTATATTTGCTCACTTTCGTGCCGTTCGATCATCTACAAGGGCATGATGCTGGCCGAACAGGTCTCGGTCTTTTACCCGGATTTGCAGGACGAGCGCTTTGTCAGCGCATTCGCCATCTATCATCAGCGGTATTCCACCAATACCTTTCCGCAATGGTGGTTGGCGCAGCCGTTTCGCATGCTGGCCCATAATGGCGAGATCAACACGCTGAAGGGCAACCTCAACTGGATGAAGAGCCATGAAATCCGCATGGCCTCGGCCGCATTCGGAGATCACGCCGAAGACATCAAACCGATCGTTGCCGATGGCTCCAGCGACAGCGCCGCACTGGATGCGGTATTCGAGGTCATGGTTCGGGCGGGCCGCAACGCGCCAATGGCCAAGACCATGATGGTGCCCGAAAGCTGGTCGAACTCGACCATTGAAATGCCCAAGGCATGGCAGGACATGTATTCCTATTGCAACTCGGTGATGGAGCCGTGGGACGGACCGGCGGCGCTGGCAATGACCGACGGGCGCTGGGTCTGCGCCGGACTGGATCGCAATGGTTTGCGCCCGATGCGCTATGTGGTGACCAATGACGGGCTGGTGATGGCCGGCTCGGAAAGCGGCATGGTGCCGGTGGATGAAACCGGCGTCATCGAAAAAGGGGCGCTGGGTCCCGGTCAGATGTTGGCCGTTGACATGGCCGAGGGGCGTCTTTTGCACGACCGCGCACTGAAGGACGAACTGGCTGCGGCCCGTCCGTTTGGCGATTGGGTCGGCTCGATCGTTGATCTGGAAAAGGAAACCGGACACGCCCGCGAGGCGACATTATTCACTGGCGCAGACCTGCACCGGCGCCAGATCGCCGCCGGCTTTACCATCGAGGGGTTGGAGCAGATCCTGCACCCCATGGCCGAGGACGGAAAAGAGTCCCTTGCCTCGATGGGTGACGATACCCCGCAGGCGGTCCTGTCCGACCAATACCGTCCGCTCAGCCATTTCTTTCGCCAGAACTTCAGTCAGGTCACCAATCCGCCCATTGATAGCCTGCGCGAATATCGGGTGATGAGCCTGAAAACCCGGTTCGGGAATCTCAAGAACGTGCTGGATGAGGACAACTCGCAAACCGAAATCCTGACACTGGAAAGCCCGCTTGTGTCAAACGCAAAGTTTGTCGAGATGGTGGCACATTTTGGACCCGCCGCAGCCGAGCTGGACTGCAGCTTTGCCCGCGACGGGGGCGACGGCACGTTGCGCGCGGGGCTGGAAAAACTGCGGGCTGAGGCCGAGGATGCGGTGCGCGCCGGTGCCATGCATCTGATCCTGACCGACCATCACCAAGACACCGACAAGGTCGCAATGCCGATGATTCTGGCCACCTCGGCAGTGCATTCGCATCTGACACGCAAGGGCCTGCGCACCTTCTGCTCGCTCAATGTGCGGGCTGCCGAATGTATGGACCCGCATTATTTTGCGGTTCTGATCGGCTGTGGTGCAACCACAGTCAACGCCTATCTTGCCCAGGATTCGATTGCCGAGCGGGTCGAGCGGGGTCTGCTGGAAGGGCCGCTTGACGTGGCGGTGGCCCGATATGGCGAGGCGGTCAATCAGGGACTGTTAAAGATCATGTCAAAGATGGGAATCTCGGTCATCTCCTCTTATCGGGGGGGATTGAATTTTGAGGCGGTGGGCCTTAGCCGCTCGATGGTGGCCGAGTATTTCCCGGGCATGCACAGCCGCATTTCCGGCATCGGGGTCACCGGAATCCAGCATAAGATCAGCAAGGTTCATGCTCGGGGCTGGCGCAGCGGGGCAACGGTTCTGCCCATTGGCGGCTTTTACAAATCCCGTGCCGACGGCGAGAAACACGCGTGGCAAGCCCAGAATATCCACCTGTTGCAAACCGCCTGTGAGCGGGCCTCGTTTGACCTCTGGAAACAATACGCGGCAAAAATGCGCGCCAACCCGCCGATCCATTTGCGCGATCTTCTGGATTTCAAGCCACAGTCTCGTCCGGTCCCGCTGGAAGAGGTCGAGTCGATCACCGCTATCCGCAAGCGTTTCGTCACCCCAGGGATGAGCCTTGGCGCCCTCAGTCCCGAAGCGCACAAAACGCTGAACATCGCGATGAACCGCATCGGCGCGAAATCCGACAGCGGTGAAGGCGGCGAGGATCCGGCCCATTTCACGCCCGAACCCAACGGCGACAACCCCAGCGCCAAGATCAAGCAGGTTGCCTCGGGCCGCTTTGGCGTGACGGCCGAGTATCTGAACCACTGCGAAGAACTTGAAATCAAGGTTGCCCAGGGGGCCAAGCCCGGCGAGGGCGGCCAGCTGCCCGGCATCAAGGTGACCGAGCTGATCGCGCGTCTGCGCCACTCGACCCCCGGCGTGACATTGATCAGCCCACCGCCGCATCACGACATCTATTCGATCGAAGATCTGGCGCAGCTGATTTATGATCTCAAGCAGATAAACCCTCGCGCCAAGGTCACGGTCAAACTGGTGGCGGCCAGCGGCGTCGGCACGATTGCCGCCGGCGTTGCAAAAGCCAAGGCCGATGTGATCCTGATCTCGGGGCACAATGGCGGTACCGGGGCCAGCCCGGCCACCAGCATCAAATATGCCGGCCTGCCTTGGGAAATGGGGCTGACCGAGGCGCATCAGGTGCTGGCCATGAACAAGCTGCGCGACCGCGTCACGCTGCGCACCGACGGTGGCCTGCGCACCGGACGTGATATTGTCATCGCCGCCATGATGGGGGCCGAGGAATTCGGCATCGGCACTGCAGCCCTGATCGCCATGGGGTGCATCATGGTGCGCCAATGCCAAAGCAACACCTGCCCAGTTGGCGTTTGTGTGCAGGACGAGCGACTGCGCAAGAAATTTACCGGGACGGCCGAGAAAGTCGTCAATCTGATCACCTTTTATGCACAGGAAGTGCGCGAGATTCTGGCCAGTATCGGCGTCCGCAGCCTCGATGAGGTAATCGGGCGTGCCGACCTCTTGACTCAGGTCAGCCGTGGCTCGGCGCATCTGGACGATCTGGACCTGAACCCGATGTTGCTGTCGGTCGATGAAGGGCACCAGATCCGATATGATCGCAAAAAGGCACGTCAGGACGTTCCCGACACGCTGGACGCGGAAATCATCAAGGATGGCGCACGGTTTTTCGAGGACGGCGAAAAGATGCAGCTGTCTTACACGGTCCAGAACACCCACCGCACCATCGGAGCGCGGGCCTCCAGCATGATCGTGCGCCGATTTGGCATGCGCAACACCCTGCAGCCGGACCACCTGACGGTCAAGTTGTCCGGTTCCGCCGGCCAATCGTTAGGGGCATTTGCAGCGCCCGGGCTAAAGATCGAGGTCTCAGGGGATGCCAACGATTATGTCGGCAAGGGGCTGTCCGGCGGAATCATCGTTGTGCGCCCGCCCCTGATTTCGCCGCTGACAGCAGCCGAGAATACCATCATCGGCAACACCGTTCTTTATGGCGCAACCGATGGCAAGCTGTTTGCAAACGGCCGCGCGGGTGAACGTTTTGCTGTGCGCAATTCCGGCGCTCAGGTCGTCGTCGAAGGCTGTGGAAGCAATGGATGCGAATACATGACCGGCGGCGTTGCCGTCATTCTTGGCGAAATCGGAATGAACTTTGGCGCTGGCATGACCGGCGGGATGGCCTATCTCTACGACCCCTATGGCCTGTCGGCCGAGCAGGTAAATACCGAATCTCTGGTGCTCACCCCGCTGGCCTCGGCCCATTGGGAGGATCAGTTAAAACCCCTGATCGAGCAGCATCTGGCCGAGACCGGCAGCCCTCGCGCCCGGGATATCCTGCTGAACTGGGATCGTGAGCGCAGCCGCTTTCTGCAGGTTTGCCCCAAGGAAATGTTGGCCCATCTGCCGCATCCGCTGACGGATGACACGGCAAGCCTGACGGCCTGATGGGCGAATTCCCGGCCGGATCTTTACCTCGTCCGGTCGGGGAGAATCCTGCGCAATCCGCGCACCGGCACATCGGCTGGGCTGTTTCACCGTAAGCGGCGCGCACGCATGGGAATCGCTTGAGATCTTATTCGGTTTTCGAGATGGCCGAGAAGAGATATTCGTCATCCCAAGCGGCTGTTTTTCTTTGGACTTTCAAACTTGCCCTGTCGTTGATCTGTTTGAAGATGTTGAGGGCAGCTTGCCGGATCACGGCTATTTGCCAGCCCGTTGCCGGTTCGCAGGCGCATCAGGCCGTCGTGAAAGACCACATCCATGACCCAGTGCAGGGTAAACGGTGCGAGCACCCCATCCATTTCCAGCCTTTTGCCCCTCGCAAGATTCTGATCTGATTTGCCGAGATCGGTAATTTGGAGGGTAGCACCAAATGGAGCAACATTTGTTAGGGGAG
>JALUYI010000005.1 GCA_027013095.1 Paracoccaceae bacterium | reverse complement strand
CCCCACCGATGGTGGCGGCGGACACGCCAAGGACGCTGCCGCCAATGGCCCCGCCAAGGGCGGAACCAGCGGAAGCCAGAAGAATGGAAGCCATGGATTAAGGCTTTCGGTTGGGTGTTGGAAAGCGGAAGGCGAATGCAATGCGGCGCTGCCACGCGGCGGTAAGGGCCTCCTCGATCACGCCGGTCCGCTCATAGGCATGGATGAAGTGGTGGCTTGGCGAAAGGATTCCAGCGTGTTTGGCAATCGCTCCGACGCGCATGCGAAACAGCACCACGTCGCCGGTGCGGGCCTCGGCCACATCGATCTCAATCATTGCTGCGCGGGCCGCTTCGGCCAGAACCTCGACGGGGCCGGTCTCACCCCAGTCGCGGGAATAGGGCGGCACCGGCATTGGTTCCGGCCCCACCACCTCGCGCCAGACGCCCCGAATGAGGCCGAGGCAATCGCAACCCACGCCCCTGACGGAGGCTTGGTCGTGATAGGGCGTGCCAATCCAGCGGCGGGTGGCTTTGATGATGCGGGCGGGAGCGGTATTGGCTCTCGCGCATTGCTGCGCACTGCGCTGCCGCCTGCCGTTTCCTGTGGGGAAGTCGTTCATAAGACGGTTCCGCTGTTGGCATCGCCCTTGGCGGCATAGCGGATAATCGTGTCCTGCCCCGGGATATGCGGAAAGCCCCGGAAATTGACCGCATTGGCAAACTTTTCCTGACAGGTTGCAAAACTCTTGTCGCAGCCTGCTGTAATAGTGAAGGCGTCGCCCGCAGAAATTGCGCGCACAGGCTTCTCCAGCAATGTGACAGTGGCAAGCGCCCCGGAGAGCTTGTGGCTCAGCACTTCGGCCGAGCGACCGGCATTGGCGCCGCTGCTCCATGTCACCAGCCCGAGCGCGAACCATCCATCGGCAAAACTGCCCAGATCCGTGGTGGTAAACCCGCGATCCCCGACAACACTTGCGACCGTGCCGCTCCCTTTGAACGCGGGGGCGCTGAGGTTCACCCCGCAGCGTGCATCGCCGAGCGCCGCGTCGCATGTCGCCTGAAACGTCCGGCCGACGGTCTGGCCCAGAACGTGGCTCAAGGACCGCATCTCGGCAACAAACTGCACCCGCCCACGCCGGACTTGCCCGATGGCGCCTCGGCGCATCAACACGCGCTGGCTGACGTCCTGCCAGTTCACGCGCCAGATCTCGACGCCCGCATTATCCCAGCGCCCATCGAGAATATCGGTTTCGGTAATGGTGGAGGAGGTCAGCACGCCCTCGGCGTCCTGGCTGTCGACCGAAAGGTCGGAACCCGCGCGGATCTCGGATGCCGCAAAGCCGCTTTCCGGCTGAAAGGTGGTGCCGTCGAAGGTGAGAGAAACATCATGATCCGTAAAACCAAACACCTGCCCGTCATTGCGGGTCAGACGCCAGCACCAGGCCAAGGTCGTGGTGCCAGAATCAAGATGGGCTTGAAGGCCGGAGGGGAGCGTCTTCATCGGCGGACCTCAATCAGGGGAATGGAGGTGATGGATCCGAGTCGCTCGATGTCATGGGTCACATCGAGCCGGTCGGTGTCAAAGCGTACGGGAACGTCGAACTCGAAGCCTGCCGTAATCGCCGTGCCGCTGGCCGGGGCGGTGGTGAAGGTGACAAGGCCGGTGGTGGTGTCGACCGACCAGCCGGAGGATTGAACGGTCCCGCCGATCGCCACCGCCACGGTTCCGGAAACCGGGTTGGTAATGGCGCGGGCCCATGTCTGCGCGCCGGACGTATAGGCTTTGACCAGCTGAAACGCCGTGGTCGTGCCATCGCCGGTGCCGATCTCCTGATCGGTGGCCGCGGGCGTCGCGGAAGGCAAGCAGGATTTGTAATCACCCCAGTCTTTCCAGCAAAACCCATAAAGCCGCCCGTTCCGTGCCTCAAAAAACGCCACGACAGAAGCGAGATCATCGGCCCGGCGCACACCATAGGCCGCATTATAACGCCTACGTGAATTGGCCCAGCTGGCGTTGCGTTCTTCGTCGCCTGAAGCCAGCTCGACAATCTGCGTGCGCCGTTCGGGCCCACCGCGTGCGCCCCGGCTGATGTTGTCGGGGAATCGAACCTCGTGAAACGCCATCTGTTACATTCCCCTCCTGCCTAGCGCCACCGCCCGCGCAATATCGGCCGAGACCTGTGTGCGCGATTGCCGGAAACTCTCGGCATCCGGGGTCTGGATGTTGATCGTGATGTTCTGGGCACCAGCTGCGCCAGCGGCGACCTCGCGGCGCGAGAGCACGCGCTCTCCGCGCTGCAGAATGGCGGGCACCTCGTTGGGAGCTAATCCCACAAATCCACCGCCATGCATGCGTGGCGCTCCGGCAAAGGCCATGGCCGGCACCATGCGCTGCGGCACCGCTCCCCCGACCATGCCGCCCGCGTGATGCACCGAGGCAAACACACCGCCCATATTGCCAAGCGCGCCCGAAAGCGCATTGGCAAGCGGGCCGAGGATAAACTTGCGCGCAGACAGCTTTGCCATATCGGCCAGCATGGAGGTCACCATCGAGCGAAAATCCAGCTTGCCGGTTTTGACAAATTCGCCAATGGCGCTTTCCGCATTGGAAAACGCCCCGACCAGACTGTCGCCGAGCCCCTTACCCATGTCGGCGGCTTTGGCGGCGTAATCCTTGAGGGACGAGGCGGCCGTCTTCCAGGCCGAGCTGGCAATCTCAGCGGCCTTTTTGGCAGCCCCGCTGGCTTTGGCCATTGTTGTGGCCACGGTGGAAGCTGCTGTGCCAGCATCATTCGTGGCGGTCTTGGCATCCTCACCGGCGGTCCTGACCGCATCACTCAGCGCCTTGATGGAGTGAAGCGGGGCCTTGGCGGCATTGGCCGCAACAACAGCCGACACGGCCAGCCCATCGGCCTTTGTCCTCGCCGTATCCACGGCAGCGGCCATTTCATAATAGGCCGAGCCCGCCTCAATGGCAGCCCCGCCCAGCTTCAAGGCCAGAGCATCCATCCCCGGCACATCGCGCAAGCCACTGGCAACCTTGTGCAGAAAATCCGCCCATTTCTTCTGGATCGATGCCAGCATGCGCAGCCAACCCGTCTCAATCGTGCTCCAGACCATGGCAAGCGACAGCCCGAGGGACTTACCCCCGAGTTTGATCCGCTCCCAGACTTCAACGGCGACAGCTTTCAAAAGGCCCAGCGCCGCGCCGAAACCCCCGGCGCCTTTCACAAGACGGCCAAACCAGTAGATGAGCTCGCCCGCGCCCACAATCAGTGCCCCGATACCCGTGCGAAGTATGGCCCCGCGCAGGACGGCGAGCGAAAGGGAGACGCCGCGAATGCCAAGGACGGCGCTGGCGAGCGAAACGACCAGCTTGCCGCCGAAGACAGAGGCAGCGACAGCGGCAATGCTGGCAATCTCACCGAGATGGTTGAACAGGGCTTTGATGGCGCGCCCCAGAGGCCCCGTCACCTTGCCAAAGGCGGCGAACGCGTCCGCCATGGCCTCAAGCGCCGGGGCGGCTGCAACGGCAAGCTGGTTTGCAATGCCTTTCCACAACAGCCCCATCCGGCTCAGCGCATCGTTCGTGCGCTGGATCTGCGCGGCGTCCTGTTCCGAGACCGCCACGCCAAAGTCCTTCACGTCCTTGGTGGCCTGGCGCAAGGTGGCGCTGTCGATGCGGGTAAAGATCAGCCCCGCGCGGGCCCCGAAGATCTGTGAGGCAACAGCGGCTTGTTCCGCCGCCGGGATGAATTTTTGAATGGCGTCCTGAATCTTGATCATCTTCGCATCAATCGGCAGCGCCGCAAGATCGGTCGCAGAGAGATGCAACTGCTCCAGCGCCTTCACGGCCGGCCCTGCGCCCTGCGCCGCCTGGGAGAGACTCTTGGTCATCATGATCGTGGCCTGCTCGACCTCGCCTTGCGAAACGCCGGCGAGTTCTGCTGCGCGCGCCAACACCTGCATGGAAGCCGTGGTGGTCCGCAAACTGGCCGCCAGCTTGGCTTGTTCGTCGATAGTGGTCAGACTCGAGCGCACCATGGCAATCCCCGCTGCAGCCGCAGCTGCCGCCATCACCCCAACCGCAATCTTCGCGCGCCTTGCGAACTTCGCAAGCTTTGCGTTCGCAATCTCCATCTCGCGCGACGCCCGACCAAAACCCTTTTTGCCGGCCTCCCCAATGCCCGTCAGCTCCGCGCGCACCCGTTTGCCACCCACTGCCGCGAGGCGGACGGAGACGTGTTTTTCAGCCATCATGCTGTTCCATTTGTTCGTTAATCTTGCGCGCCATCACCGCCTCGATCGGCGGCAAAAGCTCCGCGACCACAACACCCGGCACGCCCAGCGCCGCGGCCAGTGCCAGCGCTGTGCCGATATCCCAGCCGATGATGCCGCCTGCGGGGGCCACACGCATCTGACCACCCAATCGGCCCACGAGGTCCCAGATCTGCACGCCCTCAAGCGTCTGTGGCGCGTTCAGGATTTGCGGGCAGTCGGGGCAGGTTTTCGGGCAGGCCTCGCGGGGCTCGCAGCCCTTGCAGTAGTCTCCGCCCCCGCCGAAGAGCCATTCGGCAAGGGCGGTGAGGCGTTTTTTTCCTGTTCCAGCACCAGCCCCTTGGCGACGTAATCTGTCTGGAAGGCCTCGAAGAACGGCCAGATATCCAGCAGCGCATCGATCGCCTCGGGGCTGACGGGGATCACGTTGCCCTCGGCATCACCGACACCCTCCCACTCAAACAGCGTATTGCGGGCCAGCGCCTTGGCAAACGCAAGCGCGCTTTCTTCATCCGTTGCGTCTTCGGGAAGTGTGGCGATGGCGGGGTCATTGCGCGCAGTCACCATCATGGCCGTGGTGAGAGGGCCGAGAAGCACACGCACGCCGTGGCCGAGGTCCAGCCATTTGGGCTCGTTTGAAAGATCAAGCTTCAGCATGGTCAGTAGTATCCGTTGTGATCAAGAGGCATTTGGTGTCCACTTTCGGTTATCGCGCAGAAGCGCATTGGCGAGGACGATCAGCTTTCGCATGATCGCGGTGATGGCGACTTTCGCGGGTTTTCCGCTGCTGATGAGCGCCCCATATTTTTCGCGCAGTGGCGGGTTGTATCGCGCTGCGACGAGGGCGGGCATATAAAGGGCGCGGCGCAGGCCGGCCCGTCCGCCCCGAATGTGGGAATGACCCTTCCACCTCCCTGACTGCCGGGTGATCGGCGCGAGGCCGGCCAGAGCGGCCGCCTGTCGCGCTTCCATCTGACCGAGCTCGGGCATCTCGATCAGGATGGCGCAGGCCGCAATCGAGCCGATGCCGGGGATACTGGTCAGGATATCGAAACGGCGCGACAGTGCCTCATCGGCCCGGATGGCATCGAGCATGGCGGCATCAATCTGGGCAAGATGGGTATCGACTTGCCGGATGCGCGCCCTGAGTTGCCGCTTGACCAACGCAATGGTGGCATGTTGCAGCCGGTGCGCCAGCGCGATGCGGTCCTTCATCTGACCCTGACGTGCAACCTGCAACTCCTTTAGATCGTTGAGCATTTCACTCTTCGGGGGCCGCGCCTCGAGACCCAGGGTTGCACCGAGCCGGGCCAGCATGGCCGCATCGACACGGTCCGATTTGGCAAGCTGGCCGATCGCTTCCGCAAACCGTCGTGCCTGGCGCGGATTAACCTTGATCATTGCGACGCCAGCCGCAGCAAGCGTCTTTTCCAGAAGCCGATGATATGGTCCGGTCGGCTCGAAGACGACCTTCACTGGCCCAGGTGTTCCAAGCCAGTGCAGAAATGCGCTCAATCCGGCCTTGTCGTTCGTGACTTCAAGGGTCGCCTTGTCCGGGTGACGATAGATGACGAGTGTGTCTTTTCCGATGTCAATTCCGATTGTAGGATTCATCTGCCTTTTCAACTCCTGTGCTTCTCATGCGGGGCTTTCCCCCGGGTATCCGTTCAGGCCACATGAAAAGGCGGGGGTGATCACACTACTGAACGGCCCTTCAAGGCCCAACTCGCTTCGATCCATCCCCCGCCGCTGCCCGGCATAAATGCCGTGCCGGGCAGCGGCTCCCGTATCGCACGGAAGCCTCGTTCCTTTTAAGAGAAACTCCCGACAGTATTCTTGAGAACAACGGTGCACATCTGTCCCGCCACGCTGTCGTAAGCCGCCTGCCAGTCAAAGCTGACCTGAATGCCTTGCGGGCCCTGAATCTCGGCGCGCGGCCGCGGCAGGTAAACCGCATGGGCCGTCAGCGTCAGGCTAACATTGGCGGAGATCGTGTAGGAGAACTCCAGCGCAGAGGCCGTCCCGTTCAGCGCCTGATCCATCAGCGTGGTATCGGCAAAGCGCACGTCGATCTTGCCGGTGAGGGCGGCGATGGAAGGGTCCGCCCCATCGATACGCCCGTCCGAGCGGATAGTCTCGATGCGGTCGAGATTGTTGGCATAGGTGATATCGGCCGAAACGATATTGCCGAGCGCCACACCGCCCCGCTTGATCGCCCCGTTGAAATGCCCAAAGCGCTGCAGGCTGTAGGCTGTGGGTGTTCCGGCAGCCGTGGCGGTGGCCACATTCTCGCCCTGGGCGATCAGCTTCACGTCCGCCGTCAGCAATCCCGAGCGTGCCATCTGCCACGAGATCTGATCCAGCATGCAGCCCGTATACATGGCAAAGCGGGGGATCTCGGGCATCGCCACTTCAAGCGCCATGCTGGGCAGGCTCCACGAACCCGACTTGAACGTATGGGTTTTGTTGGTGGTCCCGGTGGTGGTTGGGGCGCCAAAGGCGGCCTTCAGCCAGAAGCCGAAGGCTTCCGCATCAATGGGAACCTTGATATCGCCATCCGCCGTTACCGCATCCTTGATCGGGGCGAGCGGATCCCGGCCATAGCCGAGAAGCTCCGAGGCCAGAAGCGGTTGCTCGGCGCCCAGCGAGGCGCTGGCAAAGGGCATCTGGTGAAACCCGCTTGCCGGCGCGGTGCCGTATGTTGTCTCAAACGCGGCCGCCAATTGCGACCGCGCGCCTTGTGCGCGTGCCATGGGTGTTCCTTTCGGTTTGTACGGGGATCTGGTCAGAACGTGGGGCTCAGCCCAGCGGGTCTGACGTGGTGTAAATGAGGGTGATCTCGATAACCGCGGCTTTCAGGGCCTCACCGCCTTCAACAGGGAGATCGACGGGTTTGGGCGCGGAGGCTTCAACCCAGTCGCATGAGCCCCCGAGGGTGCGGTTGGTGGAAATTGCCGTTCCGATTGCTTGCACGAGGGTGTCGAAGGTGGCCGCCCGCGCAGCCGGTGTCTTGCCCTGCACGATTACCTCAAGCTCAGCCTTGTGCTCATAGGAATAGGCGAGCGGTGAAAGCATGACCTCGGACGCGCCCGGGTCGCCGTCGCGCAGGATCACAAGCCCGCCTGTCGGGATGCGTTCGGGCAGTACCTCTTCGCGCAGCACAGTGGCGGCAGGCACGGTTTGCAGTGCCGCAAGCAGGGCCTGCAGGATGGTTTCTCGGGGGGTGGGCATGATTATGCTCTGATGCTAGCAAGACTGAATTATTTGAGGCGGTGGTTTTCGAGTTTCACGGGGCACTTAATACGACGATAGCCTCATCTGAGTTGTCTTCGGGACGCACATAGACTTTTCCCATGAGGCGTTCTATTTTTGATAAGTTCAACCACAATGAAGCCTCTTGATCATTTATTTCTCAAGGATGTACCTATGACTCTACGCGTGACGTTTGATACTAATGTTCTTGATTTAGCATGCCGCCCAGAGCGGTTTCCTAAAGATCCACGGCAGCCCTATTTACAAATTGTTCGAGAAGCACTCTCACACAAGAAAATCTTGGGATTTTATTCAGTTACAATGTTAACGATAGAAGGTATTATGCGTAAAGATCGGGCGGATGTCTTCGAAAGCACCCAAACATATATGCAACCCGAAACAAATTCGAGAACAAAAAACGCTGACCTTCCCAAAGCAATTCGTTCCGTGACCGGAGTTACCGATATTGAGACGGTTACAATGAACATGGTCGTACAACAGCCAAAGCGGAAACCCCTGCATCCGGAGATCATCGCTCGAGCAGAAGCAGCGCGCGCGCTCGGCGTGCGCGTCTTAAAAGATGCACCGAGGATAGGCGCTTATAAGATCGAGGATCCCGACAATGGTTTCTATCATGCAAATGACCGAGATCAGTCACTCGAAGAATGGATTCGCAGAATACAAGATGTTTCCAGCGCTATAGAGGATCGTGGGCTGGGTTTCGCTCAAATAAAAGCACTCGGGCTGAGTATGACAACCCAAGACTCAGCTGAAGTCTGGTTTAAAGCCTTGAACAACGCGCAAGATATCCACGAAGAACGCGCTATTGAGAGGGCATTCAGCGAATGGGCCGATGGTGATGCAATTGCTTCGCATGTGGCATACGGCCTTGATGTCTTTTGTTCGGCCGACGTAGGGAATAGCAACGGAATGAGCTCGATCTTAGACTCATCCAATCGGCAATGGCTAACTGAAGAGTATGGCGTTAAGTTTATGTCATTCGACGATCTTCTTGCTTACCTGTCCTAGCGGCGTAGGGTTTGCCGTCTTTTTGAGTTTCAGAAGTTTACAGTCGATTGGACACATGGTCGTTTGAATTATACCTCCACCCAATTTTCCACAATTAACCCCGGCACCGTACCTGCCACCCTTTCCGCATCCCGCGCCAGATCCAACCGCTTGCGCAGCTTCACCTGCGGCACCAGCAGAAAGATCGGCGCGGTGACCTGCCCACGCCCGGTTTTTGACCGCGACGCCACCGCCGTCCCCCGCGTGTTGATCCGCGCCTTTTCGGCCACCAGAAGGCTGGGCCCTCTGCGGCGATAGACGAACCTTAGCCGCATCCCGCGCCGCCGTTCCCACTCTCCCGGTGTCAACCGCGCCCCGCCACGCCCCTTGCCAGCGGCCGCGGTCGGGATCGCCAGATAAAACCCGTTTTTCGAGCGAATGAGCACGCCGCGATCATGGGCCGAGAGGATTTCCGGGGCGTTGGACCAGACAAACGCCGCCGCATCAATGCTGTCCTTGCCCTTGGGATAGGTGCGGTTGCGAATGGTGCGCGGCAGGCGATGGCCGAGACCAGCGCGGGTGATCTGTTCCCGCCAGGCCTGTTTCAGCTCCGCCCCGGCTTCCTTCATCGCGGCCGTGACCGCATGCTCACCTGCCTTGATTTCGTCCTTGAGAATCCCGACAAGGTCAGGATCAAAGTCGAGCTTCAGTTTCATGCGGGCACCAACTCGAGCGACCAGACCAGCCGCTCGCGGTCACGCTTCGGCTCGCCTTGGATGGTAAAGGTATCGGTGCCAATGATGATCGTATCCCCCGATTTGACGCTGGCCATTTCAGAAACACGCACATCCACAAGCGTGGTCTCCGACAGGATCCGCGTGGCCCCGAACGTCGTCATCTCATCGGGCGCCTTGCGAATAACCCGCACCGGCAGGGGCGCACCACCTTGCGGGGTCCAGGTGGCATCCGCCGCCATGTTGGCGTCCATGAAGATCGCGTCCATGGCGGCGGCAAAGGCGTTCATCAGACGCGCCGTGCCGAACGCAGCACCTGCGGACGGGTACAGATCGGGAGCGGGTTCGACTCGATCTCGAGCCGCACCCATTCGTCGCGGTCGCGATCGGGGATGGAGCGGGCATAAAGCGGCTGGCCGAGGGTGTTGACCGTCTCGAACGTATCCGCCGGGGCGTAGTAGATTTCAAAGAGCCCCTCGACACCCTCGGGATAGAAGAACGCCTTGTCGACCGGCACCCCGAAAGCCGCATTGCCCCGATACCGGCGGAAGGTGATGCCGCCAAAGCTGATCTGATCGGCAACGCGGGAGCGCAGATCAGCGGCCGCGGCCGTGTTGAGATAGGTTGCGCGCACCTCCTTATGGGCCACCAGATCGGCAAAGAAGGCCGAGCCGCATTCGGCACGCAGCTGCACAGAGCCGGTGGACAGCCCGCCAAGATCGCCCTCGACGCTTTCGATCATCGCCTGACAGGCTTTGCGGAGCGCCCCGGAGGCAGGGGATGCATTGGCCAGATCGAAGTTCACTTCCGCTGCCGGTGTAATGGCAAACTCGGTGAAGTAGTCGATGACGGTGGCGCCGTTCTTGGGATCGAGCACCTTCCCTTGAATGCCATTCAGGAGGTGATACTCGAACGTCGCTTCCGCATCCGAGCGCAGGCGTTTCAGGCGGCGGGCAACCTCGGTCTGGATCTGCTGGGTTTCGCTTTCCGAGCCGAAGTCGCGAATGCCCTGAATTTCGGACGCCCAGAGCACATCCTGCTTCTTGAACTGGCGGCAAACGAAAGCGCGCACATCCCGGCTTTCGGGGATCTGCTGCTCATAGGCCGAGCCGCGTTCGGAGAACGGGATCAGCGAGAGCGTGCCGTCGCGGCTTTCAATAACAACGGTGCGGCTTCGCACGCCGCGATCGGCAAACAATCCCGATCCTGACAATGTCGCGGGCTTATACGGGATGTTTTCCAGCGCGCGGGTGAGTTCGATGACCGAGAAGGCGTCGGTCGCAAAGATATCCATGGTCGCCATGGGGCGGTCCTTTCAGAACAGAATGATTTAGCGGGTAAGAATGCCGACGGCATTGAGCGCGGTATGGGCCGCGGTGATTTGGGCAGCGGTGGGTGTGCCCGTAAACACCAGATCATTGCCGTTGACGACGGCGGGGCCACGGACAAGCGCAACTGCTGTTGCATCGGCCGCGGTGGCATCTGCGGCGCCCCAGAGGACGGCGACGGCGGTCTCGGTGCCATCGACGGCCGCCGGATCGTGGGCGGCGTATTTCCCGGTTGCGGTGATTTTTCCAAGCACGGTGCCGGGTTCCAGCACCGGATATGTGCCGCCGGTTGCGATGGTGATGACCTCGCGGGTGTAATCCCGAAAGGCTTCCCAAACCAAAAAGCCGCCAGCGTGGCGGCCTTCTTTCAGAACTGTCATGATGTCTTATCCTTTGCGTTTGAAGGTTTTGGCGATCACATCTGCCCAGGGGCGTGAATCGCTTGACGTACCCGGTTGCGGGTGATGGACGGAGATGTCGGGATCGACCGCGGCGCGCGCATCGATCAATGCCTTGCGGACATCCTCAAGGCTGGTTTCTGCCTCAAGGAACCCGGCGGCCATTTGTGGCTGACCCGCCAAGCGGCAAAGGTCCACCACGGTTTTGGCGTAGGCCATGACCTCAGAGCGGACTGCGGTGAGGTCTGGTTCCGGGTCCGCCTTGGCCGTCGGCGCGGGCTTTGCGACCGGCGCGGGCGTGGGTTCTGCAGATTTTGCAGCCGCTTTCACCGCTTTGATGATTGCTTCCGGCGTATTCCTGAACCCGCTCACATCAAAGCGCGCGGCCATCTTGACCGGCGCAACCATGGTATCGGCCAATCCCATGTCGATCGCCTCGGCGGCATCAAACCACGTCTCCGCCGCCATCAGCTTGGCGATCTCCTTTTCCGCCTTGCCGGATTTGGCGGTGTATCCCTTGATGAGCGAAGCGCCGATCTTTTCCAGCGCATCGGCCATCGAGCGCATGTCGGAAGCCGTGCCCATCACAAGCCCCGAAGGATCGTGGATCATCAGGAAGGCGTTTTCCGGCATGATAATCTCGTCGCCCGCCATGGCAATGTAGGAGGCGGCCGAGGCGGCAATGCCGTCGATGCTGACGGTCACGGTGCCGGAATGACGCGAAAGCGCATTGTAAATCGCCACTGCATCAAAGACGGACCCGCCGGGACTGTTGAGCCGAAGCGTCAGCGGGTCCGCATCCGGCAGCTTGCCAAGGTCAGCGAGAAACGCTTTCGCGCTGACGCCATAGGCGCCGATTTCATCATAGATGGAGATTTCCGCGCCCTCATTAAGCGCGCAGATCGAATACCAGTTCTGCATGGGGTTACTTTCCTTTGTTTGGATCGGCTTTTTTTGTGGGCGTTGCCCGTGCGCCCTGGGTCTCACCGGGGCTCGTGCTGTATGTGAGGCCAAGGCCAGCGGCCCGCGCCGCATCCGCCGCATTCTCACGGTCGATTTCCTCGATGTCGTAGCCTGTGGCCTCGACCGCTTTGCGCCGTGACATCAGCCCGGCGTTGATCCCGAGCAGCTGCGCCTGGATGTCTTTCAGCGGATCGACCCAATCCCAGCGCGGCGGGATCCAGTGCACCGGTTTCGCGGCCTTGATATCCCCGGGCTTCAAAACACCGGCAAGTGCTGCTGCCTCCAGCCAGCGTTGCCAGACGGGGCGGCAGAACTGATGCGCGATCACGCCGTGCTGCAATTGCCCGATGCGGCGGCGGAACTCGACCAGTTCGGCGCGCAGGCTCGAATAATTGGCCTGGCGCACATCGCCGGTGACCAGATGATACGGCAGACCCAGGGACGCCGAGATTGCCAGCAATGTGCGATATTGAAACGCCTCATAACCGCCGCCTACATCGGCGGGGCTCGAGAACTTGATGTCTTCGCCCGGCAGCAGGACCTGCAGCGTCCCGGGCTCCAGCGACGCGATGCCAATCCCGGTGCCCTCGTCCTCGATTTCTCCCATCATGGGGTCTTCCGGAGCATTTTTGGTCACAAACCCCGCAAACATCGCCGCCGTCTTTTTGCGATCGAGCTCGGCGTCGTCGTATTGATCGAGCAGAAACAACCGCACCATGGCCGGCGCCACATGTGGCAGACCGCGGATCTGGCCTGCATCAATGGGGCGGTAGATGTGCAGAACATCCTCGGCGGGCACGCGGGTGGTGGCCGGGATGATAGCGCCCATGACCGGGCCGCCGCGGTCGGTGCTGTCACCGGGATGGCGACGGCGGAAGTGGTAGGCGACACGCCGGCCAATCAGATCAAACTCGATCCCGCAGCGGATCTTGTTGCCGCTCGGGGTGGTTTTTGTCAGCTCAAACGGCAGCATTTCTGCTTGCAGCAGCTGCAACTGCATGGGCACCAGCAACCCGTCCTCGGCCCGACGTGGCCGGATGCGCACGAAACACTCCCCCGCCACGAACATCTCGCGGGCAATCATCGCCTGCAGCCCATAGAAATCGGTCAACCCGTCAGCATCTGCCTGATCTGTCCAGGCGAGCCACAGCCGCTGAATGCGGTCGCGCAATTCCCCGTCTTCGATCAAGGACGAGGGCTTGATCCCGTCCCCGACCAGATTGGCGGCCCAGGCCTCGCAGGCATTGGCAGCGTAGCCATTGGTCACCACCAGTTCCCGCGAGCGTGCCAGGAGACGCGGGCCACCCGAAGCCACCAGCGAGTTGATGTTTTCCAAAGGCGGCTGCCAGCCCCGCAGGCGGCGACGCGACATCGCCCCTTCAAGGCGGGCGCGCACGGCAGAAGGACCGCCAGTGGGTTGGCGGCGAAATGCATCAAACAGGCCCATCACAATCCCTTGGTCGTGGTGACGCGGACCTGCCGGATCACGCTGCGGCCCTCGAGCGTGGCGACTTCGCGGTCCAGCACATCAATGGCCCGGTCGATCTCGGCAAGGCTGCGGTATTCCACCGTCTTGCCGTCATAGCTGACCCGGGCGACGCCGCTGGCGCGTGATGCCGCCAAGGCGTCCCTGCGGGTTTGAAGTTCGGTAATTGTCGCCATCTGGTTTTCCGTTAAAGTCCGGGGGAGCTGCCACAGGGAGACCCGTCGACCATGATTGAACCGATCGCACGCATCCGGATTGAATTGGAGGGCATCGACCCCAAGGTCTGGCGCAGGGTAGATGTACCGCGCTCATCGACACTGATGGACCTTCACCACATCATTCAGGTCACGATGGGCTGGGACGGCGCGCATTTGTTCGAGTTCCATGTTGGCGACAAGATTTACGGCGAGCCTTTTCCCGATGACGGTTTTGAAGACCGCACCGTATACAAGGCCAAGTCGATTCGCCTGCAAACCCTGCTCGATCGCGGCTTTGACCGGTTCCTCTATGTTTACGATTTCGGCGACGACTGGCGCCATGAGGTGATCGTCGAGGATATCCGCGATGGTGAGGCCGACACGGATTACCCGTCCTTCATCGAGGGTGCCCGCCGCTGTCCACCTGAAGATGTCGGCGGCTGCATGGGTTATGATGCGTTCCTCGAGGCAGTCAGCGATCCCACGCACGAAGAACATCAGCAGATGCTTGCCTGGTATGGTGGGCCCTATGACCCCGATGACATTGATGAACGTCGTGTTCGCAGCATCATCTATGGTTTCGCGGTTCGGCGACGCGGTCCTCTCCTGAGCCACCGGAAGGGGAACCGGCCCGTGAACCATTGATCATCCCATGTAATTCGACCGCACCGAGCGACGCTGGCGGGTGGGCCGCGCGGACTTCGATGCGGAAACCGCTGGCGCATCCCGCTCCGGCGCTGCCACCTGACGCGCCAGTTCATCCCACTGCTTTTCTGACCAGCGGTCCGCGCCGAGGATCCACGCAGCTGCCCGGGCATAGACCCGGCAATCGAGCGCCTCGTTGCGTTCGCGCAGTTTCTGCCATTCGAGCCGGGCGAACCCGCGTTTGTTCCTCACCGTCACCAGCTGCTCGGCAACCAGTTGCTTCAGCCACTCGCTGTCGATCCAGCCCGGCAGGTGCAGGGTCCCGGGCGGATAATCCGCCCCGCCCGCCAGTTCCTCGGGCGTCGGGCGCGCAAGCCGCAGGAAGCGGTAGGTCTCGGACTTGAAGGTCGAGACCGCGATGGTCCAGAGCCGCGCGCCACGGCGCAGGCGCTTGCCGGCGATGGTCGCATCAACAAAGGTCGGCCCGGAAACGGGGCTCGCGCGATTGAACCCCTCGACACCCTTGATGGGGGCCACCTGAGCAAAGCCAACCTTGCGGGCCCAGCCATAAACGGCCGGGGTTTCATAGCCCGTGTCGATCGCCAACCGCGCAATGGTCATGTGGCTGCCGTTTTCGTGCTGCCATGTTCGGCCAAGCAGATCGCTGAGCGCGTTCCAGCAGGCCTCCGAGCCTGGGCCGCCTTCAATAACGATATGATCAATGAGCCAGCTTTCCAGCCCGCGTCCCCAGGCCCAGACGTCGACCTCGATCCGGTCCTTTTGCACGTCTGCACCCGCCGTCAGGAACAGGGCGTTTGCAGGAACGGTGCCCGGTTTCCAGTCTTCCTTCCTGTCCAGCAACCGCTGCCAGTCGGGCGCTTCACCAGATTCCACCCAGGTTTCCCCGAGGATGGTATTCTTGAAGGCACGAATGGCATCATCGGACCCCTGTGCCGCCTCCCAGCTGCGGGCAATCCGCTCCCAGCTGAGCCACCCAACAGGCGAATAAAGCGCCGACAGGTGATAGCCAACCGTATTCGGGTCCTCGCTTTCCGCGGTAGCCCGCCATTCTCCCGCTTCCAGCATTGCGGTCTTGTGATGCTCGGCAATGGGTTGTTCGCAAGCCTCGCAAATGTAGGCTGCGGTTTCGGGCTGCTCTTTATTCCAGCGCAGGCGTTCGAACTTCAGCCATTGCCTCGCGCCACAATGAGGACATGGCACAAAATACCGCCGCTGGTCCGAGGCCTCATATTCCCGTTCGATCCGGCTTACCCCTTTGACTGTTGGCGTTGACACCAAAAACACCTTGCGCCGATGGGCGAAGGTCAAGGACCGCGCCTCGGCCAGGCTGACCGGATCGCCTTCCTCGTCGGCGGACGCCGGATAGGCATCAACCTCGTCGAGAAAGATGTACCGCGCCGGGGTAGACCGAAGCCCGACAGCCGAGTTTGCGCCGGTCATAATCAGAATCCCGCCCGCGAATTCCTTCGAGAGCATCGTATTGCCGGAATCCCGTGCGCGAGATGGCCGGACCCGTTCGCGCAGGGATGCGCTTTCCTCGATCAGCGGATCGATGCGTTGGCGCGAGTTTCTCTTGGCCAGTTCCACGGTCGGCTGCACCGCCAGCATCGGCCCCGGGGCATGCGCTATCACAAACCCGATCATGTTGTTGCCCGCTTCGGTCGCGCCGACCTGGGCTGCCTTCATGAACACCACCCGCTGGGCGGTGTGCCTGGGGCTCAGCGCATCCATGATCTCGCGCATGTAGGGCGTGCGACTGGTGCGATAGCGCCCGGGTTCGGCCGAGGCGCGCGATGCCAGCATGCGGTATCGATCGGCCCACTCGGACACCGTCAGATCGGCGTCGGGTGTAAGCCCTTCGCCCCAGGCGCGCAGCAGATCACCGGCGCCCTCAAAATCATCAATTGCCGGCACACCTTCAGGTGATCTCGAACCGGATGTTTGGCCCACCCACTTCTGCAAGCTGCGCGCGCACATGGGTCTCAAGGATCTTCTGCATGAGGCTCGTTTCCACGACCGTTTCCTGCCCAGCTTCCGAAAGGGCGCTTGATAATTCCGCCGCCATCAAGGCCGCCGCACGGGCCGGCCAGTTGATCCAGGCGTCGCGTTCCTCACGGGCGAGGCGAAACACCAGTGCCGTGGCGCGCGCCTTGTCCACTAACTCGCCCTTCATCTTTTGCAGCTTCAACCGCCGCTCCTGGGTTTTCAAAACCTCGTTGGCGGTTTTTGCCTGCAGGAAGGTGGTATTGCCACCGGTCACCGGGGCCCGCATGCCCTGTTCGCGTAAGGTGTCACCTACAGCCGAAAGAGCCGCATCGGGCACGGGTTTCAGTTTTTCCTTTGCCGTGCCGCGCTGCTTTGACGGGTCCGTCATCGCCGCGCGTTTCTTGTCCGAAGCCTCGGCATCAATGGAACCGTCCGCAAACAGCACCAGCCGCCCGGCCGCCTTGGCCTTCTGGATCGCCCCGCGCGAGAGCCCCGCATGGGCTGCGTAGGCGCGCTCGCTCATGCCTTCCATTTACAATCAACCTTCCTTGATCAAAGCAATGATATTGCTGCGCTTTTACTGGATAAGCAGCACGACCAGAGCGAAGATGATTACACCAGAGAGATGCAATCAAGGACACACGACATGACCAGAGCCGCCCTCCCGAGCCAAAACGAGGTCTGGGGCTTTTATGGCACCATCAGCCACCTCGAAGATCCCCGCGCCAGTGACCCCAATGAGGCCTGGAAGCTGGCTTTCGACGCCATTCGCCAGGCAACCCACCTCGGCGATGAGGCCATCCGGTTGTTTCTCGACAGCCGCAATGGCCGGCATTTTGCCGACGATGTCGCCAATGCGCTTTCGCCGTCCCAAAACACCACGCTCAAAGAGGCGATCCTTGCGGCCACCGAACGCTGGATGGGCTGGACGATTACCCGCCGCACAAGTCGCGAGACCGGCATCCCCGCAGGCTTGCCCTACCTCACCGGCTTTGTCGCCAATGCCGAGATCGAAGCCGACCTGATCGCCTGATCGCCTGATCGCCGCCACCGTCCTCGGCCCCGCCCCGCGCGGGGCTTGAGGCCGTAGGAGGGCCTGCATGCTGCGCGCCCAATAACCGGAGGCCAACATGATCGACCTGAGCGAAACCCAAACCCTGATCCTTTCGACCGCCTGCGAACGCAAGGACGGCCTTGTTTTTCCCACACCACCCCATCTCAAGGGCGGGCCCGTCGGCAATTGCCTCAAAAGCCTGCTCAAGCGTGGTCTCATTGAGGAAGTCAAAGCAGACGATCTCAACACCGTCTGGCGACATGACGAAGAGCGCGGGCCGATTACTCTGCGTGCCACAAAACTGGCGCGTGAGACCCTCGCGGTTGCCGCCGATCCAGAGCGGGCTGTGCCTGCCGAGACCCCACCTCTCCAGCGTCCCAAGGGCAGCAAGCAGGAAATCCTGATCGCAATGCTTCGCGCCGAGGGTGGGGCAGCCATCCCCGAGATCGCTGCGGCCACGGGTTGGCGATCTCATAGCATACGCGGTGCGATTTCAGGGGTGTTGAAGAAACGCCTCGGGCTCACGGTCACGTCTGAAAAACTTCGGGATCGCGGGAGAGTCTACAAGATAGCCTCTTGACCCGATACTGGACTTGGTCCCGATTTCGCACTATATTCGCATTTAATTAGATGCGCAATTTGGAGCCTCCCCATGGATATCACCAAGGACATCCGTCCCCTTACCGAGTTCAAACGTGAGACTTCGCGCTTTGTCGCCCACCTCAAGGAAACCGGCCGTCCCTCGGTGCTGACGGTGAACGGCAAGCCGTCGGTTGTCGTCATGGACGCCGCTGCGTGGCAAGAGATGCAGGACCAGATCGACTATGCCGAGACGGTTGCCGGTATCCGCAAGGGGCTGGATCAGGCCCGTGCGGGCGAAGGCGTTGAAGCCTCGGCCTTCTTTGATGATCTTTCTGCCAGCTGATGGGCCGCCAATATCGCGTTGTCGTCACGCCCAACGCCGCAGATGATCTCCAGCAAGAATACACTTGGCTGCGCGCGCGCAATCCTCGTGCCGCCGAGGCGTGGCTGACCGGCATGCGCAAACTGATCCTCGGGCTATCGATAATGCCACAAGCCCACACTATCGCACCGGAATCCGCCCAATTCGACGTTGAAATCCGCCGGGCGCTTTATGGGCGCGCCACCCGCTGGCGGGTGTATTTCACGATCATGGAGGATACCGTTCAGGTTCTGCATGTGCGTCATGGCCGGCGGAGCGATTGGCAACCTTGATCGCCTCGAACAACCGCCGCAAAAAGAAACTCCGGCCCATCGAGATCAGCGCGAAAATCCCGCCCATTTTCAGGTTCTGCACGAGCGTTGTGTGCAGACCGAACACCGGAAAAACCAGAATTTGCGCGACCACCGCCACGCCGTAGCCCACAACGACGTTGGTGACTGCCTCGATCAGCGACATGAAACGGGTCTGCTTCATGCGGCCTCGCGCCCCGTTTTGATTGCGTCAAAGCTGCGCCCGTCGTCCTCCAGCGTTGCCGTTTGATCCGTAAACTGCTGCCAGCGTTCCACAATCACATCGACGTATTTCGGATCAAGTTCCAGCAACGCAGCTTTTCGACCTGTGCCCTCGGCCGCGACCAGCGTCGTGCCACTGCCGCCGAACGGGTCAAACACCAGATCCCCCTTGCGGCTTGAGTTCCGAATGGCCCGCTCGACCAGGCTGACCGGTTTCATGGTCGGGTGCAGGTCGTTCTTTGCCGGGCGATTGATGTTCCAGACATCGCCCTGATCACGGGCCCCACACCAGCGGCGTTTGACGCCCTCAGGCCAGCCATAAAGGATTGGTTCATATTGGCGCTGGTAATCGGACCGCCCCAGCGTGAACCGGTTCTTGGCCCAGATCACGAAGGTCGACCAATGGCCGCCCGCTTTCATGAACGCCGTCTGCAGCGTGTGCAATTCGCTCGAGGACATGCAGATGTAAACCGCGCCCTTGGTATGGGTGTTGATCAGCACACAGGCGTCATAAAGAAACTGGCCAAAGGCATCCCCAAGCGCATCATTCTTGATCCGCCGGTCCTTGCCCGCCTGATCGGCACCTGCACCACCGGCGTAATCCACGTTATATGGCGGGTCGCAAAAGCAGAGATCGGCCTTGGTGTCTCCGAGGAGCTTTTCGGCATCGGAGGCAACGGTGGCGTCACCGCAGAGCAGCCGGTGTTTGCCGAGAAGCCAGAGATCGCCCGGTTTGCTGACCGGATCTTCGGGCGGCTCGGGAATGTCGTCTTCGCCATCCGTGTCGGTTTCTTCATCGAGGCCGGACAGCAGGGCATCCAGTTCGCCATCATCAAAGCCGATCAGCGACAGGTCAAACTCTTCGGCGGCCAGCAATTGCAGTTCCTCGGAGAGGACGGCCTCATTCCAGTCCCCGAGTTCCGTCAGCTTGTTGTCGGCAAGGCGGTAAGCTCGGCGCTGTTCGTCCGTCAGATGGCCAAGCACGATCACTGGCGCTTCAGTCAGGCCGAGCATTTCTGCCGCCAGCACCCGACCGTGGCCTGCGATCAATTCGCCATCATCACCAACGAGGCACGGCACGGTCCAGCCGAACTCCGCCATGCTGGCAGCGATCTTGGCCACCTGCTCGGGCCCGTGCATCTTGGCATTCTTGGCGTAGGGTTTGAGGCTCTCGAGCGGGCGTTGCTCGATCGCATCCGGGGCGAAGCTGAGGGTCATGGGTGTTTTTCGGCTGTTGTTGGCGTGGGCCGGTGGATTCCGGCGAGGTGGATTCCGGTCTGGATTCCAAGGTGGATTCTGTGGACCCCGAGGAATCCAGCAAAAATCCACCCGTAAGAATGGCTATCGCTTTGTTTTATTGAGGCTTATCGGGATCTCGGTGGC
>JALUYI010000004.1 GCA_027013095.1 Paracoccaceae bacterium | reverse complement strand
CCCAAGTTTTTCAGACGTGACCGTGAGCCCGAGGCGCTTTTTCAACACCCCTGACATCGCGCCACGTATGCTGTGTTTCTTATGCCGACTTCGGCATAAGAAACATTATGCCGATGTCCGGATTATGCCGATGTAGGTCTGCAACCCATTGTTTCTGGAGGGGATCGCTGTGAAGAGGTCGGCATAATCAGAGTGCTTCGAGGAAGGCGAGGAGTTTGTCGGTCGGCCGGAAGCGGCCGGGTTTCGTCGTGATCGGGGCTGTTCTTTCGAGGGCGCGTTCCTTGATCTGTAAGTCTGCATGCAGGTAGACTTGGGTCGTTTCAATCTGTTCGTGGCCGAGCCAGAGCGCAATGACCGAAGTGTCGATACCGGCGCGCAGAAGGCGCATGGCCGCAGAATGTCGCAGCACATGGATGGTCACCCGCTTGTGCGCCAGGGACGGGCATCGGGGGGTTGCGCTGGCGACATACCCCGCCAGTCGGCGCTCAACTGCGTCGCGGCTGAGCACGCGGCCGGTTCGCGTTGGGAACAGCGGGTCCGCAGGTAGCCCCGTACGCTCAGAGAGCCAAGCCCGCAGAAGCGAGACTGTGCCGGAAGTGAGCGGCGTAATCCGCTGCTTTCGCCCCTTGCCGTTGCAGCTGACATGCGCGCCAGCCCCGAGATGGACGTCGGCGCAGATGAGGCCAGTCAGTTCAGATGCCCGAAGGCCCGTCTGGACGGCGAGGCCGAACAACGCCGTGTCGCGCCGTCCGGTCCAGGTCGCCCGGTCTGGCGCTGCCAGCAGGGCGTTAATTTCCGCCTCGGTCAGGAAGGTCACGAGGCGGCGCTCGAAGCGCTTCGGTGGAATGGCGAGAACCCGTTCGATGGTGCCGGCATGGTCGGGATGGCGCAGGGCCGCATATCGGAACAGGGACCGGATCGCGGCCAGCCGGGCGTTGCGGGTGCGAACGCTGTTTTTCCTTTCATGCTCCAGATGGTCGAGGAAGGCCCCGATCAGGGGCGCATCGAGATCGTCGATGGCAAGCTTTCCCGGCGGCTTGCCGCGCTGCTCCGATGCGAAGACCAGGAGCAGCCGCATTGTATCGCGATAGGCCTGAACCGTATTCGGGCTGACCTGGCGCTGGCGGATGAGGCGGTCGGTGAAGAACGCCTGCAGGGTCGTGGCAAGCGTACTCATGCGTCACCTCCCAGATGGCGCTCGAGCTTTTCGCCGGCCAGCCCCAGCAATTCCGGCGCCGCCGACAGGTACCAGTAGGTGTCGCCGGGATCGGCATGACCGAGATAGGTGGACAGGATCGCGAGGCGGGAACCGGGGTTGCCCGTCCGGTAGTCGTCGACGATGGTGCTGACGGCAAAGCTGTGCCGAAGGTCATGGATCCTGGGTCGGCATATCGCCGAGCGCGGAACTATACCACAATGATGCAGCAGCTTCTTGAAGATCGGCTGCACAACCGCATAGCGCAGGCGTTTGCCGGTCGAGCTGATCAACAGGGTCGACGTGTTCCGCCCACGGGGGCGATCATCGCGGCGCAGGTAGTCGTCCAGCGCCGTGACGGTGCTCGGATGCAGTGGCAAGCTGCGCGCCTTGTCGAACTTGCCGTGCCGGATTGTCACCATACCGCTGCCCGCGTCGAAGTCGTCTCGGTCGAGGCCTATCGCCTCACCGATCCGCATACCGGTCGCAGCCAGCAGGCCGATCAGCGTCCGGTAGGTTGCCTGCACATGCGAACCGCGCAGAATCTCCGTAGCGCGCATCAGGTCCGATATCTCCTGCGGCGTGTAGAGATAGGGCACCGCGCGGCGTCTTCGGGTCGGAAGCAGATCGTCCGGCGGCACCTCGCTTGCCCCATCGAGCGCACGGAGGTGCCGGGCGAAGATACGCACCTCGGCCAGACGCCGGGAGATCCAGATCGTGTCAGCCCCCGGGGGCAAGGTCGCCCAGGACAGCGCCGTTTCGGTCTTGATATACGTGTCGCCGCGACCCTCGGCGTAGGCGGTGAACTGGCCCAGAAGCCGCTCGGTCTTGTCCAACTTGTAACCGAGGGCGCGCCGCATGGTCAGATAATCGGCAAGGGCATTGCGCAGGTAGCTCATAGCGCGCCCTCCGGCCAAGGGCGCGCGATCAGGCGCAGTCTGTCCCGGTCGACCTTGGCGTAGATCGCCGTCGTCCCGGCGCGGCGATGACGCAAGAGCTGGCCGATCTCCGGCAAGGAGGCTCCGGCGCGCAACAGTTCCGTCGCCGCAGTATGGCGCAGGCGATGCGCATGCACGCGCCCGAGGTCCGCGCGCCGGGCAGCGTCTGCCACGATGGTGCTGACACGGGCTGCACTGAGTGCCGTATGGGGCGCGAAGTGCCGGACAAACACGGTCCGCCCCAAGGCGTCTGCCGGTCGGGCATGGTGCAGGTATTCGGCCATCACGCGTCCGACATCGGCCGGAAGAGGTAGCCGCTCGTGACAATCGCCCTTGCCGCGAACGCGGATCGTGCCTGTGCGCCAGTCAATGTCGTCGAGCCCGAGCCCGGCGACCTCGCCGCGCCGCAGGCCGGGAGTGTCTGAAACTCTGTGTATGGGGCTTGGCCCATGCGGTTGAAACGGGTCATTTGTTGAACCGTTCGGGGTATAGGATAGCGAATTGATTGCGGGCGGCAACCCATTCTCTGACGCATCTGCCTTTGCTTTCGAAACTTCGGATGGCCAGATAGATCAGTTTGGTGGCGGCCTCGTCGGTCGGGAAGCTGCCCCGGGTTTTGGTGGTTTTGCGGATCACTCTGTTCAGGCTTTCGATGGCATTCGTCGTATATATGATTTTTCGCACGGCTGGCGGGAAGGAAAAGAACGGGATCACTTCCTGCCATGCCCGCCGCCAGCTTGGGACGATCGAGGGGTATCTTTCGCCCCATTCTGCGTTAAAATCATCGAGGGCTTTTTCGGCTTCGCCATCATCAACAGCCTGATAAATCCGGCGTAGGGATTTGGCGACCGCCTTGCGATCTTTCCAGCCACAGAAGTTCAGGGAATGGCGCACGAGGTGCACGATACAGGTCTGGACCGTGGTGTCGGGATAGGCCGCGTTGATGGCGTCAGGGAAGCCCTTGAGGCCGTCCACGACAGCGATCAGGATATCCTCCAGGCCCCTGTTTTTGAGGTTATTCATGATGGAAAGCCAAAATTTGGCCCCTTCATTGGCGGCGATCCAAAGGCCCAGCACCTCACGCTCACCGTCCGGAGTAACGCCCAGGGCCACGTAAACTGCCTTATTTTTGACCTGACGGCTTTCCGCATCGCGGATCTTGACCCGCAAGGCATCGAGGAAAACAATCGGATAAACCGGCTCCAGAGCGCGGTTCTGCCAGTCTGAAACTTCCTCTAGAACCGCATCGGTAACGCGGCTGATCAGGTCGGCCGAAACCCGTAATCCATAAACTTCCTCTAGGTGGGCGCGAATATCTCGGGTCGACAGACCGGCGGCATAAAGCCCGATTATTTTATCATCCATCCCGTCGATCCGGGTCTGGCCTTTCTTCACCAGCTCCGGCTCGAAACTGCCGTCGCGGTCACGCGGAACATCGATCGGCACTGCCCCGTCATTGCCCTTCAGCACCTTGCGCGTAGTGCCATTGCGCCGGTTAGTCTGCTGACCAGCGGGTTCACCATGCGGCTCATAGCCCAGATGTTCCGTCAGCTCGGCCCCCAGCATCCGCTCCATCAGGCGGACCTTCAGCTCTTTCATCAAGCCCTTGTCGCCGAAGAAATCTTCGGGCCGTTCAACGCCGCTAAGCAGCTCGTCCAGTAGTTCTTTGGAAATCGTCATTGTTGTCATGCTCCTTCAGTTTGGAAGCATGGACCAAATTACTCATACACAGAAGGTCGGACACTCTCACAATCGGCTATACTCG
>JALUYI010000003.1 GCA_027013095.1 Paracoccaceae bacterium | reverse complement strand
CCATTCAAAGGCCAGTTCATCCCGGCCAAGGGCGCGCGCGGCCATGTTCTCGCCCTCTTCAATCGAACGAAAGGTGGAATGGAGCATGTCAAAAAACCGCCCCGTTGAATCGAATTCAAGAAAGCTGGCCCCCAACGGAACCAGCAGGATATCCGCCGCCGCCAGACCGTTAATGGTCAGATACCCCAGCGCCGGAGGCGTGTCGAGAATGACCAGATCATAGGCCTCAAGCACCCCGTCCGCGGCCAGAATGTCGTTCAGCGCATCCCACAGCTTCCAACCGCGGGCCTGCATCCGCCAGACCGGGATCTGGAATTCGGCCCAGTAGAGGTTCAGCTGACTGCCAATCAGGTCGATATTCGGCCAGTGGGTGTTTTGGATGACATCGGAGGTCGTGGTTTTCAGCGCATCGGTCAGCATCTCGTCCAGTGGCAGCGGCGCCTCGCCCCGCGCCGCGCGCTGACGGTTTTCGGCCTGCAGATAACCGGCGTAATGACGCGCCAGCAGCGGGAATACGGTTTGCCATTCATCCTCGACCGTGCCGCCAAAGATCGAGGTCATCGAACCTTGCGAATCCAGATCGATCACCAGCACCCGATAGCCATCCAGAGCCGCCGACATCGCCAGATGCGCTGCGGTGCTGGTTTTGCCTACGCCACCCTTGAAATTGGCCACAGCAGTGATTTTGGCCGGTAACCCCTTGGGCCGGTAGGGCAGGTATTCCTTGGCGCGTGAGCCCTCGGCGGCAAAATGCGCCCGCAGCCGCAAGACTTCGTCAAGGGTGAACCATTTGGCCCCGCCCGGGGTTTCGCTGCGCCCCTGCGGCAGCTCGGGATTGGCCTTTAGCACCCGCCGGAAATGTGCCGTTGCCACCGGGATCAGGTATTTGGTAATTTCCCAAGTGGAAAACAATCGCAGGGTCTTTTGCCCGCCTTCACCCAACCCGCGCGAAGCCAGATCGGCCCGGCCCTTGGCACAGGCGGCGGCAATCTCGGCAAACCCGGGAGTGCCAGTGGGGGCGGCCAGTTCGGCCAGCGCCTGATCCGGTCCGATATTGACGTAGGGGGGCGGTCCCGAGGGGGCAGCACTGGCCATGAATTGCTCCTGATATGCGCGGTTTTTTGCAATGTAGCACAAAAGAGCGCACATGGAAGGATTATGAGGATAAACCCGGTTTTTCTGAGTCATTTTCCCGCGGTTTCACGAGTTTGCACCCGCCGGGTTATTTTTCTTCTGGTGTTAGAATCGTGTTAATGAGTGTTACGGGATTTCTCGATTTCGGGAAGCGTTTGTTTTCGATGGAAAAATCGGGGTGTTTTTTGACAAAGGCGATTCCAGAACCACGATAAAGCGATTCCAAAGCCACGCTGGAGTGATTCCAGAACCACGTTGCCAAGACTTGTCTCGGCTTGGGGATAACTCTAGGCTGGGTGTCATTGAAACCACGAAACCTGCGGCGGCTTTCTTTACGGGGGGGGCCACAGCAGATGCCGGGGAAAAAGCGGCGCAAACGCCGGGCAAAATGACAGGGTCAAAACAGGGTGAGCAGCGTTGTAACCGGCCGGACAGAACAGGGGGATCAGACCCCGCGCGCCCGGGGCGGGATGGGCCTGTTGCCGGACCGCCACCCGACCGCGGATTTTTTCATATGCGATGTGTTTGATGCCATTCCAAAGGATGATATGGCCTCGATGGAGCATCCGTTGTTTTCCCTCTCGACCCGCCCGGACCGGCGCATCCTGCGCTATCGCCACGGTGACAGCGCGCTGGAGATCACCCCTTCGGTCAAGGGGCTGGCGACAATCCATGACAAGGACATCCTAATCTATTGTATCAGCCAGCTGATGGCGGCCCTGAATGCTGGCCGTCCCGTCGCTCCGCAGCTGCAGCTAAAGGCGCATGACCTGCTGGTGGCCACCAACCGCGAGACCTCGGGGGACGGCTACAAACGCCTGCGCGAGGCCTTTGAGCGTCTGGCCGGGACCCGGATCGTGACCACCATTCCCACCGGCGATACCGAGGTAACCAGCGGCTTTGGTCTGATCGAAAGCTGGGAGATCCTGCGCAAAAGCCGCACCGGACGCATGGTCAGCGTCAGCGTCAAGCTCAGCGACTGGCTGTTTCGGGCGGTGCTGGCCAAATCGGTCCTGACCCTCAGCCGCGACTATTTCCGCCTGCGCAAGCCGCTGGAGCGGCGCATCTATGAAATCGCCCGCAAACATTGCGGCCGTCAGGGCACCTGGCGCGTGGGGCTGGAAACCCTGCTGAAGAAATCCGGTTCGACCAGCCCGCGCCGGGTCTTTCGCAAGATGCTCCGGGACATGATCCGGGCCGATCACCTGCCGGATTACGAGATCCGCGAAGAGGACGGGGATCTGTATTGTTTTACCCTGCGAGAGCGGCTGCTGGCGCCGTCCGGGTTGCCCCCCCTGCGGGCCGAGACGCTGACGGCGGCGCGGGCCATGTGCCCGGGGCTGGATGTCTATGCGCTCGAGGCACAATGGCGCGAGACATGGGCGCAGCGGGGGCATGTGCGTCTGCGCAGCCCGGACGGCGCCTTTCTTGGCTGGCTGAAGGCTCGCGCAGAGAGGTGATTTTCGCCCCGGGTCCACGCTCCGGGCGTTTCGACAAAATACCCGTGTGGCCCAAACCCTGCCCCCTCTTTGACCTCGGCGGGCGTTTGGCGATGGAAACGTCGCAACGGTTTAAATAACGATTTTAATCCGGCGCCCTTTCTCATTTGTTAACCATTTCCCCCGTAAGACATTGGGGAAATCGGGATTTGAGAGAAGGGTCTCCTGATGGGTGCAGCACATTTTCTGGTGACCGGAGCCGGGTTGAGCGGCGCCGTTCTGGCCCGCGAACTGGCCGCCGCCGGACACCGGGTCAGCGTGATGGAAATGCGCGACCATGTTGCCGGGAACTGCCACACGAGGCGCGATCCGCAAACCGGCGTTCTGGTGCATGTTTACGGCCCGCATATCTTTCACACCGATGACGCCCGGGTCTGGGAGTATGTCAACCGCTTTGCCCGCTTTCGCCCCTATCGCCACCGGGTCCTCAGCACCGCTGCCGGGCGCGTCTATTCCATGCCCCTCAACCTCTTGACCATCAACCAGTTTTTCGGCACGACCCTGTCCCCGCAGGCGGCCCGTGCCCGGATCTCGGGCGGTGCGGAAAAATCGGCAACGCGTGCGCCACGCACCTTTGAAGAGCAGGCGCTGGCGCTGATGGGCCGGCCGCTCTATGAGACCTTTTTCAAGGGCTACACCGAAAAGCAATGGGGCTGCCCGGCCGACACCCTGCCCGCCAGCATCCTGAAACGCCTGCCGCTGCGCTTTGATTACAATGACAGCTATTTTTCCCAGCGGTTTCAGGGGATGCCCGAAGAGGGATATACCGAGATGGTCCGGCGCATCCTCGATCATCCGGGAATCACACTGTATCTGAACTGCCGGGCCAAGCGCCACATGGCGGCGGATTTTACGCATGTGTTCCACTCGGGCCCGCTGGATGGCTGGTACGGGCATGATCTCGGCCGCCTGCCCTACCGCACGCTGGAGTTTCAGAGCTTTGTTCACGCCGGCGATTTTCAGGGAACCCCGGTGATGAATTATGCCGATTCCGATATCCCCTACACCCGCATCACCGAGCACAAGCATTTCGCCCCCTGGGAAGAGCACAGCGCCTCGGTCGTGACCCTCGAAACCCCCCGCGCCGCCAGACCCGGCGACATTCCCTATTATCCGGTCCGGCTGGCCCGGGAAAAACACCTGCTGGCCCGCTACGAGGCCCGCGCCCGGGCCGAACGTCACGTCACCTTCATTGGCCGTCTCGGCACCTATCGGTATCTCGACATGGATCGCTGCATTGGCGAATCCCTGGCCCTGGCCGAGACCTATCGACGGGTGGCGGCATGAGCTTTCAACGCCCCGATTTGCCCGCGCGTCTGGTCGCCGTGGTCGCCACCCACAACCGTCTGGCCCAGATCAAGACCACAATCAAGCGCCTGCTGGCCGAGCCCGTCGATCGAATCGTGGTGGTAGACAACGCCTCCACCGATGGCACGCAGGACTGGTTGCGGGCCCAGACCGAGGCGCGCCTGCATCCGGTGCTGATGGCCGCCAATCTCGGCGGCGCCGGGGGGTTTGAGACCGGCATGCGTCTGGCGGTGGACCGCTATGACCCGGATTGGCTGGTGGTGATGGATGACGATGCCCGCCCTGCCCCCGGTGCCCTCGGGCGGTTTCTGGCCCGCGATCTGGCCGGCGATCTGGAGGGGGTGGACGCGCTGGCCGCCGCGGTGCGTTACCCCGACGGGCGGATCTGCGAGATCAACCGCCCCTCGCGCAGCCCCTTTCGCCACAAGCATCTGCTGCTGACAACCCTGTTGCACGGCCGCATGGGATTTCACCTGCCCGACAGCGCCTATCGCGAAAGCACGCGGGCGGTGGATGTGGCCTCGTTCGTCGGCCTGTTTCTGTCCCGCAACGCCATCCGGCGAGCGGGCTATCCAGACGGGCAATTGTTCGTTTACGGCGAGGATGCAATCTATACGCTGGGGCTGACCGGGCAGGGCCTGCACCTGCAATTCGATCCCGGAATCCGCTTTCAGCACGACTGTCGCTCATTTCACGGCCCGGCCCGGATCTATACCCCGCTCTGGAAGGTCTATTACAATTATCGCAATGGCCTGATCCTGTACCGGCAGACCGCGGGCCCCCTGTTTTTCTGGCCGGTGCTGCTGGTGGTGCTGCCCAAATGGCTGCTGAACGGGCGGCATTACGGTCCCGACAAGCGCCGCTATTACCGCCTGCTGGGCGGGGCGATCCGCGACGGGCTGCGGGGGTTGCGCCATCCCCGTGTGACCCAAACATAGGGGGCGGCGTGGTGGCAGAACGGATCATCGGGATCTGGACTACCCTTAGCGACACGCGCGCCGCTCTGCGGGCCGGGGCGGGGTTTGGTGTGGCGGCCATTCGGCGCGTTCAGGGTGCCCGGCGCCGGATCGGGCGGGAGCGCCGGGGTCTGTTACGACGAGGATTGGCACGGTGGGCGACCCGCCTCCTGAAGGCGCTTGTGGTGCGGGGTCGGCTTATCCCCCCCGAGCTGTCCGCGCCGCTGCCCGGCGATGGGGCCGAGGTGGATCTGGATCACCTGATCCGCCACCCCCGGCCCGGGATTTCGGTGGTCACCGCCTGCCGCAACCGGCTGGACAACCTGAAACAGGTGCTGCCCGGCTGGCTGGCCTGCCCTGAAATCTCGGAGGTGGTGATTGTCGACTGGGGCTCGGACACGCCGGTCCGCATCGGCCTCAGGCAGGCCGGGCTGAGGGATCCCCGCCTGAAAATCCTGCAGGTTCCCGCAGCAGAGCGCTGGATTCTGGCGCAGGCCTTCAACGCCGGGGTGCGCGCCGCCGGGCACCAGATGATTCTGAAACTGGACGCCGACATCCAGTTGAAAGAGGGGTTTTTCGACGCCCTGCCCCGAAAACCCGGCGGCTTTGTGGCCGGCAACTGGCGTCTGGCGGCCGCCGGGCAGGAATATATCAACGGCGTGGTCTTTCTCGCCCGCGCCGATTTTCTGAAAATCGGCGGCTTTAACGAATTCATCACCAGCTATGGCTGGGATGACGACGATCTTTATGCGCGCCTTGGTGCGGCCGGGCTGCAGCGCCGGGACCTGTCCGTTGCCCATGTCCACCACCTGCCCCATGACGACAGCGCCCGTCTGGAGCGCGCAAACCCCCCGGAAAATGCCCGCGAAGCGCTGTTTTCCAGTCCACGCTTTCTAATCGAAACCAACCGGATCCTCTGCTGCCTGATGCCGCGCTGGGGGGCCCACCATCCCATGCGCCCGTTTCGGGTGCGCGCGCTCTCCCAAGGGGTTCTGGAGGCGCAATCCGACCCCGATCACCCCGATCCGGTGCCCGCCGCCATCCGCGAAGACGCCAAAACCTATGCCGCGCGCCATGTGTTGTCCTGGGATCTGGGGGACGAGACGGTCTTTTCCCTGTCCCGCGCCCAACTGGACGAGCGGCTGGCCGCCGCCCCCCGGCTGGACGCGCTGGCCGCCCCGGCGCTTGGCCTGCAGCGTCCGCGGCTGTTTGTGGATACCCGGCACGGGCTGGGCAACCGGCTGCGGGCGATGGCCTCGGCGGCGGCGCTGGCCCGGCAGGACGGGCGCGAACTGGTGGTCATCTGGCAACCCGATCACCACTGCCAATGCCGCCTGCCGGACCTGTTTGCCTATGATGGCGCCCTGATCGAGGACAGCTTTTTGCCCCGCGCCCGGGCTGAGGGAATGGTGGTTTACAATTACATGGAGGCCGAGCCGGACAGCGCCAAGGATGCCCTGATTACCCGCGCCCCGGGGCGCGACATCTATGTCCGCAGCGCCTATCCGCTGAACAGCCCACGGACGGACTGGGACAGAGCAAATGCCTTTCTCAAGGGGCTGACGGTGGTCGATGCGGTGCAGGATCTGCTGGGCGGGGTGCGCCGCCACAACGCCCTTGGGGTCCATGTGCGCATGGAAGGCGCCCCCGGCAGCGATCACAACAGCTATGACCGGGTGGAAAACTGGACTCCCGAGGGGCAGAAACAGCTGCATTACTGGCGCCGCCGCAGCCATTACGCCCGTTTCATGGCCCGGATCGACACCCTGATCGCCACAGGCGAGATCGAAACGCTGTTTCTGGCCGCCGATACGGCACAAACCTATCAGGCATTTCAGGCCCGCTATGGCCCGCGTCTGGCCTGTCTGGAGCGCCCGCTCTATGACCGCTCGCGCGAGCAGATCCAATATGCGCTGGCCGATGTGCTGCTGTTGGCAGAGTGCCGGAAAATGCTGGGCAGCTCATGGAGCTCATTCTCGGAACTGGCGCTGCGGCTGTCCGACAATTTTTCCCAAATCGAGATGAGCGGACAGGATTTCTGACGATTTTTCAACAGGACACGGATAAATACGGGAAACCACGGGGACAATGGGCACGAAATACAGAAATTTTATCTACAATCCGGCGCATCGTCTGGTTTTTGCCTATGTGCCAAAGGTCGCCTGCACAAACTGGAAATGTGTCCTGCGGGCTCTGACCGGCGCGCCCGACTGGCTGGACAGCGCCCGCGCCCATGACCGCCGCCGCAGCGGCCTGCAATATCTGGACCAACAGACCGCGCCGGAGGCCATCCTCAACGACAGCTCAGTGCGCAAATTTGCCTGCGTGCGTCATCCCCGCGCCCGTGCCCTGTCCGCCTATCTGAACAAGATCGAGCACCGCCTGCCCGGCCATCGCGGCGCCGCTTTCAACGATCATTTCAGCCGCATCGTGGCCGAGATCGACAGCTTTCGCCAAACGTGCCTTGATTCGGACCTTTACCCTGCCATCACGTTTGAGGTGTTTTTGCGCTGGCTGGAGGCGGGCTCGTATTTCACCCAGGACGAGCATTGGCGCCCGCAGGTCGATCTGCTGTGCCTTGGTCACGTCCGGTTCGATTTTATCGGCCGCTTCGAGACGCTGGCGCAGGACGCGGACCATATTCTGGCGCAGATCAAAAGCCCGGTTCCCTTCCCCAGCCCGGCCGCGATCAAATTTGCCCCCAGCGGCACGGCGGGGCGGCTGCGCAGCAGCTATACCCCCGCCTGTCAGGCGCTGGTGGCGCGGATCTATGCCCGGGATTTTCAGGCCTTTGGCTATGAGTGCGCGCCGCTATAGGCGCGATAAGCCTCCCATCTGGCGATGTCAAAACCGTTCTGAAACAGCCCCAGACCCGCCTCGGAAATGATCCGCTCATTCAAAAAGATCAGGTCCACCTCGGCCAGACGCCCGTCGTAATAGCAGGGCTCGACAATATCGAACAACTGGAACCCCGCCGACAGGATCAGAGCCACGCGGGGGCCAAAATCGGCAATGGTGGCCTCGACCTCGATGACGCTGCAGGAGGCCAGCATCCCCGCCGCCCCGCGCAGAATGGCGGCTTCGGCACCGTCAACATCGATCTTCAGATAATGGGGCGCAGGCAGGTCTGGCCGGGGCAGCAGGCTGTCGAGCCGCCGGACCGGCACCCGCCGTTCAACCCCCGCCGCGCCGTTTTGCCCACCCAGCCGGGCATGGGTGATCGGTGTTCCGGATTCAACGCTGGAGGTGCTGAGGGTCATCTCGCCATCGGTCTCGGCAGCGGCCAGCGTCAGCAGCTGATGCGCAATCCCCGCCTACCCATAGATGCGGGCAATTCGCGGGGCATATTCCGCCACCGGCTCGATCAACAGGTGCTTGCAATCGCCATAGGCGGCGATCAGCGCCTCGGTCCCGCTCAGCACCCCGACATCGATGACCGAGCCCACCGGCACCCGCAGCTCGCGCAGCTTTTGCAGGGCTTCGGATTTCAGCGGCTGGCGCATCGGGTCCGCTCCTTTGACGATCGGCATCATATCAGCCCTTATATCCCGTATTTTGTCAACCAATGGTTGATAAGAATCGATATTCTCATTCTAAGCGGGCAAATCTGAATTTGCCGCTCTCTGATTCCACGGCTCGCCGCCTTGAATTTTACCCCCCGAGTGCCGCGGGCCAGAGCACCCGCGGGCTGGCCGCCAGTGCCCGGGCCAGAAACGTCGGCCATTTGGCAAAAGACGGGCACCCCCCACGGCTGACGTGATCCAGAAAATCCCGCCGAAAGATCGCGCCGGACAGGCTGACCCCGACACCGCCCCCGGTGCTGGGGCTGTCAACCGGCACCCCGCCGCCAGCGGCCTCACACCAGGGGCGCGCGAACAGCTGGCCGGATCGGGTCGCCGCGGCCTTGACCGGGCGACACGCCAGCACCGTTTCCGCACCGCTTTGACAGGCCAACTCCAGCCGCCAGCGAAGCCCCGGCAAACTGGCGGCGTCAAGATCATCGCTCGCCCCGACAAAGGCGACATGACTGCACAGCGCCCGCCCCGCATTGGCCCACAAGCCCCCGGACAAGACCTCATGCGGTTTGCCGGGCGGCATCGGATGCAGGCGAATCGGCAACACCGGACCGGCCCCGGGGGTCAGGCGGGCGGCAACCTCATGCACCCTGCTGCCGGCAATCATCATATCCAGCCCCGGTTCCGCCGCGCCAAGGGATCTCGCCCCCTCGCGCCGCCGGTAAAGGCGCAAACCCCCGCCGGCGCGAGGCAGACAGAGATGCGCCACCCGTGGCGTGGCGCCCAGAACCTGCGCCAGCGAAAGATCGACCCAGCTTTCGCCGACGACATGGTCCAACGGCGCCGGGGTCAGGGCGTCAAGGATCCCGGCCTCGGCCAGCGGCGCCACCAGCTTCAGAAAGGTTGGCTTCAGAACCGGCAACAGATCGGCGGGCAGAACCGGCAGGGAGACCTCATGCAAGGCCCGCCCGCGCGCCGGACCCGCCTGCAGATAGCCGGGTTTTTCACCGTGCCGGGCAAACCGCGCCCTGCCCGCCCCGCGCCCCAGCGCCAGCGGATCGCGCGCCGCCAGTGCCCGGGCCAGCCGCCCGCGGCGCCAGATGCGGCCCCCGGTTCCGCTAACCGCCAGATTGACGGCCTTCAGATTGTCCAGTCCCAGCCGGTGAATATTGCAAAAAAGGGCTGAAAACGCAGCTAAATCAGGCTCAAAACACCAAACCTCCCAGCCCCTGAACGCGGCCGCAAAGGGCAGGGCAAAAGCGCCAAACCCGGCGCCAATATCCAAAAGAACCCCCTGCGCGGGCAGCACCGAGGCGCTGAGAAACGGCTGATAGATGGTCTCCAACCGCCACAGACTGTCCTGCGCCAGAAACGCCGCCCCCCCGGTCTCAAGCGTCATCTCCTGCCCAAAGGCGCGCAACACGATCCGATCCCCGCAGCTCATGACCGGACCGCCAACTCGGGCCGCCAACCCAGCAACGCACGCCGCGCCAGAGGCAAGGCCGGATCCAGCCCCGGATCGACCGCGAGCAGGGCGTCGGCAAACCCCGGCGGCAGGGCCCGCAGCAGCCCGGTTGCCCGGCGGCGAAATTCGGCCCCCAGCGACGGGGCGATCCGGCGCGCGCACCAGTCCATCATCTTCAGCCCGGCGGCCAGAACCGTCGCCCGTGCCAACGGCTCGACAAATCCGGGACGGCGGGCAAACAGCGCCAGCATTCCCTCGACCACCGGCAGGATATCCAGCAGGCGCGCACCCCGTGTAGCGGTGATCTGCGCCCGCCCGTAACGCCGGTAATAGGCAAAGCAGGGGGTCTGCAGGAACGCCACCCGCCGGGCATACGAGAGGGTGGCGACATGAAAATGGATGTCCTCAAAACAGCGCCCGGCGGGAAAGGCGATGGTGCCCTGCTCCAGCAGGCTGCGACGGACCAGCTTGTTGGCCGATTGCGGCTCGATCAGGGCGGCCAGCGCCCGCGCCGTGCCTTGTCGTCCGGCCGCCGTCAGCGCCGCGATCCGGGCAAACCGGGCATCATCGTAAAACCGCCCGAGATGCCCGTCCGCCGTCGCCAGAACACCCCGGCCAAGGACCAGATCCGCCGGCCGGTGCGCATTGCTCCCCTCGCAAGCCGCCGCCAGCAGCGCCTGAAACGCCCAGGCCGGACGGCTGTCGTCCCCGTCCAGAAAACACACATAGCGGCCGGTGGCCTGCGCCAACGCCCGGTTGCGCGCCACCGACAGACCCGCATTCGGCTGGCGGATCAACAGCACCCGCGGGTCGTTGATCTCGGCCAGAACCGCCCGCGTGGCCCGGTCGGCACCGTCGTCAACGATGATATACTGGAAATCCTCAAAGCTCTGGCTCAGAACCGATTTGACCGCCCGCGCCAGCAGCGGCCCTTCGTTGAAACAGGTGGTGATGCAGCTGAGCGGCCTCATTCCCGCCTCAGCCCCAAAAGGCGCCGCCAGCTTTGGCGCGAGGTCATCGGCCCATAGGCCCGCCCATAGGCCCGACGCAGCCGGCCATACCCCAGCACAAAACACAGCCACAGGCCAAACCCGCGCCGCACCACCCCCCAAAAGCGCCGCTGCGACAGCCTGACCCGATAGCCCCGCGTGCCGGTGGGGTCGAGATAAATCAGCTCGGCACAGCCCCAGATCACACCGGTCTGGCTGCGCGCCCGGGCCGGAATCACCATCCGCCCCGCCCACAGCCGGTAAAACGGCAGAAAATGCCCGTTCAGGCTGGCTTTCAACAGCCAGCGCAGCGGCGCGTAACGTCGGCGCCGCTGGATTGGGCCCCAGATCCCTTGCCCCGGATCCTGTTCGCCCCGGCGCACAGAGCGCTCCGGCAAGGGTCGAAACCGCTCATCGCGCATCAGGGCCGCGATGGTTTCGCGCCGCCGTTTCATATCGGCATTGCGGCGAAAAAACCCCGGGCCCGCAATCACGTCCCGCCAGGCCAGCAGCAGCGCATCGCAGGTTTCATACTGAAAGCGGATCGCATGTCTCAGCAGAAACCACAGCGCAATCCCCGCGCATGAGAACCGCCCGATCGCCAGATCCGGCAAGGTCAGGTGCTGCACCAGATGGTTGCGCAGATCCAGATACAGCGTCAGCGGCGATTCCTTGTCGGCAAAATCATCCTGAAACGAGACCACCCCCAGCAGCGGCGAGATGCGAAAGCGGTTGGCCAGCGCGAAGCTGATGTCATCCCCGCGCACGAAAAACGGAAACGGATGGTGGCGCAACGCCGCCAGCGGAAAAGCAAAAAACCACCAGCCGCCGTAAAACCCCATCGGCTTTGGCCCCAGAGATCGCCCTTCAAGGCGGCAGACGGCGGCAAAATCGCCAAGATCGGCCCCCCCCGAGACCGGATGGCAGCGCCGCCAGAACACCGCGCCGTTTTCCCACAGAACCGTCGGGCGCGCGGTGCTGATCATGGCTCCGGCCACCGCCGCCTCGGGGTGGCGGTTCAGGGCCAGAAACACCATGCTGCGGTGGAGGTTCTCCATCCCGAACCCGGCGTCGTCATCCATGAACAGACAATGGCTGCAACCGGCCTCCTCGGCCGCCAGCAACCCCCGGGCAAACCCCCCCGCGCCGCCAAGATTGCGGTTTGAAAGATAGGTGATCCCCGGCTCCTGCGCCAGCGTCACATCCCCGCCGTTGTCAACGACAATGACGCGCATCCGCGGCCCCAGCACCGACTCGGCCAGATAGGCCCTCAGCCGCGCCAGCGTTGCGCGCAGCTGGTCCGGGCGCCTGTATGTGGTGATCACCACCGCCAGATCGGGCCAGCGTTGGGGGGTGGCGGCACTTAAAAACCGCCCGCCGGTCAGCTCGGCACCCCCCCCCTCGGCGGTCAGTTCGACATAAACCAGCCCCGGCCCCGCCCGCTGGCAACAGGCTGACAGATCAAGGCGCAATTCGGCCTTTGGAGACAGCTCGACCGGCTGACAAAGCAACCGGGTTCTCGCGCCGTCAAATCCCGCGTGCCAGAGGCCAAGGGCAAACCTTCCCCGCCCGCTCAGCCCCAGAGAAACACCGTCCAGATAACAGTTCTGCCGCCATTTCTCCAGCGCCAACGCGTTGAAATAACTGTCAAAGCTTGCCGATCCCCCGGGTTTGAACCGAACCCCGCGGCGCGCCTCGGTCAACCACGCATCGCCCGTCAGACGCAGGTAAAGGTCGCGCCCGGCCGCTCCGGTCAATCCGGGCAGCCCGGGCCCATCGGCGGGAAACAGGATATGCTGAAGCGTGACCATCAGCCCAGATCCAGCCCGGCCAGAAACGCCCGCTCCTCCGCCCCCAGCGGCTGGCTCGGCAGCACCCGCGCAAGACGCGCCAAGGCCGCCCGCGCCACCAGCATTTCAGGGTGCGGGCGCGGCGTGGCCATGGCCTCGGGAGGGCCAAACAGCGGCGCTCCGGCGCGAAAGCTCTCCGCCAGCGCCCGCTCAACCGGGGCGAACCGGGTCACCAGCTCGGCACGGTTTTGCTCCCCGAACATCTCGGTCTGGCGATCCTCACCGGCAAAGGGCATGTTCGGCAGGGCCAGCAGAAAATCCCGCAAACTCCGCGCGGCCGGGGCGCTGAGCTCGTGATTGGCGCGGCGCGCAACCTCAAAAAACGCCCGCGCCAAAGAGCGGTTGGCATCCGGCGGCCGCGGCAGGTTTTGCGGAAACCGCACCCCCGCGCGGTCCAAAAAATCGGCAATCGCCCCGCCCGCCGCGCGCACCTCGTCATATGAGCGCAGCAGGATCTCGGCCTCGGGAAACGCCGCCCGCCAGCCCGCCAGCATCATCGCGTAATCAAAATGCACGGTCTTGTAATACTGCCGCTGCGCCCCCTGCCGCAGGGGCGTCAAACGGTGACCGAATTTCAGCCGCTGCCCGTGCCAGGCGACCAGATAATCATCGGGGCGACGCAGGGTGCAAAGGATGCGCACCTCCCGCCCGGACAGGGCGCGGGCCAGAACCTGCAAGGGCTGGGGTCCAGCGGCCGGGAAATTGGCAAAGACCTCGGCACAAAGGATCAGCGCCCGCGGGGAAAAGGCAGCTATCTGGCTGTCAATCGCGCGCCACATCTGCCAGCTGTGCGGCAGGCCCGGATGATAGGCCGGCACCGGCCCGCACCCGGCATCCGCCAGCATCCGAAAAGCCAGCGCATTATGCGGCTCCAGCACATTCAGAGGCGCCCGCGGCCCCGGCCCGCCAGCGCCAAGGGCGGTTTTCAGGTTCTGGCAAAAGCCCTGACTCTCGACACTGGGATAAAGAATACCCGCCCGCAGCAGGGCCCCCTGATTTTGCGCCAGAAACCGCTGCAGCGAACTGGACCCCACCTTGTGGTGGCCGATGAACAGAATGACCTTCATTCCGGGCTACATGTTCAGAATATCGCGGTGAAAGCGCTGCAACAGCACCAGCCCCAGCGCCAAGGTCACCAGCGCCACCCCGAACACGTAAAGCGGCGAGACATAGGGCGCATCATAGCTGGGATAGAAACCCCGCCGCATCATCCCGACGACATGAACCAGCGGGTTGTACCACAGCACCCCGCGCCAATCGCGGGGCACGGATTCAAAGGTAAAGATGATCGTCGACAGAATGAACAGCGGCGCGGTCAGGATGGCAAAGAAATGCTCCCAGATTGGAAAGGCGGATTTCAGATAGCAATTCAGCGTCCCGATCCCCAGCCCCAGCGCCGCCGCCATCGCCAGACTCAGCGCGATGGCCGGCACATCGAGGATCGGATTCAGCCTATAGAAAAGGTGAATCAGCCCCATGCCCAGCAAAAAGATCGCCAGCTGGGTCAGAAGGGTCAGCAAAAAGCGCGCCAGAATCGCATCAATATAGCGCACCCCGGGGTAAAACAGCAGTTGGCGCGAAAAAACCAGCGCCTTTGATATCTTGTTACCCATATCGCCATACAGCGAAAACGGCAGAAAGCCCGAGGCATAGAACAGCGGAAAATTCGTCCCCAGCGCCGGCGCCCGAAAGGCCTTGGCAAAAACCAGCGTCAGCACCGTGATCACCGCCACCGGCTTGATCACCGCCCACAGATACCCCCCCGGAGACTGGCCGAAACTGGTGGCCACCTCGCGCAAAACCAGCGCCAGAACCGTCCGCACCGCCCGGAACCGGCGGGCCGACAGTGCCCCCGGCGGCACCTGCGATGGAAGATGATGGGTCATGGGGCCTGCCCTTCCGGTTCAAACAGAATTTACTCTTTCGATCTATGCTGCGGGCATTGCCCGGCCCCAAACGGCCCGTATGTGACGAAAGGCCTCCCTGTGACCCAGATCCGCAAACAGCAGGACAAGTTTCCGATAATACGTGCGGTTGAGTCAACCCCACTTACAACAACCTCTGATAAAGGTGCCCCCCCGGCCTCCGTGACCCCGCAACTGCGTCCTCCCGCGTCACCGGCCGCGCTCCGGCCGCGCCACTGGGGGCTGGCGCTCAGCTTTTTGCTGATGGTCCTGATGCCCACTACCACGGCGCTCTGGTATCTCCAGACACGCGCTGCCGACCAATACGCCTCGCGGGTGGGATTTTCGGTGCGCAAGGAGGGCAGCTCACCCGCCATCGACCTGCTGGGAGGGCTCTCGGGCGTCTCTTCGGGCCGGGCGACGGATTCCGACATCCTCTACGAATTCATCCAGAGCCAGGAGATGGTGCAGCGGGTCGATGCCCGGCTGAACCTGCGGCGGCTGTTTTCCAAACCGGCGCGCGATCCGCTGTTTGCCTTTGACCCCACCGGCTCGATCGAGGATCTGCGCGACTATTGGCAGCGCATGGTCAAGGTCTCGTATGACGCCGGCACCGGGCTGATCGACATTCGCGTCACCGCCTTTGACCCCCGGGATGCCCGCACCATTGCCCGCGAGATCTTCAGCCAGAGCTCGCGCATGATCAACCACCTCAGCGCCATCGCCCGGGATGACGCGACGCGCTACGCCAAAAAGGATCTCGATGTCGCCGCTGCCCGGCTAAAGGCCATTCGCCAAAAGATCACCGCCTTTCGCAGCCGCTTTCGCATCCTTGATCCCAAGGCCGACATCCGCGGGCAGATGGGCCTGTTGAACACCCTCCACCAGCAGATGGCCGAGGCGCTGATCCAGCAGGACATGCTGCGCCAGACCACCCGCGCCAACGACCCGCGCATCGCCGAGGCCCGCCGCCGCATTGGCGTCATCCAGCGCCGGATCACCGCCGAGCGCAAAAAATTCGGCCTTGGACCGACCCGGACAACGCCCGCCGACAGCACCCGCAGAGGCGACGGCTATTCGGTCCTGCTCAGCCGATACGAAGGGTTGAGTGTCGAGCGCGACTTTGCCGAGCGCGCTTATCTCTCAGCCCGCACCGCCTTTGACAGCGCCCGCGCCGAGGCCCAACGCCAAAGCCGCTATCTCGCCGCCTATGTCGAACCCACGCTGGCCCAAACCGCCGAATACCCCCGCCGCGGCCTGATCCTGAGCCTGCTCGCCGGGTTCCTTTTCCTGATCTGGTCGATCCTTTCACTGGTCGCATACAGCATTAAAGATAGACGATAACACCATGATAAAACTTGAGAATATATCAAAAACATATATTCTTCGCGGACAGAGGAAACAGGTGGCCGATCGTATCAACATCACCTTTCCCAGCCACACCAGCGTCGCCCTTCTTGGTCGGAATGGTGCTGGAAAATCAAGTCTTCTCAAGATGATATCTGGCTTTCTTAATCCAGATCACGGGCGCATCACCAGCACCGGCTCGATTTCCTGGCCGGTCGGCTTTGCCGGCAGCTTTCACCGAGATCTGACCGGCGCCCAAAACGTTCGCTTCATCGCCCGGGTTTATGGTATAAACACCTCTGAACTGGTTGATTTTGTTCAAGAGTTCTCAGAACTTGGTGGCCATTATCATCTGCCGTTTCACAGCTATTCCTCGGGGATGCGGGCGCGACTGGCCTTTGGCGTTTCCATGGGGATCCGCTTTGACACCTATCTGGTGGACGAGGTTACCTCGGTCGGCGACGCGGCCTTCAAACGCAAGGCCAGCGCCTTTTTTCAGGACCGGATGCAGGGCAGCGGGGCCATCGTGATCAGCCACGCCACCGCGATGGTCCGCGCCCTCTGCACCGCCGGCGCCGTGCTTGAGCGCGGGCGGCTGACCTATTATGACGATGTCGAAGAGGCCATCGCCCAGCACCAGCGCAACATCGGCACCGCACCGGGCGACTGACATGACGCAGCGGACCGGCCACCACCGGTGAGATTGCCGAACTGGGCCGCGCGCTCAGGCGATCTGGGTCAGATGTTGCAGACTGGCCAGATCCGAAACATTGCTGATCCACAGCTTGTCCACCCCGCCGCCAAAATCGAAATAGGTATGGGTCCCGTTGGTGCTGGCATACCGGGCAAAGACCTGCGCCACACTCAATGTGCCGCTCCAGAGGCCAGCACTCAGAACCAGATGATCCTCGCTCAGGGTAAAATCCAGCACTGAATCATGGCCACCGTCAAAAACGAACGTATCCGCCCCGGCGCCACCGCGCAGCAGATCGTTGCCCGCGCCACCGTCCAGACGGTCGTTGCCCGCATTGCCGAATAACCAGTCCGCCCCGGCGCCGCCCGTCAACGCATCGTTGCCCGCGCCACCAAACAAACGGTCATCACCCGCCCCGCCAGACAGCGCATCGTTGCCCTGATCGCCAAACAGTTGATCGTTGCCCTGATCGCCAAACAGCTGATCGGCCTCGGAGCCGCCAAACAGGTGATCATTGTCGGCACCACCGTAAATCCGGTCCAGCCCGGCGCTGCCAAACAGCCAGTCATTGCCCTGATCGCCATAAACGACATCATTGCCCGCGCCACCATAAATTCGGTCCGCCCCGGCGTCGCCATGGGCCAGATCATCGCCTGATCCGCCGGAAACGATATCGGCTCCCAGCCCGCCGGACAGCGTATCATTGCCCGCGCCACCGCCGACGTGGTCATTGCCGGCCCCTCCCGAGACCGTATCATTGCCCGCCTGCCCTCCCAGCCGGTCGGCTCCATCGCCCCCGGTCAGGACATCGGCCCCATCGCCGCCATAAAGCCGGTCATCGCCGAGTCCTCCGTCCAGATGGTCGTTGCCCGCATTGCCGAACAGCAGGTCATTGCCCAGATCACCACCAAGCGTATCATTGCCCGCCCCTCCGAACAGGCGGTCCACGCCGTCACCGCCCTGCAGCAAATCAACCCCGCCGCCGCCGTAAAGCAGGTCGTTGCCCAACCCGCCGCGCAGTGCATCGTCTCCCAGCCCGCCATAGAGGTGATCAATGCCGCCGCCGCCGTAAAGCAGGTCGTTGCCCGCCCCACCATTCAGCGTGTCATTGCCCTGATCGCCGCTGAGTGTGTCATTGCCAACCTGCCCGAACAGATGGTCGCTGCCGTCGCCACCCAGCAGATGATCGGCCCCGTCCCCTCCGACCACGCGGTCATTGCCGGCCCCGCCGTTCAGTGTGTCGTTGCCGCCATAGCCGAACAGACGGTCATTGCCCAGATCACCCTGCAGGGTCTCGGCGTTGGCCCCGCCATAAAGTGAATCATTGCCGTCGCCGCCCTGCAGCGTATTCGCACCGGGCCCGCCAAACAGCAGATCGCTGCCCGCACCTCCCCTCAGCGTGTCGTTGCCAGTGCCGCCATAAAGGGTATCGGCACCATCACCGCCATTCAGCGTGTCGTTGCCCGCGCCGCCATTCAGGACATCATTGCCCGCGCCGCCCGCCAGATGGTCATTGCCGGCCACCCCCGACAGGTGGTCTTGCCCGCCCCAACCATCCAGAACATCGGCCCCGGCGGTGCCTGAAAACGTCTCGTTTGCGTTGCTTCCGGTGCGGTGCAGGCTGTTCATGAATCCGGCCGGCGGCTGCACCGACCGGGGTGAGGCAACAAGGTTCGCATCGTTGAAATCACTGGCCTTCAGTGGGGCTCCATCGGCCGAGTGGATCTGCAACTCCTCCCCCTGCAGACCCAGAATTGCCCCATCCGCTGTCGGCGCAATCCGAACCTGCCGCACCCCGTGCATGAACGGAAAAGCGCCCAGATCCAGCCGATCTACCCCGCGCTGAAAATCCCGGACCGTGTCCAGCATCCCGTCCGGGCTGAACACGAACAGATCCGCACCCGCGCCGCCGCTCAGAACATCCGCGCCCGCACCATCAATCAGGATATCATTGCCCGCGCCGCCGTCCAGCACCACCCCGCCCGCCGCCGCCTGCAGAATATCGGCGTTTGCCGTGCCGGTGACATGACCGCTTGCGCCGGTTTTCAGAACCCCGGGTGTGTCTGGGTGATAGACCAGCTGCGTCAGCCCCGGCTCGGTTTCGCTGGCCGCAAAGATATGGATATCCGCGCCATCCGAAATCGCCGTCACCGCGCTGACATGGTGCAGCGTCATGGCATTGGTGTCAGCCAGGCTCTGCACCGTGACCAGCCGCCCGCCGGGCAGCATCTGCAGCAGCGTCAGCCCGTCATCGGCACCCCCTGCCAGAACAAAAACCCGTCCCTGATGCGAGACCACCGCCATCGCTTGCACATGGGCAAAGCGCGTGTGCAAATTGTCGTTGACCTGATCGCGGACCTCCAGCGCGCCAAGGCCGCTAACCCCGATCACGGTTAATGAACTGGTCCCCGATGCCGCCAGAACGAGAAATGTTTCTCCGGCAAAATCAACGATTTCCAACCCCGTCGGGGCCGCTATTCCGACCCCCTGCGCAACTCCGATCGTCCCGACCTTGGTCAGGTTTCCGCTGCTTTCGATATGCCAACTGGTCACCGCTGCCTGGGTGCTTCTGGCGGAAAACAGAAATGAGCCGCCGGCCAGATTGGCATGGGTCAGGGCGGCAACATCCTCATGCGCGGTGCCGCTAAGGGCGGTGGCCGAGACCAGCCCACCCTGCGCATCCAGCGTCATACGCACAATCCCGCTGGTGCCGAATATCCCGCCGTAAACCCAGCTTTCCGGGCCCGGAGCATTGACCTCCAGTGAATGCACGACCCCGCGCTGCAAAACCGGCAGGCCGGGGTTGGTCAGCAAAGCCCCAAGATGCCCCGCCCCGTTCAGCGCGTAGGCGCGAAACCCCGCTGCCGACCACGGCTCGGCCCAAAGCGTCGTGCCCGCGCCGGTGTTGACCAGCGCCAGATCCAAAGGTGCCAGACTGCTGCGGGGCGGCAACCCCTGCTCACCGGCCAGCGTGACCGCGCCACCGCCAAAGGACAGGTGAAACAGGCTGAGACCATTCAGCGCCACACTGGCGGAATAAAGGACATAACCGTCGCTGACCCGCAAAACCTCGAAATCCGAAATCCCCGAGACAAAGGTAAACGACGTGCTGTCCAGCATCGTGACAAGACGGATATTCCCCACGCAAACACCCCTGCTTACGCCCCCACGCCCACAGGATCGCCCGTCCTGCGATCCTTTGCCCGTGCGCAAATATGGCCTTTTCTTGGCGATTGCGTTTAATTTGATGCAAGCAACCGGCCAATCCCGAAACCCTGCAAAATTGTTTTGGGACCAGTTACAATAAAGAGACTGATAAAAGGACACTTGCCGCCGCCCGAAACCCGGCCCATCGTCGGGGGGGCCAAACCCGTCCTGAAAACGACCGTTTAAGAGACTCCTGTTCCAAGGCCGGCGCAGAAATTTGCCCTTGTTTCCCTATCGCCTCTCCTGATAGACGCACCAGCGGAGACGTGGCCGAGTGGTCGAAGGCGCTCCCCTGCTAAGGGAGTATACCGGGAACGGTATCGAGGGTTCGAATCCCTTCGTCTCCGCCATCCCCCCCCGGGCATATCCCCGGGCCTGATGGCCCCGACCCGGTGCCAGACAGCTTCGAACGCCCGCCCGCCTCAAACGCAAGGAGCCCCGCCGCCCCATGGCCAGTATCCCGACCCGCAGCGGTGATATTCTGGGCTATGCCCGCGTTTCGACCCCCGAGCAGAGCACCCGCTCTCAGGTCGAGCGCCTGACCGCTGCCGGGGCAATCCGGGTGTTCACCGACGTGATTTCAGGGCGGACCTTCTCGCGGCCGGGGCTGGATGCACTGCTCGATTTTGCCCGTCCCAATGACAGCCTCTGCATCATCCGGCTGGACCGGCTGGGCCGCTCGCTGAAAGAGCTGCTGGAAACCCTCGATACGCTGAAGGGCCGGGGCATCAACCTGATCAGCCTTGAGGAAAAGCTGGACACATCCTCGGCCGCGGGTGAGCTGGTCTTTCATGTTTTCGGCGCCATCGCCCATTTCGAACGCCGCCTGATCGCCGAGCGCACCCGGGACGGGATCGCCGCCGCCCGCGCCCAAGGACGCCATCCCGGGCGGCCGTCCCTGAGCCCCGAGACGGTTCTGGCGCTGCAAAACCTGCTGGCCGGAGGCATGAACCCGGCCCGGGCCGCACGACAATTGGGGATCGGCAGATCAACCGCCTATCGTTTGGCCAAGGGGTTCAAAGACGGGCGGGATTGAACCGTGTAAACCGTGTGATTTTCGGTTGTTACGATTGATTCTTCAGCCATGACTCTAACATCTCCTGAAACCGGCGATCGACATTCGGGCCGGCAATCACGAGGCGGGGTTTCAAATATCCGCCCTCGTTTTTCAGGAACACCCCGGGGCGCAGTTCGATCCCCGCCACCGGGTCGGGTTGGTTTGTCGGGGCCCTTGCCGCCTCACGGGGTTCATCCCTGTCGGACAAGATATCCCCCCGTCGCGGCGCTGGCGACGGGCGCGATGAACGCAGGGCGGGTGCTGCCCCCGGCGCCACAGCCTCCGCCAGAATCGCCAGCTCATCCTCGGGGGTGCGGACATCGGCGGCCCGCAGCCGGTCGGCCAGAGTAGAGGTCGCGTCCTGCTCCAGCAATTTTGCCAGCGACAGGCCAAGGCGCTCACCAATCTGGGTTGGAAAGCGCAGGACCTCATCCAGCCGATTGTAAAGCGTCAGGAAGGCCCGGATTTTCGAGCGTTTCGCCCGGCTGGAATTGGCAAACAGCCGGGTCAGGGCAGCGCCTTCGTGGACGAATACGCCCTCGCGTGCCGCTAGCGCCACCACTCGCGCCCGTTCATAATAGCTGAGGCCAACGCGAATCTCGTTTTCCTCGACCATGGCGATATAGGCCTCTGACGCCCCCTCGGGCTGGCGCAGCAGGGCCAGCGCCTGTCCAAAACGGGGCTCGCCGGTTTCCTGAGACAGCAACTCCAGCGCGCTCAGCCGTCGCCAACCCGAGATCAGGCCAAAGCGGCCGTCCTTCAACGCCATGACCTCGATTGGACTGCGCTGGCCATGGGCGCGGATGCTGTCCACCAGAGCCGTCAGGTCTTCGGCGTCCGACAGGATCCGGTCGCGCGACAGATATTCGGCATCAATCGCCTCCAGCGGGATTTTCTGCACCATCCGCCCTTCGATGCGGGCCGCCTGCAGTTCGGCACTGACCTCGGCCAGCGCCGCCTGTGCTGCGGCCTCACCGGCCACCTGGGCAATGGGTGGCGTCGGAATCGGGGCCGCGCCGGGGGCAGCGGATTTCACCTCGAGCGGCGCATGCAGGTATTCCGGTTGGGCCGGGGTCAGTCGCTTACGTTTGGCCATCTGTGTTCTCCTTTGCCGGTCGGGATAGGCCAAAAAGGTTAATTCTGCCCTGCCCCAGCGTACGGGGCCCGCATTTTGAGGTATCATAATACCTAAATTGTTTCGCGCGCGAAACATTTGCACCGTAACCCATTGAAATCATTAAAGGTGATGTTTTTCGCATCCGGGGTCTCATGCGACAGCCTCTGCCGCTTCGTTGGCCTTGTCCTGCGCCAGCTCATCGCGCCGCCACACCCCCAGCAGCAGTTTTTTGAACGCCGCATAGGTCATATCAAAGGTTTCCCGGCCCCGGATATAGGTCTCGCGGTTGAAATCGCGGTAATCCGCCTCGTAAATTCCGTTGACCTGCTCGCCCGCCTGCCCGATCAGTGCGGTAAAATCCTGACGGTAAGGGGACAGGGCACGGCCCAGATAGGCCTGCATCAGGCTGGCCAGCTCGGCCTGCTGGGCCTCGTCATAGCGGGTGATCACCAGCTCGACCGCATCCCATTCAAAGGCCAGTTCATCCCGGCCAAGGGCGCGCGCGGCCATGTTCTCGCCCTCTTCAATCGAACGAAAGGTGGAATGGAGCATGTCAAAAAACCGCCCCGTTGAATCGAATTCAAGAAAGCTG
>JALUYI010000002.1 GCA_027013095.1 Paracoccaceae bacterium | reverse complement strand
AGGAACACCGATGTTTGTTGCCACCCTTCTAACCAATCCGAACGAGCCGGTTTTGAATGTCGGCAATGTGCTGGCCTATCACGACCAGTTGCGGGGTGGAGAGTTCCGCTGGCTGCAGGATGGTGTTGCCTGTGAGTTTCCGATTCCAGAGCGCCCCTCCGAGGAACACCGCATCTGGCAGAGCCTTCAGGATCGCGGGGTGGATCTGGTGATCCAGCCGGCCCGGAACCGGCGCAAAAAGATGCTGCTGGCCGATATGGACAGCACCATGATCCAGCAGGAATGTCTGGATGAACTGGCCGACGAAGCTGGATTTGGCGCGCATGTCGCGGCGATCACGGCCCGCGCGATGAACGGTGAACTGGCATTTGAGGACGCAATCAACGCCCGTGTCGCGCTGCTGGAAAACTTGCCGGAAACGGTGATCGACAAGGTTCTGGAAACCCGCATCACGGCGACACCGGGGGCCCGCCAACTGGTGGCCACGATGCGCCGGAACGGCGCCTATGCGGCACTGGTTTCAGGCGGCTTCACCGAGTTTACCGAAAGCGTTGCGCGCGGTCTCGGGTTTGACGAAAACCGCGCGAACACGCTGGAGATTCGCGACGGCGTGCTGACCGGCAAGGTCATCCCGCCGATTCTGGGACGCGAGGCCAAGGTCGAGGCCCTGACTGAAATAACCACCCGCCTCGGAATAACCGCCGCTGACGTTCTGGCCGTTGGAGACGGCGCCAATGATCTGGGGATGCTGCAGCGCGCCGGCACCGGCGTTGCCCTGCACGCCAAACCCGCAGTTGCTGAGGCCTGCGACATCAAGATCAATTTCGGCGACCTCAGCGCACTCCTGTTCATTCAAGGCTATGCCAAGACGGAATTTGTCTCGCTCTCAGCTTTGCCCTGAATCCTGACCGGACCGCTCAGCCCGGGCCTCGACCTTGTCTTGGGTCATGGTCTCGAAATCACGCGCGTCATGGCGCTCGCGCAGTTGATCGCTCAGCTCACCAAAGCTGCGGTTGACCATGCGGCCACGTTTTGCCGCCGGTCGCGCGGCAATCTGATTCGTCCAGCGCAAGACATTCTTGTATGAGGCCGTATCCAGAAACTCGGCCGCATCATAGACCTTGCCAGCGGCCAACGCGCCATACCAGGGCCAGATGGCAATATCGGCGATAGTATAATCATCTCCCGCCATATATTCGCTGTCGGACAGATGCCGGTCCAGAACGTCAAGCTGGCGCTTGACCTCCATCGCAAACCGGTTGATCGGGTATTCCAGTTTGACCGGCGCATAGGCATAGAAATGTCCAAAACCGCCGCCAAGATAAGGGGCACTGCCCATTTGCCAGAACAGCCACGAGAGGCATCTGGTGCGGGCGCCATGCTCATGCGGAAGAAAGGCGTCGAACTTTTCGGCCAAATACAGCAGGATCGCGCCACTCTCAAACACCGGAGTTGGGGGAGTCGTGCTGTTGTCCATCAGCGCCGGAATTTTTGAATTCGGATTGATCGCGACAAAGCCGGATCCAAATTGATCGCCCGCCCCGATATCAATCAGCCATGCGTCATATTCTGCCCCCGCATGGCCCAGCGCCAACAGCTCTTCCAGCATGACCGTGACCTTGACGCCATTCGGTGTCGCCAGAGAATAGAGTTGCAGCGGATGGGCGCCAACGGGCAGCTCCTTGTCATGGGTAGCCCCGGCAATGGGGCGATTGATATTGGCAAATTTGCCGCCGCTTTCGCTGTCCCATGTCCAGACTTTTGGTGGTGTGTAGTCGCTCATTCCAGCCCCTCTGACCTCTATGTTGCGCTCCCGAGGCTCGTCGCTGCAGCCCCGAGGGAGCAGCATCGCGCCGAGAGGCGGCCTTGTAAACCGCCTCTCGCATTATCGTGACGTCGAGATTCTCAGTCGGTCCAGTAAACGCCAGTCAGATCATTGGCTTGTGTGGGCGAGTTTTTCCACATGCCCTTGATCTTGGCGTTGATGACGCTAGTGCGCGCCAGTTGGAAAAGGAAACCGTTGACATAATCCTCGGCGATCATGGTCTGGGCCGCCCCAAGGATAGCCGCGCGCTTGATTGGGTTGCTGGCCGCATCCAGATCTTTCATCAGCTTCTGAAAGGCCGGATTGTCATACTGAAAGTAATAGTTCGGGCGGGCATAGATATTGATGTCCATGGGCTCGGTATGGCTGACGATGGTCAGGCCATAGTCCTTTTGCTTGAACACCTGTTTCAGCCATTGCGACCATTCCAGGTTGGAGATCTCGGTCTTGATCCCGACCTTGCGAAGTTGGGCCGCCACGATCTCGCCACCGCGGCGCGCATAGGAGGGCGGCGGCAATTTCAGCGTGGTGGTAAAGCCGTTGGGATAGCCGGCCTTGGCCAGCAGTTTCTTGCTGAGTTCCGGGTCATAGTTTGACAGGCTGGTCAGGTCCACGTAGGCAGGATTGCTGGGGGCAAAATGCGTGCCGATCGGCGTGCCATACCCAAACATCGCACCGTCGATGATTTCCTTGCGGTTGATCGCATGGGCCAGCGCCTCGCGCACCAGCTTGTTCTTGAAATGCTCATCCTTGTTGTTGGTGGAAAGGATGGTTTCGCCCTCGGTGTTGCCAACGACAACCTTGAAGCGCGGGTCGGCCTCGAACTGCGGCAGGGTTTCGGGGGCCGGATAGCCGGGGAAGGCGTCGATATCGCCGGCCATCATGGCCGCAAAAGCCGCTGTCGGGTCCGAGATGAACTTGAACGTCGCCTTGTCCAGCTTGACCGGAGTCCCCCAATAGTTCGGGTTCTTGGTGATCGTGATGCTGTCGCCCTTGACCCAGTTGGAAAAGACAAACGGGCCAGTCCCGACGGGCTTGGTCGCATCGGTCTTGATGCTTTCCGGTGCGACGATGACGGCATCACCCCAGGCCATATTGGTGATGAAACCGCCATTGGGTTGTTTCAGCGTCACCTTGACGGTCAGGGGATCAACCACATCAACGCTGGAGATTCCCTTGAACAATGCCTTTTGTGCGTTGGTCGACCCCTCGGCCCGGGCCCGATCCAGCGAGAATTTCACGTCATTCGCATCCATCGTTGTGCCGTCGTGGAACTTGACCCCGTCATGCAGATGGAACGTGTAAACCAGCCCGTCCGGCGAGATATCCCAGCTTTTGGCCAAGGCCGGCGCAATCGAGCCATCTGCACGATACCGGGTCAGACCCTCAAAGATATTGGCATAGACCACCTCGTCTATTGCCGCAGCCGCGCCGCTGGTGGGGTCCAGATTTGGTGGCTCAAGCTGCATCCCGATGGTGATATCGGTTTGTGCAGCCGCAGCGCCCAGCGCCGTTCCCAGCGCGACAGCGCTGGCCAGCAGGGCGGTTCTCAGGTGCAGGTTCATGTTGATCTCCTTCATTGGGGACGGGTTATTCCTGTGTCAGCAACTCGGCCAAACTTAGCGCCATAACCTTGGCACTGTCGAGCATATCGTCAATTCCGACCCATTCATCCGGCTGGTGGGCAAGATCAAGGATCCCCGGACCATAAGCGATACAATTCCTGAGCCGTCCGATCCGGTCGATATGTTTCTGGTCATAGGTGCCGGGGCTGACGACATATTCAGGGCCCTGCCCCAGAACCCGTGTCACCGCGCGGCTAACGGTTTCCACCACCGGCGCGTGGCGATCGGTCATGCTGGGGATGACTGTGTGCATGTCCCGGATCGAATAGTCGAACCCGGGGCGCACAGCCTTCAGATGATCCAAAAGCCCGATGACCTCGGCGCGCACTTCGGGCAGGCTCTCCTCCATCAAGAACCGTCGGTCGATCACCATTTGGCACCGATCGGGGACACAGGCGGACGGAAGGCCGGTATAGTCGGCCTCCTGCACCGGCTCGCCACCGTGGATCGAGTTTATGTTCAATGTCGATTGGCGCGCCCCTTCGGGGACCACCGGCATATCGGTTTTCTTGCCGGCAAGGGCAGGAAAGAGGGTCTTTTCCATCTCGGCCAGAACCGCCCCCATGTGGCGCACGGCGCAATCTCCAAGGAACGGCATCGAGCCGTGGGCGATCCGCCCCTTGGTTTCGATCTCGGCCCACCAGACTCCGCGATGGCCAAGACAGATGCGATCCTTGTTCAGGGGTTCGGGGATGATGACATGTTGCACCCGTTCGGGGTTGAAATAACCGCGCTCCGCCAGATAGGCGACACCTCCGAAACCACCGGATTCCTCGTCTGCTGTAGCGCTGATCTCGATCGCACCAGCGTAATCGGGGTGGACGGCCAGAAACGCCTCAGCAGCGATGACCGAGGCGGCCAACCCGCCCTTCATGTCACAAGCGCCGCGTCCATAGATTCGCCCATCCTGTTCATCGCCGGCAAAGGGATCAACGCTCCAGCCCTGACCAACGGCGACAACATCATGGTGGCTGTTGAAATGCACGCATTCCCCGGAACGCCCCCCCTCGCGGCGGCCAATGAGGTTCCAGCGCGGATACCGCTCGCTGTCCCCGACCGCATCCCGGGCACGGATCAAAGTTGTCTGGAACCCCGCTTTTGTCAGCCGCGCATCCAGATACGCACAAATCTCGCGATAGCGCGCTCCTGGCGGGTTCAGCGTGGGGATCTGGATCAGGTCTTGCGTCAGGCGGACCAGATCGTCGCGCCGCGCGTCAATTTCAGCAATCAGCTTATCTCCGCTCATCCCAAAGGCAACCTCGCATTTGAACGCAACCGAGAGGAACGCTAATCAGGAAATTCGTCACGCACAATGATATTCCTCTCCTCGGGGTCTTCAAAATCCGCTAAGCTGCTCCTAGATCAATGTTAATGAAATTCACTTCGGGGAAACAGAATGGCCGATTTCGGAGCGCAGATAGAAAAATCCAAGGAACAGGTTGCCGCGACGCAGACGAAAATTGCCGAACTATCCAGCAAGATCGAGAGCGCGCGCAGCAAATTGACGACCGATAAGGATTTTGCCATCGATATCGAGAGCGCAACCCTCGATGACGTCCACAAACAGGCCGACCAGATGAACGCCAATATCGCCGATCTGATCATGGGTCTGGATGACGTAACGTCCGGTTTTTCCCACGATTTCAACGCGATGCGCGAAAAAACCGGCTGGGAAAGCTTTGTCGGTGTGTTCAGCAAGGCCAAAAGCGAATCCATGCGCCAAGAGCGGATGCGGACAGCCTCGATCGACGACAAGTTGCAGGATCTGATCGCCAAGTCCGACGTCATCATCAACCTTTTGCAAGGGCAGCTGAACAGCCTGAACGAACATAAATCAAAAGTCGAAAAAAATCTGGCCGAAACCCTTGATGAGCGTGAAGCTGTGGTCGAGAGCCTTGAACAGCTGCGCGCGGACATCATGGCGATGGATCCGAAAATCATCGAACTGGAAAACAGGATCAGCGTCGAGCAGGATGCCGCCGCGCGCACCAAACTGGAAAGCGAGCTGGCCAGCCTGAACGCCAGTTACAACGAGATGGTGCAGGATGAACAGGTCAAGTTGGCCAAATCCCAGACTCTGGAACGCTATATCGAAACCGGCAAGTCTTGGGTGGACAGCCTGCAAAATCAGGCCGCAACGCAGATGGTTCTGATCAACAAGCTGGAAACTGATACAAAGCAGCGCGTGGTGCTCTATGATGCCCTGACCAAATCCCTGAAAACGGCACAGCAGCAGGATGTCGCCCACCGGATCAACGAAATCGGTGTAAAGACAGATCAAGAGGCGCAAACCGCAATGGCCGCGATCGGTGCGGCCACAAACAGCCGCATGGCCGACATGCTGGAAGGGCACGCGGACCAGATGGTCTTTGCACGCAAGGTTCTCGAAGAAAAGGCCAAGGCCGATGAACGCTTCATGCGGCGATTCGAGAAAATCGTCGAGAAACATGATAAAAACACCTACGGCGCATGAAACGGGTTCTGTCCATCGTGATGTTGGCGATCGTGGCCATCCTCGGCATCCTCAGCGCGTTTCAATTTGCGCTGCCAGCGGGTTGGGTTCCGGGGCCGCAGTCAATGAGTTTTCGGGTGATCGCTGGGATCGGGTTGACGCTGGCGACGCTGATCGGCGGGGCATTCTATTGGCTGGACAAGCGCAAGAATGACTGAACCAAGTGACCTGACAGCCGATCATCTGGCCCTGAACGATTCCCTGCTGACCCGGAGATATTTTGCCAAGTTCGAGCGCATCCTGACGCATCTGGATGCGGTGGCCGAGGGGCAGGACTGGCTGGGCAGGTCCGAGGTCAATATCATCAGAGGATATCTTCAGGCCCTGTCGCGCAGCTTTCGCGCCCTCTCGAACAAGTACCTGATGGCCGGACGGGTCTCGACCCTGTTGCCGAGATCATTGGACATCGACGTCACCGATAGCGGCTTTCCCGTTTATCGAGAGGTCATGCAGATGGCCAATGACGCCCAGCAGTTGGATCAGCATCTGGGGAATCTGCCGTCCGAAACGGAACTAAAAAAGGATATGGTGCGCCATATTCTGAACCAGCTGGCGCCACCGCTAAAGCTGCAATATGCCCTGTCCCAACGCCTATATTATGAAGCTCTGGCAGCCGGAAACCTGTTCTGGCCCCAAAACGACCCACAGATTGTCTGGATCAGTAGCGACGACGATCGGCGTCATTCCTTTATCCTACACTGGGCCAGCTATGACAGTCAGGTGAATATCCCGACGATTTACCTGATGCTGCTCGAGGACAGCGGCGCGATCCCCCTCAACAAGGACCGCAACCGCTGGCCCGAGGTACAAGGCCACCTGATGGCGCAATCCGTGCTGGCCCTGAAACTGCTAACCATCGCCAAGGGGTTCGATCAAGACTTTGACGATTTGCACCCAAAGGTTTTGCGCCGGATCGAGGTCGGACCGATGTACTCGGATCATTTTACCCACCAGACGGGGCCGCTAGGGGGAATTCTGGCGGATGCGCATGGCGGCGCAGGCAATGACTGGGCGCTGGCATGGACCATCGAAACGCTGTTGTCAGACCGCGCCGAAACCCAAAAGAAGGGCTGGTTCGGCTCGGTTGAGCGCGAGGTTTTCCGGCTCGATCATTTTGATGCTGTGGCCAGTGACAGCGGGGCAAGTGACGTGCACCGCTCGATCATACTGCCACAGCGCCCCTATCAGGTGCTGGCCGAGCGCGACCCCCCCGGCTTTCGCGGGGTGCGCAAATACGTGGTCTCCGAAACCGGACAGATATTGAGCTACAGGTGATTATGGAAAGGCCGGCATGAACGACGCACAAAACCTGATGGAACTTGACGAGGCCAAAATCCGCGCGGCCTATGACGCGGCGCTGACCCTGCTGGAGGGGTTTGATCACGCGCCCCGCATCGCCAAGGCACATGCAACAGCCCCGTCCCGCCCGGGCCCGGAACGATCCCCCGGAATTGGCGGGCATCGTCCGTTCCGCTCGACCACTCCGGGGCTGGCAACCCGCAAGACGGCGCGCCCGGACGGGGTGCACCTGATTGCGCGCATCAAGGATGCCGAGGCTGACGACCCGCTGATCTCGCCGATGCAGGCAAGCGTGTTGCAGGCGCTACGCCGTGCGCTGGCGGTCGCGCAGGTGGTCAGCGACGCCTACGCCCAGCAGAGCGGCCTTGCGGCGCTGATACGTGACAACCTTGCCGGACGGCTGGGACGGGAAAAGGCTGGCGAATTTTCCGACATGCTGGCTGCGGCCTCGCTGATTTCGTTGTTTACATTTGCGAATATGACTGCCTTTCTGATCGCCCCGCAGGCCGCCGACACCCCGGACGGACCCGAGATTGGTCCCGTTGAGGAAATCCTGACCGACAATCCCCAGCTTGCCCTGCGTGGCGCCCTTTGGGAGCTGGACCAGATGATCGCCACCTTCGCCGAGGGCGACCGCCGCTTGCCCGCTACGATCTCGGCCTATTGCGAGCGCCTGATGGAAAAAACGGCCATACGCGCCAGCACCTCGCCATGTCTCGACGCGTTCGAGCGCGTGGCCTATCGCGTCAAGGCCGACGCATTCACCATCAGCGGCTTTACCCCGACACAAAAGGCCCGGGCCAGCCAACTGACAATGACTTTCAAGAAACCCAGCGAGGTCGTCGGCAACCACATCGCGAAATATCAGGCCATGAAGCTGGCCAAGATGCTGATGGCCTATGACTTTCGGCGCCAGAAAAATCCCTTTGCGGAACTCGGCGGCTTTATCTTTACGTTTATGGGCGACGGGCGACCCGGCACGGGCAAGACCACGCTGATCCAGATGATGGCGGGTCTGCTGAACGACTATTGCCAGAACGCGGGCTATCCGTTCCGTTACCAGAATCTCTCGACCGACAGCATCGATAGCTATCAGGGCAAAAGCGCGCAAAACGCCAAGAGCTTTATCAACAATATCCTCGACCCCAATGTCATCGGTTTTGGGACAATTGACGATATCGACCAGCTGGCCGGGAAACGTGGCGACCGCCAGTCAAGCGCAGGACAGCTGGAGATCACCGCCGTCCTGATGGAAAGCTTTGCCGGAGCCAATACCGTTATACGCGGCAACTGCACCTTTGGCATGTTCAGCAACTACCCCGAGAACGTGGACGACGCCCTGCGCCAACGCGCCGGAGCACGGTTTCTGGTCGATGGCCCGCAAAGCCGCGACGACTATATCGACATCCTCTATCTCCTCTTGGGATCGTCTCACGATATCCCGCTGGGGGAGCATGACCTGTTTGCTGCGCAGCAGATCAAACGCGCTGTTGCCGCCAGCTTTGCCAGCCACAACCGCCCACAGGAAACCACCTTGCAACAGGTCTTTGAGCAAACAAAGGCCGAGGTCGGGCCACTGAACACCATCGCGCGCCTTGGCAGCTATCTGAAGGCCATCCAGCGGGCCGACCCCCGTTTTACCGGCCGCGCAATCAAGAACATTACCGACGCAATCAAGGTCAGGGCCATGGATGTCGACCTGCCCGACGACTGGATGGAAACTCCCGATCTGTTTCTGTTTCAGGACTATGACACCAAAATGGCAATGCTGCGCGAGTTGATGCAGCCGGTCACCGCCGACATGGTTCTTCAAGAGATCAACCGCTACGCCGACAGCGAGTTTCGCTATGCCGACAACAGTGACGAAGCCGCCATTGCCGCCGCCGTGCGCGACATGAAACGGATGGAAAAAGCCAAGCAGCGGTTCCTTAAGGGAGAGGGCTGATGTCGCGCTGCTTGAACAGGCCCACAAACGGCCATTCCCGAGGCAAAAGGTGCAACCCATGAAACGCCTGATCAAAGCCGGCCTGATTTATGGCAACCTTTTCGCGGTCGATTCCGCCGCCCTGATCGAACGGTATAACCGAGCGCTGGAACAACTGACAGGGCGCCGGACCGCCCTGACCGATTTTCACATCGACATTTCCGGCTATTCGCCCGAGATCGGGGACGAGTTCAATGATCCGCTCTACTTGAACCCAAATGGCTGCAATCGCCAGTTCATCCTGCTGTCCACACGGCAAAAGACGGCGCCACTATTGAATGCGTCATTCTCGACCACGCGCGGCATCCTGAAGGCCTTTATCTCCGAAAATGAGCCGCAACTGTTTGCTCTGACGGCGCGCGACGCCGTCGCCGGAGAGCTGGTCAATTCGGTGTTCGACATCGATTCACCGGCGCGCCTGTTTCAGATCCGGCAGATCGAGGTCGAGGCCGACACCACCAGATCCCATATCGGTGACGCACGGGCGTTGCTGGACAAGATCGAACAATTCCAGACCCAACCCGACGCCTGGTGGGACGACAGGCTGATTGCCGAGATGATCGCGCTGGCCAAAACCGCGGGCGATATCGTTCAAAACCCGGTCACGTTGTGGCACGGCAGCTATCGACAAGAGGATTTTTTCACCACGCATTTCGGCGGTGTTTACATCTTCCGCAGCCCCACGCAGCCGGCCATGATCTGCACCGACAGGGCCGCGGTGAGCGGCCCCGTTCCGATCGAAACGGTCCTTGACCTTGAAGAGCAGGGCAACATTGCCCGTTTTTTGCGCGAAAACAAGCTGGCCGAAAGCATCATGACCATCCCCGGCCTGGATGCCAAAACCCTTTTGCACGAAAAGCTGGACTTTATCCTGATGGACACGGCTGCGCAGGCCGGCGAGGACCTCAGCGGTCTGGACCGGATCGAGCTGCGCCGTGCCACCCGCCGCCACCTTACCAACCTCCCGCCCGAGTTTCAGGCGCTGAGTGACGTGCTGAACCGGATCACGACTGAGGGCGATCTCCCGCATATCACGTCAGAAAACCCGGCGTATTTCATGACTTTGCGCGCCACACAAGGCCCCACTCGGGATCTGGTCAACATGCTGCTGGCCGAACTGTGCCCGCTGGATTTCCGCCAGCTTTTCATCTGTCACAAACAGGCCTTTTATTGGGCCTATCGCGGTTGGAACCCGGCCAAAAAATCCTATGTGATCGATTTTCTGACCCGCACCTACCTTGCTGACAAGACCGGCGTTCGCAAGGCCCTGTTTGGAGCGGTGGAAAGTGTTGCGACAGAAGAAAAGGCGCCCAACCCCGCACCCAAACAAGTCGGCCCCTGGGGCCACAAGAAAACCAAGTCGGCCGCCAAAAAAGATGACCTGATCCGGCGCGTCGGCCCCTGGGGCGCAATAAGGAGGCCATGATGTTTGGCTGGGTTCGTCTGCTGCTTGTGGGCTTTGCGGTTTTGTCCGTCCTCTATGTTATTCTGTCGGTGCGGGCCCGGGTACGCTGCCGCCGCAAGCTGGAGCGCGAATTTGACGCCGGGGGTATCAACGGCACGCGAGAGGCCTATATAGAGGCGGGTATGCACCGCTATGACCACTCGCTGGGGAAAAAACTGCTGTTGGGCGTATATCTGGTGCCGCTGGCCGGTCTGATCGCGCTGATCTACGTGATGAATTTTATGTGAAACGGAGGGCCCCGATGCGCCGCTTGAAATGGATTGTCATAACCCTTGTCCTGCTGTTTATCGGCGGGTTTCTGGAATATACCCTGCCCCAGCACGACATCGTGCGGATCACCGGAACCGAAGTCATCCGGCAGGATTTTTCGCGCTGGAACCGGATATTTTACGCCCAGCCCGACACCGGAAACGTGAATATCAGGAACCGCGACCTGCGCCTTGTGAATGCCGCCTTTCCCGACGGCAGCATAATGGTTTACCGCAATGAGGACACTGGCTGGGGCTGGCCGCCATATTTCAAGTTCGACACCTCGGACATTCAGGCCAAGGCCGCCGATCTGGTCTCGACCCGCGCCGCGCCGCGCTGGGCCGTTGTGACCCATTACGGCTGGCGCAGCCAGTTCCTGTCGATCTATCCCAATATCGTCAAGATCCGCGAGATCAAGGATCCGAACATCACCATTATCCCTTGGTTCAACATCTTCTTTTTCATTGTCATGGCCCTGTTGCTGCTGGGATTCTATCGCATGGTTCAAAAGTTCAAGCGCCGCCGGATCGACCCGGTGCTTGAAGATATGGGCGAAACTTGGGACAGGATCGAGGATCAAGCCGATGTTGTCAGCACCCGAACGTCAGGCCTCTGGGTGCGCTTTTTGGCTTGGCTAAAGTCTTGGCAGGCCAAAAAATGATGCGAGCGGTCAAACTGCAGGGCTGTCCTCTGTCAACCGGACGAACACATCCTCAAGATCCGGCTCTTCGCTGGCGATATCTTTGATCGTTATGTCACCTGCCTCCAAGGCCGACAGGATTTCCGACACCGGGGTTTGCGAGCGGGAATAGCACAACGCTAAGACGCCCGAATCGCGAAAACTGGCGCTCACCCCCAAAGGCAGCAGCGGAATTTCCGAGAGCGGTGCATCAGGGGTAACCAGAAGAGTTTTTACATCCATGCTGGCCACAAGATTTTCGGTGCTGTCCTCGGCCACGATCTCGCCGTGGTTGATAATGGCGATGCGGTCGCACATCTCTTCGGCCTCCTCGAGGTAATGGGTGGTCAGGATAATCGTTGTGCCAGCCTCATTCATCTCGCGAATATGGGCCCAGAGTGTCCGGCGCAGCTCGATATCCACGCCCGCCGTCGGTTCATCCAACACCAGAACTGGCGGGTTGTGCACCATGGCCTTGCCCAGCAGCAAGCGCCGCCGCATACCACCGGACAACGCCCGCGCATAGGCATTGGCCTTGTCTGCCAGCCCGACCGTGGCCAGTATCTCATCGGTTCGCCGCTCGCGCTTTGGCACGCCGAAAAGGCCGGCCTGCAGATCCAGCGATTCGCGCGGTGTCAGAAAGGCGTCCAAGTTCAGTTCCTGCGGCACGATCCCGATTGCCGCACGGCTTTGACGCGGGTTCTTGTCCTGATCAAAGCCCCAGATTCGGACAGCGCCCGCTGATTTGATCACCAGACCGGCCATGATGTTGATCAGCGTCGATTTTCCGGCACCGTTGGGCCCGAGCAGACCAAAGATCGTTCCTTTGGGGATGGCCAGATCGACCCCCTTCAGAGCCACCTTGGGCTCAGCACTGCGACTGCCAGCATAGGTTTTGCGCAGGTTTTTGATCTCAATCGCGTAATCGCCCATCGTCTCGCTTCCACCTCTTGCCCCCATACGCCAGAGTTCGCTATCATGTCGGCAAAGCCGGGGTCAATTCAGACCGGCGCGAATAATGGAGCCTTCCCATGACACTTAACGCCCCCGAGACCGAAACCGTTTCGACCGATCGCATCGCCTGCGATGGCGGCGCGGGGCAGTTGGGACATCCGCGGGTGTGGCTGCGCATCCCGGCCGAGCCGGGCTGGGTCGAGTGTCCCTATTGCGACAAGCGCTATATTCTGGCCAAGGATGCCGAGGCAACGCATTGAGCGCAGCGGGCGGGTTCGGCAAAGGTCACCATCTGCACCTGATCGATGGCTCGGGCTTTATCTTTCGGGCCTATCATGCCCTACCGCCCCTGACACGCAAATCCGACGGCCTGCCGGTCGGGGCCGTGGCCGGATTTTGCAACATGCTCTACAAATTCGTCGAGGATCAGAAGAGGCATGATACCCCAACGCATGTGGCGGTCATATTCGATGCCAAGGGTAAGACATTCCGCAACGCAATCTATGACAAATACAAGGCCAACCGCCCACCTGCCCCCGAAGATCTGGTGCCCCAGTTTCCGCTGACGCGCGACGCCACACGGGCCTTTAATCTGGCGTGTCTGGAACTGGACGGGTACGAGGCCGACGACATCATTGCAACTCTGGCAACAGAGGCCCGCGACCGGGGCGGTCGGGTAACCATCATAAGCTCGGACAAGGACCTGATGCAATTGGTCGGCGGCGGCGTCGAGATGCTGGACGCGATGAAAAACAAGCGTATCGGACGCGATGAGGTCGAGGCAAAATTCGGGGTGCCCCCGGATCGGGTGATCGACGTGCAGGCGCTGGCTGGCGACAGCGTCGATAACATCCCCGGCGCCCCCGGGATCGGGGTCAAGACGGCTGCCCTTCTGATTCAGGAGTATGGAGATCTGGACAACCTTCTGGCCCATGCCGACGAGATCAAGCAACCCAAGCGCCGCGAAACCCTGATTGCCTTTGCCCAGCAGATCCGGCTCAGCCGTGAGCTCGTGACCCTGAAAACCGACGCGCCGCTCAATGCGGACCTGTCCACCTTTGAGGTCAAGGACCCGGATCCAGACGTCCTGCTTGGCTTTCTTGCCGAGATGGAGTTCCGCACCCTGACCAGCCGCATCGCGGCAAAGCTGGGGGTTGAGCCCCCCGAGATCTCCAGTGTTTCGGCCGCAAACTCGGGCGCAACACCCAAGGCGACCGTCCCGTTCAGGCCCGACACCTATGAATGCGTTCAGGACACCGCAACACTGCAGACGTGGATTTCCCGCATCTATGAACACGGCCATGTCGCGGTGGATACCGAGACAACGGGGCTGGACGAAATGCGCGCTGACCTCGTCGGGATCAGCCTGTCGGTGGTCCCTGGTCAGGCCTGTTACATCCCGTTAACCCACAAGAGTGGCAAGGGCGATCTGTTCGGCGGCAGCGACCTGACCCCGGGACAGATTCCACTGGCTGACGCTCTGGCCATGCTGAAACCCGCGCTCGAGGACCCCTCGATCCTGAAAATCGGCCAGAACATGAAATATGACGCCAAGATATTTGCCCGAAACGGGATCGATGTGGCGCCAATCGATGACACGATGCTGCTGTCGTATGCGATGCACGCCGGGCTGCACGGACACGGGATGGACCTGCTCAGCGAGAAATATCTCGACCACCAGCCGATCCCCATAAAACCACTGCTGGGCGCGGGGAAAAGCGCGATCACCTTTGACCACGTACCAATTGGAGATGCCGTCAAATACGCCGCGGAGGATGCCGATATCACTCTGCGCCTGTGGCAAATGTTCAAGCCACAACTGCATTCCGAAAAGGTCACCACCGTCTATGAAACGCTGGAACGCCCGCTGGTGCCGGTTTTGGCCGCGATGGAAATGAGTGGCATCCGCGTGGACCGCGACCATCTCAGCCGCATGTCCAACAATTTTGCCCAGAAAATGGCGGCGCTGGAGGATCAGATCCAGACGCTCGCCGGGGTCAGGTTCAACGTTGGCTCACCCAAGCAGCTAGGGGAAATCCTGTTTGATCAGATGGGCCTTGAAGGGGGAAAGAAGGGCAAGAACGGGGCCTGGGGGACCGGCGCCGACGTGCTTGAGGATCTGGCCGCCGAAGGCAGCGAGCTGGCGGCAAAGGTCCTTGACTGGCGGCAGATGGCGAAGCTGAAATCCACCTATACCGATGCGCTTCAGGATCATATCAACCCGGAAACGAGGCGGGTGCATACCTCTTATGTGATTTCCGGGGCCTCCACGGGACGGCTGGCCTCGACCGACCCCAACCTGCAAAACATCCCGGTCCGAACGGAAGAGGGCCGACGCATCCGCGAAGCCTTTGTCGCCGACCCCGGCAACAAGCTGGTCAGCCTGGACTACAGTCAGATCGAACTGCGGATTTTGGCCCATATTGCCGATATTCCGGCGCTCAAACAAGCATTTTACGAGGGGCAGGACATCCACGCCATGACCGCCAGCCAGATGTTCGGGGTGCCGTTGGATCAGATGACCCCTGAAATCCGCCGCCGGGCCAAAGCAATCAATTTCGGCGTCATCTATGGCATCTCGGGGTTTGGTCTGGCACGAAACCTGCGTATCCCGCGCGCCGAAGCGCAGGCCTTTATCGACACCTATTTTCAGCGCTTCCCCGGCATCCGCACCTATATGGATGACACCGTGGCCTTTGCCAAAAAGCATTCTTTCGTGCAAACGCTGTTTGGCCGCAAGATCCACACCCCGGCGATCAACGCCGGTGGACCGCGCGCCGGGTTCTCCAAGCGTGCGGCGATCAATGCCCCCATTCAGGGCACCGCTGCCGATATCATCCGGCGTGCCATGATCCGAATGCCAAAGGCGATTGCGGATTTGCCCGCCCGCATGTTGTTGCAGGTCCATGACGAACTGATTTTTGAGGTTCCCGAGGCCTCGGTTGATGCGCTGATAGATACTGCCCGCGAGGTCATGGAAAACGCTTCGATGCCAGCGGTAAAACTGGATGTGCCCCTGATCGTCGATGCCGGCATTGGCGACAACTGGGCCGAAGCGCATTAAATCGTTTCGACGCATGCTCGAGACATGCTTATCGCCAAAGGCGTGGCAGGGTTTTGGCGACCCAATCTTTTGTCAAAACGCTATAGGCGGTGCGGAGTTCCCCCCTTGCCTTTCAGAGTCAGAGGGACTGCGGGCTGACTCGCAGCATGATCGCCCGGGTGGCCAGCGCGCCAAGCCACATGCAAAAAAGGGCAAGCCATGCCGTCACCGCAAATATCGCTCCTCCCGTCACCCCCGCGCCCACAGCACAGCCGCCGGCCAGCATTCCGCCAAATCCCATGAAAATCGCGCCTGCGCCGTATCGCAACATGCTGTGGCCGTCGTGAAACCCTTGCAGTTTCAACTCACGACTGGCCAGCGCTGCCAAGAACGAGCCGGCAAATACCCCGGGCACGAGGCCTATGCTGAATTGAAGCGGCAGGTTCGGTACATTGATCAGACCCATCAATGTGTCGGCCGACGGGCCGGTAAAACTGATGCTTTGGGGCTGGAGCGGCTCAAAGCTGACGCGCGACATCTGATAGGTGAATATCCACCCCAGAGCGACCGCACCGCCAACCCCTGCGCCGGCAAACAGGCGGCTTGGGCGCAAATCGCCGCGAAAGGCCAGACCGACGGCCAGTACGAATATGACCATTCCGATCACCAACCCGGTTCCGGGACCAGCCCCGGCATAAGACAACAGATTGCGCGCATCCCCCGGTGAAACCGTCCACAATTGCGACAGATATTGACGCAAGGGCGAAAGGCCACCGCGCAATGAGGCCTGGGCCACGACCGTCAGCAACAAGCCCGTCGTCAGCGCACGCAAGTTTCCCGTTGCCGACAGAACCAGCAAACGGCTGGCACACCCGCGGGCCAAAATCATGCCGACACCGAATATCAACCCGCCCAGAACCGCGCCTGACATGCTGCCGGTGGCGGCAATCTGTCGTGCCTCGGAAATATCCAGAACACCAGAAATCAGGGCCAGACTGACGCCGATGATGGCACCGGAAAAGGTCAACAGCCAGACAGCCATCTTTGCGCCGGGTTGAAACGATCCGAACTCCAACGTCGCCGAGCGCAAGCAAAACCGGGAATGCTGCGCAAGGGCGCCGAAAATTCCGCCAATCATCAGCGCACCGCTGAACGAGACCAGATTGTCGCCGAACAGATCGCTCAGGAATATCAACATGGGGCCTGACCCGGATTATTCCGACACCGCATCCCGCACGATCTGATCCAGCAGTGCCTGCACCTGCTGCATGATCCCCTTGGGGTAGTGTCGATAGCCAATCTCGACCTTGCCTTTACGGTCGATGACAAAGATATTGTAAGGGCATTGTGAAATGTTCAACGCATCCGCCTCAAGCATCTTGCGCGACAATGAAGCCGAGCAGAACATGTAAATATCAGCGTTGTCAAACAGCACCACCTTTGAGCCCATGTCAGCGCGCGTGCGCGACAACATTTCGCTGGCGTGCGAGACATAGTCGATCACCAACCCCTTGTTCAGTATGGCGTTTTCCAAGGCAAAGGTCGCGTCCTCAAAGCTGCCGTGAAACGGATAGGTGGTTGCATCCGCCGCCCGTGCCACCGGGCCGAAAAGCACTGCGGACAGCAGGCCCGCCCCCAGAATCAGGATCCATCTGTGCATCATCTCTGTCTCCCCTTTTCTTGTCAGCCCGGACCTAATCCGGGGTCACGTTCAAAGTTGCCGCGCGTTTGGTGATCCGAACATCAGTTTTGCAGGTCGTCATGCAAACCGGCAGCGAAAACTGCAAAAGCTCGGCACCTTTACGGTCGTCGAAACGAAAATTTTCCGCATTGGGCAAGTGGATCGATACGAGGTTCTTACGTGTCAGCGTGAAATCCTCGCCCACAAAATCGTTCAGATACAAAAGATAGGCCGTCAGGCTGTAAACCTCGTTGGCGCTAAGTGAGCGCGCGTTTCCGTAGGGCATAGCCCGGTTCACATAGTCCCAGATCGTCGCCGCATAGGGCCAGTAAGAGCCGATCGTGCGCTGGGGACGATCATCCGCAAGCGTGCCCTGACCACCGGCCAGTGCCGGCCAACGCCCAACGCCTTCGCCAAAATCTCCATGGCAGCTGGCGCATTGGGTGGAATAAAGCGCTTCGCCCGCACTCACGCTGCCCTGTCCCAATGGCAGGCCCTGACCGTCGAAACGAACATCGGTGTTCCACGCGGCAATTTCCGAGTCCGTGGGAACGCGACCGACAGGCGGCCCTCCAGCCAACACGGGAATGGCAGCAAGGATAGTGAAAAAAGCGACAGGAAACCGGACAAGGTTACGAAATCTCGACATTTTCAACCTCGCCATTCTTATTCACGGCCCAGGTCTGGATGCCATTGTTATGGTAGGTCGAGTTTTCACCCCGGATCGCGCGCAGCCGATCCTTTGTCGGTTGCACATAGCCGGTTGAATCATGTGCCCGTGATTGTAGCAGCATGGGGCGCCCGTCCCAGTCAAATTCAAGGTAAAATCGGCGCAGCGCAAAGGTGTCTGCCGGGCCGGACAGGCGCGCGATTTGCCAGTTCCGACCACCGTCCAGACTGACATCGACACGGCTGAGCGCGCCGCGACCGGACCATGCTATTCCGGTCAGAATCGTGGGCCCGGGTCTGTGGACAATTGGCGCCTGCGGGCTGGGGCTGGTGATGACGGATTTGGCGTCCATCTGCCAGGTAAATCGGCGCGCTCTGCCATCGCTCATCAGATCGGTGTATTTCGAGGTTTCCTCGCGGTGATGCCACGGCTTGTCGCCCACTTCGATCCGGCGCAGCCACTTGATCCAGAGGTTGCCCTCCCAGCCCGGCACCACGAGGCGCAGGGGATAGCCCTGCTCTGCACGCAGGGCTTCGCCGTTCATCCTGAACGCAACCATGCAGTCATCAAGCGCCTTTTTCAACGGCAGAGACCGGGTCATTCCGGCGGCATCGGCCCCCTCGAGGAGCAGCCATTTCGCAGAGGGTCGGACCCCGGCGGCGGCCAGCAATACGCGCAACGGGATTCCGGTATACATGACATTGTGGATCATCCCGTGTGTAAACTGCACCCCGTTCATCTGCGCGCCGCGCCACTCCATCCCGGAATTGGCGGCACATTCCAGAAAACAGGTGCGGTTCTGGCGGGGAAAGCGCATCAGATCGGCCATGGTAAACACCAGCGGCGTCTTGACCAGACCGTGCAGCATCAGGCGGTGCCGGGCCGGATCGATCAGGGCCACGCCGGAATGGTTGCGCTCAAAACACAACCCGTTCGGGGTGATAACCCCGTCAAGATCGTGCAAGGGGGTGAAATTGACCGAGCTGTAGGTGTCCGCAGTCAGCCACGAGACATTCCGCCGATGGACGGATTTTTCGTACGCACTCGGCAGGCCATAGGGCATTGCATCAACTCCGCGGCCCAGCTCCTGCCGCCACGGCTGGATCGTAGTGATTGCCGCGTCGTCACCTGCGGCCGCGGCCGGCGTGGAAACCGCTGCGCCTGCCGCGATCATCCCGCCAAGAGCGGTGCGGCGCGAGACGGATTTTGGCGTGTTTCGCTCCTCCACAGGTCCTACCCCCTTGGTTGTTGGCCCCCTTGGCTGGTTCCGTGCGGGCAGAGGGTCTGCCAGGACACGGTGTCAAGCGCCAACCACCGTGATGTTCTTGTTTGGTGCGACCGAGACATGGCCTTTCTTGCGGATATATCCCTCGACCAAATCCCATATCTCGGGGCCCTTGGTTCCCTTGTTGACGCTGGCCCACCCGGCAACAGTGTAGGATTTGGCCGGGTCGATCAGCTCACCGGTTTTCAACAAGGTCATCTCGGAAATCCGGCTGCCCTGCGGCTTTGAGACATCCATGCGAAAGGCCATACCGCCGACGCGCACCATATCCCCGCCCTGCTGATAATAGGGGTCGGGGTTGAACAGGTTGTCGCCCACGTCCTCAAGCACGGTTTTCAGGAATTTTCCGGTCATCTCGGTCCGATAGGCCTTGCCGTAGGTCATCGAGGTGACGTTGAAGATGTCCTCGCGGGTGATGTCCTGCCCCGGCAGGATCGACGGCCCCCACCGCACCCCGGGGCTGAGCGCGATATCAGCGTCGCGCTCCTCGATCAGGGCGTTGCAGATCAGGTCATCCCATGTGCCGTTGAAATTGCCGCGCCGGTAAAGCAGGCTGTCGGACTGGCCGATGACCTCGGTCAGCTGGTCCAGATAGGGGGCGCGCTCGGCCGCGATCGCCTTGGTGACAACGGGGTCGGGCGTAATCACATCCGAGAAGATCGGGATCAGCTTGTGCTTGAACCCCATCAGGCGGCCGTCGCGCACGTCCAGATCGACGCGGCTGACGAATTTCCCGTTTGAGCCCGAGGCAATCAGGATCGTGCCGTCAATCAGAACCGGCTCGGGCAGGGCGTCATGGGTGTGGCCGGTCAGGATAATGTCGATCCCCTTAACCCGACTGACCATCTTGCGATCAACGTCAAAGCCGTTATGCGACAGGCAGACGACCAGTTCGGCCCCCTTGGCGCGCACCTCGTCCACCATTTTCTGCATGTGTTCGTCGCGGATGCCAAAGCTGAACTCGGGGAACATCCAGCGCGGATTGGCGATCGGCATATAGGGAAAGGCCTGCCCGATCACGGCGATCTTGACGCCACCGCGCACGAACATCTTGTAAGGCAGGAACAAATCCGACGGCTCATCCCATTCGACATCGAAAATATTCTGCCCCATCGCCGCAAAGGGCAGCCCTTGAACGATCTCGCGCACACGTGCACTGCCAAGGGTGAATTCCCAGTGAAAGGTCATCGCGTCGGGCTTCATGGTGTTCATCACATTCACCATGTCCTGCCCCTCTGTGTGGTAGCAGGTATAAGAGCCGTGCCATGTGTCACCACCATCCAGAAGTAGGGCCTCGGGGCGCTCGGCGCGGATGGCGTCGATAACGGTCGCCATCCGGTCCAGCCCACCCATCTTACCATAGCCCCGCGCCAAGGAGGTAAAGTCGTCGTAGGTCAGCGCATATGCCGAGGGGCTGCCATCCTTGATGCCATAACGCCTGCGGTACTCGGCGCCGGTGATATGGGGAACTTTGCCGCGGGCGCTGCCAACGCCGATATTGACCGACGGCTCGCGGAAATATGTGGGAACAAGCTGGCCGTGAATGTCGGTGATGTGGATAAGGGTAACGTTGCCGGTTGCCTCAAACTGCAGCAACTGATCCTGTGTCAGGGCCTGACGCGCCGCCAGCCGCCCCCAATTCCCAAAACCGGACGCCCCGACCAGCGCCGAGGCTGCCATGCTTGCCTGAAGAAAATCACGCCGAGAAATCATGTTCATGCCCTTGGGAAAAATCATGCGGAACCCTCCCCCCCCGAACGGACCGGGAGGGAGGCGTTGACGTTTGGAGCGATCCGCCTCAGTTCCGAACCGAGGGAGATTCGACCGACAGACCTTGCCCGCGAGAGGCAACGTAAAGCTCCAGCGCCTTGAACTCGGGCGAGCCCTGCTTGTAAGGCTTGGCGCGAACATTCTTCATGCAGCCCTTGAAGCGTGCGTGAACCGAGTTCAGCTTGGCATTTTTCAGCCGGTAGGTCGGAAAGCCGTTGATCTGGCCCTGCGACAGGTGGTCGGCGCGGATCATCTTGCCGTAATTGTCCTCGTGACAATTTGCACAAGCCAGATCTAGCTGCCCCACCCGTGTGTAGTAGAGCTTTTTACCCTTTTCCCAGAACGGCTTGGCCGGGCCGTCAACGGCCACATTCATAGGCATCCCCCGCGACTGCAGGCTGATCAGTGCCGTCACGGCGGTCATCTTGCTGCCAGAATATTTCCACGGCTTGGCGCCCATGTATTTGGTGCGGCTCTTGTTGACGAGATCCTCCATCGTCTCCAGGTGGCCATCCTTGTTCACACGCGGCAACCGGGTGCGCAGGCCGATGAAATCCTTCAATTCATGGCACGAGGCACAGGATTTTCCGGCACTACCCTCGACCTTGTTGAACAGATCCCTGCCCTTGTCCACAAAGACAAAGCCCGGGTTGTCAAAATCGTCCAGCTGCAGTGCCTGTGTTTCTTTCGAGCGAAAGACCCAGCCGGATTGCACGCTGGTCAGTTTGGGCGTATAGGCCGGGGCCTTGGCCTTGGTAATCATGGTCTGGCCATCGATGACCAGACTAGGCTGTCCGGCAAAACCCGCACCGGCACCAGCAAGCAGCACGATCACGGCTGCCGCTCCAACTTTCATTCCAGGTTTCTGTATTTCCATTCGGCATTCCTCCCTGTTTTTCTGGTTTAGCCGACGGCAATTTTTTTTGAGGTCGAGTAGATGGACCCATCATCGTCATACCAAGTGAACTTGAACTCACCCGATGTCGGCACCTTGGCCTTGAACTGAAAATACGGGTTCGATGAAATAGCCGGCTCCAGCTTGACGTCGATCACGTTCTGCCCGTTGAAATCACAGGTAAAGCGGTGGATGATTTCGCGCGGCTTTATCTTGCCGGTTTTCTTGTCTTTCCGCTGGCCCGATTCCATCTTGTGGCTGATCAGGGTCTTGATTGTGATGACGTCCCCAGCCGAGGCTGTTTTCGGGACCTTGACGCGGGGTTTTACACCTTTTGCCATGTTCTTTGTTCTCCCTCTTGGGTCAGCCGCCGCAGCCGCCGATTGTAACTTTGACCATTGCGCTGGCCGTGTGGAACGAGCCGTCAGCCATCTTGGCGACGGCAATGACCTTTTGCGTTTTGGCCAGGCGCATCCGTGTCGAGGCTTCGGAGGCGCCAGACAGGGGCCCAAAGTTGAAGGTCGCGACCGCGGGGGATGGGTTGCTGGGGGCCAGTATGGTGATCACGCTGGCGCCCGGGGCCGAAACCGCCACCGGCACGGTATTGCCATTCTCGGCGATTTCCGGCGCGGTCAGATCGACCCCGCCCTCGACCACCTTGGCGCCGCCGGTAATTTTCATGATTGCATCATCCGCAACCGAGGCAAAGGCTGGCAGACCGCTGAGGCCGGTCAGCGCCAGCGCCCCGCCGCCCAAGGCCAGTGCATATCGTCTTGTTATCGTCATTTTGTTTTCCCTGTCGAATTATGGGGTTACTTGAGGGTTTTCAGATAGGCGACGACATCCTCGACCTGTTGGGCGGTCAGGATCGTCTTGCCCTTGAATTTCTTCTTGACCCGATGAAAGCCGGAATCCCGGTAAAAGGCCGGCATGATCGTTCCCTCAAACGTATTCTTGGCGTTTGACACGATCCCGCGCAGCTGCGCCGTCGTCCAACGCCCGGCAACCCCGTCCAGCGCCGGGCCGATCTCGCCATGAAACGGCTGGTCCTTGAGGTCGCTGGTCGCATGACACGCCAGACAATTCCCCTGCTTTCGGTTGATGAATGCCTTTTTCCCGGCCGCGGGATCGCCAGCAACCCCGGTCAGAGAGGCCTCGACCGCCCCTTCCTTGAATACGACCGCTGACGGCGCCACCGGGCCAGCCACTGCGGAACCCGTCCCGACAACAGCGACCACAGCCGTTATGATCAATCTTTTCATGCGTCCTCCCTGACATCACTATTTTTTTACTACGCTAACCGACTGAGCCCGATTGACGCAACAACAAATTCATACTTTTGAATTTATTATGGACTCTCAAGACCTTGCCCCAACAAGAACGCTAGCCTTTCTCCTTGCGGAGCATTCTGGCGTGGTATTTCTGGAACGGTTCATCCCCCAAATACCCCTTTTCGACAATCCAATGCAGCAGGTGCCGGGTGGTATATTTCCCAAACGCGCCGGGCATCATCGTAACGGCGGTACTGTAACCTGACGTCTGGAAATTTAGATGGAGATTGCGCTGAGAGCCCCAGCCGGGGCATGCCCCGGCTGGGGCGATCCAATCTGGTATTCCATG
>JALUYI010000001.1 GCA_027013095.1 Paracoccaceae bacterium | reverse complement strand
GCCGAAGGTGGCGGGCAATGTGATCTCCTGATGAACCGGTTTTCAATGGTGTATAACGACCTGGAAAACAAAAACTAGGTGCAGAATGGTCGATATCGTCGACAAAGCAACCCGGTCCCGGATGATGGCCGGGATCAAGGGCAGGAACACGAAACCCGAACTCGTGTTGCGCCGGGCCCTGCACGCTCGCGGCTTCCGCTACCGCCTTCATGCGAAGAACGTCACCGGCCGCCCCGACCTCGTTCTGCCAAGGTACCGGGCCGTCATTTTCGTGCACGGATGCTTCTGGCATCGGCACGTAGGATGCCGCTATACCACGACCCCGGCCACGCGCCCGGAATTCTGGCAGGCCAAGTTCTCGGCCAACGTCGCACGGGATATCGCCGTGCGAGACTCTCTCCTGGAATCCGGATGGCGCGTCGCGACTGTGTGGGAATGTGCCCTGCGCAGACCGGAGCAGGTCGAAGCCGTGGCAAGACTTCTGTCAGATTGGCTCCGGACGGAAATGGCGGACATCGAAATTGGTGAACAGGACCTTGCCCTGAAGGGCTGATAGTTCTCTACTTTGGCCCACCGGTTTGCCTCATCCCCCCTTTCAAATGATCGGACCCCACCTGAGAGCGCTTCCACTTATTGTCCGCAATCGAGCATTGTCTCGACACGTTTCAGCTTGTCGGCGTGGCCCTCTTGCCCACCCCCGGCAACCCCTGATCGATTTCCGGGTCATCCCAGTCCTCCGCAGCCGCAACCCATCTGTCGATCGTCTGTCGCAACCCCGGGTCATCGGCCATCAGGTGGAAGGTGTAAAGCCGATTGACGATCTGGCGCATCAGCGCACGCATGGCCGCGTCGTCAAAATGCGAGACCTCAGTCCACGGGATTTCTCGCCCTTCGGCGTCGATCACCACGACGTCCGAATAGTCCCCGGTCTTGCTGATTGGCGTGGTGCCCGAATGCAGATCTTCGAGAGCCGTGTTGCGCACGCACAGCATGGCCACGGTTTTGGCCAGAGTGGCTGCAATGCGTTTTTCGTCGGCGGGTTTCATGCCGGATGTGTAACAGGAGACCGGCCACAGGGACAGAGCGCTGTTTTCCGACAAAAAAGCCGTATCGGGATTGATTGTAATAACTGCGCCATTCAAAACGTGATCAGTTGTCAGAACCCGCGACCCAATCGATCAAACCCTTGTATCGCCCAGCACAGCGTCTCAGCGCCACCCGATCCCGCCCCCAGAAGGTTTCGACCTCGACCTGCGTCAACGCCCGCTCCGGCAATTTCATCGGCGCGATACACGGCACCAGCAGCGACGGCGGCGGGCTGAGGCTCGGGCTAACGGCGGTTGAGGCGGCGCACGCTGTCAGCGCCAAGGGCAATCCTGCCAGCATTACGGTCCGTATGTGCTGCATCTTCAAGCTCCCTTGAAAGTTTATCGGCCGCGGCGACAGCGGCCAAGCGCGCGGCCTCCTTGCGCGAGGCGATGTCGGCCATACGCATCATCTGTACCTGCAGGCGTGCTTGTTCAGCTGCCAGCCTGACATTGGCGGCAGTGGTCCCCTGATAACGGCCAAGCGTATAGCTTCCGCCAACCAGCGCCATAACCCCGGCCAACGCCCAGCCCACCATGGCCGGGCGGCCGATGAGGCCCAAAAGAACCCGGATCATCCGCGTTCACCGATCATTGCCAGAACCTCATCCCCATGCATCACCCGATCGAGTCCGCGCAGATGGCCGTTGCCGTCTACCCGCCAAACCTTGATCGCATCACCATTGGCGCGGTAATCGCCGGTCTGGAACAGGTGCATTTCATCGGTGCGCCGGCGACGGATTTCGGGCGGCTTCAGCCAGCCCATAAAACTGTCGGCCGCGCCCGGATCGCTCGCATTGATCCGTCGCGTCAGCCGCGCCTTGAATATCCCACCGGTGTTGAAATCAAAGCTGACCAGCGCGTCGAACTGATGCTGGGCGAGCGGCACCTTGATCGCACGATTGACCCGGCGCTCGTAATCTTCGAGATCGCGATCGAATTGGCGCAGCGCCCCAATGATCGCCGTATCGATATCATCCGGCATGCCACGGGCCATCTTTTCAGGATCCGGATCCCCGGCCGCCGCCGTGTGCCCGATCCCCCAAGTCCAGACGCCGCGACTGTCGAGATAAGGCCCCGGCACAATACCTTCGTGCTCGGCGATCTCAAGGAGACCCCGTTTCGAGATTTTCATGATTATTTTCCCTATTTTGTTAACCGACCCAGGCAGCGACCATCCAGACGCCCAGAACAACGATCGCCACGGCCCAGACCCGCGCCTCGCGTTTTGCGGCCTGTTTCAGGTCATTCTTCATCTCGGCCTCCCAGAACCTTGGAACGCCGCGCCTTGATGATATCGAGAATGAATCCCGCGATGCTGATGCCACCAAGGCCAATCACGAAGCTCGCGAACCCCGCCGCACTATCGCCCGGGGCAATCTTGCCGATCACCGGATCGAGCAGGGGTTCGGCAAGTGGCCCGAGATAAATCGCACAGAGACTGCCAACGAGCAGACCGGTCAGCCCCTCGCGCCAGTCATCGCGGAGCGTTACCCAGCGAACGAGGCCACCGGCAGCCCCGGCGATTGCAGCGCGGCCCGCGTCGGACGCGAGCCACTGGATCAGGTCCATTTTCGGTGAATTGTTCATTTTAGGCTCACATATTATCAGGCACCGGGCGCGCTCGGCAGCAGGTACTGGATGGCAACACGCACAGCACCGCCGGTGAAACTGCCCCCATTGGCGGTCAGCATGATCGGTGTCGCCGCATAAAACGCCTGCGGGCCGATAACGCCGACATTGGTGCTGCCGGCGGCAATCCCGAGGCTGCCACCAAACTTGTTGAGGGTTCCAGCAATGCCGCAATCATAGGACGTGGCGCCGGTGATGGCGGTGACGGTGCGGGTTGAAACCGCCAGCACAATCGCGCGGTCGGGAATGGTGATGGTCGAGGCAACCGAAGCTCCGGCCAAGCCGGACAGCAACTCCTCGATCACATGCGCACCGATTGCCGCCCCGCTTGGCGCTTGCGCCAGCGTTACGTCGGGCAGCGGTGTTACGGTTCCCCCGGCGCCCGATCCCAACAGTTTCACATTGTCTATGGCGGCGTTGTTGTTATTGCCCGTGCCACGGGTGATATCGAGCGTGATGCGCGCACTTGCCGCCCCGCCCGGGCGTGCGAGGCTCAGAATGACCGGCGTGATGCCGACAAGGCCATCTGTTTTGGTGACGGAGGTCGAGGCCAGAACCGCACCGGCAATATCCAGAATATCAAAGGTAACGCTCGGCTTGTCCTGATCCTGATAGTTCTTCATCAGATCCGCGGTCAGCCAGTAAAGCCCGGATGTGTCGCCACTGATGTCGATATCCTGATGGGCGGTAATGCGCGCCTGCGCCGCCGTACCTTCGCCCCCGGAAAATATATAAGTCCCGTTGCGGGCGGTGCTGGTGCCCGCTGCACCATAGGAAATCGCGGCCCAGTCAGACACCGCCGCAGTCCCGAGCGTGACCGTCCAGCCAGCCGCATCGCCGGTTTCAAAATCGCCGTTGATCACAGGAAGTATGACAAGGCCCCCACCCGAACCACCGCCGGTAGGCAAGACGGCCCAGCCGTTAACACTGTCATAGGTGACAATCCCGCCCGCGCCCTGATCCCAGGCAATCCAGCCGGTTTGAGGGGTCAACCTCAACCACGCGCCGCCCGAGAAATGCGCAACCGAGCCATCCCAGCCCGCCCAGGCTCCGGTGGCCCCCGCGGCAACAATATAACGATCGCCTTCGCTTGGCGTTGCCGGTGGCGCGGTCAAGGTCGAGGAGATCACCGACAGCTGCACAAGCCCGTCGAGATGATCGAGGGCCTCGTTCACGGTCACATGCTTTTGCGCCTGTGCGGCAGCGAGATATGGCAGGGCAAGGTTGGGAGTGGTCATAGGCTTTCCAATATTGTGAGGATGGTTGAAAGGGGTACGCCGCGCCCAAGCGCGCCGATCTGAAACAAGCGGATCGTCAGATTGGTGACAGGACCGCCGAAATCTGCCGCCTGCATGGCAGCGGTGTAGGTGAAGGCAGGCGTGGTCAGGCCGGTGACGGTGCGCACGACAGTCGCTCCCGACAAAATCTCCAGATCATAGGCTTCGGAGGTCTCCGACATCGGCACCTGCGCGAGCACCCAGCTGTCAGCGGCCAAGGCCCGATCGCGCCGGAGCCAGCGGAGAGCCAGATCGCCATTTGCAAGCCTGCGCATCCGCGCCTGTGCGGGGGCAAACGGCATGAGCCCCCGCCCGTTCGGCGTGAAGGTGCTGGCCTGCATGATCGCATCAGAGGGCGAGGCACTGGCAGGCCCCACGCGCATATTCCAGGCAATTCCGAGATCCCCGAGCGACATCGAGAGCGGCTGCAAGGCTGAGTCCAGCAGCACGACGTTTGCCCCCGCCAAAGCCGGTGCGCCGATCGCATCCCCGGTGCCGCGTTGGCCGCGCAGAAGGCGCGTCAGGCTGTAGCGTCCCGCAGAAACCAGCGTCGCCGTGCCGAACTGCAAAACCTCCCAGACACCGGGTGCGCTTTCCAGGGCGAGCGTATTGGCGCCTGCGAACAGCTCGAGATCGGTGACGGACGTCAGCGTGCCCGAGGTCAGATCGACCAGAACTTCATTGCCAAGATCAAAGCGCGCCGTCG